>NZ_JAQQKV010000001.1 GCF_028550435.1 Asticcacaulis machinosus | reverse complement strand
ACGACAGCCTGAAGGCCGTCAATCCGCGTCTGGTCTATGTGTCGATCACCGGTTTCGGGCAGGATGGTCCCTATGCCCACCGCGCCGGTTACGACTACATCATTCAGGGTATGTCGGGCCTGATGGATATCACGGGTGAGCCGCACCGTGAACCGCAAAAGGTCGGCGTGGCGGTGGTTGATCTGTTTACCGGCGTCTATGCCTCAACGGCCATTCTGGCAGCCCTGCGTCAGCGGGATATGACGGGCGAAGGTAGCCATATCGACATGGCGCTGATGGATTGCGCGGTCGCCATGCTGGCCAATCAGGCGATGAATTATCTGACGTCGGGCATATCGCCGTCACGGCTTGGCAATGCCCATCCCAATATCGCGCCCTATCAGGTCTTTGCGGTCAAGGACGGTCACGTCATCATCGCGGTTGGTAATGATCAGCAGTTCCGGCGCTTCTGTCAGATGCTGGAAGCCGACTATGTGGTCGAAAATACCGCCTATCAGACCAATTCCGGTCGGGTAGCGTCGCGGGTGCAGCTTGAGGCGGCACTTACCCCCTTCATGATGATGCACACGCGCTCAGAACTTCTGGCGAAGCTCGAAGCCGCCGGTGTGCCGGCAGGACCCATCAACCGCATAAGTGATGTGTTTAACGATCTGCAGGTCATCCACCGCGGTATGCGTCTGGAACTGGGGGCGGTATCCGGCGTGGCCTCGCCCATCGTGATTAATGGCGCGCGCATGGTGGCCGATGGGCCGTCGCCAAAGCTGGGCGAGGGGGAAGCCGATTTTAGGGAACAGCTTAGGCGATAAGGTGGTTGCACGTGCAAACAGTTTTGTGCCACCCTGTGGTTTATAGCTGGAGGCGGGTGCGTTGAAAAATAAGTTTGCGCTGTTTGTGGTGGCGTCCATGATTTTGGGCGTCGGGGTTGGTTATTACTGTAATCAATATCTGGGTGAGGCCGATACCGCCACCGCCCTTGAGACCTTCAAGACCATAACCGATATCTTTCTGCGCCTGATCAAGATGATTATTGCGCCGCTGGTGCTGACGACACTGGTGGCCGGGATCGGCCACATGGAAGATGCCGCCACCGTCGGACGCATCGGTGCCAAGACCATGACCTGGTTCTTAGGGGCATCGGTCGTCTCTCTGGTCATGGGCATTGTCATGGTCGAATGGCTTCAGCCCGGCGTCGAAATGGCGCAACTGGCGGCTGCGGCCGGTGAAGGCCTGAATCCGCCGGCGGCGACGTCATTTAACGTATCGAATTTTATCTCTCATCTGGTGCCGTCCTCGATCATCGACGCTATGGCGAAGAACGAGATCCTGCAGATTGTGGTCTTTGCCGTCTTTGTCGGCACGGCGGTATCGATGCTGGACAATAAGGCGCCGCAGATCATGCACCTGGTCGAACAACTGGCCGAGATCATGCTGAAAGTCACCGAACTGGTCATGAAGTTCGCGCCCTTTGCCATCTTCGCGTCACTGGCCGCGACCGTGACCAAGCAGGGCCTGCCGGTGCTGGTCACCTATGCCAAGTTTGTCGGCGGGTTCTATCTGTCGCTGGGGATGCTGTGGGGGCTGTTATTCCTGCTGGCTCTGCTGATCACAGGCAAGGTCGCCTTCCGGCTATTCGGTAATATCCGCGAAGCCACCCTGTTGTCGTTTTCAACGGCTTCATCCGAGGCCGCCTATCCGAAGCTTCTGGACGCCCTGCCAAAATCGGGTGTCCCACGCAAGATCGTGTCGTTCGTCTTGCCGCTCGGCTATTCGTTTAATCTCGACGGGTCGATGATGTACTGCACCTTTGCGACCCTGTTTATCCTGCAGGCGCATGGCGTGAACTTAAGTGTGCAGCAGATTATCGCCATGCTGTTGCTGCTGTTGATCACCTCGAAAGGTATTGCCGGTGTGCCGCGTGCTTCGCTGGTGGTGATCATGGCGACCCTGACCTATTTCGGCTATCCTGAAGCATGGATCGGGCTGGTGCTGGCAGTGGATCACCTGCTCGACATGGGCCGTTCTGCTACCAATGTCGTCGGTAATACGGTCGCCTCTGCCGTGGTCGCCAAATGGGAGGGCCAACTTGATAAGGGCGATGAACCCGAACCGGAAAAGGCCTGAGTGGTGCCATAAGCGATCCTCAATTATAAGCGAGGATCGCAAACTATTTGTTATGGTTGATGAAGCGCACCGTACCCGGTATGAGAAAAAGCACTTTTGCTGCCGTAATTCCGCTTCGGGCGCGAATCGCTACTTTCTGGGGGCGCCATAGAGGTTGGCTGCCCCATCCAATCTGACATCGATGCGGTCGAAGATGAAGCCGGGATCCATGGCAAAGACTTCGATCGTGTGCGCGCCTATGGCCAGTTGTTTGACCTGAATGGTTCGCACGGCGGTGTTAGTCAGCATGTTCTGCTTCCACTCCTCGCTGCGGCCGAAGGTCTCAAAATCGAGAACCTGCACTGGCCCGCCGTTGATACGTACACCCAGCCGCAGTTCGTTGGCCGAGGTGAGGGGATGGACGGGCAGAGCGACAATCTTGATGTCGGCATCGGCTTTCGCGCCAGTTGTAAAGCGGTAGACCAGCGGCTCGATTTTTGCCTTGCCCGTAGTCGAGGGCATGTCGAGTTTGACGCGCAGGGCGCTGCCACGTGAACCCAGTTCGGGGACTACCTCCCACGCCGGGGCCTTCGCCGAGGTTGCGGTCAGCGAGAGGATGCGGTTGACTTCGGCGGGTTCTCCGGCAGGGGCCTCGACTAGCTTGACGACGGGCTTCAATGTGCGTCCTGCGCACGCAATACTGCCGCCGTTCACTGTCGCCCCGCCATCATAGGCGATTTTAATGCGCTGCTCAAAGCCATTTGCTGCATTCAGTTCGCCGGTTGCGGTCGCAAAACCCATACCGTTCTGGCCCGACGCCGTCCATTGCGCCGGAACACCGGGCGTGTAGACGGTCAAGGTACGCGTGACGGCCTGCCCTTTGACAAAGGTCAGGTCGGAACTGTCGATCGAACAGCCACTTTTCGCGGCCAGGGGCCAGTGCGGATAGATCGGCTCGTCAAATACCGGCAGGCGGCGGGGAGCCTGATCCATCATGCCGTGCCATTTGCCATTGAGTTGAGCGTTGTAGGTGGCTGTGTCGGTGACGATGCGTTGATGTGCAGCCTTTGCCTGATCGGACAGGGCATTGACATTGGCGCGGTTAGCTTTGGCGTAGACAGCGGCCAGATCAAGCTTGAGGATGCGTTCATTGAGGCTGGCTGCGCCCCGTACGGGGTAAAGCACCAACTGAAAGAAGGCATCCTGACGATCAGCGGGCAGGGCCGCAGCAACGGCTTCGGCGCGGCGAGTGAGCTCGCTGTAGCGGTCGATCCGCGCCCAAGCTTCGGCCCCGCCTGTGCGCACATAGTCGCTGATGAGATTGGGGCGGGTGGGTTCGGTCTGACCGCCACCCATGAACTCCGGTTTGCGCTCCCAGGCGAGGTCATAGAATTCGGTCATGATAGTGGCAATCTCGTCGGCGCTGTCAGCCCCAAACTGTTTCGCCGCCCAGGCTTTGAGATGTTCGTGCGGTGTTTCGGCGATAACCTTATGATCGAAGGCCATGTCTAGGAAGTACTGTGTCAGGTACTCGCCGGGCTTGATATCGCCGACGTTCAGCACCCAGATCCGGTTGGCCTTCATCTGATTGGTGCGATCCATTTGCTCGCGGATCAGCGCCGGGTGCATGGTCGCCAGCCAAAGATAGTCGTGCGGACGGCCCCAGTAGGAGATATGATAATAAACGCCGGCCCCACCCTTACGGGCCTGTTCGGCCGGGGTAGAGAGCTGGTTGATATAACCATAATTATTCTCCGGCCAGACGAGGGTGACATCTTCGGGCACATTGAGGCCGGTCATATAGATGTCGAGCACCTCTTTATACAGGGTCAGCACCTGTGGCACCTGATCGGCTGGCTTTTTCTGCGCCTTCGCCAAGAGGCCGCGCTGGATGTCGAAAACCTGCGTGAGCGCATCGCGCGCCTCTTCGGGCGTTTTGGCGCCTTCCATAGCCGAGTCGTGCTTACCGCGCAGACCGATGGTGTAGAGGTTCTCAAAGTCCTTCACCTCGGTGGCGCGTTCGGCCCAGTATTTGACGATGGAATCGCGGTTGGTGAAGAAGTTAAAATCACCGCGCTTTTTCTCGTCCCACTCGCGGACATTGTTGCGCATCATCGGTTCGGCGTGCGAGGTGCCCATGACGATAGCGTAGTCGCGCGCCACCTCCGCATTGCCCTTGATCTGATAGAAAGGCTTAGTCGAGTCGTGCATGGCGGGCCACATCGTATTGGCCTTCAGTCGCCACATAAGCTCGAAAATGCGGGCATAGGTCTTTGGCCCGATATCCTTGACGTCGCGTTCATACGTTTTGGCCGCCCACGGTTGCAGACCCCAGTCCTCGTCATTGAGGAAGATACCGCGATATTGCACCGAAGGCGCATCGGAGGTGCGCGCGTCGCCGCTGACCGACAGGCGATCAACCTTGCGGGGCGTGACGTCAGCCCACCATTCCCACGGTGACACGCCCAACTCGCGCGTCAGGTCGATGATGCCCCAGATCGTGCCGCGCGTATCGGACCCGGCGATCAGCAGATATGTGATTTGCGGATCGCGCTTCGAGCGCACAGCCACGCGCTTATACCGCTCCCATTGGCCTTTGAGTTCTGCCAGATCGATCCCGCTGTCCTTCGCGAGCGACTTTACCAGAGCGGAGTCGTAATGCCCAACCACCACGCATACCCGCACGCAGTTACGCAGACTGGATGACACCTTCGGCGTCTGACCGGTCAGCGATGTCAAATCCCGCGCCAATAGATCAGCCGCTGTCGAGAGGGTTTTATCGTTTTCGTGGATAACGGCGGTGACGGTCGCGTCTTCGAACAAAGGGATTTCGATGGCCTGGGCTTTGTTCGTGTTGGCGCCAGTCACCAAGGTGACTGCCATGGCGATAGAGATCGATAGTTTCATTTTCAACACTCCGGCCTCCCGATATGTCGGACCACACCTATCGGCATATTGGTCTGACAACAAGGTGATATTTATTATATAATTCGAAATTTACGCAAAATCGATCAATAAGTAGTACAATTTCGCGCACTTATTTGCACAAATCTAAGCCAAAATGGTTTCGGTAATCGTTTTTTTGCAAAGTGGTATGACCTATTTTGCTTCCAAGATATCGAATTTGAGTTATATAGATGTCAATACGCCGACATTTAGAAGCCGTGAGGTGCGGGAAAATGAGAAGGTCACTTTTTGAGGTTTGGCTATGCCTTGTGCTGTTCAGCGCCGCCATCACAGCATCTGTGCCCGCATATGCGCAAACCGTGGTTTCGCTCGACAAGGGCACGGCCCCGAAGCTCGGCAATATCCTTTACGGCGCGTCTTACTATAACGAGTACCAGCCGCAGGATATCCGCGCCGGTCGCCTCAAGACAGACGTCGCCATGATGAAGGCGGCGGGCTTCACGGTCGTGCGCATGGGCGAGTCGAGCTGGGGCAAATGGGAGCCGCAGGACGGGCAGTTCGATTATGCCTGGATGGATGAGATCATCAGCGAATTCGGCAAGGCTGGGATCAAGGTGATCATGGGCACGCCGACATATTCGATCCCGGTGTGGATGTATGCCAAGCATCCGGACATGCTGGCTCGCCCGCTGAATGGCGGGGAGGCCGGCTATGGCATGCGCCAAAACATGAATATCGACGATGTCAACTATCGCCACTATTCCGAGCGTATCATCATCAAGCTGGTGGCCCACTATAAGGACAACCCGCATGCCTTTCGACAAGTGGTCGAAGCCCCTGCCGCCCAGCTTCCACACCGACGGCTACCGTCGCATCTATGAGCGCCTGCACGCGGCACTTTACGACGCCAAGGTCGAGACGGACATCGTCTATGCCGATGCGCCGGACTTCTTGAAGTACAAGCTGCTGATCGTGCCGGCGCTGTATATCTCAAATGATGCTCTGCTGCATAAGATCTCGGACTACGTCAGGAACGGCGGCCATGTCATCATGACGTTTAAGTCGGGGGAGGCCAACGAGAACTTCGCCGTGCGCTGGCAGACCTCACCGGGGCCACTTCGGGCTGCCGCAGGCTTCAAGTATCAGGAAAATTCGACACTCCTGAAGCCACTCAAGCTCAAGGGCGATCCGTGGAAGGTCGGTGAGACGAAGAACGAAGTCGATACAATTGCTGAGTTTCTGCAATTGGAGACCGCACACGCGCTGGCCTATTATGACCACCCGTTCTTCGGCAAGTATCCGGCGATCACACGCAACATCTATGGCAAGGGGACGCTGCTTTATCAGGGCACCGAGATCAATGACGATCTTCAGATCGCCATCGTGAAGGATGAATTGAAAAAGATCGGACTTTATGGTTCTGATCAGGACCTGCCCAAAAGCGTGTCGGTCAAACACGCCACCTCAAAGGCTGGTAAAAAACTGCACTTTTATTACAACTATTCCACCGCGCCGATCAGCGTGACCTATAGCTACAATACCGCCACCGAATTGCTGGGCGGTGGTGCGGTCGTCGGTGGTCAGGCGATCGAACTGAAGCCCTGGGGCGTCGCTATTCTCGAAGAAAAATAAGCGAAGGACGGCCTTTAACGACGGGCCGCCACCTTTAAGAGCAGGACAGGAACGAAGAATGACGGGGCGACAAAATTTGAAATGGATCGGCGTATCGGCGATGGTGCTGGCGTTCGCGACACCTGCGCTGGCGGAAAAGATCGAACTGACCCAAGGCTGGGCCTTTCGCGCGGGGACGGTGGACGGTGCGCAGGCGGTGGGCTTCGACGATTCTCAGTGGCAGCGTGTTTCTGTGCCGCACGATTTTTCGATACAGGACACGCCCGACGGCACGCCGCCGTTCAACAAGGACGCCGTGCCGGGCAGTGATTCCGGGTATTTGTCAGGTGGGGAAGGGTGGTATCGCCGCGATATCGACTTTGATCCCAAAACCGCCGCCGACATCGTGTACCTCACATTCGAAGCCGTCTATATGGACGCCGATATCTGGCTGAACGGCGTCCATATCGCCAAACATCACTACGGCTATACCGCCTTCACCCTCGATTTGACGGGCAAGGTCAAGGCCGGGAAGAACGTCATCGCCGTCCGCGTCAATCACGTAGATCCGTCGTCGCGCTGGTACGCCGGTTCGGGCATCATCCGCCCGGTGCATCTCGAAAGCCTTGACCGGATCCATATCGATCCACAGGGCCTTGTGGTGACGATTCCGGTCGCCACCGCTGACAAAGGCGTTGTGGCGGTTAAGACCCCCGTGAAGAACACCAGCGCCAAGGCGGCGACCGTGGTCCTGACCTCCGTGCTGCGCGATGCTGCCGGTCGTCGCGTGGGCGAGAGCCGGCTCAGTCAGGCGCTCAAGCCCGGTGCGGCTCATAGCTTCGATCAGACCCTGAGCATCAATCGTCCGGCCCTGTGGTCCATCGAAACGCCCAACCTCTACAGGCTGGAGCAGGCCGTACAGGTTGGCGATAAGCTGGTCGATGCGCGCGCTACCCGCGTCGGCATCCGCACGATTACGGTCGATGCGCAGAATGGCTTTTTGCTGAATGGCCAGCCGGTTGAACTTAAGGGCGGTAATATCCATCACGACAACTACATGCTGGGGGCCGAAGGCTGGGTCGACGCCGACAAGCGCAAGGTCGCCCTGATGAAAGCGGCGGGCTATAATGCCATCCGCAACGCCCATAATCCCGCCAGTCAGGCCACGCTCGACGCCGCCGACGAACTGGGCGTGCTGGTTGTCAACGAAGCCTTCGACGCCTGGAACTACGCAAAAAAGGACAAGGATTACGCCCGCTTTTTCAAGGCCGACTGGAAACAGGATATCGACAGTCTGGTGATCACCGGTCGCAACCACCCCAGCGTCATTTTCTGGAGCATAGGCAACGAGATCCCTGAGCAGGGCTCGGCCGAAGGCGTGGCGACCGCGCGGATGCTGGCCACCCGTGTGCGTGAACTGGACCCAACCCGCCCCGTTACGCAAGGGGTCAATCTCGACAGCCCGGCCAATGCGTCGTTGTTCGCCGAACTGGACGTCGCAGGCTATAATTACCGGGCGCATTTTTTCGCCAAGGATCATGTCGATCACCCCAAGCGCGTCATGTTCACGACCGAATCCACCTCGAAGGACGCCTTCAAATACTGGCGCATCGTCGAAGACATGCCGTCGGTGATCGGTGATTTCGTGTGGACTTCAGTGGACTATATCGGTGAGGCCGGGATCGGCTGGATGGGCTATAGCAAGGGGTGGAAGGATCTGGGACCCTATCCCTGGCATCTGGCCTATAGCGGCGAGATCGACGTCACGGGCCGCAAACGTCCGGCCGCTTATTACCGCGAAGTGTTCTGGAAAACCGGCCGCACGCCGATTTCCGCCTTCGTCCGTCAACCCGCCGGCACCGAAGATCTGCCTGACCGGGAACTATTCAAGGACAAGGCTTCGCTCGACTGGTCTCTCGAAGACCTGCACGAAAGCTGGACCTGGAAAGGTCAGGACGGCAAGCCGCTGGAGGTCGTCGTCTATTCGGAATTCCCAGAGGTCGAGCTGCTGCTCAACGGCCGCAGTCTGGGCAAGAAGGCGGTCAGCGTCGATTCGGCCTACAAGGCCGATTTCAACGTGCCCTATGCGCCGGGCACCCTGACGGCGGTCGGCTATCGCGATGGGCGAGCGGCAGGGCAGTGGCAACTGCGGACGGCGGGCCAGCCTGCCTCGGCGCGGGTGACGCTCGACCGCACGCAGATCGCGGGCAACGGCAAGGATCTCGTCTACGCCACCATCGAACTGCTCGACCGCGATGGCGTACCGGTCTATGCGCAGGCCGACGACCGCAAGGTGGTTATTGAGGTTACGGGCGCGGGAACGCTGGCCGGGGCAGGCAGCGGCAATCCGCAGCGCATCGAGAGTCTGAAATCGGGGCGCGTCACGACCTTCCACGGGCGGGCGCAGGCGGTCATTCAGGCCGGGGATCGGGCGGGCAGCGTCATAGTGACGGTCACGGTCAACGGCTTGCCGACGCAACGGCTGATCGTGCCGGTCGTCGCACCTTAACTGGAGATATAACTAAGGCTGTCGACATCGGCGGGCGTGGGGCTGGCGGCGCTGGAAACGGCGAACATCCCCAGATACATGCCCGTCCATACCTTGGCGGGTTCGCTGGCGATCAGGTTGAAGCGCCCTTCGCCGAGTGCGTTCCAGTCCTCACCGCCGTGGTCGAGACGGTGCGGTATCGGGCAGCGTGAGGACGATCAGTGGTCGGGATATTGGTCGTTGCTGACGTGCTCCAACCAAGTTACCGATTTGCCGTCCAGAGCTTCGGCGATGGCGATATGACGCAGGCCGGAATGATGGCTTGCCCCATGCCAATGTTTGACACCTGGCGGAATCCACACAACGTCGCCAGCCTTGATCACTTGGGCCGGACCATCCCAATGCTGCACCCAGCCGCTCCCTTCGGTGACGATAAGCGTCTGACCCAGCGGGTGAGTATGCCAGGCCGTCCGGGCTCCGGCCTCGAACGTTACGTCGCCTCCGCCTATGCGAGCAGGGCTTTGACGCTGGAACCGTGAGGTGACACGTACCTTGCCCGTAAAGTTCTCCGGACTGCCCGCGGATATTTGCTGCGTTTCGTAAGGGGTAACCACCACCTTGTCCGATTGGGCGAGGGCACTGGTTGTACCCATCAAGGCGAGGCTAATGAAGGCGATCGAGCATTTCACGTCGGGCCTCACTTTGCGTTAAACACTTCGCGTGCGACACCTATAGCCGTCACGGCATTCGGCCAGCCCGAGTAGAAGGCCAGATGCGTTATGGTTTCGACAATCTCTTCCTCAGTTACGCCGTTCTGCTTGGCGAGGGCCATATGAGAGCGCAATTGATCAGGTCGGTTCATGGCAATCAGCGCGCTCATGGTGACTAGGCTTCGATCGCGTTTCGAGAGTTGCGGTCTTTCCCAGATGTCGCCGAACAGAACCTCGTCAGTCAATTCCGCCATCTTGGGCGAGATATCACCCATTAATTTCTGAGCCCGCGAAGGTTCTGGCGATTTGGATGGTGTGTCTGTTCCTGTTTCTTGAGTACTTGTTTCTTGAGTACTTGTTTTTTGGGCACTTATTTCTTGGGCACTGGCAGGCATACCCAATAAACTCAGGAGAAAGACCAGTTTCATCATCCTGAGGATGTTCATATGAGGCTCCGGCGGTTTTTTAGATTCGAGTGGATTACGCGAAGGATGGAAGGTGTGTGATCAGTTTGTCCAGGGTGAGGGGGTAGTCTCTGACACGTACACCGGTGGCGTTATAGATAGCGTTGGCAATGGCGGCACTCACGCCGCAAAGACCCAGTTCCCCAATCCCGCGCGCCTTCATGGGCGACGAAATCGGATCTTCCTCATCCAGAAAGATCACGTCCTGATGAGGGATGTCGCCGTGAACCGGCACCTCATAACCCGCAAGGTCATGGTTCACGAAGAAACCGTGCCGCGTATCGACGGCCAGTTCTTCCATGATCGCGCCGCCAACGCCCATAGTCATGGCGCCGATCACCTGACTGCGCGCGGATTTGGGATTAATAATCCGCCCGGCCGCACACACGGCCAGCATGCGCCGAACGCGGATTTCAGCCGTAGCGGCATCTACCCCAACCTCGACGAAGTGGGCAGCGAAGGTCGACTGTAGATACTTTTTGGAAAGATCGCCGAATTCGATGGCATCTTCTGCGACCAGCCCCTTCGGACCGACAGCCTCACCCAGCGACAGGCTTTTTTTGCCGACGGCAACTCGTCCGTCCGCGAATTGTGCTTTTGAAGCGTCAAATCCGACCGCCTTGCACACAGCTTCGCGTAGTTTTACACAGGCGGCGTAAACGCCTGATGTCGAGGAGTTGGCACCCCACTGACCGCCGGACCCCGCTGAAACCGGGAAGTCGGAATCACCGAGACGCACTATCACTTTGTCGATAGGTACACCCATCATTTCGGCGGCCGTCTGCGCAATAATCGTATAGCTGCCGGTGCCGATATCGGTCATGTCGGTCTCAACCGTCACCTTGCCCGCAGCGTCAAGTCGAACCCGCGCGGCCGACTTCGCTACAGGGTTTCCCCGATAACCGGCGCCCACACCCATGCCGACGAGCCAGCGCCCATCGCGTGACTTGCCGGGAACGGCGCTGCGCTTGGACCAGCCGAAATGGGCCGCGCCGTCACGAAGGCACTTGATCAGTTGCCGTTGTGAATAAGGGCGCTCAGGTGCATTCGGGTCGACCTGAACGTCATTTATGATGCGAAACTCTACCGGGTCGATGCCCAGCTTTTCGGCCATCTCGTCCATGGCAATTTCCAGAGCCATAAGACCGGGGGCTTCTCCGGGTGCACGCATGGCATTGCCTTCGGGCAGGTCGAGTACCGCCAAGCGTGTCGCGGTCATCCGGTTCGGGCCCGCGTACATGAATTGCGTCTGCTGTGTTGCGTTTTCAGGCTTGCCGCCCGGCAGATTGCCGGACCAGGTTTCGTGCCCGATGGCAGTGATCTTCCCATCCGGCGTGCATCCGATACGGATACGTTGAATGGTCGCCGGTCTATGGGTCGTGTTATTGAAAATGAACGCGCGCGGCAGGGCTATCTTTACCGGGCGCTTGGCGGCGCGCGCGCCAAGTGCCGCCAGTACGGCATCGCTGCGGACGAACAATTTGCCACCAAAACCGCCACCAATATAGGGCGATATGAGACGGACACTGGCCTTAGGAATGCCGAGAGTTTTTGCCACGTCCCCGCGCCCCCAGTCGATCATCTGGTTGGCGGTCCACAGCGTCAGTTTGTCGCCCTCCCATTTCGCCATAGAGGCATGGGGTTCCATCATCGCGTGGGCCTGATCTGGCGTGCGGTAGACCTCATCCAGTTGGTGGGGCGCGGCCGCGTAGGCTGTGCGGAAATCGCCGGTGAGGCGCTCGCCCCGTCCCTCATTGGTCAGTTTGGCATTGGCGCGTTCGGCAACCAGATCGAACTTGCCGACGGCTTTGGCGTATCTGACCTTCACCTTTTGTGCGGCCGCCCGCGCCTGCTCAAAGGTTTCGGCGACCACGACGGCGATAGCCTGATGATAATGGTCGATCTCAGGGCCACCGAGCAATTTCGCCGTGTTCATACTGCCAAGGCCCAGCGGGCCCGCCGTCTCGGCGGTCACGATTGAGATGACACCTGACGCCGCACGCGCGGCCTCAGTATCGATCGAAATGATCCGGCCCTTGGCAATGGTCGAGCCTACGACATAGCCATAAGCCACACCGCTAACTTCCTGGTTTTGCTCATAGGCATAGGGCGCTTGGCCTGTTGTTTTTAGCGGCCCATCAATCCGATCGATCGGTTTGCCGACGATTTTGAGCTGATCGATAGGATTGGTCGTAGCGGGCGTATCGAACTTCATGACCGGCCTCGCGTTTCGCTGAGTACGCCGGCAAGAGTACGCTCGGCAAGGATGCGTTTGAATTCATTTTCGGGGGTAGGTACGGCGTCGGCAAAGACCCTGGCTGCGACCGCCGCAGCACCATTGGGCAGTTCCCGTTCTGCCGCTTCAACGCGCCAGGGTTTGTGGGCAACCCCGCCAAATGCAACTCTGCCCCGGCCATCGGCCTGAATGACGGCGGCCACGGAAACCAGAGCAAATGCGTAGGAGGCGCGGTCGCGAACCTTGTGATAGACGTGTGTGCCCCCGAGCGGTTTGGGCAGTGTCACCGCCGTTATGAACTCGCCGGACTGAAGAGAGGTCTCAATATGCGGGGTCGCACCGGGCAGACGGTGAAAGTCCTTCATTTTTATCTGACGGGATTTGCCGTTGGGGAGCACCGTTTCGACTGCGGCATCAAGCACACGCATCGCCACGGCCATGTCACTGGGGTGTGTGGCAATGCAGGCGGTGCTTGCGCCAATGATCGCGTGTTGGCGACTGAAGCCGCGGACGGCTGAGCAACCGCTTCCCGGCTGGCGCTTGTTGCACGCCTGTGCCGTATCATAAAAATAGGGGCACCGTGTACGTTGCAACAAGTTGCCTGCCGTTGTCGCCTTGTTTCTTAGCTGGCCGGACGCTCCGGCCAATAGCGCACGGGACAACACACCATAGTCGCGCCGCACCCGATCATCGGCGGCTAGATCGGTGTTACGGACAAGCGCGCCGATGCGCAGCCCGCCTGAAGGGGTGTCTTCGATCTTGTCCAGGCCCAGCCCATTAACGTCGATGAGGTGAGGCGGTGTCTCGATCTCTAGTTTCATCAGATCGAGCAGGTTTGTGCCGCCGGCGATGAAACGGGCTCCCGACGTGCTGGCCGCCATAGAGGCGGCGTCGGCCGGCGATTTTGCTCTGACGTAGGTGAAGGACTTCATGCGGTCAGCCCTCCGACTTCGCTCATGGCCTCTATAATGTTCGAATAGGCACCACAACGACAGATGTTGCCGCTCATACGCTCGCGCATCTCCACTGCGGAAAGCTCAGGCGTCGCGGTCAGATCCGTTGTCACGTGGCTGGGCAGGCCTGCCTTGATTTCGTCGAGAACGGCCACCGCTGAACAAATTTGCCCAGGCGTGCAATATCCGCATTGGTAGCCGTCATGTTTGATGAAGGCGGCTTGCATCGGATGAAGATTATCCGGCGTGCCCAGCCCTTCAATGGTCGTAATGGCCTCGCCTTCGTGCATCACCGCGAGTGAGAGGCATGAGTTGATACGGCGTCCCTCGACTAACACGGTACATGCACCGCACTGGCCATGATCGCAGCCTTTTTTGGTGCCGGTCAGGTGGAGATGCTCGCGCAGCGCGTCCAGAAGGGTTGTCCGCAAATCCAGTTCAAGCGTCTGAGGCTTGCCGTTCACCTGAAGGTGAACCTGAGACGTTACGGGGAGGGAGATCTCGGTGGGCTGGGCAGCCGCCCTCGATGCCATACCTGAAACCGCCGCTACGGCGCCTCCAGCTCTAAGGACGTCGCGACGGCTCGTGGAAATGTTTGCTGGATTAGACATTTCAATTCCCTTGCTTGGTGGGGGCAGGAAGGGGCGCGTTGGCACAGGGAAGCTACTGTAGCCCGGTATATGTTAGAGCGAATATAAGTGGTTTTGGATTGGCTTTATAAGCTCAGCTCATAAATAGATCGTACTTTTGCACACTTCTGGCTTCGAGCAGAGTATGGCGAACCGATCTTTGTAAGTTTTACCCAAGCAACTTGAATGTCCGGTTTCGGGTAAATTTTCTGCGCCGAGAGCGTTTTCCCAATAAGTGGTTTCACCGCACGGGCGGCCCCGTTATTAGATAAGAAAGATCAATAAAACAAAAACATAGGGCGAATTTACGATCCTATTTGATCGAAATTTGCTCTAGATCCAATGTCTCCTTTTGGGGTGCAATGAAGCAAAGGGGGCGGCTTCTACTTGAGCGGGAAAACGCTCTAATAATCGACGTGATAGTCTTTCGGGAAGGCCTTGCCGGCGAAGGCTTTCTTTTGTGTCCAGTCTTCGGCGGGGGCGGTCCAGAAGGTGTCGGTTGGCGGCAGGCCCAGCGCCAGAAAGCTTTCCGAGGTAATATACATACTGCCGCTGTTGGTGTACCAGTCGGCCAGTTCGCGGTGGTGGCCGACAAAGCCGATGGTCAGGTATCCGTCCGCTGTAAAGTTGGACGGCTCGGTAAAGATGGCCTTATGAACGGCCGTCAGAGCGGCGCGTACCTGCCCTTCAGGCAGGCTCTGCGGCAGGGCCTTGCGCCACGCCAGAAGCGCCAGCGGCTGAAACGCTGCCGTGCGATAGGTCAGCGACCGGCCAATCGGCGGATAGGTGCCGGTGGGGGAGATGAAGCGCTCCAGATGCTCACTGTTTCTTTGCATCCGCTTAAGCCACTTCGGCAGTTCGACCTCTGGCTTAAGATTGTTGAATGACGGCTTCAGCCTGACCAGAACCTCAAGAATTTCAACGATCATCGGATAGATGACGTAAGAATTATAATAGTCGAAATGGAATTTGGTGCCATCCGCTACCCAACCATCGCCGATGTACCATTCTTCCATTTTCTTGATCGTCAGATCGACGCGCATAGGGTCCCAGTCTTCGCCAATCATCAACAGGAAGACCTCATTCATGGCCGCGAACAACAGCCAGTTGGTATAGGGCGGCGACACGCGTCGTAACTGCTTGATCTCCGTGACGATGCGGGTTTTGGTGGTTGCGTCGAGCGGTTCCCACAATTGTTTGGGCGCGCGCATCAGAGCGTTGGTGAAGTAAGCCGAATCGACCAGAGCCTGCCCGTGGGTGCGCCAGACCAGATAGTCGGGGCTTTTGTGATCAACCGAATGGACATAGGCTTGCAACGCATCTTGCGTCAACTTACGACGCACCTGACCTTCGGGTGTGTTGTCTTCGGGCAGGGTCAACCAGGGCGCAACCCCGGCGATGAGGCGGGCGAAAGCTTCCATATAGGCGACATTGGTATCGCGCCCGTCAGAGTTCATGCCGACCTCAATCTTGAAGGCTTTCTTAAGCTCGCCCTTGGCCATGTTGGATAAGACCGGCTCGGCTATTTTTTGCAGCAGGCCCGCGGTATATGCGCGGTCGTTCTGTGACTTTGCTCTGGGCTTGGCTGCCGATGCGTTGCCAGCACCGGCCACGGCTGCCCCGGTCAGGCCGGTCATAAGGAAATTACGTCTGTCCATAGTGTCCGCCTTCTTTTTTGTTATTGTGTGCGTCAGCGCTTAAGATTGAGATCGGAAATCGCCGTGGCTGCCAGCAGGAACGCGCCAACACCATAATATTGCGTGTCGTCATAGGCGACGCTTTCGGGCTGATCGGAAACCGGCTGAACCCAGCCCAGTTTACCATTTGGATGAACCGCACGCACGAGCGCACCCCAGCCCTTACGGACGACCGGTTCATATTCCTTTGCGTCCAGAAGTCCGGCCTTTATGCCCCATGCAAAGCCATAGGTGAAAAAGCCCGTACCGCTGGTTTCGGGTAACGAGGTGGCTGGATCCGACAGCAGTGAGGGCGACCAGTAACCGTCCGCTTTCTGAATGGTCTTCAGCTTGGCCGCCATCTCCTTAAAGATGGTTTCCATCCGCACACGTTCAGCGTCGCCTTCGGGCAGGAGCGGGATCATGCGTGCCAGACCAGCAAACACCCAGCCATCGCCGCGGCTCCAGAACACCTTTTCACCGTTAGGCCCCTGACGCCCGATAAAGCGCGAGTCGCGATAATAGAGGTGCTCTTGGGTATCATAAAGCAGGTCGGTTGTGGCGATGAATTCTCTCTTGGCGTAGTCGGCATATTTGGGGTCGCCCGTGACCTTGGACAGCTCAAGCCATGTGGCCGGGGCCATGAATAAGGCGTCGGACCAGCACCAGCGCTGCTGGCAATCCACGCCGCGCGGATCGGAATATTCGCGGTGGGTCAGCCCCACTTCGGGCGGAAACTCAAGGATCATGTCAAAGCGCTTTTTCAGAGGCGCAATGGCCTCAGGGCCTGCACCATTACGCGATGCCCACAGATAGGACTGACCGATCACGTGATCGTCCGCGAAGTAGGTGGTTGGCCCTAGTTGCCATTTGTTGGCAATGCCGCGTTGGATGATGGTCTCTTTGTAGATCGGATTTTGGGAATGCTCCGCCATCTCGATCAGGCCAACAAACAAGGCACCCTGTACCCAGCCGGTCTTATGGGGCGTATCGCTGGAGGCTTTTGCCGGGATTGATCCGCCGGCCAGACTGGCCAGTTGATAGGCCGCCACCCGTTCCGCCAGCGCCATCACTTCAGCCGGACGATAGGGGATTGTCTCGCTTGGCTGTACGGACGGTTTAGCGGGGGCGGCGAGGGCCGTCTGCGGAATGGCCGGACTGGTCAGGCAGAGGGCCGCCGTCAGAGCTGTAATGAAAGGTTTCATGGTCGGTTCAGTTTGTTTCAGGTCAGGGCGCGATAGGTGAAGTCTGATAAGGTGACGCTGCCTGTGCCGGTGCTGTAGATCCCGACCTTGAGGCTCAGGAACCCGCCAAAGATATTATGGTGCATACCGGACACCTCCATGCGGGTCGGGTGCCGTGTCCAGGTTTTGCCGCCATCCAGCGACCAGTGGTAGGTGATGACATTTTCATCATTGGTCAGGCGGGCACGGATTTTGCGGCCTGCGGCGTTTTGCCGGTTCCAGCCCTGATCTTCGGCCGATTGCCAGGTGATGGTTTGCTCACCCGAAAATCCGACGCCGACAAAGGCCTTGGGGTTGTAATAGAGCAGCAGGCCCCCTTGCGCCTCCCCCTCAAGTTCCAGTGTCACCTCGACCTGATAAGACCGGTCGCCGACACCGCAGGTGAGCGGTGATGAATCCGTAGGGGTCGTGCCGCGCCCTGCCAGCCGAAGCTTGCCACCGGCGCGGGTCACCCGTGTCATCTCATCGGGCTTCGGGTCGTGAAACGCCCATTGGGTGCCGAAACGATCTGTGCGGAAATCGTCTGACAGTGCCTTACCCGCAGAACTTTTCTTGCCGCCCTTGGGTTTGAGCATCGGCTTTGACAGGTCGCCGCCCAAGGCCCTGAACCAGCCATCCGGTGTCCATTCCATCGGCTCCAGCAGGGTCTGGCGGCCAAGGGTTCGCATACCGTTTTCGTAGCCGTGATAAACCAGCCACCAGTCGCCGGATGGCCCCTCAACTATGGTCGCGTGTCCCTTTGACCACCACGGTTCATCGGTGCTTAAGGTGCGCACCAGCGGGTTATTCGGATGATGCTCCCACGGGCCATGAATGGACTTTGAGCGGGCGGCGATGACCATGTGGCCGGTGACCGGCCCGGCTGTGCCGCCCACGGCGGTGACCAGATAGAAATAGTCGCCGCGCCGTAAAAGCTTAGGCCCTTCGGGGGCGAAGTTTTCGGTGATCCAGTCGTCGGGATAAACCCACGGCGCATAGGCGGGCTCCAGCTTACCGACCGTGGACAGGCCGTCGTCGGTAAGCTCTATCTTGCGGATGCCGTTGACAAACAGATAGCGCTTGCCGTCTTCACCGACGATGTGGCCGGGGTCAATACAGTCACGGATATTGAGATCGACCGGATCGCTCCACGGGCCTTCGATCTTATCAGCCCAGATGGCGTAGATCGACCACGGCTTACCGTCGGGAGCGGCGGGGATATATATGAAGTAACGGCCATTGTGCTTGCAGATATCGACAGCCCAGATCGTCCCCAGCGACTTAAACAGGGACGGTCCGACCGGCGACCAGTTCACCAGATCGGTCGAGTGCCAGATGATCAGCCCCGGATAGGAATAAAACGACGAGAACGTCATGTAGTAGTTCTCACCGTCTTTCAGGATGGTCGGGTCGGGATGGTCGCCTTTGACGATAGGGTTCTGGAAATAACCGTTACCAAGGTCAGCAGTTCTCTGCCCCTCCACCCCTTTGCCCCAGACGGGTTTTGCTGGAGGGGCGCAGGTCGCAGGGGCCGCAGTGGCGGCGCCCGCGACTGGCGCAAGGGCGGCACCGGCGGCCAGAGATTTAAAGATATTGCGGCGGGATACGTCTGACATGTCATGATTTCCGGTGTTGTGGCGCGTAATGATCAGGGTAACTGGAGTCTTATTTTTCCAGTTTTACAAGCACCACATCATTGGTGTTCATCTTCAGGGAAATCTCAGTGGTGCCGTCACGTCCGACCGTTATGGTGCGTTCCGTTTCCGGCAGATCGCGGGTCAGGGATTGTAACTTGGAAAGCTGGGCCGACGTCAGGGTGGCGGGCGACCCCATCGCAATATAGGCCGAATGGGCGTCATTGGTCATATAGCCGGTGCGGTGAACTTTAAGCTTATAGCGTCCTGCGGCTAGACCGGTCAGTTTGATCGTCGCGGGCTTGGACGATGAATTGGGGGCCAGTTTGCTGAAGAAGGTGCCGTTGCTCTTACCCTGCTGATCCGGCAACTGGAAATCCCACAGGACAGCATTGAGCGATTTACCGTCATAGGCGGCCCACACCTGCTGATCTCCGGAGGGGACTTCGTTACCTTTAAGGGCGTTCAGATACTTATAGGCAAACCATGACGGCTTACGCAGGCCGTCCTTCGTCATCAGGCCAAAACCGCCGTGGAAAGGCGTGGAGGGCGGGCCGGGTTCTTCGAACAGATCGGAATAGACCCAGTAGCTCATGCCCTGAGCGACGCCTTGCACATTACGCACCTTGCTGATGATATAGGGGGCGGCGATATAGGAATCGTGGCTGAGGTCACGCGGATTGTAGCTGGTGCTCCACTCGGTGAAAAACAGCGGCGTGCCCGGCAGGTGTGAGGCTTCGATTTCCGCACGAACCTTTTTGACATCCCCGATGATGGCGTTGGGGTTCTTCGACAACTGAAGATCCATCTTGCCCTCTTCGTCGAGGTAACCATAGTCGACGCCGTAGGTGTGGGTGGTCGCAAAATCGACGGGGGTATTGGTCGCCTTGGCATAGGCCATAAGCTCCGGCACCCAGGCCGCCCCCGCCGTCGACGGCCCGCCGACGCGCAAGGCCGGATCAATGGCCTTAATGGCGCGGGCAGTGACGCCATAGAGCGCAAAATAGGCTTCCTGATCGGCATATTGCCAGAAGCCGTCGAGGTTGGGTTCATTCCAGACTTCAAAGTACCAGGTGCGCACTTCTTCGATACCGTAACGGCTAACCAGATGACGGACAAACGTATCGATCAGGGCTTTCCACAGATCAAGCCGGGGGTGGGAGGTATTGCCCTTCCAATAAAAAATCGTCTGATCGGAGGTTTTGAGCGCGGACGGCGTAAAGCCCAGTTCGATGAACGGCTTAATGCCCATCTTCAGGAAACTGTCGTAAAGATAGTCGATCTTCGTCCAGTCATAGACGATCTTGCCATCGACCGATTTCACCGTACCCAGTTTATCGTGAAAAATGTCGTGGAAGCGAATATAGCGAAAGCCCAGTTCGTTCACGGCCATTTTAAGCTGCGCCAGATTGGCGTCACGAATGGTGACGCCCGGATAGTCGGCACCGATAGACAGATCAAAGAACCGGTCAATGGGGGTGGCGGCCTGACGGATATCAAGGCTGATTTCACGATGTGCACCGGCCTGCGCCAGGGCTTCAGAGGCCAGAGCCCCGGTTGATGCGGCGGCAAGACCGGCTGCGGTCGTCGACATCATCGTGCGTCGTGAAATAGGGGCCATCTGGTTTCCTCAGGGTTCAGGCTGCGAATTTACGCCTGTCGATTCATATTACAACCGCTATGGCGGTCACCAAAAATCCCCTTCCGGCTATGCTGTCCGGAAGGGTAAGGTTTGGAAGGTAACAGCCCATAAACACATTGCCGCAGCCTGGACTGTAAAGCTACGGCTTGGCGAAAGCAGAGCTCCGCCAATCTGAAAGTCTGAATTATCTGATGAGGCGCCCGTCTGCGGTGCGCATGATCCTGTCCCCGTCGTTTTTTCTTAAGGCTTGTCAGGCCTCTGATTATTTATGCTCACAATAAACGCACCGGATACACCGCTTACGGTGTCCGGCGGCTTCAGTCCTGAAGCGCTTTTATGTTCGACATGCTTATAATAGGTGAGGAGGTTGATATTGCCTAATCCATTAATATTATTTGACATTTTCTCCATTTGTGGATTAGCCTGTTCGTTGTTTTGATCGCTATGTCCGGAAACGTACATGTCTAGGCTTGGTAAAAATGTCCTGTTTGTCGATGACGATGCGGATGTCCGTAAGACCGCGGAACTGCTGCTGAAAAAGCGCGGATACGGCTTCTTCGGGGCCGATAGCCCGGAAAGTGCGCTCAGTTGGCTTGAGGCGAACCCTATTGATGTCATCCTCCTCGACCTCAATTTTTCCAAGGGGCAGACGACGGGCGCCGAAGGGTTGGCGTGCCTGCGCGATATTTTGCGATATGATCCCACCGCTATGGTCATTGTCGTGACGGGCCATAGCGGTTTGTCTATTGCCGTTCAGGCGTTAAAAGCGGGGGCCCATGATTTCATCATGAAGCCGTGGAATAATGACCGGCTGGTTGAGGCCATCGAAGCGGCTGTGCAGGTTCGTAAAACAACAACCGATAGCGGGCGTGAGACGGCGCTGTTTCTAGGTAACTCACCTTCGGTTCAGTTAATTCGCGCGACTGTGGATCGTTGTGCGTCGCTTACGGCCCCTATCCTGATCCGGGGGGAGACGGGGGCGGGCAAAAGCCTGCTGGCCTCAACTATCCATTGCCAGTCGGGGCGTGAGCACCTGATGCCGGTTGACGCTTCAGTCTTTGAGCCATCAACGATTCCGGCGCAGCGCAACATGACTCTGCTTTTGGAAAATATCGACCGTCTGCCACCGGCGCAGACTGCTGCGCTTATGTTATGGAGCGCCAACGCCGGACGCGAAAACAATCGCCTGATTTCGACCACGTCTTTATCCGGGCGAGACATTGGGATTGATCGGGGGCTTTATTATGCGATCAGCACGATTGAGATTGAACTGCCGCCCCTGCGGGCGCGGCGGGATGATATCGTGCCTTTGGCCGAACACTTTATGCGTGTCGCCTGCCAACGTCAGGGCCTTGCGGTTAAGTCGTTTTCAGCCGACGCGCAATCCCACATGCGGGCCAGTCACTGGGCCGATAATATCCACGCCCTGCGTCAGGTGGTCGAACGTGTGGCTATTCTGGTTGACAGCCCTGAGATCGGGGTTGCTGATCTGGGGCACACCGATCAGGCCGCGACGGTGTTCACGCAGGCGCCAAGTCTTGCGGACACCGAGAAAAGTTTGATTGAAGCGGCTTTGCAGCGCCATAACTTTAATATTTCGGCGGCGGCGGAGGCCCTTGGTCTCTCGCGGCCATCCTTATATCGGCGGATGTCCAAACATGGTCTTTGATAGCCGCATCTTTCGAATATGTCTCACGATCCTGTTCGGTGCGGCTTCGGTGCTGGTTTATGATTCGCTTACCCGCCAGCTATGGGCAAACGCCGTGATTGGGCTGGCGTGTAGTCTGGGTCTGATGGCCGCTATCGCTGCCATCAGACTGCCACAGGATCTGCGCACCCCGCCCGATCCGGTTATGCCTGATATGGAGGCCGAGCGCCTGCAGGCTTTACTTGATCAGGTGCAGGTTCCCATTGTCAGTCAGGCAGCCGGGCGACCACTTAAGGCAGAGAACCGGGCCGCCAGATCGTTGTTTATGACAGATGGCCTGATTGCCGAAGATATCAACCTTCATGCTGTGGGTTCAGGGGCTGGCGCGGGAAACGCATCGGTTGTGAGCATCTTCAGTCGCCACTATACCCTCAGTGTCAGTGAACTGCACAAAGAACCTCACCGGGTGCGTGTCGCGGCCCTGATTGATGTCGAGGCCGAGGTGCATAAGGCCGAAGCGTTTGCCTTGAGACAGACCCTTCAGGTACTCAGCCACGAAATTATGAACTCACTGACGCCGGTGTCATCACTGGCCGAGATTGCCGATATGTATTTGGCTGATCCGGCCGGTGCGGATGTGCCGCCCGCGCGAGAGGCGCTTGAAACCCTTAAGCGCCGCGCCGTAAACCTTGCCCGGTTTATCGAGGCTTATCGATCTGTGGCCAGGCTGCCCGAACCTGAATTACGGGCTGTTGATCTGGCCAGAGTGGTGCGTGACACGGTCACGGCTTTCAGTCAAGGCTATGGCGATGGCATGTTTTCTCTGGAACTGAACCTTGCTGAGGGGGAAGGTGTTGTAAATCTCGACGAGGCCCTGTTCGGGCAGGCGCTTATCAATGTGCTGGCCAATGCGATTGAGGCAACTGAGGGTATGGAGGTGCGTCGGGTAGCGGTGTCCGTCTCCAAAACCCACCATGAGGTTATGGTGTCGGTCGCTGATAATGGCGCGGGTGTAGCTGACGATATTCGCCAGAACCTTTTCAATGGGTTTTCAACGACGAAGGCGAAGGGCACCGGCACCGGGCTTAATCTGGCCCGCCAGATTGCCCTGGCGCACGGCGGTACTCTCAGGCTGATAGCGAACGGGCCGGATCAGGACACGATGTTTGCGTTCACCCTGCCGTTGCGAGGGGGGAACTGATGGCTCTGATTGATCTGACCGATATTGAACACCTCTATTCCGGTGCGCAAAAACCGGTTCATGCCTTGCGAGGGGTATCTCTGGAGATCGACGCCGGAGAATTTGTGGCCATAACCGGCGCGTCCGGCAGCGGTAAATCAACGCTCCTGAATATTATCGGGACGCTGGAGCGCGCAAGTGCGGGCCGCTATCTCTTTGACGGACAACGTGTGGAGGCAACGCCCGAGCGGAAACTTGCCAATTTAAGAGCCAACAAAATCGGCTTTGTGTTTCAGAATTTCAATCTGCTCGATCACCTCACTGTATTCGATAATATTGCCCTTGGACTGAGATACCGCCGTGACCCTGTGGCAGGCCGCCGGGAGCGGATACTGTCGGTTCTGGACCGGGTTGGTCTTGCCCATCGTGCCGATCATTTGCCACGGCAGCTTTCCGGCGGTCAGCAGCAGCGATGCGCGATTGCCCGCGCTATTGTGGGTGATCCGCAGGTGGTTCTAGCCGATGAGCCGACCGGCAATCTCGATTCTACCAATGCCGGTCAGGTCATGGGAATACTTGAGGACATAAACGCGCAGGGGGCGACCGTGATTGTGGTGACCCATGCCCCCAGTCAGGCCGATCGGGCCGGCCGGATTATTGAGCTGCATGATGGCCGTGTGCATATGACACGCCGCAGGCTGACATGACCGGATTGCTTTATAGCCTTCGCGGGATATGGCTGGCGGTTGTCAGACGATGGGCGGTATATCTTCTGATGCTGTCAGGGCTGTCTATGGCCTATGCCGCAGCCCTGATTATCGGTCTTTATATCCATAACGAGCTGACCTTTGACAGGTTTTTACCTGATACAGAAAGGCTTTACATTGCCCAGGCAGAATATGGCCCGTCCGGAAAGCCTCTGGTAGCCAGTGATGTGGCCCCTGCCGGTGTGGCCCGCTGGATGCGCTCGGACAGCCGCAACATAGAGGCCATAACGCGTCTGGTGCCGGTGGAATGGCCGCTGCGTAGTGAAAGGCGCTTTGTGAAGGAGCGGTTTTACTGGGCGGATGCTAATTTTTTTGATCTCGTGAAGTTGCCAGCCCTGCATGGCGATCTGGCGCACGCGCTGGCGAAACCCGGCAGCATTGTTTTAACCGAGCGGATGGCCCGTCAATATTTTGGGCGGGCCGATGTCGTGGGGGAGGTATTGGCAACCCACGACGGCCTGCCTCTGACCGTCACCGCCGTTCTGCGTAATTATCCCGCCAACACCCATCTTGAGCGGGAGATATTTGCATCAGGATCGACCAGCTATGCCATGCTGTCGATACTCGACCAAAGGTCGACATATTTATGGCCGACCTCCTATACCTATTTTCGCCTGAAGCCCGGCGTGACAAAGGCCGCGGTCACCCGCGAGATGTCTCAACTCAGCCGTAAATACTGGCAGGGGGACAACAATCTGCCGGTAAATTTCAGGGCGATCCCTGTCGTGAAATTGCATTTTGAGCCTCAGGGCGATGGGCAAATGCGACCGCGGGGGCATCTGAATTCTGTTCGGGCGCTGATGGTCGTCTCAGTGATGATACTGGCCCTGGCGGCCATCAACAGTGCCGGTCTTATTCTTGCGGAAGCCCGTGAGCGTGAACGGGAGATGGCGCTGTATGCCGCGCTTGGGGCGACCCGGTTCAAGCAAATTGGCTACATAATGAGGGAGGCCGCGCTGGTCAATCTGGCCAGCAGTGTCTTTGGGCTGGCAGTGGTGGAGCGGGTTCTGCCGTATGTTAATGCGCAACTAGGGGTATCGCTTGTACTCTGGGCTTCACCGTTTGCGGTACTGACAGGGGTAATGGTATCTGTTCTGATTATGAGTGCTTTGTGCGGCATGTACCCGGCTATGCGTATTACCCGCTTTTCACAGGGGGGAGCCGCCCATAAGGGGCATGAGCCGGACAACTCTATAAACTGGCCGGGCTGGGTAACCGCTCAACTGGCGCTGGTGATGGTCCTTTTAATTGCGACCCATACCATGTCGCGCCAATGGCACTTTGCCATGAGTGAGGCGCCTGGATTTAATGGTGATAAGGTATTGATGGTTCGCCTGATTAACAGCACTACCGTCACCCAACAGTTTAGTGAGGCCGTGCGCAAAATTGACGGCATTGAACTGGCGGCCGAATCCTTTGGCGTTCCGACCACGGAGTTTGCCCGCCCTGGCTGGATAGTTGAGCCTTCGGGCCGTGTTATATCCTTTACACGTAATTCAGTTCATCCTGACTTTTTCAAAGTGTTTCACGTTCCCATATTATCCGGCCGCAACCTGTCAGAAACCTATCTGACCCCCGAAGTGCCGCGTGAAATCCTTATCAATGCCGCGGCGTCAAAGGCGCTGGGGTTTCAGAAGCCTTCGGATGCAATCGGACAGATAATTGATTATGAAGCGGATCAAACCTTCTTCTCTTCAAAAATTGTTGGGGTGGTTCCTGACCTCAGATTTTCGACAGTGTATGAGCCGTCTCATCCCATGATATTTGATGGATTTGCGAAATATTTCACGCAAATTAACTTGCGGCTGTCCCGCGATGATCCTCAGGTTCTGAACCGGATTGACACCGTATGGAATGAGGCGGCGGGCGGACGTGTGCCGATTGAGCGGCAATTCTACCGGGATTACCTGACGAACCAGTACCGGGATATGTACCAGCAGTTGCGCGCCTTTACGCTGGTGTCGGCCGTTGCGATGCTTCAGTCTGTATTAGGGTTAACCGGATTATGTATTTTTCTGGCGCGGCATCAGCTTCGTGAAATGGCTATCCGTCGCGCCTTAGGGGCGACATTTCAGGAGCTGCTGATATTGCGGCTTAAACCTTTTCTCTGGCCGGCGGTGTTGTCCTGTGTGATTGCCTGGCCGCTCGCCGGATTAGCCCTTAGCTTTTGGCTTAGGTCGTTTCAGGCGCATATACCCGTAGCCATATCCTCTTTTTTATTGGCCAGTGCACTGGTGCTTTTCGTATCTGCGATAACGCTGGCGATTCATTCAGCCCATTCTATTCGCTGCACCCCTATGCGGATTCTGCGTCAGGAGTAGGGCGTGACGCTTTACGCAGGCGGCGCTTCTATTTGCCTGAGCGAAGAGCGCAGTAATTCGCGCATCATGGCTTCGGCACCCGGCGCATCGCCGTGGCGAATGGCATTGCCAATCTGTTCCCGGATCTGGTTGGAATAGGCGTTTGCGGGCAGGGCCGAAGCTTCCAGATGCAGAGCCGTCGTCACCAGTTCGGTCAGGCGTGTGAAAAAGGCGTTACGAGATCCCATGAGTATGGCGTGGTGAAAACCAAGTGTAGCCTGCAACTGTTGCTCTGCATCGGCATCAGCCCTGTTCAGGGCATCCAGGGCCGAATTTATCTGCCGGATGACTTCGGGCCCACCTGATGCTGCCACCAGCCCCGCCGCAACGGGCTCTATCGCCAGGCGCATTTGCGTATATTCGCGGTATGTGTCGGCAGAAAACGGACGTTGTTTCAGCCAGGAACTGACGTCGGGGTCAAGCAGGTTCCAGTCGCGCATCGGCAATAAGCGCTCACCCCTTTGGCGGGTACTGATCAGCCCTTTGGCCGTAAGCATCTTGATCGCTTCGCGCACAACGGTTCGGCTGGCGTCGAACATGGTTGATAGTTCGGCTTCGTTTGGAAAGGGCACCTCATCGAAATGACCGGCGACAATCATCTGGCCCAGGGTCATCTGCAGTTGCACCGTCATATTCGAGCCAAATTTCGTTACGGTGACCATTTGCCTCTAGCCTCTGTGCGCCGTCAATTTTAAGCGCCCTGCGCGTAAATCCATAGAAAACAGAAGATTGTGGCCGCAGCAAGCCTTTGTTCGTTTCATGCGTGAGGAGCTGTAGGGGGTGTCCGGAATCGGACGCTGTGGACGGTTTTGGCGGGCATTGCCATGCTTGTGTGGTTAAAAGTTATATATATTCAGCGTGTTAGCGGTTTTTGTGGGGGCGGGGTATCATGGCAAAAAAGAACAAGAATAATTGGGAGAAAGCCTATGGAATACCCTTTGATGCTGCGGTCCGACAAACAGAATATCAGGCTAGATGAGGCTCGTGGCCTCAATGCTGTGCTGTGTGATAGCAAAGGAGTGCGTAAGTCGCTTGACTATAGGGGGCTTACCCTCATCCGTGCGGATGAAGGAGTGTTTGTCGCCTACAGTGTGTGCAATGCTCACTCTATCTGTCTGCGTGAAACCGTTCAGATCTATTTCGATACGGAAGTTAATGATGACGCGCGCCGCCATATGGTGGGGTGGGAGACGCATAACGTCCGGCCCGGCGTGACTCAGGCTGTTCAGATTTATTGCGGGCCTTGTAATGCCCTAAGCGATGAAGTGCAAATGCAGGTGGTTATTGCCAGCCTGTCAACCGAAAGGGCGCGTGCCTCGGTCGTGCCACTGCCCCAACTGTCCAGAACATAAAAAACTCTCGCCGGATCTGGCCGGCGAGAGGGGAAGCGTATGTTTGGAGGGAAGAATAAGGTGTGTGTGCGCACCTGTACCGCTTCAGTTTATCGGCCCTAATGGCCTTGGCTATTATAATATAGTCATACAAATTAATAGTGGCAAGGATGGGGTGTGGAATTAATGAAATTTGTGTATTTTTGCCACATATGCCTAAATTTGTGATAATAATGCACCTTTTGAAAAAGAATCCGCAGTGTGCAGATGACAACCTTGTCATATAATAATATTATAGTATTGGTAGCGTTATCAAACTCAGGGACTCGGTAATAAAAACCTGACGTTGATGGAGAGAAACGACTGAGGCCGCCAGATGGGCCGGCTAAGAGGGAGATCTTAATGTTGAAACATAAATCGCGGCTGCTTATGCTGGCCGCAGGAACGTCGCTGCTCGCCTTGACGCTGGGCGCGCCGTCCTACGCGCAGACGGCTGAACCCGAAGCGGGCGAGGATACGCAAACCGTAGTTGTTACGGCGCGGCGCAAGGCGTTGCAAAGTGCGACAGAACGTAAACGCAATTCTGATACCCTTATCGATTCCGTGGTTGCAGACGATGCGGGTAAGTTGCCCGATAACTCGATCACCGAAGTGCTTCAGCGCGTTTCCGGCGTGACGATGGTGCGCTTTGCGGCGCTCAACAACCCGGACGCCTTCTCAGTCGAAGGCTCGGGCGTTCAGATTCGTGGTCTGTCGGGTGTTGCAGCGCGCTTGAATGGCCGTGAAGTGTTCAGCGCTAACGGTGGTACGGGCCTGAGCTGGGGCGATGTGACGCCGGAACTGATGGCGGCGGTTGATGTCTATAAGGCTTCGCGCGCGGATCAGATCGAAGGCGGTACGGGTGGCTCAATCGATCTGCGCACCAAGATGCCGTTCGATTATCGCAAGCCATCATTTGAAGCCAGCCTTGGGGCCTCCTATGGCGATTTCGCCGAAAAGACGTCCCCAAGCGGCTCCTTCCTGTGGACTGATCGCTGGGACACATCGATAGGCGAAATGGGCCTGTTACTCGATGTCGCCTATTCTGAGTTTGCGTCTAAATCGAACTTCCTGCGTACCGAGCCCTTTTTTGCGCAGCGTACCGCCAATGGCAATACGGCTGACCGCTATATTCCGCGTGGCTTTAACTATGGCGACTCGACCTTTAACCGCACCCGTGAAGGCTTTTATGAGGGCTTTCAATGGCGGCCTAATGATCAACTGACGATCTTCCAGACCGCCTTCATATCGAAATATACCAGCGACAATACGGAATCGGGCGTTTTCTTCGGCCATGGTTCCCTTGGGGTTGCGCCGGGCTCCAATGCCGAATTCGATTCCAATGGTATGCTGATCAAGGCAGACCGTCTGGTGCCGGTCTCGTTCTTTAATGGTCAGGCCGGCGAGACTATGTCACAAACCTGGCTGCCGGCCAATCAGCGGGTGAACTGTAATGCGCCCTTTGGTTCTCAAGCCCAGTCGCTGAACTGGAACACATCTCCGCCATCCTGTAGCCCGGTTCTGATCAATGTGGGCTCCACCCGTGGTTTCCAGACGTCTGAGACCATGACGGCGGATTTCAGTACGGGCTTTACCTGGACGCCTACAGATAAGCTGCGCATCGACGGCGCGCTCCAATTTGTGGATTCATCTCTGAATTCGACCAATTTCAATCTGGGTCTCGAAAACCCGGCCGTGCCCGCAGGGGCTATCGACCTGACAGGCGATATGCCGAAGTTTACCATCCTTGATGGAGGGGCATTGTCGAACCGCGCCAACTACAACTGGGGCAGCATTATTACACGGCCGCAGAATAACCACGGAACCTTGGGCGCGGTCAGTCTTGATGTCGGCTATATCTTCGACGAAGGGTTCTTCCAGGAGGCTAAGTTCGGCATTCGCTATGCTGATCGTCTGGAGCGCGACAATTACGAAGGCACCTATTGGGCGCCTTTGGGCCGGGGCTGGAACAATTCCGGCCAGCGCACCATCGTTGATGGGCCGGAGAAGGACAGCGAGCTTTATACTTTCGGTGATTTCTTCCGGGGCGATGCCCAGTTGCCGGGTCTGTTCTGGCTGCCCAGTGAGGCTCTGATTCAGGGCAATGATCCGATCGATGCCCAGCGGAAATACGGCTATGATCAGGAATGTGCCACGAACGTTTATAATGCCAACAAAACCTGCGCAGTCGATAACCCAAATCGTGAACCGGCCCGCTATACTTGGTCTGATGATGCGTTTGGCTTCCAGCGCGTCGAAGTTGTAACACGTTCTGCCTACCTTCAAACCAAGTTTGGCAGTGATGAGGGGGTGTTCGGGGTTCCGTTTACCGGAAACATGGGGTTACGGGTGGTTCAGAACCGCTCTAACAGCTCCGGTTACTTTGTCATGAACAGCGTATCGAGCTTCTACTTTACACAGGCTGATTTCCAGGCTGATCTGGCGGACGGCACACTTAACAATGCCCTGTCGATACCTACAGCCGGATATGAGCGTGTGGATGGCATCAAGTACACCCGTGTGCTGCCATCGTTCAATGTCAACTTTAAAGTGACTGACGACTTCCAGATCCGGGTTGCTGTTAATAAGACGATGTCGCCGCCCAACTACTCGGATCTGCGTTCGACCGGCAGCGCAGGTATTTCGTTGCAGTCAAACCCAAGCAATATACCTGGCCCGGGTGGTGTCACCTATCCCGGTATATATAATGGCATGACGGCTAATACAGGCAATCCGCGTCTGGAACCGACCATGTCGACCAACTACGATCTGGCGTTTGAGTGGTACCCAAGCTACAGCCTTAATGCGCACCTGTCTCTGTTCCACAAGGATCTGAAAGATCTGATTATTTATGGTTCAACCCTAAAGCCTGTCACATTCAACTATCTGGATGGTGCCGGGACCGAGCGTACTTACACGGGTACGGTATCGACATCAGAAGTCTATAACTCCAGCGAAGATGCGCGTATCAGCGGCTTTGAAATCGGCGGGCGTAAGTTCTTCGATGAACTGCCTGAGCCCTGGAACGGTCTTGGGATCGAAGCCAACTATACATACATCGATTCTGAAAGCCCAAGTGCTCTGGCGCGTGACATCTACGGCAATCCAATGACGGGCATTCCGGTCGTGGGGCTGTCTGAGCACAACTACAATGTTCAGTTGATGTACGAAAAGAAGAACCTGTCGCTGCGTGCGGCCTGGTCGTGGCGTTCGGAATATCTGCAATCGACCAATGCCAACGGCACCAATCCGGACTACGACTACTATACGCCGCAAACTACGGGTAATTCGACCCTGCGCCGTATTGACACGGCTCTGCCGACCTATGCCGATGCCTATGGACAGCTCGATCTTGGCGCTAACTATAAGGTCAACGACAATGTGCGTATCTGGCTTCAGGCCAATAACGTAACGAACGAAGTGACCCGTACCCTGATGGGCGGTTACCCAAGCGGGCAGCTTTATACCCGTTCGTGGTTTATCGCTGATCGCCGGATCAATATCGGCCTGAACCTGGCTTTCTAAAGCTACGGGGGCGTAGTCCGAACCTTCGGACTACAGACAATAACGGCTTCCGGCGTAGTGTTTCCGCCGGAAGCCGTTATAATCTGGAGATTATCATGGCAAAGAACGTCCTGATTGTCGGCGGCGGTACGGCAGGTTGGGTGACGGCTGGCTATCTGGCCCGGATGTTGTCGGCGGCATCCCCTGACGGGGCGCGGATTAGCCTGATCGAATCCGAAGATATTGGTATTATCGGGGTGGGCGAAGGCACATTCCCCAGTATTCGCAAGACCTTGAAACGCATTGGGGTCGATGAGGCCGATCTGGTCAGGGAATGCGACGCCACATTTAAGCAAGGCATCAGCTTTCGCGGTTGGCGCACCGGCGCTGGCGACAGTTATTTTCACCCGTTTGAAGCGGCCTTTAGTCCGGGCGGACTGGATCTGTTGTCCTATTGGCTGGCAGGTGCTGTCGGTGACCGCTCATGGGATGAGGTGTCGACGGTTCAGACCCGTGTGGCCGAACTGGGGCTGGCGCCTAAGCTGGACACGCACGAAGGATATGCCGCGCCACTGAGTTATGCCTATCATTTCGATGCGGTGAAGCTGGCGCGTCTGCTGCGGCGTGTCGGTATTGCCAACGGCGTGCGGCATCTGACCGGCACGGTGACCGACGTCAAACTAGGCGAGGATGGCTCTGTTGATTATCTCATTTCGCGCGAACACGGTGAGCTGCGCGCTGATCTTTATATTGATTGTACCGGCTTTCACGCGCAACTGATCGGTAAGGCGCTGCAAAGCCCCTATCGGTCGGTGCGTGATAGCTTGTTTACCAACCGCGCTTTGGCCATGCAGGTGCCTTACGAGCGAGAAGATGCACCGATCCCGTCCTATACGATTTCAACCGCTCAGCCGGCAGGGTGGACCTGGGATATCGGGCTGGATGGCCGCAGGGGCATCGGCTATGTCTATTCCACGGATCACACCTCCGATGATGAGGCTGAGGCTGTGCTGAGGCGTTATATCGGCCCAGAATCTGATGATCTCAATCCACGTAAGCTGGAGTTTGAGCCGGGGTATCGCCCTGTGCAGTGGGTGAAAAATGTCGTGGCCATCGGCCTGTCGGCCGGTTTTGTTGAGCCGCTGGAGGCCACCGGCATAGGCTTTGCCGAAGGGGCGGCCCTTGTGCTGGCGGCGATCTTTCCGTGGTCAGGCCCGGTTGATGGCCCCGCAAAGCAGTTCAATGACATCATGTCGCGTCGTTATGCCCATGTCGTCGATTTCATCAAGATGCACTACTGCCTGACGCAGCGCAAAGACACGCCGTTCTGGCGGGATAATGCGGCGCCGGACAGCATCTACGACAGCCTGAAAGATCGACTGGAGCGCTGGCGCTATCGCATGCCCGATTTTGTCGATGTCGATCTGAACCACGATATTTTCACCGAAGCCAACTGGCAGTACGTGCTTTACGGCATGGGCTTTAAAACTGATCTGGGTGACCGGAAAGGCGCATTGAAGTATTTTGAGGATGCAAAAGTCGCTTTTGCCGATGTCGCCCGGCAAGCCGATGTCGCGGCCAGAAAGTTGCCTGCGCACCGCGATCTGATCACCAGCGTGCGTCGGCACGGATTCCGGCGGGCGGCGTAATGCGGGCAGTGGATGGACTGAAACGGGTCGTTATCGTCGGTGGCGGCACGGCGGGCTGGATGACGGCGGCGGCATTTTCCAAAGCCTTACATGGCCTGCCCCTGTCGATCACGCTCATTGAATCCGATGAGATCGGCACTGTGGGGGTGGGGGAAGCCACCATTCCCGCGATCCACCATTTCAACGCTTTCCTCGGTCTCAATCAGGCTGATTTCATGCGCCACTGTCAGGCGACGTTCAAGCTGGGGATCGAGTTCATCAACTGGGGCAAGGTTCCCGGCAGTTATATTCATCCCTTTACCCGCTTTGGGCTTGATCACACCAATCTGCCATTCCATCAGATGTGGATGGCCTATGCGAAGGACGATCTGGCCGCAGGCCGCACGACGGGGATCGAAGCCTTCAGTCTGGCGTGCGTGGCGGCGCGCAAGGGGCTGTTCGCCCATCCGGTCAGCGGTGCCGGATCAGATATTACGCGGTTGAACTATGCCTTTCATTTTGATGCCAGCCTCTATGCGCGATACCTTAGAAGCTATGCGGAAACGCGGGGTGTAACGCGCGTTGAAGGCAAGATTGTCGATGCCCGCCAAAATGTGGATACCGGTTTTGTGACGCAGGTAGTGCTTTCTGATGGGCGCGCGGTCGACGGTGATTTCTTTATCGATTGCAGCGGGTTCCGTGGGCTGCTGATCGAGCAGGCTTTAAAGACCGGCTATGAAGACTGGACGCACTGGCTGCCGGCGGATCGGGCGATTGCGGTGCCGAGCGATAATGGCGACCGCCTTTTACCCCTGACACAGGCCACGACCGAAGCGGCCGGCTGGCGCTGGTCGATACCGTTGCAGCACCGCCGGGGCAACGGTTATGTCTTTAGCAGTCAATACCTTACTGAGGATGCGGCCAGAGAAACCCTGCTGCAAAGCCTGCCCGCGCAGCCCCAGGCGGAACCACGCACGATACGCTTCGTGACCGGAAAGCGCAAAGCCGGCTGGAACCGCAATGTTGTGGCGGTCGGCTTGTCGTCAGGGTTTCTGGAGCCGCTGGAATCGACATCGATACATCTCATTCAGGCGGCCATTTTACGAATATTGGCGCATTTCCCTGACGCCGAATTTTCGCCTGCCGATGTCGCGGCCTATAACCGTGAAACCTCCGCCGAAATGGAGCGAGTACGTGATTTTGTCATTCTTCACTATAAAACAGCCGGTCGTGAAGATACTTCGTTTTGGCGCTATTGCCGCGATATGTCAGTTCCCGATAGTCTCAGCCATGCCATTGAGGCGTTCAAATCCCGTGGCCGCCTGACCATATCCCACGATAATTTATTCAGCGTGCATAGCTGGCTGGCGGTTCTGCTGGGGCAGGGGATACTCCCGTCAGCACTTGATCCATTGCTGGGGACACTGCCGCTCTCGGAATTAAACGCTGTGATGGCGCAGCAACGCGGGGAAATTGACCAGGCGCTTAAAGGCTTACGGCGGCATGAAGATTATCTCGATGCCTTCTGCCGCGCACATCGTGTAAACGCATAGAGTAGGACGCTATATGAACGTGTTCAGTAAACTGGCTATAGTTCTTGGGGGTACGCTGCTGGCCGCCTGTCAAACCCTGCCGCCGCCAACGACAAACGTCGCAACAGATGCGGCACTGGGCACGGCGGCCTTCGACTGGTTTGAATATACCGGTGACGATACCCTGTTCAAAGCCACATTGCCCAAAGATAAATACCAGAATCCGGTTCTGGCCGGGTTCCATCCGGACCCCAGTATTACCCGCGCCGGGGATGACTATTACCTCATCAATTCGACCTTTGGCTTTTATCCGGGCATTCCGATTTTCCATAGCCGCGATCTGGTGACCTGGACCCAGATCGGCAATGCGTTCAGCCGTCCGGACATGATGCCGTTTTCGTCCAATATCGGCCTGAGCGGCAGCGGCATCTACGCGCCCGCCATTCGCTATAAGGACGGGCTGTTTTACATCATAACCACCTGCGTTGGGTGTGGCGGCAATTTCGTGATTACGGCCCGCGATCCGGCGGGGGCATGGTCCGATCCGATCTGGTTGCCGTTTATCGAAGGCATCGATCCGTCCATTCTGTTTGACGATGACGGCAAGGTCTATGTGGTACATCAGCGCAGCCCGCTGAATAAGCGCTATGACGCCCACACCGCCGTGGCGATCATGGAGGTAGATCCTGTCACCTTCGCGCAAAAATCCGAAGACATTATTCTGGTCGACGGCGGCGATAAGACACCGTGGAATATGGATTACCTCGAAGGGCCGCACATCTATAAGGTCAAGGGTGAATACATCCTGTCGGCGCCGGGCGGAGGCACCGGCTATTTCCATCAGCAACTGGCCTTCAAATCCAAATCTCCGCTGGGCCCCTATACGGCCAATCCGAACAATCCGATCCTGACCCAGTTCGGCCTGCCGGACGACCGTCCTGATCCCGTCACCGCCACCGGCCATGCTGATATGGTTGAGGATCAGAACGGGCAGTGGTGGGCAGTATTCTTAGGGACGCGCGTCTATGATCTGGCCACCCCGCCGCAGGACCCAGGCCGGTTCCATACGGGACGTGAGACCTTTATGCTGGAGGTTCGCTGGAAAGACGGATGGCCGGTTATCCTCGAAAAAGGCAAGGCCTTGCCCGCGCGTCCTGATCGTCCGCTGCTAAAGGCCGATAAGGCCGCCAGCATACCCACCACCGGCAACTTCACGGTACGCGATGAATTTGACGCCGACAAACTGGCGCCGCAATGGATGTTTGCACGTACGCCGACGCAAGGCTGGTGGGAGGCTGGTGACGGCTCGCTGATCATTACTGCACGCAACGACCGATTTGGCAGCAGAGGGCAGCCAAGCTTTGTCGGGCGCCGCATTGCGCACATGACTGCGACCCTGACCACCAAGCTGAGCTTTGATCCGGCGGCGGCTGGCGATGAGTCAGGTCTGATGGCTGTGCAGAATGATGAATTTTATTATGCCTTTGGTCTTGGTCTAAACAGCGCCGGTCAAAAGGTATTGCGGGTGCGCAAACGCGAAGGTCAAAACGAGCCGGAGCGGGGGATCACTTTGACTGAGACGCCGTGGACGGGCGCACAAAATGCGCCGATTTATCTGCGCATGACCCTCAATAAGGGGCGCATCGATTTTGAGGCCAGCGCTGATGGCCAACGCTTTACGCCGGTTCTGGCCAATGGTGATGCCAAGGTGCTGACCACTGCGGCGGCCTCAGGCTTTGTAGGGGCGGTTGCGGGCATGTATGCCGAAGGCGGCGATACAAAATAGGTATGACCGGCACTTAAAACAAAACAGACCTGAACAGGCACCGCAAGCCGGCGTGGTGCACCATTTGATCAGGCAAACACGGGGAGCGAAATGCGTTTTATGCAATCAAATACAGGCCGGATGGGTATCCGGGCCATCGTCCTGAGTTTTACGACGTTTGTCATGCTGGCCAGTTGCGGCGGCGGTGGCGGTGGAGCGTCTGCCGGATCATCGGGCGGAGGCGTATCGAGTAGTTCCAGCTCTTCAAGCTCTTCAAGCAGTTCGAGCAGCGCCACTGCCATTGGCCCGTTGACCGCTGCTAATGCCCTGACCGAAATGTCACCGGGCTGGAATGTCGGCAACAGCCTTGAGGCCATCGGTTCCGGCTCCGGGCCGTTTACAACTTCGCAGGAAGGGGCGTGGGGCAATCCGGCGGTGACGCAGGCGCTGATGAACTCGGTTAAGGCCGCGGGCTTCAAAAGTGTGCGCATTCCCGTCGCGTGGCATCAATATGCCAACAGCAGTGGCACGATCAGTCCCGCATGGATGACGCGGGTAACTGAAGTTGTGGACTATGCCCGTAATGCCGGGCTTTATGTCATTATCAATATCCATTGGGATGGGGGCTGGATGCAGCCGACCTACGCTTCACAAACTCAGGCCAATGCGCGGCTGACCCAGTACTGGACGCAGATCGCCAATAATTTCAAAAGCTATGATGGGCATGTCTTGTTTGCAGGCACCAACGAGGTGATGGTGACAGATGTCTATTCGGCGCCGACGGCAGAAAACTGCACCGTTCAGAACGGCTTTAACCAGACGTTTGTGAATGCGGTGCGTGCGACCGGGGGCAACAACGCTACCCGCTGGCTGGTGGTGCAAGGCTATAATACCAACATTGACCATACCATATCCTGCAATGCGACCCTGCCGACCGATACAGCGACTAAGCGCCTGATGATGGAAGTCCACTATTACGATCCGTTCAATTTCACCCTGAACACCGCAAGCAATATCTGGCAGTGGGGTAATATCGCTACCAACATGGCGGTCACGGAAACCTGGGCGAATGAGACCTATACCGATGCACAGTTTCAGAAGATGAAGATCAACTTCGTCGACAAAGGTGTGCCGGTTATCTTGGGAGAATACGCAGCCAGTCTCAGGACCGAATATGATCCGTCGCAGACCTATCGTAATTACTGGAACAAATACATAACCCGCTCGGCCTATCAGCACGGTATGGTGCCCGTTTACTGGGACAATGGTTACCTGTCCAATCACCAGTCGGGACTGTTCAATCGCTCAACCGCCGTACAAGGCTATCCAATTACGATTTCTGAAATTGTTGGGGCCGCGCAGTAGCGCATATAAGTTGATATAGGTGAGGGTGAATAAATCTACATTTTCCTAAAATTTGTGACTGTGAAAATCGACAATGCGGTGGCTACCGCCGTGTCGATTTTCATGTCGTAAGCCTTATGAGGCTTGCGTTTTGATGAATTTGATAACCTCATGGCTGCATAACACCATGTGTGGAGCGACTTTGTGCTGATACCCAGCCGCGCAGCCACCTCTTTGACCCCATAGCCACGATCAACAACCTGCATCACTGCGTCCTGCTTGTTGAAGGGTAGCTTTTTAAGTCTGCCTAAAAACAGGCATGTTGTGGGTAAAAATTGTATTTAAGTGGTGCCGCATAGGTGACTCGAACACCTGACCCCCGCATTACGAATGCGGTGCTCTACCAGCTGAGCTAATGCGGCGCACTGTGGAGGCGGGGCTAACAAAAAACGCCCCGGCCAGTCGACAGGGGCGTTTCTTTACACATGACAGCGGTCTTTGCCAAGGCCGCGGCACGCATTTTTATCGGGATTTCTTATTTGGTTTTGGCAGGCACCCGTTTCGCCCGCGGTTTAGGGGGCGGTACTGACGGCGCCTCCGCATCATCGCCGCGCAGGGCATCGTCATAGATGCCCGGATCATCCGGCAGGGGCACAAAGGTTGCGGCCTTTTGCGCCGCCTTGACGAACGGCATGGACGGCATATAGCGCGACACCAGATCGGGCAGTTCCGACAGGGTACGTTCATCACGGTCAAAGCGCGGATGCACCAGCGTGCCTTTTTCGGCATAGCTCAGCACCAGTTGCGCCCAGTCAGCGGGTGAATAGGCAAAGGCTTTACCCTCAGGATCAAGATCAGACCAGTCCGGCTCGGCCTTGACCAGCGAGGCTTTCGCCACCCAGTTGCGGGCCCCGTCCATATCCTGAAGGCCCAGGCAAGCCTTGGCCATCAGGCCGCACACCCGCCGCGTCAAAACCTCTTCAGCCAGATCAGGCTCTAACGCCGTCATGGCCGTGCGGATGTCAGCCTTGGTGTGGGTCATTAGGGCGCGCTCTAAGTTAAGCAGGCGGCTTTCGCGGTGACCGGGATTGCGATCAACCAGCCCCTGAAGGCGGCGCGCCCGGTCACGCGGCGTTTCGTCATTGACCAGATCGCGGTAAGCCAGCCAGATTGCCGGATGAGGCTGGGCGGCATAGGCGGCCTCAAGCACGTCTTCGGCGCGGCCCAGCTTATTGTGGGCGGCCAGCAGACGACCGGCCATGATGGCGGCAGGGGCAAACTGCGGCTGAAGCTTGGCGGCGCGCACAGCGTAATCAAGTGCCTGCTCGCGCGTGGCGGTGTCGGTTGCCGTTTCCATGCGGGCGGCTGAGGCGGCCATCAGTGAGGCGCGCGCCCGTTCGGCATAGATCGGTGAGATCAGCTTGCGGCCCAGCGCACCTTCGATCAGATCGAGGGCTTCGGCCCACTCGCCGGCGGTCAGGCGGGCTTCAAACAAGGTGCGAAACGCCCACATGGCCGGTTTGGTCTGGTTGTAGGCCTCTTCGGCCAGACGAATGGCTTCAATGCGGTCGCCCTGCTTTTGCGCCAAAGTCATCAGCCCTTTGAGGCCCGCTAATTTCAGTTCCGGCACGCTCAGCATGGCGGAATAGGCGGCCTTGGTGGCGACATCGTCCTGAGCGGTTTCGGCGGCCAGTGCCCCTAACACCCGCACCAGAGGGATATTGTCGCTGAGGTCGATGGCCTTGACGGCATGACGGCGGGCTTCGGCCCCGTCACCGGCGGCGATGGCCATGAAGCCTTTGCTTAAGGTGTCGTCGGCCTGACGGCGGCGGGCTTCGGCGCGGGCTTTGGCCTGACGTTGCGGAGAGCGCGATAGCCACAGGGCCAGATTCCAGAAACAGACCGCAGTAAATGCCAGAACGCCGATCAGGATAATGGCGGCGGTGGCGGAGGTATCCACGCGGTAACCCATCCAGATCAGGCTGGCGGTGCCAGGCTCGCCAGCCGCGCCGATCCCCAGGGTCACCAGAACCGTAATGGCCAGAAGTATGAGAAAAGTTCTGATCACAGGGTGCCTCCGGGGGTTGCGGCTGCTGAGGTTTGCGGCGCGGTCGCGGACAATTGCTTAAGGGCGGTATCAAGGGCGCGGCGGGTGGTCGTATCAATCAACAGGCGGGCGCGAGCCTGATCCAGCCAGATACCGAGTGCGCGCTGGGCCGGGGTGGGCAGGGCATCGATATGGGTCATGGCGCCGCTCAGGTCACCTGAATTAAGCCGCAGTTCGGCGCGGCGCAGGGTAGCGTCGACATCGCTGCCTTCGACGCGGCTAAGCGCGCGGATGGAAATAATCGACCCCAGGGCATCCATCACACCGCTCCACAGGGTGTCGCGGTCTTCGGGCGTTTTGACCGTGGCGTGGGCTTTGGCGGCATAGGCCGGGAATTCGAGGGCCAGCGCCGCTTCGGACATAACACCTTTGTCGGCATGAGCGCGTAAGGCGGCCAGTGGTGACGGATCGGTCAGGGTCCGCTCAGCCGCCGTCAATTGGGCGGAAAAGGGCTGAGTGCTGCGGGCGGCCAGTTGCAGGGCGGTGGCGGCTTCGACGGCGGCGGCGGCGGCGGTTACCTCACGCTGGCGGGCTTCGAGTTCATCAATGCGCTGCGACAGGCGCGCCAGGGTCGTGGGATCGCTGTATACCTGAACCGTCGGAGTATCGGTGGGGGCCTGAACCGCCGCCGGATTGACCGCAGGCGCCGGAGCCTTGAGCGCCTGAACCTGGGCGCGCAATTCCGCGATCGCCGCCTGAGTCTGAACATCGACCGCGGGGGGGGATTTGCCCCCCACATCCTTGAATATGCCCAGTCCCATGAACACAAAGGCCGCCACAATAAACAGCAGCGGTATGGCGATGGCGATCATTAGCGGCGTGCGCGCCCATTTTTCTTTCAGGACGGCGCGGCTGTTCTGATTGGCCGCGTCAGGCCCTGTGGGCAACAGAGCATCGGCAGGCGGAGTATCTGGGTCAGTCATCAGGGTTTCGCGTATCTTAAAAGGGTTAGCGCGGAATATCGCTCAGGAGCATAAGCATAGAGGCTTCGTCTGGGAACTGCGAAATCAGCACTTTAGGTGAAATTTCAGACACATTTTCGCGTTCGGCATCATTTGGGTTACCGGCAGGCGCGCTCAGGCCGGTGAGCAGTGCCTCAGCGCACGCCTTGGAAATGGCTATAAAGGTCAGGTGTTTGACAGTTGCAGGGCTTGTTTTTTTGCGCAGCATTTCGCCGATAAACCGTGCCGCCCTAGGGGAATGGAGGAGGATAATATCTATATCCTCTATGGCGGACAGGGCGGTATCCGGAAAGATCGTCACCGTGCGGTAAAGCGGTAATTCGTGCGCGCTTATGCCCGCATCAGTCAACCACTGTGCCAGAGGAGCCGCCGGTATTTCAGGGGCGCAGACGATGACGGCCTGCGGCCTGTGCTCAAGGATCAACTCGAACAGGGCGGCGGCATCACCGGAGGCACTCAAAACCGTGGCAAAACCATGATCGCGAGCGGCCTCAGCGGTAGCGTCACCAACGCAAAACGTCGTCGCAGCGCGTAAGGGGTAAGTCTTGGCAAAGATTTCAACCGCGCTGCGGCTGGTGAAGGCGACGGCATCAAAGCTATCGGTCAGGGACGGGGCTGACAGGCGTTCGATCTTAAGCACCGGGTCGATCAGAGCCGCAAACCCCAGCGCCTCAACCGCCGCGGCGGTCTTATGCGCCCGGTTGTCCACCCGCGTGACCCACACCTTCATGGCTTAACCCAGATACTGAATGAGGTCGTCGCCCGCTTCTTCGCGGATTTCGTGCCCAAGCCGGATGCCCAGAGTGCGCGCACTCTCCACCGTCGGATGGGCCAGTTTTGCCCGCCGTTGCCAGCGGGTCGTGCCATCGGCACTCAGGGCCTCGGCAAACAGGGTCAGGGTGTGGTCGTCGCTGAGTTTGGCATAGGCGCCCACCGCCGTGCGGCATGATGCTTCGAGTGCCTCCAGCGCCCCGCGCTCTGCGGATATGCAGATGTGGGTCGGCACGTGGTGCAGTTTTCGGATCCAGTCCTGATCCAGATCCGCCGTGCGGCACTGCACCGCCAAAGCGCCCTGACCGGGGGCTGAGGCGAACTGATCGGGGTCGATATAGGATTTGATATGCTGCGACAGCCCAAGCCGGTTCAGACCGGCCGTCGCCAGCAATATGGCGTCGCACTCACCGGCTTCTAGTTTTTTCAGGCGGGTATCGACATTGCCGCGCAGCATAACGACCTCAATATCGGGGCGCACATTCAGCGCCTGAGCCTGACGGCGCAGGCTGGCCGTGCCAAGTTTCGCACCGGCGGGCATATCCATAAGGCTCTGATATTTAAAACTGACAAAGGCGTCGCGCGGGTCTTCGCGCACCGGAAAGACGGCGATGCTTAAGCCCTCGACCTCATTGGCGGGCATGTCTTTGAGCGAATGGACGGCGACATCGATATCGCCGCGCAGCAGGGCGTCCTCAATTTCCTTGGTGAACAACTGCTTGCCACCCGCCTCGATCAGGCGGCGATCCTGAATGCGGTCGCCCTGGGTCGAAATGATGGTAAGCGGGGCAATCTCATCGACGCGGGCCACATCTTCGCCTAAAGCCGCGACGATCTGACGCTGGACCCAGCCGCATTGGGTGGTGGCCAGTTTGGAGCCGCGGGTGCCGATTTTCAGTCGTGTCATGAGGTGTTTAACTCAAAAAAGCTGGCAAAACGCTTGACGCACGCCCATCTGACGGGAAAGACAGTGGCCAATCGATAATATGTACCCCGTTACAAGAGCCTGATGACCTTAGCAATCTCCGATCCATCGCAAAAGCCCGCACCGGATGATGACCTGTGTGTGCTGGGTGTGGAATCAAGCTGTGATGAGACCGCCGTGTCGGTAGTGCGCAAAAGGGGCGGGCAGGTCGAGGTGTTATCCTCGGTCATCCATTCCCAGATCGCCGCCCATGCCGTCTATGGCGGGGTCGTGCCGGAAATCGCTGCCCGCTCTCACGTCGAAACCATTGATGATCTGTGCCGCCGGGCGCTGGCTGAGGCCAAAACTAAAGGCTTTGATGAGGCCGAATTGGATGCGGTGGCGGCGACCGCAGGGCCTGGCTTGATCGGCGGGGTGATGGTCGGGCTATCGTTTGCCAAGGGTTTTGCGTTGGCGCGGGGTTTGCCGCTGATCGGGGTCAATCACCTCGAAGGCCATGCCCTGTCGCCGCTTTTGGCCGAGCCGGTGGCGTTTCCGTACCTGTTGCTGCTGGTTTCCGGCGGTCATTGTCAGTTGCTGAATGTGCGCGGCGTTGGTGATTATCAACGCCTTGGGACAACCATAGACGATGCGGCGGGCGAAGCGTTCGATAAGATCGCCAAGGTTTTAGGGCTGGGCTATCCGGGCGGTCCGGCGCTTGAAAAATGCGCAGCAGAGGGGGATGCGACGCGCTTTACCCTGCCGCGGGCGTTGTTAGGGCGAAAAGACTGCGACTTTTCATTTTCGGGTCTGAAAACCGCGGCGGCCAAGGTCGCCACGGATCACGTGAAAACACCGCAAGACCGCGCCGATTTGTGTGCCTCAGTTCAGGCGGCGATTGCGCGGCAACTGTGTGAACGATCTGAGCGGGCGATGACGGCGTTTGAAGCCGGTGATAAGAGGCCCGCCTTTGTGGTGGCCGGCGGCGTGGCCGCCAATAAGACCGTGCGGGCTGAGCTGACAAAACTTGCGGATAAACATGGCTTTAGGTTCGTGGCACCGCCGATGGCCTATTGCACCGACAACGCGGCTATGATTGCCTTGGCCGGACTGGAACGGTTCAGCCTGATGGATGCGGATCAACGTAGTGACATGTTGGGATCAATGGCCACTGTGGCGCGGCCGCGCTGGCCGCTGGATGAAGCGGCGGCGGCATCATCGCCCGTCCATAAACTGAGTGGCCGTAAGGGAGCGAAAGCGTGAAGAAACTCAAACATGCGGACCATTTCGATAAGATAGGTGTTATTGGCGCCGGTGCGTGGGGCACAGCTTTGGCGCAGGTCTGTGCGCGGGCCGGGCGTGAGGTGATTCTTCAGGCCCGTGAGGCCGACGTGGTCGGATCGATCAATACGGCCCATCGCAATGAAATTTACCTTAAAGGCATCGACCTGTTGCCGCAGGTCAAGGCAACCGCTGACCTTAGCGATCTGGCCGAGTGTGAACTGATACTGGCGGTGCCGCCCGCCCAGCACATGCGCGCAACCTTGAAGGCCTTGGCACCGTTCATCAGTGAGGGTGTGCCGATCGTCTTGTGTGCCAAAGGGGTTGAGCGCGGCACCGATGCGCTGATGAACGAAGTGCTGGCGGAAGCCTTGCCAAATGCCACACCCGCCGTCCTGTCGGGCCCAAGTTTTGCCGCTGAAGTGGCTAAGGGACTACCTGCAGCCGTGACGCTGGCCTGTCCCGATGTCGACCTGGGGGCGCAGATTATTCATACATTGGCGACGCCGACGTTCCGGCCATATCATTCCGATGATATGATCGGCGCGGAAGCGGCGGGGGCGCTGAAAAACGTGCTGGCGATTGCCTGTGGGATTTCCGAAGGGCGCGGGTTGGGACGCAACGCCCACGCCGCCCTGATCACACGCGGCTTTGCTGAAATTCTGCGCTTTGCCGTGACCCTGGGGGCGAAACCCGAAACTGTGGCGGGCCTGTGCGGGCTGGGCGATCTGGTGCTGACCTGTTCGTCGCCGCAGTCACGCAATATGAGTGTGGGCTTAGCGCTAGGCGGCGGGCAGACGCTGGAACAGGCTTTGGCCGGTAAGGTCTCGGTCGCCGAAGGGGTCGAATCGGCACCGGCGGTGGTGCATTTGGCCCATAAGCTGGGTGTCGAACTGCCGATCTGCGAGGCCGTGGCCGCTATTCTGGCCGGTGAGGCCGGTGTCGAAGATACGGTTTCGGCGCTGATGTCGCGTCCGTTAAAGTTTGAGAGTGCTATATAGAACCTCCCCTGTTGCAGGGGAGGAGGGAGGCCTGATTTATCAGGCCGGAAGGTGGGGTAAATGGCCGTAAGGTTACCCCCTCTTTGCGCGTATCGTAGATACTTGCAAAGCTCCCCCTCCAAGAGGGGGAGTTCTTAAGGTTAGTGACACCCACAGCCAATATGCAGGGCCGCCGCGAAGGCCTTGGCGAGACGTTCCGGTGCATCTTCGTCGTATTTCAAGTACAGATCCGGCTCGATCAGTTCCAGTTCCATCAGGCAGAACCGGCCCTGATCATCGCGGACCATATCGACGCGGGCATAGAGCACCTGATCGCGGCCGACAAACTCAAGCGCATCGTAGGCCAGTTGCAAGGCCTCATCCGGCGGTATCTCGACCCGCAAATGGGCGTCATAATCAGGCTGGGAGCGGAAATCGCCAGCCTTGGGGGTTTTCAGCACGGCATGGGAAAACTCGCCGCCGAAAAACAGCAGCGACCATTCGCCCTCGGTCTGAATGGCCCGCATCAGCGGCTGAATCATGGCCTCATCTTGCGGGGCATCTTCCGGCACTTCGGTCTTTTCCCAAATCAGGGTGTTTTTGGCGCCTGCTGACACGACAGGCTTTAAAACTAAAGCCTCTTGCCCAAAATCCGCACGGGCCGCCGCCATATTTTCCGGCGTCAACTGATCAACAAAGGCGGTTGGTATGGTACGCACCCCGGCCTGCGCCAGATCGCGCAGGTAACGCTTATCGATATTCCACGCCACGATCTCCACCGGATTGAGTACGCGATGTCCTTTGGCTTTGAATTGGGCCAGGGCGCGCCGGAACTCATCGGGCGCATTATGATAGCCCCACGCCACCAGCGGACAGATCAGATCATAGGGCTTACTCACCGGTTCCGACCACGGCTGATCGAACACATCCAGATCAAGATCGTACAGCGCCGCGCGAAAGGCTTCCAGCACATAGGGCCAGCGCCCGTGATGGGACGGATGATCGGGGTTGGGTGTCAGGATCAATAAAGACTTGCTCATGAGGCGTTTTATGCGCATGAGGATTGAAAAATCAAACGGATATTATTTCATGACCGCACCCTATGATGTCACCGCCGTTGGCCACGCCATTGTCGATGTTCTGGCACCTGCCGATGACGCGTTTTTGACCGCGCAAAATCTAGCCAAGGGGGCGATGACCCTGATCGATCAGGATCGGGCTTTGAGCCTTTACGGCGTCATGGCGCAGGCCGAACTGGCGTCGGGCGGATCAGCGGGGAACACCATCGCCGGGGCGGCGTCTCTGGGCGGTAAGTGCGGCTATATCGGTAAAGTCGCTGATGATGAACTGGGCAAGGTCTTCCGCCATGACATGAAGGCGCAGGGCGTGCAGTTTGACACGTCGGTGCTGACCGATGGCTCGGCTACCGGACGTTGCCTGATCAATATCACCCCTGATGCTCAGCGCACTATGGCGACGTTTCTGGGGGCTGCGGCGAAAGTCGGGCCTGCCGATGTCGATGCGGCGCTTATTCAGGCGTCGAACATCGTCTACCTTGAGGGCTATCTGTTCGATACGCCGTCGGGCCGCGAAGCCTTTGTCAAGGCGTCGGAACTGGCCCGGGCGGCGGGTCGCAAGACGGCGATTACCATGTCGGACCGCTTTGTGGTCGATCGCTGGCGCGCGGATTTACTGCCGTTCATCGATCAGCATATCGATATCGTCTTTGCCAACGAAGATGAATTGCTGGCCATGTATGAGACTGAGGATTTCTTTGCGGCGCAGTCTGCTTTGCGCGCAAAGGTCGATCTGGCCTTTGTCACCCGCTCGGATCAGGGTTCGGTGATCCTCACTAAGGATGACACGGTTCTGGTGCCGGTGTTTGATGTTGATACTCTGGTCGATACGACCGGGGCCGGTGATCAGTATGCGGCGGGGGCGATGTTTGGCCTGTCGCGCGGGCTTGATCTCTATACCTGTGGCCGTCTGGGGGCCATGGCCGCCGCGGAAGTCATCAGCCACTATGGGCCAAGGCCGCTGGTATCGCTTAAAGATATGGCGGGTAAGTTCGGGTTGATTTAAGTAAGAGGCCCCCCTCCGTCAGCCCTGCGGGCTGCCACCTCCCCCGGCATGCCGGGGGAGTATAATAATGTCAAACCGTAGCGAAGAACCGCTTCGAGCGTAGGTTTGCCGTCATTGAACCGGAGAAAATGTATTTGGCACGTAGTGCCGAAACTTTTCTCCGTATTCTCAAATCATCGCCGGAATAACCCGGTCGGGCGGGCGGTGGCCGTCCTGAAGGGTCTTGATGTTCAGGATCACCCGGTCGCCCATGTCCTGACGGGCTTCGATGGTGCTGGAGGCCATGTGCGGCAACAGCACCGCATTGGGCAGGCCGAACAGTTCCGGATTGATGCCCGGCAGGCGCTCATAGACATCAAGGCCGACGCCCGCGATCTTATGTTCGCGCAGCAGATGGGCGAGGGCCGTCTCATCGATAATCTCACCGCGTGCCGTATTGACGATGATGGCGGTGGGCGACAAAAGGCCGAGGCGCTCGGCATTGAGCAAATGAAAGGTTTCCGATGTACGCGGGCAGTTGACCGAGACCACATCCATGCGCGGCAGCATGTCGTCGAGATTATCCCAGTAGGTCGCCCCAATTTCTTCGGCGATGCGGGCGCTGACCGGCTTGCGGTTATGGTAATGGACGCTCATGCCAAAGGCCTTGGCGCGGCGGGCCAGGGCCTGACCGATGCGGCCCATGCCGATAATGCCCAGACGCTTACCATAGATACGCCGGCCCATCATGAAGGTCGGTGACCATTCCGAAAATTCACCGCGCTGAACCGTTTCGGCGCCTTCGACAAAGCGGCGCGCCACAGCCAGTATCAGGCCCATCGTCATTTCGGCGGTATCTTCGGTCAGGACGCCGGGGGTGTTGGTGATGATGATGCCTTTGTCGGCGGCGCTCTGGATATCGATGTGGTCGTAACCGACGCCGAAATTAGCGACCATTTTAAGCTGTTCACCGGCGGTGGCAAAAAAATCGGCATCAATCTGATCATTGATTGAAGACACGATGACCTCAGCCGTTTGCGCCGCCTCCAACAGCTTGTCGCGCGGCATGGGGCGCTTGTCCGGACACAGGGTCGTGTCGAACAGTTCGCGCAGGCGTGTTTCCACGCTGTCAGGCAATTTGACGGTGACGAAGACTTTAAGCTTTTTGGCGCTCATGATGAGGTCTTGTGGCTCCGGTTGTATTCGCAGGCAATGGCCGAAGTCTTCAGGTGGCGGGCTATTATGATTATGTTAACCAAATCTGAACCTGCGGTCTTTAAAACCTGACCGAAAGCGTCATTGGTGTTCACCGAACCGTGCCGTAAGTCCCCAATGGAAACCTGCACCGAAGCCCGATGTCCCGTCCTGTATCAACTCCTGTAACAGTCCATAATCAATCTTGGCGGCAAGGTCGAGACTTAAGCATGCGATTGCCGTCATTTTTCAGGAAAATCAACCGGATGCTGGCGGTTTTGGCGGCGGTGCTGATGGTTTCGCTGGGTGGTAGCGCCGCTTTGGCCGATGATAGCGCTGTCACGCCTGAGTCATCTGGAGATACGCCCTCTGGCAATCCGGTGCCGCGCTGGGGCATTATGCGCTCCAATAAAATCTACACCCGCGCCGGCCCGTCCAAGGATCATAAAATTCTGTGGGCTTACCGCGTCAAAGGTCTGCCGGTGCAGATCATCTCTGAGACTCGCGAATGGCGGCTGATTTGTGATCCGGACGGCAATACCGGCTGGGTGGCGGCAAGTCTTTTGTCCGGGAAAACAAATGCGTTAACCCCATCCGACCGCAAATTGGAACTGAAAGCTGCGCCAAAGCCTGAGGCCCGTACTAAGGCGATTATTCGGCCGCGGGTTTTGGTGTCGCTTGATAAATGCAAGGATGGCTGGTGTAAGATCGGGGTAGGCTCGCAGCGGGGGTGGGTGCATAAGGATGCTTTGTGGGGCGCGCAGACCAAACCTGTCTGTGAGCGCCCTGATCCCCTGTCTATTCGTTCAGGAAAGCTTTGATAAAACCTTCGTTCATCGCAAATGGCGACTAAAAAGGGTTGAGACGACGCGCGCGGTCGTGTAACGCATCATTTCGTGTTCTTACAAACCTGAGCGGTTCGCCCTCAACCTGTGATGCAGGTGCTGTGCCGCCCCCGGAGTCTTATTGCCGTATGTCCGATCGTCCGTCATCGTTTGATTATGAAGCCCTTCTGGCCTGCGGGCGCGGTGAGATGTATGGGGCCGGCAATGCGCAGCTTCCGGCGCCGCCGATGTTGATGATGGATCGCATCATGCTGATCACCAAGGACGGCGGTGCGTTCAACAAGGGCTATATCGAAGCGGAACTGGATATTACGCCGGAACAGTGGTTCTTCGCCTGCCACTTTCTCGGTGACCCGGTCATGCCGGGCTGTCTGGGGCTTGATGCCATGTGGCAACTGGTTGGTTTCTTCCTCGGCTGGTCGGGCCATCCGGGCCGTGGCCGTGCCCTCGGCGTCGGCGAAGTGAAATTTACCGGTCAGGTCACGCCGGACATCAAAAAAGTGACCTATAAGATCGATATGAAGCGCGTCATGGCCGGTAAGCTGATCATGGGCATTGGCGACGGCTCGGTCTATGCCGACGATAAACTGATCTACAGCGCCTCCGGTCTGCGGGTCGGCCTGTTTGATGCCAAGGATCTGGTTTAATTGGCGGCTTAACCCTCAAACTGAGCATTGATTTAGGATCAGCGAGGATAATTGAATATGCGTAGAGTCGTCGTAACGGGTCTTGGGATTGTGTCCTCCATTGGTACGGGGGCCGATGAGGTGACCGCATCCTTGCGCGAAGGCCGCTCAGGTATTGTGGCCGCTCCCGAATACAAGGATCGCGGCTTTAAGTGTCAGGTTCATGCCGCGCCGAAAATTGGCGACTGGACGCAACTTATTGACCGTCGCGCCGCCCGTTTTCTGTCGCCCGGACTGGCTTACGGTCATATCGCCATGGATCAGGCCATTGCCATGGCCGGGTTGGAAGAAAAAGACATTTCCAACGACCGCACCGGCATTATTTTTGGTGCCGGTGGCCCGTCTACCAGCGCGATTGTCGAGGCCGCGGATATCACCCGCGAAAAGGGCTCGCCCAAGCGTATTGGGCCGTTCGCTGTGCCCAAAGCCATGTGCTCCGGCCCATCGGGTGTGCTGGCGACCTGGTTCAAAATCCGCGGCGTCAACTACTCAATTTCATCGGCCTGTGCCACATCCGTGCACTGCATCGGGGCTGCGGCTGAGCAGATCGCCTGGGGCAAGCAGGACGTGATGTTTGCCGGCGGCACCGAAGAACTGGACTGGACGCTGTCCAACCTGTTTGACGCTATGGGCGCGATGTCGAGCGGCTATAACGACACGCCTTCGGTCGCCTCACGCGCCTATGATAAAAACCGCGATGGCTTTGTCATCGCCGGTGGTGCGGGCATTCTGGTGCTGGAAGAATATGAACATGCCAAGGCCCGTGGTGCTGATATCTGGGCCGAAATCGTAGGCTACGCCGCCAATTCCGACGGTTATGATATGGTCGCCCCCTCCGGCGAAGGCGCTGAGCGCTGCATGAAAATGGCGCTGGAGATGGCGGGCGGTCGTAAGATCGACTACCTCAACCCGCACGGCACCTCGACCCCGATCGGTGATGAGCGCGAAATCGGCGCGATCAAGAACGTGTTCGGCGAGGCCATGCCGCTGATCTCCTCGACCAAATCCCTGACCGGTCATAGCTTGGGGGCAGCAGGCGCGCAGGAGGCGATCTATTGTCTGCTGATGATGCGCTCATCGTTTGCCACAAAGTCAGCTCACATTGACGAGATCGATCCGGCGTTTGAGGGCTTACCGATCCTGCGCGAACGTCGTGATGGCGCGTTGGAATCGATCATGTCGAACTCATTCGGGTTTGGCGGCACCAACGGGTCGCTGATCCTTTCCCAAGCTGATTTGTAATAAAGGTTTTAAGATGTCTGATGATGGCTGGAAATTCCCTACGGGCGACCTGATGAAAGGCAAAAAGGGCTTGGTCATGGGTGTGGCCAATGACAAGTCCATTGCCTGGGGCATCGCCTCGCAACTGGCAGCGCAAGGTGCCGACATGGCGTTTTCCTACATGGGTGACAGCCTGCTGCGCCGCGTTGAGCCGCTGGCCGCATCGATTGGCGTCAAGCACCTGATCGAATGCGATGTCACCAACGATGCCTCGATGGATGCCACCTTTGCCAAACTGAAGGAAATCTACGGCGAAATCGATTTCGTCATCCATTCGGTCGCCTTTGCCAACAAGAACGAACTGCAAGGTTCCTTCGTTGAAAACACGACCCGCGAAGGCTTTCTGCTGGCTCTGAACGTCTCGGCCTTTTCGTTCGTGGACGTATCACGCCGCGCCGCTGAGCTTATGCCAAATGGCGGCTCGCTGGTGACCCTGACCTATCTGGGGTCGGAGCGCGTAATACCTAACTACAACACCATGGGCGTGGCCAAGGCGGCGCTTGAGGCCTCAACACGCTACATCGCCCGTGACCTCGGCCCCAAGGGCATCCGCGCCAATGCCATCTCGGCCGGCGCCATGCGCACCCTGTCTCTGGCCGGTATCTCCGGTGGCCGCGGCTTGCACGCCAAGTCGGGCCAGTTCTCCCTGATGAAGGCAGAAACCTCGATGGAAGGTGTGGCCGGTGCGGCGTTGTGGCTGGCGTCTGACCTCGGCTTCTCGACGACCGGCGAAGTCATCCACGTTGATGCGGGCTTTCATGCGGTCGGCCTTCCCGAAGACATAGGGGGGTAAAACCTGCCTTTAGGCGATCTGCTGCGTTGTCATCGCTTGCAGGTACTATGTGTACCTGCGGCGCTTGACGCCTAGCATCTCATCCAAAATTCAGGTTTTACGGACGAGATATGAAAGTGAATTTTAATTCCGCGCCGTCTTTAGATGATATCGAAATTATGGCGCGGGCCGCTTTGCAAAAGCTGCCCGAACCGTTTGCGGGCTATTTGAAAGACGTCATCCTGATCGTTGAGGACTTTCCGTCCGAAGAAATGCTGGCTGATCTGGGGATTGAATATCCGTTTGAACTGACGGGCCTTTATAGCGGTCGACCGGCAGAGACTGAGGCCATGACCGGCGATCTGCCCGCCATGATCCACCTGTTCCGCCGCCCGATTTTGGAGGAATGGATCGAGACGGGCGTTGATGTTAATCACCTTGTCAGCCACGTCCTGATCCACGAAGCCGGTCACCACTTTGGTCTGTCCGATGAGGACATGGAATGGCTTGAGGCGACGCTGAAGGCTTAATTTAAGCGTTCAATCCATGCGCAGGCATAGGGGGCAACTTGCCAGAGTGCCGCAACCCATAGGCTACTAAGGGTTAAATGTGTAATGGTAGTTCGCAAACCGGCAGGCCATATGTGAGGCAGATAAATTAATGAGAATAAGGCGTCTATGAAGACATAATAGAAGGCAACACGACCTCTTAAATCATAAATAAAATATGCGAACGCACTGATTAGAAGCGCAGATAAAACGACATAGATGCGTGTGAAGAGTATTATTTTGACCCACCACCAGCGTGCTTCCTTCTCCGGGTCAAAGATATTGTGACTGCGGTACATATTAAAACAAATCCGGTAGTTTTTCCTGCGTGATCGCCGCTTTTTTCTCGCGCTGCTTCAGTAACAGATAAACCACATAGGCCCCAACCAGCTTGGAGGCCGCAGCGGTCAGAAGTGTCAGCGGCGTAAATGTGCCCGATGCTTCGGCGCTTAAGGACGCCAGCCCCCAAAACAGGGTGGTATCGAGCGGGGCGGCGACGATTGACGATATCATTACCCGCTCAGACAAAGGGCGCTTGCTGAAGGTATAGATCGCCCAGTCAACCACTTCCGACACTAAAAACGCGGCGGCAGAGGCAAAGGCAATCGCGGGCGGGGCCATCAGAAATGACACCGCCATGCCGATAAAGACGGCGACGAAAATATGGTGGCCGACCTCGCGCTGGGCGAAATCGCGTGCCACCAGAATAAAGCCGGTGACAATCGCCAGCGGCGGCCAGGCTCCGCCGTCAGGCATGGGAATGGACGGCACATGGGCGAACGACCAGTTCACAAACGGGATCAGAAAGACGTAAAAATAGGTCCAGGGTGTGCGGCCAGTCAGTACCTTTTTCAAAAACTCAGCCGTGTGCATCGGTCATTCGCCCCATATAAGAATCTGTATATGATGCTTGCCAGAACACTAAAAATCAAATAAGAACATTTCATGAACGAAATTATTCTACCTGTTGTCCTCATTGTAGTTGCGCTGGCCTTTGCCGGTGGCTGGTATGTCAGTGTGGCTGAGGCCCGCCGGTTGCGCACCAAAAATGAAGATTTGAACGACCGGCTGGTGGATGCCACGGCTGAACTGGCGCAGGTGAAAGAGCGGGCACGTAACCTTGAAGACGCCCGTGCGGCCATGAGCGAGCATTTCAAGGCCGCATCGTTTCAGGCTATGGAACAAACTGCCGAAGGTCTGCTGAAACGGGCCGAAGAATCGTTTGTGGCGCGCGAAAAACTGGCACTGGAGCGCATGGATTCCAGCCTCAAACCCGTGTCGGAAACCCTCACGCGCTTTGAGGCTCAGGTTAAGGAAATGGAAGAAAACCGCCATAAGGATACCGGCGGGCTGAAGCAGCAGATTGAGCACCTGATGACGGCGTCGACCGCCACACGCGATGTGACGGCCAAGCTGGCCAATGCCCTGCGGCGCGGGGCCGGCGTGCAGGGCCGGTGGGGGGAGGAGACACTGCGCAATGTGTTGCAGGCCGCCGGTCTGACGCGCTTTGATTTTACCGAGCAGCACAACCTCGATACCGAAGAAGGGCGCCGGCGTCCCGATGTGACGGTGAAACTGCCCGGCGGGGTATTTGTCATCGATGCCAAGGTCAATCTGACCGCCTTTCTGGAGGCGATGGAAGCGGTCGATGATGAGGCGCGAGAAATGCACCTGATGCGTCATGCCCGCGCCCTGCAAACCCATGTGCGGGATTTGTCGCAGAAGGCCTATTGGGATCAGTTTAAGGATGCTTCACCCGATTTTGTGGCCATGTTCATCCCGGGCGATGGTTTCTTAGCCTCGGCGCTGGAGCGGCTGCCCAATCTGATGAATGAGGCGATGGATCGTAAGGTGATTATCGTCACGCCGACCACCCTGTTTGCGCTGTGTAAGGCTGTGGCCTATGGCTGGCGGGTCGAGGATCAGATGAAAAATGCGCAAAGTGTGGCCGAACTGGGCCGTGAGCTTTATGCACGCCTGTCGGTCATGGGCGGGCATGTGGCTGATCTGGGCAAGTCACTGAATACCGCGGTCGGCAAATATAATGCCTTTGTCGGCTCACTGGAGACCAAGGTGCTGACCCAGGCGCGCCGGTTCGAGGACCTGAGCGTTGACCACGAAGGCAAGACCTTGCCGGAGTTAAATCAGCTTGAAACCCAGACTAAGTTGTTGAATAAACTGGAATCGTCAGCCGCAGAATGATCGCCGCTTGACGTTATGCGGCGTGATCCTTATTTTTACGCCATGGCCATACGTGAAATCATAACCGTTCCTAATCCCCTGCTGAAGCAGATATCCAAACCCGTCGAAGGTGGTGTGACCGATGCGTTGCGCGCCCTTATGGATGACATGCTGGAAACCATGTACGACGCCCCCGGCATTGGCCTTGCGGCCATCCAAATCGGTGAGCCGGTTCGGGTTATCGTCATGGATCTGCAGGAAAACGAAGAAAAGCACCCGCGCTATTTCGTCAACCCTGAGATTGTCTGGGCCTCGGAAGACACATCCCCCTATGATGAGGGCTGTCTGTCGGTGCCGGAAGTCTATGACGAAGTGCTGCGCCCCGCCCGCGTCAAGATCAAATATCTGAACTATCAGGGCGAAGAGATTATCGAAGATGCCGATGGTCTTTATGCCACCTGCATCCAGCACGAAATGGATCACCTTAACGGCGTGCTGTTCATCGACCATCTGTCGAAGCTGAAGCGCGACCGCGCCATTACCAAGGTTAAGAAGCTGAGACGCGCGGCTTAAGACTTGATTGCCCGGACATTATATTCCAAAGAAGCGCATCTTTACGGTGCGCTTTTTGTTTTAAGGATGGATGATGAAACTCGCCTTTATGGGAACGCCTGAGTTTGCGGTGAAGGCTCTGGCCGAACTGGTGGCGTCGGGCCATGAGGTGGTGTGCGTCTATTCCCAGCCCCCGAAACCCAAAGGGCGCGGTCAGCAGTTATCACCGTCTCCCGTCCATGAATTTGCGCAAAGTCTGGGCATTGAGGTGTGCACCCCTGCCTCCATGAAATCAGCCGAAGCCATCACTGAATTTCAGGCGCTGGATATCGATGCCTGTATCGTTGTGGCTTACGGTCAGATCCTGAAAAAAGCCGTTCTGGATCACCCGCCTCTGGGCTGCTTTAATCTGCATGCCTCCCTGCTGCCGCGTTGGCGCGGGGCGGCCCCCATTCAGCGGGCGATCATGGCCGGCGATGCTTTTACCGGCGTGCAGGTCATGCGCATGAGTGAGGGGCTGGATGAGGGCCCGATCATCCTGTCCGGCCGCGTCGAAATCACTCCCGATGATACGGCCCAGACCCTGCATGATAAGCTGGCCCATACGGGAGCGGCCTTGTTGCCGGTGGCGCTGGCGGCGATTGAGCGCGGTGGGGCGGCGGGCAGCGAGCAGGCGGGAGAGGTGACTTATGCTGCCAAGATCACACCGGCTGAGGCGCGGATCGACTGGAGCCGCTCGGCGCGCGAACTGGATTTTCATATCCGCGGCCTGTCGCCCTTTCCCGGGGCCTGGTGCGAGCTTGATACCGCCAAAGGCCCGCAGCGCCTTAAGGTTCTGATGTCGCGGGTGTCGGATATGATGACCGATCAGCCCGCCGGCACCTTTATCGGTAACGGCCTGAGCATCGCGACCGGCAATGGGGTGATCGAGCTATTGCGGGTGCAGCGCGAAGGCAAGGGCGCGCAGGATGCGGCGGCCTTTCTCAACGGGGCAGGACTTAACGTCGGGGATCGCCTTAACTAATGCCGCGCTATTCCTGCCTTATTGAGTATGACGGGCGGCCCTATAAGGGCTTTCAGGCGCAGGGCGACCTGCCGACTGTTCAGGGAGCCCTTGAGAACGCAATCTTCAAATTTTCCGGTGAGCGCTTGCGGCTGACGGCGGCGGGGCGGACTGATACCGGCGTCCATGCGACCGGGCAGGTAATCACATTTGATCTGGAAAAAACCTATCGCGGGGAGGTCGTGGCGGGTGCGCTCAATGCGCATCTGATGGGTGAGCCGGTATCGGTGCTGGACTCAGCACTTGTGCCCGATGATTTCTCAGCGCGATTTTCGGCTACGGGGCGGATGTATCTATACCGTATCCTGAACCGCCGTGCGCCGCCGGCGCTTGATCTGGGGCGGGTATGGCATGTCAAGAAACCGCTGGATGCGCAGGCCATGCAAACGGCGGCGAAACACCTGATTGGGCTGCATGATTTTACCACTTTTCGCCATGTAGAATGTCAGGCCAAATCGCCAGTCAAGACGCTGGATATCGCGCGGGTCGCCCGCGTTGGGGATGAGGTGCATCTGGTGTTTGCGTCGCGCTCCTTCCTGCATCGCCAGGTTCGCTCGATGGTGGGGACGCTGGCCGAAGTCGGCATCGGGCGCTGGGATATTGACGATGTGAAGGCGGCGCTGGAGGCCAAAGACCGCACCGCCTGCGGGCAGGTCGCTCCGCCGGAAGGGCTGTTCCTGACCCATGTGACCTATGAGGCGGAGCCTGATTTTGAAGGGCGGAGTTCGATATAGGGGACAGGTATTACCCCCTCTTTTATTTGATGTTTTCATCAAATAAAAGCTCCCCCTGCAACAGGGGGAGTTCTTAGGTGGTGAATTTTTCGAAATACATCTCAATCAAACGCTGATAGGCGCGGGTAAGGTTTTCGAGGTCGACGATGGGCGTCGATTCATTGACCTGATGCATGGTCTGCCCGACCAGGCCGAATTCAACAACCGGACAGAGCTTGCGGATAAAGCGGGCATCGGACGTTCCGCCGGTCGTTGAAGGGTCAGCGTCCGTAGCTAAAACCTCGCGGATCGCGGCCAAGATCACATCGACAAACGGCCCGCCTTCGGTCAGGAAGGCCTCACCTGATATGGTCGGCTTAAACTCGATCGCCGCACCCGTTTTGTGCGCAAACTCATCGCACACGCTCTGCATCCAGTCGGCCAGAGATTGCCCCGAATGGGCCGGATTGAAGCGGATATTGATCCGGCCGGTGGCCTTTTGCGGGATCAGGTTGGTCGTGGCGTTACCGACATCAAAGGTGGTGATTTCGAGGTTCGACGGCAAAAACCGCTCATAGCCGTTATCCAGCACGCGGGCGTTCAGCGTCTGCATGATATCGACCAGTATTGGCACCGGATTAAGCGCCCGCTGGGGATAGGCGACATGGCCCTGCTTACCCGTGACGGTGATGGTCGCATTGATCGAACCCCGGCGGCCGACCTTGATCATGTCGCCAAGCGTCGCCGATGAGGTCGGCTCACCGACTATGCAGTGATCGATAATCTCACCACGGTCTTTCAGCCATTCGACGACCTTTACCGTACCGTCGGTGGCCACCCCTTCTTCATCGCCGGTGATCAGAAATGATAGCGAACCGGGGATGGTCTCTAATCGCGCGACCGCGGCGATCCAGGCGGCGATCCCGCCTTTCATATCGACCGCGCCACGTCCAGTCAGGACGCCGCCTTCGATGTCACCGGCAAACGGATCGCAGCGCCAGTCGTCGCGGGCCCCGTCCGGCACGACATCGGTATGGCCGGCAAAACACAGATTGGGGGAGGCCGTCCCCCGCCGCGCATAAAGGTTTTCGATCTCACCAAATTTCAGGCGGGTACAGCTAAACCCCAGTTCCTCAAGCCAGCCCTGCACCACATCCATCGCCCCTTCGTCGGCGGGGGTGACGGACGGGCGGCGGATTAGCTCTTGCGTTAACTGAACGGGATCGGTGAGACATTTTGGTGTATTTGACATGAGGCTTGGTGTAAGACCTCCGCTCATATTAGGGAAGCCGCAATATGAGCGCGCATCCGCCATTTCGGGACTTTTTTTGTGCCAGAAACTCCACATGTTCCGCCTGCTGAAACGCCACCATCCGATCCGTCCCTTTATAAGGGCCCGCTGCAAATTCCGGCGTTTCGCAGTTTTCTGCTGGCGCGGTTTATCTCGGTCTTAAGCTATTCGGCCCAATCGGCGGCCATTGCCTGGCATATTTATGAGACCGCGCGCGAAACGGTCGGGATCGGTCAGTCGGCGTTCTATGTTGGTCTGATGGGGCTGTGCCAGTTCATTGCTATGTTTGTGACAACCCTGCCCGCCGGCGTGGTCGTGGACAAATATGACCGCAAAAAGGTGATGGGCTTTACCATCGGCGCGCAGGCGGTGATCGCGCTGGGGTTTTTTGCGCTGGCGGTGACGCCGGGGTCGCCGTTCTGGGCGTTGTTTGTGCTGTCGGCGTTTTTAGGAGTGACGCGGTCATTTATCGCACCGGCGGGTTCCAGTATTGGCCCGATGATCGTGCCGCGCGATATGCTGCCCAAGGCGATTGCCATTAATTCCCTGTCCTTTCAGGTCGGGGGCGTGCTGGGGCCAGCCTTGGGCGGGCTACTGGTCGGGGCGTCGGCTGGTTTTGCTTATGGGGTCAGTGCGGGCCTGTTTGTGATGGCCGGCATTATTATCCTCAACATCAAGGCCAATACTCAGCCGGAATATGCGGGTGGCTCAAAGATGGAGATGGTCAGGGAAGGCCTTTCTTACATCTGGACCAATAAGGTCGTGCTGGGGGCTTTGTCGCTGGATCTGTTTGCGGTGTTGCTGGGTGGGGCGACGGCGCTTTTGCCGATCTTCGCCAAGGACGTGTTGCATGTCGGGCCGGAAGGATACGGCATATTGCGGTCTTCGGCAGCGGTAGGTGCCATGGTCACGGCGGCGTGGCTGGCGCGGCGCCCAATCCGACGCCATGCCGGTAAGTGGATGTATGGCGGGGTCGCGATATTTGGAGTTTGCACCATCATTTTCGGCATATCCCAGAGCTTTTGGGTGTCGGTGGCGGCACTGGTGGTGCTAGGGGCGGCGGACATGGTCAGCGTCTATGTGCGCGGGACGCTGGTGCAGATCGTGACACCTGATTACATGCGCGGGCGGGTGGCCTCGGTCTCCTATCTGTTTATCGGGGCGTCTAACGAACTGGGCGAGTTTGAATCCGGCGTGGTGGCTCGGTTCTTAGGGCCGGTCGGGGCCGCGCTATTTGGCGGTATTGGCTCGCTGATTGTCACCGGCGCGTGGGTCAAGCTGTTCCCGGCGTTGTATAAGTCGGATCAGTTATAGGCCTCGCCCCAAAGTCCTTCGCTACGCTCAGTGTACTTTGGCCCGTAAATACCCCTCCGTCATTTTTCGCTGCCGCTCAAATGCCACCTCCCCACGCAAGCGTAGGGAGGAGATGGCTGAAATTCTCCTCCCCACAATATGGGGAGGTGGCGCGGCGAAGTCCGCGACGGAGGGGTATCTTACTCCGTGCCCGCCAAGACCTTACGCAGTATCTCCACCGCCTGATCGATATGGGATTTCTCTAAGATCAGGGGCGGTGACATGGCGATAATATCGCCCGTAACGCGGATCAGCAGACCGGCATCAAAGGCTTTGTTGAACACCTCCATCGCCCGCACGGTCGCGGCCCCCGGACGGGGCTCAAGCTCGATCCCGCCGATCAGGCCCAGATTGCGGATATCAATAACATGGCGGGTGTCTTTTAAGGAATGGATCGCCTCCTGCCAGTAGGGCGCAATCTCGGCGGCCCGTTCAAACAGACCTTCTTCGGCATAGGTTTCCAGTGTCGCGATCCCCGCCGCACAGGCCAGAGGGTGGCCGGTATAGGTATAGCCGTGGAACAGCTCAATCGGTGTCTCAGACGTCTGCATAAAGGTGTCATAGATGCGGTTCGATACAGCGACGGCCCCCATCGGCACGGCGGCATTGGTGATGCCCTTGGCCATGCACATAATATCAGGCCGCACACCGAAATACTCTGCCCCAAAGGCCGCGCCCAATCGACCAAAGCCGGTGATGACCTCATCGAAAATCAGCAGAATATCGTGCTTGTCGCAGATTTCGCGCAGCCGTTTAAGGTATCCCTTGGGTGGCACCAGAACGCCGGTAGAACCCGCCACGGGTTCCACGATCACGGCGGCGATGGTTGAGGCATCATGCAGGGCGATGATCCGCTCCAGCGCTTCGGCAGAGTCCAGCCCATGTTCCGGTTCGCCCTTAATAAAGCGCCCCTGTTCCGGCTGATAGGTGTGGGGCAGGTGATCGACCCCGTTCAGCAGTGGGCCAAACAGGCGGTTTTTGGGAATACCGCCGACACTGATGCCGCCAAAGCCGACGCCGTGATAGGCGCGCTCGCGCCCGATGAGACGCACCTTACCCGCCATCCCGCGCGCCCGCTGATAGGCCAGGGCTATTTTTAACGCCGTATCGGCGGATTCCGAACCCGAATTGGTCAGGAACACCCGCTTAAGATCATAGGGCAAAAGCTGGCTGAGTTTATGAGTAAACTCAAACACCTTGGGGTGGGCCATGTTGAAGGTGGGCGCAAAGTCCATCTCCTGCGCCTGTTTTTGAATCGCCTCAACGATTTTCGGGCGGTTATGGCCAGCGTTGGAGCACCATATCCCCGCCGTCATATCCAGAATCTGGCGCCCGTCATGGCTTTGGTAGTGCATGTCTTTGGCCGAAACCAGCAGGCGCGGCTTGGCTTTGAACTGCCGGTTGGGCGTGAACGGCATCCAGAAGCTGTCGAGTGCTTCGGATGAGGGCAGGTTGGGGCTGAGATTATCCATTATGCGAAAATCCCTGATGACGGGGTGATAAAATATGTGACACTATGAGTCAGGCGGCCGACAATTGTGATCACACATCATCTGGCCCTGCAAGAATATTCCGTTTCAGGAGATGCGTTTTGGCTGTGGAAGCGTTGAGTTCATATCTGTCAAAGGGCGATGATGCCTCATACCACGATCAGGTCTATGACGCTCTGGCCGAGGCTTTGACGGAGGGCGTGTTTCCGCCGGGGCAGTCCGTGTCGCTGCGGACTCTGGCCGGACGGCTGAATGTCTCGCCCATGCCGGTGCGCGAAGCGGTGCGTCGTCTGATTGCGGAAAAGGCGCTGGAGTTGCAGCCGTCAAATAAGCGCCTGCGGGTGCCGTCGCTGTCTGAAGACCGCCTGCATCAACTGGCTAAAGCCCGCTCATGGGTCGAGCCGGAACTTGCGGCGATCGCAGCGGTTCGGGCCACGCCGGAACTGGTTGATATCTTAAAAGAAGAAGATGACACCCTGATGGTCGCCCTCTCCAAAGGCGATGTCGAAGGCTATATGAAGGCCAATCACGCCTTTCATTTCCAAGTCTATAAAGCCGCTCATGCCGACCTGTTTTACGATATGGCGCGTACCCTGTGGCTGCAAACCGGCCCGTTTATGCGGGTGGTGTTCAATAAGCTGGGTACGGTGCAATTGCCGCGCGACCACCATCAGGAACTGATCGGGGCGTTTGCGGCCCGCGATGCTGAGACGGCGCGCAAAGCTATGGCCGAGGACATCGAAGAGGGCATGGATCTGATGCTGGAGGCCGTCAAGTTTCAGGCGGCGTAATTGCCGTATTGACAGGTGGGAGCGCAGGTGGCCTAATTGTGATCACAAATTCAAGCTCTTACTGAGTGGTGCGATCTCCATGAGCCTGACGTCCCCCCTGACCCCGATAACCGCTGTGGCTGATACCAAGGCTGAGGTTATTGCCGCCCTCAAGGCCCTTTTCAAACCTGATCAAGGTTTTGTTGACGGCCAGTGGAAGGGCGCAGCGTCGGTTGCGACCTTCGACAATATCGCCCCGCGTGACGGAACTCTGACCAATCAGATTTCGGCCTTTGATGCCGCCGATGTCGATGGGGCGGTAAAGTCGGCGCGGATCGCGTTTGAAGATGGCCGCTGGAACGGACTGGCCCCGAAAGCCAAAAAGAAAATCCTGCATAAACTGGCCGATCTGATGGTCGAACATGCCGAAAATCTGGCGCTATTAGAGACGCTTGACACGGGCAAGCCCATACGCGATGCGCGCGCGGTTGATATCCCGCTGGCTATCAATTCGGTACGCTATTATGCCGAAGCGCTCGATAAGATTTATGGTGAAGTCGCCCCATCGCCGGATACGCGCCTGTCCTATGCGGTCCATGAACCTCTGGGGGTAATAGGTGCGATTGTGCCGTGGAATTTCCCGCTGCACATGGCTATGTGGAAGGTCGCTCCGGCTCTGGCTATGGGCAATTCGATCGTGCTGAAACCGGCTGAAAATTCGTCGATGACGGCGCTGTATACCGCGGCGCTGGCGATTGAGGCCGGTGTCCCCGCCGGGGTATTCAATGTGGTTCCCGGCCTTGGGCAGATCGCGGGTGAGGCCTTGGCGCGGCATATGGAAGTTGACATGATCGCCTTCACCGGCTCAGGGCCGGTCGGGCGGCGGCTGATGGTGGCGTCGGCAGAGTCAAACCTAAAGCGGGTGTCGCTAGAACTGGGCGGTAAGTCGCCGCAGATCGTCTTTGCCGACTGTCCGGATATGGAGGCTGCTGCGCAAAATGCCGCCTGGGGTGTGTTCTATAATCAGGGGCAGGTCTGTACCGCGGCGTCACGTCTTCTGGTCGAAGACAGCATCCGCGACGAGTTTGTGGCCAAGGTCATGGCGGTGGTGAAATCGATTCGAGTCGGCGACCCTTACGACCCGGATACCCAGTTCGGGGCGATGGTTTCGGAGCGCCAGATGAACACCGCGCTCGATTACATCGCCAAAGGTCAGGCCGGTGGCGGGCAGGTGCTGATGGGCGGCGGACGTGTTCAGTCAGATACGGGTGGTTTTTATGTCGAACCGACCCTGATCGACAATATCACTTCTGACAATATTCTGGCGCGCGAGGAAGTGTTCGGGCCCGTCCTGTCGGTACTGACCTTTAAGGATGAGGCGGACGCCTTCCGCATTGCCAATGACACTATCTATGGGCTGGCCTCCGGGGTATGGACGGCCGATATCGGCCGGGCCATGCGGTCGGCCAAGGTGTTGAAGGCTGGTCTGGTGTGGATCAATGGTTGGGATGCCTGCGATATCGCCCTGCCGTTCGGGGGCTTTAAGCAGTCGGGCTTTGGCCGCGATCGCAGCCTTCATGCGCTCTATAAGTATGCCGATTTCAAGTCAGTCTCGATCAGTTTTTAAAGGGAGTTGCGTACCATGTCCCTAACCGCCGCGCACAAGGCCCTGCTGGGCAAGCGTATTCTGAGCCACGCCAATCACGATAGTTTTCCGGTCACCAATCCGGCCAACGGGCAGGTGTTGTGTCATGTCCATAATGCCGGTTCAAAAGAAACGCTGGAAGCTATTGATGCCGCCCATGCCGCCTTTGCCGACTGGGGCCAGCAACCGCAAAAGGTGCGCTCGGATATTCTGAAAAAATGGTTCGCCCTGATCCTTGAGCACACCGAAGATCTGGCGCAGATCGTGACGCTTGAGCAGGGGCGTGCGATCAGGGAAACCCGTAGCGAAGTGGTATATGGGGCAGGCTTTGTCGAATGGTTTGCCGAAGAGGGCCGCAGGTCTTATGGCCGCACCATCCCGGCCAATGTGCCGGGTAAGCAACTGGTGACCATCCAGCAGCCGGTTGGGGTCGTTGCGGCCATCACGCCGTGGAATTTCCCGATTTCGATGATTACGCGCAAGGTCGCGCCGGCTTTGGCCGCAGGGTGCACCGTAGTGCTGAAGCCGTCAGAGGAAACGCCGTTGTCAGCATTGGCTCTGATCGAACTGGCCAAACAGGCCGGTTTGCCGGATGGCGTGCTGCACATTATTTGCACCACCAAGGCGGCCGAGGTCGGCGAAATCCTGACGTCTGATCCGCTGGTCAAGAAATTCTCTTTCACCGGATCGACGCCGGTTGGCAAAAAGCTTTATGCCCAATGCGCGTCGACCATCAAAAAGATATCGCTCGAACTGGGTGGCAATGCGCCGGTGCTGGTGTTTGACGATGCGGATCTTGAGGTCGCGGTGGCGGGCGCCATGCTATCGAAATACCGCAATGCCGGTCAGACCTGCGTGTGCGCGAACCGAATACTGGTTCAGGCCGGAATTTATGAGGCCTTTGCCGCCAAGCTGGCTGAGGCTGTGCGGGCGCTGAAACTGGCCGACGGCATGGATGAGGCGACGCAAATCGGGCCGCTGATTAATCAAAAAGCCGTCGATAAGGTGCAGGCCCTCGTCGATGACGCCACAGGTAAAGGTGCGAAGCTGACGGTCGGCGGCGGGGTCGATAAGGATGTAGGGGCGTTGTTTTATAAGCCCTCTGTCCTGACCGGTGTGACCCACGACATGCGCATCTTTAATGAGGAAATCTTCGGGCCGGTGGCGTCTCTGATCAAGTTCAAGGATGAGGCCGAAGGGATCAAACTGGCCAATGAGACGCCGTTTGGGCTGGCGGCCTATGCCTTCACTAAGGATGTGTCGCGGGCCTGGCGGGTAGGAAAGGCGCTGGATTATGGCATGGTCGGTCTTAATGACGGTGTAATGTCGACCGAGGTGGCCCCGTTTGGCGGCGTCAAGGAATCCGGCATTGGCCGTGAAGGGGCGATTGAGGGCCTTGAGGAATATCTGGAAACCAAATTCCTGAGCTTTGGGGCGCTGTGATGATGCCGTTTCCGGCTGGAGGATCCACTCTGAACACGCCATTGATGGATTTCATCCTCTCCGAGACCGCGCGGTTTCTCGATGCCCGGCCCAAGACCAAAGCCTTGGCTGAAAGATCGGGCCATGTATGGCGGGGTGGCGCGCCTATGCACTGGATGACCGACTGGGCCACGCCCATTCCCATCTATGCGGCCCGCGCCGAAGGGGCGAAACTGTGGGATGTTGACGGCTTTGAATATGACGATTTCTGTCTGGGCGACACCCCATCGATGTTTGGCCATGCTCGCCCGGAAATCGCCCGCGCCATAGCCAAGCAAGCCCAAAATGGCATGGGTTTTATGTTGCCGACGGAAACCGCCGTCGAAGTGGGGGAATTGCTGACTGAGCGCTTTGGCCTGACGAAATGGCAGATGGCCACCACAGCCTCTGATGCCAATCGCGCCGCCATCCGCTGGGCGCGCGCCATAACCAGGCGGCCAAAGATCCTGATTTTCGACGGCTGCTATCATGGCATGGTCGATGATGCTTTTGTGGTTCTGAATGACGGCACACCCGTCATGAAAAAAGGCCTGATCGGGCAGGTGGCAGATTTTACCGATACCACGACGGTCATCCCGTTTAATGATCTTGATGCGCTCGAAGATGCCCTGAAATATTGCGATATCGCCTGCGTGTTGTGCGAGCCGGTGATGACCAACTGCGGCATGATCGCCCCTATTGATGGGTTCCATGAGGCTTTGCGCACTCTAACCCGCAAATACGGCACCCTGCTGGCCATCGATGAGACCCATACCCTGTCGTCTGGCTATGGCGGCTATACGCGCAGCCACGGACTTGAACCCGATATGTTTGTGGTCGGCAAAGCCATTGCCGGTGGTGTGCCCGCGGCCGTCTGGGGTGTGACCGAAGAGATCGCCGCCCGCATGGATCAGGCGCAGGCGGCTATTGGTTCGGGTTCCAGCGGGATCGGTACGACCCTGTCCGGCAATGCCCTGGCCATGTCCGCGATGAAAGTCATGCTGACCGAAGTGATGACGGAGGCGACGTTCGCGGATATGACCAAAGGCGCTGAAAACCTTGTGACGCAATTGCGGGCGGTTATCGCTGAGCAGGGCCTGAACTGGAGCGTCGTTCATGTCGGTGCACGGGTGGAACTGGTGTTTGGTAATTTAGCACCAAAAAATGCTTCGCAAATGCGAAAGCTTATTGATCCTTTATGGCTGAAAGCCCTTCATCTGTTTCTCATCAATGAGGGCGTACTGATTGCACCCTTTCATAACATGATGCTGGTTTCGCCATTTACGTCGCCCGACGCGTGTACGCGTCTGGGGGCGGCCATATCTGCCTTTGGTGAGCGCGTAACCCGGTATGGATTAACCTGATGCGTCCATGAGAGACATGGCGCATCGCGGAGCGTTGTGCCTATGTCGCGTAGCTTAACCCACCCTGAGTCTGAGGCGATTAAAATCGCCCGTGTGCTGTGTATATTGGGTGTCGTCTATATGCACATGCCGCCCCATGATCCGTTTTTCTCACAATCGGCGGTCGTTTTTAACGACTATTTGTGGGTCGTTCGCGATGCCATCGGGCGCTCGAGTGTGCCCTTGCTCAGTATCATTTCCGGTTATTTCGTCGCACAGAGCTTATCCAGCCGGTCGTGGGGAGCTATGATAGCTAAAAAAGCCGGAACACTGCTGCTGCCATTAATTTTATGGAACCTGATCTATCTGATTGTGGCGCTGGCTGCAGACGATGCCCACAGAAGTTTTAGTCTTGCCTCCCTGCCGAACGATATTCTGGCATTGACGGCGCCTCCGGTGTCCTGGGCCCTGTATTTTCTGCGGGATATGTTCGTATGCAGTCTGCTTAGCCCATTGCTGGTCTGGCTGGGGCAAAAGTCGCCGTGGCCAACCGCTGTCGGGCTGGTTGGTGTGGCGCTGACTGGCATTGATGGGCCTTTATTTATCAATGACATGATCCCGATCTTCTTTTTTTCGGGTCTTTTGGTTTACTCAGGCAAATTCACGCCCTTGAATGCGGTGCGTGGATACAAATCCTATGTCGCCCTGGCTGCCGTCGTGATTGTATCGCTATCAGTTATGCCGATTGTACTGGCTGTCACACATTCCGGCCTGTCACCGCTGACGGGCAACAATGTACGAATATTATTGATCCGGTTTGCGGGGACTGTCGTGTTCTGGGGGGTGGCGGTTTTTTTTGCCCGGCTCCGTGCCGGGCAAAGGCTCATCAGAATCGAGCCCGTTATCTTTTTCGTATTTTGTCTGCACCCACTGATAATCGACACGATCTGGCGTCTGTTTGTACGGTCAGGGCTTGATCAAAGCCCGTTGGCGGTCACAGCCTATTTCGTTTGCGGCCCTCTGATTGTGCTGGCAATTATTATCCCGATGGTATGGGTAGGGACGCAAATCTGGCCAGTGATAATGCGCTGGCTGGGCGGGGGGCGTATCCCAACGCCGCAGCAGTGGCGAAGCCTGTTCGGTGTATTGTCGCGGCCGCAACGCGTGCCGATCCGGGCTGTGCCCTATGCTAATAAAAAAATGTGATCACATTGCGAATATCGCGTGACGGACGGGCGGGTTCGCTCTTAAGGTGAGGCTTGCAACCGTGTCAGCTAAGGTGCTGACCGAATAGATGAGCGCACCATGACCGAACCCTATCTGCCGCCACATCCGATGGTCGCCACGCCTGATGAGGCCAAGGCCTTTCTTGAGGCCCATCCGCATATAAACTATTTCGAGATCCTGTTTACCTCGATGACCGGTGTGCCGAGGGGTAAGCGTCTGCGTCGTCACGAACTGCTGCCGATCTTTGAATATGGCCGTTTTCTGCCGGGTTCGATTCTGGTGGTCGATACGCTGGGGGCCGACTGCGAAGAGACGGGCCTTGTGTGGGAAGATGGCGATGCTGACCGGATCGCACGGCCTGTGCCGGGGACGCTGACGGAGGCGCCGTGGCTGGGCGATGATGTCGGTCAGGTCATGCTGTCGCTCTATGAGCTTGATGGTACGCCCAATGACCTTGATCCTCGCCATGTGCTGCAAAGGGTGCTGGAGCGCTATAAAGCCGATGGTCTGACGCCGGTGGTGGCGTGTGAACTGGAATACTATCTGGTGGACATCGAGCGCGGCCACGACGGCCAGCTTATGCCGGCCAAGGGCTTTAACACCGGTGAGACCCCGCGCGGCATTCAGGTTTACGGCCTGCCCGAAGTTGAGGCCCACGGTGAGTTTTTCCGCACCCTGTGGGAAACTGCCGATGTCATGAATATTCCGCTGGAAGGCGCGATTTCAGAGTTTGCACCGGGGCAGGTCGAACTAACGCTTAAGCATAAGCCCGATGCCTTGCGCGCCTGTGATGATGCCGTGCTCTATAAGCGCATGGCTAAGGGCGTGGCCCTGTCGCTGGGGGTTGAAGCGACCTTTATGGCCAAGCCGTGGGCCGATCGCGCTGGTTCGGGCTTCCATGTCCATATCTCGGTGGCGGACAAAGATGGCAAAAACCTGTGTGCGTCCGATGATCCGCAAGGGTCTGATCTGCTCAAGACCATGATCGGCGGCATGAAGGATCATCTGGCTGACTGCATGGGTATCCTCGCTCCCGGCGCCAACAGCTTTAAGCGTTTTAAGGCCAATTCCTATGCGCCGGTTGGCCTGACCTGGGGGGTGAATAATCGCACTGTGTCGCTGCGGGTCACGGCGGGGCCGTCTCATACGCGCCATGTTGAGCACCGTGTCGCGGGTGCCGATGCCAACCCTTATCTGGTGATGGCCGCTATTCTGGCCTGTGCCCACCACGGCCTGACCCATAAGACTGATCCGGGCCCCGCAGTGGTCGGCAATGGCTATGAGGTGGCGGCGAAGACCGGCGCTAACCTGCCGACCAACTGGTACGCGGCGGTTGATTATCTCGACAAATCCGCAACCTTGCGCGACTATCTGGGGGAGCGGTTTGTCGACATGTATGTGAAGGTTAAACGTACCGAACAGGCGCGTTTTTATGAGGAAGTCACGTCGCTCGATTACGACTGGTATCTCAGGAACGCATAAGTTTGTGCAATGCGCCCTCTGTGATCACAATTAGATATTGACAGAGGGTTAATCCCGTATTCTGTTACTAATATTACGGTTTCATGAAGGGGGTTTCATGATGAGGCCCGCGAATATCACGGAGATCAGGACATGAGTTCACCTCGCCATATGGCTAATCGTCGTTCCTTACTCGCGGGCTTGGGGGCTGCGGCCGTCGGTATTAGTTTCTCTGCCTGTTCCAAGCCCGCCGAAAAACCAGCCGCTGACGGTGCCGAAGAGCCTAAGCTGAACTTCTACAACTGGGATACCTACATCGGTGAGACGACGCTGGCGGATTTCAAGACCGCCACGGGCATCGACGTCAATATGCAGCTCTTTGCCACCAATGACGAACTGTTTGCCAAGCTTAAGGCCGGCAATTCCGGCTTTGACGTGATCGTGCCGTCGAACGAATTTGTCACCCGCATGGGGCAGGCCGGTCTGCTGAAGGCACTGGATCACGCTAAGATCCCCAACATGAAGAACATCGACCCGCAGTATCTTAACCCCAGCTTCGATCCGGGCAATAAGTTCTCCGTGCCCTATACCTGGCTGGTGCTGGGGCTGGGCTACCGTAAATCCAAGTTCAAGGCCGTGCCGGATAGCTGGAAATACGTCTTCGACAGCGCCGAATATAAGGGCAAGATCGCCCTTCTGTCGGAATCGGCCGACCTGATCCGTCTGGCCGCGAAATATAAGGGCGTCAGCCTCAATAATATATCGCCAGAAATGCTGACCCAGATCGAGCAGATGCTGGTCAAGCAAAAGCCCAATATACGCGCCTTCCACGAAGATAACGGTCAGGACATGTTGCAAGGCGGTGATGTCGATATCGTGATCGAATACAATGGCGATATTGCGCAGGTCATGGCCGAAGACGACGACATCGGCTTTGTGGTGCCGAAAGAAGGCAGCCTGCTCAATTCCGATACCCTGTGCATCCCAGCGGATGCGCCGCGTCCAAACAACGCCCACGCCTTCATCAACTATATTCTCGATGCGCAGGTAGGGGCTGAAATCTATAAGACGATCCTCTATCCGTCGCCAAACGCTGCCGCCAAGGCCCTGATGCCTGATGATTATAAGAATAATCCGGTCATCTTCCCTCCGGCGGATATTCTGGCCAAGTGCGAATATGGCAACTTTGAAGGTGCCGAAAAAGCCTCGCAGTTTGAGGAAATTATTACTCGCGTTCGCGCTTCCTAAGCCTAACCCTACCTGTGAGGGGCTGCAAAGGCTCATCTTGATGCGCTCCGATGCTCATGTACTTAAGTACACTCCGCTTCGGTGCTCCCAAGCTAAACCTTTTCGCCGCCTCACAGCGGGTTATGCGCTTCGGGTTTTTTGAGTAGGGGTTTTTGAGTAGGGGCAAGGCGATGGAACAAAGCTGGCGGCAGGCGAAGTCAATTTTCGGGCTGCTCCTCAGTGCGCCCCTGTTCTGGCTGGCCTTTTTCTTTATTGTGCCAATGGGCATTGTCTGGCTCTATTCGTTCGGGGAAAACCGCGGGCTGGTCGATATCGCCTTTACCGGCACATGGAAAAACTACGCGCGGGCATTAGAGCCGCTGTACCTCGGCATCTTTGTAAAATCGCTTTATGTCGCCGCACTCACGACGTTTTTGTGTCTTGTCGTCGGTTTTCCGGTGGCGCTGGCCATCACATTTGCCGCCGATAAGTGGAAGCCGTGGCTGCTTTTGCTGATCATGCTGCCGTTCTGGACCAATCTTCTGATCCGCACCTATGCGTTGATTGCCGTGCTCAGAACCGAAGGCTATGTCAATCAAACCTATGAATTCTTATGGAATAATGCCGGCGGGCTGATGACCCTGGTGGGCTTGGCGCCACTGGGCGAGTTTCAGCCGCTCGATCTGCTGCATAACAATTTCGCGGTGATTTTTGGCCTCGTTTACGTCCACCTGCCGTTCATGATCCTGCCGCTTTATTCGACGCTGGACCGGATGGATCGATCGCTTTTGGAGGCGTCGCTTGATCTGGGGGCGGGGCACTTACGCACCCTGTGGTCGATCGTGGTGCCAATGTCGGCGGCGGGGATCGCATCGGGTATTCTGATCACCTTCATTCCCGCACTAGGCGCCTATCTGACGCCAGATCTGCTGGGCGGGCCGGAATCGCAGATGATCGCCAATGTCATTGAGCGTCAGTTCAAGCGCGCCAATGACTGGCCATTCGGGGCGGCGCTGTCGTTCCTTCTGGTGTACCTGACCTTCATCGGCATCGCCATTCAGGGCATGCTTGACAAACAAAACCGGGGGAGGGCGGCCTGATGACGGGATCTGTTGCCAAGGTTAAAAAGACACCACCCGGCCCATTGGAATATATGCGTCGCTGGCCGATGCAGGCCTGGTTGGTCGGGGTGACGGTGTTTCTGTATGCGCCGCTGATCACCCTGATGATCTTTTCGTTTAACGACAGTAAGCGCAACATCGTCTGGCAGGGCTTCACCCTGAAATATTACGTCAAGGCTCTGACCAACGACAGCCTCATTCAGGCTTTTACCAATTCGCTGGTGATTGCGTTTTTCTCAACGATCATCAGCGTGGTTGTGGGCGCTATGGCGGCCATCCTGTTGTGGCGGTTCCGCTTTCCGGGCAAGACGGCGCTGGACGGCGCCATGTCGATCCCAATCGTGGTGCCGGAAATCTGCATGGGCGTCGGCATGCTGGTCTTCTTCGCCAAGGTCTTTCCGTGGCCGCAGGGCTTGCCCTGGCCGCTTAATCTCGGGGCCATCATCATCGCACACGTCTCGTTCTCCTTCCCGTTTGTGGCGGTGGTGGTGCGCGCACGACTGGCGTCATTTAACCGCGAACTGGAAGAAGCCGCCAAGGATCTGGGCGCCTCGGAAATCCGAACGCTTCTGGATGTGTTGGTGCCGCATATCAAACCGTCGCTGCTGGCGGGCGGGCTTCTGGCCTTTACCCTGTCGTTGGATGATTTTGTGATTACCTTCTTCACCGCCGGGCCCGATACGGTCACCTTCCCGGTCAAGGTCTATTCGATGGTCCGCTTTTCGGTCACCCCCGAAGTCAACGCCGCCTCGACCATACTGATTGTGGTGACGGTGATCCTGACCTTCTTTGCGCTGAAGTTCCAAGGTTCTGACGCCCTGACCGCCGGTCATGGTGCTCCTGAGAAAAAGTGAGGCTGAATATGTTTGATCAAGATCCAAAACCGGCTGACGCTCTGGGCAAGACCATCATCAGCTTCAAAAACGTCTCCAAGCGCTTTGGCAAGAACGTGGCGGTCGATAATGTCTCGCTCGACATCAAGGAGGGCGAGTTCTTCTCGCTGCTGGGGCCGTCGGGCTGTGGCAAGACGACCTTGCTGCGTATGCTGGCCGGGTTTGAGATGCCGTCGGATGGACAGATCCTCATCGATGGCAATGATGTCTCGCAGGTCTCGCCCAATAAGCGGCCGGTGAATATGGTGTTTCAGTCCTATGCTGTTTTTCCGCACATGACCGTGCTCGATAATGTCGCTTACGGGCTGAAAATGGACGGGGTGCCAAAGGGTGAGCGCTTGGCACGCGCCCAGGAAGCGCTGGAATTGGTCAAGCTCGGCGGGTTTGGCGAACGCAAACCGGATCAGATGTCGGGTGGCCAACGTCAGCGGGTAGCGCTGGCGCGCGCGCTGGTCAAAAAACCGCGTGTGCTGCTGCTGGATGAGCCGTTATCGGCGCTTGATGCCAAGCTGCGCGATGCTATGCGCACGGAGCTTACCCTGCTTCAGGAAAAGGTCGGCATCACCTTTATCATGGTCACCCACGATCAGGATGAGGCCCTGGCTATGGCGACGCGCTGTGCGGTCATGAACCGCGGCCTGTTGCAACAGGTGGCGACCCCGTTTGACCTGTATGAGTTTCCCAATTCGCGCTTTGTGGCCGACTTTATCGGTAGCGTGAACCTGTTCGAAGGCACGCTTGATGTCGATGAGCCCGATCACGCCATCATCAACACGACCGATATCGGGCCGATCTATCTTGATCACGGTGTGACGGGGGCGACCGGCACCACAGTCTGGGCGGCGGTGCGGCCGGAAAAGATTGAGATTGATAAATGGGATTCCAAACCGCTTAAAATGGAAGATGCGCCCGAAGGCTACAACATCATCGCCGGTGAGATTAAGCATCTGGTCTATCTGGGATCAGAGACCGTCTATGAGGTTGAGGTCGCGGGCGGGCGCATGGTCAAGGTGTTACGCTCAAACCTGACGCGCTGGGATCAGGAAGACTTCACCTGGGACGAAAAAGTGTGGCTGTCGTTTAATGCCTGCGCCCCGGCGGCACTTTTGTCCTAGAAAGAACTCCCCCTGTTGCAGGGGGAGCTTTGCGGGCAAATGCACGCAAAGAGGGGGTAAATTGCTTGTTTAAACTTATCACGCCGCCGCTTTTTACCCCACCCGTCAGCCGGATAAATCCGCCTGCTACCCTCCCCTGCAACAAGGGAGGTTCTTTCTTATGAAACCCCTGATCGGTATTTCCTGTTGTAACCGTGATGTCGGCGGTGAAAACGCTCAGACCGTCAAGGATCGCTATGTCAAAGGCGTCATCGAATATGCCGACTGTCTGGCGGTGCTGATCCCAGCGATCACCACAGGGTTTGAAGCCAAAACGCTGGCGGGGAAGCTGGATGGCCTGATGCTGACCGGATCGACCTCCAACATCGACACGCGGTTTTATGACCCTGATACGGCGGCGGGCGAAGGCCCGTTTGATGTGGACAGGGACAGCATCTCCTTTGCGATGATCGAGGCCATGATCGACGCTCAAAAGCCGGTTTTTGGTATCTGCCGAGGCTTTCAGGAGATCAATGTCGCCTTGGGGGGCACGCTCCGGCGTGATCTGGGGCCAAGGCATCACGCGCCGGACACTGCCACTTTCAACGACATGTTTGAGTTTGGCCATGATGTGACCCTGATCGACGGCGGTTTTTTTGAGGAAAAACTAGGTGGCAACCTGTGGGTCAATTCGGTGCATTTTCAGGGGGTGGCGCGACTGGCCGATGGCCTGACGATGGAGGCCGTGGCGCCTGACGGCATTGTTGAGGCGTTTAGCGCCAACCTCGGCGGATCGCAGGTCGTGGCCGTGCAGTGGCACCCGGAATGGCGGCCCAAAGATTACCCCGACCGGCAGGCTTTTTTCCAGTGGTTGGGTCAGGCGGCGCGCGGTGAGTCGGTAGTTTAATGATTGATCGCCGCACATTGCATATCGTGTTCAGTTTATCTGCGACCGTTGATTTGCGCCGCGCCCTGCAAACTGTGGGTAAGGATGAAGATGTTATTGGTTTAGATGATGACTGGTCATTTGGGCCGCCTGCTGACGCAGAATTGCGTAGGGTTTATGTTGAGGCTGCGTGGGGCTATGCCGATCAAGACTGGGATGACCAGATCAAAGGTTTTTGGGAAAGATCACTAAAGCCTGATCATCGTCGGGTCGTTTGGTTCTCACGCCGTCAACCTAGGGAATATTGTAATTTTCTGGAATGGCTGCGCCGAAACGGCGACCAGTCTTTTGAGTTTGTCGATCTGACTGAGAGTTATGTGACCATAGCTTCGGGGCGAAGGGCACGGGTTGGGTGCGTATCCTTGGTCAGAGCCAGCGAATTTGTATCAGAAGCTTTTTGGGATCAGGCACGGCCAGCGACTAAGGAGGAACTGAACACGTGGTTGAGTTTGTGGGGCAGGCTACGTGAGGAAAATGCCCCGATGCGGGTTGTTGCTGCTGAAGGTCTGATGTCCGCTTCGCTTGATTATTTTGATGACGAACTTTTGAGTCACATTAACACCCGATGGGTGCAGGCGCGCCGCGTGGTCGGGAATGTAATGGCCGACATGTTGCGTAACGATGGTGTTTTTCAAACGAGTGATTTGGTGCTGCGCTGTCGACTTCAAGACTTGGTAGATGTTGGCGTTGTCGAGACAAAACGTGTTGCTAATATCTCGATGCAGACTTGGCTGCGGTGGCCTCGAAATCTCAGCCAATAAAATTGTGATCACAATTTTATTGGCGTGGGCGTAAATTTCTGGCAGACCTGTTTGCAATTAATCTTACGGGAGTTTGCCCCATGAACCGGCCGCTTAAAAACTACGATATTGCCGAACTGAAACGCCTTGATCTGGCGCATCATCTGCCGGCGCAGGCGGACTATAAGCTGCTGGAAGATATCGGCGGGTCGCGCATCATTACCCGCGCCGAAGGTTCCACCATCTATGACGGCGAAGGGCACAGTCTGCTGGACGGTATGGCGGGTCTGTGGTGCGTCAATGTCGGTTACGGGCGCGATGAACTGGCGCGCGCCGCCTATGAGCAGATGCTGGAACTGCCCTATTACAATACGTTTTTCAAGACCGTGACCCCGCCGCCGGTCAGGCTGGCCACCAAGATCGCGGAGAAGATGTCGGTCGGTAATCCTGACCTTCAGCATGTGTTTTTCAACTCATCCGGGTCAGAGGCTAATGACACAGTGCTGCGGCTGGTGCGCTATTACTGGCAGCTTAAGGCCGAGCCGGACCGCAATATCATCATCAGCCGTCGCAACGCCTATCACGGCTCGACGGTCGCGGGGATGAGCCTTGGCGGCATGACTTTTATGCACGCTCAGGGCGGGCCGATGGTGCCGGGCATTGAGCATGTCCGCCAACCCTATGCGTTCAACGAAGGCTTTGGCGAAGACCCGGCGACGTTCACGCAAGCCTGCGTTGATGATATCGAAGCCCGTATTCTGTCCGTGGGGCCGGATAAGGTTGCCGCCTTTATTGGTGAGCCGGTGCAAGGTGCGGGCGGGGTAATCATTCCGCCGGAAGGCTACTGGCCCAAGGTTGAGGCCCTGTGCCGTAAATATGGTATCCTGCTGATCTGTGATGAGGTCATCTGCGGTTTTGGGCGCTTGGGCCAATGGTTCGGCCATCAGCATTATGGCATAAAACCGGATGTGATTGCGATGGCTAAGGGGTTGTCGTCGGGTTACCTACCCATTTCGGCGGTCGGGGTGTCGTCAAAGATCGTCGATGTCCTGAAAACCGGCGGTGATTTCGTCCACGGTTACACCTATTCCGGCCATCCGGCGGCGGCGGCGGTGGCTTTGGCCAATATCGAGATTATCGAACGCGAAGGCTTGGTCGAGCGCACCCGTAACGACACCGGCCCTTATCTGGCCAAGGCGTTGAAGCGATTGGATGCGCATCCATTAGTCGGTGAAGCGCGCTCGCTCGGCCTGATTGGGGCAGTTGAAATCGTCGCTGAAAAAGGCACTAACCATCGCTTTGGTGGCAAGGAGGGCACCGCTGGCCCGTTGGTGCGCGACCTGTGCATCAAGAACGGCCTGATGGTGCGCGGTATCCGCGACAGCATCGTCATGTGTCCGCCGCTAATCATCACCCATGAAGAAATCGACCGAATCGTCGACATTATCGAACAGTCGCTCAATGAGGCTGAGCCGAAACTGCGGGCGTTGTAAGCGTTTAAGAGCCCCCACCACCACATCTCATCGCTTTGCGATTTCGTGCGGTCCCCCTCCCCGGCGTGCCGGGGAGGTAAAAGTGTGGAGTTTTTCGCAGAGCCGCCTCAAGAAAAATTTCTCATAGAGTATCCACCCATCAGTATTTTCGAGCAGCGAAAAACTTATGGGTGAGTCTAATCCAGTGGCGGCTTGGCCACCGGCAGTCGCTGAAACACCGAACGCGTCAGGCATGAAAACACCAGCCGTCCGGCCTCATCCAACAGGTCGTGTTGGGCAATAACCACGCCCTTGGTGTCTCCAACCGCATCCTTGCCCATCACGGTCAGGCGTCCGCGCAGCAGTTCGCCCGGCGGCGGATTGCGCGACCAGCGCAGGGCATCGACCGCCAGGCGCTTGGTTTGCGGCCAGCTTTGCGAGGCTTCGGTTTCCAGTCGCGACCACAGGGTAAAGATCAGGGCGTCGGGTATGCCTTCTTTCAAGTCCCAGGTCGGCGCGTAGGTCTTACAAAATGCCTCCAGGTCCTCCTGACTGATGACGCCGGCGCCGATTGAGGCGACCTGACCGATCCATAAGTCATCAAAGGCAGCGGGCATGGGTAAAACTCCGTGTAGCTATATAAGGCTTTTGATTGTCTTTAAGCTGAGTTTAGCCCGGCGGCAATGGCTGTTATGCACAGGCGGACAGTGTGGCGGAGCAATATTCGTCACAAAGGTGCGCTAAACCTTGGCGCGGGTTTTGAAGCGTGTCACTTCAGGTTGGACCCGCTCAAAAAACCTGTTTCAAAGCGGTGCAATCATGTCATCGTCAGTGAGGTTGTATTGATTCTGAAAACAGCCTGTGTTCTTGTCGGGAGTATCGGAAAATGAGTGCCCAGTCTTTGAAGAATACCCAGTCTTTGGGCATGGGCACCTTCAATACCGAAAGTGAGTATCAGGGTAAGATGACGCAGGATCAGTATCAGGAGTATGACGCTGTTGAGGCGGCGGCTGCGGCGGTGACGCTGGCGGGTGAGCCGCTGGCGTCTGATCTTAATCCACGCTCAGCCTATGACGATCCGCATCACGGTGTCATTCTTGGTGACATTTTGCGTTCGGCGCGCGAAGCCTCAAATCTCAGCCTTGATCATGTGGCCGATATTACCCGTGTTCGCCGCAGTTACCTTGAAGCATTTGAAACCGGCGCGCTTGATCTCATGCCGGCCCGCCCGTTTGCCATTGGTTACGTAAAGGCCTATGCCAAGGCGCTGGGGCTGGATGAAGAAACCATGGCCGATTTGCTGAAACGTGATCTGGCCGATCCCGGCCCGGCCTTGCGTGCGCCCACAGGTGCCGCGATGGATGAAGTAAAACCGTCCTATGGCCGCTATATTGCCGGTGCGGTGGCGCTGGTCGGGGCCATTATTGTGTGGAACGTCGTCCAGCGGCAACCGGAGCTGTTTAAGTCCAAACCCGAAGCGCCGACTGTGACTACACAGGGCTGGTCGCAGGGGGTGCCTATCGTGCGCGATGGGGTGGTTTATGTGTCCAAACCCGGTGCGCCGCCACTGGATCAGGATGTGCCTGTGCCGTATGTCACACCGGGCCTTGAGGCCGGATTTGCTGAGATTGAGGCCGAGAAAGTTCGTAACGGGACGGGGGCGGCGTCACCATCGGACAGCCTTCAGATGCGTAAGGCCTTTAACCCAAAGGGAGCCGTCTTTGGGGCCCCGCCGGAGCAATCCAGCGTGGTCATTCAGGCCAGGCGCAGTGTCAATCTGGTGCTGCGCTCCAATGAGGGACAGGTCTATTTTGCCCGTCAGTTAGGGGCCGGGGAATCTTATCGTGTCCCCAATGCGACGGCGGTGCCGATGTTGGTCGACGTATCGGACGCCACGGCGTTTGAAGTCTATTACGACGGCGAATATGCAGGTGGGTTAGAAGGCAACACTACGCCGACCGCCCGCATCAATGCCCGCGCCCAGCAGACGGCCAAGCTAATGGATGCCCAGCAGGTCGAGGCCCGCCCGGTAGCCACACCGCGGCCCAAAATCGAAAAGCCGAAAGCGCGGCCCATGCCGACGGAGCCAATCCCCTATCAGCCGGCTCAACCTGTCCAGACGCAACCGGCCCAACCACCAGCCGATCAGACCATACCTTATTAGGTCTCTGCCTCTTTTATTACGGGCCAAAAGGCCTTAAGTAGGGGGCAGGTAACAGAGGTGGTCTATGAGTTCGCACCAGCATGTGCGCCCCTGGCGCATGATCGAACGTCGCAAAAGCCGTAAAATCCGCGTGGGCTCCGTCGAAGTCGGTGGTGATGCCCCGATCACGGTGCAGTCCATGACCAATACCCTGACGTCGGACGCGCAGGCCACCCTGCGCCAGATCGCGGCGCTTGAAGAGGCGGGGGCCGATATCGTGCGGGTGTCGTGCCCGGACGTAGAGTCGACACAGGCGCTCAGGACGATTGTTGACAATACAGCCATCCCGATTGTGGCCGATATCCATTTCCACTATAAGCGAGCCATTGAGGCCGCCAAGGCCGGTGCGGCCTGTCTGCGTATAAATCCCGGCAATATCGGCTCAGCCGACCGGGTGCGTGAGGTGGTTCAGGCGGCCAAAGACTATGGCTGCTCCATGCGCATCGGCGTCAATGCCGGATCGCTGGAGAAGGAACTGCTGGAACGCTATGGTGAGCCCTGTCCCGAAGCCATGGTCGAAAGCGCTTTGTTCCACGCCAATATTCTGCGTGACCACGATTTCCATGAGTTCAAGATTTCGGTCAAGGCGTCGGACGTGTTCCTGACTGTGGCCGCTTATCAGGCTCTGGCCGATGCCATTGACTGCCCGCTGCATATCGGGGTGACTGAGGCCGGGCCTTTACGTACCGGCACGATTAAATCTGCGATCGGCCTGGGTAATCTGTTGTGGGCCGGGATTGGCGACACCATCCGTGTATCTTTGGCCGCGGATCCGGTCGAAGAAATCAAGGTCGGGTTCGACATACTGAAATCTCTGGGCCTGCGTCACCGCGGCGTCAATATCATCGCCTGTCCATCGTGCGCGCGGCAGGGATTCAACGTCATTGATACGGTCGCGAAGCTCGAAGAACGACTGGCGCATATCTCAACGCCGATGTCGCTGTCGATCATCGGTTGCGTTGTAAACGGGCCGGGTGAGGCTCTGTTTACCGATGTCGGCTTCACCGGCGGCGGGGCGGGGGCGGGCATGGTCTATATGGCCGGTAAGCCTGATCATAAATTAGCCAATGCCGATATGATCGAACATATTGTCGAACTCGTAGAACGTAAGGCTGAGGAACTGAAGGCGCAGCAGGATGCCCTGATGCCGGTTGCCGCCGCAGAGTAAATAAAAAGACCCTCCCCTGATTTCAGGGTAGGGTGGCAGACGATCCTCTAGGACCGGATGACGGGTGGGGTTAAAACTCGGGTTTTGTGCGTATAAGTAGTACGCGATAGCCCTGCTAAAAGGGCAGTTGGGGTAATGAAGCAGAGTGACGGGATAGTGTGCGGGCCGTTTTTACCCCCTCTTGATTTTGATCTATCATCAAACTCAAGCTCCCCCTCCAAGAGGGGGAGTTCTTTAGTTCAGTGGTTTTTGTTGTTTATTGCGGTGTTATTTGCGCCCGCTCAGGCTCAGCCCGTCAAGACCTCGCACTTGACGACCGAACTGGTGTCTGAACGCAAAGCGGTCTCCAAAGGCGGCGACATCTGGATCGCCATCCGCCATGAGCCGCTTAAGGGCTGGCATACCTACTGGCAAAATCCTGGCGATACGGGGCTGGCACCTGTGGTCACCTGGTCGCTGCCGGATAAGGTGACGGTGGGGGAGCCGCAGTGGCAAACGCCGGAGCGTCAGCCCTATATGGGGCTGGTCAATTACGGCTATAGCGGGGAAACCTACCTCTTTTACCAACTGACCAATGGCACGGCGCTTACTGACGGCGATATACTGCCGCTCAAGGCGCGTGTTGATTTTCTGGTTTGTGAAAAAGTTTGCGTACCGGAAACGGTCACTGTCAGTCTTAATCTGCCGGTCGGGCCTTCCGGGGGCGAAGATCGGGCCTTTCAGAAGGCGTTTGAGGCCCTGCCGAAATCGGCCCCGGCTGGATATTTCCGTAAAACTGGTAATGTTCTCGAATTAGGCTTTCCGGCGCCTGATAGTTCCGAAATTTTCGAAAAGCCAAATGGCGCCTATTTCTTTCCGATTACCGCCGGCGCCGTCCCGCCCGCTGCGGCTCAGGCGCTCGACACTGGGGCGGACGGCTTTACACTCAGGGCCACGACAGCAGACGATAAGCCTGTGTCGGGGCCCATCTCCGGTGTAGTCGCCTTTCCGAACGGTGACAGCTATCAGGTCACGCTCAATGAAGGCGATATCCCGCTGAGTTTACGAGGGCTTGGGGGCTTAAGCGCGGCAACGGGTGAGGTGTCCGTCGTGGGGGTGATTATCGCCGCGGGGCTGGCCTTTGTCGGCGGGATTATTCTCAACCTGATGCCGTGCGTCTTTCCCATCCTGTCCATGAAGATACTGGCGGTATCGCGGGCGGGGCATGATCATCGTCTGGCCCGCCATGAGGCCCTGCTGTACGGGGCGGGCGTGATCATAAGCTTTGTGGCGCTGGCGGTGATGATCAGCGTGGCGCAAGCCTTGGGTGCGGCGCTTGGCTGGGGCTTTCAGTTGCAGTCGCCGTTTGTGACGGCAGCCCTTAGCATTGTCATGCTGCTGGTCGCGCTTAATCTGTCAGGCCTGTTTAATATCGGTTCGGGACTACAAAATCTGGGTGGCGGTACGGTTGGAAAGAACCCCTACATCGGTGCGTTCCTGACTGGCGTGCTGGCGGTCGTGGTCGCCGCCCCCTGCACAGCGCCATTTATGGCCACCGCCATCGGCGTCGCTCTGGCCCAGGGCGGGTTCATCAGCTTTGTGATCTTTTTGGCGTTGGGCATCGGGTTTGCCCTGCCGATCGTAGGCCTGACCTACGCCATTACCTATCTGCCCGGACTGGCCAAACGCCTGCCTAAGCCCGGCCCGTGGATGGATAAATTCAAGCATATTCTGGCCGTGCCGATGTATCTGGCAGCCCTTTGGATGGTGTGGGTGTTTGCCCAGCAGGTCTCCGGCTTTGGCCTGTTTGCGTTGATCATAGCCCTTGGGCTGATTGTATTTGGTGTCGTGCGCACACTCATACCCGCCGTCACGCGTCCGGTTTTGCTGGGGTTGGGGATTGTATTGGCGGTGGCCTCGGCGGCTCAAACCCGCGCGGTGACCACACCCGCCGCAATAAAGGCCGATGTACCCTATGAAGCCTTTTCGGTCGAGCGCATCGCCCAACTGCGGGCTGAGGGTAAGAATGTCATGGTCGATCTGACGGCGGCCTGGTGCGTGTCGTGCAAGGTCAATGAGCGGCTGGTGTTCCATACCGAAGATTTCGCCAGGGTGCTGAAGGCCACCAATACGGTCTATATGGTAGGGGACTGGACCAATCAGGATGCGCGTATCTCGGCTTATCTCAGCCGCTATGGCCGCTCGGGTGTGCCGCTCTATGTCTGGTATGGCCCGAATGGCGCCGAGCCGGTTATCCTGCCGCAACTGCTGAATAAGGATGACGTCATTAAAATGATGAAGTCAGGTGCCTGAAGCCCCAAATTCCAGTACGCAGTCCATGCCGGACTGAACCGTGGCCGGCGTGGTGATCACATCTATATTGTCACTCAGCAGCGCCGATAATTCGGTCAGGGTGTGTTTTAACTCTGCATCGGTTTTCGCGGCCAGCAGGGCATCGTGTTTGAGCTTCAAATCAATCGACACGCCCTTGAGTACACATTTCAGGTCATTGTCCGTACCGCGCGCCTTCATGTCGAAATGAGCTTTCAGGTTCTGTTCGGACAGGTTGCCCACGTCGGCCACAAAGGCCTGAAATTTTGCGTTGTTCAGAAGTGTCAGGGACGGCGCCTTGTTATATGTATCGCTACGGGCCTTGAGCGCGCCCGACTGCTTGACGATCCCTGCATAGGGCTGTTCTTTGGCAATGGCATTCACGGACGCTGGCGTGGTCGCGCAGGCGCTCAACGGCGCTACCATCAGTGTCATAGCAAGTAGGGCATATTTCATAGCTTTGATATGCCGCAATCCGCCCAATAAGGGGTTAACGCAAGGGGTGGGCCGCCGTGAAAAAACTTGTCACTTGAGGCTGGATGTTCTATCGCCACGGCCATGACCGACAGCACTCCCGATCCCAAAGATTTCCGCCCCGAAGCCCGCGCCCCGCGTGGTTTTGCCGATAAACGCGCATCCCAGATCGCGGCGGAGCGCCGCCTGATCACGGCGGTGTCTAAGGTCTATGAGGATTTTGGTTTTGAGGCCCTGCAAACCTCGGCTTTTGAATATGCCGACGCGCTCGGCAAATTTCTGCCTGATGCCGACCGTCCGAATGTCGGCGTGTTCGCGGTCGAAGACGACGATGATCAGTGGATGGCGCTGCGTTACGACCACACAGCCCCGCTGGCGCGGTTTGCGGCCCAGAACTGGGACGGTCTTCCTAAGCCTTTCCGCCGTTATGCCTTTGGGCCGGTGTGGCGCAATGAAAAGCCAGGGCCGGGTCGTCTGCGTGAGTTTATGCAGTGTGATGCCGATACGGTCGGCACCGATCGTCCCGAAGCCGATGCTGAAATCATCGCTCTGGCCGTAGCTGGTTTTAAGGCCGCCGGTCTGCCGGCCGGTTCGACCGTGCTTAAGATCAATAATCGTAAGCTGCTGAACGGACTGCTGAACAGTCTGGGCGTGGTTGATGCCGGACAGCAGATGGGCGTGCTACGCGCCATCGATAAACTCGACCGGCTGGGGCTCACCGGTGTTGAGCTGTTGTTGGGGGGCGGGCGTAAGGATGAGTCCGGCGACTTCACCAAGGGGGCCAATCTGAACGACGCGGCTATTGCCGCCGTGCTGGCGTTCGTAGCGGCGGGTAATGCCGAACGTTCAGTGGTTCTCGATCGTCTGGCCGCGGTTCTGGCCAACTCACCGGAGGGCATGAGCGGCCTTGAGGATCTCAGTCGCATTGGTGCAACTCTGAACGGGCTGGGCGTCGGTGAGGCGGATGCCATTTTTGATCCGTCGATTGTGCGCGGTCTGGAATATTACACCGGCGCGGTGTTTGAGGCCGAGCTTCTGCTGGAAACCCGCGACGAAAAGGGCGAGTTGGTCAAGTTCGGTTCGGTCGGTGGCGGGGGGCGCTATGATGATCTGGTGGCGCGCTTTACCGGTGAGCGCGTGCCAGCCACCGGATTTTCGTTCGGTGTGTCGCGTCTGGCGGCGGCTCTGGCGCTTACGGAAGGCGGGAAAGCTGCCCCTGTGCGCGGGCCGGTGGTCATTATCGCCTTTTCTGATTCGGATATGGGCGAATATTTCAAACTGGCGTCAGAAATCCGTGCCGCGGGCATTCCGGCAGAGGTTTACCTTGGCCGTTCGGGCATGAAGGCTCAGATGAAATATGCCGACCGGCGTCTGTCGCCGGCGGTGGCCATGATTGGCGGCGATGAGCTGGCTAATGGTACGGTTACCATCAAAGATCTCGATCTTGGGCGCGAAATGGCTGCGGAAATTTCAGATAACAAAGCCTGGCGTGAGGGGCGTCCGGGGCAGGTGACCTTGCCGCGTCAAGATGCTATTAACCATCTGAAAACTATTATTAAATCTTCGTAAATTCTTTGACAGCGTTGTCAAATGCTGCGCAGTATTTATTGCGTAACAATGTTACGCGTGGCAATTATGTCGCAAGGTCTAAAAGGTCACTTTATTTTTGACATAATGTTATAAAATCTATTGACACCGCTGCCGAAAAACTGTTTTGTCGGTCTCAAGAGAACGGAACTTTCCCCCGAAGAGGAAAGTCGGTTCCCGGCGTTTCGGGGAGGAAACGCCTGCATAACAAAGAAGGGCCTGTCAGAGATTATCCCCCTCAGACAGGCCCTTACTTTATGTCCAAATGCCTATCTGCTTTTCGTAGTAAATTCACAATTGCATAAGTAAAGAAGAAATTTTGACAATTTTGTCAAAATTATAATTTTGTGCGTCCATGATTTTGTGCGTCCATGATTTTGTGCGTCCATGACCGGCCACATTGTCTTTCGGCAAATTGTCATCCTTAAATTTAAAGACTATCGCAGGCAGCGCGGATCAGCCAGCTTATCTGGTGTTCAACCGACTCATTCGGGATCGCGATGATGCGTTCCTCTAACGCGATGACCACTATGCCATGCACGGCGGAAAACAGGGTGCGGGCGGTGACGGTAACGGCCATATCATCGGCCTCTGGCATCAGTACTTTCAGCGGTGCCGCGACATGGGCGAACAGGCCGAACTGGGCGTTTTTGTTCCATTCGGGTAGGGGCGTGTTTTTCAGCCTCATTTCAAACATCGCCCGCCATAGCAGCAGATTTTCCCGCGCAAAGCGATAATAGGTATGAGCTATGCCTTCCAGGCGGGCCACGGCACTGGCGTTATCCGTCAAGGGGGCTTGGGCGGCCTCAGTAAACGCCTTATCCAGACGGGTCATGGTGCGTTGTGCAACCAGCAAAGACAGCATTTCCATATCCGCGACCAGATTATAAAGCCCACCCAGCGCAATCCCAATGTCCGCCGCCAGATCGCGGGCTTTGAGATTGTCTATACCATCGGTGCTGATGCGGGCCTCGGCAGCATCGAGCAGGGCTTCAAGCTGGGCCTGACGGCGGGCGGACATGGTGGGTGATGACATGATGCACTCAAAAATATGAACGTCGTTCAAAATATTTATTGAACAATGTTCAGAAATTATTTATACAGAAACAGTGAACGGCGTTCATAGCACATTCTGTCCCCGTGTTAAAGCGCTGGTTTCATGCTTCTGCCGTAAACGCAGAAAGCGTTGGCTTACCGGCGCGCGGTTTCGCGAGGGGATGTTAGGATTAAAGAGTCGCACATGGCTCGTTTCAAATTTTCGGCCCGTACCACTATGATTCTGGGGTCTGCCCTGATGATTGCGCCGATTGGCATATTGCTGGCGGTATATGTGAGCGTCGGACAACTGCCGTCGACCACTTATGATATGTCGGGCCACTTCGGGCGCTATGAGATGCAGGCCCAAATCGGTGCGGGCGTCCTGTTCGCAGGTTTGCTGCTGCGACTGTTTGGCCTCATGTGGTCAGACCGGGCTCAAGGCTAAAAAAACGGGCTCCGCCGGAGCCCGTTTTTGTCCTACCAAAGACGCACGCGCTCTTCAGGCGTCAGATAATATTTGCCATCAGCGACGCCAAAGGCCTTATACCAGTCATCGACATTGCGCAGCGGGCCAATGATGCGGAAGCTGGCCGGGGCGTGCGGGTCGGAGACGACCTGCTGGCGCAGGGCGTCGTCACGGTATTTGGAGCGCCAGACCTGCGACCAGCCCAGCATGACCCGCTGATCACCCGTGAACCCATCAAGAGCCGGCGCGGGCGCGCCTTTTAGGGACAGGCGATAGGCATCCAGCCCCAGCACAATGCCGCCCAGATCGGCAATGTTTTCGCCCATAGTCAGCTTACCCTGCACCCTGGCGCCGGGCAGGGGCTCATAGCTATCGTACTGCGCGCCAAGCTTTGCGGCCTGCGCCTCAAATTTGGCGGCATCCTCCGCGGTCCACCAATCGCGCAAGACCCCGTCACCATCGGATTTGCGGCCCTGATCGTCAAAACCGTGGATGATCTCGTGACCAATCACGCCGCCAATCGCACCGTAATTGACGGCTGGATCGGCGTTGGGGTCAAAGAACGGGGCTTGCAAAATAGCGGCAGGAAACACAATCTCGTTCTTCACTGAGTTATAATAGGCGTTGACCGTCTGCGGGGTCATACCCCATTCCTCAGGGTCGACGGGCTTACCCAGCTTGGCGACATCTTCAGCCCATTCATGATTTTGCGCGTGGGCAATATTGCCGATCAAGTCATCCTGTCTGATGCTGAGTTTGGAATAGTCTTTCCATGTGTCCGGGTAACCGATCTTGACGTGGAATTTCGACAGTTTTTCCTGCGCCTTGACCTTGGTTTGCGGCGACATCCACGCCAGATTATCGATGCGGATTTTCAGCGCGGATCGCAGGTCAGCGACCAGAGTTTCCATTTTGGTCTTGGACTCGGCCGGGAAATATTCGGCAACATAGGCCCGTCCCAAGGCTTCGCCCAGATAAGATTCGGTCACGCTGATTGAACGCTTCCACAGGGCACGTTGTTCAAGCGCGCCTGACAGGTCGCGGGAATTGAATTCCCATGCGCGCTGTGAAAACCGTGTCGAAAGGTAAGGCGCTGATTGGTTTAACACCTTAAAGGTCTGCCAGGCCTTGAGCGTTTCGATCGGCGTATCGGCATAGATTTTGGCGAAGTTCGGAAAGGCCGTGTTCTGGCGCATGACGATGGTTTGGGCGCTCTTTAGGTCCGCGCTGGCCATAAAGGCGGCCCAGTCAAAACCGGGGGCAAAGGTTTTTAACTCCGCCGGGGTGATCGGGTTATAGGTCTTGTCACGGTTACGGCTCTCAACCCGTGTCCAGCTTGCGTCGGCCAGTTTTGTCTCAAACGCCACCACGTCTGCGGCTGTTCTGGCGGCATCAGGTACGCCCGCCATACGCAGCATGTCGGTGATATAGGCCTCGTATTTGGCTTTCTTGTCGGCGAATTCAGGCTTGAGGTAATAATCCCGGTCGGGCAGGCTAAGGCCGCTGGTGCTCATATAGAGCGTATTAATCTGCGGGTTCTTGGCGTCGTCATAAATACTTGCGCCGAACACGGATGACCCAAAGGTGCCCTGAGTGCGGCCCATAAAGGCGGCCATCTCGCGGTGGCTTTTTATCTTTCGGATGTCGGCCAGCAGAGGATAGACCGGGGCAATATCGAGTTGCTCTTTGCGCGCCTGATCCATCATAGACTTATAGAAATCGGCAACCTTCAGGTCGTCGCCGCTCAGCCCTTCGGCTGCGGCCAGCTTGTCAATTAAGGCCTTGAGGCGATTTTCCGACAGGGTGCGCAGGGCATAAAAGCTGCCGTAATTGGTGCGATCGGCGGGGATTTCAATGGTCGCGATCGCCTTGCCGCCCGCATAGGTGCTGAAGTCATCGCCCGGCTTAACCGAGGTGTCCATGCCCGCCACATCAAAGCCCCAGGTGCCAAACGTCTCGGCCACTGTCGATCCCGCTTCATCGGCGGCGGTCAGGCTTTCCAGACCATGCAGAGTCTCAAAGCGGCAGTCCTGATCAATACACTGACGGGTGTCGGCCTGCGCAGAACCGGCAATCAGGGCGGCGGACGCCAGAGTAGATAAAAGACGCAGGCGGATCATGAAATACCTCGAAATTAAGCACATTTGAAACCAGTTTTGGAAATGAGCACTTTGCGACGGATTTGTCATGAATTTTCTCTGTATCAGGCGGTATTTTTTCAGATTTTTTTGAGCCCTGATCAGCTTTGGGGCTTTCTTTTTGGGGACAGGAATGTGATTTTCAACCCCATGACGAAAAGGATGGTTGCGTAATGGCCTCGGATATCCTTGCCCACACGGTGCAGGCCGCACCGGTGGTTGGACATGCCGCGGCCATCAGCGGTCAATATGCCGTGGGAATCGTGTTTCTGACGGCGGCGGCGGTGTTTGTACCGCTGTTTAACCGCTTCAGGATTTCGCCGGTTCTGGGGTTCCTGATGGTCGGCGTCATTCTGGGGCCGGACGGGCTGGGGCGGCTGGCGGATATGTGGCCGGTGCTGGCCAAGTTTACGGTTACCCAATCCGAAGACATCCACAATCTGGCTGAACTGGGCGTGGTGTTCCTGTTGTTTGCCATTGGACTGGAACTGACGTGGGAGCGCCTCAAGGCCATGCGGCGGATGGTGTTCGGGCTTGGGATGCTTCAGATCATCCTGTGTACGCTGGTGCTGTTTGGTCTGTTCCTGATGATGAAGCGCCCACCGGAAAGTGCGATCGCGCTGGCTATGGCGCTGGCCCTGTCGTCGACGGCCATGGTCATGCCGGTGCTGGCGGAACTGAAAAAGCTCAACACCGCCACCGGCCGCAGCGTGTTTTCGGTTCTGCTGGCGCAGGATCTGGCGGTGGCGCCGATCCTGATTGCCGTCATTGTGCTGGCCGGCGGCGAAGGTGGCCCCACTGGCGTTCAGGGCGTTCTGGCGATCATCCCTACGATTGTGGTCATGGCGCTTTTGGTTTTAGGCGGTCGGATGCTGCTGCGGCCATTGTTTAAATCGGCAGCCCTGACCAAAAGCCCGGAAATTTTTATGGCGGCGTGTCTCTTGGTCGTGCTGATTTCGGGGCAGGCGGCGGTGATGGCGGGCCTGTCTATGGCTATGGGGGCGTTTGTCGGCGGCCTGCTGCTGGCCGAGACGGAGTACCGGCGCGAAATCGAGCTTATGATCGAGCCGTTCAAGGGGCTGCTGCTGGGGTTGTTTTTCGTCACTGTCGGGGCGCGGCTGGATATCGACGCCGTCATGGCTTCTCCGGTACTGGTGCTGGCGCTGGCGGGTGGACTGATCGCGCTTAAGGTTGTGGTCGTTTACCCTCTGGCGCGGCTTTATGGCCTGCCGCGGGCCGCAGCACTTGAAGTGGCGGCCCTTTTGGGGCCGGCGGGCGAGTTTGCGTTCGTCATTATTGATGAGGGCATGGGGCGCAAACTAATTGATCCGCAGATCGGTCAGGCGGTTATTCTCGCTGCCATCATCAGCCTGTTTCTTTTGCCTGTGATCGGCACGGCCGTGACCCGTTTTACCAAACGTTTCAGCCCGCAAAAGGAAGCCGAACCATCGGCGGCCCCGGATATGGTCACTGAGGTTCCTAATGAGGTTCTGGTGGTCGGCTATGGCCGCGTGGGTGAACTGGTGGTTGACATGCTGGGGCGGCACAATATCAGCTTTACGATCGTGGATGTGAATCCGAAGGTGACCTCACGGGCGCGGTCGCAACACCTTGAAACCTGGTATGGCGATGCGTCCAATGTCGAGTTTCTGGCGCGCTTAGGCCTTGAGCACCGCAAAGCCGTGGTGGTGACGGTCTCAAATGCCGCCTTTACCGATAATGTCGTCAAGGCCGTGCGGTCATTGCGCGACGATATTTGCCTGATCGCGCGGGCACGGGATGCGCATCATGCTGAGCGGCTGTATGAGCTGGGCGTGACGGACGCGGTGCCGGAAACGATTGAGGCGTCACTGCAACTGGCGGAAAACACGCTGGTGGATCTGGGCGTGCCGATGGGGCTGGTGCTGGCCTCGATCCATGACAAGCGCGATGAGTTCCGCGCCCGTCTGGCGATCCATGCCCCTGAAGGCCGCGGCACACGGGTGCTGCGGACAACCAAACGTGAGCCTAAGCCCACGGAAAAGGCGGTTTAGGCTCTCCAACTGCGAAGCTGTTGGCAAGCACGACCGTGCGCCGGCAATTGTGCTCAAGGAGCGTAGCGTTAGTACGCTGAGGTGTGCGGCGAGCCTGCGCGGCGCATGAGCGCTTGACTACTTATGCCCATTTTCCAGGCGAGTACGCAGACTGTCGATTTCATGGAAAAAACGCTTGCGGATTTCGGCGGCGAACGGGTTGTCGCGCTCAATCGACATAAACAACTCATCACTGTCGCCGGAGACCAAACCGACGCCCTGCATCAAAAGGTCATAGGAACGGGTGGTGTGTTCGGTCGGCAGGGAGCCCATGCCGTTGAGCACCTTGGCGATCAGGTGGGTCAGGCCCTGCACGGCGGCCAGAGCGCGGTCATGAACTTCGGGGGTCGTCACCGACACCTTAAGATCCAGTGTTTTCTCAAGGAATTTCACGATCGGCGGCAGGTGGCGCACCCGCACCGGGCAGACGACAATTTCCATATTATGAATGCCGTAACGCGCCGATTGTGGTCCGAACAGCGGATGGGTGCACAGGACGCACACCGATTTGGGCAGGGCGTCGGTCAGCCACTGGGCCGGATTGACCTTAACCGAGCCGACATCGATCACCAGACCGTTGAGCGGCACATGGGGGGCGATCTGTTCGGCCAGGGCTTTTAGCGTGCGGATTGGCGTGGCCAGTATAACGATCTTATTGGCGGCGGCTTCTTCCAGCGATACCAGCTCGACATTGTGGCGTTTGGCGTAGGCTTTCGCTTCGGGGGAGGGGTCATAGGCCAGAATGTCGAAATAGGGCGACAGGTGGCGCACAATCAGGCGGCCAAACGCGCCAAGACCAAACAAACCGAGCTTATGAACTTTTTTAGGCACGCAACGCCGCCGTCAATGATTTAAGGGGTTGCCTTGGTAACACATCGCCAAAGTTGAGGCGAGATGAAAGGGTCGTAAATCTTACGAAAGCGTAAGCTTTTATACGAAAGGCGCGGGGTTGCATAAAAACTTATACCAAACGCTGGTATTAAATGGAAAAAAGCAGCCTTAAATCTGGCTTTTAAGTGCAAAAAAGCGCCTTGAATTTTTGATTTTGCTTATTTGTTGCGAATGCAACAATAGTGACCGCAATCAATACTGCCTGGCGGCAAGTTGTATCATTTAATACTACTTGCCGCCAGATTAGCCATGTTATCGGCGTCGTTTTTTGTCCTTGCCATCGCGGGGAGCCTCAAGGGCTTGCTGCATGGGGGTTTTGGAAAGGGTGTCGAGGGTGAGGGCGCCGTCGCTATCTTTATCCAGCAGGCGGAACCGCGCCAGAGAGGCTGATTCCCATTCGGCAGAGGTGATCTTGAAATCGAAATTGGCATCGGCCCCGCGCACGGGTTGTGGCTCATTGATCAGGCTGAACTGGGCGGCGCCGGTGATCTGGCGCTGATAGGGCTGATTGGATAAGGGTTTACCCTCGGCATCTGTGGTGCGTCCCTTTGGCGGCTGGGTGATCATGGGCACGCGCGACAGAATTTCGGGGGCCAGTTCTTCTTCGTAGCGGGTGTTCTCCGGTGAGGAAATCACACCGTTTTCGTCCTTATCGATGACGGCGAAATAGCGTTTGGCATCGGCCACGAACTCGGCCCGCGTCAATTTGCCATCACTGTCGGCATCGGCTTTTTTGAACCAGTCAGCGACCGGATAGGGCGCCGGGGTTTTGGCACGAAACACTTCACCTGACGGGCTGAAGAAAATCTGGTTGATGGCGGGGCGGTCGGGGCCACCTTCGGATGGCATTTGCGCGACAGCGGGAGCCGTCAGCACCAGCAAAGGCAGGAACAGAAAAAAGCGGGTCATGGGTTATTCCGTTGTCAGTAAACGCATCAAACTAAGCTGAGCTGTGCGGGGATTTCATGGTGATTTCATGTCCGTAAGGAAATAATAAGACTGAGCGCGAAAAATATGCAGACCGGTAAATTGTGCCGGATAGTATCTGCATATTTTTGTGTATTCGATGACATAAATGAGTGCTTGTTGGCTGTATGTTGATATGTATGGACATGATTTTGTGTAATTGATGAAATTGTTGTTAATTCAACATGTTGTTAAGTAAGTGATGGCCTTTTTTATTTGTTTTGGCGATTGGGCCGAAACTCAAAAAAGGAGGTAAATATGCAGATCGGTAGTACGACATCTGCCTATTCCAGCGTCTCTCTGTCGCAGATGCACTCAAAGCTGTTCAGCAGCATTGATGCCGACGGGGATGGCAAAATGACCCTGGAAGAACTGGAGTCTTCGCAGGCCACTAGTAAATCCGGAAAGACGCAATCCGGTGCTACGGCATCGTCTTCCGCAACGTCTTCGGCGGCGGATCGGTTCTCGGTCATGGATACCGATGGTGACGGTTCGGTCACCGAAGAAGAAGGTCTGGCGTTTTTCACAAGTTCCATGTCATCTGCGACTATGGGCAGCATGTTGCAGGCTCAGGAAGAAGGCCAAGGCGCCGGATCACGTCCGTCCGGCCCGCCACCTGCCGGTGGTGGTGGTGGTGGTCAGGCCCCCCAAACTTTTGATGAACTTGATACCAATCAGGACGGTACGGTCAGTCTTGATGAAATGCTGGCCTCATCAGAATCTGAGGACAGTGCGGATGCGTCCATGATCGAGGAATTGTTCAGCCACATGGATGCCGACGGTGATGGTTCGGTAACTGAGGAGGAAAAGGCGGCATTTGACGAAACCATGAAGGCTAATGGCCCGCCGAAGGGGCCGCCACCCCCAATGATGTCTGAGACCACATCGACCGAAGCCGCCACAAGCGATGCGACCGTCAGCGAAGACACTGCCGCGAAAATCGCCAGCCTGACCGCCCAGTGGATGACCTCGGTCTATCAGGCCCTGTCGGAAGGCACGAAACAGACCTCGACCACATCGGTGGCGGCGTAAACCGCTACGAGAACGAGCCAGAACGGCTCGTTTTTTTTGCGAGAAACTAATCCTCGAGTCTTTGCCACTCACGGCGGATATTGGCCCAGGCATAATCGAGCAATAGATAGTAAACCACCGTCATGACGTAGCGGATCGTGTCCACATGCCAGATGTACTGAGCCGTCATGGCCAGACACAGGGTCGCGATCATGACCCAGGCGGCGATCATCAGTTTCTTGGGCATATAGAGGCGAGACAAAAACGACATTAGGCTAAACCACGGTTAAATGAACGCTATCACAGCTTATCAAAACGTCATTTCCGGGACGTTAAAACTTATAAGCAGCGAAGAAAAATGCTCGTAAGACGAAATTTCGGCCAAAGCAGGGCTACCCTACTGATTTTTTATAGACAGGCGTCTAAGTGATCTCGTGTCGCTACGGCAGGGTCGCGACAGATAAGGCTTTGGTTAGGGTGATGAACGTAAGTGTAGCGGATGATGCGGCATGGCCAGAAGGTCTGTCTGAGAACGGGCTGCGGGTTCTGGTGGTTGATGATAATCGTCAGTCGGCCATGACGCTGAAATGGGCAATCGAAGGCTGGGGCGATGAAGTTCTGGCCTGCTATGACGGCCCGACCGCCCTCCAGATCGCGCGTGAGTTCAAACCCGAAGTCATCTTGCTCGATATCGGTATGCCTGGCATGGATGGCATTGCTGTCTGTCAGGCCTTACGCGCGGCGCATGAGACCCGCAGCGTGAAAATTATTGCCCAAACCGGCTGGGGCGATGACGCTATGCGCCGTAAAACCGCTGAAGCGGGCTTTGACCTGCACCTCGTCAAGCCGGTCAATTTCGATGTGCTGGGCGAAATGCTGGCCCTGTTACGGCTGATGCCCAGAGGCTGAACTGCCTCTAAAGTCACAGGCATTATTGAATATTTACAAATAGATATGCCATTCTCAAGGTCAATGATCTGAGAGGCGACATGGCGGATACGGGCTTTAATATACTGATTAATAACCGTTCCGGCACGGTGCTGAATATGGGCCAGCCGGCCATTGAGAGCGCGATCGAGGCCAGCGGCATCGCGGTTGCGGAGCTGTGTTTCTGCGAACCCGACGATATGGCGCAAACCCTTATGCGATTTGCCAAATCAGATGCGCCGTTGCTGATCGGCGGGGGTGATGGCACCATCCGCGAAATGGCTGCGGCTTTAGTGGGCAAGAAAAAAGCCTTTGGTGTTTTGCCGTTCGGCACCATGAACCTGATGGCCAAGGATCTTAACCTCAACTCGCTTCAGGCCGCACTCACGGCCTATGCCGAAGGCCATGACATTCAGGATGTTGATGCAGGTTTCGTCAATGGTGAGCTATTCCTGTGCTGCGCCAGCATTGGCACCATGCCGCAGGCGTCGGTCTTTCGCGAAGAAAACCGCACCCGCTATAATTTCCTGCTGATTCCGCGCCTGTTTTTGTTTGTGGTTGATCATCTGGATAAGAACAAGCGCCAGCGCATCAGGCTTCAGATCGACGGGGCGCGTCTAAAGTTCCGGGCCGCAGCGGTAGTGATCTCGAACAATCGCTTTGCCGAAACCACAAGCTGGACTGAGAGTAATTTTAAGCGCGAGAGCTTGCAGGGCGGGGAACTGGCGATCTATGCCTCGACCACTAAATCGCGCTGGTCACATTTACGGTTATTGCTGCGGCTGATGGTCGGGAACTGGCTGAAAGATCCCGACATGTCTGAACAGGTCGGTAAGCGCATGTCGCTTAACACCCACCGTAAAAAAGAACTGGTGTCAATCGACGGCGAGGTGGCTGAACTGATGACGCCATTGGTGTTTACGATTAAGCCACATCATATCCAGATGTTGGTTCCGCAGCCAAAAGCGGCGGAGGCGGTATGAGGATAGCCCACATTTCCGACCTGCATTTCGGCGCCCACGAAGATGAGGTGCGCGATGCCTTGCTGGTGCATCTGAACGGGGCCGAGCTTGATCTGATCATTGCCAGCGGCGATATCACTCAGTCGGCGACCGTTGATGAATTTGAACAGGCGCAAGCCTTCTTTTCCAAGCTGACCTGTCCGTTACTGTGCATACCTGGTAATCACGACCTGCCCGGTATGGACCTGGAGCGCTTCATCAGCCCGTTTGGCCGCTACAAGCGCTTCATCGCTCAGGAACTGAACCCGCAGTTTCAGTCGGCGTTGGTGCAGGTTAAGGGCATAAATTCGGCCCGCATGATCCTGCCCCACTGGAACTGGGCCAATGGCTCCATAAGTCGTGGCCAGTGTCGTGATATCAAACGCACCTTTGCGGCCTCAACCCCTCCGTGGCGGGTGGTTGCGGTTCATCATCCGGCCATGAATTCCAAGGATTTCCCGCTCGATGTCAGCCTGTTTAATGTGCGGCGGTTTTTAGAGGCGGTCGATGAGGCTAAGGTCGATGTCGTACTGGCCGGGCATCAGCATCATGCCTATATCGAACCACGCGTTACGTCCGGGCATACGACCCTGTTTCTCAATGCCTCGACCGGCATGTCGCACCGCATCCGCAGACAGCCGCACGGATTTAATATCCTTAATTTCGCCCCCACCAGCGTGCGTATTGATATGCTCAGGTACGATAAGGGCGCATTCACAACCTTCGAGGCCCTGACGCACACGAAATAGGTTTAATCCGGCGTCGTCACCGGTGCCGGTGGTTTTGATCCGTCTATGCGTTTGGCCGACAGGATGGTGACCGGTTCGGCCAGCATTTGCCCGTCCCAGCCGCTTTCGAATTTTTCCTTGGTGATCTTGCCGTTCAGGATTTTTTTGACCACATCCATGCCCTTGGTGACTTTACCGAAGGCTGCGAAACCATCCGGATCATCCTGACCCGCATCCATATAGGTCATGTCGCCGACCGAGATCGTAAAGCCGTTGGAGGCCGTACCGACATCATAACGCGCCATAGAAATGGTGCCGTCAGTGTGGGAGAGGCCGGTCATCTTGGTCGATTCATGAGTAATGGGTGCGAATTTGTGGCCGTTGGCGGTAGCCTGCACAAAGCCGCCCTTATAGGACTTCATGGCCCGCCAGAAATTGGCGCCCTCGAACTTACCTGTATCGACATAACGCAGGAAATTAGCAACCGTGATCGGGGCTTTCTTGCCATAAAGCTCAACGACGATCTCGCCTTTTGAAGTCTCAAGCGCCACGGTGGTAATATCAGGCAAGACCGGCGGTGGGGGCGGAGGCGGGGGTGTCGGCATGACTGCCGGTTTTTTAGGTTCCGGTTTTTTCGCGGCTTGCGGCGGCTGAAAACAGGCGGTCAGGTGAGTGGCGGCCAGAGCCAGCGTACCCATTAGAAAATGACGTCTCATCCTCACCTCCATGCTTATGTTTTGTCGCGCTTTTGGATCCAAAAACCGCATACACTTTTTGGAAAGCGCTTATGCTGATACCGGACTTAACGCGGTCTTGGCAAGGGTGGTGTCAATCCGCTGGCCGGTTCCAGATGTGCATGACGGCATAGGCGCGCCACGGCCGCCAGTTTTGGGAGGCGGCTTCAGCTTGTTTCGGCGTGATGCGCTGGGGCAAGCCGTGGCTGAGATTATTGAGCACGGCAATGTCTTCCTTTGGGAACGCATCCGGCCAGCGCAATGCCCGCATGGCGATATAATGCGCGGTCCACGGCCCGATACCGGGAATGGTCGTCAGTTGCGCGATAACCTTATCGGGTTTGATCCCGGCCTCAAGACTTAAGGTGCCCGCGCACACTGCCTCCGCCACCGCGATCATGCACTGGGCGCGCCGGCTTATGATGCCCAGTGACGCGATGTCATCCACAGTTGCAGCGGCAATCTGTTCCGGTCTGGGGCTTAAGCGTGTGAGGCCGGAAATGGGCGTCTGCACGCTCTCCCCAAACGCATCGGCAAAGCGGCATGATAAGGTGGTGGCGGCCTTGACCGTGACCTGCTGACCCAGAATGGCGCGCATGGTCATCTCAAATCCGTCAAAAGCGCCGGGCACGCGTTGGCCCGGATTAAGCTCCACCCACGGGCGCAATAGGGCATCCTCGGACAGGCAGGCATTGATGATGTCGGGCCGGGCCTGAAGGTCGAACAGGTTTTTCAGTCGCCCAAAAAGCGCGGGCAAGACCGGCAAAAGACCGGGGGCTATTTCGGCGATCAGGGCGTATTTTTCGGGCGCATGCCGCACCCTGATCCAGCCTTTATGTGGGCCTATCTCAACCGTGCGGGCGTAGGTATCGCCCTCAACGACATCGACGCCGGTCATGATCCGGCCTTTCAAAAACGCCAGTATACCGTCCCAGTCATAGGGCGGGCGGTAGCTCAGGCGCAACTCCAGCGTATCGGCGGGGGGCTGGTCCGTATTTTTGCGTAAACCAGAGGGTGTCAGTTTATAGTGCTTCTGAAAGGCATCATTAAATCGGCGCAGGCTTGCAAAACCGCTGGCAAAGGCGATTTCGGTCACGGGCAGGCGGGTTTCGGTTAGCAATTGCTTGGCCAGCAGTAGACGGCGCGTCTGGATCAGTTCAATGGGGGACACGCCCAGTTCGCTGTGCACAATACGCCGGATCTGGCGGGCGCTTAGGGCGAACTGGTCAGCGATGTCCTCCAAACTGCTGTCGCCGGCAATCACACCTTCTTCCAGACGATGGGCGATCAGGCTGGCGATACGTCCGGCATCATCAATAGGGGCAAGGCCGGGGGCCAGTTCAGGCCGGCAACGCAGGCAGGGTCGAAAGGCAGCTTTTTCGGCCGCTTCGGCGCTGTCGAAAAAGCGGCAGTTATCAGGCCTTGGTTTTTTGGCCGGACAGATCGGACGGCAGTAGATCCCGGTCGAAGTCACGCCCATGAAAAATACGCCGTCAAAGCGGGTGTCACGGGCAAGGGAGGCGTTGTAATAGAGGTCTGATGTATCGTTCATAAGGCCAGCATAACACGTCCCGTTGAATCGACTCGCCATTTTCGGACATGTAAAGAGGCCCCCTTCCGCTGCCTCTTCAGGTCGCCACGGCACGGCCGCCACCGCTCTCCCGGCGCACCGAGGCTATCGAATATGGATTCGTTTTCTTAGAACCTCCCCTCTTGGAGGGGAGGCGGAGGCCGTTAGGCCGGAGGTGGGTAAATGAAGGCGGGTTAGAGGCAGAAGTCGGAGGCATATAACCCCCTCTTCTGTTTAAGCTGTCGCTTAAACAGAAGCTCCCCCTGAAGCAGGGGGAGTTCTTAAGGCTACACCCTCCTGAAGGGAACAGACCAGTTAGTAAAGGGGGTATACGTCCAGATTAAATGTCCGAAAATGGCCGGTGATGGAATTAATTATTCTGCATAGTCAGGCTCTGCTATAATTGAAACCGGAGTTTATGTTATGTTCACCGAAGTTCTCCATTACGCCATCGGGCCATCGTCTTTGGGGTGGGTGCTGGTCGCCCGCAGCGAAGACGGGCTGTGCAGCCTGATGATCGATGACGATGAGGACGCTTTACGCGCCGAGCTTCAGTCGCGGTTTCCAAAGGCCGACTTAACAGAAGATGCAGACGGTTTAGCGGCAATGGTTTCGTCTGTTGTGCAACTCATCGATGCGCCGGATACGGCCTGGGGTGGGGCGCTTGATCTGCGCGGCACAGCCTTTCAGCGCAGCGTGTGGCAGGCGCTGATGACTGTGCGGGCCGGCGAAACCCTGACCTATAGCGAATTGGCGCAGCGTGTCGGCAAACCCAAGGCGGTGCGCGCGGTCGCCGCCGCCTGCGGAGCCAATCATGTCGCGGTCATCGTACCCTGTCATCGAATTGTCGGCAAAAATGGCTCTCTGACCGGGTATCGCTGGGGTGTGGAGCGCAAAGCCGCACTGTTGCAACGGGAGGCGGTTCTGTGATGGACACGCTGTTTTCGCCGGTACATGATGACTCAAGATGCGCGGACACCCCGCGCCTGATGCGCGAACTGGATGCGCAAGGGTGGGGATTGTTGCCGGGGCTGATCAGCGCCGAAGACTGTGCCGCGTTGAAGGCTCTGTGGCCGAACGATCAGGAATTCAGAAACCATATCCACATGGCCCGTCATGGTTTCGGGCGGGGCGAATATAAGTATTTCAGCTATCCGCTGCCGCCCTTAATTCAGGCGCTGCGGCGTGATCTCTATGAAATTTTGGCCCCGATCGCTAACCGCTGGAACGCCTATATGGATATCGCCACGCGCTATCCTTTGCATCACGATGACTTTCTGGCGCGCTGTCATGAGGCCGGGCAGGTTCGGCCGACGCCACTGCTTTTGCGCTATCATGAGGGCGATTACAATTGCCTGCATCAGGACTTATACGGGGAGCATGTCTTTCCGTTGCAGGTAGTTATGCTGTTGTCGGAACCGAATGAGGATTTCACCGGTGGGGAACTGGTGCTGACTGAGCAGCGACCGCGAATGCAGTCGCGGGCCGAGGTCGTGCCACTTCACCGGGGCGATGCGGCGGTCATCGCCGTTCACCACCGTCCGGTCAGGGGCGTACGCGGGAATTACCGCGTAACCATGCGTCACGGGGTAAGCCCAATTCGCACCGGTGAGCGCTTTTCCGCCGGCATCATTTTCCATGATGCGGCATGACGTTTGATTTATTTGAGGATGGTCGCCCGGAGAGCATGGGCGATGGCGCCGTTTTATTACGGGCCTTTGCACAGGCGCAAGCGACCGATCTGGTGGAGGCGATTGATGTTCTGGCTGAGGTGGCCCCTTTTCGTCATCTGATGACACCGGGCGGCAAGGCCATGTCGGCGGCCATGACCAATTGCGGCGCGCAGGGCTGGGTATCAGACCGGCGTGGATATCGCTATGAAGCCAGTGATCCTGCGACCGGCAAGTTCTGGCCCGCCATGCCGCCAACCTTTCACGCATTGGCCGTACGCGCTGCGCAGGCCACAGGTTATAATGGCTTTGATCCTGATGTCTGCCTGATCAACCGCTATGAACCGGGGGCTAAGATGTCGCTGCATCAGGATCGCGATGAACCGGATCAGTCGCAGCCGATCGTGTCGGTATCGCTGGGGCTTGAGGCGGTCTTCCTATGGGGCGGGACGGAACGGTCATCAAACGTGCGCAAGATCATCTTAAGGCACGGCGATGTGTTTGTCTTCGGAGGGCGGTCGCGGCTATATTTTCACGGCATTGCGCCCCTAAAAGCCGGGGATTTTCCCGGCGTCGGACAAAGGCGTTTGAACCTGACGTTCAGGCGAGTCGCGCCTATCTGAGTATGCCGGCGCCGACGCCGTAAATAGCCGCCGCAACCCGGTCGGTGACATTCAGCTTGGCGTAGATGCGTCGCATGTGGGTGTCGACCGTATGGGCGGACACATCCAGAATATTGGCAATCACGCTGTTGGATTTGCCGCGCGCAACCCAACTCAGGATTTCGACCTCACGCGGTGACAGGTCGGCCTGACGTGATTGATTTTGCTGGATCAGGTCGCAGTATCGCAAATGTGCGGCCTGAAACAGAATTTGCAGTTCCTGCCGCAGGGCCGGGGCAACGTCCATTTTTAACATGGGTAGCCCCACTGAACACAGAGCCCTTCGCCCCATCGGGCCATAGAGCGGAAACCCAAGCCCTTCGCCCACATTGAATTCCAGAAAATCGGTAATGAAACGTTTGACCTCTAAGGACTGGGCGGCATCGCGATAATCTGCGTTCAGGATGTTCGACCAGTAGAAAGGTATGATGGCCGTCTTGGCAAATTCCAGAACCGGATCAATATCGGCAAAATCGTTGGCAACATAATGCGCTACCCAGTCATCCGGGAACCCTTCGGCGGCGACCAGCGGTCTTTCCTGATCCAGCGCGCCCAGAGGCGGAAAATGAATGTAGGTCAGGCTCAGGAAGCCCCGATCGGCCCGATAATGATTGAGCAGCGACCATATTTCGTCAAAGCTTTCGCCCCGATGAATCTCTTCGAGATAGGTCTGAAACGCGGGTACTTGCGCCATGTCGTCTGTCCATGCGGCATCGGGGCTCGATCAGCATCGAGCCCTACATAACGCACATACCCATGTCGCACCACACTAAAAAATAAAGAACGCCTCAGGACAGCGCTATCAGTGTGGTGTGGGGAAGAATTTACCTCAACTGGCCATCGCAAACGCTTCGTCGCTGGTAAACAGCATGTTGGGAATGACCCGGCATAAGGCTTTTGCCGTTAATGGGCGATGGACAAAGTGATCACAGCCAGCCTCAAAGAAGCGCACGATCGTCTGGCGCGACGGATCAGCCGTGGTGACAATCGTGACGGGTTGGTGGGCACTGCGGGCCCTGATGCGGGCCAGGATATCCAGCGCATTGACACGCATAGCCTGATGATCAATCATCACGGCGCCGTAGTCTTGTGCATCCATCAACGCCTCGGCATCGGCCTCAGAACGGGCGATATCAAAATCGGCACCGAGCGCCGTGAGCATATAGCGCACAAACACCAGATTGGCGTCGCAATCATCGATGACCAGAAGTTTTGACGGGGCGGACGAAGTGTTCATGGCGGCTATCCTTGGGATATAAAAAGATACGCGCACTAACGGTTTGGCCGTTGCACGGGGCCATGTGCTCAGGGGGGGAGCGGCACATCGACCCCGCACAGGAACAAAGAAAAACGCCCTTTGTTCCTTAGGACATGCACTCGAATGCCCTATACCGGATGTTCGCTTTATGAGGGAATTGTCCGTGAACGTCATGTCCCGTAGTTACGGGACAGAGGCAGAGTTTAGAATTCACGGCAATTGCTTTTGCGGCGCTTAAGCCTTAAATGCCGATTACCTATGCTGGAGGCCCTTATGAGCGCAGCGGAAACAGACAGTTTCAGTGTTGAAATGAAGGTGCGTGATTCCGAATGTGACGCGCAAGGGGTCGTTAACAATGCCAATTATCTGGTCTATTGCGAACACGCCCGCCATGAATTCCTAGAGGCGCGCGGCGTGCATTTTAAGGATCTGGTGGCGCAGGAAATTTTCCTGATGGTCGCGCACATGGACCTGACGTTTCTGTCGCCGCTGACGGGCGGAGATCGCTTTGAAGTGGTCTCAAGCGTCACTCGGCATGGTCCGCGCGCGCGATTCGATCAGGTCATCAGGCGCCTGCCGGAGGGGACGGTCTGTCTCAAAGCCCATGTCGATGTGATCTGCAAGATTAAGGGCAAGCTCACGCGCGGCGCGTTTTTCGATACGCTTATGAGCTGATTTGGCGGGTTGAGCTGTGGTCTTGTGCCGCAGATAAGCTTTAAGGCTTCCATTGACGGGTGGGTCTGTTAGGCTGTGCGAATGAGTTGCACGAAATCCCGCCATGAGCGCTGAAGGGCCCCGTAAAAGCGCAACTATGCCTGCGCGCCTGATCTGGTGTGTGGCCGGGCTGGTCATGGTCGGGCTGGGTATCGTGGGCGCGTTTTTGCCGCTGATGCCGTCGACCATTTTCCTGATTGTAGCGGTCTGGTGTTTTGGGAAGTCCTCACCAAGGCTTGAAGCATGGCTGCTCAACCATCCGCGCTTTGGGCCGACCTTGCGCAACTGGAATGACCGCAAGGCCATATCCCGTCCGGCCAAGGTTATGGCGCTGGGGGGGATGGCCGTGGGCTATGGCCTGTTTTACTGGGGCGCGCGACCGAATATATTTCTGGCTGCGGGCGTTTTGGTGGCGATTGCGGCTTGCGCGATCTATGTGGCCACAAGGCCGGAATGAGCCGTCCTCACCCGCTAAAACGCTTCGGATTTGATCTCTGTGTCGCCGCTAAACCACGCCCGTTTCATACCAGCAGAGCGGAATGGAACCTGCACCTCGCCCGTTCGACTGACGCTGATCAGCCCGCCTTCGCCGCCGAATTCGACCACCTCCTGTAAGGCGGCGGCGGTGGCATCGCTCAAAGACTGACCTGCCTTGAGGCGATAAGCCACTTGCGCGGCGACCTGGGCGCGGATGAAGTATTCGCCCTGACCGGTACAGGACACGGCAACATCCGCGTCGGCCCAGGTGCCGGAGCCAATGACCGGCGTATCCCCGACCCGTCCCGGCAGCTTGCCAAACACACCTGCCGTTGAGGTGCCTGCCGCCAGATTGCCGAAACTGTCCAGGCACACACACCCGACCGTGCCGTGCGCCAAGGTTCCCGGCGGGTGGTTGGATTCAAACAAGCCAGCGCGAGTGAAATAGGTTTCGGGATCGCTCAGCGCCTCAAAACCTTGATTTTGCGCAAACCGGCGGGCGCCGTCTCCGGCTAAAAAGACATGGGGCGTGCGTTCCATCACGGCGCGGGCGACGTCAATCGGGTTGGCATAGCCCTGTAAGGCCGCCACCGCCCCGCATGATTTGTCGAAGCCATTCATGAGACTGGCATCAAGCTCAAACTCACCATTCAGGTTGGGCGATGCGCCCTTGCCCGCCACATAAAGCCCGGAATCTTCAAGCGCGCGCACCGTATCGGTCACCACATCGAGCGCCGTCGCGCCAGCCATCAACGCCGTGCGTGCCGCCTCGGCAATGCGGCGCATGTCGGCAATCTCGGCGCTGTAGTCGCGGCCTGCTTTGGCACCGGCACCGCCGTGAAGGGCAAAAGCGATCATATTCGTCTCCGGGGTAGTCTCTGGTGAAACTGCCCTTATCCCCGCGTCCAGGCGCGGTCAATCCATATTCAAAACCTCACGACACAGACGGCGGGGCGCAGGCTTATGACTGATCAGGATCAGCCCGCGTTGTTCAGCGATGAGGCGGGTCTCAAGGGCATTAATCAGACGGTTTTCAGTGTCGGCATCCAGCCCTTCGGTCGGCTCATCTAGGATCAGTACGGGTGCGTCCCGCAGCAGGGCGCGGGCAATGCCGAGGCGTTTTTTCTCGCCGCCTGATAGCGTAACGCCGCCGTCCCCAATCCACATATCGAGCGATTTTGAGGTCAGTTGCGCATCGCTAAGTGCTGCCACCATTCTGGCGTCAAGCTCGGTTTTGGAGCAGGTTTTGAGGGCCTCGGCTGAGAACGCCATCATCAGATTATCGCGGATTGTGCCATTGAGCGGCGTGGCATCCTGTGGACTTAAGCTGAACAGGCTGCGGCTAAACTGCCCCATGTTCGCATCCGCGGGCCGCAGCCCCATCAATATCTCAATCCGCCGCGTCTTGCCTGCACCGGACGCACCGGAAATCAGCAAGCGGGTATCGTGGCCCAGCCGGTAATTTTGACCGCCGATCGTTAGCAAACCGTCGGTAAGGGGGGCATAGGTATCGGTGGTGTGCGGTATGGCCTGATCATAGAGGTCCGCCACACGGGTTTCGGCTTCATCAAAAACACGCTTTTGGGCGAAGGCCTTAAGCAGGGGCGCGGAACTCTCAAACCCGACTGTGATGGCCAGAACCGCCAGCGCCAATAGCGGCAGGTCATGACCACGGTGGGTTAGAAACAGTACGGCCAGCGTCACCCCCATGACCACCAGCGACACACTCTGGATCAGGCCATCCCGCGATATCTGACCGGATTTTGCGCTGACCAGATCGTATTCCCGCGCGGCCATATCGGCCATAAGGCGTTCGCTCAGGTCATAGGCGGCAATATCCGGCGTCAGGGGCAGAATCTCAAAGAACCGCTGTTTCAAACCGCCCAGAATTGCCTGCTCGCGCTGGGTCTGATCATTACGGGCGGTTTTTTGACCCAGCCATATTCCGGCGCCAATCGTCACCCCCAGACCGGCGATGAAAATCACGGCGGCCCACGGCGACAGAAACAGACTTAAAGCTATGGCGGCGATGATACCGCCCATCGCTGAAGCGGGCGCACTTTGCGCCACCAGCCGGTTTTCCAACACGGTGATGTCCTGCACAAAGCGCGCGGAGGTCTCCCCGCGGCTGAGTTTTAGGGTAGCTTGAGGATCAGCCGTGGCAATACGCGCGAACAGGTGCGGACGCACAACCGCCAGCGCCCGCAATGCGGCGGCGTGGCCGCTGTAGCGTTCGACATAGCGCAGCAGGGTGCGCGCAATGGCTAAAAAGCGAATGGCGGCACTGGGCAGCAGATAGTTGAACATCTGCACCGCCACCCCGCCAGCGGCACCAGCAATGGCAGCCCCGGCCAGAAACCAGCCCGATACGCCTAACAGGCAGACGGCGGCGATGCTGACGGCGGCGGCACTTAAGCCTGCGGTCATCAGGTCGCTGCGGAACGGACGGGTGGCCTGTTTGAAATAGATTTTAAAGGCGCTCATAACCGCACCACCTTATCCGCCAGAGCTTTCAGGGCCTCAGAGTGGGTCGCCATGATGACGGTGCGGCCTTTGAAACCCCATGCCAGAGCCTTTAAAATATCCGCTTCGGCCTGAGCATCCAGATCGGCGGTCGGTTCATCCAGTATCAAAATCGGCGCAGGCTTGAGCAGGGCGCGCGCCAGTCCGATCCGTCGACGCTCACCGCCTGACAATCCCGACCCACGTTCATCCAGAATGTGATCCAGCCCGTCCTTGCGGGCAGCAATGATGGACGATACGCCAGTGATATCCAGCACGTCCTGCATATCGGCGTCCGTTAAGGTCGTATTCGACAGCCGCAGATTATCACTAATTGTCCCCGCTATCATCGGCGTGTGCTGGGACATCCATGAAATCGATGGCGCTATGGTCATACCGGCGGTCAAAGCCGCTCCGTTGATCAAAATCTGGCCGTCAAACGCCTCGGACGGATTAAGCAGGCGGCGCAGCAGGGTCGATTTGCCGGAGCCGGTATCGCCGGTTATGGTTATAACCTCGCCGGGGGCGGCGTCGAAACTAACCGGCCCTATACGGTAATCGGGATCGTCCTCGAATCGGGCAATAACCTTATCAAAAGCAATGGCAGGGGCTGCGTGAACGGCCAGAGCGGTGGCCGCATCACTCACGCGCGGGGTCAACTGCATCAGCCGCTCGGTCGCGGCCACCGCTGTTTGCTGGTCATGATAGGCGGCGCTTAAGCGGCGCATCGGCGCATAGACTTCGGGGCTTAAGGCTAACGCGAAAAACGCCGCCGTAAAGGCATCTCCGCCTCTGAAATCCAGAACATCCGCTACCGGAAATGGTAGCAGGCCCAGCAGGGCAAAGCCGCAATAGACGGCGACCAGAGCCACACCGAGTGCGCTGAAAAACTCCAGAATCCCCGACGCCGTAAAGGCGATTTTTAGCACGCTTAAGGTGCGCTCGGATACCTCACGGGCGGCGCGATCAACCGCACGCGTCTGGGCCGGGCCATTGTCGAAGCTTAAGATCAGGGGCAGGGCGCGCATCCGGTCGGCAAACAGGTTGGACAGGCGCGCCAAAGCATCAAGCTGTTTGCGGGACTGGGCCGAAGTTGTCAGGCCCGACAGCGCCATCAGTGCGACAAAGGGAAGCAGCGTGGCCAATAAAATCAGGGCCGACAGTGGGCTCATCACCGCCACGACTGCAATCACGATCAGGGGGGTGATCGCCGCGAGTGTGCGTGCGGGCAGAAAGCGGGCGTAGTATCCCTCCAGGGCTTCGGTATCCTCGAACAGTGACGTAAGTTTTACCGCATGAGTTGAGGAAAGGCCTTGGCCGCGCAAAAGTCTTCCGGTAATATCCATACGAACATTAAGGGTAATGGTTCGTGCCGATTTGTGGTTAAATTTTTGAATTACATAACCTAAACCTGCTTTGGCGCAGAGGGACGCCACCAGAATCAGCGCCCACCACATATTTAAACCGCCAGCACCTTCAAGCCTTAAACCGCCCAGAATGGCGCTTAAGGCGCCTGCAAATCCTATGGCCGCGACCACGTCTAACAGACTTAATAACGCTGCCAGACGTGATGGGCCTGCGGCCAGGGTTTGCCACCGTCTGAGGCATTGGGTGGGTGTAAGTTCCGGCGGGGGCATAGCTGAGGTGCCCGTGGGGTGCGACATTTGGTTCCTGTATCTGGCGTGAGCTTACTGTTACAGCGCGGACATTAGGGCGCTTCGGGTGGGCTGTTAAGTGATTTTGGCTCTCAAAAGCGTCGTGAAATTAGTCAAGCTGTCCGTGCGTGTCTATTGTCATAAAGGTTTCATGCAGACTTCGTGACACTATGCCGCATGACGGGAATACAATTTGTGTAGGATAATTATCGGAATGTTGAACGGGCACGGGGAATTATTATGGATTTAAGTACCGTTGAGTTATCGCGTCTGCAATTTGCTTTGACTGCGCTTTATCACTTCTTGTTTGTGCCGCTGACGCTCGGCCTGTCTTTTATGCTGGTCATCATGGAAAGCGTCTATGTTCTGACGCGGCGTGAAATATGGCGGACCGTCACCCGCTTCTGGGGGACACTGTTCGGGATCAACTTTGTGCTGGGTGTGGCCACGGGCCTTACCATGGAGTTTCAGTTCGGCACCAACTGGTCGTATTTTTCGCACTTTGTTGGCGACATCTTCGGGGCGCCGCTGGCGATCGAAGGGCTGATGGCTTTTTTCCTGGAGGCCACCTTTGTCGGCCTGATGTTCTTTGGCTGGGATAAGCTGTCGCGCGTCGGGCACCTTATGGTGACGTTTCTGGTGGCGTTGGGCACCAACCTGTCGGCTCTATGGATTTTGATCGCCAACGGCTGGATGCAAAATCCAGTTGGGGCGGAGTTCAATCCGGCGACCATGCGCATGGAAGTCAACGACTTCATGGCCGTGCTGTTCAACCCGATCGCCCAGGCCAAGTTCGTCCATACGGTGTCGGCAGGCTATGTCTGCGCTGCGGTCTTTGTGCTCGGTATCTCAGCCATCTACCTGCTGAAAGGTAAGTGGGTGAGTGTCGCCAAGCGTTCTATGGCGGTGGCCGCAGCCTTTGGTCTGGCGTCCTCCCTGTCGGTGGTGGTTCTGGGCGATGAGTCAGGCTACGCCCTGACCGATAACCAGAAGATGAAACTGGCCGCGTTAGAGGCCATGTGGCACACCGAGCCGGCGCCTGCGGGGCTTACCCTGTTTGGTATTCCGAACATGCAGACCCAGCATACTGATCTGGAGATCAAAGTTCCCTATGTGCTGGGTCTGATTTCGACCCGCAGTCTGGATCGTCCGGTCGTCGGTATTCTGGAACTGGTCGATCATGCTGAAGATCGCATCCGTTCCGGCATCCTTGCCTATGATGCGGTTGAAAAGCTGAAAGTCAACGAAGCCGATATTGCCGCCCGTGCGCAGTTCGAAGCCCATAAGCGCGATCTCGGCTATGGCTATCTGCTGAAGGCTTATGTCAGCGATCCGCGTACAGCGACCAATGAGCAAATCGTCAAAGCCTCACTGGATGTTATCCCGAACGTGCCGGTCATGTTCTGGACGTTCCGGATTATGGCGGGGATCGGGGTGGCTATGATTGCGCTGTTTGCGGTGGCTTTCATTTTGGTGTCGCTGCGCAAAGCCGAGTATACGCGCTGGTTCCTGCGCCTGTGTGTACTGGCTATGCCGCTGCCGTGGATAGCCATCGAAGCGGGGTGGATGCTGGCCGAAATCGGGCGTCAGCCCTGGGCGGTCGAAGGGGTTCTGCCGACCTTTATGGGGGCCTCATCTCTCACCAAGTCGCAGATATGGATGACCATCATCGGCTTTACCCTGATGTACGGCACACTGGCGGTCATTGAAGTCAAACTCATGATCAAGACGATCAAAAAAGGACCCTATGCGGCCAAGATGGGCCACATGCACGATGAACCGGACGCCAGCCCGCTGGCCGATGGACGCGGCGTGGCCGGTCCGGCCGAGTAACCCCCGAAACGAATTTAAGGAGTGCAATTATGGAATTGCCATTGGACTATCAGACCTTAAGGGTCATCTGGTGGGCATTGATCGGGGTTTTGCTGATCGGCTTTGCCATCATGGATGGTTTTGACATGGGCGTAGCGACCCTGCTGCCGTTTGTTGCTAAAACTGACGAAGAGCGCCGGGCTGTTATCAATACGATCTCGGCCACCTGGGAAGGCAATCAGGTGTGGTTTATCCTCGGTGGCGGGGCCATTTTCGCCGCCTGGCCGTTTGTCTATGCCGTCAGTTTCTCCGGCTTTTATCTGGCGATGTTCGTGGTGCTGATGTCTATGATCCTGCGGCCGGTGGGCTTTAAGTACCGCTCTAAGCGGCCGGGCAAGGCCTGGCGCCGGAACTGGGACTGGGCGCTGTTTATCGGTGGATTCGTACCGACGCTTGTTTTTGGTGTGGCCATCGGCAACGTGCTGAGTGGTGCGCCCTTCCGTCTCGATAGCGATCTGCGCATTACCTATGAAGGCGGTTTGCTGGGGCTGTTTACGCCGTTCACCGTACTGTGCGGTCTGACCTCGGTGGCTATGGTGGTTTTGCAAGGAGCGACCTGGCTCGGTCTTAAGCTGGAGCGCGGCGAGGTTCACAAACGCGCCATGACCTATGGCTTTGTCGCCGGCATTGCCCTGATCGTCCTGTTTGCGTTTGGCTTCATGTTCCTCAAATTTGGCAATTTGGGTTACCAGTTGACAGGTGATGTGGCGGCCAGCGGCGTCTCCAATCCGCGCCGGGCCGAAGTGGTGCCCGCAGCGGGGGCGTGGCTTACCAACTACGCCACCTATCCGTGGATGTGGATTGCACCGATTGTGGGCTTTGCCGGGCCCGTGCTGGCGCTGATCGGGCTTAAGCTTAAGTCGGAGGCTCTGGCCTTTGGTGGATCATCTCTGGGGATTTTCGGTATCATTGGTTCCGTTGGGGCGTCCATGTTCCCGATTATCCTGCCGTCGACGCTGGATGCGAACTCAAGCCTTCTGGTCTGGACAGCGTCCAGTTCACACATGACCCTGTTTGTCATGCTTCTGGTGACGGTGGTCTTGCTGCCGATGGTGCTGGCCTATACGGCGTGGGTTTACAAGGTTCTGTTCGGGCGGGTGGGTATCCAAAATATCAGAACGAACCCGGATATGTATTGATATCATGGGGGAAATAACTTTCCCCCATGTGCCCCCTTTGTTTGTTTCATGAGGAAACCCAGGTTTCCCTCATGAACTCCCTTCCTCAATAACGAAGAAAATTTTCTTGAGGCGGCTCTGCGAAAATTTTCTGCTTCTGTAAGGAAAAATGAGATGTGGTATTTTACATGGATTTTAGGATTGGGACTGGCCGTGACTTTCGGTGTCCTAAATGGCATCTGGTTTGAGTTTCTGACCGAAGACGATCCCGATGCCGAAGATCCGTTCAAGGATTAAGAACTTTGCGAAAAACCCCGGAAGTTAACTTCCGGGGTTTGTTTTATTCAGCGGCGGCGGTGAGGTTTGTCTGCGGCCGGTGGATCTTGTTGACGAATGAAAACAGCAGGGATCGCACCAGGTCATCCTCGGACTTAGAGGCAATCTGGAACAGACGCTCCAAGTCTTCCGGTTCAATGACGTGGGTTTCGTTCTGGCTGACGACCTCAAAAATACCGGGCATGACCGGCGCCTGAGTCTCATCAATATCGGTCAGGTCTTCGGTCAGCTTTTCACCGTCACGCAGGCCGATGAACTTGATCTCGATGTCGCGTCCGGCCTTGAGGCCATAGAGCCTGATCATACGCTTGGCCAGATCGACAATCTTTACCGGCGTGCCCATTTCCAGAACATAGAGATTCGGCATATCGGCGCTGGATTTGGTGTTCTGAAGCGCGGCCTGCAGCACAAGCTGAACCGCCTCAAGGATCGTCATGAAAAAGCGTTCGGCCTTGGGGTCGGTGATGGTAATCGGACCACCGCGCTCAATCTGAGACCGGAATAGTGGCACGACCGAGCCGGTCGAGCCCAGCACATTACCAAATCGCACCACGCAGGCCTGCGTATAGGCCGAGGATTTGAGGCCATTATGACGGATCAGATGTTCCGCCAGCCGTTTGGTCGCCCCCATAAGCGATGACGGGGCTACGGCCTTATCCGAGGAAATCATGACCAGTTGCGCCACCTTGCAGGTATTGGCCACTTCGATCAGGTTCTGCGTACCCAGCACATTGGTCAACACCCCCTCAGAAGGGTTCTGCTCGACCATCGGCACATGCTTTAAGGCGGCGGCATGGAAAATGATGTCCGGGCGTTCAGTTCGCACCACGCTCATCAATCTATCCTTGCGACGAATATCGCAAAGAATAGCGCGTTTGGTCATAGAAAACCCGACTTTAAGCCCCAGCGCCTGATCAATGGAATAGAGCGCTAACTCGGAGTTCTCGACCAGACTGACATGGGCCGCACCCATATCAACGACCTGCTGGGCGATCTCCGAGCCGATGGAGCCACCGGCCCCGGTGATCAGTATGCGTTTACCATTATAGAATTCTTTAAGTTCGCTCAGGTCGAGGCTGACTTGCGGGCGATGGAGGAGGTTTTTATAGGCGATTTGGTCATCAGCGGACGGGATAGTCAGACGCTGAGGCTTTTTTCCAAAAAAAGGTGTGGAGGCCAAAAGGCGCAACATCTGGAAATGCACAGGGCCCATCTAATCCAAACCGAAAATAGTCTAACGAAAACAATCAACGCTCAAATAACAAAATCAGCCTATCATAGCAGGTGTAAATGACACTAATAAAATGCCTGATTTCGCTGATTTCGAAGCTTTCTGTGGTTTTTGTGTTTGATAATGCGACCGCCTTGCACACCAATCTTGTTTAAAATAAGGAAGTCGTAAAAAATCTCAGGTTGTAAACGCGCAAATGAGCATAAATTGCGTTTGCGTCTCCTGATGGGCACAGGGGGCGATTCTTGAGGTGTTATAAAACCGGTTTGCATTTTTTGACCATTTCCGCGCTTTGCCTGCACCAAAGGTCTCGGCTATGGTAGCGCATGGATCATATGATTGTACGGCTGTTGCCGGAGGCTTTGGACAGCAAAGCTGCCTTTCAGGCCTTTTCTGAAAGTGCAGATGGCGCCATCGTCACCTTTACCGGCAAGGTGCGCCCCGTCGATAAGGCGGGCGGTGCCGTCGATCATCTGTACCTCGACTGGTATCCGGGCATGACCGAAGCCAGTATGGAGGCGGTAGCACAAGCTGCCTGCGCGCGTTTTGATGTGGCGCGGGTCATGGTGCTGCATCGCTGCGGTCAAGTGAAGGCGGGTGAGGATATTGTTTTTGTCGCGGCAGCTTCGGCCCACCGGCGGGCCGCATTTGAAGCGGCGGATTACATGATGGACCGGCTGAAATCAGAGGCCGCGTTCTGGAAGCGCGAGCAGGGGGCCGGTGCGGAGCGCTGGATCGAACCGACCGCCGCCGATCAGGCCGACAGAAAAAGGTGGGAAGATGACAACTGAATTGAGCCATATTGGCGGCGATGGCCGCGCGCACATGGTCGATGTGTCCGAAAAGGCTGCAACGGCACGGGTCGCCACCGCGCGCGGGCGGCTGATCTGTGCGGCGGAGACTGTGGCGATCGTCCGCGATGGTAAGGCACCCAAGGGGGCGGTGATCACCACCGCCGAGCTGGCGGGTATCATGGGCGCCAAGCGTACGGCTGATCTTATTCCCCTATGTCACCCTCTGGCCCTGTCCAAGGTCGAGGTCCGGATCACGGCTATGGATGATGGGGCCGGTTTTGATATTGAGGCTGTGGTGAAGACCACCGGCCCGACCGGGGTTGAGATGGAAGCGCTGACGGCGGTCAGCGTAGCGGGCCTGGCGCTTTATGACATGCTCAAAGCCGTCGATAAGACCATGCGCCTGGAGGGCATCGAAGTTACGTCTAAGTCGGGCGGAAAATCCGGTGACTGGCCGAATAAGAATGCGGTATAAAATTAATTTCCCATAAACAATAAAAAGGCCTCACGGGAACCATGAGGCCTTTTTAATGGGAGGACAAAAAAGAAATAAAAGAAAGACTTAAAGCTATATATTCCGCCTTTATAGGGTTGGCGGGACGTCTATGGGTAGACCGGCGGAGAATAAAAAAGCCATAGGGAAAGCGCTCCCGACAGGCTTAACTCCCGTTAAGCTTTTAGCCTTTCTTGGTGACACTATTAATACATATTGGCGCGAATGCCGAGCCACAGACGACGCCCGGTGGAGCCGTAATTGGCCGCTGTTTCATAGTCTTCGTCGGTGGCGTTCTCAATGCGGCCAAAGACGGTGACCGTGTCGTTCACGCGGTATGCGGCCCGCAGATCGACCAGAGTGTAGGCCCCCAGTTCACGGGCATTATAGATATTTTCAAACGACTTACCGGCATAGCGCGCGGAGGCGCCGAGCGATAAGGCCTGCGTCGCCTGCCAGTCGATATGGGCATTGGCCATATGCTTAGGGGCTCGACCCAGATCGTTCTTATAGGTGAAGCTGTCCTTAGCGTTGTCGCGGGCGATGATGTGGCTATAGTTACCGGAAACGGACACGTTATCGGTCAGATCACGGGCGGCTTCCAGTTCAATGCCGTAGGCCTTGGTCTGGGCGATATTGCCATAGGTGAAGGTCGACATATCATAGTCGATCTGGTTTTCGGTCTTGCGACCAAATACCGACACGCCATAGCGGCCATTGTTGGCACCGTAAACATCGACTCCGAAGTCGATATTGGTGGCCTCTTCTGGCTTAAGGGCGACATTGCCCGACCAGCCGTCATAAAGCTGATAGAGGCTTGGGGCCTTGAAACCCTGCCCCAGGCTTGCGTGCAGAACCACGGTGTCACTGAGGGTATAGGCGGCCGCGATCTGGCCGATGGTATTGTCACCAAAGGTCGAGTGGTCGTCGCGGCGGATGCTGGCGTTCAGGGTCAGGGCATCGATATCCTGACGCACCTGCGCGAACAGGCCGTTCAGGGTCACGGATTTGACAAGGCCGGCGGTGATGATTTTTGAGCGTTCGGATGACGCGCCGAATACGAACTGGGTCGCGTCCGATAGCTTATAGGCGCCGGTATAGTCATAGCTGGTCTGGCGGCCCTCAAACGGATAGGAGGTCGCGTTGGCCAGATCCGAGGTTTCGCGCTCGGTCTTGGTCTGTGAGACGGTGACGCTGTTTTTCAGACGGCCATCCAGCATTTGATTGTAATAACCGGCGCTGGCCACCGTTTCATCCTGCGTGCCAAAGTCGCGGGTATCGGCCAGAGCAAACGACGCATCATAGCCATCGAAATCGTAATCGCTTTCGGTATGGCTCACGCGGGCGCGCAGGCCAGATGTGTCGGTCAGGGCGTAGTTCAGATAACCGTTGAGGTGCTTTTGCTCAAAGCCATCTTTTTCTGAACCTGTGCGCAGTGACGACACGCCTTCATCGTCTATATAGGCCCCCGACAGGCCCCAGGTCAGGCGATCAGCCTTGCCGCCGATCGAGGCGCGGGCGGTGACATAGTCGTCCAGTCCTTCGACAGAGACGCGCGCTTCCAGTGGTTTTTTCGGGGTGCGGGTGGTGATGGCGACCACGCCGCCGATGGCCTGAGAGCCCCACAGGGTCGATAGAGGGCCGCGCAGGACTTCGACGCGCTCGGCATCATTGAGCGCCAAAAGGCCGAGGTTCAGCCCGCCGCCGATCTGGGACGGATCGCCCAGCTTTACGCCGTCGATGATGAACAGGCTCCGGTCGCTTTCCGCGCCGCGGAAACGGGCGGTGCCGACCTGACCGGGCCCGCCGGTCTGGGCGATCGAGACGGACGGGGACTGGGCGATCAGGTCGCCGAGGAACAGTTCCTGACGGGCCTCAATGGTGGTGGCATCAAACACGGTGACGCTCTGGCCGACCTTTGACAGGGCGACGGGCTCACGGGTGACGGAGACCACAACTTCGGTGATATTTTCTGATCTGGCGTGACCGGCCACGGTCATTAGCGCCAGGGCTGAGGCGGTGGTCAGGGCGGGAATAAGGTAGGTTCGCATGGGTCGTATAGTCTTTCGCAGACGAAGCAACAGCCACGGATCATCGATCCGCGCTGTCAAACATATCGCCGCTCAGGAAACGCTCCCGCTCTTGTGACACACCCCGATCACGCAAAGGACGACAGCAAAGGGCAGGTCTCCTGACTTGCGCCTCAGACATTTGCGACCGCCTTCCCGAAGTCATCTTCAGTGGCATATGGCCGAAAACTTAGCGCTTACAGTTGCGGGGACAGTCCGGGGATTACACCCGGTTCCCTATTAAGCCGTTCTCACGGCACCTCTTGCACGGGGCGGGGATTAGGCCGTTTGCGGGCAGGGGTCAAGGGTTCGGTGCGATTTTGGCCGCTTAAACCTTGACCGTGTGAGCGTTTTCGGGTTTGCCAGAGGTATCTTATGAAACGGTCGCAAGGATGCGTGATGAAAATTTGGGCAGGGATATGTGCGGCGGCGTGGATGATGGCCTCAACGGCTGTGGCGCAGGCTGCGGGGTTTGCGTCCATAACCGACCTGAAAGTCGCCACCGATCTGGCTCATAGTCTCAAGGCCGACAGGTCAAAGCGCGTGCTGGTGGTGTTTGATATTGATGACACCCTGCTGACCGTGCCGGGCGATCTGGGGTCTGAGGGCTGGCTGGGCGGCAAGCTTGACGGAGCCCAAGGTGAACAGCGCGACGTGATCCTGTATGAACAGGCCCTGTGGCTGACGCTGGCGGGTCTGAAACCGACGCAAGGTGACGGCCCGCAGCTTGTGCGCGACCTGCAAACGGCGGGGATTCCGGTCTATACCCTAAGCGCGCGCGGGAGCGAACTGCGCGGGGCGACCGAGCGGGCGCTTATCGCCGCGGGCTATGATTTCAGTGCCGCACCCGAATGTGTCAAACCGCTGTGCACCCGGCGCGGGCGTCTGGGCGATGACGAAATCCGCAAGGCCGCTCAAAAGCTCAAGGTGACTTTGCCGGACGGGCCGCATCGCGATATCACCGTCTCAGACGGGATCATGCTGGCGGCTGGGCAGGATAAGGGCGTGATGGTGCAACTTCTGGCCGCGTCCATCGCCCCCAAGCCCTTTACCGATATCGTCTTTGTTGACGACAGCCGCCGTAATGTTGACGACATGGTGCGTGCCGCCACCACGACCTCAAAGATCCGGTTTCATGTCTTCCGCTATGAGAAAATCTGGCCGCGTAATGGGGAACTGCATGACAGTCCGGCTCGGCTTAAGGCTGCCGATGCGCAATCGGACGCTATCCGCGCCAGCCTGTGCGTGGCGTTCGAAAGTGTGTTGTGCGGGTATAGCTACGGGTTTGGGGATTAAGGCTGCGTTGTTATCAGTACCAGAAACGTCTCACGGGGAGCAAGGGTAACTGTTAGCACATCGCCCACCAGTTTCTGTGTCGTATCGAGCCACAGGTCGCGCAGGGTCACCTCAGACGTAGCGGTCAGCCCCAGTTGCGCACGGTTGACTGAGGCCGTCTGCGGGTTTGCGCCGCGATTGATCAGGGCCACCGCCTGAGTACCGGGTGTGCTGAGGGGCCTTGTAATTATCTGGATGCGCGCATCCGAAGATATAACCCTCGGTCGCCCCGCTATGTCTTGATTGACGGCAATGACGTTGCGATTGCCAGCGATATCGATCAGGTCTTGCGACCATTTGGTGAGGTCTGAGCCAAGGATAAGCGGTGCTCCGATAATCGCCCACATCGACATATGGGCACGCGCCTCAGTCAGATGGCGGACATCAAAGTCGCCGTTGCCGATTTCGAGCATGTCCGGATCATTGCCCCGGCCTGATGGTGTGGCTGTGATGCCAGAGACAGCGGTATCGAAATTGTGCAGCATCGATGCCCAGTTGGCGCGGATGTCGGCGCTGGTTCGCCATTGCTGGCCATACTTATGGCCCCAGCGGGCGACATCGGCTTCGCCCCAGGTGCAGATTGATAGAATAACGTCATCGTTCGGACGCACCTGCGTAATGGCAGCCTTAAGGTCACGGTACAGGCTTTCAACGCCATTGATATCGGACAGATCTGGGCGTCCGCGGATAATCGCCGGCTTCAGCGCACGATAGGTATCGTTTTTCACATAAGGCCGGTCGGGGCCGAAATCAGCCAGACCGCAGGCATCGACCTTGACCAGATCAAAGTTCCATTCACCGAAGAACAGACGCATGTCTTCGGTCTGATGGCCCATTGAGCCGACTTCGCGTTCGGCCTGAGAGCCTGTGGGCAGGTTCGGGCTTTTGGCATCCCATGCCTGAGAGCAGACATTCCGGCCGATATCAGTATAGATCCCGACTTTGAAATTCATAGCATGCAGACGGTCTGTAAACGGGCGAAAGCTCGTCTCGCCGTCGGGCAGGGCCGCGCTGGGGAACATAGTCGTGCGGATGATAATGCGCCCGTCGGCACGGCGCTTAAGCCACCAGCCGTCATCGATATTGATGTAACGATAGCCTGCAGCTTTAAGGCCTGACCTGTTCAGGGTTTCTGCAATCGCGATGATTTTGTCTTCAGTAACTTCGGTGCGAAACGCGTTCCACGGGTTCCAGCCCATAGTTGGGGCCATCTGGCGGATGGGGGCCGTGTGAGGCACGGGCGTAGGGGCAGTTTCTTCGGCGTGGACGGATGCTGCCGTAAGTGCTGCCAGCAACATCAGGCTAAGAACGGTTTTTCTTCGGACCAAAAGAGCGCGTGAGTGATCTGTTGGCATAATGGTGTCCCTGCAAACTTTATTATAACGCCTGTCGAGAGGTATTTGTATGATAAATAAAGAGGCCGAGTCAACACACAACAGTCCGTGCCGGATGGGCGGGACAGGTGCTTAACGAAATCTGACAGCGTTACGTGCCGAACACATAGACCTTGATCGGCTTCACATAGACCGTGTCGTTAAGTGCAAGGTCGCTGGCGTCGGAATCGTGGGCGTGCTGGGTCTCGAACACCGTGCCGTCCTCGGCCTGAACCTCAAGGCGCAGGTTGGCGCCGGCGGGCAGGATCGATAAGACCTTACCCTTAAAGCCCGGCCCGTCTTTTGAGACATGGGCATCGAACGGCCGGAACCGGACCAGTTGCTCGCCCGTCAGGTCGCCGGTGATGATGGCTGGAACCGTAAAGCCGTCGAACGCGGCCTCTGCGCCACTGACCGTCGCCGTGACCTGATTGTTAGTGCCGAGGAAATCGAACACGAAACTGGAGGCCGGTTTGCGGTAAAGTTCAAGCGGTTTGCCGATCTGCTCGATCTGGCCATCTTTCAGCACCACCACGCGGTCGGCCAGATCCAGCGCTTCTTCCTGATCGTGGGTCACAAAAATGGTGGTCACACCGGTTTCGTCATGGATGCGGCGCAACCAGCGACGAAGATCTTTGCGCACCAGAGCATCCAATGCGCCGAACGGTTCATCCAGCAACAGGATACGCGGCGAAATGGCCAGAGCACGCGCCAGAGCGACCCGCTGACGCTGACCGCCGGACAGTTGCGACGGAAAGCGCTTGCCCAGGTCTTCGAGTTGAATGAGCTTTAAAAGGCTCTGCACCTTGGCCTTGATCTCGGCCTTTGAGGGGCGCTCCTTGGCCGGGCGGACATTGAGGCCGAACGCGATGTTTTGCTCAACCGTCATGTGGCGGAACAGGGCGTAGGACTGAAACACCATGCCGATGCGGCGTTCGCGGGCATTGAGCGCCAGATAGTCTTCGCCCTCAAAGGTGACCGTGCCGGAATCGGGCTGATCAAGACCGGCCAGCAGGCGCAGTAGCGTCGTTTTACCCGACCCTGACGGGCCGAGCAGGGCCAGAAACTCACCGGAATGGGTCTCGAACGAGACCTGATTGAGCGCGGCAAAATCCGAGAAGCTCTTGGTAATGTTATTGACAATCAGTGACATAAGCGAAAATCTCGGAAAACAGTTAGTGCCTGCGATGGGCGGAAAGCTCGTCGGCAAAACGCCACTCAAGCAGGGTCTTAAGGATGAGGGTCACGACGGCCAGCCCCGCCAGAATCGAGGCGGTAGCAAAAGCCGCAACCGTATTATATTCGTTGTACAACACTTCGATGTGTAGCGGCAGGGTGTTGGTCAGGCCGCGAATGTGGCCGGAGACGATTGACACGGCGCCAAACTCCCCCATCGCACGGGCGGTACATAGCAGCACGCCATACGTCAGCGCCCATTTGATGTTGGGCAGGGTGATGCGGAAAAACACGTCCCAGCCGCGCGCCCCTAAGGTGACGGCGGCGATTTCCTCATCCGTGCCCTGATCAAGCATCAGCGGAATCAACTCCCGCGCCACAAACGGCAGGGTGACCAGAACCGTGGCGATGACCAGACCTGGCAGGGCAAAGACGATGCGGATATTGTTGGCATCAAGCCACGACCCGAACCAGCCGTGGGCCCCGAACAGCAGAATCCACACCAGGCCGGAAATGACCGGCGACAGGGTAAAGGGCAGGTCAAGGATGGATAGCAACAGGCCCTTGCCCTTGAACTCAAAGCGCGTGATGCACCAGGCGGCAGCAATGCCGAAGATGGCATTCAACGGCACGGCGATGGCCGCCACCAGCAGGGTGAGTTTGATGGCGCTGACGGCATCGGGTTCCAGTATGGCCGAAAGATAGGGCGCGACCCCGGTTCGGAACGCTTCAAACAACACATTGATCAGCGGCAGGACGATGATCAGCGCGATCCAGAACAGGGCAAAGGCCATAAGGCCAAGGGCGGCCGGTGATTTGGGCGCTTCGGGGGCTTTGACTTTCATGCGCGGCCTCGGCGGGACAGGAGCACCTGAACAAAGTTGGTGACCAGCAGGATGGTGAACGACAGGGCCAGCATGGCGATGGCCACCGATGCCGCACCGGCATAGTCAAACTCTTCGAGTTTAATGACGATCAGTAGCGGTGAAATCTCGGAAATATAGGGCATATTGCCGGCAATAAAGATGACCGATCCATATTCCCCGACGGCACGGGCAAAGGCCAGCGAAAAGCCGGTGATCAGGGCGGGGGCCAATGACGGCAAAATCACCTTGATCGCCGTCTGCATCGGTGTGGCCCCAAGGGTCAGGGCGGCCTCTTCGACCTCGGCATCAAATTCGGCCAGAACGGGCTGAACCGAGCGCACCACAAACGGCAGGCCGATGAACACAAGGGCTATGAAAATCCCAATCGGCGTGTAGGCGATCTTGATGCCGAAGGGGTCAAACAATGATCCTACCCAGCCATTGGGGGCATAGAGGCTGGACAGCGACACGCCGGCCACCGCCGTCGGCAGGGCAAACGGCAGGTCGACAATGGCGTCAATGATCTTTTTGCCCGGAAACTCATAGCGTGTCAGCACCCACGCCACCACCAGACCGGCAATCAGATTGACGGCCGCGGCCCAAAAGGCGGTGGTAAAGCTTAACTGCAACGCCTTGACCACGCGCACGTCAGTGACGGTGCGTATAAAGCCGTCAAGCCCGGCTTCCCACGGTCTGAGCACCAGTGCCACCAGCGGCAGCAGTACGATCAGCGACAGATAGGTCAGCGTAATGCCTAATGACGCATGAAAGCCCGGCAAGACGTGCTGCGTCCTGTGGGTGGCCTTGGGCGGCTTAAAGCCTTCGGGTTTGATCTGATGCGGCGAACGCCCGTTTGTTTCCAAACGGGCGTCTCCGGCAGATAGGTTTGTGTCTGTCGTCATGAGGGGCGTTTACGCTGCAATCAGGTTAGGCTTTGAAAATCTTGGCGGAAATCTGGTCGAAGAGCGCACCTTGCTCAAAGTGGCGCGCATTGGCCGTGGTCCAGCCCCCAAAATCCTTATCGATATTCAGTTGCTCAATGGCCGGAAAGCGATCCGCAAAGGATTTCAGAACATCGGGATTGGTCGGGCGGTAAAAATGCTGTGCCGCCAGGGTCTGGGCATCCTCATCATAGAGGCCTTCAAGATAGGCCTTGGCCAGCGCTTCGGTGCCATTGGCGGTGACGTTTTTGTCAACCCACGCGACGGGGGTATCGGCCGCAATGGACAGGGACGGATAGACGATGTCGAACTGAGCACCGTCCTTGGCCGCACTCATCAGGGCTTCGGATTCCCAGTTGATCAGGACATCGCCCTGACCGCGCTGAATGAAGGTGGTGGTCGCCCCGCGCGCGCCAGTGTCGAGTACCGGCACATTTTTAAACAGCGCCTCCAGATAAGCTTGCGCCTTCGCTTCATCGCCATTGTTGGTTCTGAGCGCCCAACCGTAGGCGACCAGATAGTTCCAGCGCGCCGCCCCTGATGTTTTCGGGTTTGGTGTGATGACCTGAACCCCCGGTTTTACCAGGTCGCCCCAGTCCTTGATGTCCTTGGGATTGCCTTTGCGCACCAGCAGCAGAATAGTCGAATTATAGGCGACGGAATTGTTCGGCAGGCGCGACGCCCAATCGGCAGCCAGCAGGCCGGTGGCGGCCACCGCGTCAATATCGTGGGCCAGAGCCAGTGACAGGACATCCGCCTTGAGGCCATCGACGACCGCGCGCGCCTGCTTGCCTGAGCCGCCGTGGCTTTGGTTGAAGGTGGGGGCAGCCTTTCCGCCGGTTGCGTATTTTTTCGCAAACAGGGAATTGTAGGCGGAATAGAACTCGCGGGTCGGGTCAAACGACACGTTAAGCAAGGATTGGGTAGCCGGCTTACCGCAGGCCGTAAGCGCAGAAGCTGCACCTGTCATCAAGGCAGCGCCTGTGACGGTTTTCAGAAACTGGCGGCGGGATGCGTCGGATTTCGTCATATCGGTTCTATCCCTATACTTCTGTGTGTCCGGCCTGTTTGTTGGCGGAGACTATCAAAGCCTTATGGTCAGCGCAAATCAGGATCGCGTAAACACTCCGGATATCAGAGGGTTTTGTAAATTCCTACTTGCTGATGGTTGTTTAAACAACTGGGGCCGTCACGTCAGGCGACGATTTTTCAGCGATACGGTTAGCATCTCTAACCAATGGTCATTGCACATATCGGTTGCCAAGGAGAAAGCGAAATGGTTGTAAGGGGCCGCAACTGTATACGGAATTTTCAATGTCGAAGTCTGTTTCCGAGCGTACCCGCCTGACCAGTGCCACCTATGATCTGGCGCCGTCTCACCGCGCCGTCAATGTCGGGGTCGAACGCGGTTCGACCGTGCTTTATGCCTGCGCCGAAGATCTTTATGATGACCGCATTCAGCCGGGCTACGGCATTGAGGGACTTAGCACCCAGCGTGAACTGATGCGCCTGATGTGCGAACTGGAAGGGGCGACCGACGTATTCCTGCTGCCGACGGGGCTGTCGGCCCTGACGCTGGCGATCACAGCCTGCCTTAAGGCCGGTGATGAGGTGGTGTGTGTCAATAGCTGCTACGGCCCGATCCGCCGGTTCCTTCAGACCCAGATGGCGCGCTTTGGCGTGACCGCCCGCTATTATGATGCCGGTGCCAGTGCGGATGAGGTCATGGCCCTGACCAACGACAAAACGGCCCTGATCATCGTCGAATCGCCGGGGTCGCTGACGTTTGATATTCAGGATATTCCGGCCATTGCCAAGGCTGCCAAAGCGCGCGGTATACTGACGCTTTGCGATAATACCTATGGCGCCGGTGTGCTTTTCAAGCCGCTGGATCACGGCATCGATATGTCGATGCAGGCCCTGACCAAATATGTCGGCGGCCATTCCGATATCCTGATCGGTACGGTGGCGGTCAAGGATAAGGCTTTGGCCAAGCGTCTGGATGACACGTCGCGGGCGTTTTCGTTCTTCACCTCGGCCGATGAGAGCTATCTGGCCATCCGGGGTTTGCGCACCCTGCATCTGCGGTTGGAGCAAAGCGGCAAGTCGGGGTTAGAACTGGCCCGCTGGCTGGAAGGTCATGATCTGGTGGATCGCGTGCTGCATCCGGGGCTGGAGTCCTTTCCGGGGCATGATCTGTTCAAGCGCGATTTCACCGGTTCTAACGGTCTGTTTTCGGTAGTACTGAAAGGCGGCAATATAGCCGCCTCCTGCGCGTTTTTGAATGCGCTTAAGCTGTTCGGGCTGGGCTTTAGCTGGGGCGGGTTTGAAAGTCTGGCTATCCATTTCGAGCCGCAGCTTATGGGCCGCGCTAAACTGGGGCAATCACAGAATTTGGCCTATGAAGGCTCGTTGATCCGGTTTTACGTCGGTCTCGAAGACCCTGCCGACCTCAAGGCCGATATCGCGCAGGCGCTGGAGGTTTATCGCGCGGCTATCGGTTAGGCGGCTTTCTTAGGCACATCCACACCATCATCAAACTGCGGTACGCCGGGCTTGTTCGCGTCGAGCGAAAAGCGCGGCACCAGCGGGCTCTTGGCGCCATTAAAGCCACCAAAAGCCTTAATGGCGCGGGCATAGGCGATCCTAACCGCTTCCCACGTCAAAAAGCGCTTATCGATCTCCGGCTTGAGGCCAAACCAACGGCGCAAACAGCCATTGGCGTATAGCACATTGGCGCGCCAGATGGCCGCTGGCGTCATGAATTCAATCGACATCGACACATTGACCATGCCGTGATTGACGATGCGATGCGGTGCGTTTTGCGGCCAGGTGATCATCTCACCGGGCTTAAGGTCATGCACCATAGCGGCCTCATCCCACGCCGCCTCATAGGGCAGTTGCTCGTCGCTTTCACGCAACGCGATGCCCTCAAGGTTCGGGTTGGTGACGAACGGGGTCTTGGGTGGATAGACATACAGTTTTTTGATACCGCGCACCTGCCACAGCATCACCAGCGGGATATCAAGGTGGTAAAACACATGGGCGTTCGGAGAAGAAATCAGCAGCCCCAGATCAGGTTTCAGGGTCTTTTGGTCGGTCTCAAACTCCAGTTCGGCAAACATCCGCCCACAGAGTTCATTAAAAGCCGGATCGGCGTGATTAACCTTACGCAGATTAAGCCACAGACGTCCGGCTCTGACACCTTCCATCAGGGCGCGGCCATCAAGGCCAGAGCGGCGGCCCAGATACCACTGCCCCCAGTTGGACGGATCATAACCCATGCTGAACACTTCAAGCTTTTCCGGCGGATAGCGGTCGATTAAGGCGATCAGGGCTTCGTCCGTGAACAGGTCTGAGCCTGCCAGTTTGTGCGAAAACAGCAGGGTCTTTTTCGTGAAATTCTGGCGGTGGTCGTCCGACCAGTTGAGCAGTCCGGTCATAATCTCATCTTCCGGGGGCGTTAGTTTTGAGCAGGGCGGTGCCGTAAAAGCCAAGCTTGAACGGCGGGAACCAGATCAGCTTGCCCAGGCCCCGCGCGCATTTATCCAGCGCCCCTGCGGCCCCTTTGGCACGAACAAGGGTCAGCAGTCCGCCCCACAGGCCAAACACCACGGCCTGAACGGCGCCATTGACCATCCAGTAGGCGCAGGTGAACGGTTTGGGCGGATTATGGGTCATGGCCGAAGTCGATGGCCCCTGACCATAGGCAAAGGCGCGCGGCAGGGTATAGTTCAGGGTCGATCGGCTTTCCGGCACGTCTTCCCACACGACCGCATCTGCCGCCCAGACCATGCGCTTGCCCTGCTCACGCATTCCGTAGAACAGTTTATCGTCCTCACCGCCGCAGTCATTGCGATCGACGGAAAATACTTCGTGAATGTCGGGCAGGGCGGACCGGCGCAGCAGGCTGTTGCCGCAACCATAATAGTGGTCAATCAGTTGGGTGTGATCGGGGCCAAAGCGCGAAAAGAAGGCTTCAAAATAGGCGGGGTATTGCACATCTGCGGCTTTCAGGCGGGCACTGACCGGCCCGAACACCACATCGGCATCAAGGGCGTTTTGGGTGGCCAGCAATTTCGACAGCCAGTCAAAGGGCGCTTCTTCGTCATCATCCAGAAAAGCGATGAAATCGTCGGTGGTCGCCGCCAGCGCCGTATTGCGGGCATTGGCTACACCGGTGGCTGGTTCATGCAGATAGGTGATCTCAATGTCGCCTGCGATGGCGGCCACGACCTCACGCGCGGACGCTTCCGGCGAGTTGTCACAGACGATAATGCGCACCAAAACGTGCTCTAGGCCGGTTTGCGCCAGTACAGAGCGCACGGCGAGGGTCAGTCCATCGGGGCGACGGAAGGTCGGAATAATCACGCTAAGGCGCACGGCGGTAAAACTGTCCTGAGGCATGGGCTTCATCCGCGGGGCTCCGGTAATTTCAGGCGCTGTGGTGTGGCAAGCGCGGCCCGCCAAATACCCCTGAGGCGGGCAGGCGTGTCCAGCTCCAGCGCGCAGATCTGATCGAGGCGGCGATTAAGGCGCACGGTGATTTCGGCCATGCGGGGCGACAGGGATTGTGTGATCTCTCGCGTCCATGCGGATGTGTGCGCCGCGCATCGGCCTGCCATGCTGTCGCCATAGACGTGCCCGTGGGTCACGGTGCGATGGGTATTGCCAAAGGCGGTTTTGTAGTGTTGCTCACCGGTCGACAGGTCGTAATAGTCGACGCCGTCGGCTTTGAGCACATCGGCGCAACCGGCCAGAAACACCTGACCGGGAGAAAAGGCGCTGTAGGCCGGATCAAAGCTGGATATCCACGGGTGCATGACATCGCCCAGTCTTACACCATAATGGAAAATAATCCCTTTACCGCCGACGCTCAGGGTCAGCATCTGGCCGTGTAAGCCCTCAACAGTCGCGGCAAACAGTTGCCGCATCAGGGTGTCGACCCATTTGGGTGCCAGAAAATCATGCAAACCGGTGGTGCGGGCCTGCTCGCGCTTCAGGCGTAGCATCAACTCGAAATGGTCAGGATTCCGGTCAGGGGTAATGAAGGCCACCTCTCCGTGCTGTTCCTCAAGCCGGCGGCGCAGGCGGTTGATATTTTTGACATGTTTGTGCGGAATGTGATCGAGCGGCTGGGTCAGGTCGATCCCGCAGGCATGGTCGGTCTGCCCGCCAATATCGCCAAACACGCCGTAGGGATCAATCAGGCCGATGACCTGAAACCGGTCGATGTGGGCCAATCTGAGCGCCTCAGCTATGGCTATATCTGGATCGGGAAAGCTGATGAAGGCGGTATAGTCTGAAAACGGGGCACCGACAGGACGGGCCATGCCGCCGGCGCGGCGATGGTGGGGCAGAAAACCTATCGTCTGACCCTTACGGCGATAGACGGCGACCCGAACGTCATGCCTTATGTTGGCTACAATCTGAGTGAATTCCGGTGACAAAAGAGGCGAACGAAAATCAGGAGTGGCGCGGATCATATCGCGCCAAAGGCCTAGGTCAGAAGGCCTCAGGTCATGGGGACGGACAAGATCACAGATCATCATAGGGCCGGGTAACTCACATACAGGGCGCAGACCCTTAAGCCCGGCCACACTCACACAGACCTGTAAATATTCGGTTGGTTCAGAAATATTATTTTGAAAGCCGTTTAATTTGTGATCTGTAAAATCTGCATGTCATTATGACAGGCATGCTTGACATGTGGCAAATGGTGAGTGTAAAGCTTGCTTGTCTAAATGTTAAGGGGTGTTGATATGGATAAGCGGGCATTTCACATTACGGGTACGATTTATATCGTCATTGCGATGCTATTGGGCGGGGTTATTGGTTTCCTGAAAGCCTCCGGACATCAACTTCCATCGCTTGGGACGCCTCTGCTGTGGGGCATGATCGCCCTGCTGATTGTGCTGGCCATGGCGGTCAGCATTTTATGGTGGCGCGCCTCTGATGAGGCGGTGCGGGAGGCGCATAAGTGGGCCTGGTTCTGGGGCGGGTCATGCGGCCTGATGGTGGTTATGCCGGTTTACTTCCTGTCAGTTGCGACCGGGGGGGAATTTGGCGAGAGTCTTATGGCCTACTTCAATGCGCACGGATCGGCATTTGAATTTGGTATCATGACCGGGTTGATCCCGCCGATTGTTGGTTATGTCATTGCCTGGGGTATCTGGTGGCTGAGACATAGATAATGAAAAACCGTATAAAAGTTCTGAGGGCCGAGCGCGACTGGTCTCAGGCTGATCTGGCTGATCGGCTGGGTGTCTCGCGCCAGACGATCAATGCCATTGAGACGGAAAAGTATGATCCGTCATTACCACTGGCGTTCAAAATTGCTGACATATTTCAGCAACGGATCGAAGACATATTTATGCCGGATCAAAACGCTTAGTTTACGAAAATTACAAGGAAACATCATGCTGAAATCTTTTAAAGCCATGTTCAAAGTGCTGGTTGTGGCCGGGGTGGCGCTTTTGCCGCTGACCGCTCAGGCTCAAACCGCCAAAGCCGGCGCCCCGCTGATGTGGGTGGTCAAGGATGCGGATTCGACCGTCTATCTGCTGGGGTCGATCCATCTTCTAAAGCCCGATATGCAGTGGCAGGATGCTCGCATCAAAACCGCGATGGCGAACTCCAGGGAGATGTGGCTGGAAATTGCCAATCTGGATGATCAGGCGGCCGCCGGTTCGGCATTTCTGAAACACGCCATCAACCCCAAGGGCAATCTGACCGAGGGGATGAGTGAGGCCGATATTGCCAAGCTTAATGCCGCGCTGGATCGTCATGGCCTGCCGATGACGCAGGCGCGTAACCTCAAGCCGTGGGCCGTCGGTCTGCTGATTACCGTTAAATCCATGATGGCGTCAGGTTTTGATCCCAATTCAGGTGTCGATAAAACCCTGCTCGATCAGGCCAAGGCGGCAGGCAAGCCGGTTAAGGGCTTTGAAACGATTGAACAGCAGATGGGCTTTTTCGGTAGCTTTGACGATGAGACCTCACGCCAGTTCCTGATCGACGTGCTTAATCAGGAAGAGGAAGGCAAGGCATTGCTTGAGACCATGCTCACCGCCTGGCACACCGGCGATGAAGCCACGCTGGAAAAAATCTTTACTGAAGAAATGATGGTCAAGACGCCTAAGCTTTATGATGTGCTGCTCAAAGGCCGCAATCAGAACTGGGTGCCGCAGATCGAGCAGATTCTGGCCGGTTCCGGTACGTCACTGGTCGTGGTGGGTACCGGCCATCTGGTCGGGCCGGACGGGGTGCCGACCCTTTTGAAAGCAAAGGGTATTAAGGTCGATGCCCTTAAGTAAGGTGTGATCTTTAATCAGGACTTTGAGCGCGCTTTTTATTGACATTGGGGATAAATTTCCCCAAAAGGCGGCTCTAAGTTCTACTTAGATTTCTATCCTCTTCGTACACGCGAAGAGGATTTTATCTTTTGGGATGTTACCATGAGCCAGACAGATCATCTTTTCAGTGTTTACAACCGCGCCCCCATTGAGGTTGAGCGCGGCGAAGGCGTCAGCCTTTACACGAAAGATGGCCGACGTTTTCTGGACTTTGTGCAGGGTATCGCCACCAACGGTCTGGGCCATGCCAATCCGATCCTGATTGATGCCGTGACGAAACAGGCGCAAAAGCTGTGGCATGTGTCCAACATTTTCCGGATTCCGGATCAGGAAGTTCTGGCCGAGCGCCTATGCGCCGACAGCTTTGCCGATCAGGTGTTCTTCACCAATTCCGGCACCGAAGCGATCGAGTGCGCGCTGAAGCTGGCGCGTAAATATCATGCCGCCAAGGGCAACCCTGAGCGTATTGACGTGATTACATTTCACGGGGCCTTTCATGGCCGTACCTACGCGGCGGTCAATGCCGGCGGCAATGACGCCTATCTGACCGGATTTGGTCCGAAGCTGCCGGGCTATGTGCATCTGTCGGTGGATGATCATGAGGCGATCAAGGCGGCGGCTGAGGCGCCGACCGCAGCGGCTATTCTGGTCGAGCCGGTGCAGGGCGAAGGTGGCGCGCGCGCCCTGACCGAAACTGAACTGAAAAATCTGCGTCAGTTGTGCGACGACAATGGCCTGCTGTTGATGTTTGACGAAATCCAGTGCGGCATGGGCCGGACGGGCAAGCTGTGGGCCTATCAGTGGTCGTCGGTTGAGCCTGATGTCCTAACCACGGCCAAGGCGCTGGGTGGCGGTTTCCCGATCGGGGCGTGCCTGGCAACCTCTGAGGCAGCATCCGGTATGGTCGTTGGGGCGCACGGTTCGACCTTCGGCGGCAATCCGCTGGCTATGGCGGTAGGTCTTGCGGCCTATAATGAACTGTCGAAGCCGGAAACTCTTGAGCACGTCAATGAGGTTTCAAACTATCTGCGCCAGCAGCTTCAGGGCCTGATCGCGTCTTATGGCGATGTCGCCCTTGAGGTGCGCGGCAAAGGGCTTCTGGTCGGGATCAAGGTCAAGCCGGTCAACCGCGAGGTTATGGCTTTGGCGCGTGATGTCGGGATACTGATTGCTGGTGGTTCGGACAACTGCGTGCGTCTGTTGCCGCCGCTTAACGTCACGCTTGATGAAGCCCGCGAGGCCATTGGCCTGCTGGAAAAAACCTTCATCGCCGCCCGCGAAAAGGCCAAAGAGACGGCATAACAGGGGCCGGACATCCAAAATAAAGGGGGTACAGATGACCCGTCACTTTCTCGACCTCTGGGCGTTAAGCCCGGAGGATCTCCGCTCTATTCTTGATGACGCCCATGCGCGCAAATCTGCCCGCCTTGGCTGGCCGAAAGGGCGCGTCGATGCCGATGCCCCGGCCAAAGACCGCGTCCTGGCCATGATTTTCCAGAAGAACTCGACCCGCACGCGCTTTTCGTTCGATGCGGCTATCCGTCAGCTTGGCGGTGACGGCATTATCTCGACCGCCAGCGATATGCAGCTTGGGCGCGGGGAGACCATTGAGGACACCGCCAAGGTTTTGTCGCGCATGGTCGATGCCATTATGATCCGCGCCAACCGCCATGAGGATGTTGAGCAACTGGCCGCCCACGCCACCATTCCGGTGATCAACGGCCTGACCGACAAGAGCCACCCGTGCCAGATTATCGCTGATCTTCAGACGATCGAAGAACATCGCGGGCCGGTTAAAGGTAAGACCCTGGCCTGGATCGGCGATGGCAACAATGTCTGCGCGTCGTTCATCCATGCGGCACCGAAACTGGGCTTTTCGCTCACCATCGCCTGCCCGCCGCAATATAGCCCCTCAGACGCCGATCTGGCGCACGGGGCGGGGGCCAAAATCACCGTCACCCACGACCCGAAAGCCGCCGTCGCGGGCGCCGATGCCGTCATGGCCGACACCTGGGTCAGCATGGGCGATACGGATTACGATGAGCGTATGGCCGCCCTTGGCCCCTATCAGGTCAATGAAGCTCTGATGGCGCTGGCGGGGCCCGACGCCCTGTTCCTGCACTGCCTGCCCGCTCACCGCGGCGAGGAAGTCACCGAAGGCGTCATTGATGGCCCGCAGTCCGTTATCTGGGACGAGGCCGAAAACCGGATACATGCGCAGAAATCCATCCTGGCCTGGTGTTTTAAATCGTAATCTTTGGGTCATTACGCCAAGGCAGGATTTTGGGTCGTCGCTGGCAGGTACTTAGTGTACCTGCGGCGCTTGACGCCTAGTACTGGCCTCAAATCTTAAGATTTAAAATTTAAGGAAAAAGCGAAAATTTTCGAAGAACCGCTTCGAGAAAATTTTCTCGATACTGCAAACATGGAAAAGTATTCTGGCCTATGGCCAGAAACTTTATCCATGAGGTCTAATAGGGCTGAAATGCGGGCTGGGGATTGCCGCCGACGAGGGCTAAGATGTGCACCAGCAGGATGATCGACGCGGTGCCGGACAGCAGCATGATCAACCGGTAAGGCACAAGCCGGACGGCATCGGTTTTGAGATTGGGTGGCCGCGCCCCCAGATAGCCGCTGAGGATGCACGCTATAACAGCGCCAAAAAACATAATGAGTGTGGTGCCAAGATCAAATTCCATGTCTGCGAATATGGTAGGAATGTGGCGTGGCGCAAGGCTTTGGCGCTATTTTCCCTTATCAGGTGTTTATATAATGCCCTGTTTCTCCACAGGAGAATGGCGTTATCCCAATAGATGGTGGTTAACAAAAGGTTTACACGCAAGATGATGGTGGTTAGCCTCATAAGTTGGATAAGTAGGGGATTCGCATGTCTGCGGGCACACCTTGGAGTGTTAAGGGTATAGATTCGAAGGCGCGTGAAGTCGCCAAGGATCTGGCGCGCCGTTCCGGCATGACCCTTGGGGAGTGGCTTAATCAGGTGATTCTGGAAGGCGATGAGCCCGAGCCGGCTCGCCCGCAAGCGCGTGACGAAAGCCGTGGCCGCCGCCCCTATGTGCCACAAAACGATTATCAGCCGGAAACCGAAACGGAAACCGGCGAATACTATCCTTCGGGGGGCGGGCGTATGAAGCGCACCTACACGTCATCACGTCATGATGAAGAGTTTTTAAACCGTCCGCGCCGGTCGGCGCCAGCCTTCTCATCTGAGGCCGCGCGCGAACGTGCGGCCCGTTTTGATGACGGCTATGACCGTTATGAGCGCCCGTCTGCGGGGTCAGAAGACCTGTCGCGGGTCGCGCGCGCTCTGGAATCTCTGGGTTCGCGCATTGAAACCTCTGAGACGCGTTCGGCCTCGGCGGTGCGCGGGGTGTCTCAGGCGGTTGAGGGCTTGCTGACCCGTCTGGAGCGAACCGAAGCCGGGGTTGCAGCGCGCACGGAACATCTGGCGGAAAAGCTGGAAAGCCATGCCGACGACGTATTTACCTCGCGTGAGCGCCTGATGCGTACCGAAGAAGACCAGGCGGTGCTGGCGGAGCGTCTTGAGGCGGCGGAACGTCTGGTCGATGCGCAGGCGGAACGGCTTGAGGGCCTGTCCGGGCACTTACGCGAAGAACGCGAGCGGGTGGCCCGGCTTGAGGCCGAGTTGCGCGCCCCGCAGCAGCGCGAAACCATCAACGCCCTCGAAGGGGCTTTGGGTAAGATTTCCAATCAACTCTATGAAACCGATGTCCGCAACCGTGAAAATTTCAAGGATGTGCGCTCAGATATGCTGGGGTTGTCGCACCGTCTGACCCAGATGGAATTGCGTGACCCTGATGCTGCAGCGCAGAGCCTGATCGATAAGGTCGTGGCCCAGGTGTCCCAGCGTCTGGACAGTGCCGAAGCCCAGACGTCGACGGCGCTGAAAACCCTTGAGCAAAGTTTTGCAGCGCTGGATTCGCGTCTGCTGCGGACCGAAGAGCGCGGTGATGTGTCGGACCCGGAATCGGTGCAGTCGCTGCGCCGTCTGGCCGATGATCTGACCCGTCGTATCGACGAGGCGCGCGTTGAAATTGCCCGTTCACTCGAACAGGTCACGCACCAGAATATCGAGCAGGCATTAAGCGGCGTACACGAACAATTGGCGCAGGTTGACCAGCGTTCAGCCAAGGCCATTGAACAGATGGGCCATAATGTCCTAAAGGTGGCTGATAACCTTAACCGGAGAATGACGGGCGTGGAGCGCCAGGGCCATGACGCGGCAGATCGTTTGAACGCTGAGATTCGCCGCGTGGCGGATTCGGTGGATGCCCGCTTTGCGCGTCTGGATGGGCATCATTCCCAGGCACTGGAACACTTAAGCGGTGAAATTGCCCGCATTTCCGAGCGCCTGTCGAGCCGTATTTCCGAGAGCGAGCGCCGCACAGCTCAGGTTCTGGACGGGGTGCAAGAGCATCTGCGCCAGAGCCATGAACACACCCATGCCGATCTGGGCGACCGTATCCGCCAAAGCGAAGAACGCACCGCTAAAATCCTTGAGGACGCCCGCACCCGTATTGAGCAGCGCCTGAGCAAGGCCGAGAGCCAGCAACTGGCCGAGCGGATGACCCGCCCCGTCCCTGCGGATGACGTGTTGCCAAGTGCCTTCGCGACACCGCGCACCACATATGTGCCGGAAGTGGAAGTCCATGCCCCTGCGGCAATTGCCAATGCCCAGGGGGTGACGGCAGCCGATGATGAACTTGATCTTGATCATGCCGTCAGCACCCGTCTGGACTTTGACGAATTAAATGACAAAGACGCGGACGCAGATAAGCTTGATCTGACCGGGCAATTGCTGAAATCGGTTACAGGCTTTGGCGAGGCACCGCTGAGTGATGGGCATTCTGATGATGAGCGCTCTGACGATGGCCTAGGGCAGTCAAGATTCAAACCTGACTTTGACCCGTTTGAAGACGAAGATACAGATGTGGATGTCCACACATCTGCGACCGCGCCTCAGGATCCATTTGCCCGCGCTGATTTCGGGGATGATGACGGTGATCCGTTCGCTGATGTCGCCCTGTCGCGTAAAACCCAGCCGAATGCGTCATTGTCTGTTGAAGGCGATCCTTTTGCTTTGAGTGACACCCAAGAAGGCCGTGACGATATTTTTGAGACTGAACCTCTGAAAAGCTTTGGGGCGCGCCGTGATGATGAAGACGCGCCGATTGAGGAGGGGGCTTCCGTTTCCACGCGTGATGCTTTGGCGGCGGCACGGGCGGCGGTTCGGGCCAGTCTTGAAGGCACAGACGATCGGCGTCCCGGTCTTGGCAGCCTGAAGCTCGGTGCGTCCCGCACGCGGGCGGCAACGGTGGAGCAGGCGCCAAAGGTGCAAAAACAGGCCCCGAAGGCAGCTCAGAAATCAGGACCAAAAACCGGAATAGCGGAAACCCTGAAAAAGGCGTTTAAGGCCTCATCGGTGGCGGTGGCCCTGACGGCAGTGGGGGCCGGGGGCTACGTCGTATTAAAAGAAGACAGCGCCGGCGCACCGCCGGTCAAGCGTAATGCTGGCGCGGAGGTACCGGCGGCACCGATTGCCGCTGCTGCAGTGACCTCACCGGTTCAGGATCGTGACGCTCTGGATCGTCAGTTTCAGGACGCGGTGCAGGCTTTAAGCGCGAACGATCCTGTGGCCATTGATAAACTTAAGGCCGTGGCCAATCAGGGCTATGCGCCAGCACAATTTCGCTTGGGGCGGATTTATGATGGCGAAGAGGGCATAGCGGGTATTGCGCCGGACAAGGCACAGGCCCGTTTGTGGACGCAGCGTGCCGCGGAAGGCGGTGTTTCGCGCGCCATGCACAATCTGGGTTTGATGTATTATGCCGGTGATGGCGGCCAGCAGGATCGCGGACAAGCCGCTATCTGGTTTAAGCGTGCCGCCGAGCGGGGTGTGGTCGACAGCCAGTATAATCTGGGGGTTATGAACCGTGAAGGCATTGGGGTTACGCTCAATCCGACCGAGGCCTATAAGTGGTTGCTGATAGCATCTGCCGGTGGTGATAAAGAAGCCGCGCAGGCGGTAACGGAACTTAAGGCTGAACTATCGGCCCCCCAGCGCCGGATCGCGGAAGCTCAGGCCAATGGATTTCAGGCCGTAAAGGATGAGCCTGGTAATCTGGCTTCGGCACCATCTGCGCCGCAACCCTAAGACCTGTTCAGACTCTGTTCAGTTAATCAGGCTAAGCTTGGTTAACGGCGTGCATTTGTGCAGGCCTTTGCCATTCTGGCCGCTTTAGAACCTGAGCCTGTGAACGTGGATATCTACCTGCCCATTGCCGAAATGTCGGTCAATGTCCTGACTATGATCGGGCTTGGGGTGCTGGTGGGATTTGTGTCTGGCCTGTTTGGTGTCGGCGGCGGGTTTCTGATGGCGCCGGTTCTGGTCTCGCTGGGTATTCCGCCTTCGGTTGCGGTGGCTTCTCAGGCGGGCCATGTGCTGGCGACCTCGACCTCTTCGGTCATGAGCTATAGCCAGAGCGATAGTGTCGATTACCGTATGGGCGCGGTCATGGCTGCTGGTGGTGTGGTCGGTGCCGTTATAGGCGTCGAAATTTTCCGGATTTTGCGGTTACTGGGGCAGATCGATCTGGTGGTCTCTCTTGCCTATCTTTTGGTATTGGGCTCCATCGGCGGCATGATGCTGAAAGAGTCCTTGACCGCCATGTTGCTGCGCCGCAAGGGTGAGGCCCCGCCCCGGCCAAAGGTCAAGCGCCCGGTCTGGATTTACGGCCTGCCGTTCAAGATGCGCTTTCCGCGCTCAGGGCTATATATCAGCTTTATTCCTCCGGCGGCGATCGGGCTTCTGGTCGGCATATTATCGGCCATGATGGGCGTGGGCGGCGGGTTTTTGATTGTCCCCGCCATGATCTATATCCTGCGCATGAAGGCTTCGGTCGTGGTTGGCACCAGCCTGTTTCAGATCGTTATAACCACCTTTGTCACCATGATCCTTCAGGCCGTGCGCAACCACAGCGTCGATATGATCCTGGCGCTGATCCTGCTGGCCGGTGGGGTTATCGGCGGGCAGGCGGGCATCCGCATGGCCAACCGTTTCCGCGCCGATGAACTGCGCGCCATCATGGCGGTGATCATTCTGATGGCCGGATTGCAGATGGGGCTGTCGCTGTTTGTGCCGCCGCAGAACCCGTTTGTCCTTGTACCCACAGGACAGCCGTAAGATGGTCGCCGTCCTGCCTCCCGTTATACCTCCGGCGATTATTCAGACCCTGCCGACGCCGGCGCCGTCGTCTAACCTGTTGTCGACCGACCTGACCCAGAACCGGATCGAGGTATCATCTTCGTTTCAGGGGGCCAAGGTTGTGGTCTATGGCGCGGTCGTCGAAAGCCGCGATCAGCCCTCGGATATCGTGGTCGTGGTCTCCGGCCCCAGGGCTTCGATGCGCCTGATCCGCAAGGTGCAGGTGGCGGGCCTGTGGCTCAACAGCCGCCCGGTGGTTTTCGAAGGCGCGCCGGGCTTTTACATGGCCGCCTCATCCCAGCCATTGGATAAGATAACCGGCTTTTCCAACCGCCGCCGTCTGGGTCTGGGGGTCGATTATATCGCCATGGATACGCCGCGCGACACTAAAATCGTGACGCGTTACGGCGTGCGCGATGTGGTGGTCAACAGCCTTGAGGACGATTATCTGGAGTGGCGTCAGGCGGTGACGCGCCTGAAACAGAAATCCAGCCTCTACAGCGATAATCCGTTCGGGGTACGCTTTGTCGACCGCAACCTGTTCCGCGCTGAGATCGACCTGCCGTCGGATGCGCCGATCGGCACCTATAAGGCCGAGGTCTGGCTGTTTCGTGATGGGGAGCCGGTCAGCTACAGCGCCAAGCTGCTGCGGGTCGAAAAGGTCGGGTTTGAGCGCTTCATCTATGACACTGCCCACCGCAGGCCGTGGCTTTATGGTATCGTCAGCGCCCTGATCTGCATCGGGCTGGGCCTTGGGGCATCGCGGATTTTCCGCCGAGGATAGCTTTCATCGGTTGGTTTTATGCGTGTCAGTGTTTAAGTTGTTGGGGTGACTCGTGATGATCCCCCCGTAACCGATCCGGATATGCTTGCTGCGGCTACGACAGATGCACAGGCCTTAAGCTTTCGTGAGGTTCTGCCGGAGCAGTCTCTGGCCTTCCTGCCGTCAAAGGCGGGCCTCAGTAATGGCCGCCAGACCCGCCGGATCGAGGTCGTGCATTTGCGCGAACTGTGGGGGCGTGAGGGGCTGCTGCTGGCTAATGCGCCGTTTATCCGCCAGCGTCTGTTTGCGGGGCGTGGCTACCGAGAAGTGCAGCATTTCGATGTGCTGGAACTGTTTGCCTTTGTGCGTCCGGCGCAGTTTTGCGCCCCGTCAGTCGCGGGTGTGGCGCAGATTATGGGCTACGGCGAGCCGGATGGGCCCGAAGACGGCGCGTGGTTGCTGTTCCGGGTGGCCGAGGATTTGCTGGCTGAACTGGCCGCAGCGTCGGTGGCTTTCCGGCTGATGGCGCGTGCCAGCCTGAACTTTATGGCAAAAAACGGCTGGGTGTGGGCGACGGCGGTTGAGGCGGCCCTGTCGCGCAATCCGTTGCCGGCCGATTTTGTGATCCCGCCCGCACTTGAGGTCTGGTCGCTGCTCGATGAATGGGAGGATCAGGCCCCGGACGTGCCGCCCAAATCGGTATCGGTGACTGAGGATGAAATCGCCGACGCCCTGTCGCGCCATCTGGTGCGGGCAGGGCTTGATGAGCGCCGCCCCGAGCAACTGGCCTTTGCCCAGTCGGCGCGCACCATCTTTCAGCCGAAATGGGTGATGGATCAGCCGCACATGGTGCTGGCCGAGGCGGGTACTGGTGTCGGCAAGACGTTAGGTTACTTAGCGTCCGCTCAGGCCTGGGCACAAAAAGCCCAAGGCAAGGTGTGGGTGTCGACCTACACCCGCGCGCTGCAAAAACAGATTTTCAATGATACCCGCGCCCTGTTTGATACCGACGCTGAGCGCCAGATGAAGGTGGCGGTGCGTAAGGGGCGCGAAAACTATCTGTGCCTGCTTAATTATCAGGAACGGCTGACGGCGGCCAGTCAGACGCCGGGGGAGGCGATTATTGCGGGCCTGATGGCGCGTTGGGTGGTCTATAGCCGCGACGGCGATATCATGGGCGGGGATTTTCCGACCTGGCTGCCGTCGCTGCTGCCGGTCGGGTCGGGCGCGCACCTGTTTCAGTCGCTCAATCCGGCGGCCTTGGTTGACCGGCGCGGGGAGTGTATCCATTCGGCCTGCGCCCACTACCGGGTGTGCTTTGTCGAAAAATCGATCCGTAAGGCGAAATCGGCGCAGATCGTTATCGCCAACCATGCGCTGGTTATGGCGCAGGCGGCCTATGAGCTGCACGCCGCCCAGAAAGCAAACCTGAAAGCGACCGATGATCGCAGCGAAGAACCGTCCGAAGTGCCGGTGTTGTCGCGCCTGATCTTCGACGAGGGCCACCATGTGTTTGAGGCGGCGGATTCGGCCTTTTCGACCGCTTTGTCGGGGTTCGAAGCGGCGGAGCTGCGTCGCTGGATACGCGGCAACGAAGGTCATCGGCGCAGATCACGCGGACTGGAGCAGCGGCTGGGGGATTTGCTGGCCACGCGTGAGACAGCGCAAAATGCCCTTAAAGACCTGATCCGCGCCGCCCATGTTCTGCCGCAGGAAGGTTGGTCCCAGCGCCTGACGACGCGCACGCAATCCGGGAATATGATGGAGCCGCTGGGGCCGATCGAGGCGCTTCTGGCCACGGTCATGAAGCAGGTGGAAATTCGTCAGGCCGACACCACTTCGCGCTCACGGTTCCGGCCCGATACGGAGGCGGGTGGCGAATGCGAGGCCCATCCGTGCCTGCCCGAAGTGGCTGAGGCGTCAAAGGCGGCGGCGGTGGCCCTGCGCGGGATCGAAGCGCCGTTGCTGGCGCTGGTGCGGGCGATTGAAGATGTTCTTGACGCTGAAAATACCGAACTGGAACCGCAGGAACGCATAAGGCTTGATGGGGCTCTGCGCGGGCTGGAGCGGCGGGCGCGGATTACGCTGCCGGCCTGGCGCGCGTTGTTACAGCATATGGCCAAGGACGAGGGTGAAACGGGGCCGCCATCCAATCAACCGGCCTTTGTCGACTGGTTTGCGGCTGAGGCGGTGGGTGGCCGTGTCGTCGATGTCAGTCTGAACCGTCACTATGTCGATCCGTCGATCCCGCTGGCTGAATATGTGCTGAAACCGGCCCACGGGGTACTGATGGCCTCGGCAACGCTCAGCGATGGCAGTTCCGAGGACCGGTTTGCGCTGGCACGGCAGCGGACGGGGGCCAACCATCTGGTGATGGGCGCCAAGGATGTGCGCATCACCTCGCCGTTTGATTATGGTGAGCAGGCGCGGTTGTTTGTAGTCACCGATGTTGCCCGCGACGATGCGAGAGCGCTGACGGCGGCCATGCGGGCGCTGTTTCTGGCGTCTCGCGGCGGGGGCCTTGGGTTGTTCACCGCCATCCGCCGTCTTAAGGCCGTCTATGAGCACCTGCACCGTCCGCTGGCCGAGGCCGGGATTTCGCTCTACGCCCAGCATGTTGATCCGCTTGATGTGTCGGATCTGGTGAGCGTGTTCAGGTCTGAGCATAATTCCTGTCTGCTGGGCACCGATGCGGTGCGTGACGGTATCGATGTGCCGGGCGGAGCCTTGCGCCTGATTGCCTTTGATCGGGTGCCCTGGCCGAGGCCGGACAGTTTGCACCGGGCGCGGCGTGAGCATTTCGGTGGCCGGCTTTATGACGATGCGCTGGTGCGGGCAAAGCTGGCTCAGGCCTTCGGGCGGCTGATCCGGCGCAAGGATGACAAGGGTGTGTTTGTCATGCTCGATTCCGCAGCGCCGACCCGTCTGTTTGAGAGCCTGCCCGATGGGGTGGTGTTGCAGCGCTGCACCTTGGCCGAGGCATTGGCGGCCATTGAGGCGTTTTTATTTCCGCCCCCGACACAATAGGGCTTTACCGGAGGGGGGGAGGTTTGGTTAATAAAAGAACTCCCCCTGATGCAGGGGGAGCTTCTGTTTACGCGAAAGCTGAAACAGAAGAGGGGGTTAATCTTCAGCGGGATTTAACCCCACCCGTCACCCGATCCTAAAGGATCGTCTGCCACCCTCCCCTGAAATCAGGGGAGGTTCTGTTCACAGAGGCTGTAATGTCTGAAACTGAGCCGCACAAACAACCACCCAAAAAAGCACCGACCAAATGGGGGCTGGCCTGGCCGTTCCTGATCGTGCTGATCGCGCTCGGGCTATGGAGCGCCTACTGGATCTATATGGCCCGTCAGGTCGAGAGCAATCTGGTTGCGCACCGCGAAGCCCTGATCCGCGCCGGTTATCATGTCCAGTATGATCCGGTCAGTGTGCGCGGCTATCCGTTCCGCATGTTCATGGAATTCAAAAAAGTCGAGGTGGTGGCCCCGTCGGGTAAGGGCTTTGCCGCACCCGTGATCGCGGCTGAAGCCAATGCCTATGCGCTCGATAAATGGGTGATGGTGGCCGAAAAGGGCCTGACTCTGTTGCGTGGGCGCCATAACGGCCTTGATCTGGGGCAGGTGACGGTAACCGGCGATGCCCTGCGCGCCAGTGTGTCGGGCCTCAATAAGCCGATCTATGATGTGGCGATTGAGGGGCTTAATCCCGTGTTTGTGTCTTCCGATCCGGCCCGCCCGTTTGCGCTGAATGGGGCCGAGCGGTTTGAGGCCTATCTGCGCCCCAATGCCAAAACCGCTGATATGGCTGATATTCTGGTGCGCATAACCGGCGCCAAAGGCGATCCGTTAAGTCTGGCCGGTAAGATCGGCCAGACCAAGCCGTTCAATCTGCACTGGGAAGCCAGCGTCAACCATGTCTCGCAGTTTAAGGGCGTTGACTGGGGCCAAAGTGTCGAGCACTGGCAAAAGGGCGGCGGGGCTTTGAGCGCCATGAAGTCGTCGCTGAAGATCGAGGAACTGAACCTGTTTCTGGAAAGCGACCTGATGAGCGTCGATACCAATCGCCGTCTGAACGGCCAGCTAAAGCTTGAGATTTCCGGTTCGGGTGATCCGTTCGGCTTTCTGCTGTCGACCGGCCTGATCGGGGCGGAATATGAGCCTCTGGCGCGGCCTCTGGTCGGGGTGCGCATGGTCGCCGAAAAGGCGGTGGTGATGAATTTCGAGTTCAGGGACGGCGGCACCTATACCGGCCCGCTCAAGGTTTCCGACGCCCCCAAGGTGTTTTAAATTCTGAATTATTGGATTAGAACATAGTTGATATAATATTCTGACAGCTCTTCGGCAGAGGCGTTGTTGAACATCAGGGTGTCGAATTTGGTATCCTTCATCTTAAGATCCTTGAGACGCACATCGATACGCGCCCATTTACCCTTGGGGGCGGTGACGCCTAATTCAGTCCCCGACACGACCTTGTCGCCGAGTTTGGCTGATAGTTTGAAGGTCTGCTTACCCTTGGTGCCGCCGTGCACAATGAAAGTGATGGTCGTATAGCCGGTGAGATCAAACGGGGCGCTGGTTTGAAAGGTCAGTGCGTTCCAGGCTGCCATAGTCACCGCCACCGGCTTTGAGCCATCGTCAAAAGCAAACTGGGGCTGAAATTTCGACCAGCCGCCGATCCACCAGCCATTTTTCAGGCCATCGGCATAGATGAGTACCGCTGTCGGAGTTTGCGCCTGCGCCCGCAGAGGCATCAGCGTAAGGGCGGCCGTTCCCGCCACAAGATGGCGGCGTGTAAAGGTTGAGGTCATAATGTCTTCCCTGTTTATGTGTACGCCTTTTTCGGCGATTAAATAAATTTGTAATATGAAATCTTGGGTCTGCCAAACCGGATTTATGACCTACCTTGGCTAAGCCTTGCAAATCTATCCGGTTGTGGATTTTGGCGCACACTGAAAGCTTTAAAAGTTTCAATTGCATCAATATGATAGGCGGTAATCTGTCACAAAAGCGCGCTTGCGGGCCGCCTGTGAAATGGCTATGAAGTATGACCATAACCTTGAGAGTGACCTCCTTTACGTGAACGCGCAAACCCCTCAACCCGCTGAGGCTCCGTCGCTGGAGTCCTTACGTAGGCGCATTGATCAGATCGATGCGGATTTGTTGCGTCTGGTTGATACGCGTGCCAGTCTGGCCGAAGCGATAGCGATCGCCAAGGCCCATGAGGCGGCGGTTGAGACGGTGCACCGCGCGCGAGTGCCGGCAGAGCAGGTATCCTTGCTGCGTCCGGATCGTGAGGCCTTGCTGATCCGTAAGCTGTTGTCCGCACCGGGCCGTAAGGTGTCTGATGCCGTGATCATCCGCATATGGCGTGAGTTAATCTCAGAGTCCCTGCGTATTCAGGGTGCAGATCGTGGCGGTCTGCACCTTAATTTATGGGCGGGAGATAAGGCCGATGTGACGCTATGGGCCCGTCAGCGTTTTGGCGCGGCACCGGTGCTTAGCCAGGTTGCCGATCCGGTAGCCGCCATTGCCGCGGCGCGTGATCCGCGCCATGTTGGGGTCATCAGCCTTGATCCCAAGGGTGGGGCGTGGTGGGCGCGGTTGCTGGCTGAACCCCATGTGCGCGTCATGGCGGCCTTGCCGGAAGAGGCGAGTGGCCGTCCGCAGGCCCTTGGGGTTGCCGCGATTCAGCCGGAACCGACCGGAAATGATGTCACCTTTTGGGTGACCGACTATGCCGGTGCGGATCATAAGCTGAGTGATATCCTGTCTCAGCGGGGCCTGATCGCCGATCCGATTTGTCAGGCCTCCGGCTTGAAGCTATGGTCGCTTACCGGCTATGTGCAGGAAGATGACGACCGCCTGAGCGGCTTTGGCAGCCTGTCCGGCGTGATCGGTGCCGCCGCCCGAATCTATTGAAAGTGTAAGCTCATGACCGATATCCTGACCCGTTTGCCGCAACCGAAACCCGGCATCATGGATATCCATGCCTATGTCGGCGGCAAATCAAAGATCGAGGGCGTCAAAGAGCCGATCAAGCTGTCGTCCAATGAAAATGCTCTGGGCACGTCTGCGCTGGCTGTTGCCGCCTATGATGAGGCCCGCGCCAAGCTGTTTCGCTATCCCGATGGTCTGGCGTCACCCTTGCGGGACGCTGTGTCAAAATACCATGATCTGGAGCCGGAGCGTCTGATTTTCGGCAATGGCTCGGACGAGGTGTTTGGCATGCTGAACCAGACCTATCTCACGCCGGGCGACAATATTGTCACCGGTGAGTTCGGCTTTCTGGCCTATCGCATCAGCGCACAGGCCTGCCAGTCGGAGGTGCGTCTGGCGCCGGAACCGGAATTGCGGGTCGAGATCCCGCGTATCCTGGAACTGGTCGATGCGCGCACCAAGATCGTCTATATCTCCAACCCGGCTAATCCGACCGGCACCTGGAATACGCCGGAAGAGATCGCGTACCTGCGGGCGGAGCTTGATCCGTCGGTTATTCTGGTGATCGATGAGGCCTATGCCGAATTTGCTGATGAGCCGACATGGGAGACGTCGTTCGGCATTGCGCGGGCTCATGACAATATTGTGGTGACGCGGACGTTTTCAAAGATTCACGGTCTGGCCGGTTTGCGGGTCGGGTTCGGCTATGCGCCGATCGGCATGATTGAGGCGATGGAGCGGATGCGCATGCCGTTCAATATCAATCTGCCGGCACAATATGCGGCGGCAGCGGCCTTGCAGGATCAGGCCCATATTGATGCCTCGCGCCAGCAGGTGCTCAACTGGCGGCCGCGCTTGATCCAGGAAATTAGGGCGCTGGGCTACCGGGTCGAGCGTTCGGCGGGCAACTTCCTGCTGATCCATTTTGACAGTGAGCAGGCGGCGTCCGATGCCAATGACCATCTGATGCGTGAGGGCATCATCATCCGTTGGGTCAAGAACTATGGCCTGCCGAATGCGCTGCGCGTCACGGTGGGTAAGGACGATGAAAACCGCGCCTTCCTTGAGGCGTTGGGACGGTTTAAATCTTAGAACTCCCCCTGTTGCAGCGGGAGCTGATATCATGCGTTAGCCTGATATCAGAGGGGGTAAATCTTCGGGCCGTAATTACCCCACCTTCCGGTCTAATAAATCAGACCTCCCTCCTCCCCTCCAAGAGGGGAGGTTCTGTCAGTTATTCTCTGCCATCAGGGCGTTTGAGGCGGTCTCGATACGCTCGCGCACCGCACCCATAAATTCGGCGCGTTTCATACCGGCGGGCAGGGGGGGCAGGAACTCATAAACCACAGTACCGGGATAGCGCTTTATGCCGTGGGCGGGCCAGCACTGACCTGAATTGGTGGCCATCAAGTGGCACGGTGCATCCAGATCGCGGTAAATAGCGGCCACGCCCGGCTTATAGACCGGGTCTTCGCCGACTTCGGTACGCGTACCTTCGGGGAAGATGACGATCTGGCGCTGTTCGCGCAGGCGTTCCTTGGCCATGACCAGCATGGCTTTAAGCGCCTTGGCCGCGTCTTCGCGCTTGATCGGGATCATATGGGCGCGCCACATGTACCAGCCGAAAAACGGCATGCGCGTCAGCTCTTTTTTGAGCACGAAACAGGTATCCGGCAGGACCAGAAACGGCGCGATGGTATCAAGCATACTCATGTGCTTGCCCGCAATCAGAGCCGCGCCTTTGGGAGCGTGCTCAAGTCCGCGAAACTCTACCTTGACGCCGGAGATGACCTTAAGGCCCCAAATTACACACTTCGCCCACCACCTGATGATACCCATCACCATTTTTCGCGGCAGCAGCAGCAGGGGGGACAGGCCGAAACCGACCAGAAAGATCATGCCGTAAAGCCAGATCTGAAACAGAATATTTCTCAAAGCCATCACTTAAGAAGAAGTCTCCGGGGCTGCAGCAGAGCTTTCGGCAGCTTTATCCTTGCCGAACAGCGAAGCGACACTCCCTACCAGATTACGCCCCAGTATGGCGAGATATTTGCAATATTCGATCACCAGAACCCGCGATCCCGACGTCGATTTCCACCAGGCCCGCGCATCCAGAGACGGTGTAGCGACCGGGTAAGCATGCAGGGTCGCTTCGGGCAGGGCTTGTTTGATCTCCAGCAGACTGCGCGGCATATGGTAATCAGAGGTCACCACAATCAGGTCATCATAGTCCTTGGCGCGGGCCCAGGCGGCGATTTCGGCGGCATTGCCGACCGTGTCGACCGCATCAAATCCCAGATCAACGCAGCAGTCATAGAGCCGCTTTGAGCCATCGGTTACGGGCAGTAGTTCCGGCCGGCGCACCTCTTTGTTGACCCCCGAAATCAGCAGCCGGTCACCCTTGCGCCGTTCCAGCAGGCGCATGCCTTCGCGGATACGCATGTCGGAGGCACCGGTCAGGGCCACAATGGCGTCAGCCTTATCTTCGGGCTCGATGGCAGGGGTCGAATCGATCACGCGGTCGGCAAAGAAAAACAGACCTGCCACCCACAACAGGATCAGGCTGAGGATAGCCAGCATAATCTTACGCTTTTTCATATGCTCCCCCCAATAGTCGCAACGTCACCATGCGTGCGGTTGTGGCGGAAATCAACGCCACCAGCAACGGACACGGTATTAATATTAACAGGTCAAACCACGAAAAGGGAAGGGCTAAGGCAAAGCTTTGTGACGGGGAGATCAATTTGATAATTATAGTGACCAGACCCGCCGCCGCCGCGCCCATAACACCGGAGGTGACGGCCAGACGCATAAAGCGGGACTGAAACCGCTGGGCGATAAAGCCATCGGACGCGCCGCACAGGCTCAAAATTTCGATGATATCAGAGCGCGTGGCCAGACCAGCGCGGGTGGCAAAGCTGACAACGGCCCCTGTGGCAACCGCGACAATGGTGAAAATCGCAAACGATATCAGCCGGATAATCAGCGCGGATTGTTCGATGTCTTTAAGCCATGTCGAATGGTCATCCAGACTGGCGTCAATGTCGCGGGCGGTCAGAGCACTCATGATGTCAATGGCGGTAGCGGGATGTTCGGGATCAAGTCTGACCTCAACCAGATTGGGTATCGGCAGGTCATCGAGCACGGCATCGCCCAGCCACGGCTTGATCAGGTCGCGGGCGCGCTCAGGCTCAAGGGCCGCGGCTTCTTCGACGCCCTTGACGCCGCCCAGAACCTCAGCAGCCTTGGCGGCGGCCATAGCCCCGGTCTCTAAGCCTGATGGTCGCACCTGCACTGTGACTTCGGATCGGATGTCGCGGGCCCAGCCTTGCGCGGCGCGGTCAGATGCCATAGCCAGAATCGCCGATAGACAGGCGATGAAGCACAAAACCGCGATGATGAAATGCAGCGAGACTTCACGCGTGTCTTCGGCCGGCAAAAGGTCGGCACGGACAATGCCGGGGAACCCGTCCTTAGGCGGTTTGATTTTCTTACGGCGTAACACGCGGATCATGCCCCATGCTCCGGTATACTGCGCTCCGGTGCCAGAGGTTCAGATGCGTGGCCCGGTTGCAGACGCGCCGACAGGTCGCGGCTCAGGTCACGCTTATGGATATTGCCGTGGCGCAGTTCCAAGACCGGCATACCTGACGCCTGTATCAGGCTTTCGTCGTGGGTCGCAAAGATTACCGTCGCGCCCAACCGGTTTAACTCGATCAGGAGGCGCATGATACGCAGGCCCATCGCATAATCGATATTGCCGGTCGGCTCATCGGCCAGAATCAGCGTCGGGCGATGCACCACCGCGCGCGCAATGGCCAGCCTTTGTTTCTCCCCGCCCGACAGCACTGGCGGCATCAGGTGCAGGTGGTTTTTTAAGCCCACCCAGGTCAGCAGTTCGGTCACATCGTTTGAATATTCGCGGGGTTTAGCGCCGGTTACGACCAAAGGCAGGGCGGCATTGTCGAAAACATTGAGATGATCCAGCAGCCTGAACTCCTGAAAGACCACGCCCAGCCGTCTGCGCAGGCGTGTGCGCTGATCGCGGTCATCAGGGTTAATTTTTTCGCCCATCAATAAAATCTGTCCGGCACTGGGTTGCTGGGCCAGATAAATCATCTTGAGCAATGAGGTTTTACCCGCACCCGATGGGCCGGTCAGAAAATGAAATGATCCCGCAGCGATTTGAAAATTAAGGGATTTCAGAATGAACTGATTAGGGTCGCGGCTGATTTTGGCGTCGCGCCCGTAGCCCAGACTGACGTCGATGAACGACAGAATCGCCTGTTCATCAGAGCTGTCGGGCGGGGCAGACGGGGCATATTGGCGCAACGGGCTTGATCACTTGTTAAGGGTTTCCGAAGCATAAAACGGACAGGTATTAATATGGGCTTTATCTGGCGATTCGCCAGAATTGATTCTGCTTAAATGATTCTCACCTGTCCCAATTGCGCGACCAGCTATGAGATCGCTGATACGAGCTTAGGCCCGGCCGGGCGCAATGTGCGCTGTGCGGCGTGCAAGACCATGTGGCATGCCCAAAAACCCGAAGAGCCCATTGAGTTGCCCTTGAGTGCAGCGGCAGATCCTAAACCGGCCGACAAAAAACCGGCTGAGGTCAAGGCCAAGGAATTGCCCAAGCTTTACCGCACCATGCTGGTCGATAAAAAGCGCGCTCAGGCGTTGGCGACGCAAGGCATGATCTGGGGCGGGTTGGCCGCCGTGTTCGTCGCCATTCTGGGCTTAAGCTATTTTCTGCGGGTGGATATTGTGCGCGCCTTTCCCGGTGTCGCCAACGCCTATGCTATGGCTGGGCTTAAGGTTAATGCGGCGGGGCTGGAGTTCGTCAACTATAAGGTCGAGCCGTCGTTTAAGGGCGGGCGCTTTGTGGTCAGCGTCCATGCCGAGGTGAAGAATCTGCGCGACGAAGACACGCCGGTGCCCCCGGTCAGGGCCAAGATTCTGGATGGCGAAAACCGCACCGTATCGACCATTCTGGTGCCATCCAATGGTCTGGTGGTGGCGCCCAATGAGACTCGTACTCTGGTGTTTGATGTGCCGGATGCCAAAAACATGGCGTCATCGGTGGAGCTGATGTTCGATCTGGTGGCTATGAAGACGGGCGGTAAACCCAAGGCCACGCAGCACGCCTCGGCTGGTCATAAAACCGAAGGCCATGCGGTTCCGGCGGATGGTCACGGCGAAGATAGTGCCGGTGATCATCACGCACCGGCAGCGGGCGACCATGCTCAGCAAGCGGCTGATCCGCACGCTGTATCTGAGGCAAGCCATGAACCGGCGGCAGAGGCTCACCCTGAGCCGGCCCTGAAACCAGCCTTGTCATCGGCCGGAGACGGCCATGCCCCGCCGCCGCTGAAAACGACACCGCATCACTGAGTAAAGACCATGACCGCTGCGCCAACTGTTCTGTTAAGCGAAGCCGAAATCGCCGACTGTGTGGCGAGGGTGGCTGAGGCGCTGGCCCCACGGTTAAAGCCCGATTGCGTGGGGATTTGCCTGCTGACGGGCGGGTTATGGTTTGCCGCCGATCTGACGCGGGCTCTGGCGCGGCTGGGGATTGACCTGAGCTTTGATGCCCTGTGGCTGTCATCCTATGGCGATGGCCGTGAAAGCGGAGAACTGCTGTTGCGGGCTGACTTACAGCGCCCGGTACAAGGGCGGCAGGTGCTTTTGATGGATGATGTGCTCGATACCGGCGCGTCGCTGAAATTTGCCCGCGACCATGTGCTTAGGGCCGGTGCGTCTGAGGTCATCATCGCCGTCATGGCGCAGAAGCCGGTAGGGCGAGCCATTGAGGCCGATGTGGTTGGCTGGGAAGCGCCGCTGCGCTATCTGGTCGGTTATGGCCTTGATGACGGCGCGAAAATGCGAGGGCTGCCCTACATAGGCGCTTTAGACTAATTATGCCGGTGGCTTTCCGGGCGGCTGAAATCATAGGCCCAGGCGCCGCGGCGCTGATCGCGGGCGGCTTTTTCGAGCGGGACATATATATCGGAATAACGGGTATAGGCCAGCGCCAGACCTGATCTGACCTGTTCGGCGGCGATGTCTTTGTCGCCCGCCTTGCAGATGGCGACCACGCGTCCATAGTGGTCGGTATCGCGGGCCCAGCAGGTGACAGACTTTCCCGCAATCAGTTGCGCCAGATGGTCTTTGGACGCCTGACCGCAGGTGAAAGTCCCGCAGGTCTGGTCATATTCAAAGGCATCAATGCCATGCAGCCGAATCTCGTGGTCGCTGATTTTCAAGCCATCGCCATCAATGGCGGTGGCGCGGCCTTGTAAGGTGGATTGAGCGGCGGCTTCGGCAGGCGCGGGGGCCGGAAAGGTCTTATCGTAAACGACAACACCGACCACGATCAGGGTCACCCACAACAAAGCGGTGCTGAGCAGGGGACGCCTTGTTTTCGGACGGTTTGACCGGCGCGCGGCCAATTCAAATTTGGTCATAAAACTAACGAGTGCAGACAAGACCGGATGCGGCCAGCGATCAAATTATCCACAGGGGTGTTGCTTAAATCTTAAAGACTAAGGTTAACCCTTTTGGGGGGCGTGGCCCATCAGGTTTTGGGTTACCATTATAATGGCAGCCGGTGCGGGCGGGCGATCCTTAAGGAAAGGGTTAAACGCGGCGCCGACCTGGTTAATGGATACCGGCCCGATAATCAGAAAGCCCAACACCGCTGCAAGGGCCGCCACAAAGCGCAAAGCCATAGGGTCGCCCTCAGCCAGTCCGGCCTTGGGCTTGGCAAGTTTAAGTTTCGGGTGGCTTTTAAGGTGCCGCATCCCCAGAATCTGATGATACTCATAGCCGTTATCCAGCGCCAGACGGGCGATGATTTCCTGAAAGGTTGGGCGTTTAAAGCGCATCAGGCCCCGCACGACAAACAGCAGTGTCACGGTGATGATTCCGGCTAAAACCCCGGCATGAGCCAAGGGTATCAGCAATGCAAACAGGCCCCACTGACCGGCAACAGCAATCAGAGCCGCACTTACGACAATGGGCGCCAACGCGGGCAGTATCCGCTCCCAGATCATGACCCATTCTGTGCCGGTCATGGCCCGGCCATGATCTGAAAAACGCGATGGTCGTTGCAGCTTCATCCGATCCCCCCGATCATGCCTTTAGTCCGAGAGCCATTCCGGCAGTGTTTCACGCTTCAGCATGTCTTCATAGCTGGGCCTAGGGCGCACTATTGCCCATTTATCGTCACGCACCAACACCTCAGGGGCGAGTGGACGCGAATTATATTCGCCTCCCATCACCGCACCGTAGGCACCCGCCGACATGAAGGCGATCAACTCACCGGCTTTGAGTTCCGGTAATGTGCGGTCGCGGGTGAAGGTGTCACCGGTTTCGCAAACGGGGCCAACCACATCGTAGGTGGCAGTTTTGTCATCACCGGATTGCGCTACCGGCCGGATATCGTGAAAGGCGTCATAGAGGGCCGGACGCATCAGGTCGTTCATAGCGGCATCGACCACTAAGAATTGCTGACCGCTATCCTTGCGCTCATGGACGTGGATGACGCGCGACAGCATAATGCCTGCATTGGCGGCGATCAGGCGGCCAGGCTCAAACGTATAGCGCACCCCCAGATTGCCGACAGTAAGTGCCACCATCTCGGCAAAGACATCAGGTGAGGGCGGGGCCGGCTGGTTGAAATAGGGCACGCCCAATCCGCCACCGAGATCAAGGCGCTCGACACTTAAGCCTTGTGCGCGTAGTTCCAGCACCCAGCCCTTCATGCGGGCAAACGCCGCCTGCATGGGGGCCAGATCGGAAATCTGGCTACCGATATGGCAGGCGATACCCAGCGGCGCCAGATTCGGATCGCGGGCCGCTTCGGCATAGAGCGCGATAGCCTCTTGCGCGGAAACCCCGAATTTGTCTTTCGCGCCGCCGGTGGTGATCTTGGCATGCCCACCCGCACCGACACCCGGATTGATGCGGATGACCAGGGGGGCGACCATATTCAGCGACGCCGCGACCTTCGACAGGCGCAAAAGTTCAGGACGGGACTCGACATTGAGCTGATAGATACCGGCCTTAAGCGCAAACGCCATTTCAGCATCGGTCTTACCCACGCCGGAAAAGACGATTTTTTCCGGTGCGATACCGGCATCCAGTGCGCGCCTGATTTCACCTTCCGACACTGTATCGGCCCCACAGCCCAGTCGTGCGAGTGTGCGCAGGACGGCGCGGTTAGAGTTCGACTTCATCGCAAAGGCTATCAGCGGATCTTCGCCCTTGGGGCTTTTAAGTTCCGGCTGATCGATCAGTTCACCGGCAAACACCTTATAGTGCCGCTCCAGCGTGGCGGACGAATAGACATAGAGCGGCGTGCCGATATTGTCGGCCAGTTCTTTGAGCGAAACCTGCTCACAAAACATGTCGCCGCCTTTGTAGTCGAAATGGTTCATCGAACTCTTATCTTTTAAGTGTTACTGGCGCTGGGAATTGCCCGTGCCCTCAAGCGGGGCGTCCTGCACCTTGACGTTATTGCTGTAGTAAGGATCCGCGGCGGCGGGCTTATCGCTGGCGCGCGGCAGGGATTTTTCGGTTTTCTTGCCCTGCGCTTCGGCGGTTTTAATAGCCTCGCGTTCGGCCTTGGCTTCCTTGCCCCACAACGGCGGTGCTTTCTCAAGCTCGCCCTGCTTGCCGCAGGCGCTTAAACCCAAACCCATCGCCACGCCGAGAATGAGAGCGGCTTTCCCCAGTTTCACCATCACCTTTAAATCCCTTTTAGCTTAAGCGCTGTTTGTGGCGCTCGATTTGCAAACGCACCTGATCCGGCGCCGTGCCGCCATAGCTTTGGCGTGAGGCACACGACGCTTCGGGAGTGAGAACCTTATACACATCATCGGTAATACCTGCTTCAAGTTTTTGCAGGTCATTGAGGCTTAATTGCGCCAGGTCAATGTCACGGCTTTCAGCCAGCTTTACCGCGGCCCCGGTGACGTGGTGGGCATCGCGGAACGGCATGTTGAGGTTGCGCACCAGCCAGTCGGCCAGGTCGGTGGCGGTCGAGAACCCGCTAGAGGCGGCGGCCTTCATGCGCGCTGTGTTGGCGGTAAGGTCACGCACCATGCCGGTCATGGCCGCCAGCGCCAGATCAAGGCTATCGAAGGCTTCGAATACCGGCGGCTTATCTTCCTGCATGTCCTTGGAATAGGCCAGTGGCAGGCCTTTCATGACGGTGGTCAGCGCAATCAAAGCGCCCGTGATCCGGCCGGTCTTGGCACGCACCAGTTCAGCCGCATCGGGATTGCGCTTTTGCGGCATGATAGATGAACCGGTCGAGAACGCATCGGATAGCTTAACGAATCCGAACTGCGGTGTCGTCCAGATGACGATTTCTTCGGCCAGACGCGACAGGTGACCGGCGCAAATACTGGCATGGCTCAGGGATTCGAGGGCGAAATCACGGGCGGACACGCCGTCGAGGCTATTGCCCATTGGCCGGTCGAAACCCAGCGCGGCGGACGTCGCAAAGCGGTCGATATTGAACGGCGATCCGGCAAGGGCCGCCGAGCCGAGCGGGTTTTCATTCATACGGGCGCGGGCGTCAGCAAAGCGGGAGGCATCGCGGCTAAACATTTCGACATAGGCCATCAGGTGATGGCCAAAGGTCACCGGCTGGGCGGGCTGAAGGTGCGTAAACCCCGGCATCAGGGCATCGGCATAGTCTTCGGCCCTTTCCAAAAGGGCGTGTTGCAGGTCGGTCAGTTGCGCAATCGTGTGGTCGACCTGAGTACGCACCCACAGGCGAAAATCAGTGGCGACCTGATCATTGCGTGAGCGTGCGGTATGCAGACGCCCGGCAGTGGTGCCGATCAGTTCACGCAGGCGCGCTTCGACATTCATGTGAATATCTTCATATTCTGCACGGAAGGGGAACGCACCTGATTGAATCTCTTCGGCAATTGTCGCCAATCCGGTATCAATCTGTTGGGCATCCTCGGAACTTATGATACCTTGCTTACTCAACATGGCGGCGTGGGCGCGTGAGCCCGCAATGTCCTCGGCCCACAGGCGTTTGTCGACCTCAATGGAGACATTGATGGCCTGCATGATCTGATCGGGCTTGGCATTGAAGCGACCGCCCCACATTTTCTGGCCCTCAGCAGGGGCCGCTGGCTTTTGGGTGTCGGACTGATCGGTCATGGGTGAATTTCCGGACGAAAATAACGGTGAGAAAAAAACTGAGGCACCCATAGAGCGCATTCCGAAAAGTGTGAAGCGGTTTTCGGATGAAAATGCGCGACAGGATGAAATCCCTGAGGCGGTTCAGGGCAAGTCCGAAGATCAGTCAAAAGCCAAAATCGTCGAGGCCAAAAAGAATAAGCGTCGTCTGGGTATGGCGATCGGTCTGGGCGTGGTGGTTGTGCTCGCGGCGGGCCTGTTTGCCGTGATCGCCATGAAGCCTGACGGTAAGGCGGTTCAGGCGGTGGTGGAACCTTCAGCGCAGGGGCCGTTGAAAGCCTATGCTACGGGGACTTTGGCCAAACTGATCACGCATGAGGCACCAAAGCCTTTGACCGATATCGAATTTTATGACGGCGACAAAAAGCCGGTTCACGTCAGCGATTTTGCGGGCAGGGTCGTGGTGCTGAACGTCTGGGCGACCTGGTGCGCGCCCTGCCGGGTCGAAATGCCGACTCTGGCCCGACTACAAGGCATGTATCCGGTCGATCAGATGAAAGTGTTGCCGCTCAGTGTCGATACCGAAGAAAAGCTGCCGGACGTCAAAAGCTTTATCGGGGTGCATGAGCCACTGGGTATTTATAACGACCCGCACTTTGCCGCGCCGTCGAAATATGTCGTCAACGCTATGCCGACGACCCTGATTATCGATAAGCAGGGCCGCGAGGTTGCCCGCTTAGAGGGCGAGGCCCACTGGGATCAGCCAGAGGTGAAGGCGCTGCTGGACCACCTTCTTACCCAGTAAAATCGCGATCTCTCCTCCCTACGGAGTGGGGAGGTGGATTGGCGCGTAGCGGCAAGACGGAGGGGTATTTTGCTGTCAGCTTCGCCCCCTCCGTCAGCCTTGCTGACACCTCCCCATTCCATAGGGAGGTGGGATGCCATTTCAGGCCATAAAAAGGGCGGCGATCGGGGATGGATCGCCGCCCTTATATGTCTGCGCATCTGCCGGGTTCAGGTTGTCCGGGCCGCATCGTGACTGAGGATCACGGTGTGGCCGATACGCAGACTAATAACGCTGTGGGTTATAGTGAATTGATGGCCAACTGAATGCGGCTGACCGAAGAGACCACCTTGGACTTGTCGACAATCTTGGCGGCCTCTTCCGGAGCCAGAGTGGTCGGCCAGAAGGCCGACAAGCCATCGACATCAGCCTTGACCGGGGCCAGAGATTTTTCCTTGGCGACCAGATCCTGAAGCGCCAGAGCGGCACCCTGTGAGTGCAGATATTCGGTCGGGTCGATAATGCCTTCTTTGAGGACTTCGGCGTAAAGGCCTTGCGTCAGTTCAGCCATACCGATGGCGGTGTCCTTAGGCACGCCGGGGTTTTTGGCATAGGTCGCATCGATGGCGGCAAGGGCGGCCTTGATATCGGCCTCGGAACCGGTCTCAGCGGCCTTGCGCACGGCGGCGACATCAAGACCTGCGGCAACCAGCTTAGGCTCCTGCGGATCGAGCGCTTCGGACAGGCCCTGACCGATCACGATAGCTGCGCCTTCGGTGCCATCGGCGGACTTGGCCACTTTTTGGCCGACCAGCAGGAAGCCCTTGATGTGCTGCAAACGCAGAGTCAGGCGGCTGGATTCCGGGATCGAGGAATAGGCCAGAACTGCGCCACCTTCACCGGCTTCACCACCGGCGACAACAGCAGTATTGGCGGCATCGGCGCTTGAGGCAGCGTCTTCGGTCGTGGCGGCGCCATCTTTTGGCTTTTCACCGCAGGCGCTAAGCGCCCCAAGCATCATCAGGCCGCCGGCCGCGCCGGTCCACAGTTTAGGTTTGAACTCGATCATCTAAAATCACCCGAAATAAGTTGACGCCGTATATCAATGTGGTGTGGTCTGTACCCCACCATGTGCCACTTTGCAAGTGGTTCGCAATATTAGTTTTTAGCTTACGACGTAAATTAAGGTCTGACATGCTGCTGATCAATCGCGTACTGGATGACGAAGACCTTAAGCGTGTGACGGCCCTGTTTGATGAGATGCGGTTGACTGACGGCAAGCAAACTGCGGGGGCTGCGGCGCGCAAGGTCAAGTCGAACCAGCAGGCCGATTGGCGCGACCCGAAGGCGATTGCCCTGCGCGGGTTCTTGCGAAAAGCGATGGAGCGTCATCCCCTGTTTATGTCCTATGTCCGGCCGGCGAAGTGGTCGCGCCTGATCCTTAGCCGGTACGGTGTTGGCAATGCCTACGGGATGCACACCGATGACGCCATGATGAAGGATGAAACAGGCGGGCATTTGCGCACCGATTTGTCGTTCACCCTGTTTTTGTCGCCGCGTCATACTTATGAGGGTGGAGCGTTGTCGCTGGAGAGCGTCGAAGGTGTGCGCGATGTGCGCCTGGAAGCCGGGGATATGATTGTCTACCGCACGGGGCTTTTGCATCAGGTAACGCCGGTGACTGAGGGCGAACGACGCGCCTGTGTCGGCTGGGTCCAGAGCCAGATACGGCGGGACGATCAGCGTGAAGTGCTGTTTGACCTTGATCAGGTGCGGGCCAGCCTGCCCGAAAGCGCGCAGAAACTGATGGTCGATAAGACGGTCGGGAATCTGCTTCGGATGTGGAGCGAAGTGTAAGTAAGAGCCCATCTTCTTATACCTCCCCAGTTTACTGGGGAGGGGGGCCGTTTTGCGTAGCAAAAGGGTGGTGGGGGCTCTTACTTTAAAATCGGCATCCATCGCTGATGACTTAAGCACCGCCATCCCCACTCGAACGGGCCATAGCGGAAGGCGCGCATCCACAGGCTGCTGACAATAAGCTGTCCCGCCCAGATGGCGGTGACTACGGGGACAAGGCCCGCATTGCCTACCGTGCCATATAGCCCCAGGCCCCAGCTTTCAGGCGCACGACCACCGTAGAAAATCACCGTCATGATCAGCGATTGCAGCAAATAGTTGGTGAAGGCCATGCGTCCGGCATCGCGCAGGGGCGACAGCAGTTTCAGACCCCATGATGTCCGGGCGATCAGGATCAAAGTCGACACATAGCCCAGACTGACGATGATCGACAGATATTCATTGGCGATCGCATAAAGCCCCATGATCCGAACGGCGGGAAAGCCTTCGGCAATGATCACGGCAGCTTGGCCGCCGATCAGGGTAAGGCTTGCCCCGGCAAGGACGATGATTGCGGCATAGGTCACACTACGGCTCTCACCCCGTAAAAAGCCGGATTTGAACAGGCCAAGTCCGATCATCATCAGCCCGACCGTCACCGGCAGGTAGAACAGGATTTCATTGATGATCGACTGCGACCACATGGTGAAATTTCCGCGCAGAGAACCTGTGAACCCTGAACGCATAAGCTCGATAGTCGGATTGAGCAGATCGGGCATTGGCACGGACGGTTCGGGTATAACCCCAATCCCGTCATTGATCGCGGGCCACAGGATGATGCCATTGCCGATTAGATAGAGCACGCTGCCGACGACCAGCAGCGGCTTGGCCTCCAGATTGCGCCAGCTAAAAAACACGAACCCGCATATGGCATAGAGCAGCAAAATATCCCCGTACCAGATCAGCGCGCCGTGGATCAGGCCAAAGATCACCATCCAACCCAGCCGGCGCCCGATCACCCGCTGCGTCAGCGGCAGATCGTCGGGGTCTGATGCGCTGATCAGATAGAGGCTGACGCCAAACAGCATCGAAAAAATGGTGATGAACTTGCCGGTAAAAAAGACCTCATCGACCCACCACACGGCGGTGTCGATATCCGTCAGCCCAAGCGGTGAAATCGCCGGATTAATATAGACGTGCATCGGCATGGCAAAGGCCACGGCATTGACAAACAGTATGCCCAGAATGCTCAGGCCCCGCACGATGTCGAGATAGACAATACGGCGGGCGGCAGTGTCAGGCATGGGGAACCGCCGTATCGGGCGGGGTGCGTTTCAGGGCAATCTGTTGCATAGCGATGGCCGCGGGTATGGCTAGAATCAGTTGCGCGACCACCATCAGCAGGCTGAACCCGGCAAACGGAATGAGGTTTTGCGATGTAGCGGGGACTTTATGGTGCACCAGAAACTGTCCGAACGCCAAAGCACTGCCTAACAAACCAATCAGGCCCGCGCAGGTCAATCCAGACAGTGTGGCCTTGACGCGCGATGTGGGCACCTTAAGCGACCACAGGGCCAGTGTGCCGACCATCCAAAAGAAACCAAGCCCGATTTGCCTCTGGGTTTCGGCCACGGCATCGGCGCCTTGCGGGGCGAGCAGTCGCGCGAAAAACCACACGCCGCCATGCAGCACCATCGCCCCGATCAGGCTGGTGACCATCCATGGAAAAGCGGGTTGACGAAGCTGAAGCACTTAAGGGCTCTTGTCTTAAAGGGGCGGGGATTAGCGTGTAGGCACTGGCTTTTCGCCGCGATAGTCATAGAAACCGCGGCCGGTTTTGCGCCCCAGCCAGCCGGCTTCGACATATTTCACCAGCAGCGGGCAAGGCCGGTACTTGGAATCCGCCAGACCATCATGCAGCATTTCCATGATCGCCAGCACCGTATCAAGGCCGATGAAATCGCCCAGCTCCAATGGGCCCATCGGGTGATTAGCCCCCAGCTTCAGGGCGGTGTCGATAGCGTCAACCGTGCCGACGCCCTCATAAAGCGTGTAGATCGCTTCATTAATCATGGGGATCAGGATGCGGTTGACGATAAAGGCCGGATAATCCTCGGAATTGGCGGTGATCTTGCCTAAGCTTTGGGCAAACTCAACGGCTATCTGATAGGTCTCAGGCTCGGTGGCGATACCGCGGATGATCTCGACCAGTTTCATCACTGGCACCGGATTCATGAAATGCAGGCCGATGAACTTGCCCGGACGATCGGACGCCGCCGCCAGACGCGTGATCGAGATCGAGGAGGTGTTTGAGGCCAGAATAGCGTCAGGTTTTAAGTGCTCACTGACCGACTTGAAGATGGCTTTTTTGATCTCTTCATTTTCGGTGGCGGCTTCGATCACCAGGTCGCAGTCTTTCAGGTCGTGGGCGGAGGCTGCCGGTTGCAGGCGGCCCATGCTGGCCTTAGCGTCATCTGGCGTAATGGCCTCTTTTTCAATCAGGCGGTTCAGGCCCTTATTGATCTTTTCCAAGGCAGCGTGGACGGCCTCAACCTTCTGATCGTGCAGCAAAACCGTGTAGCCCGCCTGAGCGCAGACCTGAGCGATACCGGCCCCCATTTGACCCGCGCCGATAATGCCAACTGACTTGATATTCGTTATCACCACTGCACCTGTTACTGAATTATATGTCTAAGACTATAGGGCCTGCTCTGACAATCAAGCCTAAAAGAAATCCCCCTGAGTTGGCTCAGGGGGATTCTAAACGCAACAAGGCGCGGATCCCCTTAGCCAAGGGCAGCCATGAGGGCCGGAACGGCAGTTTTGTAATCCTCAACCAGACCGTAATCAGCGATCTGGAAAATCGGCGCTTCGGGGTCTTTGTTGATGGCGACGATAACCTTGGAATCCTTCATCCCGGCCAGGTGCTGAATGGCACCCGATATGCCGACCGCGATATAAAGGGCCGGGGCCACGACCTTACCCGTCTGACCGACCTGATAGTCGTTCGGCGCATACCCGGCATCCACTGCGGCACGAGACGCACCGACAGCGGCCCCCAGCTTATCGGCCAGAGGCTCAATCACCGCATGGAACTCATCGGCGGAACCGAGCGCGCGTCCGCCGGATACGACGACCTTGGCCGCACCCAGTTCTGGACGATCGGAGGTGACTTTTTCCTCGCCGACAAAGCGGGTGCCTGCGAAATCAGCCGGGACTGACGCGGCTTCGACCGCCGCCGAACCGCCATCCGCAGCCACCGCCGTAAACGTGGTCGGGCGCACGGTGAGGACGACCTTGGCGTCTGAAGTTTGAACCGTTTCCAGCGCATTACCGGCATAGATCGGACGCACAAAGGTCTTGGCATCGATCACTTCGATAACGTCGGAAATGATAGAAACATCCAACAGTGCGGCCACGCGCGGGGCGAAGTTCTTACCCGACGCGGAGGCGGGAATAGCGACGGCGTCATAACCTGCCGCCAGTCCGGCGATGAGCGCGGCGACATCTTCGGCGATGTCGGCATTGAGACCGGCGCTCTCAGAAGTCAGGACTTTGCGCACACCGGAAGCCTTGGCGGCCTGCGCGGCTACGGTTGCGGAACCCGCACCATAGACCAGCACGTCGATATCGGCCGAGAGAGCCTTGGCTGCGGTCAGAACCTTAAGCGTCGAGTCGCGTAAGGTGACGCCGTCATGATCGGCAATAACTAAAACAGCCATATTACAGCACTCCCGCAGTTTTCAGATTGGCGACCAGAGCACTGGCATCGGCCACCTTGATGCCCGCCGAACGCTTTGGTGGCTCGGTCACTTTCAGCACCTTGAGGCGCGGGGCGACATCGACGCCGTAGTCGGCCACGGACTTGGTGTCGAGCGGCTTCTTCTTGGCCTTCATGATGTTGGGTAAAGACGCATAGCGCGGCTCATTCAGGCGCAGGTCGGTGGTGATAACCGCAGGTAACTTGACCCCAAGCGTTTGTAGGCCGCCGTCCACTTCGCGGGTGACTTTCGCTTCATCGCCTTCGATGACGACTTTTGACGCAAAGGTTGCCTGCGGCCAGCCGAGCAGCGTCGACAGCATCTGGCCGGTGGCGTTGTTGTCACCGTCGATGGCTTGCTTGCCCATCAGGACAATGTTGGGGGTTTCTTCGGCAATCACGGCCTTGAGTAGCTTGGCGATGCCGAGCGGTTCGATGTCCTGATCGGTCTGGATCAGCAGGCCGCGATCGGCACCCATAGCCAGGGCCGTGCGCAGGATGGCTTCGGATTGGGCGACGCCAATGGAGACGGCAACGATTTCAGTGGCAATGCCGGCTTCCTTGAGGCGGACGGCTTCTTCGACGGCAATCTCATCAAAGGGGTTCATCGACATCTTGACATTGGCCAGATCGACGCCGGTCTGATCGGCCTTGACGCGTACCTTGACGTTGTAATCTATGACCCGCTTCACGGGGACCAGAATTTTCATCAGTCTCTCACCTTAAGACATGAAGCCTTTGCGGTGGCCGTAAAATTGACATACCGCAGAGGCAATAGGCTTTTTGTTTCAAACGTATCTTAAGAGTCTAAACCCTCAAGATTTGGCCGAGATAAGTGACGAGCCTGCTTGCCAAAGTCAATCAAAGAGATACATAAAGGCCGTCAATTGCAGGCATTTCACAAGAATTTGCAGTGCCCTAAAGTCAATTTGCACCGGCTCTTGCGCCGTTAACACCACCTTTGCCTCACCCTAAGCCAGCGTGAGTAACTTTAAGAGGACAACCCATGAAAAATAATCTGATCATGCGCCTCAAGATTATTGCGCTGATCGTGTTTATTTTCGCGTCGGCGGGGGCATGGGTCTATACGGCCCTGTATGAAATTCCGCGCAAGAAGTGCGAGGCCAAAGGGGCGTGGTGGTCAAATGAGTACCGCATCTGCCGCGCGCCGGTCTATCTGCCGACGATCACGGGCCGACCGGCAGGCGAGGGGCGTGAAATCCACTGGCCGACCGAACAGGCCCCGACGGCTAACAATACCGCCCCCGGCGCCAAGGCCCCGGTTGTGACGGAAGCCGAAACTGCGCAATAAGGGGGAAGCGTGGGGGCGCTGGGGTGGAGTAAATGGTGGCTTATCACTTATTCGACCATTGCATTGGTGCGGATAAGTGTCGAATTTGCCTTCAGCGGATTTAACTTAGAGGGACTGACCATTAACTGGCAGGCCTTTATGGCCATCTATTTTGCTGGTTTCGCGGTTATCTGGTTGATTGATGGCATCTGGCGTTTGTTAAGACACTTCAGCTATCGGCGGTTACTGAACAAACGCGATATCCAAACTGAGTCTTTTAAGCGCTGGAAAGACGAAGAGCGGTAGCGGTTTTTGCCCCTCACCCTAACCCTCTCCCCGCGAGCGGGGAGAGGGAATTAAGTCGACGGCACCCAAAGTACATCGTCCGCGCCTTTGTTATTGGCGTAACGGGCCAGCACGAACAGCAGATCCGACAGTCGGTTGAGGTATTTAAGCGCTTCGGGCGTGACGACCTCATTAGGTGTGTTTATGAGCGCCACCAGATCGCTTTCGGCACGGCGGGCGATGGTGCGCGCCAGATGCAGGTGCGCACTTAAAGGATTTCCCGCTGGCAGGATAAACGAATTCAGCGGCGACAGTTCGGCGTTATATCTGTCAATAGCGGCCTCAAGGGCAATGACCTGAACGGCCTTGATGCGGATCGGCGTCCACGTCTTAGGCTGACCATCCTCAGGCACGGCCAGATCGGCGCCCAAGTCGAACAGGTCGTTCTGCACTCTGGCCAGCACCGGATCGAAATCGGGAGCGGCTGCGACATAAAGCCGTGCCACGCCGATCATAGAATTAGTTTCATCAATGCTGCCAAAGGCGCGGATGCGGGCATCACTTTTCAGGCGGCGTGCACCGTCAGCCAAACCTGTGTCGCCGCTATCACCGGTGCGGGTATAGATTTTATTGAGCTTGACCATCAGCCGTTCTGAGACCGCCACCACAACAGCACGCACAGCAGGATAATCGCGATGGCCTGCAACAGTACGCGCAGGCGCATCAGCTTATTGGACCAGCGCTCGCGGAACGTGCCGCCCTTAGCCAGGCTGAAAATTCCAAGGCTTAAAACCACCAGTACGCCCAGCATGGCGATGAGGGCCAGATTGGTCAGTAATGCGTTCATTCAATAAAATCCGTTAAGTCAGGTTGTGTGATTCAGGCTTTCAGCCAAAGGGTGGTGGATGTGTGTATTTGTGTGCATAACTGCACACGTCTCAGGTGAACGCCATGTTACCGTCACAAGGCATGGTTTAAGTCATTCGCAATCGCAAAATGCCAGCGACAGATATAGGCCAGATGCGCGTATATCATATTTAGCCGGGGGATGCGGTCTGATTTTGCCTATTGGATTATACGCTTCAAGTTCTTATATAGGGCTCGGGAGCGACATTCAGGGGCAGGGTTACCTTAGGTAAACTCTGCCTTATTTTTTAGTAATTTGAGTAAAGAGTAGGCGTATGTACAAGGCGTACGAGTTAAAAGAGAAATTAGCGCGCGAGGAGAGAGTTTTGCCTTTAGGTGCAAGAGCCAGATCCAAAGAGCTGAACCGGCAAAAGATTCTGGCCGCGGCCAAGGCGCTTTTCCGGGATCGCGGCTTTGAGGCGGCCACCCTTCGCGATATAGCCAAAGAGGCCGGTTTGTCGACCGGGGCTTTGTTTGCCAATTTCAGTGACAAGAACGAGATTTTTATCAAGGTCGTCGAAGCCGAATCCGCCGTGGTGCTGGAGCGGATGATCGACGCCCATGATCCGGCCCTGCCTCTGGCAGAGCGTCTGTTGAAACAACTGCGCTGCACCTATGAGGCCGCACACACCGATATGCAGTTGGTCATGTCGGCCTTTGTGATGAACTGGGCGCGCAAAGATCCCGCCTTCAACCAGATCGCCCGTTTAAGCGACCTTGTGCGCCAGACCATGTTGGAAAGCCTGCAATTCGCGCGTGACAAAGGCGATATTCCCGTTGCCAGCCCGATTGAGAGTGCGGCTGAAATTCTGGAAGACCTGTGCTTTTCGAACCTGCGGCGTGGGTTTCACGGCGATATGTCCGTCGAGGATTTAATCAGCCGCCTAAAACAGCAGATCGTCCTGATCATTGCAGGTCTTAAGGCTGTTCAGGCTTAAAAAAGCCGGCCTCTCAAATGAGGGGCCGCTTTTTTAGTTTAGAACTTTTGCGTCAGGGTCAGCACGACACGGTCGCCAAAGCGCTTACCATATTCATGCTTGTCAGTGTCATAGTAACGCACATCAAGGCCGGTCTGTTTCGTGACGGCATAGGTCGCGCCCAGATTATAGCCGGTATAGTCACGTTCGGGAGAGAGGCGGCGAATGCCGACGCAACCTGACAAGGTCCATTTATCAGTCAGCTTTTGCGCCACGCTCACGTCATGCCACCAGGCTTCTTCGGTGGATCCAGAAGAATCCGGTGAATAGACCGCTGTATATTTAACCGTTGTCTTGTCGAATGTGCGGCTGATGTCGCTTTGCCATTCATAGAAATCATCGTCCGTACCCGGGCGGGCGTTGTTGTTGGTCTTATAAAGCAGTTGCAGACTAGCCTTGAAGCCGGCGATGTCGCCTTTGGCACCGGCAAACCACTGGGTCTGCCCGTCAGTTCCGTCTGAGCCCGTAGTGTTTTTAGCGCGTACACCAACGAAGAAGGCTTTGTGGCTGGCGGTCAGGGCGCCAACAATCTGACCATTGCCATCAGTTTCGGAAATGCCCTTTGAAACGCCTTCTGTGCCGATATTGATTTGACCACTGATATTAATTTGCCCGGCTTCGGACGCATGAGCAGAAGAGACCGCAAACAGGGCGGCGAAACTAAGCAGAATGGGGGTACGCATGGGTTGTCCCTTTAACGTGTACGCTGACTAAAATCCGCAACCGCGGCGTTGAATTCCCCCCTCATGCGCGCAACCAGTTCGGCTACGGGCAGTATTTCGTGTATTGAGCCAACCCCTTGACCGGCAGACCATACGGTTTTCCAGGCCTTGGCCTCGGGGTTGAGTTCATGGGCCATGTCGATCGTGTGGTGCGGATCTTTGGCCGCGGCCGGATCAAGTCCGTTGGCGATCAGCGACGGCGTCAGAAAGTTGGCATTGATGCCGGAAATGGCATCCGTGTAGGTAATGTCTTTGGCGCTGGTTTCAACCAGCATGTCTTTGTAGGCGCCATCGGCGCGGGCCTCGGTGGTGGCGATAAAGCGCGTGCCCATATAGGCGAGGTCTGCACCGGCCATCAGGGAGGCGGCGACATCGCGGCCGGTAGAGATAGCGCCCGATAGAATAATTGTGCCGTCAAAAAAGCTCTTGATCTCATTGATCAGGGCGAACGGATGCTGATTGCCGGCGTGGCCACCGGCGCCGGCTGCCACCAGGATCAGGCCATCGACCCCGGCCTCAGCGGCCTTTTTGGCATGGCGGGCATTGATGACATCGTGAAAGACGACGCCGCCATAGGCATGGACAGCATCGACCACATCTTTCACCGCGCCGAGCGAGGTGATGACCAGCGGCACCTTATGATCGACCGTGATCTGAAGATCGGCCATCAGTCGGGTATTGGTATTGTGGACGATCAGGTTGACCCCGAAGGCTGCATCCTCAGGCGTCAAGGCAGATTTAATCTCAGTGAGCCACTGCGCATAGCCTTCGGACGTGCGCTGATTAAGGGCCGGAAAGGTGCCGATCATGCCGGATTTGCAGGTGGCAATGACCAGTTCCGGGCCTGACACCAGAAACATCGGCGCCGCTATGGCAGGAAAACTCAGGCCTTTTTTCAGACTGGCAGACAGCGGCATCAGGTTACAGCTTTCGCTTTATTCAGTACAGGGACAATAATCTAAAGGGGTTTCAATAGGTTTAAATTAAGGTTTCGCAAGCGTTAAATTCGTCTGCCGAGAGAAAATGTCTTTGCGCCCTTGCGTCACCTTATGGCGATTTTGCTTCATTTTTGGCGGCTGTGGTATTACAGACGCAAAGCATGAGCCATTACACAGATAACCTTACCCAATTGGGCGGCGATGCTCGTCCGGTCAATGATCCGAAAGACGCCGTGCTTGAGCGCGTGCCCAATCCGCATCCCGATGTCGATTATGTTGCCCGCTTTACCGCGCCGGAATTCACATCCCTGTGTCCGGTGACGGGCCAGCCGGACTTTGCGCATATTGTCATCGACTATGTGCCGGGTGAGTGGCTGGTGGAATCAAAGTCGCTCAAACTGTTTCTGACGTCGTTCCGTAATCACGGCGCGTTTCATGAGGACTGCACCATCTATATCGCCAAGCGCCTCAAAGAGCTGCTCGATCCGCGCTGGCTGCGCATTGCCGGTTACTGGTATCCGCGCGGCGGCATCCCGATCGATGTCTTCTGGCAAACCGGTGAGGCCCCCAAGGGAGTCTGGGTGCCGGAGACGGGGGTGGCTCCATATCGCGGGCGAGGCTAACAAGGACCACAGGCCCTTGACCCGTTAGTTTAAGTTATGGGTGCAGGGTCTAGGACCCTGCCCACCAACTGATGCGCTCAGCATAGTTCGGGCGGTCGCGCTCCAGCGGCGCCTCTGACGGAGTGCCGAGGAAGATAAAGCCAGCGACCTCTTCGCCGTCTTTCAAGCCGAGCAGTTCCTTAGCCTCGGCGTCATAGGAATACCAGTCGGTGATCCAGTTGGCACCATAGCCCAAGGCACCGGCCGCGATCAGCAGGTTCTGGCAGATGGCGGCGGCCGACAATTGCTGCTCCCACAGGGGAATTTTATGAGGCTGAACCGGGGAGGAGATGACCAGCAAAGCTTCCGGTGGGGTCGCCAGTTTCAAAAGCGCACCCGCCGCTTGTTTATCACTGCGGCTTTCGGCCAGTGCCTTCAGTTTATCGACCAGATGGCTTTTGGTCTCAGGCGTAAAGCGCACAATCCGCCACGGTCCGATCTTGCCGTGATCGGGTACGCGCAAGCCGATGCTGATCAACAGTTCAATTTCGTCTTCTGACGGAGCAGGCAGGCCCAGCGTCGGGGCCGGGGCCGAGCGTCGGCGCAGCAACAGTTCCAAGGTTTCTTTTGATTTGATAGCGGGCAGGGCCGTGCCAAATTCAATTGGGTTCAGGTCGAAATCAGGTAAACTCATGGAATTGTCTCTTCAAAATCAAACTGTAACTGTTCATATAGATATAGGCTGTCATCTGCGGCATTAACAGGAAAATTGCGAGTCTTTCTCATGAAAAATAGTAACCTGCCACCGTGGGATAGTGCTGATGCCGCAGCGTCACGCCCTGACTGGCAAATCCTGACGCAGAAAACCGTGTTTGAAAACCCGTGGATGCGGGTTGAAAGTTATGATGTTGTCGCCCCAACAGGCAATGCGGCCCACTATGGCGTAACGCGGTTTCGCAATCGAGCGGTGGCGGTGGTGCCTTTGTTTGATGACGGCACGGTCGTGATCGTGGGTCAGCAAAGGTTTGCGCTCAATACCTATAGTTGGGAGCTGCCAGAAGGGGGTGTACCTGACGGCGAAGATCCACTTGAGGGGGCTAAGCGCGAACTGGCCGAAGAGGCGGGGTTGAAGGCCGAATACTGGCGTGAAATCATCCAGATGGATTTGTCCAACTCCATTACCGATGAAGTGGCGACGGGCTATCTGGCGACTGGTCTCACATCTGCCGAAGGCGCGCTCGATGACACCGAAAGCCTCGAAATCCGGCGCATCCCCTTCAAAGATTTACTGAAAGCTGTTATAAACGGGCAGGTGAGGGACTCTCAGACGGTTGTGTGTGCTCTGCGCGTTCACCATATGGCAGTTAGCGGCGAATTGCCAAAGCACCTGATTAACGCGATCTTGGGATAAGGGAAGTATCCCTATCCTACCGGAGGCAAAGATATGGCCAATAAGTTTGATGTCATTTCGCGCAATGATACGCCGATCTGGCATACGCTGCGCACCGAAGCGCTGGAGGCCGCTAAGGCCGAGCCCGCTTTGGCGTCGATGCTGCATTCGACCATATTGTCCCACGACGGCCTGAACTGCGCCCTGTCGTTCCATATCGCGCGCAAGCTTAATGATGCAGGCTTTGGTGAAATGACCCTGCGTGAGATCATCGACGACTATTATTCCAAGGACACTGCTCTGATCGAGGCCGCCGAGCGTGACCTTCAGGCGGTTTATGAGCGTGACCCTGCTGCAAAGGGCTATTTGCAGGCCTTCATGTTCTTCAAGGGCTTCATCTCGATCCAGATCTACCGCATCGCCAACCGGCTGTGGCGGGACGGGCGCTTTACGATGGCTCACCATTTCCAGAGCCGCGTGTCGGAACTGTTCCAGATCGATATCCATCCCGCTGCCACGATGGGCAAAGGGATTTTCATGGACCACGGCACCGGCATTGTGATCGGTGAAACCGCGGTGGTGGGGGACGATGTTTCCATGCTGCACGGCGTTACCCTGGGCGGTACCGGTGCCCATACCGGCGACCGTCACCCCAAGATCGGCAATGGTGTCCTTCTGGGGGCCGGAGCCAAGGTGCTGGGCAACATTAAGATCGGCGACCATGCCAAAATTGCTGCGGGTTCCGTGGTGCTTAAGCCCGTTCCGGAACACTGCACGGCGGCAGGTGTGCCGGCGCGCCTGATCAACTGCAAAACCTGCAATGATCCGGCCCGAAGCATGGATCAGATGATCTCCGACGTCGTTTACGACTACGTGATTTAATCCCAAAAATCTGAGCATTGCGCAGGTTTCGGTTTGCGCTGACGTAGTCGTCGCTATAGACGTCTAACGCAAAGTTTATCCCCGCGTGTCGGGATTCATGCTTTGATGACAGCCGGTAATAACGAGAGACTTAAAACGATGAACGCTTCGGATATCACCAAGGTCCAGGACTACCTCACCAAAACCTTCGGCACCAAGGGCCTTGAGGTCAAAGCCCGTAAGCAAAAGGATTCGTCGGAAGTCTATATCGGTGAAGAGTTCATCGGCGTGGTCTATGTCGACGAAGACGAAGAGGGGTCATACATCTTCGAAATGGCCATATTGAAGGAAGATTTGTAATTCTTCCTCCTCCCTTGCAAGCGTTAGCGCTGCGGGGGAGGTGTCATGCCATTTATGGCATGACGGAGGGGGCATTTCGGAATATCTATATTTGCCCTGATTTTAGGTAATTGACAGGCGCTTTGCCCCCTCCGTCAGCCTTGCTGACACCTCCCCCGCGTTGCAGGGGAGGAGGAAAGTGCCTTTAACTCGTCCACTTGAGCGTAGCGGGTTTGATCGGGTTGGCAAATGCCCGTTTATCAGCACGCGATTGTACCCATTCCCGCTTTAGCTGCTGATACCATTTGGCCTGAGTATCGGCATCGTCGATCCACAACAGGCTGGGGTCGTATTTCAGGCCCTCATTCTGCAAATTGACCATATCGCCGTCCTGCTTGAGGAAGGCCTTCGCCCCCAGCCGGAAAAACGGTGTAATGGCGCGGAAAATGCTGTGATCCGACCAGAAAATCTGGGTGATGCGCGTGGTTTTGCCATCAATCGGCGTCAGGCACGTCAGGCCCAGAATCTGGCGCTCACCGATCACAATATGCTCATAACGCACACCGGGCAGGCGAAAGGTGATCTCGGTCGCCGGCGCGCCGCCCAAAATCCGATAGGCGCGGGAGTTCTTTGACGGGGCATGGCGCACCATCGCAAAGCCATATTCGGTCGGCGCAAAAGCCTTTGATTTCTCTAACTGCTTCTTGGACGACCGCCACCACCATTGCTGATGAACATAGGGGCCGTGGGCGGGGTCCATGAGGCCCACCACCGCATGGTCAATATGGCTATCGAAATCCATGCGCTCAACGATAATCGGCTTGCCGCCAACAACCCCCGGCAGGGTAGGCGGCTCATGATCCGGTTCGACCGGTCGGCGCGGGTCGGAGGTCACATAGACCCAGACCAGCCCCTGCTGCTCCTTGACCGCATACTGACGCACCCGAATTTTCGAAGCATCCATGTCCTGATCCGAGGTCAGGGACGGTATTTTAGTGCAGGTTCCCGCCGTATTGAATGTCCAGCCGTGATAGGGGCATTGCACGATGCAGGCGCCGCTTTCATCCTTTATCATCTGACCGGCAGATAATGGTGCTGCGCGGTGCGGACAGATATCACGCATCCCGTAAACAGCGCCATTGAGATCGCGCCCCAGCAACACGGGCTCATCCAGCAGCACATAGCGCTGCAATTTACCGCTGATCAGTTCTGATGAGAGGGCCGCGAAATACCAGCAGTCCTTGAGAAAACCCTGACCAAAGACCATGCGTTCGCGCGGCGCATTCGCGGGCGATGAGAGTTCAGAGGGGGCGGCTTGGTCAGGCATGAAGGCTACAGATTCAATTGGTGAGCAATATGCCGCCCACTATAGCAGTCCTCATTCGTGCGCCCAAAGTCTTTTATAGGTTTCCGCCCCTGCGGCGCGTTGCCACGCATCAGGGGCAGGGCTTAGCTATTTCGGGCAGGTTTTCTTACATTGGAGCCAGGCTTTCAGACATTTGTCCGAATTTTTATCGGTTTTCTGGCAAGTATTATAAGTATTATCGCAATTACGCTTGCACTGAATGGCATTCTGAGCCTGAACCGCCCCTGCCGACAATAGAGAAACGACCGCAACGGCCGCCAAGACCTTACGCACGCACTTCATCGGTTTTGCCTCCCTTAAGGCTGTCCGTCCTTGGTTTTTAGTGGACGTTAACGTAAAGGAGTGTAGCGCAAATTTGGATTTCGACTACTAAAATTTAACCGCTATTAAGAATTTAACCCGCTACAGGCGAATAGCTGTAGCGGGTTACTTATTGCACTTCAGATTTTACCGTAATTATTTCGGCTGCTTACTCTTCCATTCCAAAAATTTCTGCATCGCGTTCAGGGCTGCTTTTTGGCCTATCCCTTCAAATTCGCTCTGTAATTCAGAGGCGGCGGTGACGCGCGTGGCGGCATAGGTTTTCCCCTCCGTTGTGGCATAAAAAGCGAGCACGCTGTTGAGTTGGGCATCGGTCAGTTTGTTGGCATAAAACGCCGCATATTTTTGCGTCAGTTCCGGTATGGCGTTATTCAGTTCTGTGCCTATCAGATCCGACAGTTTCTGAATCTCGCTGTCGCTGTAGTCCTTAAAAGCATCTTGGGATTTGATCATGGACATCATAAGCGGGAGGATTTTTTGCAGACCGATGCGTGTTTGTTCTTCGGTACCTTCGGCCTTGACCACCTGAACCGCCAGTTCAGTGCGCTTGGCCAGCGCCGGATCGGCAGCGGCATGGGCCGTCATTGGGCTTATTACCACAACGGCAGCAAGGAGCAGGCGCGATACGAATTTTAACATAGGCTTTAGTTATCCTTAAAACGATTTGAGATTTATTCAGGGCGCCGTTGGGGCTGCCTCATAGGCCTGAATGATTTTGAGCGCAGCAATCTGCATATCGATTTCGGCCCGTTTGTCGACGGCGCCGTCATCGTTCATGCGGATGTAGGTCAGCTTCTTTTGGGCGCTATTGCTGAGGTCGGCGGTAAGTTGCAAAATCTCATCGCGGGTTAGATATAGCGCGTGCTGGCGGGCACCCAGATTGAGCACCTTATCACCCAGTTCGCTGGCTGCCACGGCCGCAATGGTCGCGATGCGGTATTTATCATTCTCAGATAAGCTGTTGATATCGATGTAATTATTAACCTCAAGAATAATGAGGCGCATGTGGACATTGTTGATGAAGTGGCGCGTGATTTCATCGGTGCCATCGACTTCAAACAGCTTACGCATCAGTTCGACCCGCTCCAGGAACGCGGGGTCTTCGGCGGGGGCTGCCGCGGGCTGACTGGCATCGAGGGCGCTGCCAGGCAGGGGGATCAGGGGCTGGGCTTTTAATTCTGCCGCTTTGGACGATTTATCAATGATGGCTTTAAGCGTCTCAGCGTCTATGACGGGCTGCTTTTGCGCCATCGCCTGCTGGCGGATCGGATCGAGGACGAGTTTGGGCAGGGCGTTCGGCGCATCAATCGATGCGGCGGCAGCGGCGCTGGACGCGGCAGTGATTAGACCGAAAATAGCAATCAAACAGTTGAATTTAAACACTAATACCCCCACATTGCCCAGTTAAGGGCCATCCCCGTATCGTAAGCGACAGAGCCTTAGCTCTGAACCTGTTCCTTGAAGGTCTTGATGATCTTGACCACGGCATCGACCATGTAGGTCTGAATTTGCTGAGCACTGGCTTCTGGCGCCATGAACTTGCCGGCATTGTAGCGCATCCCGGCCTCAGAGCCGTTAGCTTTGATCAGCAGGGTAATTTCGTCTTCGGAAAATGCCTTGGCCTGAGACAATGCGACCGCATTGATCAGGCTAAACTCGGTTTCTTTGAGGATATCATCCGATATCTGATCGAGTTTTTGCTCCTGCACCGCACTCAAAGAGGTGGCTTTGGCGCGGTCGAGTATGACCAGACGTACCGCAGCCTTGGTGTTGAGCATGATGGTGCGGATGTTGCGGGAGGTGCCGTTAAGCTCCATCAGTTGGCGATAGAGCGCGATTTTACGGGCTTCGGCAGTGGCATTGGCGGTGTCATTGACCTGAGCCAGAGCGTCCTGAGCCAGGTCGGTGATGACGGCAGGGGCATGGACGGGACGATCCTCAACCACGACCTGAGCCTGTGCGGCACCAGCCAGTAACATCGCGCCCGCAGATACCGCGGCTAATCTGTGAAGTCCCACACCCATCATCATCAACCCCCAATTCAGGGTTAATGATAGTTAATAGGCGTGGCCGTGGCAATGGCTGAATTTATGGCTCTGATTTCAGTGGCTAAGTGTGGCCAAGATGCCCCCCAAATAATTTCAGGCGCGGATAGCTCCACGCCTGAAATCAACACTTACAATCCATCGGAAAAGTACACTGAGCGATAGCGAAGGACTTTTCGATGAGCCTTAAACCAATGCCCCGTGGCAGTGCTTGAACTTCTTCCCCGATCCGCACGGGCAATTGCCATTGCGCGACGTGTTTTCCCAACCGGCTGGAAGCGATGAGTTCGGCAGGGCTGCGCGCTGTTCCGGCGTCAGGCTCGACGGATCAGCCCCCGCTTCGTTGTGACCGGTCAGCGGATCGAGGTGGATTTCCTCAAACTGGATCGGATCAAAGGCTGCCGGTTGCGGGGCGGGCTCTTCAAAGCGGATTTCCAAGGTCATCAGCCAGCGCGTTGTATTGTGGCGCAGGTTAACCAGCAGGGTTTCAAACAGAGTGAAGGCCTCGGTCTTATATTCATTAAGCGGGTCGCGCTGGCCATAGCCGCGCAGGCCGATAACCGCGCGCAAATGGTCAAGGTGCATCAGATGCTCACGCCACTGCATGTCAATCATTTGCAGCAGGAAGTTCTTCTCCAGCGCCTTCATCTGGTCATTGCCGAGCATCTCAAGACGCTTGGCCATCTTCTCGGCCGCCAGATTCTGGATGCGCTCTTCGATTTCCTCGTTGGCAATGCCTTCTTCGCGTGCCCACTCTTCGATCGGCAGGTCAAGGCCGAGCAGGGCCTGACAGCGCTCTTTAAGGCCCTCAACATCCCACTGCTCGGCATAGGCCTTGGGCGGCAGGTGGCGCTCAACCAGATCAGAAATCGTGTCGACGCGCATTTCGGCGATCAGTTCCGACAGGTCCTCAGAATCCATAAATTCCTGACGCTGCTCAAACACGGCCTTGCGCTGGTCGTTGACCACATCGTCGTATTTCAGCAGGTTCTTACGGATCTCGTAGTTGCGCTGCTCAATGCGCTTTTGGGCGGTGGCGATGGCCGAATTGAGCAGCTTGTGGGTGATCGCTTCGCCATCTTCGACACCGAGCGTCTTCATCATGGCGTTGAGGCGATCACCGGCAAAAATGCGCATCAGATCGTCTTCGCAGGACAGGAAAAACTTTGAGCGGCCAGGGTCGCCCTGACGGCCGGTACGTCCGCGTAGCTGATTGTCGATACGGCGGCTTTCGTGGCGCTCAGTCCCCAGCACGAACAGGCCGCCCGCTTCAAGCGCCTTTTGCTTAAGACCTGCCACGCTGGTTTCGATCTCGCCCCGTTTAGCCAGAATCTGCTCGGCGCTGGGGTCGCGGCCCGCTTCGGCTTCGTCTTCCAGCCACTTTTGTACACGCAGATCAACATTGCCGCCCAACTGAATGTCAGTACCGCGACCGGCCATGTTGGTGGCGATAGTGACCGTGCCAGGGACACCCGCATCGGCGATGATATAGGCTTCGTTTTCGTGATGGCGGGCGTTCAGAACGCTGTGGGGGATGCCCTTGCCGGTCTTATAGGTGATGTCATAGGCGTCATCGCCGAGCTTATTCAGTTCCTTGGCATCTTTGCCCGCATACTCAGGCTTAACCGTGCGAGAGTCTTCGGATTTGAAGCTATATTTTTTGAGGAACTCCGACAAAAGTTCGGATTTCTCGATCGATGCTGTACCGACCAGAATCGGCTGTCCGCGATTATAGCAATAGGCGACCTGGGCAGCGATGGCGTTCAGTTTTTCGGCTTCGGTGCGGTAAACCTCATCGTCGTCATCGATACGTTTGATCGGACGGTTGGTCGGGACTTCGAGCACGTCCATCTTATAGATGTCACCAAATTCCGCAGCTTCGGTCGCGGCGGTGCCGGTCATGCCCGACAGCTTGGCGTACATGCGGAAATAGTTCTGGATGGTGACCGAGGCCAGTGTCTGATTTTCGGGCTGGATCTCGACCTTTTCCTTGGCCTCAATCGCCTGATGCAGACCTTCGGATAACCTGCGGCCCGTCATCATCCGGCCAGTAAATTCGTCGATCAGGACGACTTCGTGTTCGCCGCGATCGTTGGCCTTGACGATATAGTCCTTGTTGGCCGTATAGAGCGTATTGGCGCGCAGGGCCTGATTGGCATGGTGAACCAGCGAAATATTGGCCGGATCATAGAGCCCTGCCGAATCTTCGGCCAGCAGCCCGCGAGCTTCCAGCACTTCTTCGAGACGCTCAGAGCCCAGTTCCGACAGCAGCACCTGACGCTGTTTTTCGTCCAGTTCAAAGGTTTCCGGATCGGTGATCATCTCGCGCATGATGCCGTCGAGGATCTTATAAAGTTCGGAACGGTCTTCGGTCGGGCCGGAGATAATCAGCGGGGTACGGGCTTCGTCGATCAGGATCGAGTCAACTTCGTCGACAATCGCGAAATTGTGACCGCGCTGAACCTTTTCGCGGGAATTGTAGACCAGATTGTCACGCAGATAATCAAAGCCGAATTCGTTATTGGTGCCGTAGGTGATGTCGGCATTATAGGCGGCCTTGCGCTCAGGCTGACTTAGGCCCTGCACGATCACGCCGGTGGTCATGCCAAGGAACTTATAGACCCGGCTCATGAACTCGCAGTCGCGGCGGGCCAGATAATCGTTGACGGTGATGACATGCACGCCCTTGCCTGACAGGGCGTTGAGATAGACCGGCGCCGTGCCCACAAGGGTTTTGCCTTCACCGGTACGCATTTCGGCAATGCCGCCGTCATGCAGGATCATGGCGCCGGTAAGCTGAACGTCATAGTGACGCTGCCCGATCGAGCGCCAGGCGGCTTCGCGCACCACGGCAAAGGCTTCTTCGAGCAGCGAATCAAGCGAGGCACCCTTGGCGATACGCTCTTTGAACAGGGCGGTTTGCCCGGACAGCTCTTCGTCGCTCATGGCCTTATATTTCGGCTCAAGGCCTGAAATGCGCGTCGCGCGCTGCAACATGGACTTGACTTTGCGCTCATTGGAGGAGCCGAAGAGCTTTTGGGCAAATGCCAGCATTCGAAGAACTCTATGCTTGAATTATATGAGGTCCGCGTGAACAGTGCGGAGGGTATCATTGCAAATAGTATGGTTTGCGCCTTATTCAAGCGCGGGGACTGACTTAAGCGGCCAACTGGTGTATGTCAACGTGCACCACAGCTAAGGGCGTATTTGGGGAGCGGATATATGGGGTTTGGGATGGGTAAGGGTAAAATAGTTCTGGCGATGACGGGTCTGATGATGGCTCTGGTCATTTCGGCCTGCGATAAGCCCTCTATTAATGAGCCTGCGCCTGAACCCGGCGATACGGCTGTGGCCAAGATCGAAGACCAGACCGTGTGGGCCTCGGACGTGCGCAACGAAGCGGTCGCGCAAGGCCTGATCGGGGAGGGGGAGCCGCTCGATATCACGTCTGATCTGTTCCGCCGGATGCTGGAGGAGGTCATTGACCAGAAGCTTCTGGCCCGTGAGGCGGTTAAAAACGGTCTCGATAAATCCATTGTCGCTCAGCGCCGTCTGGCGGCGGCCCGTGAGCGAATTTTGGGGGATATGCTGGTCGAAAACACGGTGGATGCCGCCATTGACGACAATGCGGTTAAAAATCTTTATGACGAACAGCTCAAACTGGCCAAGCAGTCGGAAGAAATCCGCGCCCGCCTGATCATGACCCGCACCCGTGAAGAGGGGGAAGCGATCATCAAACAGCTTCAGGCCGGATCGATGTTTGAGGCACTGGCGATGGAAAAATCGACCGATCAGGCGACGCGTTTTAATGGCGGCGATATGGGCTATTTCACTACTGATGTCATGCCCGCGGCCTATAAGGGTGTATTGGCCAACGCCAAGCCCGGCCAGATCGCCGGGCCGATCGAGATTGATGGCGGCTTTGCCATCCTGAAAGTCGAAGATCGCCGTCAGGAACAGCCTCTGTCGCTGGATGAAGCGCGCCCGCAGATCCTGCGCTTTCTGACCTATGATCAGGTGCGCATCCTGCTGACCAAGCTGCGCGACAAGGCCGATGTCAAGATGCTGGTCAAGGACTCCGACTTTGGTGTCGGTGCCGAGCAGGAGCCGGCATCGGCGGCCAAAGAGGCCGTGATGGCTTCGGAAGCGACGTCTGATGCGGCCTCAGCCAGCGCGGCCGCCGCACCGCGTTAAGTTTGTAAAATCTTTATTTGGCGAACGGTTTAGCCTCTGATAAGGGGCTAAATCCAGATTGTTCCTGCCTTGTTTGCGGAGTTTGTACTCATGGCTAAAACCCCTTCCACCGGTGCGTCACCTTCGCCTGCAAGCGGTCTGGAGCGTGCGCTCGACCCGTTGGCGAATGCGCTGAAACGCGCCGTGCAGACAGGGGCGGAAATGGCCGGTCTGGGCGGTGGTGCGGCGGTGGAGCCTATAAAGCCTACAACTGGGAAGCCCGGCCTTGAGGTGTCACCGCTGATGGTGCCGTTGCCGGTCATGCCGGTGGTGGCCGGTGTCGAAATCGCTATTGCCAGCGCGGGTTTCTATAAACACGTCAGGCCTGATGTGATGGTTATGAAATTTGCTGAAGGCACCACGGCGGCAGGTGTCTTCACGCGCCACACCATCGGCTCCGCACCAGTTGACTGGTGCAAGAAACAACTGGCCGCTAATGAGGGCAGCGACATCCGCGCGCTGGTGGTCAATGCCGGGTGCGCCAATGCTTTTACGGGCAGGCTGGGGGCCGATGCCGCCCGCCGGACCGCCGCCGCCGTATCGCGCAGGCTCGATTGCCGTCAGCGCGATATCATGCTGGCCTCAACCGGCGTGATCGGGCAGGTGCTGGACGATGCCAAGATTGCCGCCAAGCTGCCGGAAATTGATGCCGGTTTCAAAGCCGATGCCTGGCATCAGGCGGCGCAGGCGATCATGACTACTGACACCTTCCCCAAAGGGGCCTATGAATTTGCCGAAATTGACGGGGTTGAAGTGCGCATTGCCGGTATCGCCAAGGGCTCCGGCATGATCGCGCCAGACATGGCAACCATGCTGGCCTTTATCGTCACCGACGCCAATCTGTCGGCTGGTGTGCTGCAATCCCTGCTGGGGCTTTATACCCGCACGACGTTCAATTGCGTGACCGTTGACGGCGACACCTCGACCAACGACACGGCGCTGTTGTTTGCCACAGGGGCGTCGCGGTCACCCAAGATCAGTCGTGCCGGTGACCGGCGGCTGGCTGATTTCCGCGTCAAGCTGGAAAAGGTCATGCACAGCCTCGCTATCCAGTTGGTGCGCGACGGCGAAGGCGCCCGTAAGCTGGTCAAGATCAATGTGACCGGTGCGTCATCACCGGCATCCGCCCGTAAAATCGCCAAGTCCATCGCCGAAAGCCCGCTGGTCAAGACCGCCTTTGCGGGTGAAGACGCCAACTGGGGCCGGATCGTTATGGCGGTGGGCAAGACCGAGGAAGAGGTCGACCGCGACCGTATCTCAATCAAATTCGGGGATCTTGTCGCCGCCGAAAACGGTGCGGTATCCCTGACCTATAACGAAGCCGCCATGAGCGCCTATATGAAAAACGCCGAACTTGAAGTCAGCGTCGATGTCGGCGTCGGTCGCGGTGCCGCCCACGTCTATACCTGCGATCTGACGCATGGATATATTTCCATCAACGGCGACTACCGCAGCTAGGATTGATTTAGACCGTTTAATGGTCTAAATTATAAGCGGAGGCTGCCATGTTTATTTCTGTTACCGATGCCAAGGCTCAACTGACGGATCTCGTGCGCCGTGCCGAGGCGGGCGATGAGGTTGTTTTGACCCGTCACGGCCACGCGGCGGTGCGTCTGGTGCCGGTCAAGGCGAAGCTTACACCACAACAGCGCCGTAAAATTCTGGAGGATTTCCAGAATGCGGTGAAAGACAAGGTGCTGCCAGGCCCCGATGCGGCTCATTCAGCTGATTTTCTTTATGGTGATGACGGTATGCCCGAATGATCGTCATCGACAGTTCGGCCTTGATGTCGATTGTATTGACAGAGCCAGCGGCGCCCACATGTATGAATGTACTCGATACAGCCGAAAAACTCCTTATGCCAGCCGCTATACTGGCCGAGGTGTCTGTTGTGGCCGGGCATCGCGGGATACTTTCCGATTTGCAGACCCTGATGGATCGGCTGGATATTGAAATTGTTCCTGTCGATGAAGAAATCGCCGAACTGGTCACAGCGGCCTATATGGTTTGGGGCAAGGGGCGGCACAAAGCTTCGCTTAATCTAATGGATTGTTTTTCCTATGCTACCGCCAAGACCCATAATTGCCCGCTGTTATTCGTCGGCAACGATTTTTCTCAAACCGACATTGTGAGCGCGATATGAAAACCGTCCTCGTCGTTGCGGCGGCCCTTGTGGATGATGACGGGCGGGTGCTGATTGCTCAGCGGCCGGAGGGCAAGCAACTGGCGGGCCTGTGGGAGTTTCCGGGCGGCAAGGTCGAAGCCGGGGAAACCCCCGAAGCCGCGCTGATCCGTGAATTGCAGGAAGAACTGGGTATCACCGTCAAACAGGCATGTCTGGCGCCGTTTGTGTTCGCGTCCCATACCTATGAGACGTTTCACCTGCTGATGCCGCTGTACCTGATCCGCCGCTGGGAAGGTCAACCCACAGCCATTGAGCATCAGGCCATCAAATGGGTCAAGCCCAAGGATATGCGCACCTACCCCATGCCCCCTGCTGATGATCCGCTGGTGGCTTACCTTATAGATTTTATCTAGAATCTCCTTCCCAGTTTACGGGGAAGGGGGACCACGAAGTGGTGGAAGGGGGAAACTTGCGGGCAGATGCAAAAATCGTCACGGCACGCCGGTTGCGCAAAGACATGACCAAGCCGGAAGTTTGGTTGTGGATGCGGATACGTGGGGATTTGGGGGATGGCTTGCGTTTTCGGCGTCAGCACGCCATTGGCCAGTATATTCTCGACTTTTATTGTGCGAAAGTGCGGCTGGCGATCGAGGTGGACGGCGAAATCCACACCCATGCTGAACAGCATGTGCACGATGAAATTCGCGATGAGTGGCTTAAGGAACAGGGCATTAAAACTCACAGGATCATTGCCAGAGATTTGCTGGAAGCTCCTGACGAGATCGCCCAAGGCGTCATAGCCTTGGCGCGGCAGAGGTTGATGGATTTATAGTTTGCCCCTTCCGTCTTTTTGCTTACGCAAAAATCCACCTTCCCCGTTTACGGGGCAGGAGATGCTAACGGCAATGATTTTGCAGCCGGTGCTCTGATCAACCGCCAGAGGACCGGAAATGGCTCGCACCAGTGCTATTTTGACCCATGCTATCTTAAGGCGTCCGCACATCGTGCTCAGGCGCGTGTTCGGCCTACTTAACCGACGCGACTATCATCTGGCCATGCTGGTATTCCTGAGCGTGTTTATCTTTGCGTTTGTGGCCAATTCCTGATTAGAGCTTGCCTTCCTTGACCCCCAGCGCATCGGCCAGACGCATCTTGGCCGAGCCGGGCCGTAGCGGTTTTTGCTGACGTTCGTGCGGTTTCCAGCCGGACAGGGTGATGATCTCAAACGTCGCCGTCACCCGTCCGTCATCCCCCCCAAACCGTTCCTGATAGAGCGCAAAGGCCTTCGCCAATATCGCCCGGTTAAGGCCCTTACGCGGGCGATCATGCAGGATGTTGGTCTCGCCCATAGCCCGCAAATCTTGCAAGAGGCGCAAGGGATGTTCATAGGTCACACTGACCTTATCGGCATCGACAACCGGCATGGCAAAGCCGGTGCGCTTAAGCAAATCCACCAGATCATAGCTTTCGGCAAAAGGCGCTATACGCGGGCCATAGCCGCCGCGCACCTCGATTTCGGCCTCCATCAGGACGGTGCGCAATTCCCGCAAGGTCTCCCCGCCCAGCATCGAGCCGATAAACAGCCCATCGCCTTTGAGGGCTCGCCGGATTTGCACAAGCACCCCCGGCAGGTCATTGACACTGTGCAGGTTGAGCGGCGACACGATCAGATCCAGTGTATCGTCCCCGAACGGCAGGGCTTCTTCGTCCAGCACGATTTGAATATGACCATTGCCGGATCGTCCCTGCGTCATACCTTGCGAAATGTCGGCCTCGATCAGGGTGCCGATCTTGGTAGCCGCATGGGATGATTTTAAACACTTGCCAAACGTGCCGTCTCTGGCCCCAATATCCAGCGTCAGGTCAAACGTGCGGTTGATAGCGCTGAGGGTAGCCAGGCTGTCTTCTACGGCGCGGGTTTTCAGGAAACTGGCCGCACCAAAGCCATGCGCCACGCGGTCGAGGCGGCGGGCCAGAAGTGAGCGGTCGAACAGGCGCGGGGGAAGCTGGGTCATGTGGGCGGGCAATACGAGGGCACAATGGATAACAGATGGGTTGCTTTAAGCGAATTGCCAGCCAAGGTTAAGGGGCTGATCGCAGATAATGGCCGTAATGCCGTGCGCGGTGTGATTGACGCCATCTATCCGGCGCAGATGCTGGATCGTGACCCCCATGATCCGGTCAATTATGCTGCGCCCAATGAAGCCATGATGCTGGGGGGCCTGTCGGCGGACACCTGGGGGCAGATCCGGTTCTTAAGCGATGAGGGCTGCGATATGTGTGCAAGGCCACTGGCGGGGGGGATTTATCTGGGGGCCGGAGGGCGATGCGAAGGCTGCACCCTGAAACCGTTTCCATTTACGCGCACGCGGGCGGCCTGTCTTTATGGCGAGGCGTCCAAAAGCCTGATCCTGCCGTTCAAACATGCAGATCGGACCGATATGGCGCCGATGTTTACCCAGTGGATCGGGCGGGCCGCGGCAGAATTGATTGCGGACTGTGATATCATCGTGCCGGTGCCGCTGCATTGGTCGCGCCTGTGGAGCCGGCGCTACAATCAGGCCGCTGAGATCGCAAGGCCTTTGGCGCGGCAATATGATAAGGATTATCTGGCCGATGGCTTGCGCCGGGTTCGACCGACCATTCGTCAGGGCTCTAAGGTTGAGCGAGAACGCAATCTCAAGGCTGCCTTCATGGTCACTCTTGCTGGCGCGCGCCGCTTACGCGGGCGGCATGTGGTGCTGGTCGATGATGTGTTCACGACGGGGGCTACGGTACGGGCCTGTAGTAAGGTGCTGATCGCCGCCGGTGTACGCCAGATCGATGTGGCGGTGATTGCGCGCGCCGCCTCTGAGGCCGATGCAGGTCTTTAATTATTCTGCATCTGGATTATATACAGTTCAATATAGCCCGTCAGTGGAAGTCGTTTTAATGGCCAAGATCGAAATCTATACCAAACCCTACTGCCCCTATTGTGAACGCGCCAAGGCGTTGTTTGATAAAAAAGGCGTCACCTATGAAGATATTGTGGCCTCACATGACCCGGAACTGCGAGCCCAAATGAACCAGCGCTCCGGCCGCAGCACCTATCCGCAGATTTTCATCGACGGTCTGCATGTCGGCGGTTGTGATGACCTGTTGGCCCTTGAGTCGCGCGGAGGGCTTGATCCGCTGCTGGCGGGCTAATGCACATGTCTGATGCTCTGAAAGTCGCTCTTATTCAGCTAACCACGCCCGCCGATCAGGCGGCAGCGCTTACTCAGGCCACCCCGCTCATTGAGAGGGCGGCGGCGGAAGGGGCGCAACTTATTCTGACCCCGGAATGTTCCAATCTGATGGAGATCCGTAAGGATCAGAAGGCGCTCAAGGTCACAACCGCCGATGACGACATGTGCGTTCAGGGCTATCGCGATCTGGCGCGGCGGTTGTCGGTGCCGATCCTGATGGGGTCGGCCATCGTGCTGGATAAGGATGGTGAACTGCGCTCAAGCAGCGATAGCGGTAGCGCGACTAAAGACGCCCGCGCCGTCAACCGCACCCTGCTGATCGGGCCCGATGGTAACATCATCGACACCTACGATAAGGTGCATCTGTTCGATGTCGAACTGACGAATGGTGAATCCTATAAAGAAAGCAATGGCATCACGGGGGGGACACGGGCGGTGGTCGCGGATGTTGCCGGCGTCAAACTCGGCATGAGCATCTGTTATGACGTGCGCTTTGCCTATCTGTTCCGGCTGCTGGCCAAGGCCGGGGCATCGGTGATCACCACGCCTGCCGCCTTTACTCAGCCTACGGGTAAGGCGCACTGGGAAGTGCTGCTACGGGCGCGGGCGATTGAAACCGGCGCGTTTATGCTGGCCCCGGCCCAAGGTGGCGCTCACGAAGATGGCCGCAAGACCTGGGGTCATTCCTTGGTCATTGGGCCGTGGGGTGAAGTGATCGCGTCGCTGGATCACGACCGTCCGGATGTGCTGTTCGCCACACTTGATCTGTCCGAAGTGGCCAAGGCGCGTGCGGCCCTGCCGCAGCTTCAGCACGATCGGGATATTACCCTGTCATGATCCGCTATGCTCTAAAGTGCCCGCACGCCCATGAGTTTGAGGCGTGGTTTTCGTCCTCATCAAGCTTTGATGAGCAAAAGACGCGCGGGCTGATCGAATGTCCGATGTGTGGTGCAACCGATATTGAAAAAGCCATCATGGCCCCCAGTGTGCGCACCACCAAGGGCAAGGATCCGGTCGCGGAAGCCCACCGGGTTATGGCCGAAGCCGCCTATCAGATGCGCCAGCACGTCGAGAAAAATTTCGATTATGTCGGTGAGGGCTTTGCCAAAGAGGCCCGCGATATCCATGAGGGCTATTCCAAAGACCGGCCTATTTACGGCGAAGCCACGCCGCAGGATGTTAAATCCCTGATCGAGGACGGGGTTCCGGTTGCACCCTTGCCGGTCATGAAGCCGGTAGCGCCTAAGGCCGATGCGCCGGTTGTACCGTCACCGGCCCCAAAGCCTGCGGGCAATTCAAAACTGAATTAAAAAAGCCCCCTGAAGTCAGGGGGCTTGTTTGTGATCAGGCTTCTTCGGAAGTAATCTCGGCCTCTGTCTTTTTACGGCGGGGCGCGCGGGGCTTTTTGACCGCCTCAGCAGGAGCTTCATCCGACTCAGGGGGGGAGACCGCTTCGACTTCACGCGGCGTGCGGGGCGCGCGCAGGAAGGCCGGCAGATGGTCGGCATCGACACTGGCAGACGGTGGTGTAAAGGCGGGTTCAGCCGCAGGTGCCAGAGGCACAGGTGCCAAAGTGACTGGCGCTAAAGGCTCGGTCGAGGCAGTGACCGGCACCGCTCCCAACGGATCGGCAACGATCTGCTCCTGCTCGTTCAGGCGCTGATTGCGGCGGCGCTCATAACGCTCACGGCGGGTTTCGCGGCGATTGCCATCGCCATCAAATTGCTCACGCTCTGGCCCTCGCTCAGGGCGCGGTTCACGCGGCTCTCTCGGCTCACGTGCTTCAAACGAGCGATCGCGATCACGGTTACGATCCCGGTCGTTACGGTCACGATTGCGGTCGTTACGATCCCTGTCGTTGCGATCGCGGTTATTACGGTCGCGGTTGCGATCCTCATTGCGGTCATCGCGACGGGGGCGCTGGTCACCTTCGGCGGCGTCACCGGTCTCATAGGTTTCGGCCTCAGCGCCTTCAGTCACGGCTTCGGTGGATTCGGTCTCGGTCTCAGCGTCTTCGTCGATGTCGTAGAAATTCGAGAACGGATCGCGGGCGACAAATTCTGACACCGGACGGGTCGGCTGCATCTGGCGGATCAGGCGGAAGTAATGTTCCGCGTGCTGCAGGTAGTTTTCGGCTAGAACCCGATCCCCGGACGAGTTGGCGTCACGGGCAAGCTGCTGATATTTTTCATAGATGGTCTGAGCATTACCGCGAACCTTGGCCCCTTCGGGGCCAGTCGATTCGTAGGCGCGGTTGGGATTATTGTTCTGCTGACCAGAGGGTTTGGTGGTATTGCGATTCCGGCCACGTTGCCGTTTCATACCCCTGAAATCTTTCATGTGTGTGCGACCGTTCTATACGCTTCGCCCGCATTGGGGCGGCAAATTTTCGTAAATCCAGCAAATGCTTATGGTTATTCAGATGGATACGACCATAGTATTTGGTGATGTCTTTTGGGTCGGTTGTGCGCGCTGGGTTGCCCCGATTGAAATACCCGTAACGCGCCCGGCCAGCCTGCTTCGCCATGATTTCTGTGATGCGAGTAATTCGTATCACCATAGGCGTTAACAAGGGATGGAAGACACCCCTTGATTAGCGGCAAAAGGATCAAACGCCAAGTCTTTTTTTAAAGTGCGAATTTTTGGCCGATCACGATGCGTGGGTTTGTCGACAGGTCGAGCAGGGTGTGGACGTTGATAAAGCCAGCGTCTTTCATAATCTTTTCAACCGCTTCGGATTGATCGAAGCCGATTTCGATATAGGCCATGCCGTCTTTTTTGAGGACACGGAAAACATCGGGGATAAGCTCGATATAGGCCTGCAAACCGTCCGGGCCGCCATCCAGCGCCAGAATCGGGTCGTGCTCTTTCACTTCCGGATCAAGGGTCGGGATCACGTCTGAGCGGATATAAGGCGGGTTTGAGGCGACAAAATCAAAGCTGTCATCGGCCATACCGACTGCCCAGGAGGTGCGTAAAAATGCCGCACGTCCGGCAAGACCCAGATTGGCTGCATTTTCGCGTGCCACGGCCAGAGCCTCTTCCGAAATGTCGGTGCCGAGGCCGCGGGCCGCCGGCCGCTCGGCCAGAATCGACAATAGGATCGCGCCGGAGCCAACCCCCAGATCAGCCACCTGAAACGACTGGCCCTCTTCGGTGCGCTTGAGGATCAGATCGACCAGGCATTCGGTCTCAGGACGGGGCGACAGGACGTGGGAGTTGATGTTGAGCATCAGCTTCCAGAAGCCCTTGCGCCCCAGAATGCGCGATACCGGCATCCGCTTGAGGCGCTTTGACAGATAGTCTTCGAGGGTGGCGACCTGATCCGCGGTTAGCGGACGATACGGGTCGGTGACGATCTCAGTACGGGAGGCGCCGGTGGCGGCCTCCAGCAACAGACGGGCATCGATGGCGGGAGAATCGAGTCCAGCCTCCTTAAGGCGGCTCTGGGCGGATTTCCAGGCGGTGACGAGGGTGGTTGTAGTTTCGGTCATTGGTGGTTCCGTTTAAGAGGCCCCCCTCCGTCAGCCTTGCGGCTGCCACCTCCCCCGGCACGCCGGGGGAGTATCAGAGGTTATATACCTCCCCAAAGCGCTCAAGTAGCACGGCGGTAGTGCACTAAAGTGCCTGGGGAGGGGGACCATGAGCAAAGCGAATGGTGGTGGGGGCTATCCCCATTAATGGGCGTGGGCTCAAGGAGCGAAGCGTTAGCCCCGCGCATCAAAAAGCTCTGGCGACCATCATATAGTTGACGGCGGTATCGTTCGACAAGGCCCACTGGTCGAGCAGAGGATTATAGCTAACCCCTACCGCCGGATCGGTGGTGAGGGCGGTTTCACTCAGAAAACTTTCGATCTCTGATGGTTTCAGGAACTTGTTCCAGTCATGGGTCCCTTGCGGCACCCAGCGCAGCACATATTCGGCGGCGACGATCCCCAGCGCAAACGCCTTGGTGGTGCGGTTAAGTGTGGCGACAAACATCAGCCCGCCGGGCTTGACTAGGGATGCACAGGTTTTCAGGAACTCACGCGGGTCTGCGACGTGCTCGATGACTTCCATGCACAGGACAACATCGAACTGAGGCTCACCGGCCGCTGCCAGTTGCTCAACTGTCTGGGCCAGATAGCGGATATCGAGATTGCCCTGCGCGGCATGGGCGCGGGCGGTGCCGATATTTTTTTCCGACGCGTCAAGGCCGGTGACCTCAAACCCCATTCGCCGCATGGGCTCAGACAACAACCCGCCGCCGCAGCCGACATCGAGCAGGCGCATATGGCCAAAGGGGTGCACATCATCGCCGAGTTCTATATCGCTCACGCCTAATTCGCTGCGCTCCTGGCTCCGCGGGGGCGGCGAACGGTCGCCGACGCCCGGTCGGGCGCTGGAAAGATGCGAAAAATGCATCAGGCAGGTGTCGCGGATAAAGCGCACGCGGGTCGGGTTGAATCTATGGAGCGGCGCAAACTCACCCTTCACGTCCCACCACTTGGCGGCCAAGGCCGAAAAACGCGCCACTTCGCCTTCGTCGATCGAAAAGCCGGATGCGGGTGAATTTGTCTCAATAGATACGGTTTTGGCGGAATTTTCACCGCCAGACGTAGTCAATGCTTCCGTTTCGGGTAATTCTTGTCGGTTTAAGGCCATTATTTGTATCCAAATTGCGCCGTAAACGCACTGCAAACGCTTGCAGCAAACGCGTCATGTCGCTAGATATGCCCGCCTTGAGCGACGGGCAAGCTTTAAGAATAGGTCTTCATAGCATCTTTTGTCCGTCAAACAGTCAGGATTTGTATCACAGTGACTCGCTTAGTCATGAAATTCGGCGGCACGTCGATGGCCGATCTGGAACGCATCCGCAGAGCGGCGCGTCTGGTCGCGGCTGAGGTCGATGCCGGCCATAATGTCGCGGTCGTGGTTTCGGCCATGTCAGGCAAAACCAACGAACTGGTCGCCTGGACCGATGGTGCGGGGAAACCCACAGGCAAAGCCATTGAGGGTGATGACGAATATGATGTCGTCGTGGCGTCGGGTGAGCAGGTGACCGCCGGGCTTCTCAGCATGGTTCTGCGTAATATGGGCTATGACGCCATTTCGATGATGGGCTGGCAGGTGCCGATTATTACCTCCGACATTCACGGTAAGGCCCGTATTCTCGATATCCCGCCGGCCAAGCTTGAGACCGCGCTTGATGCTGGTCAGATCGTGGTCGTGCCGGGCTTTCAGGGTGTCACCGAATCCGGCCGCATCACGACGCTGGGCCGTGGCGGGTCTGATACCTCAGCCGTGGCTGTGGCCGCTGCGGTTAAGGCAATTCGCTGCGATATCTATACCGACGTGGATGGGGTCTATACCACCGATCCGCGCGTGGAAGCCAAGGCCCGCCGCCTCAAAAAGATTTCATTTGAAGAGATGCTGGAAATGGCGTCCCTTGGGGCCAAGGTGCTTCAGACCCGCTCGGTCGAACTGGCTATGGGGCAGCGTATGCCGGTGCGCGTGCTGTCTTCCTTTGTGGAGCCGGGCGAAAACATTGATCAGGGCACCATCGTGTGCGACGAGGACGAAATCGTGGAAAAGCATATTATTTCCGGCGTGGCCTTCAGCCGTGATGAAGCCAAGATCACCCTTCTGGGCCTGCCGAACAAGGTTGGTGTCTCGGCAGCGGTGTTCTCAAAGCTGGCGCAGGCCAATATCAATGTCGACATGATCGTCCAGTCTGAAAAGCGTTCGGGCGACTATGCCAACCAGTTGTTCACGGTCGGTAGGCGTGACGCTCAGGCGGCGGCTGACCTGATGACCGCAGCCAAGGGTGAACTTGGCTTTGATACGCTGAAAGTCGATGAAAATGTCGCCAAGGTCTCGATCGTCGGTGTCGGTATGCGTTCGCACACCGGTGTGGCTGAGACCATGTTCCGTGCTTTGTCGGACAAGGGGATCAATATCCAGGTCATCTCGACCTCTGAGATCAAGATTTCTGTGCTGATTGATGAGGCCTATACCGAACTGGCCGTGCGCGCGCTGCACGCGGCTTACGGCCTCGATAAGATTGGTGTCTAACTCTCATGGGGGAAATGACTTTCCCCGCCTCTTTAAACAATTATGGGGGAAATAACTTTCCCCCATGTGCCCCCTTTGGATCGAAGAAAATTTTCTAGGGGCGGCCCTGCGAAATTTTCTGCTTTGAATTAAATGTCCGGTCATTACGGATATGTGAGTGTAAAAACGCCGCAGGGCTTGACCTGTGGCGTTTTTCTATGGTGTGGGTACGCGAAAAATATAATAGTGACGCTTAAGGCGTTGTTTGAGGGAATGCGTTCACTATGAAATCCGGTCTCGCCATTAAGGGCCAGAGAGGGCTGCTGCGGCAAATCCGTGAGGTCATGGCCGACGGTACCACCGCACAGGCCCGCCTCGATGCTGTCGTGCGTATTATCGCCAATTCGATGGTGGCCGAGGTTTGTTCGATCTATCTGCGCCGCACCTCCGAAGAACTGGAATTGTTTGCCACCGAAGGCCTGAACCGCGCCGCCGTGCACAATACCCGTCTGCGTCTGTCCGAAGGTCTGGTCGGTGAAGTGGCCCGCGCCGGGGCCCCGCTTAATCTGTCGGACGCGCCGTCAAACCCGAACTTTGCCTATCGTCCGGAGACGGGCGAGGATCCCTATAACTCATTCCTGGGCGTGCCGTTGCTGCGCGGCGGTCGCACTATTGGCGTTCTGGTTGTCCAGAACAGGGCCATGCGCCACTATCAGGAAGAAGAGGTTGAGGATCTTCAGATCATCGCCATGGTTCTGGCCGAAATGGTGGCGGCGGGCGATCTTCAGGTCTTTGATGAACTTAAAGATATCGAGCTGGCACCCCATAAGCCTGAGCGGCTCAAAGGCGCGGCCTTTGCGGACGGTATCGCCCTTGGGGTGGTTATCCTGCATGAGGTGCCGGTCACGCCTGAGCATCTGTTGTCGGATGATCCGGTCGCCGAAGAGGTGCGCCTGCTAACCGCGATCACGTCGCTGCGCGAACAGATCGATGAGATGTTTGAAGGCCAGCACGGTCTGGCGGGGCCGACCTTTGATGTGCTTGAAACCTATCGCATGTTCGCCCATGACCGCGGCTGGACGCGCAATCTGGTCGAGGCGGTACGCTCAGGCCTGACCGCCGAAGCCGCCGTTGAGCGCGTCCGTAACGAGCAGCGCGCCCGGATGAACTCGGCGCGTGACGCCTATATGCGTGAACGCCTGCATGACCTCGAAGATCTGGCCAACCGTCTGTTGCGGGTACTGGCGGGCAAGAGCACGGTCGCGCGGGAAATCCCTGAGGATTCCATATTGGTGGCGCGTGATCTGGGGCCGGCCGATTTGCTGGAATATGACCGCAAGAGGCTGAAAGGCATCTTGCTGGAAGAAGGCTCGGCGGCCGCCCATGCTGCCATTGTGGCGCGGGCGCTGCAAATCCCGTGTGTCGGTAGGCTAAGCGGTCTGCGTGACAAGGTCAGCCAGAATGATGCCGTTATTGTCGATGGCGAAACCGGCGAAGCTTACCTTAGGCCGCGTCCTGATATTATCGGTGCCACCCACGCCCGTATGGATGTCCGCGCCCAGCAACGGGCCGAGTTCATCAAGATCAAGAACGTGCCTGCGGTCACTAAGGATGGCCACAGCGTCGCCATGCTGATGAACGCGGGGCTGGAGTTCGATCTTGAGATCATGCACGAAACCGGCGCCGAAGGGATCGGTTTGTTCCGCACTGAATTTCAGTTCATGGTTTCTGAGGATCTGCCGCGCCTCAAGCGCCAGACCGAGCTTTATGAGCGGGTGATGGATGAGGCGGGCGATAAGCCCGTGACCTTCCGCACCCTTGATCTGGGCGGGGATAAGATCCTGCCCTATATGGAAACCGAGCGTGAGGAAAACCCGGCTCTGGGTTGGCGGGCGGTGCGCATGGGGCTTGATCGTCCGGCCCTGCTGCGGATGCAGATACGTGCTCTGATCATCGCCGCCCGTGGGCGCGAATTGCGCATCATGTTCCCGATGGTGGCCTCAATTGATGAGTTCCGTCAGGCGCGCGAATGGGTTGATGTCGAAATGGCCTGGGCCAAGCGGCGCGGGCGGGCCTTGCCATCTGTATTGCGGGTCGGGGTGATGATCGAATGTCCGTCCCTGTTGTGGCATCTGGATGCCCTGCTGCCGATGGTCGATTTCGCCAGTGTCGGCACCAATGACCTGACGCAATATCTGTTTGCCGCTGACCGGACCAATCCGCGGGTGTCGGAACGTTATGACGTGCTGTCGCCGCCGATGCTGCGGGCTCTGTCGTCCATTCGTCAGGCGGCGGATGAGAGCGGCACACCGGTCTCAGTATGCGGTGAAATGGCGGGTAAGCCGCTGGAAGCCTTTGTGCTGGTGGCGCTGGGGTTCAACCGCCTGTCGATGCCACCGGCAGGGCTGGGCCAGGTCAAGCGCATGATCCTAAGCTGTGATCGTGAGGCGGCGTTCAAGGCTATTACCCGCATGATGACGAGTTCCTACAGTTCGCTAAGGAGCGAGATTCTGTCGCTTGCCAGAAAATTGAATGTAGACTTATAAAGCAAAGAGTTCCCGTCGGGCCGCCCCGAGGGAACTCTTTTCGATATTGAACCCCAGAAAATGTATTTTGGCGTAAGCCAAAAACTTTTCGGTGAGTATCACTTCATCATCGCCATCGATTGTGACACCGAGGTGGTGCCGCGTGCCGAAGTCTGGATGCGAGTCTTGACGGGTGGTGGTACTTGCACGGCCAGCAGGGCATCGATCTCTTCTACCTTAACCGGCTTTGAGAACAGGAAGCCCTGAATGATCGGGCAGCCGGCTTGTTTCAGGATGCTGCGCTGCTGTTTGGTTTCGACCCCTTCGGCGACGATGTTCAGGTGCAAAGCCTTGGCCAGCTTGACGATGGCACGGATAACGGCATCGGCTTCGGCATCGACCCCAAGGTTTGACACGAACGAGCGGTCGATCTTGATCTTATCGACCGGATAGCGGCCGAGATAGCTCAAGCTCGAATAGCCGGTGCCGAAATCATCAAGCGCAATCGAAAAGCCCATGCTGCGCAGATCCTTAAGGATGATCTGGGTCTGATGGTCGTCGTTCAGCAGGACACCTTCGGTGATTTCGATCTCGATGCGCGTGGCCGATACACCGGTCTCCTGCATCATTTCCTTCAGACGCGGGATGAACTGGCCGGAGCGCAATTGGGTGGCCGAGACGTTGACCGCAACCTTCAGGCCCGGCCAGCGATGGCTGTCCATCATAGCGCGGCGCATGATCACGGCACCCAGATCGATCATCAGGTTGCACTCTTCGGCCAGCGGAATGAAGTATCCGGGCGAGATCGGACCACGTTCGCGGTGGGTCCAGCGCGCCAGAGCCTCGACACCGACAATGGTGCCGAAATGATCGACCTGCGGCTGATAGACCACGTCGATTTCTTCGCAGTGAATGGCTTCGCGTAAGCCGGTTTCCAGCATCTTGCGCAGCTTGATGGTGGCGTCCATCTCAAGTTCGAAGAAGGCATACTGACCGCGGCCCAGTTCCTTGGCGCGGTAAAGGGCCAGATCGGCTTGACGTAGCGCTTCGGCCGGCTCGACATCGGCATCGCTGATCAGGGTCACGCCGATCGAGCACGAGCAGAAGACCTGACCGGAATCAAGCGTCACCGTGCCGGTCAGGTTTTCCTGAACGCGCTTGGCAAGCGCTGAGGCCGAATGGCCGTCGGTATCGGTCTGGATAATCACAAATTCATCACCGCCCAGACGGGCCAGCGTATCCCCGGCGCGGATCATGGAGGAAATGCGCTGACCGCAGTTACGGATCAGTTCGTCACCGGCCTGGTGGCCCAGCGTGTCATTAACATCCTTAAAGCGGTCAAGGCCGATGCAAAAGACCGCGACATTGCCGCCCAGACGGCGCACGCGTTCGGTCGCCTGCACCAGACGGTCGGCAAACAGGGTGCGGTTGGGCAGGCCGGTCAGATTATCGTGCAGGGCCATGTGCTTGGCCTTGGCCTCAGAGGCAATCAGGCTGCGGGCGGCGCGCTGGGACTGGTGCAGCATCAGCACGGCCACAGCCCCAAGGCCGAGCGAGACTAAAAGTACGGGGCCAAGCGCGCCGATAAACAGCTTACGGCCCGGCGTTTCCGGCATCCATGACAGGTGGAGCAGGGCGCGGCCCTCATCGTCCTGAAAAATGACATTGGCGCTGCCGGGCTGGGCTGCCTGACCGGGGCGGAGCATGCGCACCTTGCTCAGGGCGTAGCTGTCGGCCAGTGTGTTGAGTGCCGACGCGGAAATTTCGCGGGCCCCCAGAATAACAAAGGGGCGTTCGCGGGTGATCTGGCTTTTGCGTTCTGTACTGATCAGGGCTGCCCCGAAGGCATAGACCCGGCCATTGACCTGGATTAACTTACCGTACTTGGTGCGGGTTGCGTCTTTCTGGATCAGCTTGCGGGTGACCGGATCGAAATTGCTGCGTACGTTTGACAACAGGCTGCGTGCTTCGGATGAAAAGCCGTGGTAGCTGCGGGCAGGTATCTCGCGTCCACGACGTGAGGCGAAAACCGGCTGATCCTTATCATCCAGCAGGTAGGATAGTTCAAAGCCCAGAATACTCCTCATGTAGTCGCCGTAAACGTTCTGAACCCACTCAGGATTATAGTTATGATCAGTGTTCCTGACCGCCTCATCCCATATCGCCATGGGATTAAGCAGAGCCGAGGTTTCATTGACCATATTGTGAATCCCGGCGCGAACCAGATTTTCTTCGCGTTCACGGGCGGCACGGTCGGTCTGTTCGGCCCAGACCCACAGGCTGCCCACCAGGGCGCAGACTGCCGCCAGCACGATCAGCGCCATCGGCGCGATCAGTTTAAATTCACTGCGTTCTTTGGTCACCAAAGGCCTCATTTTGAGGGAAATGCGTTCTACTGTGGCCACTTATACACGCAAGGTATTAAATTAACGCAAACGGAAATCCTTGTATTTTAAGGGTTTGTAAAGGTTTCTGTGGGGCGTGATCACTTGATTCAGGAGGTGCGCCCGCCGAGGGCTTCACACGTTAAATCCCTTGACGGACAGGGTTTTGCGATGTCTTAAAGGCGCGGACTGATGACACAGAAGGCAAAATCAAATGAAACTCATTATCGGTACAGGCTCACCGTTCGTCCGAAAGTGCCGGATTGCCGTGCGTGAAAAAGGTCTGACAAATCGCGTCGAAGAATTTCTGACGGCGGCTACCGATGATGCGCCTGAGCTTCTGGCCATCAACCCGATATCCCAGATCCCGGCCCTGCAAACCGATGAGGGCGTCAACTATTTTGACTCCGCCCTGATCTGTCAGTGGCTGGATACGCATTTCGACAGCGGATTGAAACTTTATCCGATGGGGGGCGAAGCCCACTGGCGGGTGCGTCGTCTGGAAACTCTGGCTGATGGCCTGATGGAAATGACGGTCAAGATCGTGCTGGAAAATCGCAGGCCTGAATCTGAGCGCTCACCGATGTGGCTGACGCGCTGGGAGCGCAATTTGCTGCGCGGGTTTGCGGTGGCCGAAAGCGAATGTCCGACCTTGGATGAGGTCGAACAGCACGGCCTGGATATGGGCGCGATTACGCTGGGCATCGCGGCGACCTATCTGGAGTTCCGTTATCCGCATATTGAATGGCAGTCGTCATCACCAAAGTTGGTGGCATTGGCGGCAGCACTGGAAAAGCGCCAGAGCTTTATTGATACCTATCCGCGATAGGTGCTAAAGGCACCGTCACAGTTTGATGAAGGTGTTCCCAGTGATCCGTCTGCCGCAACAAAAGCTTGATCAGGTGCTTGATCGTTTCAAAATGATCGAAGCGCGCATGGGGGCCGTCACCGATGGCGCTGAAATCGTCAAGCTGTCGAAAGAGCACGCCGAGCTTAAGCCCGTGGCGGAAGCGGTCGAGCGCGTACTGAAAGCCCGCGCACAGGTGCCGGAGCTTGAGGAACTGATGGCCCTCAAAGACCCGGAACTGTCACCGCTGGCCGAAGAGGAGTTGCAGGAACTGAAAGCCAGCCTGCCCGAACTTGAGCGCGGTGTAGCCTTGTTACTGGCGCCCAAGGACAAGGACGAAAACGCCTCGGCCATTCTCGAAGTCCGTGCGGGCACCGGCGGCGACGAAGCGGCGATCTTTGCGGGCGATCTGTTTCGCATGTATAGCCGCTATGCGGTAACGCAGGGCTGGCGCGTTGAGATTGACTCGATCAGTGAGGGCGACGCCGGCGGCTATAAGGAAATCATCGCCTCAGTTACCGGCGACGGCGTGTTCGGTAAGATGAAGTTTGAATCCGGTGTTCACCGCGTTCAGCGCGTGCCCGCCACGGAAACGCAAGGGCGCATTCATACCTCGGCGGCCACCGTCGCGGTTCTGCCCGAAGCTCAGGACGTTGAGATCGAAATCCTCGATAAGGATATCCGGATCGACACCTACCGCGCGTCGGGTTCCGGCGGACAGCACGTCAACAAGACGGATTCGGCCGTGCGGATCACCCACATGCCGTCGGGGATCGTGGTGACCTCATCCGAAAAATCGCAGCACATGAACCGCGCCATTGCCATGCGTAACCTGAAAGCGCGGCTTTACGATCAGCAGCGTCAGGCGCTCGATACTGCTCGCTCCGATGCCCGCAAGTCCCAGGTCGGATCGGGCGATCGGTCGGAACGCATCCGCACCTATAACTACCCGCAAGGACGCATCACTGATCACCGCATCAACCTGACCATCTATAACCTGCCGCAGTTTATGGAAGGCGAGATGGACGCCATGATCAACGCCCTGATCGCCGAAGATCAGGCCGAACGCCTGGCCATGTTGGAAGACGAGATGGGATAATAAATTCCCTCTCCCCGCAAGCGGGGAGAGGGGTGGGGTGAGGGGCAAAACACGAGCTTGAAACCGCCCGCAATTCGGGTAAGCTTTGCCCATTCATGGGGGGGGGCTATGAACCTAAAGCTCATGCGGCTGTTGGCTATTGTGATCTTCATGAGCCTGATGGCCTTTGATAGTGAGTACATATCGACCTTGTGGCCGGTGATCCTTGGTCTGGTCATTGTTACGGTTATCGATTTCTTGCCGGTGAACGACGCGCGTCGCAAAGTCCTGACGCTTTGGGCCGCGGGCGCTGTGGTCATCGTGACCATAGGGATAATCGGCTATAATCTGCGTGATCATGACTTTACCGCGACCTGGCAGTACTGGCAGGACAACTGGCTGTTGGGGCTGGTACTGATTTACCTGCCGGTGTTTATACTGTCCTGCGCTGGTTACGGATTTTTTAAACGCAGTAATGGGGGAGCCGGTGGAAGAGGGTAATGCGGTAAAAATCCTAAATTTCGCTATGGTTGCTATCATTTTAACCGTCATAAACGGGCTGGTTGTATATACGGAACTTCCCAAACTTTGGGCAGGTGATCAGGTGTTTTTGAAATTTGCGGCTGAGATGCCAAGTTTTATTAGCGTCCTTGGTTGTAGTCTTGGGTTCATAAATTTAACGCCTATTGATCGGGTTAAGTTTTTAAAACCATTGATAGTTGCAAGCCTGATTTTCTATACTTTGGTCGTAGTCGTGCGTTTTTTCTATCTGACAGGCACGATTGAGGGGCTGAACTGGTCGTATCCGGTATTTCTTGTGGCGCTGCTCTTCATTACTTGGCTAGTCGTGATGACTAAATCAAAGGCTTCAAAGAAAGCAGCTTAATGTTCACCATCTCCGGCCTGTACCGCCACCCGATCAAAGGTTTTACGCCGGAGCCGCTAAGGTCGGCGGCGCTCAGCATAGACGGATTTTTTCCGTTTGATCGGCTTTATGCGCTGGAGGTCGGGCCGTCGGGCTTTACCGCCGAAGACCCTCAGTTTTTGTCCAAGATGAAGTTTGCCGTGCTGGCGCGCTTCGCCGCCGTGGCGCGGCTGAAAACCCGCTATGATGAGATCGCTGAGACCTTTCGCATCGAAGACGAGGATGGCTCGGTTGAGGTGTTTGACCTGACGCAACCGGCGGCCCGTGCCTCACTGGCGCGCCATGTTGAAAACGTGCTGGCCGCCCATGAGGATTATGATCCGGTGCGCTTTCCGCTTAAGCTGCTGGAAACGCGGGTAGATCATCATCGTTTTACGGATTCGGCCAAGGGGTTTGTGTCGCTGCTCAATCTCAATTCGCTGAATGATCTGGGGCTGAAGATCGGACGTGATCTCGATCCGTTGCGCCTGCGGGCCAATGTGTGGATGAAAGGCTTGCCGCCGTTTGTTGATCATGACTGGGTAGGTAAGACGATCAAACTGGGCAACGACGGACCGGAGCTTGAGGCCTTAAAACCGATCGTGCGCTGCGTGGCAACCCATGTGAATCCGGAAACGGCCGCGCGCGATGTCGATCTGGTGGCGGCTCTGTTTGAACATTACGGCCACCGCGATTGCGGCATCTATTGCCGTGTTATCCGCGAAGGTACGGTGCGTGTCGACGATATCGGGCATGTGATGTGATCATTCGGTCAGCAAGTGCCAGATTTGACAATCTGGGCTAAGGCGTTAAAACAAATTTGTCCGACATATCGAGGCGGCAGGCGTCGCGCGATGAAGTCATAATAATATCGGGATCGGGCACCTATCTACTGAAACGTCCTTGCGAGAATTATAATGTCGAACCTTCCCCGCTTTTCCCGCCGCGGTTTTGTGATCGCTGCTGCCAGTGCATCCGCGACCGCTCCGGTCTTTGCGCAAACGCCGCCTAAACCGGTCAATCCGCTGGTGCGTCAGCGCGCCGATGCGCAGATCATGCAGCATGACGACGGCTATTATTATTTCACCGCCACTGTTCCGGAATATGACCGCCTGATCGTGCGCCGGTCGCGTACCATTGCCGGCCTGCAAACCGCAGGTGAAGTCGTGGTGTGGAAGCGACCGCTCGAAGGGAAAATGGGCGGCTATATCTGGGCACCGGAGATCCATCATTTTGACGGCCAGTGGCACCTCTATTTTGGCGCGGGCGATAAGGGCGAGCCATTCCGGGTGCGCACCTATGTTATCTCCAGCCCCGATCCCAATCCGCTGACCGGCCGCTGGGGCAAGCCGGTGCGGGTCGAAATGCCGTGGGATACGTTCAATCTGGATGCCACCACCTTTGTCCACAAAGGCACGCGCTATCTGTTGTGGGCGCAAAAGGAACCGGGGATTGAGACCAACTCAAATCTGTATCTGGCCCCGCTGGCCTCGCCGTCGAAACTGGCGGCCACGCCGGTGCGCCTGACCGTGCCGACCTATGACTGGGAAATCGTCAAATATAAGGTCGCTGAGGCCCCGACGGTTCTGCACCGTAATGGCCGCCTGTTCCTGACCTATTCGGCCAGTGCCACCGATGAGAACTATTGTTTAGGCATGCTGACGGCCAGCGAAGACGCCGATATCATGGATGCGGCCTCATGGACCAAATCGCCGGTGCCGGTGTTCAAAAGCTCACCCAAGAACAAGGTCTGGGGCCCTGGCCACAACAGTTTCATTACCGATGAAAAGGGCCGGGACGTACTGGTCTATCATGGCCGCGACTATCAAAAAATCACCGGCAATTCGCTGTTCGATCCGAACCGCCACACCCGCGTTCAGCATTTTGGCTATACAGCCGATGGCGTGCCGGATTTCGGTGAACCGATCGCCAACGGCGCGTGGAAGGACTGATCAGGCCCCTTTCAGCGTCCGCGCAAACAGCGACATCGTCCGCTCCCACGCCAGCTTGGCGGCATCGGGTTTAAAGCGCGGGGTGGTGTCGTTGTTGAAGCCATGCTCGGCATTGTCGTAGATATAGGCTTCATAGCGCACACCGGCGGCCTTGAGCGCGGCCTCATAGTCCGGCCAAGTGGCATTGACGCGGGCATCATTGCCGCCCATGTGCACCAGCAGTTCGGCCTTGATGTTCGGTACATCGGCCAGAGGGGCGGGCGATCCGTAAAACGGTACGGCGGCTTTGAGCGTGGGGATGCGCGTGGCCAATAGGTTGGCAATCGCCCCGCCGTAGCAGAACCCGACCACGCCGACTTTGCCGGTGCTGTTGGTTAAGGTGCGGGCATAGTCTGCGGCGGCGACAAAGTCATTGCGAGTCTTGGGTTGATCCAGTTTCTGGAACAGGGCGCGGGCATCGTCTTCATTGCCGGGATAACCGCCCAGCGTCGTCAGGGCATCGGGCGCCAGCGCAATATAGCCGTCGAGGGCTACCCGCCGCGCAATGTCTTCGATGTGCGGATTAAGCCCACGGTTTTCATGGACGACCACCACAACCGGCAGCTTGGTTTTGATCTTGGCGGGCTTGATCAGATAAGCCTTGATGGTGCCATTGCCGTCGGGAGACGCTATATCGACGCGGGTGGTTGTAAGGCGGCTGTCATCGGCAGCGGTCTGGGCGCGAGCGAAATCGGGTGACAGGGCGGTCAGGGTCGCCACCGCCCCGGCAGCGCCTGCGGTATATTTCGCCGCTCCTTCTAAAAAGCCCCGCCGGCTGATGAGGCCGTGCACATACTGGTCAAAAAGCTGGAGCACTTCGCGCTTAAACGGCGGCGTCTCATCGGTCATGGCGGCCTCTCCTGTGGCGGTTTTCAGATGAGGTTACGTGGTTTTGACGGGCATGGCTATGGGGATTTGGGAGGCGGCGTTATTGCCTAGAAAATATGCACTCTTCAAGTTCTTTGAACACAACCATTGATGAAATTATATAATCGGACAATGCAATCTTGAAAACTTCCGCATTAATGCTGCTTTTTATGCCGCAAAAATTCTTTATCCGCTGCGTTTCATCCTTTAGATTTTGATCGTCTATATTGGTAACGAAGGCATCGTAAGCGGCTTCATCAAATTGCAGCCCCTTACCTGCGCAATATGCCTTCAATACCTCTTTATCATAGAGATAATTCTCAATTTCCCACCGTTTAAGTACCCGGTGATTGTCCGGATTTGTATTAAGATAAACTCTGCGGTCGTTTTCGTCCGTTGGCTTTCCAGATGCCATATCTCGATCTTTAAGCACCCAGATGTCCACTTTGGGAAATACCTTACTCAGGACAAGTAGGGCGATTGCACTACGCTGGTCAGGTTCGGTATTCCCACCGCTAGATGTAAAGAGGGCGTCAGGGTGTGATTCAGCGAAAATGCGGTTGAACACTCGCGCATCCATACCTTGTTCTCGACCTCCCGAACCGGGTTCGGCTCTTCCTTCGCAATAAATTATGGTCGAGGGACTAACTAGGTGTGCCAGATCATCTAAAGCAATTGCAAATAAGTCCCGCCAAGTACCCGGCCCGACTTTAACTGGTGTCAGCGTATGAGCCTCAGCGGCGAGATTGTACTCAGAGCGAAATTGAATGATCTGGCATTTATCTTTCATTTTCGTCTGTAACGCGCGGAGAAATCCGATGCTATGGGTTGTGAGCCATATTTGGCAATCAGGCCCAATAAGTCGGTCAATCTCTTCAAGTAGGTTGCCTTGAATAGCGGTGTTTATGTGAAGTTCTGGCTCATCAATAAGAAAAACAGTGTCAGAATAGTCCTCTTTGCGGAGATACAAATCAAGCAGTAGGTCAACAACCTCCTTTTCCCCGGAGGACAGGACGTTAAATTCAAACTCTTTTGGATGGTCTGGTTTTCTAAAATAAAGCGTCCCTTGATTACCTTCGACATTTCCAAGGTTGGAAATCTCTAGATCAAGACACTTCTTAATGGACGTATTGAGATCGCCAATTATTTTGGCCTTCGCCTCACTAGGTTTTAAATCATTTTCATCACGATATAGATTATACACCGAGTATAATCTTCTATAATTATCTTCCATCTTAGCGTCGAGACTTGAGGCATCGCCTGCGCCGTAGGAGTTCTTCCAAATTTCAGATACCGCTTTGGTTTCTGTGATTTTGAGTAGGCTATTATAACGGTAAGGACTACGAAATGAGAAAATGGTATTAGCTTTCCCAGTTTTCTCCTTTAGAGCGCGGATTTCAGAAAAATTTCCGGCGGTAAATTGGATTTCTACATCCTGCCATGTTAGCGAACCGACACCTGTCATTGAGTGGTAACTTACATCTCGAGCAATGCCACCACCAATACGCTGGCGCGCACTAGCGTGATATAGCAAACCATCTAGAACGCTACTCTTACCACAACCATTTGGTCCCACTAATGCGACGATACGAGCAGGGTTTTCGCCTAGATCAATGGTTAGGTCATGAAAACGCTTGTAACCGTTCTTCAGGCGAATTTTTTTTATAAACATATGACCGAACTCTTTGAGCTGTTGTTCTTTATTAAGGCAAAAGTTAAGTGCTTGATGGGTACCACGATAAAGCTTTTAGGTATGCGAACTTACTACCCCCGCCCGCGGCCCGTGGCGGTCCAGTAGAGGCCGCCCAGCAGGTGGCTGAGATACTGCGGGTCGCGGTACATCTCGACATTATGGCCCAAGGTCGTCACAAACACGCGCGCCCCTTCATAGCTGTGATACCAGGCGATCGGGTGGTCCTTGCCCATGCCTTTGACGACTTGACCGGGCCAGATCTTGGTCGGGTCATAGCTGGTTTCATCGACGTTCAGCACCGGCGTAATCTTTACATTGTGCGGGTTGGTGGTGGTGTAGAACTCATCGCTCCAGATCCAGCGCTGCGGCAATCCAAAGGTCGCGGGAAAGCTTTTGTCGACCACTGTCACCACGCCGGTTTGCAGCATGGGATGCACACCCACCGTGCGCCCAACCAGTTTTTCATACCACGGCCAGCTATCGGCCGGCAGGGCAATCGCCGCCCTGTGAACCACCATGACATGGCCGCCTGCGCGCACATAGGCCTCGAACTTGGCGCGATGATCGGCCGATAAATCCTCGGTCGGGGTGTTGAGCAGCATGATGGCCGCAAAGGGCTTCAAATCCTGATCCAGAACATAGGCATTGTGGCTCCACACCACCTCAAAGGCGTGCAGCCTCGCCATCCGCTCTAGGCTTTCGCGGGCAACGGGCACATATTCGTAGTGGTATTTGCTGGGCATGCCGATCACCAGCACCTTGAACTGCGTGTCCGCCCACACGGCCTTTGGCGCCATGATTGCCGCCGCCATGCCTGATAATATCGCCCTGCGCTGCATCGCTATCTCTCAAAGGTTGCTGCTTTTACCGCAGTGTTCCCTTGATTTGATCGTTTGTCACGCGCTGTCTTTTAAATCCCCCGCAGGCGCACCAGATGGCCCTCTGCCGTGGCGGCAAGGCTGTGCAGGCCATGTTCAAGGAAGATTTCCTTTGCGGCATCAAGGGCATAGGCGGCTGAGGCCCGCTCCAGCATAAAGCCGGTGATGTCGCCGCGCGTGACATAAAGCTTGCCCAGATTGGTCTGAAGGATCGCCCAGTCAACCGGGTCTTCGAGCGGACGGGTGGCGCGCAGTTGTTCCTTAAACGCCCGCTCGGCATCATCGAGCGACTTAAGATCACCGGTGGCTTCGGCACGCTGCGCCAGGCATGAGGCCCGCAGGCTCATCAACCGCGCCCGTATGCCTAAGCCCTTTTGCAGCGGTCGCTTAAGCGCCAAGTCATAGACGGCCAGCGCCTTATCGAAAATATAGTCAGCGCCGGTCAGGGTCGCCAGCACCTCAAGGCCGCACGACAGGGCCATTTTGTGGCAGACCCAATCGAGCGGGCTGTGTTCATAGACCATCAGTTCGTCTTCGGAACTGAGCAGGGCGATGCCGATCGAGACGGCTTCGGCATTGCCTTCGATCTGGCCCTGATGGATGTGCGCTTCGGCCAGGCGGGTGACGATGGTGGCAAAGGTCACCGGTTCATAGGCCGAATCCAGACGGGCGCGCACGGCCTCAAGGTCCTTGATCACCGCGCCCATAAGGCTTGAGTCCTGACGATCGATACCGACCGCCATCAAAAGATCGGCCCGCTCCAGACGCGCCTGAGCGGCCCAGATCTTGTCGCGGTTGGTTTTGGTCAGGCGGACCTGTTTGTCGAACTTTTCGACGGCACGATCGATATGAGCCATAGCGTTCAGTGCTGCATCAAGTTCGCCCACGCCTTCGCGCAGAGCAAGGCGCGCCCCCAGCATCCCTTCGACCAGCGACAGGCGCGCGTTAAGTACCGGGTCGGCGGGGCTGATGCCCGCCACCGCGACGCGCCCTTCGGCCAGCAGCCCTTCGGCGGAGGTCAATAATTCTGCGGTTTCAAACAGGTCGGCGCCAGTCAGGCAGGTCAGGGCCTGCTCCAGCACGGCCTGCACGGCCTGAGCGATGGTTTTGGCGTCCTTACCGGCAGATTCAGCGGCGGCGGCGGCTTTGCGCATCGCCAGCGGGTCGCCGGTTCTGCGGGCGTATTCGCGCCAGATGGTGGCGGATTCGATATGGGGATCAAAGCGATTTTTGGTCGAGACGCGGCCGGCCTCAATATCAAGGCTGCGGCCCTGAGAGATCAGCAGTTCAAGGTTCAATAATTCGTACAAACTGGAGTCCGATTCAAACCGGCCCTGATTGCCGAAAATACGTCTTAGTTCGCGACCAAATTCAAACATTCACATCCCCTCGGCATATGAGGCGCGCAACATCGTCTCAGAAGGGGACGATGCGCTCAAGTCATAAAGGGCAAATGCAAATGGTGCGCCGCGCACATTAAAGGCTTTAAGTCAGATCAAGTTTTGCCACCGGTCAGGGATTTGACAAGGCTCTGGCGTAATTTTTCGGCGCTTTTCGGGGTAAAGGGCCCAAGAAGTCCCTGATCGCGCGTCGTCAGATGCGCGGCCGGATCGCCATAATCCTTAAAAACATAATAGTTGAACAAAGTTTTCCACACATCGCGTTGCGTATCGGGCATGTCACGGATGGCCAGAAACGCATGATAGAGGGCGTCATAAGGGTTGGCGCTGACATCGGCCTTAGACGCGTTTTCATCCCACCAGTAGTTAATCAGGACATTGAATGGCGATATTGAGCGGACATGATGCCACCAGCCGTATGGGATATATATGGCGTCTCCGGCTTCAAGCCCGGCAGTTAACATGTGATCCGCCGCGGCTTTATATCGCGGGTGTTTATCAAAATCAGGATTATCGATATCGACCATGCTGACCGGCACGCCGCCGATGGTGCGCTCAAACGGGCCGGGATAGAGGTTAGGGGTCTGATCCGGTGGGAACAGTGTAAAGGTGCGTTGCCCGGCCACCACGCAGGCGATGTTATGATTGAGGTCGAAATGAGCACGGGTGACCGACCCGTTGCCGATCCAGATACGGGGCGCAACATCCGGCGGTATGAGATCAAGCCGGTTTTCAGCCCCAAACCGCGGCATGTGACGCTCAACTGGCGCCGACTGAACATAGATGGCCGCTGGATGCGGCTTATCCTGTTCAGCCATTATATGGTCTATTGCCTGACGGATGGGGGCGGGGCCATGCTCGAAATTATAGGTATGGGTATCCATGCCGTAAAAGAAGCGGCCGCGAATGCGGGGCGGCCCGACATAGACGCCTGCGACTTCACCTGTGTCACAGGCCATCAGATAATCGGCAATGGCCTGATCCGATGTTCGGGCCAGTCCTGCCGATGGCCAATGCGCGACAACACCTTTCAGGATGGCAGGTTCATTTTGTGGGAGAATCGTTTCCCGAAACAGGCTGGCATCGACGTTTTCATAAATTCTGACCGGGATCATGGGCTACCTCATGGGTATCTTGGACACACAAAACCGATGGCGACAATGGTAAAAAAGCATCACTAAGAGGGCTATGAGCAAAATGGTATACTTTATGTGGTGTAATCGTATAATTTATAATTGACGTGGCGCGGTTCAAGTGGTTCTTATAATTTATGTCAGAATTATTTCACTCCATGCTCTCAGGCGCATGGGGTGGCGTCAGATATCAGCATTAGGGGTTACATATGCAAACGAGAAACAAACGTGCCTTGATCATGGCCGGAGTGGCGTTTTCAGCCATTATGTCCGGTGTTTCGGCCATGCCGGCCTTTGCTCAGGATGCACCGGTTGATCCTGCTGCGGATGAAATGGTACAGGAAGTCGTGGTCACGGGTACACGTATCCGCCGCCCAAACCTCAAGAGCGCTTCACCGATCACCACGGTGGATGCTGCTGAAGTCAAGCTTCAGGGGGCCACGGGTGTCGATAGCTTCCTGGCTAAGCTGCCGCAAATCGAAGCGGGCAACAATGAAAACCAGTCGAACAACTCTGATGGTACAGCCGGCGTTAACCTGCGCAGTCTGGGTGGTAACCGCGCTCTGGTGCTGATCGACGGTCAGCGTTTCCTGCCGACTCTCGGTGTCGACCTGAACTTCGTACCGTCGACTCTGGTTGAGCGCACGGACGTTCTGACCGGCGGTGCGTCGTCGGTTTACGGCTCTGACGCCATGTCGGGTGTGGTCAACTTTATCATGCGCAAAAAGCTGAACGGCGTGCGCGTCGATGCGCAATACAGCATCTATAACCACCACAATGACAATGATGGCCTGCGTACCATTCAGGGCAACAAAGGCATTAAGCTGGCTGACAATCATGTCTGGGATGGTGAAAAGTACGACTTCAACATAGCCGCCGGTGGCGATATCGACGACGGCAAGGGCAACATCACCGGTTATTTCGGCTACCGCAAGATGGAAGCCGTGCGTCAGGATTCGCGCGATTATTCCAACTGTGCGCTTCAATTTGCTGATGCGGCTGGTGGGTCATTCAGTTGCGGTGGTTCGGGCACGCACGCTTACGGCTGGTTCTTACCACAAAGCGGTCCGAGCAATGGCGTGGCACTTGCCAACTCTAAGGACGGTTCCAAGACCTGGGTCGCAAATAACTCGTCGTTTGCCTATAACTATGCCCCGGATAACTACACCTTGCGTAACTCCGAGCGTTATCAGGCCGGCGCATTCGCCAACTATACGTTCAATGATCATGCCGAAGCCTATGGCAGCTTCATGTTCATGGATGATCACTCGGTCAGTCAGGTTGCCCCTTCGGCTATCTGGTCAGGCCGTGACTTCACCATCAACTGCGCCAACCCGTTCATGAGTGCTCAGCAGGGTAACTTGCTGTGTGGTTCCAATTACGGAAACGCCTCTGTCGATATGACCACCTGGGCAGCCTATCGCGCCGCCACCGGTACACCGCGCCGTAATGATATGCGTCACACCAACTACCGCTTCACGGCTGGCCTGCGTGGCGATATCGTCGAAGGCTGGAGATACGACGCCAACTACATGCACGCGACCACGATTGGTCAGTTCAACTATCAGAACGACATCAATCAGGATAAGGCTGAGCAGGCTCTGAACGCGGTGACGCGCAATGGTCAGACCGTCTGTTTTGATGAGTCGAATAACTGTAAACCGTTCGATATTTTCAGCGCCAATGGCCCGTCGGCCGAAGCCTATGCCTTCGTCTACGCACCAACCTTTACGCGTAATGAGCAGACCATCGATGTCTTCAATGCCTATGTCAGCGGTGATCTGGGCCAGTATGGCATCACTTCCCCTTGGGCTGAAGATGGTCTGGCGATCGTTCTGGGTGCTGAACACCGTAAGGAATCGCTGGATGAACGTCGCGACGAAAGCCAGCTTTCCTACGCGTCTAATGCGGATGGAAAAGTGTCTGCTGATGAATGGTTTACCGAAATCGAAGTGCCGATCGCGGCGGATAAGCCTTTCATCCGTTCATTGAATGCCTCACTTGGTTACCGCAGCTCGACCTATAACGTCTCGTCGTCGACCTCGGAAGGCAGCGAAAAGAAGACTGAGACCTCTAAGTTCGAAGTCCGCTATGCTCCGACCAGCGATATCCTGTTCCGCGCCAGCTACAACAAGGCTATGCGCGCTGCGAATATCACCGAACTGTTCGCCTCTCAGGCAGTTGGCAACGTCGCTCTGATCGATCCCTGTTCAGTGAGCCAGATTGGGGCTTTGGGCGCCAATGCGGCGACCCTGTGTGCCCGCACGGGGGCTACCCCGGCACAACTGGCTATCGGTATTATCGATACTCAGGCTGATGTCGGTACGGCACTGGGCGGTGGCAACCCTGATCTGAGCCCTGAAGAAGCCGAGACCAAGACCTACGGTTTCGTCTTTACGCCGGGCTTCGTTCCGGGGCTGGCGCTCAGTGTGGACTATTATGAAATCCATATCGACGGCTATATCGGTTCGGTTCAGGCCCAGACAGCGGTTTCGCAGTGTCTGAACACGGGCGATGCCTTCTACTGTGGCTTGATCCGTCGTAACCCGAACAACGGTGCACTGTATGGCAGCGATACCAGCGGCGGCTATGTGATCTCAACGAACGTCAACACCGGCTATCTGGAAACCAAAGGCATCGATTTTTCGGGTAGCTACCTTTGGACATCGGATTTCGGCAACGTAAACTTCTCGTTCGTGGGCACGCTGCTTGACTCGCTGGAGACCGAAGTGCTGCCGGGTCTGGGATCCTATGACTGTAAGGGCTACTACGGTGCCACCTGCGGTCAGCCATCTCCGGAGTGGCGCCATAACCTGCGTGCTACCTGGACCGTGCCGGGCGACAAGATCTGGGCCCCGACCACCGTGTCGATCAACTGGCGTCACTTTGGTGAGACCAAGCTGTCCACCAACAGCGACGATCAGTACCTGACCGGTACGAAGTCGACCCTCAATGCCGAAATCAAGCCGTACAACTACATTGATATCGCGGTGACCAAGGACCTGCCTTACGGTCTGGTGGCTCGCGCCGGTATCAACAACCTCTTCGACAAGGATCCACCCGCGATCATGGGGGGGCTGCTGGCTGAAAACGGCAACGGCAACACCTTCCCCAGCACCTACGACCCACTGGGCCGCATGCTGTTCATCGGGATTTCGTCCAAGTTCTAAGCTGACAATTGCGTAACTCAGGCGGGTGAGGTCTCAGGGCTTCATCCGCCACACTATCCTACCTTCCATCTTCCCCTCCATCCTGAAGCAACAGGCGATATGACTCCATTGATCGCCGGCTCTCAGGGCAAACTTTCATCGCTCGTCCGGCAATAGCGGGACGGGCGTTTTTTATTCCCTAAGCCTTAGCATCAGACAAAAAAAAGGGACGCCTGCGGGCGTCCCATACGTTTCAGAAAAGGTGAAAGCGATTATTTTTCGTCCTCATAGGGGCTCTTGCCGCCATCGGCGATAAAGCGGTCATTACGCGCTTCAAGTACCGTCAGCGGCACAGAGCCCAGATCCAGCACCATGTCATGGAAGTTGCGCAGGTCGAATTTATCACCCAGCGCTTTTTCCGCCTTGGCGCGGGCCTCCCAGATGGCGATTTCACCCATATAGTAGCTGAGGGCCTGACCCGGTGTATTGATATAGCGGTCGGTCTCGGTGGTGATTTCGTGCTCGCTGAGGGCCGTATTGTCGCGCAGGAACGTCAGGGCCTGATCGCGGGTCCAGCCCTTGGCGTGCATACCGGTATCGACCACCAGACGGCAGGCGCGCCACATCTGATAGGTCAGCATGCCGAAATGCTCATAGGGGGTGTGATACATGCCCATCTCGCCCCCCAGTCGTTCGGCATACAGCGCCCAGCCTTCGCCATAAGCTGAGATATAGGTCGACTGACGGAACTCCGGCAGGGTCTTGTTCTCCAATGCAAACGGCATCTGCATGGCGTGGCCCGGCGCGCCCTCGTGCAGCACCAGCGCGGGCAGGGTATAGAGCGGGCGGGATTTTAGATTGTAGGTGTTGAGGATCAGAACCCCCGGCCCACCATTGCCACCTGTATTGAACGGCGCGATGGCTTCAGGCGTCGGGATAACGGCAAAGCGCTGACGCGGCAGGCGGCCAAAATAGTCTTTGGCCTTGCCGTCAAATTCCTTGGAAATGCGTGAGCCGCGATCAAGGAATTGCTGCGGCGTATCGACGTAGAATTGCGGATCGGTGCGCAGGAAATCGTTGAATTCCTGCAACGTGCCGGCATATTTGACCTGCTTCATGACATCAAACATTTCAGCCCTGATCTTGGCGACTTCATCGAGGCCGATCTGGTGGATTTCATCCGGCGTCATGTCCAGCGTCACATATTCGCGGATCAGGGCCTGATAGTAGTTTTTACCATCGGGCAGGTCATAGGCCGCAATCGTGGTTCGGGCCTTGGGCATATATTCGCTGCGCAGGAAAACCAGCAGCTTTTTATGCGCAGGGATAACCTTATCAGTGATGGCCTGCGCCCCCAGACGGCGTAATTCAGCCTGTGTTTCCGCAGGGATTGAGGCGGGCAGGGTCTTAAACGGCGCGTAGAAATTGGTATCGGTGACGGCCTTACCCTCATAGGGGATGGAGACCGAAGAGTCGCGTCCCTGAATGGAGATGCGAGACGGCGTAAATCCGCGCTTTAAGCCAGCGCGCAGATTATCCGTGCTTTGATCGAAGAAGCGCGGCACGTCGTTCAGCCAGGCGATATAGCGGCGATACTCAGCTTCGGTGCGCAGGTTTTTAGGGATGCCCCAGCTCAGGCTGTTCCAGAAGCCGAAGTTCATCTCGTAATTGCGGAATTTCTGATCCGCCAGTTGGGTGTCGATCTGATGGCGATAGACGATGTAATTGATCTGCTGCTCGGTGGACAGTGTCTTCGGATCGATGCGGTCAAGTGCGGCTTTAACCTCAAGCCACTTTTTCAGCTTGGCGTCCTGCGCGGCCTTTGAAACATCAGGCAGGCGGTCAGGTGTTTCGTCATCTTCGCGCGGGCCAAGGCTTTTCCGCCATTCCCATTCGGCCTCATATATGGCGGTGAAGGCTGCGTCAGGCGATGACGCAGAGCTTGGGGGCGCTGCCGTGGTTTCGGCGACCGCAACCGTGGCCATCGTGCCTGAAAACAAACTGGTGGTCAGGTACAGGCTCATCAGTAGGGGGCGCACAGGTGACGGGGATACTAACGGCATCTTTGGGCTTGCCTCACGAAATATTACAGCTATGTTGAAATTGTATACGGTATAATTAATCCTGTGCAACATCCTTTGTCCGTGAGAGGCTTGCCATGACACATTCCCCCCTTCATCTGTCACGCCGGTCATTGCTGAGCAGTGCGGCATTTGGCGCTATGGTGACGACCGTGCCAGGCCTTGCGCACGCGGCCTCTGGCACCAGCTTACCGGGGCGGGCGGCGTCTTTGCCGCTGAAGGATGTGCGCCTGCTGCCGTCACGCTATCTGCATGCGGTAGAATTGAACACGAAATATCTGATGGCGCTGGAGCCCGACCGGCTTTTGCACAACTACCATAAGTTCGCGGGCCTGTCGGTGAAGGGCGAAATCTATGGCGGCTGGGAATCCGACACCATTGCCGGTGAGGCTCTGGGTCATTACCTGTCGGCCCTGTCGCTAATGTATGCCCAGACCGGCCACGCCGAATGTGTGACGCGCATCAACTACATCATCGATGAATTGGCTAAATGTCAGGCCGCGCACGGCGACGGCTATGTCGCCGGTTTTATGCGTAAACGTAAGGACGGCACGATCGTCGATGGCAAAGAGATTTTCCCCGAAATCATGGCCGGTGATATCCGTTCGATGGGCTTTGATCTTAACGGTTGTTGGGTGCCGTTTTATAACTGGCATAAGCTCTATGCCGGACTGATGGATGCCCAGACCTATACCGGCAACGATAAAGGTATCCCGATTTTGATCGGCCTGTCGGGTTATATCGAAAAAGTGTTTGCACCGCTAAGTGAGGCGCAAATTCAGACCGTGCTCGACTGCGAATTTGGCGGCATCAATGAAAGCTTTGCCGAGCTTTATGCGCGCACCAAGGACCCGCGCTGGCTCAAGTTAGCGGAAAAGACTTTTTACCATACCAAGGTCATGGCGCCCCTGACCGAAGGCCGTGATGAACTGGCTAACCTTCATGCCAATACCCAGGTGCCAAAGCTGATCGGTCTGGCCCGCCTGCATGAAATCACCGGCAAGCCTGACTATGCTAAGGCGTCGGGCTATTTCTGGGAGCGGGTGGTTAACCACCATTCCTATGTCATCGGCGGCAATGCTGACCGCGAGCATTTTTTCCAGCCGGATAATGTCGCAAAACATATTACCGAGCAGACCTGCGAAAGCTGCAACACCTACAATATGCTGAAATTGACGCGGCATCTGTATAGCTGGTCGCCCAATGCGGCCTATTTCGATTATTATGAACGCGCCCACCTCAATCACATGCTGGCGCAACAGCATCCTGAAACGGGCATGTTCACCTACATGATGCCGCTGATGTCAGGCACGGCGCGGCGATATTCGACGCCATTTGAAACCTTCACCTGCTGTCTGTTGTCGGGTATCGAGACTAATTCCAAGCATGGCGATTCCATCTATTGGGAAGGCAAGGATACCTTTTTCGTCAATCTCTACATCCCTTCGACGGCCAACTGGCAGGCCAAGGGCGCTGATTTCGAATTGACGACACAATATCCCTATGAGGGCAAAATCACCCTGAACCTGAAGCGGGTGAACGGTGCTAAAGCCTTTGCCGTTGCCCTGCGGATTCCGGGCTGGGCGAAATCGAACACGCTTCTGGTCAATGGGAAGCCGGCGCTGGCCAAGGTCGAAAAAGGCTATGCCCTGATCACCCGCACCTGGCGCTCAGGCGATGTGGTGACGCTGGATCTGCCGCTTGATCTGCGTCTGGAAACCCCGCCGGGGACGGATAAGGTGGTCTCGGTCCTGCGTGGGCCTATGGTACTGGCGGCCGATCTGGGAGAGGCGGGCCCACCGACCCGCGGTGAGGTCTGGGAAGGGACGCCGCCGGTGCTGGTCGGGGCCGATATTCTGGCGGGCCTTAAGCCTGTAGCAGGGGAGGTGGCCGTCTACCGCACGCAAGGTCTGGGCCGTCCGGGTGATGTCACGCTTAAGCCGTTTTACGCGCAATATGAGCGCCGCATCGCCGTCTATTTTAACCGCTATACCGATGCTGAATGGGTGGTGGCGCAAGAACAGGTGCGCGCGGAACAGGCCGCCCTTAAAGCGCTGGCTGAGCGGTCAATGGACATCATGTATCTGGGGGAGATGCAGCCGGAGCGGGATCATAACTTAACGACCGGCGGGGCGTCCTATCCCGTCACCTATCGCGGTCGTAAGGGCCGCGATGCCCGCACCGATGGCTTCTTCGAGTTCGATATGGCCGTCACCAGGGACGGCAAACCTGCCGGGCCGCTAGTGCTTCAGGCGACCTACTGGGGCTCAGAGGTCAACAAGAATTTCTACATCAGCATCGACGGCGTGCGCATCGCCCATCAGCTTCTGACCGGCACAAAACCGGGTGAATTCTTCGATATCGACTATGCCGTGCCGGTGGAGTTGACGCGCGGCAAACAAAAGGTGCGCATCCGTTTTGAACCTGCCGCCATGAGCCGGTGCGGGCCGGTGTTTGGGGTGCGTATATTTACAGCCGATAAAGGTAACAAGGCATGAGTTCGGTAGTGTGGCGTTCGCTCCTTTTGGCCACCGTCATGGCCATACCCGTGGTGGCTTTGGCCGCGCCCGACGTATCAGGCCGGGCCGAGTGGGAGCAGCCGGAAGTGGTCGCCGTCAACCGCCTGCCCATGAAAGCGACCTTTTTCAATTACGAAACGGTCGATAAGGCTGTGGCGGGCGATATGGCGGCCTCTGCTAACTATCTGTCGCTGGACGGGACGTGGAAGTTTGCCTTTTCAAAGACGCCGGAAACCCGTCCGGTCGATTTCTATAAGCCTGATTACGATGTCTCTGGCTGGGGTACGGTTCAGGTGCCGGGCATACTTCAGGCGCAGGGCTATGGCACGCCGATCTTTAGCGCAGCAGGTTATCCGTTCGGGGCCAATGAGCCGTTCGTCAAGCATGAGGTCAATGAGGTCGGCTCTTACCGGCGGGACTTCGATTTGCCTGCCGCTTGGGATGGCCGCGATGTTATTTTGCATATCGGGGCGGCGGGGGCGGCCTATTACATCTTCGTCAATGGTGAAAAGGTCGGCTATGCCGAAGACTCCAAACTGCCGTCGGAATTTGATCTGACGAAATATGTCAAGGGTGGCAGAAACACCATTTCCATCGAACTTTACCGCTATGCCGACGGATCGTACCTGGAGGATCAGGATTTCTGGCGCCTGTCGGGGTTTGAGCGCAGTGTCTACCTCTATGCCGAGCCGAAAACGCGGCTGGCCGATTATACGGTCAAGGGTCTGCTCGATAAGACCTATAGGGACGGAGTATTTTCGCTTGAGGCCGAACTGGGCGGCGCCAGGGGATCGGGGACGATCACGGCAACCGTCTATGACGGCGATGTCGCGGTTCTGAAAACGTCCGGTCGCGCCACAACGCAAAAGCCCGCGAAGCTGTCCGGCACGATCAAAAACGTCAAGCCGTGGTCGGCGGAAGCGCCAAACCTGTACCGCATGGTTATCGAATATCGGGACGGTAAGGGCGCCCTGATTTCGGCCACCGCAAAGAAAATTGGTTTCCGCACAGTTGAGATGCGTAATGGCGAGGTGCAGGTCAATGGCAAGCGCGTGATGATCAAGGGCGTCAACCGCCATGAACATGACCCGCGCACCTTCCGCGTCGTATCGCCGGAGACAACACGCAAAGACATGGAGCTGATGAAGCAGGCCCACGTCAATGCCCTGCGCCTGTCGCACTACCCGAACGACCCGCACGTCTATGATCTGGCCGATGAATACGGCCTCTATGTCATGGATGAGGCCAATATCGAGAGCCATACCTATATGGCCATGATCCGCGACATTGATCAGCGCTATAAGGCCCAACTGGGCTATAAGCCGCACTGGTACGCCGCCCATCTGGACCGCGTTTCGCGCATGGTTGAGCGCGATAAGAACGTCACCTCGGTCATCTTCTGGTCGCTCGGCAACGAAGCGGGTATCGGGCCGGCGTTTGAAAAGTCTGCCAAGTGGATTCGCGATAACGACAAGACCCGCCTGATTAATTTCTTAGGCCACGGCACCATCGGGGAAGAGCACCTCCCCAATCTTTATGTCGATATCTATGCGCCCATGTATGACGACATCGAAAAGATGGCGGACTACGCGAAAGATGACCGCTACAGCCAGCCGATGATCCAGACCGAATACGCCCATGCTATGGGTAATTCTCTGGGTAATCTTGAGGAGTACTGGGAAACCATCCGCGCTTATAAAAAACTGCAGGGTGGATTTATCTGGGACTGGGTTGATCAGTCCATGCTCCGCAAAGATGACAAAGGGCGTGAATACTGGGCGCAGGGTTTTGATTATGGTGATGGCTCATGGGAAGATACGGCGACCATCGGTGACGGCGTCATTCAGGCCGACCGCACGCCTGACCCTGAATATTACGAGCTGCAAAAAGTCTATTCGCCGGTCGTGTTTGAAGGCGACCCTACGTCCGGTAAGGTCACGGTCGTCAATCGTAACGACCTGATCGATCTCAGCGGCTATGACTTCGGCTGGAAGCTGGAACGCGACGGCATTACGGTTAAAACGGGGACGCTTAGTGGTGTCAGTGCCCCTGCGGCTGGCCGGTCAGAGATTTCGCTTGATCTGGGTGCCGTCAGCTATGATCCGTCAGCGGAATATGTGCTTACCCTTTATGCCACTGCCAAAGACGACCGTATGCCGGGCTTGGCCAAAGGCTCATCTATGGGTTGGACGCAGTTTGTCATGCAGGCCGCAAAGCCTGTACCTGTAACGCCTGCGGGTTCGTTGAAAGTGGCCAAGTCTGCGGCGCAGGTTGAACTATCCGCCGGACCGACGCGTCTGACGGTGGATACTAAAACCGGTGAGATCAAATCTTATGCGGTCGGCGGTGAGACCTTGCTGACCGGCGGCACGCCCTATTTCTGGCGCGGCCTGACCGACAATGACGACGGCACCGGCGTGGCCACCAGCCACGCGATCTGGAAGTCTTTGAGCGAAAAGCGCACACTGGAAACCCTCGATGTGTCTGAGGCCGGTGAGGTCAGGGTCGGCTGGCGCGTCGGGGCGGGATCGGTGAAATTCACCACGACCTACAGGCTCTATGGTGATGGTACACTCGATGTAAAGGCCGACTACGTGCCGGTGCGTGATGACCTGCCCGATCCGCTGCGGGTTGGGATGAAGTTCACCAGCAATCCAAAACTGGCCAACATCGAATGGTACGGTCGCGGGCCGCAGGAAAGCTACTGGGATCGCAAGACCGGCGCGGCTATTGGTCTTTATGCGGGTAAGGTCGCGGATCAGTATCACGACTATATCCGCCCGCAGGAGAGCGGCAATAAGACCGATGTGCGTTGGATGGCACTTAAAACCGATGCCGGTGTGGGGCTTAAGGTCACCGGCCATCAGCCTTTGTCGGCCAATGCTCTGGCCTTTCCGGTTGAGGATCTGTACCTGCAACCGGTGGGCAAGCGCCATAGTTCCGATATTACGCCCCACGGCGACGGCACCCTGATGATCGATGCCGTGCAATCGGGTGTTGGCGGCGATACCGGCTGGAACTGGATCGGGCGGCCGCTGATGAAATACCGCATCCCCCATGCGCCGATCAGCTACGGCTTTACGCTAAAGCCGATCGTGAAATAGCCCCTCTATTTGTGTTCCGTCTTTTTCAGCAGTTTGGTCAGGTCATCCTTCCAGAACTTTGCCCAGGTATGGGTGCCGTGACCGCGCGTCTCCGGTGACGACGGGATCAGGCGATAGGTCGTGGTTTTCAGACGCGGCAGGGCTTTTTCCGGTATGCCCAACTCCGGCGGATTGATGAAATCATCGCCGGAATTGATCCATACGGTGGGGGCCGTTATTTTCTCTAGTTTTGGCCACGGATTATAGGTGCGTGACGCGTCGAACTGATAGATGAAATCATTGGCATCGCGCGACGCGATGTCTTTCTCGATCCGTTCACGGATATTGGCCTCCGCCGCCGCACGGGTCGGGAACTGGGCCTGAAGATATTCCGGCGCGCTGCCGGCCATGACCGACAGGGCCGCCGCCGTGCGCAGGCCGTGAACCGGCTGAGCCGTGTAGTTGCCGTCTTGCCAGACCGGATCGGCACGGATGGCATCCATAGCGGCGACGCGCCACATGCGGTTGCGCCCGGCGATCTCAACCGGCTGGCAGGCCATCGGCATCAGCGCGTCGGCAAAATCAGGGTGTGTCTCGGCCCAGACAAAGATGTGCATACAACCCATCGACGTGCCGAAGATCAGCCGCAGATGATCGATCTTGAGGCCGGCTTTGAGCATCTGGCGCTGGGCTTCGACCATGTCGTCATAGTCATATTTCGGGAACGCCATACGCAACCCGTCGCTGGGTTTAGACGAGGCGCCATGTCCGATATTGTCGGGCAGAATGATGAAATAACGGGTGATATCGAGCGGCTGACCGGGGCCGTAAAGCTCATCGGCGAACTGCGGCACCAGAAACTGAGCGCCCGACCCGCCGGTGCCATGCAGGATCATGATGGCATTATCGATCCGGCCTTTGGCATCATAGTGCGGGGTGCCCAGGGTGCGGTAATTCATCTTAAGTTCGGCTAAGGTTTCGCCGGACTTGAAGCGGAAATCCGTCAGGGTCACGCTGGCCGGTTTGGCGAGTGAGGCGTCAAACGCCGACGCTGGTGAGGCGGCCAAAATTGCCCCGATCATAGCGGCGGCCAGATGTACTTTGAAGGATTTCAACCTCAGTTTGGTCATGACGGGCTCCGGTAAGCGGTTGCGCGATAAAAGACGCGTGAACGGGTGGGCTAAGTGTTGACACTAAAGTATATCGTATACAACATACAATTCAGTGATGTTCAAACAGGTGGCAGGGATATGGCGCGATCAGCAGTTTCACTTTTTCTGGGTTTAGTATGTACGGTCTCTCCGCTGACCTTATCTCAGACCGTTTTGGCGCAAACGGCAAGCCCGCCAATGGCTCAAGCCGATCAAACCGCCGATCAGCGCCTGAAAGCGCTTTATGAAGCCGAGTGGACCTGGCGGCAGGCGGAGTATGGCCGCTCCGGGCCGGGGAGAGGCACTAGCTCAGACAAACTCCCCAGCGTGACGCCGCAAACCTATGCCCGCCGTCTGGCCTACTGGGATAAGGTGCTGGCCGAACTGAGCACACTGCCGGTGGCGCAACTGTCCCACGACGAAAAGATCAATTACGACGTGTTTCTGGCGTCGGTATCCGCTGAAGCCAATCAGATCCGTTTCAAGACCTATGAGGCGCCGTTCAATTCCGACAGCTTTTTCTGGACCGGCATGAACCCGCGCACGCCGTACCGTACGGCGGAGGACTATCGCAAATACCTGAGCCGAATGAAGGACATCCCGCGTTATTTCGACGAGAACACCGTCAATATGAAGGCGGGCCTCAAACGCGGCTGGACCGTGCCCTATGTCTCGACCATCGGCCGTGAAAAGACGATGGAGGCCTATACCAAGGCCGACACGACCAACCCGTTTTATGAAGCCTTTGCCCAGATGCCGGACACGGTGCCTGCCGCTGAACAGGCCGCGTTGAAGGCCGAAGCCCAGACCGTCATCCGCGACGTGGTGGCGCCGGCCTATGTTAAGCTGCACACCTTTTTTACCAAGGAATATCAGCCCAGGGCGCGGCGCGATATCGCTGCCTACAGCCTGCCGGATGGTAAGGCGTTTTACAAAGCGCGGATGCAGGAGTTTATCACCCTCGACCTCACGCCCGATGAGGTCCATCAGATCGGCCTGAAAGAAGTGGCCCGTATCCGCGCCGACATGGAGCAGACTATGAAGGATAGCGGCTTTACCGGTACCTTCCCGGAGTTTCTGGTGTTCATGCGCACCGATCCGCAATTCTATGCCAAAACCCCGCGCGAACTTTTGTCCTATTCAGCCTATGTCTCCAAAAAAGCTGACGGCAAGTTGAAGGATTTCTTCAACGTCCTGCCGCGCTATCGCCATGCCATTTTACCTGTGCCGGATGCGGTGGCGCCGATCTATACGTCGGGTCGTGGCGGCCTCGATAGCTGCCTGATGAACACTTATGATCTGCCGTCGCGCCCGCTCTATAACCTCGCGGCCCTGACCCTGCATGAGTGTACGCCGGGCCACTCCTATCAGGCGGCGGCCGCCTTAGAAGCGCCGCCAAGACCTGATTTCCGTCGTGGCACGGGCTTTTCCGGCTACGGCGAAGGCTGGGGGCTCTATACCGAATGGCTGGGCACCAAGATGGGCATTTATGAGACGCCCTACGAAGAGTTTGGCCGTCAGACTTTTGAGATGTGGCGCGCCGTGCGTCTGGTGATAGATACGGGGATGCACACCAAGGGCTGGACCCGTCAGCAGGCGATGGACTATCTGACCGAAAATACCGCTCTGGCCCCGCTGGATATCAAGAACGAGATTGACCGCTATATCGCCTGGCCCGCACAGGCTCTGGCGTACAAGCTGGGTGAGCTTAAGATGCGCGAAATGCGTAGCTTGGCGGAGACTGAGCTGGGTATGGATTTTGATCAACGTACCTTCCACGACACCATTCTCAATATGGGTTCAGTCCCACTGACGACGTTTGAGTCGGAAATGAAAGCCTATATCGCCGCTGAAAAAGTACGTGTGCAAACTAAAGCCACGACGACACCTGTGGCAAACTGATGTCTGGATCGTCCATGAAAAAATACCTCAGCGCGGTGGCTGTGGCTGCCCTTACGCTTGCATTTGCGGCACCGGTTATGGCTGCGTCCCCAACGGTGGCTGACTATGAACGCTCGATCGGCCTGCGTGAGGCTTGGGTTGGTTTTGCGCAAAATATCGCCGAACCGGGTCACTGGATCGAAGGTACGCACAAGTACGTCTATCGCCGCACGGTGCCGGGCGGGTTCGAATTTGTCATGCTGGATGCCGATACTCAAGGCAAAGCTCCGGCCTTTGACCATGACCGGCTGGCGGCGGCGTTCACTAAGGCGATGGGTAAGCCCTTTACGGGCCTGAAACTACCGTTCACCGAAAACTTCACCACCATGCAGATGACCGATGCCCAGACGGTGACGGCGCGCCTCAATGAGGTGACATGGATATGCACGCTGACGGATTATGTCTGCGCGCCGCAGGTCGATAAGCGTCAGCCACGTGGCTTTGGCGTCGTCCGTGACCTTAAGGTGCCTGCTGATAATACGCCCAAACCGTCGCCCGATGGTCAGTGGGTTGCGTTCGTTCAGGGCTATAATATCGCCGTGAAACCGGCGGCAGCCGGTGGGGCGGTGACGTTGCTGTCGACCGATGGCTCTGAGGGCAATTTCTATGATTCGGAATCGATCGTCTGGTCGCCGGATTCAGGCAAGCTGGCCGCATATCGCGTAACACCCGGTTACCGCCGCGAAGTCACCCGCGTGATCTCATCCCCGCCCGATCAGGTGCAGCCCAAGGTCGATGTCCAGCTTTATCCCAAACCCGGAGATGCCATCGATATCGACCGGCCCGTTTTGTTTGATGTCGCCGCAAAACGTCAGATCAATGTGCCGTTTGAGCTCTTTGCTAACCCAATTCAGATGGGGGATCTGAAATGGCGTAAAGACAGTGCCGGGGTGCGCTTTGAGTTCGATCAACGCGGCCATCAAGTCTACCGCCTGATTGAAGTCGATGCCGCATCGGGTAAGGCGCGCGTAGTCGCCGAAGACACCAGCAAAACCTTCATCAACAGCTATAGCCGCAGTTTCGCGCACGATGTCGGCGGTGAGGGCAAGGAAGTCATCTGGATGTCGGAGCGTGATGGCTGGAACCATCTTTATCTCTATGACGCAAAGTCAGGTAAGGTGAAGACACAGATCACCAAAGGCGAGTTCGTCGTCCGGCAGGTCATCAAGGTCGATGAAAAAAAACGCCAGATCTGGTTTGCCGCTAATGGGATGCGCAAAGGTGAAGACCCTTACCTTCAGCACTACTATCGAGTCGATTTCGATGGCCGCAATCTGACACCGATCACCACGACCCATGCTTATCACGATGTGGCGTTTTCATCGGACATGCAGTTCTATGTCGATACCTATTCGCGTGTCGATCAGCCCAATATCGCCAAGCTGCATAAGGCTGATGGTGCGGAACTGGTGCAGCTTGAAACGCCGGATATCGCACGGTTACTTGCCGCCGGTTTCAAGCCGCCGGAAGTGTTCACCGCCAAGGGCCGCGACGGCACAACCGACATCTGGGGCGTGATTGTTCGCCCACAGAATTTCGATCCCAATAAAAAATATCCGGTCATCGAAAATATCTATGCCGGACCACATTCATCCTTTGTGCCCAAGACCTTCTGGCCGTTCGGTCCGCACTCCAGCGGCGATAAGGTCATCGGTATGCAGGCTCTGGCCGACATGGGCTTCATCGTCGTGCAGATCGACGGCATGGGTACGCTTAACCGTTCCAAAGCCTTTCACGATAAGGCTTGGAAAGATATCGGCGATACGGGGTTCCCCGACCGGATTGCCTGGCATAAGGCGGCGGCCTCCAAGTACGCCTATTACGACATCAGCCGCGTCGGTATCTACGGTGGTTCCGCCGGCGGTCAGAACTCCTTAAGCGCTCTGGTCTTCCAGCCCGATTTCTATAAGGCCGCCGTGGCCTATGCCGGCTGTTTCGACAACCGCATGGACAAGATCGGCTGGAACGAAGCGTGGATGGGCTGGCCGATTGACGAAAGCTATTCACGGTCATCCGGCGTCGATAATGCCAAAAACATGACCGGCAATATTCTGCTGGTGACGGGCGAGTTGGATATGAACGTCGATCCGGCCTCAACGCTTCAGGTCGTCAATGCCCTGATCAAGGCGCGTAAGGATTTTGATCTGCTGATCGTCCCGAACGATGGTCATGGCGCGCTAAGAACTACGGGCGATGTATCCTACGGCCTGCGCCGTCAGTATGATTTCTTCATCCGCCACCTTCAGGGTGAGGACACGCCGGACTGGAACAGCGATCCGTCCACGGCCTCCAAAGCCCCTTGAGGCACAGCAAAAAAGCCACCGTATCAATGTGCGGTGGCTTTTTAATTACTCGATAATCAGAAGCGTGACCCCTTGTCGGGCGAGAGGCATATCAAGGGCCGCGGCCCCCTTGCTGACCGCCATCGCGGGCAGGACTTTCGGGTGCATGACGGATGCGGCTTCCAGCACCTTATACTGATCCTGATCGGGCGATTGCGGCGCGCCCATCTTTTGCCAGACCGTATAGGCATTAGCGGTGGTCTTATCGACCAGATACTGCGTCACCTTGCGGGTCTTGGCCTTGCCCAAACCCGACAGTTTCAGGCTGATATCGGCATCAGGGCCTGTCAGGTCGTTATCGTTATAATGCCATATCAGAACGGCCACTTTTGCGCCGTCACGAGTGGCCATGACGCCGACATCGTTTTTCTGGGTCACGCTGGCGATCATCTCATCAAGCGGCACTTGCGCCGAACTGCTGGCAGCTACAGACTCTGGCCCAAGCTTGGCGTACATGCGAAAGACATTGAGTACGGGCAGGTCGATGCCATTGCTGGCCAGTTGCCGATAACCGGCAAACCACGGCTGATCCTCAAAGGTGAAGGCCCAGGTCAGCACCCCTTCCAGATTGACCTTGTGCCGTTCCGACAGTTCCCAGATGCGGGCAAAAGACGCCGCGGTATAGCTGGAATACATAGTACCATTGCGATAGCCGTTTTGCGGGCCGGGGCAGGCGGCACAGCCTTCCGGATCGCTCTCACCGATGACGATGGGGGCGGATTTTAGTTCCGGCACGGCGGCGATTTTCTTAAATCCGTTATCGACGGCTTTCAGGTGGTTATACATGCCCATCTGGACATAACCGCCAGACGCATCCTTGATAAATTTCGGGCTGCCCTTGGCATGGAAAGCCAGAAAATCCGTCGGCGTGCCGGTCTCACCCGTGGCGTAGTTAGTGCCTGACACCACATGTTTCAGGAACCCGTCCATGAAGGCGCCGCCGGAACCGGCCACATCCGGCCCGCCGACCTTCGCTTCGGGGAGGGCGCGTTTGACGCCGGCAATGGCGTAGTCGTGGGTCTTATAAAACTCCTCCGGCGTGCCCTTCCAGTAGGACGGGCCGTTCGGTTCGTTCCACACCTCAAAATACCAGGTCAGAACCTCATCGCGGCCATAGCGTTCGACATTATGCTTGGTCCATTGATAGACCAGTTCTTCCCACTTTTTGTAATCATTGGGCGGATAGTTCCAGCCGCCTTCGATCAGTTCGTACCTGAAACCGGGCCGCCACGAATGGCGATAAGCTGTACCTTCCGGTGCCGACGACAAAGCCTCTGGCATAAAGCCGATCTGTAGATAGGGCCGCACGCCGCGATCAAGATATGAATCGATGATCATATCGGTGATCATCCAGTTATAGACCGGATTGCCGTCCTTATCTTCGGTATAGGCGTTGGTTGATCCCCACTTGAAGGCGGCGGTGCCGTCGCCGGTATTGAGCAGGTTGTGGGCGCGGAAATAGACCTGTTTGGGTTTTAACTCTCCCAGATGGGTCAGCAGTTTCTGGCCGTCCTTCATGGTGGCGTAGTTGGGCTCATCGGCCCCGAAAAAGCGCCAGACCGGCTTGAGCGGGCCGGTCGGTTTGGCGGCATCGACCGTGATGGTCACCGGAAAGCTGTCTTGCGCGGCGACGGGCCATGCCACCAACATGGCTGCAGACGCCAATATGGCCGCGCCTGTCTTTAATCTGGCGCGCTTAAATCCTTGCATGGTCTCCATCCTGTTCTTAATTGTTTAATTGTGATTGGAGGTGATCGGATGTCTTTTGTCAAGGTGGACGAACCCCTCTCCGACTTGCAGAAAAGCATGGACTTCTTTCAGGTCATTTGAGCTTAGTATCGTTTTTTCCCTTTGCTGGAATCGCTTAGATGACCGTTCGATATAAGCTCGGTTGTGTCCTCAACTATGAGGTCATTACGCCCACAGTATTTATCTTCAATATCGAAGTCGCCCGGCTTAAGCGGCATATCGATCTCATTGAAACCCTGATCGTCATTCCGGATCAGACGCTAAACACCTACATCGTCCCCGACATTAATAACCGCTATTTCGGTATCCATGCGCAGCCCGGCCCGATGACCGTGCGTTATGAGGCCGAAGTGTCTCTCGATCCCCACAGCGCTGACCCCGACAGTATCAAAGAAATGCCGGTTCAGCATCTTCCCCTCGATATCATGCCGTTTTTGCTGCCGTCACGCTTTGTGCCGTCTGACCGGCTGGCCGATTTCGCGCGTAAGGAGTTTGGCTACCTGCGGCCGGGGTTTAACCGCGTCACCGCCATCTGCAACTGGCTTTACAACAATATTGACTACCGGCGCGGGTCGTCAAACGAGCAGACGATTGCCACAGAAAGCCTGATCCTGCGGGCAGGCGTATGCCGCGACTTTGCCCATCTGGGCATCGCGTTTTGCCGGGCGCTTGAGATCCCCGCGCGGTTTGTGAGTTGCTATGCTTACGGCCTGGAACCCAGCGATTTCCATGCGGTATTTGAAGTCTATCTTGAGGGGCGGTGGTGGTTGTTTGACGCCACCCGCCAAGCCAGTCTGGATGGTCTGGTCAGGATCGGCGTCGGGCGCGACGCTGCCGAAATTGCCTTTTGCTCCCCCTTTGGCGGGATCGTCGATTGCGGGCCTGTGGAGGTCACCATGCAACGCGCTGATGGCTCACCCGAACCGTTCGAGCGCACGACCCAAGCGATTTCCACCGAAGAGCCGGCGCCCCATGCCGGGGCGGCTTGATTGAACGTTTGTCTCTATATTTGATCCATCGTTCCGATTTTTAGTATTGGATTTTTGGCCGATGTGTTCCATAACTGAGGCAGAAAATTAAAAATCCGGAGCGGAACAGGTATGAGGCACATCCGATATTCATCACGCAAATGTCTTATGGTTGCGGCGGTTGCGCTGATGGCAGGATTTGGGCCTGTGACCAGCACAGCCATCGCCGCGCCTAAACCGTCTGAACAGACGAAAGCTATTCCCTACAAGCGCGCCGAGGTCATAGCGCTGGCCGAAAAAGTGGCGGATTATCAACTGGCCACTATGGCGGGCGGATTTGTACCGCTGAACGCGTCAGGCGATACACCGCACAAAACCGGATGGGTACAGGGGGCTTTGTTTGTCGGCCTGACCGACCTTGCCGACCGCAGTGACAATCCGATCTATAAGCAGACCATCATCGCGCGCGGCATGGGTAATAAATGGCAACTGGGGTCGCGTACCTATCATGCCGACGATCATGTCATCGGTCAGTCTTATCTGTGGGCCTCGCGTAACGGGGCCGGTTCCGCAGCGATTGCCCCGCTGAAAGAGCGCTTTGACCGGATACTGGCCCATCCGCCGACGGTTGGGCTGGAGCACCGCGACTATTCCGATCCGCGCGGGGTCGATTGCGATCAGCGCTGGTGCTGGTCGGACGCCATATTCATGGCCCCGGCGGCGTGGCTGGAGCTATCTAAGCTCACCGGCGATCTGAAATATGCCGACTATGCCAAGCGCGAATTTTCGGCCACGACCGCCTATCTTTATGACAAGGACGAACACCTCTATTACCGCGACTCGCGCTTTTTTAACCGGCGCGGCCCAAGCGGTGAAAAGGTGTTCTGGAGCCGCGGTGATGGTTGGGTCCATGCCGGTCTGGCGCGCATGATCCCATTATTACCTGAGGGCGATCCGGGCCGCGTCGAGATGGAAACCGTCTTTAAGGAAATGTCGGCCAAACTGATCCAGATTCAAAAGCCCGATGGTTACTGGTCGCCGTCCCTGCTGGCCGACCCCGCCACCTCACGGCCGGAATCGAGCGGTACGGGCTTTTTTACCTATGGTCTGGCCTGGGGCATCAAGGCCGGATTGCTGGATCGCAAAACCTATGAGCCGGCGGTGCGTAAGGGCTGGACGGCCCTGACCCGTTCCGTGCACCCGGACGGTAAGCTGGGCTATGTTCAGCCAGTCGGCGACCGTCCCGAAAATGTCTCCTATGACGACACTCAGTTTTACGGCGTCGGCGCATTCCTGCTGGCCGCGACCGCTGTGGCTGACCTTGACCTCAAGCCGGGCAAAGACCTGACCGTGCCATCGGCCTCAGCCCCGCGCGCTCAGGCGGTGCTGAACGTGCAGCAGGGCGGCACCTTGAAGGACAACCGGCTTCAGGGCGGTACCTTTAAACTGATGGACAGTTACGCTGTGCCCGCCGATCACTTTCTGCATGACGGGCTGATGGCGTTTGAAGGCTTAGGCTGGGAGTCTGATCTGATTGGCTACCGGATCTATCTGGATGAGCGCATGGCCATTGATATCTTCGGCAAGAGAACGCCGGATGCCGTGCTCCATACCCTTGGCAAAGGCGCTGACGACTATCACGACATGGCTCCGTGGGGCATGGATATCTTTAAGGTCGGCAACACGGTCGGTCTTGGCAGTGTCGGCCGTCTGCGCGACAATAAAGCCGTGCAACTGGGCAAGTCAGCCATCAGTGTTCGTGTGATCGGCAATGATCCGGCGCAGGCGATAACCGAGGTCAAAAACGCTGACCTCGATGGCGGCAAAACCGACCTGACCACGCAGTTTTCGATCCGCTCCGGCTCGGCGCTGACGCGGGTATCGGCCAAGGCTACGGGGGCGGGCGATCCGTTTGTGACCGGCGTCATTAAGCATCCCGGCGTGACGGTGATCACCTCCGACGCTGATCCGAACGGCTGGGCCTATGTCGCTACGTGGGGCAAACAAAGCCTGGTCAATGACGATCTGGGCATTGCAGTCTTTTATAAGCCTGCTGCCGTGACCGGCGCGCCGTCTGATGATGGGGCTAGCCTTTATGTCACCTTCAAAGATCCGAAACTGATGGACTATGCTTTCGGAGCGGCGTGGGTGCAGGATCGTCAGGGCGTAGGAAGCCTCGAAGACTTCCGCTCATGGCTGAATGAACGGCGGGTGGAACTGAGTTCACAATAGGGGGCGGGGATGCACAGACGTGATGTGATGAAACTGGGCGCAGGCGTCGTAAGCCTTGGCGGCTTGTCAGCAGGGGCAGCGCAGGCCGCTAAGCCCAAAGCCATGAATGACCGGGCCTATATGGCCGGTTTGCTGCAAAAGATGGCTGAGCCGGTGCTGATCCCGATGTCTAAGGGCGAGTTGAAAAAGACCTTTCCGGTCGAGGTCAGCCCGACCTGGGATGGCCGCGACAGGTCAGTTACCTATCTGGAATGTTTCGGCCGCCTGATCGCCGGTGTGGCGCCGTGGCTGACCCTGCCGCAAGATGATACACCAGAGGGGCGGGTGCGTAAAACCCTGACCGAGGCGGCGCTGCAATCCTATATGCACAGCGTCGATCCGAACAGCCCGGACTATCTTTTGTGGCGCAGCGAAGGGCAGGCGCTGGTCGATTCGGCTTACTTTACCAATGCCCTGATGCGTGCGCCCAAACAATTGTGGGAGCCGCTCGATACCACGACGAAACGCCGGATCATTGAGGAGATCAAGGGCCTGCGCCGGGTGTCACCGCCCTATACCAACTGGCTGTTGTTTGCCGCCATGAACGAAGCCTTTCTGCTGATGGTCGGTGAAGACTGGGATCCGATGCGCATCGATCTGGCCATCAAGAAAATGGATGAATGGTATGTCGGTGATGGCTGGATCGCGGACGGTAAAGCCTTTCACTTCGACTATTATAATTCCTACGTCATCTACCCAATGCTGATTGAAATTCTGGAGGTGCTGGTGGCCACCGGTGCCGGTTTCAACAATCTGAAACCCGCGGACATGCTGGTCAAATATATCAAACGGGCTGGTCGCTATTGTGAGCATCTGGAGCGGATGATTTCCCCCATCGGCACCTATCCGCCGATCGGTCGGTCGCTGACCTATCGCACGGCGGTGTTTCAGCCCCTGGCGCTTTTGGCGTGGCGCAGGGCTCTGCCTTCAAGCCTGCCCGGCGGGCAGGTGCGCGCGGCTCTGACGGCGGTGCATAAGGCGATATTTACGGAACCATCTAACTTTACCAAAGACGGCTATTTGACCATCGGTTTTGCGGGTCATCAGCCGGAACTGGGCGACTGGTATTCCAATAATGGCAGCATGTATATTACGTCTGAGAGCTTTCTGGCTCTGGGCCTGCCTGCCGATGATCCGTACTGGACAGCCCCCGCTGCCGACTGGACGCAGAAAAAGGCCTTCAGCCACCAAAAATTCCCCAAGGACTATGCGGTGGACTACTAATAATCACAGATTATGATAGGTTTGACGTAAGTTGTATTCTGTAGTGCGTATACGGTTCTGAGCATTCCTCAACATCTCCAGCGCATCTGACGCTGCGGCAGTAAATCTGCGGCGTGGAAAGGTACAATCATGTTTAAATCTATCGTCCGCATGGGCGCGATTACCGCCATGATCGGTATCGGGGTTTCGCCTGTTCTGGCTCAGACTGGTGATAACTGGTCGGTAAAAGCGGCTCAGAACGGAGGCAAATCTGCTGCTGCCCACGCCGTTGCACCACTCCGCATGATGGAACTGGCCTGCAATGGCCGCACGCCGATGCTGGGGGTCGGGGTCGCTCTGAATGCACAGGTGGCGACGGTGCCGATTACATTCTCCGCTCCGGGGGCGGCGCCCGTAACTCTGACTTTGACGCGGATGGGCAACAGTCAGGCCTTTGTGGCACCACTTCAGAATACGGCCCTGCTTGACCTGTTGTCATCGCAAAATTCGGTAACTGCGCAGATTGCTGGGCGTAGCGGTATTATCAGCCTGAGTGGAGCGCAGGCGGCGCTTAAAACCGCCCTTGCAGGCTGTTACGCACCACAGGTGGCCTCAGCTAAGCCCGCACAGTCTACGCCGGCATCGTCCCCGGCGGGTGTTGATGTCACCCACGCGGGTTTTCCGTTCAAGATCGGCCGCTACATTACGGGCAAAGACTGCAATCGTAAGACTATGGACTACGCTCTGTTTGATATCAGCAAAACCTTGAGCCACGAATATGAGGCTGACGGCAGCACTCATTTCCGTAAAATCGTCAAAGTGGCTGAAGGGACGTATCTGATCAGCGAACAAAGCGATTTTGTGGACTTTGTTTCCAATGACTCACCGGATAAGAATCCGATGGATGTCGTCAAATACGTCAGCACGGGCCCGAACAGTTTTCGCACGATTGCCAAAGATTACACCGCCGATTATCTGTGGTGCGCCCCCACCACGACGGCGGGACGATATGGAAAATATTAGGATACATGCTTAGACTTTTTAAGATGCCGGGATTTTTTACAATACTGGCCGCGGTTGCGGGGTGCACCTTACTGCCCCAGACCGCAACGTCTCAAACCGCCTCTACGCCACCCGAAGCCATCGACCGGGTGTGGAGCGGCCATAGTGTTGATTTCGCGCTTCTGACCACACAAAGCCATATCTATGCCGCCTATTATGATGCCAACCGGCAACTGACCGTGGCGCAACGCCCGCTGAATAATCCGGCGCACTGGGTCTATCACAAGCTGGATACCTGGCTGGGCTGGGACAGCCATAATTTCATCGCGATGGAGGCCGATAGCCGCGGGGCGATCCATGTGGCGGCCAATATGCACGTCGATCCGCTGACCTATTTCAGGTCGGCGCCTTCTGGCGATGTGCGCACCCTGACGCGAGTGCCGGTCATGGTCAGCGAAGAGCGCGAAGGGGCCATGACCTATCCGGTGTTCCTGAAAGACAAGTCTGGCCGGCTGATCTTCAAATACCGTGACGGCACCAGCGGGCGAGGCAATGAAGTCTACAACCTCTATGATGACGTAGCGCGGACATGGGCGGGGCTGACCTCGGCGCCTCTGGTTGATGGCGAGGGGCAGCGCAATGCCTATTTTGAAGGCCCTGTGCAGGGTAGCGACGGTTATTTTCATATGGCGTGGGTGTGGCGCGACAGCCCCCATGCTGAGACCAATCATGATCTGAGCTATGCCCGTTCAAGCGATCTGATCTCATGGCAGACCTCTGACGGTAAGCCGCTGACCCTGCCGATCAAGCTGAGCAGAGCCGAAATTGTCGATCCGGTGCCGGTCAGGGGCGGCATGATCAACGGCAATACCAAAATCGGCTTTGACGATCAGGGCCGGGTGATGATCACCTATCATAAGTACGATGGTTCAGGCTTCACCCAGATATGGGTGGCCAGACGCGAAGCCGGCGGATGGGTGCGCCGTCAGATCAGTTCTTGGCGCGATTACCGCTGGGACTTCAAGGGCACCGGCTCGCTTGATACCGAACTGTTTGTCGAGGCTGCCCGTGCGGGCGACAAGGGGCGGCTGATCGTGCCGGTCATGCGGCTGGGGCAGCGCACCCAGTTTGAGATCGATGCCAATACCCTGAAATTAATCGCAGAGCGTCCGGTGGCCAACCTTGCGCAGCATGTCCGGCCTATGCTCACCGTGCCGGATGATATGCGCATCAGGACGATTTCGACCCTTGATGCCAAAGGGCGTCAGTACGTGCTGGCCTGGGCCACGCGACCGCCGCAACGTGATCGGCCATCGCCGGACATTCCCGATGCGGGTGAGCTTAAGCTGTTCGTTTTACCGTAAAACAGGTTAGCGCTATCATTCGGCGCTGGCGTGTCGGAAAAACATGGTTATGAATGGGTGGGTCAGACAAAGACGCCATCATAATCATAAAAAGAGGCCCACCCATGAGTGCCTTGCCACAGGTTGAGGATCGCCCTGAGATCGTTAAAAAGATTACCCTGCGGCTGTTGCCGTTTCTGGGTCTTTTGTATCTCATCGCCTATATAGACCGGCAAAATGTCAGTTACGCCAAGCTTCAGATGGTCGGTGATCTGGGCTTAAGCGAATATGCCTACGGCCTTGGGGCCTCACTGTTTTTCATCGGCTACTTCCTGTTTGAGGTGCCGAGCAACCTTATCCTGCAAAAGGTCGGCCCGCGCATCTGGTTTGCGCGCATCATGATAAGCTGGGGGATTGTGACGGTGGCGCTGGCCTTCACCACCAATGCCACCATGTTCTATATCCTGAGGTTCCTGCTGGGCGCGTTTGAGGCCGGGTTCTTTCCGGGCGTGCTTTATCTGCTGACGATATGGTTTCCCACCAGCTACCGCGCGCGTATGGTCGGCGGGTTTATGTTCTACAGCGCCATTGCCAATGCGATCGGCGCACCGCTGGGGGGCGTTTTGCTCGATCTGGACGGCTTGATGGGCCTGCGCGGCTGGCAGTGGGTGTTTATCGCGACCGGTATACCGGCGTTGCTGGCCGCCGTAGTGACGTTTTTCTACCTGCCCGACACAGTGGCCAAGGCCAAGTTTCTGACTGAGGCTGAAAAAGACTGGCTGACGCGAACCCTGACATCTGAGGATCAGCGTGACGCCCGCACCTTGCATCATAATCCGTTGCAGGCCCTGTTTGACCGGCGCGTGCTGGTGCTGGCCCTATGGTATGTGTCTCTGCCGCTGGGGGCCTACGGAATCTCCTACTGGCTCCCGACGATTGTTAAGGGGTTTGGCGTGTCAAATACCGTCAACGGCCTGATCAATATAATTCCGTGGGTGCTGGTGGCGGCGGCTCTGTGGATCGTACCTAAACTGGCGGCGCGATCACAGTCCACGGTGCGCTATATCGCGGGCCCGGCGCTTATCGGCGCCCTGTGTCTTTTGGCCAGCGTCTATGTGCCGGGAAATGCCTTGAAGTTTGCTTTCATATGCTTAGGCGCGGCCGGTGTCTTTTCCGCCCAGCCGGTGTTCTGGTCGCTGCCGTCGCGGTTTCTTACCGGGGCTTCAGCGGCGGCGGGGCTGGCGGTGATTAATTCCATCGGCAATCTGGGCGGCTTCGTGGCGCAAAACATTGTGCCTCTGATTGCTGACCGCACCGGCAGCGTTGAGGCGCCCATGCTGTTTGTGGCGGGCTGTGTCTTAGTGGCAGCGATCACCATCTATCCAGTATTCAGGTTCGTTAAGCGGCCATTGTAAGACAATATATCGGATAGCGACGGAAACAGCGCGGCCTGACGTTAAACTTTTGTAATCTGGCTCGATAAGAGCGCAGAGTGATGGTTTTTCGGTAAGGTCATTTTGGCTCGGATCATGGTGCGCTACGGTCTAAAACGCGAAAAGGGTGATGCGGCGACCGCACAGGCGGCGCTAATCCGGCGTGGGCACTTGACTCTTAACCCTTTCGGCGGGCAGGTTGCACATGACCTGTGAGGTGCGATATCTTGCGGGGGCGGTGGTCGCAGACGGCTATGGGGGCGAAGTCTGCAACGACTCCAGAGGGGATAAAAAGCACGCGCGCATGAGTGGCGATCCCGACGAAGACCTGATGGCGAAAATCAGCCGCGGCGATATCGGCGCGACGCAATTGCTGGTGTCCAAAAAACTGCCGCGCATGTTGTCTCTGGCCAAGCGGATGCTGGGGGACGCGACCGAAGCCGAAGACGTGGCGCAGGAAACCCTGATCCGTGTGTGGAAACAGGCCGCCAACTGGGTGCCCGGTAAGGCGCGGCTCGATACCTGGATGCACAAGGTGGCGCTAAACCTGTGCTATGATCGCCTGCGTCGCCGCAAGGATACCGTGCCGTCCGATGATCTTGAGATGGACGACGGGCAGGCCGGGCCATCCGTTCAGCTTGAGCAAAAGCAAACCGCCGAGCAGGTGGCGACGGCGCTGGATACTCTGCCGGAGCGGCAACGTCTGGCGATCGTTTTATGTTACTATCAGGAATTATCGAATATTGAGGCGGCCACGCTGATGAACATCAGTGTGGATGCCCTGGAAAGCCTTTTGGCGCGTGGCCGACGGCACCTGAAAACGGTGCTGTCACCTGAGCAGGCGGATACACCCGCCCGTCTCATCAAGCGTAGCGCGTAAAGGCAAGGAGTGCAGGCATGTTGATCAAGACCATAGGTTCACAACGTTTCAAGGCTATCGTCAGCGCTTACGGGGCTAATCCCGACCGCTGGCCGGCCTATGAGCGCGCCGCCGCGTTAGAGTTCTGCCGCAAGTCGCCGCAGAAGGCCAATCAGATGATGCGTGAAGCGCAGGAGGTCGATAGCTTACTGGGCTTCCTCAAAGCACCGCAGGCGTCTGAGGCCTTGCACTGGCAAACGCTGGGTCTGCTGATGCCGCAAGGGGCCGCGGTTTTGCCGTTTGCGCCGCGCACTGCCCCGCTGAAATCGCCGTTCGTGTGGATGACGGGGGCGTCGCTGGCTGCGGCCTGTGCGGCGGGGATTATCTTAGGCATGAGTTTAAGCCTGCACAGCATTGTCGATCAGCGCGTTCAGGACGTGCTGGTGCAGACCAGCATTGTCGATCTGGAGAACTGATATCGTGGCATCCGGTAATTCCAAATTGAAGTGGGCTTTGGGTATATCGCTGGCGTTGAACGTGTTTGCGTTGAGCGCGGGTGGGGCCTATTGGGGCTATAAGCACTTTCGGCCCAAGGGGCCTGAGCCGGTGACCGCCCTTACTGAAGCGACCGAAGGCATGACACCGGCCAATGGTCAGAAACTGATTGCCGCCGTGCGCGCCGCCGCTTTGGCCAGTGAGCCTGAGATGGAGGCAGCGTGGGAACTGCGTAAACAGGCTGCCGAAGTCGCCAAGACCGAGCCTTATGATGCCGCGAAGATCATGGCATTGCTGGCGCAGGCCCGCGATCTGGAGATCAAGGGTAAGATTCGTATCGAACAGACACTGGTCGATCAGGCGGCTGCCCTGCCGCCTGCTGAGCGTGCCATTGTAGCCGACCGTTTTATCAAGTCGTCGTTCAAGCTGCGTAAGCTGCTGTTTAAGGCTCAGATGGCTGAAAAGAAAGCCCGCGAAGAGGCGGCCAAGGCCGCCGCGTCCGCCAGCGGTGAGGCCGGGAAGTCTTAATTCTCCTCCCTACGCTTGCACGGGGAGGTGGCATTTGAGCGTTAGCGAAAATGACGGAGGGGGACTGATTATACCCCATGCCCCCGCCACCACATCTCATCGCTTTCAGCGATTTCGTGCGGCCCCCTCTGCGATTGAGAAGGGCTACTGCGTATGGGTTCGTTTCGTAGAACCTCCTCTGATTTCAGGGTAGGGTGGCAGATGATCCCTTGGACCGGATGACGGGGAGCTTAAAGCCGGTTAATTTTACCCTCTTCCGGCTAAAGCCGGTATCCCCCCCCCCTGAAATCAGGGGAGAGTCTTTAAATGGAAACGCAAAATTCGCCTTTACGCCGCCGATGACGGGCGCTGTGCGCCGTCCGACTGAACCGGCTGGCGGATGGGGACGATGACGCTGACGACCGTGCCCTTGCCGACCTCAGAGTCAAATTCCATGCGGCCATTGTGCATCTCAATTAGCGATTTGGTCAGGGCCAGTCCCAGCCCCGTGCCTTCGCGGGTCTTGGACATCTGGTTTTCGATCTGCTCGAACGGGCGGGCCAGACGCTGCATATCCCGCGCAGAGATACCGATGCCGCTGTCTGTGACCTTAAGGTGCACGCTGTGGTCGGTTGCCACCGCGCTGACTGTTACGCTACCGCCGTGGGGCGTGAACTTGATGGCATTGGTCAAAAGGTTCAGCAAAATCTGTTTCAGGGCGCGGTAATCGGCCTCAATGTCCGGCAGGGATGACGGCAGGTGTACTTTGAGTTTAAGCCCCGATTTCTCGGCCCGCTGGCGCACCAGCCGCAGAGTGTCTTCGACCACATCGTCAATGGCCACAGCCTCGAAGTTCATATCCAGCTTGCCGGCTTCGATCTTCGACATATCCAGAATGTCGTTAATCAGGGCCAGCAGATGCTGCCCCGAATTGAGGATGTCGCCGGCATATTCCTTATAGCGCGGATGGCCGATCGGGCCGAACATCTCCTGCGCCATGATCTCGGAAAAGCCGTTGATGGCATTGAGCGGGGTTCTAAGTTCATGGCTCATATTGGCCAGAAACTCGGACTTGGCGTGGTTGGCCGATTCCGCGCGGATTTTTTCATGCTCATAGTTTTTGGCCAGATCGGCCTGGATCTTTCGGCTTTGCTCCAGTTTTTCGACCAGCCCCTGAAGCTGTTCTTCGGAACGGCGGCTCATTTCTTCCTGGTTTTTGACGACCGTGATATCGACCGCCGTCATCACCCGGCCACCTTCGGCGGTGCGGTTTTCGGTGATCTGCACCCAGCGGCCATCATTCAGTTCGGCCTCAATCGATGAGCCATCCGCCACCGATTGTTTACGGCGGATGGCGATGTCCATGACCTGTTCGATCAGGTCGCGGGCCGTGCCGACCTTGAGGAAGCGCGCATCGATACTAAAAGTTTCGGCAAAGGTAGTGTTCCACATAGCCAGACGTTGGCGCCGGTCCCACAGCACAAAAGCGTCCGACACCGATGATATGGCATCCAGCAGTCGTGATTCCGCGCGTTGGGCCCGCATCTGCGATACGCGCTGCTCACTGACATCCAGCATCACCCCGCTCAGGCGCGTAAAGCCATAGGCGTCACGCTCGCCGACCTCTTGCCCGCGCAGTTCCAGCCACAGGATGTTGCCGCTGTCCATAGGCACGCGAAAGGCGACCTCCAGCTTTCCGGTGCGGCGGGCGTCATGCAGGGCGCGCGTGACCTCATTACGCTGATCGGCGGCGATACGCGACAATATGTCGGTTGAACTGGCGACCGTCGTGCCGGGCCAGCCCAGCTTATGAGCCATGACATCCGAGATAGAGACCGTGCCACTATCCAGATCCCAGTCCCAGATACCGCAGCGCGCGGCATCGACCGCCAGCCGGTAGCGGGTTTCATTGCTCTGATAGCCCTGGGTTTCCTGCCGCTTGCGCCGGTCTTGCAGCACCAAAAGTGCCCCGAACAGCAGTCCGATCAGCAGCGGCGCGCCGATCACCGTCGCCCCCTTGATCAGGCCTGACTGCGGCGAGTAAAAAGGTTCGGTCGGCAGGCCGTAGACCGAGGTCAGGCCGGTCTCACCATCACGCACGGCCGCCAGCTTAACAAACCCGCCGCCGGATAAGGCCCCCTGAATCAGATTGCCGCCATCGGCGCGGGCGCGCAGTTGCTCAGGGCTGATGGCCAGAGCGTTTTGAACATCCTGCCCCATCAGACGGGGATCGGAGGCCTGCACGATCTGCCCGCGCGCGCTGATCAGGGCCTGAACCGTCTGGGCGGCATTGGTGGCGTCAAGCGTGTCGCTCAACCGGCCCACCACCTTGGGGCGGCCGGGGCCGGAACTGATGACGACATAGGCGCGCGGTGCGGGCGCAAGCCGTGAGGTGGCGGTCAGAATGTCGAGGCTTTTGTCGCTGCGGCTGGCGGCGTCCCGGATCAGAGCGGCTTCGTCATTGCCGCTCATGGCGATGACAGAGCCGTCCTGTGCGATCAGGGCGACAGACAGCAATGTGCCGCGCGACAGCTTAAGCGCGGCCTCTGTGGCGTCGAGCGGTTGACCCGGTGTGTGAGATACCTGAGTGAGGGCGGCGTCCATTGCGGTGCGGGCGGCATCAATACGGCCATCGCTGCGGACAGCGCTTAAACGGGCATTGAGCAGCAGCCTTTCCCCATCGGCGTCTTTTTCGGCCGACAGGGAGTTGGTGACCTGAAAGGTCGAGACTGCCATAGTCAGCATGGCCCCAAGGATAAGCGCAAGCGTTGAGACCCTCATCCACAGCGGCAGGCGCGGTGAAACGGGTGCAAAGGCTGCGGGGGCCGATTTTGGAGTTTGGTCGCGAGGGGACGCGCTGCGCGCAACCGGCGGCGATGAAGACTTTTTGACTGACGACACCCGGCTTGTCCTCTGATCAGAAGACGGGGTGAGGCGTTGCGACATAGACTAAGCCGTCCGATTGATTCGAGGTTAACAAACAGGGTAAACGGTTCGTTAATCCTATGTCGAGAGTCTTAAGTTTATGTTGATGGATGTAACCACAGGGAATGGGGCTGTGGATGAATGGGGCGGTCAAGATCATCGACGTCTTCACGTCCTATCCATGCCGGGAAATGTTCGGGAAATGCGGAGCTAACCCCCTTGTGTGATCCATATATCACACCATATCAGAGCCATGCCCAGAGTTGCCCATAAGGGGACTTCGGCTAATTTCCGCCTTTGAGGGGATGCCATGAACATCGAAAAATATACCGAAAAAACCCAATCCATTATCCGCAGCGCGCAAGGGTTGGCGCAGGCGAATAGCCACCAATATTTCACGCCGACGCACCTGCTGAAGGCCATGCTGGACGATAAGGACAGCCTGTCGAAGCACCTGATTGAACTGGCCGGCGGCAATGCCACGGCGTTTGTCGGCGCGGTCGATCAGGCGTTTGCCAAACTGCCGTCGGTCACCGGCGCAGGCGCGCAGCTTTACATGCACAACGACACGGCTAAGGTCTTTAACGACGCCGAATCCGAAGCGGCTAAAGCGGGCGACAGTTTTGTCACGCCGGATCGTTTGCTGATCGCGATTGCGGCCCTGAATGACAGTGCCGCCCTTTTGAAAGCCGCCGGTATTACGGCCAAACAGTTACAGGATGCGCAAGTGAACTTTCGCAAAGGCAAACCCGCCAACTCTGCTTCCGCCGACGAAGGCTTTGACGCGCTTAATAAATATGCCCGCGATCTGACCCAGGCCGCCCTTGACGGCAAGATTGATCCCGTGATTGGCCGTGACGAAGAAATCCGCCGCACGATTCAGGTTCTGGCGCGGCGCACTAAGAACAACCCCGTCCTGATCGGTGAACCGGGGGTGGGTAAGACGGCCATTGTCGAAGGGCTGGCCATGCGCATCATCAATGGTGATGTGCCGGAATCGCTTAAAGACAAGAAGCTGTTTTCGCTCGATATGGGCTCGCTGATTGCGGGCGCAAAATACCGCGGTGAGTTCGAAGAACGCCTCAAGGCCGTGCTGAATGAAGTGACGCAGGCCGAAGGTCAGATCGTGCTGTTTATCGATGAAATGCACACCCTGGTGGGTGCCGGTAAATCGGATGGGGCGATGGATGCGTCGAACCTGCTGAAGCCCGCTCTGGCGCGCGGTGAGTTGCACTGCGTGGGGGCGACGACCCTTGATGAGTATCGCAAACATGTTGAAAAAGACGCGGCTCTGGCCCGACGTTTCCAGCCTGTGTTCGTGTCGGAACCGACCGTCGAAGACACGATCTCGATTCTGCGCGGCCTGAAGGAAAAGTACGAAGTCCACCACGGTGTGCGTATTTCGGACGGGGCCATAGTATCCGCTGCGACCCTGTCCAACCGCTATATTGCGGATCGCTTCCTGCCGGATAAAGCCATTGATCTGATCGACGAAGCGGCCTCACGCGTTCGCATGGCGGTGGATTCCAAGCCCGAAGAACTGGACGAAATCGACCGTCGCGTCGTGCAGCTTAAGATCGAGCGCGAGGCCTTGAATAAGGAAACCGATGCCGGATCGAAAACCCGTCTGGAAAAACTCAGCGAAGACCTGTCCGAACTGGAATCCCAATCGGCTGACCTGACGCAAAAGTGGAAGGCCGAAAAGGATAAGGTCGGGGCTGCTGCCGTGGCCCGTGAAGCGCTCGACCGGGCACGCATCGAACTGGCCAATGTCCAGCGCGCCGGTGATCTGCAAAAGGCGTCGGAGATCCTGTACGGGCAAATCCCGGCGCTGGAAAAGCAACTGGAACGGGCTGAAGCCACGTCACAAGAGGCTCCCCTCACGCCGGAAGTCGTGGATTCATCTCAGATCGCGCAGGTCGTGTCGCGCTGGACCGGCATCCCCGTCGATAAGATGCTGGAGGGCGAGCGCGATAAGCTGCTGCGTATGGAGGACGAACTGCGCAAACGCGTGGTAGGGCAAGATGAGGCGCTGGAAGCCGTGTCTGACGCTGTGCGCCGCGCGCGCGCGGGCCTGAAAGACCCGAACCGACCGATTGGGTCCTTCCTGTTTCTGGGGCCAACCGGCGTCGGTAAGACCGAGCTAAATAAGGCGCTGGCGGAGTTCCTCTTTGACGATGAGGCGGCGATCACGCGGCTGGATATGTCCGAATATATGGAAAAACATTCCGTCTCACGCATGATCGGCGCGCCGCCGGGCTATGTCGGTTATGACGAAGGCGGGGCCCTGACAGAAGCGGTGCGCCGTCGTCCCTATCAGGTCGTGCTGTTCGATGAGGTCGAAAAAGCCCACCCGGACGTGTTCAATATCCTGTTGCAAGTTCTGGATGACGGCAGGTTAACCGACGGGCAGGGGCGAGTGGTAGATTTCCGCAATACTCTGATCGTCATGACCTCGAATCTGGGGTCGCAATATCTTGTCAGTATGACGGAGGGGATGGATATGGAAACCGTTCGGCCTTTGGTCATGGACGATGTCCGTCGCCACTTCCGGCCGGAGTTCCTAAACCGGATTGATGAGACGATCCTGTTCCATCGTCTGGGTCGTGACAACATGTCGGCCATTGTCCGCATCCAGCTCAAAGGCATTGAAAAGCGGCTTGCCGAACGCGGTATGAGTCTGGTGATTGATGACGCGGCCTTAAGTCATCTGGCCGAGCGCGGTTATGATCCGGCCTACGGCGCAAGGCCTCTGAAGCGGGTCATCCAGAAGGAACTGGTCGATCATATCGCCAAGTCCATCCTCAGCGGCGCACTGGCCGATGGTGATGTCATCAGCGTCGGTTATGATGGCGAAGAACTGGTGATTCAGAAACCAACGGTGAACTAGGGGGGCGCTCTTAGAACTCCCCCTCTTGGAGGGGGAGCTTCAATTCATGAAATGAATTGAAGAGGGGGTAAACAGTAGCGCAACTAACCCCCTCTGATATGAGCTAAGCTCAAATCAGCTCCCCCTGCATCAGGGGGAGTTCTTATTACGGCCGCTGCACCAGAACCCCTCGCCAGCCGAGGCCGGCATAGGTCTCATAGCCCGGTGTGGTGTGGAAGGCTGTGATGGTGCCGTCTGTCTCGCGGTAATGGCCGGATGAGCGGCCCTCGGATTTGATCTGTACCCGCTCGGACAGGATACCCTTGCCATCAGACGCCGCGATCACCAGCCCGGACGCATCAACCAGCAGGGCGCGGGTCTTGGCCCGTTCTTCATCCCCCAGACGAATGCCGGTCATGATCGTCTGCGCCTGCGGCTGCCAGTCGAAATGCACGCCTAAGATCCCCAAAAGCTTGCCGTCCGCCTCACCGCCTTCGCGCACGCCGGTGGCATAGGTCGCGATTTGCGCGCCATTCAGCAGGGGCTCTGTGGTAATATCAGCCACCGCAAAATCATTGCCGCTATGCAGGGCGCGGGCGCGCTGAAACCAGTCACGATTGCTGACATTGTGACCGGCCACGCCATACTGTCCCGGTCGGCCCGACGCGATGATATTGCCGCTTGAGTCGCACAGCCACAAATCGATATAGACCGTATAGGCATCCAGGATCACCCCCAGCCGTTTGGAAGCATAGGCGCATCTGTCGGCCACCGGATCGGCGGCAGCCTCAACCATAGCTGCATCGGTCGCCCACCAGCGCACATCGCAGGTGCGCTCATAGAGATTGCGGTCGATCAACTCAATAGCATTGAGCGCCAGATCGGTCAGGCGCGCGCCCTGACTTTGCAGGGCCATGTCCTGCGTCAGTTTTTCCAGCGTCTCGAACTCGCCGCCCAGTTCCTTGGCCAGAGCCGATGACAGGCCCTCGACTTCGGTGGAAATGCCGCGCACCTCATCGGCCACGACCGAAAACCCGCGGCCCAGTTCACCGGCGCGATTGGCTTCGATCAGGGCGTTGAGCGCCAGAATTTTCAGCATATTGGTAACTGAGCGGATGTCGCGGACCTTACCGTTGGTCACTTCCTTAGCGCGCGCGGTGCGGGCGATAATGTCGTTGACGCTGACGGGTTTGACGGCTTCGGCTATGGACACGATTCCCCCTTCGGATACCGGACTATGTGGTAATATATGCAACCATGTACCTGAAATGTTAATTAACCCTAAAACACAGCGTTGTCACATAACTCTTCGTATACTATGGGAATAAGTGTCTGTGTATAAAGCATAAACTGTCGTGATTTGCGACAGGCTTGTTAGAGCTTATCCATAAGTGAATACCAGCTCAGGCCCGCGATCAGGGCCGGGGTACGTAAGGCTCTGCCACCCGGAAATGGCGGCACCGGCAGGCGGCTCAGCAGATCAATATCCCGGCCATCGCCCGCAACCGCATGGGCGAGCAATTTGCCAAAATAGGGGGCCAGCACCACGCCCTGACCGGAATAGCCGGCGGCGCACAGGAAATTGCGCGACAGTCTTCGCACAAATGGCGCGCGGGTGAGTGTAATCGCCAATGTCCCGCCCCAGCCGTGGCTGATTTTGACGCCCTCAAGCTGCGGGTAAATTTTGAGCATGTTCTTGCGCACAAAGGCGCGGATATCCTTGGGGAACCACGGCGTGTAGTTCTCGCCGCCGCCAAACAGCAGGCGGTTATCGGGGGTCTTTCGCCAGTAATTGACCACAAAACGGGAATCGGCGGCAGCATAATCATTTGGCAATATGGCCGGATCAGTTAGCGGTTCGGTCGTCAGGATAAAGTTGTTGATCGGCAGAACCTTCGCATCGGCCTCATCGCTCAGGCCGTGCATATAGCCATTGCCGCACAACAGGACATGATCGCAGGTGACACGACCGGTATCGGTCATCACCTCATAGCCGTCGCCTTTGGGAGTAATGGCGGTGACGCGGCTGTGTTCATAAATCTGCGCCCCAAGGGTGCGGGCGGCCTCGGCCATACCGAGCGCCAGCTTCAGCGGGTGCAGATGGCCGCCGCCCATATCCAGTATGCCGCCATGATAGACATTGGTGCCCAGTTCGGTCGCAACCTCGGATTGGCTGAGGATAGACGTTTTGTCATAGCCGTACCGCGCCCGCACAAACTCGGCGTAGGCGATGTCGCCTTGCGCAAACTTCGGGCGATGCCAGGCATGGATCAGACCACGTTTGACATCACAGTCGATGGCATAGTCACCAATCAGGCTATGCAGGCTATCCAATGCCGCCTGCGACATGTCCCAGAAGGCGCGGGCATCGTCAGCCCCGAACAGGCTTTCCAGATGCTGCGGATCAAGGCGTTGACCCACGTGCATTTGCCCGCCATTGCGGCCCGAAGCGCCGGAACCAATGCGCGCCCTTTCCAGCAGAACGCACTCTATGCCGCGCCTTCGCAATTCGATGGCGGCTCCAAGACCGGTATAGCCGCCGCCGATAATGGCGACATGAGTACGGACATCGCCGTTCAGCGCGGGCGCTGCCGCCGGTATATCGGCGGTCTGAGTGTACCAGGAGTCTGTCGGATGGCCGGTGTTTTTCATACAAAATCCTCCTCCCCTGCAACGCGGGGGAGGTGCCGCGACAAGCGTTTAGCTTGTAGGGGCGGAGGGGGCACACTGGGAACGGCGTGTGCCCCCTCCGTCATTTTCGCTGCGCTCAATGCCACCTCCCCCGTAAACAGGGGAGGAGGAAATCACTACACACTGAGCAGCAAAAACTCCCGTTCCCACGGGCTGATGGTGCGCATGAAGGTCTCATATTCATGCTGCTTGACGCGCGAATAGGCGGTGATGAACTGCTGCCCCAGAATTTCGGCCACAGGCTCAGAGCGCTCCATCTTAATCAGCGCCTGAATGAGGCTGTAGGGCATATCGTGGGACGGGGTTTCGCTCATGTCCGTCTCGACCGGTGCCGCTGGCTGATTAGCTTCAATCATCCCCAGATAGCCGGTCGCCAGCACGCCTGCGATGGCAAGGTACGGATTGGCATCCGACGACGGAATCCGGTTCTCAAGCCGGCGGTTTTCGGCATCCGACGGTGGCACCCTAAGGCCCGCTGTGCGGTTATCATAGCCCCAATGGGTGTTGACCGGCGCGCCCGATCCGCGCGACAGACGCCGGTAGGAATTGACGTAGGGTGCCAAAAGCGAGGTGATCGCGGGCATATATTTCTGCTGTCCGGCGATGAAGTGGAAAAAGGCCGGGGTCGGCTCACCGGTCTTTGGATCGGAAAACAGGTTATTGCCCGTCTGCGCATCCAGCACCGACTGGTGGATGTGCATGGCAGAGCCGGGCTCCAGCGCCATAGGCTTAGCCATAAAGGTGGCGTAGATATCGTGTTCCAGCGCCGTTTCCTTGATGGTGCGTTTGAACATGAATACCTGATCGGCCAGTTCGAGCGGATCGCCGTGACGCAGGTTGATTTCCATCTGGGCCACGCCGGATTCGTGGATCAGGGTATCAATCTCAAGACCCTGACTTTCCGAATATTCGTACATGTCCTCAAACAGGGCATCGAATTCGTTGACCGCCGAAATGGAATAGCCCTGACGGCCGGTCTCAGGCCGTCCTGACCGACCGGTCGGCGGTTTCAGCGCATAATCAGGGTCGATATTTTTTTCGACCAGATAAAACTCAAGTTCCGGCGCAATCACCGGCTTCCAGCCCTTGTCGTGATAGAGTTTGAGCACGCGCCGTAAGACCTGACGCGGGCTTTCCTCGACCGGGCGGCCATCGGGCAAAAAGGCATCGTGAATGATCTGGGCCGTCGGATCGTTCGCCCAGGGCACCACGGCCAGCGTATTGAAATCGGGGCGCAAAAACACGTCGGTATCGGACTGGACCGTGCCAACTATGCCCTCAAGATCCGGAAAATCGCCGGTGATGGTCTGATAGAAAATCGACAGGGGCAGGTTCATCGACCCCACCTGAAGGAATTTGCGCACCGGCATGATCTTGCCGCGGGCCACACCGGCCAGATCCGGCACCATGCACTCGATCTCTTCTATGTTTTGTGAGGCGCACCAATCGGCCGCTTCACGGATGTCTTTGGCGCCGCGCTTGTTATAGCCGGTTTTGGGACGTTTGGATTTGGACTTCATGGGTATGACTTTGAAGAGGGCTTTTAGGGGGCAGCTTATGTGTGTATGGCTTGATCATGGAGAGGTCGCGGATATTTTCAACCGAAAATGTCTGTAAATATCCGGCGACTACGTAAATGTGATCACAAAACCTCATGCCCGTTATACCCCTAAATTCCGCAAATGATAGCCGCCTTGAACCCTATCGTGATGTCAAAGACCGCGACCTGACCGGGCGGCAGGGCCTGTTTATGGCTGAGGGCAAGGTGGTGCTGGAGCGGCTGTTTGCCTCGCCTTTGTGTGAGACGGTCAGTGTCCTGACCACACCGGCGCGGCTTGAGGGCTTGAGTGTCTCCGATGATGTGCTGGTTTATCTGGTTGAGCAGGCGGTGATGGATCAGGTGGCGGGCTTTCCGATCCATCGGGGCTATCTGGCGTTGGGCCGGTATGCGCCGCCCCGCACCCTTGGGGACATTCTGGCGCGGGCGGGGCGGTTGCGGATACTGGCCTTGAGCGCCATTGCCAATACCGACAATATGGGCGGGCTGATGCGCAATGCGGCGGCCTTTGGCGTGGATGCTGTTGTGCTGGACGCCGCCTGTTGTGATCCGTTGTACCGTAAGGCGATCCGCGTCAGTGTCGGCGGGGCGTTGGTCGTACCGCATTACCGTCTGAACGCAGGGGAAAGCCTGCTGGATGTGCTGAGTACCCATAATCTGATCGCCTATGCCCTGAGCCCGACGGGGGACATGGTGTTGGATCAGGTCGTGCCCGCGGAACGCTCGGCCTTCCTGCTTGGGGCCGAAGGGCCGGGCCTGAGCTGTGAGATACTGGACGCCGCCATCAGTGTGCAGATCCCGATGCACGGTGGCTTCGACAGCTTGAATGTCGCCACCACTTCGGGAATAGTGCTTTATCACTTGTGCCGTTAGAGCCTTTTGGGGGGAACATGAACATCAGGTTTTTAGCCGTGGCGGCGCTGTCGGCTTTATGTGCTATGCCGTCCTATGCGGTGACGTTTGCCGAGATGACGGTGACCTGCCCGGTCGGCGGAAAGTCCTTTGAAGACTCCACCTGGATGTCGTCATCGACCTGGGGGCAGAGGCCGGATGGCCGGCCGATCGGATCGGCGGATTTTCCCATGACACCGCCCATATGCCCGGACAATAAACTGGTCATGTATCGTGAGTTTTCGCCCGATGAGGTTAAGGCGCTGGAAGGTCTGATTGCGTCGCCGCAGTACCTGGCCCTGACGGACAAGGATACACCGTTTTATCGGGCAGCATGGCTTGAACATAAGCTTAATCAGGAAAGCAGTGATGATTTCTGGTTATTATTGCAGGCAACGTGGGAGGCAGAGGGCAATCCCGATCTGAAAGTGCGCTACCAGACCGAATTGATTGCGCGGGGAGAGGCCCTGAAAATGGCGGAGCCTGATGAGGCTGGTTTTGTGCGTCAGGTACGTGTCCTGAATGCTCGTCGCGAACTGGGGCAGTTCGATGTGGCTCTGGCTGAACTGGAGGCTACGCGCAAGCAGATGGCTAAGTCTAAGCTGGCTAAGGAGCTTAAAGATTTCAAAGAATATCTGGGGGAGCTACGGGCGGTCATCGTCAGGCATGATGCCCGTACCGAGCCGCTGGATGTCATCGGGCCGTTCGCAGCGGCGCGCGTCTGTGCCTTCGCACCGGAAACCCTGACGGAGTCGGATAAGGCCTATTGTGAAACGCCGGACATCAAGAAGCGTGTCAAAGGCTTTAAGGACTAATCAGTTCAAGCCCTTATAGCTCTTGAACCAGGTGGCAAACCGTTCCAGCCCGTCCTTAAGCGGGGTCGACGGGGCATAGCCCGTCACGGCCTTGAGCTTTGAGACATCGGCATAGGTGGTGGTGACATCACCCGGTTGCATCGGGCGCATGATCTTATTGGCCTCACGCCCCAGCGCGGTTTCCAACGTCGAAATCATGTCCATCAGGCCGACCGGCTGATGGGCGCCGATATTGTAGATTTCGTTTTTGCCACCGGCGGGCGGATGGTCGAGCACGCCGATAATGCCTTCGACGATATCATCGATATAGGTGAAGTCGCGGTGCATATGGCCTTCGCCGTAAACCTCAATGGCGTCGCCCTTCATGATCTTTTCGGAAAAGCTGAAATAGGCCATGTCCGGACGGCCCCACGGGCCATAGACCGTAAAGAACCGCAGGCCTGATTGCGGGATGCCATACAGGTGGCTGTAGGTCGTGCTCATCAGTTCACCGGCGCGCTTGGTGGCTGCATAGAGCGAGACGGGTTCGTTAACGCGGTCGTCTTCGCTGAAACCGTCACCGGCCAGAGGGCGGTCGCCGTAAACCGAGGACGACGAGGCATAGACCAGATGCTCAAAACCCTCTACGGCGCGGCTGGCCTCAAGAATGCTTAAGTGCCCCTGGAGGTTTGAGCGCTGATAGGCAAACGGGTTTTCGATCGAATAGCGCACCCCGGCCTGAGCGGCGAGGTGAATGATGCGGGTAATGCCGGCGTCAAGCACCAGGTCTTTCACGGCCTCAGCCTCGGCCACATCCATCTTCACAAAGCGAAACGCCGGGTGATCACCTATCTGCTTAAGGCGGGCATCTTTGAGGGCCGGGTCGTAATAGTCATTGACAATATCGATGCCGACCACGGACTCACCACGCGCCAACAGAGCCTGAGCCACATGAAAGCCGATAAAGCCCGCAACCCCCGTTACCAGTATCGCCGTCTTAGCCAATGTCACCGAACCCTTTGACTGCCATTCCCTGCGGCGTGTTTAAACGCCAATCACCTTTACGTCACGCACAATATGGTCATCGGCCTTAGAAAAGGTTTATGACTTGCCATCATCGCATTGATCATATTTATTAGTTCCATAAACAGCCGCCGCCGGTCAACGGACGGCGATTTCGGGCGGATTTTCCGGCATAACTGCACTGAGGGATCATCTAAACCGGCGCCGAAGGTGTGCGCTGGGCGGGAGGATTTATGTCTTTTCTGACTTCGGCCCTTAAGGCTTTGGCCTTTTTGGGAGCATTATCGTGCGCCACGACGGCTTTGGCCCATGAAACCTTAAAGCTTGAGGCCCCAAAGCCTGATCTGGCGGCCACGCCGCCGATGGGTTGGAATTCGTGGAATAAGTATAAGTGCGATATCAATGAGGCTATGGTGCGCCGTCAGGCTGATGCGATGGCGTCATCGGGTATGAAGGATGCGGGCTATCAGTATATCGTCATCGACGATTGCTGGCAGAAAAGCCGCGACGCTCAGGGCAATATTCAGGCTGATCCGGAACGTTTCCCGTCGGGTATCAAGGCGCTGGCGGATTATGTCCATTCCAAGGGGCTGAAGTTTGGGCTCTATTCCGACGCAGGCGTTCTGACCTGCGGTGGCCGTCCGGGCAGCCGCGGCTATGAGTTTCAGGATGCGCGCCAGTATGCCGAGTGGGGCGTCGATTATCTGAAATACGACTGGTGCTACACCGGCACGATGGATGCCGAGGCGGCCTACACCATCATGGCCAAGGCGCTGCGGGCTTCGGGGCGGGATATACTGCTGTCGATCTGCGAATGGGGCGATAATGAACCGTCGAAATGGGCGCACGCGCCCGGCCATATGTGGCGCACGACCGGGGATATCTTTGACGCCTGGGAAGGCAAGCAAGGCTATTCGATCGGCATGACCAATATCTTAGATAAGCAGGTTGATCTGTGGAGCCACTCCGGTCCGAATCGCTGGAACGATCCGGACATGCTCGAAGTCGGCAATGGCGGCATGACCAAGACGGAATATGAGGCGCACTTTTCGTTGTGGGCCATGCTGGCCGCGCCCTTGATTTCAGGCAATGACCTGTCGACCATGAGTGAGGAGACGCTCAAGATTCTGACGAACAAAGATGTCATCGCCGTCGATCAGGACCCGCTGGGGCAACAGGCGCGGCGCATCTGGAAAGAGGGCGATCTCGAAATCTGGGCGCGGCCACTCAAAGGCGGCGACCGGGCGGTTGTGCTGTTTAACCGTTCGCTGGAACCTAAGGCTATGAGTCTCAGTTGGGATCAGATCGATCTGCCTGCCGCCTTAAAGGCCGATGTCAAAGACCTGTGGTCTAAGGCCGTGACGAAAAACGTCAAAGGCCAGTTCGGCGGCACGGTGGCTCCGCACGGCGTCATCATGGTGCGGATTACGCCGAAGGTTTAAAATTCCAGTGCGCCGGAGGTGTGGTTGGAGCGGAATGATGCTGCATTCCGCTCCAACCACACCTCCGGCGCGGGACTAAAGATTTAATGCGTTGTTTCCGGATTGAAGGACGCCAGAAGTTCCAGCGATTCCAAAAGGATTGCCCGCATGGCTTTTTCAGCGCCAACGGCATCACCATTTTCAATGGCGATCAGTACGGCTTCGTGGGCCGGGATCGAGGCGGTATGGCCGGAAATCTTATTGGTCAGACCGATCGAGATGCGCAGGGCGGTATTGATCAGGGCCCGCAATTGCAAAAAGAACGGATTGCCGGAGGCCTTTAAGATAGCGACATGGAAATCAATATCGGCCAAAAGGGCCGCATCATGATCTGCGGCCTCATCGCGCATGCCGTTTAACCCGTCGCGGATGGCGCGAATATCGGCCTTATTCGCGCGCTGAGCCGCAAGCGCCGCCGCCACGGGCTCGATCGCCAGGCGCACCTCGGTAAATTCGCGATAAATCTTGTTGGAATATTGCCGCTCCATCAACCAGCGCGTGACATCTGGATCGAGCAGGTTCCATTGGGTAATCGGCTCGACTTTGGTGCCTTGGCGCGGGCGGGCGCTCAAAAGGCCCTTGGCAGTCAGCATTTTCACGGCTTCGCGGGCAACCGTGCGGCTGGCCCCGAATTTAGCGCATAATTCCGCCTCGGTCGGAAAGCCGTCCTTATCGAAATCGCCAATGACGATCGATTGACCAAGAGTTTCCAAAAGCCCGTAGGTCAGGCTGATGCCACGATGGGTACGCATGTTTCTCTACCTTGCCATTTGCCCCGCTTTGGCGCGGGCTATTATATGTAAAATCTCAACCAGCCCTTGTTTAATCGGCAAAAAATGTCGTCCTTGTCCAGCCTAAATAACTGCAAACACACATTTTTTTGTTTTTTCCGTTTAATGGGCCACGCTTTGGAAAGTGAAATTAGTCATCGTTTTCAAAGCGTTTTTCTATTGGACACCTTTTTCAATGATAGCGCTATCAATTTTGACTTGCCGTTTGAATTTTTGATGATACACAAATTTGTAAGATAAAATAGCTCGTCGCGTGCCAAACGAAAATACCGCGGCAAAGAGCAAAAACCGGGAAGCGATGGTTGAAGGGACATCCAGTTGCGGCTGAGGGCCACGGCGCATGACGCTGTGTGGCTCATGGTTTATATCCCGTACTTAAACACAGATGTTTCAGAGGGAGCCGGGCAACCGGAATTCAGTATGATATCCACGCACGCAAAGCTGACGCGGCGTTTCCTGATGGGGGCCTGTGCCGGCCTGATGATGGTTTCGGCCGCCATGCCAACGGTAGCGCAGGCTGTAAAAGAGTCGCCGCGTATTGAGAAAAAGAACGGCAAGGCGGCGCTGTTTGTCGATGGCGCGCCTTATCTGATCCTCGGCGGGCAGGCCAATAACTCTTCGAACTATGTGTCGCAACTGCCCAAGGTCTGGCCGGCGCTGAAAGACATCCACGCCAATACGCTGGAAATTCCGGTGGCGTGGGAGCAGATTGAGCCCAAGGAAGGCCAGTTCGATTTTTCCTATGTTGATGAACTGGTTAAGCAAGCCCGCGCGAACGATATGCGGCTGGTGCTGCTGTGGTTCGGGACGTGGAAGAACACTTCGCCCAACTATACGCCGGACTGGGTGAAGCTGGACAATAAACGCTTCCCGCGCATCACTAAAAAAGACGGCACCATGTCCTATTGCCTGTCGCCGATGGAGCGCACGACCTTGGAGGCCGACAAATCCGCCTTCGTCGCCCTGATGACGCACCTGAAGAAAATCGACGGCGATCAGCATACCGTCATCATGATCCAGCCCCAGAACGAGAGTGGCACCTATGGCTCGGTTCGCGACTATTCCCCTAAGGCGGAAAAGGTATTTGCCGGTCAGGTGCCCGCCGCCCTCCTGAAAAAGAAGGGGATCGCTAAGGGCGGATCGTGGTCGCAGGTGTTTGGAAAACACGCTGATGAATATTTCCACGCCTGGCATATAGCGAGCTACATCAATGAGATCGCCGCCGCGGGCCGCAAGGTCTATGACCTGCCGATGTTCGTCAATGCGGCCCTGCGTGAGCCTCTGGTCGAGGTCGGGCCGGAAACCTACTCCTCCGGCGGGCCGACCCATAACGTGATCGACATCTATCAGGCCGCGGCACCGGCCATCGATATTATTGCGCCCGATATCTATAAGCGCGACTCGGCCAATTATGAGGCGGCCCTCAGCCACTACACCAAGCACAACAATCCGTTGTTTGTGCCGGAAACCGGCTCGGATACCGAGTTTGCGCGCTATATCTTTAGTGTACTGGGGCGCGGCGGGATCGGGTTCTCACCGTTCGGCATCGACTATACCGGCTATACCAACTATCCGCTGGGTGGGCGTCACATCAATCCTGAGGGCCTGAAACCCTTCCGTGAGAAATATGCTCTGTTTGCGCCGATGATGCGCGACTGGGCCAAGATCGCCTATGAGAAGCCCGTCTGGGGCGTGGCCGAAGCCGATGACCGCAAGCCGCAGTCGATCGATCTGGGTGGCAAATGGAAGCTCGACGTCATGTATGGCGAATGGCAGTTTGGCCTGACCGAATGGACGTGGCTGGGTAAGTTCGATCCGGTGCCGGGCCGTGAAAAGCCTAATGGCGGCGTGGTCGTTGCCCAACTGTCCGAAGATGAGTTTCTGGTCACCGGCGTCCATGCCCGCCTTAATTTCGGCGTGGGCGACAAACAAAAGGGTAAGAACCTGATCTTCCGCGCGGTCGAGCAGGGCCATTTTGAAAATGGCAAATGGGTTGTCGATTTCGTCTGGAACGGCGATCAGACCGACTACGGCCTGAACCTGACCGGCGAACCGGCTATTCTTAAAATCAAACTCGCTACCTATTAAACGATACAGGGAAGACGATTATGAAACCATTTATCTACGCTCCCGCTCTGGCGGTTATGTTGATGGCCAGCACGGCTCTGGCCGGCAGCTTTGAAAAAACCGCCACCGGTATTGTGGTGAAGCCTGACATCGGTTCGGCCAAAGAAGTGCGCCTTGAGGTCATCAGCGACTCGATTATCCATGTGCTGGCGGTCGATGATCCGGCCCGCGCGCAGATCTCATCTCTGATGGCGGTCGCCAAGCCTTCGGGCTCGTTTGCGGTCAGCAGTGCAGCCGACACCGTCACTCTTGATGCCGGTAAAACCAAGGCCGTGGTGTCCCTGAAAAACGGCCTGATCACATTCCAGGATGCGTCGGGTAAGGCCGTGCTGACGCAGGCCAAGGCCGATATCAAGCCGGTTCTGGTTGAGGGGAAGTCCTATGTCGCCACCTCGGCCCAGTTCAACAAGAGCACGACCGAAATGTTCTATGGTCTGGGCCAGCACCAGAACGCCCAGATGAACCTGAACGGCGAAGATGTCGAACTGCGCCAGCACAATATGGACATCGGCATCCCGTTTGTGGTCTCGGACCAAAACTACGGCGTGCTGTGGGATAACAACTCGGTCACGCGCTTTGGTAATCCGGTGCGTTTCGGTCTGGCCAGCCGTGATCTTAAGCTGCACGGGCTGGACGGCAAGGCCGGGCTTACCGCCAAATACTATGTCGACGGTAAGCTGATCGTGACGCGCAACGAGCCGGATGTCCGTTACCAGTTCCTGAGCGATGTCGATAAATACTGGCCCAAAGATGCGGCCCTCAGCAAGGAAGCGACGACCGGCAAAAAGGTCAAGGTGGTCTGGGAAGGCCGCATGACCTCCGACAAGGCGGGCGTGCATAAGATGCGCCTGTTCGCGTCCGACTATGCGACGCTTAAAATCGATGACAAGACCCTCTTTGGTCACGAAATCTGGCGCATGGGCTGGAACGGCTGGTACAACAACTTCGAACAGACCTTTGAGGCCAAGAAGCCGGTTAAGGTCTATCTGGAGTGGGAACCGTCCGGCGGTCTGGTTTCGCTGCACCATTCCAATCCGGAGGCCTCAGCCGATAAGCACTCCCTGCGCTTTACTTCTGAGGCGGGCACGGGCCTGAACTACTACTTCATTTCGGGCAAGGATATCGAAGGTGTCATCGGCGGCTACCACCACGTCACCGGCACCCCGCCGATGATGCCGAAGTGGGCTTACGGTTTCTGGCAGTCGCGTCAACGCTATGAGACGCAAGACCAGTTGCTGGGCGTGCTCAAAACCTACCGCGACAATAAATGGCCGATCGACAATATCGTGCAGGACTGGTTCTACTGGCCGGAAGACCAGTGGGGCAGCCATAAGTTCGACGCCACCCGCTTCCCTGACCCCAAGGGTATGGTCGATAAGGTTCACGCCCAGAATGCCCGCATCATGATCTCGATCTGGGGCAAGTACTATCCGAACACCGATAATTATAAGGAATTCGACGCCAAGGGCTATATGTGGACCAAGAACGTCGAACTGGGCTTTAAGGACTGGGTCGGTCCGGGCTATCTCAACAGCCACTATTCGCCGTATAACAAAGAAGCGCGCGATATCTATTACCGCCAGATGAAAGAAGGTCTGGTGAAGTACGGCTTCGATGCGTGGTGGATGGATAATACCGAGCCTGACGTGCGTTCCAACACCTCACCGGAGGAATTTGCCGAACTGATCACCCCGACCCAGATGGGGCCGGGGGCTCTGGTTCATAACGCCTATGCCACCATGAATACCCAGGCCATGTATGACGGACTGAGTGCTGATCAGCCGGATACCCGCCAGTTTATCCTGACCCGCTCAGGCTTTGCCGGTGTGCAGCGCAACGCGGCGGCCCTGTGGTCGGGCGATGTGGTCGGCACGTGGGATAATCTCTATGACCAGATCTCGGCCGGTGTGCAGACGGGTTTTTCCGGTGTGCCGAACTGGACGCACGACATCGGCGGCTATGCGCAGGAAACCCGTTTTCAGGGCAAAGAGGTCGGTGGTCTGCAGGAAAACCGCACCGCCGGTGGCACCGGTACGGCTGATGATCTGAAGGAATGGCGTGAGCTGAACCAGCGCTGGTGGCAGTTCGGCACGTTCTCGCCGCTGATGCGCTCTCATGGCGAAGGGGTGAAGCGCGAAATCCATGAAATCTCACCCGAAGGCTCGCCCATGCGCGCCAACATGGTGTGGTTCCTGGAACTGCGTTACCGCCTGATGCCGTATATCTACACGGCGGCGGCGGCCAGCCACTATGACTCGGCGCCTATCATGCGCGGCTTTGCACTTGATTTCCCGAACGACGCCAAGGCCAAGGACCTTCGTGATCAGTATATGTTCGGTACATCGATCATGGTTGCCCCGGTGACCAAGTATCAGGCGACCTCGCGCAGCGTTTACTTACCCGCGGGGGCTGACTGGTACGATGTCTACACGGGTGCCAAGGCCAAGGGCGGTCAGACGATCACGGTCGATGCGCCGCTTGATCAGATCCCGCTGTTTGTCAAATCGGGCGCGATCGTACCGTTTGGGCCGGTGATGCAGTATGTCGATGAAAAGCCCGATGCACCGATCACAATCAATGTCTATACCGGTGCGAACGGCAGCTATAGCCTCTATGAAGATGACGGCGTGACCAATGCCTATATCAAGGGCCAGTTCAGCCGCATCCCGTTTGCCTATAATGACAAGACCGGCGAACTGACCATCGGTGCACGTTCGGGCGAATATAAGGGTATGGTGACCAACCGGACGTTCAAGGTGCGCTTTATCACCGAAGGTGGGAAAACCACCGACTTTGACGCGTCGGACCGTACGGTGACCTATAATGGCGCGGCTGTGACGGTGAAGCGGTAAACCTTAGAACTCCCCCTCTTGGAGGGGGAGCTTCGATTTATGATTTTCATAAATTGAAGAGGGGGTAAACTGACAGTCAGTGCTGTTCACCCCCTCTGATATTTAGCTACGCTAAAATCAGCTCCCCCTGCACCGCGCGGGCGGCCCCGCAGGGGGAGTTCTTTTATTTGCGCTTGAACGGCAAAGGCCGATCCGGATCGATATTAAAGCCCAGCAACCACGACCTGACCGCCTGCACCTTACGGGCCTGTTCCAGCTTCTGTTCGCAGATCATATCGTCGACGGCCCACATATAGGTGCGCAATTGGCGGGCATAGAGGCTGATCGGGCAGCAGGGGTCATCAACAGGCATTAAGGCGCGGGTTCCTTATGGGCGGACTAAACCAGAGTCTGGCCGGTGATTTTTAGCACCGGCGTTGCGGCCGGACGCTGAGCGGGCAGTTTCACATTTAGTCCGTCTGGAGACAATTCAAATTCCAGAGGTTGAGCTATACCCAAAAGTTCAACGGTTTCAATACGAGCTTTGGCATTGAGCGTATTTTTTGCGAACGTGGTTATGAGCATCTGACCGCTTTCGGGCCAGTCCTGCGCCAGCGCATAGAGCGCGCCGTCCTTGGTGGTAAAGCGGATATCCTGAGCGGTAAACGGTTTGGCGGCGGCTTCATTCTGGTGTCCGGCACCGACTTCGGTCGGGCCTTCCCCAAACGTATGCCACGCGCGGGTGCCGAAGATCGCCTCGTTATTGACGGCCATCCACGCGGCCATGTCCTCAAGGATGGCCACTTCTTTCTCATCGATTTCGCCGTTACCGCGAATCGGGATCGACAGCAAAAGGTTGCCATTTTTCGAGACCGCATCAGTCAGTAACTGGATGACCTGCTTGGCCGATTTATAGCCGTCACGTTCATACAGGGCGCGGTCATAGTGCCAGTTGCCGATGCAGGTGCAGGTCTGCCAGTATTCGGGCCTCAGGTAAGCCGACGCCCCGCGCTCGACATTATTGGTCAGGGCTTTGGCTTGCGTGGCATCCAGCTTATTGCCAGTGACGACCGCTTCGTTTTTGCCGTGCCATTTGGTGGACTGGTTATAGAAATAGGCCGTCGCTTCAAGCCCCACGCCAGCCAGCGGGGTGACATAGTTGTCCATATAGACAAAATCGGGGCGGTACTTATCCATCAGGTCGTTCTGACGGGCCAGCCACTGTTTGGCATAGTATGGGTTGTTCTTCGGCTGCGCCTCGGTCCATTCGCCGGAGGTTTTGTCGTTAAAGGCCTGCATGTCGGTGATCGACGTGATGCCGTCAGGCGGCACCATGCCCTCGGCCCGCCCGGTGTAAAGCTCCTGCGGGTCAAGGCCGTCCCACCATGTGCCCTTGCCGTCCTTTTTGGTCAGGCGATAAGCGTCATAGCGCACGCCTTTAAGCGGGCCTTCGGCATCATAACCGTAAGCCGTCTGCCACCAGTGCCAGGCGTGGGCCGAGTGGTTGGAGACGCCAAACCGCAGGCCCTCAGCTTTTACCAGTTTTTCCCACGTCCCGACGATATCCTTTTTCGGACCGACGCGGACGCTGTTCCATTGATGATATTTGGAATCGAACAGATCGAGGTTGTCGTGGTGGTTGGCCATAGCAACAATGTACTTGGCGCCTGCCGCCTTATAGAGTTTGGTCAGGATTTCCGGCTGCCACTTGTCGGCTTTCCACTGACCGATGATGTCCAGAAAGCCGGTTTTACTGGGATGGCCATAGTGTTTGACATGGTGGTCGTAATAGAAATTGCCCTGCATATACATCTGGCGGCCGTACCAATCGCCCGCCTCCGGTACACACTGTGGCCCCCAGTGCGCCCAGATGCCAAGCTTGGCATCCTTGAACCACTCAGGTGTCTGGTAGTTCTGAGACAGAGACTCCCAGGTCGGTTTGAATTTTACCGGTTTTGCGTGAGTTGCAGGGGCCAAAGCGGCTGCGGTTAAGGCCGAGCCAGAGGCCAGAAGGTTGCGACGGGTGGTGGTCATAGGCGTTTCCTCGGTAAAATTAGTTTCCGCCATCGAGGTCGGTTCTCTGGCGGATGATTTCCAAATGATCACCGGCGTCGCGCATCTCATAGAGCTTGCCGCGGGCGTTCTTGAACGGGCGGTGGACGATCAGCATCAACTGGCCGTCAAAGGTTTCAAACAACATGCCGTGGCCGGAGTCCTGACCCAGAAGGCGCGGTAGCTGCTGCCACGGGCCGGAGAGCTCGCCGGTGATAGAGCGGGCCTGAGTCTGAATGTAGCCATCATTGCCCCAACTCGACCACAGCATCAGAAGTTCACCGGTTTTACTGCGATAAAACTGCGGGCCATCGGTGACATAGGCACGGGTGCCATCGGGCTGAATCTGGACCGCGGATTCGGGGCTGTCTGAGGCCTTGAACAGAACCTTTGGGATGCCGTGGGCTTTAAGATCGTCGCTGAACGACAGGGCTTCGATCGTGCCGTCACCCACTTGCAGCCACTCATGGGAATAGACGTACCACGGCTTACCCGCCCGATCGACATAAAGCGTGCCGTCCAGCGTCATCAGATCGGCAGGGGCTACGGGTTCGCCACCATTCATCAGTTCAAATGGGCCGTCGGGTGTGTCGGACACGGCCATGATCGTGCCGCGCCGATAGGGCTTTCGGCCATTGACCGGGGCTAAGGCTGCATCTTCGTTATGCAGGGTGACAAACAGATAGTATTTGCCCTTCCAGGCGTGCACCTCAGGCGCCCATGCCCCGCCATTGGCCCAGATACCAGAGGGCAGGCTGAATACGACGGACGGCGGCGACCATGATTTCAGATCACGGCTTTTATAGACCATCACGCCCTTGTCCGGTGATCCGGTCAATGCCGTGACATTGGAGGTGTAGAGATAATATATCCCCTGCGTCTTATCGGCGATCACAAACGGATCATGCAGACGCATATCGGGCAGGTTGAGGGTCGCGTCATGGGCCCATCTTTGTGACTGGGGGCTTACCGGCGTCTCCGGCGTGACCGCACACGCTGTCAACATCAGCGCCGCCAAAATCGATGGTATCACCCTGCGCATATCCTGTCCTTTCCTACGGTACCGATGCTTCAAACGGAATGGCGGGCAGATCCTGGTCGGAATAGAGATTAACATAGGGCGCGTCGGCCCAGGCATAGCGCACGAATTTGGCGTCCGGTGTGTTGGCGGCTTTGAGGGTGACGACCATGCCTGACACATCGGCGGTGGCGAACCGGCAGATTTTGGCCGCATCGCAGACTTCAAACCCGATAGCTTGCGCCGAGGAATAGGTTGCAAGGGCGCTGTCAAACGTGATGACAATATCGGCTCCGCTGCGCCCAACCGTGACCAGTTGCGGGCCACCGGCGACAACATTTTCACCGTAAGCGATCTTACGCGCCGCCAGAGCCAGACGCTGTCCCACCACGGCTTTTTGGGTCGGGTGGATATCGACGCGGTCACCAAAATCGATGGCGACGGCCAGCCCGGTTTTCGGGTCGGCATTGACGGTCTGACGCTGGGCTTCGCGCAATTCGGCCCATGTCGATTGGGTTGGCGCCTTGGCCACCGGCCCGAAATTGGCCAGTTGCACCACCAGAAACGGCAGGTCTGGCGTCTCAAACGCGCGACGCCAGTCGGCAATCAGCGCGGGCAGCAGGCGGGCATATTCGGCGGGCTGAGAGACATTGGATTCGCCCTGATACCAGGCCGCCCCTTTGAGGGTATAGGGCGCAAAGGGCGCGATCATGCCGTTATAGAGGTTGGTCAGGCCGCTGGTCGCCAGCCACGGTGTCGAGGGCGAGCTTTTCAGCGCCGCCAGCGGGGCTGAGACCTTATACTTCCACTGGGCGGGCAGGGCGACCTTTGATCCGTCCGCAAACGCTATGCGCCGGTCGTTGGGCTTGCCCCACAACCCGCCGCCGCCGCCGGAATCATAGGCGCGCACGGCAATGACGTTCGCCCCAACCTTAAGCGTTCCCTTGGGGATGGCATAGGTGCGCGGCGCGTTCCAGCTTTCGGTGGCGCCGACGATCTTGCCGTTGACAAAGGTGGTGTCGCCGTCATCGACCGGCCCCAGTTCGATCGTGGCCGCCTGTTTCGCTTGCGCCGCCGTTAAGGTGACAGATGTGCGATACCAGATGACGCCATCAAAAAAGGCCAGTTCGGGCTTTGCGCCTTCCCAGAAACCATCGACGGTGATCGCATCCCATGCGCTGTCGTCGAAATCGCGGGTGGCCCATGCGGCCTTTTGTTTGGCGTCGGGTTCATTGGCCTGCCACCAGTCGAGCATGATCGCCTGCCACTCGGTTTTGGCGCGGGCCTGATCGCGACTGTAGGTGGCAAGTACCTCTAAGCCCTGATCATAGGTTTTCAGATCGCGCAGTGCCCCCTGCGACATCCATGACTGGATGGTGGTGCCGCCCCATGACGAATGGATCATGCCGATAGGGACTTTTTGGGTTTTTTGCAGTTCCTTGGCCATGAAGTAACAGACGGCTGAGGTATCAGAGGTCGTCTCCGGCCCGACCGCGCGCCAGAGCAGAGGTTTGGCAAAGTGATCCCTTTCGGTCGGTTGCGCATCGCGCTCTACCGTCACAAAGCGGATATCCGGATTGGCGGAGTTCAGCACCTCGGTATAGGCATTGGTGGCATACTTCGTCTGAAATTCCATGTTCGACTGGCCCGAACACAGCCAGACATCGCCCATAACCACATCATTGAGCGTGGCCATCGAGGCCCCGCTGGTGGCCGTGAGCGTGTAAGGCCCTCCCGCTTTGGTGGCGGGCAGGGTAGCCATCCACTGCCCCTTGGCATCGGCGGTGACGCTTAACGTGGTGCTTGCGAATGCGAGGTTTACCTGCGCTCCCGCCGCCGCTGTGCCCCAGACCTTAACCGGCTTATCCCGTTGCAGGACGGCATGGTCGCTGAAGATATTATCGAATGCCACCTGTGACCATACCGGTGACGCCGCACTTATGGCGGCAATAGCCGTCAATAAAACCCTCATGATACCCCCTATTTAGCCGCTTCTGGCAGTTTGAAATCACCATACAATACGCCCCGCCCATCGGTGCCGATATATAGCCGGCCAAACACCTTTGGGTCGCCCGCCATGACGCCACGGATCGAGCCGAACTGTTTTGACGGCGTGGTCAGCCGTACCCAGCGCCCGCCCAGATCGGATGAGAAATAAAGCCCTTCGCGGTCATTAAGCTTACCCCACACAAACAGGGCCGGATAGGTCTCACCGGGGGCCGATTTGCCAAACGCTACCGCCCAGGCTTCCTGAATGCCGAACATCGTGGTGAAGGTCTTGCCGCCGTCGTCCGACACATTGAGCCCGTTCCAGCCGCCGACCCACAGATGGCCCTCATTGCCGGGGGCGGCCCTCATCCGTCCGCCCCAGTCGACGGCACTGGTGGTGGCAACCTTAAACGTCAGGCCGCCATCTTCGGAGGCATAGACCGTCTTTTTGCGGTTGTCATAGAGGTAGAATTTTTTCGGGTTCACCCGGTCGGCGATCGGGAAGATGTGGTATTCGGAATTGACCGGCGCGCCGCTCGATTTGACCCAGGTCTGGCCTTTGTCGGTTGAGACATAGGGCTCGGACTTGGCAGGCATCCATACCCATGACGCGCCATCTGCGGATACCCCGATTCCCATAGTCTGGTAATCATTGCCAGTGACGGTCACAGGGTGTGAGGCGAAACCGGTCCAGGTCTTGCCGCCGTCCTCCGAGTAATAGCCAAACGGCGGGCGGTCTGAGGTGCGCACAATCAGGCTGGGTTTGTCTTCGGCGAAGTCCATGCCGCGGGTATGGACGCCGTTCGGGTGGAAATAGGTCGAGTTTTGGGCCGAGGTCAGGTCGTCATGGCGGAACCCGCCGATATCGCCCAATGCTGAAAACACAGGCGCGCCCGTGGGTGGGCTGATCAGTTCCAGCACGGCGGTTTCTTCCAGTCCCTGATTGGTGAAGCGCCAGTTGAGCTTGGCGCCACTATCGATGCTGGCCAGTTCACGGTTTTCCCACAGGCCGTAACCGGTCACATAAAACACGCGGCTGGAATCGAACGGGTCGATATCGATATCGCCGATCCAGTGGCCGAGGTGGTCATGCTTGCCACCCGCATAGGGCAATAACCACGGGGCTTGAGATGTCTCAAAGGCCGATTTTTCGCTTAAGGGCTTCCAGGATTTCCCGCTATCGGTTGAGCGGAAAATCTCATCGCCAGAGCCCCAGCGGTTGAGGGTCGAAACCACCAGTGTGCCGGGTTTTTGCCGGTCGAGCGACAGGCCGGCATAGCCAAAGGTTTCGGATGAGGGCTTAAGCGGGGTAATGTCGAACCAGTGACCGTTATCGGGATCATAGGTTCTGACCGCGCCATCCTTAACGCCGTTCGGGCCGGGGGCGTCGGCAAAGGTCATGAACAGCTTGCCACCGGCATCAAATTCCGCATGGTGCGGCATCAGGCCCTTGGGTGTGCCCGCCACCGTAGCCCAGGTCAGGCCGTTATCCTGTGAGGCATAAAAGCTTTTGCCGTCTTTCGCTTCGACGCCCGCATAGAGGCCGCCTTTGCCATCGGGCAGCACCCACAGCACATGTTCGGCGGGCAGGGTGGTCTTGGTCCAGTTCAGCGCGCCATCATCGCTGCGCCACAGGCCGTCGCGGCTGGTGCCCAGCCACAGGGTCTGCGGGTTTTTCGGATCGACCACCAGGCGTTCACCGGTCGAGCGGCCGTCGGCATTGCCGCCCAGCCAGAACGGCAGTTCGGTCTTGGTAAAGGTCTTGCCGCGGTCTTTGGAAATCAGGATCGCCCCTTTGCGGGCATTGCCGCCCAGATACTCACCCGCCGCCAGATAGACGCGATCCGGGTTTTGCGGATCAAGGCCGATGGAGAGGACGCCATAAAGCTGCGAGTCGGCCCGCCCCAGAAAATCGAGCATCTGCACCCAACGACCGGCCAGCGGATCATAGCGATAGGCCCCGCCAATATCGGTGCGGGCATAGACCAGCCCCTTTTCGGTCGGGTGAAACACCACCCCCGGTACAAAGCCACCGCCCAGAATCTCCACATTCTGCCAGACATAAACCGGGGCTGCGGCCGGTTTTGGGGCGGGCGTTGGTGTTTGCGCCCAAGATGTTGATGTGAGCGCTAACATGGCAGCATAGAGCCCTGCCGCGATGAAACCTTCCCGTACCATATGTGCTTCCCGTTATGTTTTTTGAGCTTGTCTCAGCTTTCTTCGCAAATCGTATTTTGCAGTTGCGAAGGCGTTTGCCGATCAAGCCTTTGATATTTGTAGGATAAAATATGACAGCGTTAGACAATAATGCAAGGTGGAAAAGGTTTCACAGGTAAAAATCGCGCCATTTGCTTTGAGCGCCAAAGCGGATTATGCCTATAGCTGGTTGATTACATATCATTTTCATTATCATCGCCGGGGAAAGCGTATGGTAATAAAATGACCACAATAGGCTAGGGGTACAACTTGGCGAGGAAAGTCGGGCGTCGCGGCGGCAATATAGTGACCATTCATGATGTGGCGCGTCATGTGGGCGTATCGCCCATGACCGTGTCGCGGGTCATCAATGGCGAAAAAAATGTGCGTGAGGAAACCCGTCAAAAGGTTCTGGCCTCGGTTGAGGCGCTCAACTATTCGCCGAATATGGCGGCGCGTAGTCTGGCGACGCAGGATGTGGCGCGGGTGGCGCTACTGTATTCAAACCCGTCGTCGGCCTATCTCAGCGAGTTTTTGTTAGGCATCCTTGAGCAAAGTGCCCAGAGCGGCTGTCAGTTGACGATTGAGAGCTGTGACGGGCCCGAAGGGGCGGCGTCGGCCATTGAAAAGCTGAAAACCACCGGTACGGACGGGGTTATCCTGCCTGCACCGTTGTCGGATTCGACCCGTGTGGCAAAAGCGTTGAAGGATCTCAATATACCTTTTGTCGGGGTGGCCACGGCGCGGCCTGCGGTTGATTTCACTTCAGTCAGTATTGATGACTATAAGGCCGCCTATTCGATGACCAAGCGCCTGATTGCGCTGGGACACCGCCGGATCGGCTTTATCAAGGGCCACCCGAACAACTATGGCAGCCAGCTTCGCTATGATGGTTATGTGGCCGCTATGGCCAAGGCGGGGCTTGAGGTCGACGATTCGGATGTGGCCCAGGGCTATTTCACCTATCGTTCGGGCTTTGATGCGGCCGAAACCCTGCTGGGGCGTGATGAGCGCCCGACGGCCATCTTTGCCTCCAACGACGATATGGCCGCAGGCGCCGTGGCCACAGCCCATCGGCTGGGGCTCGACGTGCCGTCTCAGGTCTCGATCGTCGGGTTTGATGATACGGCTATGGCAACGATGGTGTGGCCGGAACTGACAACCGTGCGTCAGCCGATTTCGGATATGTCGGCGCTGGCGCTGAAACTGCTGCTGGATCAGATCCGTGCCAAGCGTACCGGTGCGCCCTATACGCCTATCCGCGAAATCCGCGATTTCTCCCTGATTGAGCGCCAATCGTCGGCTGCGGTAAGTGACGCTTAAATTTTTACAGGTCATGTAAAATCTGGCGGGGATGGCTTCAAAATTCGCACTGCACCATGAGTGTTTTGGCTTGACATACGCCTGTCGGCAGCGCAAATGGTAGCGCTATCATGATTTAAAAAGCAGAGCCTGTATAAATTTTGACGGACACGGCAAAAATGTCGAAGGTGCCCGTTAGGTGAGATGGATTTGCTTTTCGGGAAATGTTGAGGAAAATCAATTTCATGTCGAACACTGACCACAGCCTGATCAGCGCGCTTCCGGACGACTGGCGTGACGCAACCCTGATTGGACGCATCCAATTACCAGAAGGGCCGACGCCGGTCATGGTTGCCGGTGGTAAGGTTTATGACATGACTCCGGTGGCCCCGACCGTGGCGCAACTGATGGCCCTGTGGCCGCAAAAGGGTGCTCCCGCCGGTGGCAAACTGCTGGGCGATCTGGAAAGTTTCAGCTTCACGACCTCATGGTCGGGTGAGGCGTCTGCGGATAAACTGCTGTCGCCTATCGACCTGCAATGCGTCAAGGCGGCCGGGGTCACCTTCGCCGTATCCGCCGTTGAACGTGTGATCGAAGAACGCGCCCGCGGCGATGCCGATAAGGCGCAAGGCATCCGCGATGCCCTGAAAGAGCGTATCGGGGCCGATATCCGCTCCGTCGTGCCGGGTTCAGACGATGCCGCCAAGTTGAAAGACGCCCTGATCGCTGACGGCATGTGGTCGCAATATCTCGAAGTCGCCATCGGCCCTGACGCCGAAGTCTTCACCAAGGGGCCGGTGTTGTCGTCGATTGGCTGGGGCGACGAAGTCGGTATCCGATCCGACTCGACCTGGAACAACCCCGAACCCGAAGTGGTTCTGGTCGTGGATCCCAAGGGCCGTCCGGTGGGGGCCATGCTAGGTAACGACGTCAATCTGCGCTGCTTTGAAGGGCGCTCGGCCCTGCTGCTGGGTAAGGCCAAAGACAATAATGCCTCGACCGGCCTTGGGCCCTTCATCCGCATGTTTGATGACACCTTTGGCATTGACAATGTCCGCTCGGCCCAGCTTGATCTCGATATCACCGGCCCCGAAGGTTATGTGCTTAAGGGCAAATCCAGCATGACCGAGATCAGCCGTGATCCGCTGGAACTGGTGCGCCAGACCCTGAGCGAGCATCAATATCCCGACGGTTTCATCCTGATGATGGGAACGCTGTTTGCCCCGACCCAGGACCGCGATGTGCCGGGACGTGGCTTTACCCATAAGGTCGGCGATATCGTCAGCGTGTCGTCACCGAAACTGGGGACGCTTACCAACCGCGTGGTGACCTCAAAAGAGGCCGCCCCGTGGTCATATGGTATCGTTGATCTGATGACAAATCTGGCGGGGCGCGGCCTGCTGAATACCAAAAAAGTACAGCCGCACGACGCGGTCGCTTAAAAATAAATACAATTCAAGAAAGTATGGGGACTGATGTCGTCGGCAATCTATCCAAGCCTTAAAGGTAAAAAAGTTCTCATCACCGGCGGCGGCTCCGGCATTGGGGGCGGTCTTGTCACTGCCTTTGTGCAGCAAGGTGCCCGCGTCCACTTTATCGATCTGGTCGATGAGGTATCGGCCACGCTTGATACCGGCGTGCTGGGGGTGGCCCCGACGTTTCATAAGTGCGACCTGACCGATACGCCAGCGTTAGAGGCGACGCTGAAAACCGTGTTGGCCGACGGGCCGGTCAATATCCTGCTTAACAATGCCGCCCGCGATGATCGACACACCCTGTCGGAAGTGACATCGGAATTTTTTGATAAGAATATCGCCGTCAACCTCAAGCATCTGGCCATGACGACGCGCGTGATTGCGCCGGGGATGAAGTCTGCCGGTGGTGGCGCGATCATTAATTTCGGCTCGATCTCCTGGCACCTGGGCTTGCCTGATCTGGTGCTCTATGAAACCGCCAAGGCCGGTATTGAGGGCATGACCCGCGCGCTGGCGCGTGAGCTTGGCCCGGATAATATCCGTGTCACCTCAATCATTCCGGGCAATGTCAAAACGCCGCGCCAGATGAAATGGTACACTCCCGAAGGTGAGCGCCAGATTGTGGAATCACAATGCCTGCCGGGCCGGATCGAGCCTAAGCATGTGGCCTCTCTGGCGCTGTTTCTGGCGTCTGACGATGCGTCGCTTTGCACCGGTCACGGTTACTGGATCGACGCGGGCTGGAGATAGAAGAACCTCCCCTCTTGGAGGGGAGGAGGGAGGCCACTTGTGGCCGGAAGGTGGGGTAATGTTGGCGCAGGATTACCCCCTCTTTCATTTGATGCAGGCCATCAAATGAAAGCTCCCCCTGCAACAGGGGGGGCTAATAAAAAAACGCAGGATGGGAAACATGGTCGCTAATTTTGAGGTCACCTGCGTCTGGGACTTGAAGGCCACGCTGGGCGAGGGCCCGATCTGGTCGGCCAAGGATCATGCCGTATGGTTTGTCGATATCAAATCGTCGAAAATCCATCGCTATGATGTCAGTATCGGCTCGAAACAGTCATGGACCGCGCCATCGCCGTGCGGCTTTATTGCGCCCCGTAAACGCGGCGGCTTTGTGGTCGGCTGTAAGACCGGGCTTTATCTGTTTGAGCCAAAAACGGGTGATTTCACGCTGCTGACCCACATTGAGCCGCACCTGCCGGGCAACCGCCTCAATGACGGCTTTGTCGATGCCAAAGGCCGTCTGTGGTTCGGGTCTATGGATGACGATGAAAACAACCCGACCGGCGCGCTTTACCGCTATGATGCCCGCGGTCTGAAAAAGATGGATGACGACTATGTCATCACCAATGGGCCCGCCGTCAGCCCTGATGGCAAAACCCTCTATCATAACGACACCCTGAAAAAGGTCATCTATGCCTTTGATCTGGATGATGACGGTGAGATTGCGGGTAAGCGAATCTTTGCGCAGTTGGATCAGAACGGAAAAACCGGCGATCACGGCGAAGGTTATATGGACGGGCCCGTGGTCGACAGCGCCGGAAACGTGTGGAACGCGCTGTTTTTCGGCTGGGGCGTCAACTGTTATTCGCCTGATGGCCACTTGATCCGGCGCGTCAAATTCCCGGTGTCCAACGTCACCAAGATCGCCTTTGGTGGTCGTGATCTGAAAACCGTCTATGCCACCACGGCTGCCAAGGGATTGTCGGCTGACGACCTGAAATCGCAACCTTTGGCCGGTGGCCTGTTTAGTTTTGAGGCCGATATCGCCGGCCAGCCGCAATATGAGATTGATCATGTCTAATCGCAAACCTGCCACCCCCAATGGCCGTTTCCGTTCTCAGGAATGGTTCGAGGCCCCCGGCCATATCGATATGGCCGCACTCTACCTTGAGCGCTTCATGAATTATGGGCTGACGCCTGCCGAACTGCGCTCCGGCCGTCCGATCATTGGCATCGCCCAGACGGGGTCGGACATATCGCCGTGCAACCGCATCCATCTGGATCTGGCTGACCGCGTCAAGGCCGGTATCCGCGATGCGGGCGGAATTCCGATGGAGTTTCCATGTCACCCGATTTTTGAAAACTGTCGCCGTCCGACTGCAGCTATTGATCGTAACCTCAGCTACATGACGATGATCGAGATCCTGCACGGCTATCCGATCGATGCTGTGGTGCTGACGACCGGCTGCGATAAGACGACACCGGCGGGCATTATGGCCGCCACGGCAGTTGATATTCCGGCCATTGTCCTGTCGGGTGGGCCGATGCTGGATGGCCATCACGAAGGCGATCTGGTCGGTTCCGGCACCGTTATCTGGCGGTCGCGCCGTAAGCTGGCCGCAGGGCAAATGACCGAGGACGAATTTATCGAAGCGGCTGCGGCGTCGGCCCCCTCGGCAGGCCATTGCAACACTATGGGCACGGCTTCAACCATGAATGCGGTCGCCGAAACGCTGGGCCTATCTTTGCCCGGTTGTTCGGCCATCCCGGCCCCTTACCGTGAGCGTGGGCAGATGGCCTATGAGACGGGTAAGCGCATTGTCGAGATGGCGTGGGAAGACTTAAAACCCTCGAAAATCCTGACGCGCAATTCCTTCCTCAATGCGATTGCTCTGGTGGCTGCCGTCGGTGGATCGACCAATGCCCAGCCGCATATTGTCGCTATGGCCCGTCACGCCGGGGTTGAGCTGACCGATCAGGACTGGATGGCGGCCTACGACATTCCGCTGATCCTCAATATGCAGCCGGCGGGTAAATATCTGGGGGAACGCTTCCACCGTGCGGGCGGGGTTCCGGCGATCCATGTGGAGTTGCTCAAGGAAAACCTGATCGACGGCGATGCCAAAACCATTACGGGTAAGACGATTGCTGAAAACGTCATCGGCCGTGAAACCAAGGACCGTGAAATGATCACGACCGTGGCTGAGCCGATGATGGCACGGGCCGGTTTCCTCGTGCTCAAAGGCAATCTGTTTGAGTTCGCCATCATGAAAACCAGCGTGATTTCCGATGAGTTCCGCACGCGCTATCTGTCGCGGCCGGGGCAGGAAAACATTTTTGAAGCCAGGGCCGTCGTGTTTGATGGCTCGACCGACTATCATGAACGCATCAATGATCCGGCGCTGAATATCGATGAAAACACCATTCTGGTCATTCGCGGCTCCGGCCCGGTCGGCTGGCCCGGTTCGGCCGAAGTGGTCAATATGCAGCCGCCTGATGCCCTGCTCAAAAAAGGCATCACGTCCCTGCCGACCCTGGGCGATGGCCGCCAATCGGGCACAGCGGATTCACCGTCGATCCTCAATGCTTCACCCGAAAGTGCGGTCGGTGGCGGGCTGTCTTGGTTGCGCACCGGCGATATGATCCGCATCGATATCAATACCGGCGCGTGTAATGCGTTGGTTGACGATGCGGTCATCGCCGCCCGTAAGCTTGAGGGCATTCCGGCCTATCCAGACAGCATGACCCCGTGGCAGGAAATCTACCGCCAGACGGTCGGGCAACTGCACACGGGCGCGGTCATGGAACCGGCGCTGAAATTCACCCACATAGCCGAGCAGATGCCACGGCATAATCATTGATTATCTCCTCCCCACTGCGTGGGGAGGTGGCGAGTAAGGCCAAAGGCCGCATTGAGACGGAGGGGTATGCGGTATGTACCCCTCCACCATCTGCGGGACAAACGTCCCTTGATGGTCCCCCTCCCCACTGCGTAGGGAGGAGATTTAAATCAGTGTATCCCTTCAAACTCCGGCCGCACTGATGTTTTCGTCGCGGTCGGAAAATCTGAGGGCACCGGAAAGGTCACCGGGCGGCGTGCCAGCCATTGCAGGGCGCGCGGAAGGATCGTCTGCACGTCCGCGCTGCGCAAAGTTAGCGGCTGAACGTCGCCTGTCCAGACGTGGCCATAGTTGGCCACATAGACCCTGCCCTGCCCATAGCGCACCACCCATTCCAGCGGCCAGTTCATTTGGGTTTTGGCCTCATAGGCATAGGTCAGGATGGTCAAATTTTTAGCCGGGCCGCGCACGTAAGAATAGTGCTCAAGATCTGCCGTCATCCATTGGCGCGGCAGACCCTGATGCACTGGATGATCATTCAGGCGGTGAACAAGGGCGTTGGCGCGCGGGCCGTGGCTGGATTTATCGCCCTGACCGGCAGGGATGCGGGCGATCTTACCGTTACCGTCGATATGGACGGCGATGCCGTAGTTCTTGGGCCGCCAGCCCAGCCCGATCATGTCATTATATTCTGGCCAGTCCGGAAAGCCGTTATTGGCGGCGTGCAGTACATAAACCCCGCCGCCCTTGCGAACATAGGCCTCGAAATCGGCTTTAACCACGTCGGGCCATCCGGCGTCGCTTTTGTAATCATTGCAGGTCTGGATCACGACATCGAAGTCTTGAAACCGTGGCCGCCAGTCGGCCCAGCCGGGAGTGGTGGGCGATGGCGGGGCGGTCGATACGGTCACCTCAAACAGGCCGGTGGGCGCTAAGATTGTCTGAACGATGCGGGTGGTCTGCTGCCAGTCGTGATTGTTGAAACCATCAAGCAGCAACACCCGGATACGGCGTCCTGAGGCGTAGGCGGGCACGCCTGACGCGAAAAGTGCCGCCCCCCCTAAAAGCCACTCACGGCGGGTAAGGGGGCGGGGGATCGGGAGGGATTTGGGCATCGAACGGTTTCCTCGGATTCGCTTTTGGGGGCGGGCGATATTTATATGCAATGCGGTGAGTGCGGCGCACAATGGTAGCGTTAACAAATTAATGCGCAAAAAAGACGAAAATTGGCGTAAAACCTTATCTTTCCTTCGCATTTTCCGGTTTCGGCACTTGCCCACCCTGTCCCTTTCGTTAATAGTTCCGCCGGCGGGATGGGGCAGTAGGGACCCTGTTAAAACACAAAATATACCGCAGTTATTGTCAAGGGAATACGGGCTCATGCCCGCAGACAGGGAACGGGCCGTGGCCCGCAGGAAGGATTACATCAATGACCTCATCACTGGGTAAGGTGAACATGGGGCTTGTCATGGGGCTGGCGATTGGTGCCGCCCTGGGGGGCCTTTTGTTCGGCTACGACACCGCCGTTATTTCGGGGGCGGAAGAAGCCATCGTCCATAATTTCGTCACCCCGCGCACCGATCTGACCGAAGTGGCGCGCAACTCTCTGGCGGGCACCGCTATCGGGATCGCGTTGCTGGGCTGTGTGGTCGGCTCACTGATTGCCGGGCCGCTGGCCACCGCACTGGGCCGTCGGATCGGCATGCTGATTGCGGCGTTTCTGTTTTTTGCCTCATCATTGCTGTCGGGCTATCCGGAATTTGGTCTGGCCCCGGTCGGGCAAATGGGCGTGGACGGGCTAAACCCGTTCATGATCTATCGCTTTATCGGTGGCGTGGCCATCGGCATGGCGTCGCTGATTTCACCGCTCTATATAGCGGAAATCGCTCCGGCCAAGCACCGCGGGCTTTTGGTGACCTTTCAGCAGATTGCCATTGTGGGCGGTATGTTGCTGGTCTATTTCGTCAACCTGAAGATTGCCGAGACCGGTACGGATGAGTGGGTGTTGTCGACCGGTTGGCGTCACATGCTGGCTTCGGCCGCGCTTCCGGCCGCCCTGTTCTTTGTGGCCGCCTTTGTTATGCCGGACACGCCGCGCTGGTACGTTCTTAAGGGCAAGGACGATAAGGCTGCAAAGCTTTTGGGCGAACTGAACGATCCGGCCGCGGCTCAGGCGACTATGTCCGAAATTCGCGGCTCCCTGACGGCACATTCGGGCAAGCTTCTGTCGTTCGGGTTTGGCGTGATTGTGGTCGGGGTGCTGCTGTCGGTGTTCCAGCAGTTCGTTGGTATTAATGCCGTGCTTTATTATGCGCCGCTGATGTTCAAGAACATCGGTGCCGGTACCGATCAGGCCCTGTTCCAGACGGTTCTGGTCGGGGCGGCCAATGTGGTGTTTACGCTGGTGGCGACCTTTACGGTTGACCGCTGGGGCCGTAAGCCGTTGCTGATTCTGGGGGCTCTGGTCATGGCCGCGTCTATGGCTGCGCTTGGTGTCCTGTTCCAGCAAAAGCAGGAAGGCACGCTGCTGCTTTATGCCGCCATGGCCTATATCGCCGGTTTCGCCCTGTCGTGGGGGCCGGTTGTGTGGGTGCTGCTGTCGGAAATGTTCCCGAACTCCATCAAGGGTAAGGCCATGGCTATCGCCGTCGCCGCCCAGTGGATTTCAAACTATATCGTCACCTGGTCATTCAAAGTGATCGATGGTGACACGGCTATCAACGCCACATTCAACCACGGACTAAACTATTATATCTATGCCGGTTTTTCGGTTCTGGCGGCGATTTTCGTCTGGAAGTTCGTGCCTGAGACCAAGGGCAAGACGCTGGAGGCCATCGAAGGTCTCTGGAAAAAGCCCTGACCTTAGGGTAGACTGAAACGACGGCGGGGTAATCAGCCCCGCCGTTTTGCATTAAAAAAATGATAATAATGAAACCGGGAAAAACGCCATCATGTCCGATTATACAGAGGAGGGGGATACCCTCGTCTTAAGCCGTGCGCGCGAGTCAGCGATTGCCTTAAGCGCCGGTGATACACAAGTGATCATTGCCCCGCATCTGGGGGCCTCGACCCTTAGCCTGAGACACAAGGGGCGCGATTATCTGCGGCCCACAGCCGACGGGGCGGATGATGTGCTGCAAACCGGCAATTTTCCGCTGGTGCCGTTTGCCAACCGGATCAAAAACGGCCATTTTGTGCTGGGCACCAAGGACATTCAGCTTAAACCCAATCTGGGAGATCATCCCCATACCCTGCATGGTCAGGGTTGGCGCGCAAGCTGGCAGGTGGCGGAGGTCAGTGCGTCACGGGCGCGGCTGGTTTTTGATCATAAATGCGGGGAATGGCCGTGGGATTACCGCGCCGAAGTCATTTGTGAACTGCGTGACGGGGGGATGCGGATATATCTGTCGGTGACCAACCTTTCGCCCTGCGCCATGCCGGCAGGGCTGGGCTTTCACCCCTATTTCCTTAAGTCGCCGCAGACCCTGCTTAAGGCCCATGTCGAGGGGGTGTGGCTGTCGAGCGACGACTGCCTGCCGACCGAATGGCACGGCGGCGTCTATTGCGGTAAGGACTGGACAAACGGGGCGGTGGTCGATGCCGAGCAATTGCTCGATCACTGCCATACCGAATTTAATGGCCGGTTCGACGTATTCGAGGGCGATGAGGCGGTGGTGACGGTTAAGGCCTCACCCGACTGCCACTGGCTGCATATCTATGTGCCGCCGGGCGAGGATTTCTTCTGCGCTGAGCCGGTCAATCACATGCCCGATCCGTTCAATAAACCCAATTCCGGCCTGAAGTGCCTTAAGACCGGTGAGCGGGCGCAGATATGGATGGACATGACCCTGCACGGGTAAAAATACCGGTCTTTGGCTGACTAATACAGGGCCGTTGCTAGCGGGTATTAAATATACCCGCGTCGCTAGTCCCTTATTATTCAGCTCAAATCTCGATATTTTTCTTGATTAAGTCTTACCCACTCAAAATGTATTGGCGCGTCAGCGGCAAACTTTTGAGTGAATTGGTTAGTTCACCCAACCCCCGTCGATGATATAGGGCTGGCCGGTGATAAAGGCGGATTCGTCGGAGCCTAAAAATACCGCCAATGCGGCCAGTTCATCGGGCTTGCCGAAGCGGCCCATCGCCTGACGGGCGGTGAATTCGCTGTAGGCCTTATCGAAGTCGCCGGTGTCGCGTAAGCGTTGCAGCAGGGACGGGGTCTCGACCGTTCCCGGACAGATGGCGTTGCAGCGAATGCCTTGGGCCACGAAATCAGCGGCGACCGCCTTGGTCAGACCGATGACGGCGGCCTTGGTGGCGCAGTAGGCAAAGCGGTTGGGGATGCCTTTGATGGAGGAGGCAATCGACGACATATTGATGATTGAGCCCCCGCCGTTCTTGATCATGTTGGGCAGAACGGCGCGAATCAGGCGGTACTGGGCCGTGACGTTGAGGCTATTGGAAAACGCCCAGTCGTCTTCGTCGCAGTCAAGAATAGTGCCCGCGTGAACAAAGCCCGCGCAGTTATAGAGCACATTGATGTTCGGAAACTCGGCGGCGATGGCCTTGATCGCCTCGGCATCAGTGACATCGAGTTTACGGGCGGTGACGCCGTCTATGGCCGCCAACTCGGCCAGTGAGGCGTCATTGATATCGGCGGCGATGACGTGGGCCCCTTCGCGCACATAGGCTTCGACGGTGGCGCGGCCTATGCCTTGTCCGGCAGCGGTAATCAGGGCGGTTTTGTTGTTCAGTCGTGACATCTCAAATTTCTCATTTAACCTCCTCTCCCCGCGGGCGGGGAGAGGGTTGGGGTGAGGGGCATTTTTGCTGAAGGGCTTTTTTTGCCCCTCATCCGGCTTGCGATAAATCACAAGCCACCTTCTCCCCGTGATACGGGGAGAAGGAAAAGATTTACGCTCGCTTTAAAGGTAAACAGGGCATTTTTACGTTTATGCCTGCCTTTTCAGGGGAAGGCAGGCGGGGCCAATCGGCTCAAACGCCTTATAGGTGAGGATAAATTCCTGATGGCCGAGGGCTTCGGATTTGGTGCGGGTGCCGTTTGCGACGTTGAGCACCAGATCGGTGATTTCAGAACCCACCTCATCCAGTGTGGCGCGGCCTTCCATGATACGGCCGGCATCGACATCCATGTCCTCAGACAGTTTGCGGTAGGTCTCCGGATTGGCGCAGATCTTGATCACTGGCGAAATCGCAGAACCCACGACTGAACCTCTGCCGGTGGTAAACAGGGTTATGTGGGCCCCGCAGGCGATCAACTCGACGATCTCAGCATTGTCGGAAATGTTGGGAAAGCCAAAGCGCGGCTCACCGTCGGGCACCACATCCAAAAGGTAAAGTCCGCCGGTCGGCGGCTGATCACCCGGTTTTAATATCCCGCAGATCGGCGCTGCTCCCGACTTGGAATAGGCGCCCATCGACTTTTCTTCCTGGGTGGTCAGCCCGCCTTCGGCATTGCCGGGCGCGAAGGAACCAAAGCCCATAATGGTGTAATAGCGTTCGGCCTTTTCGACGCTTTTCTCTAACTCGGCCCCCAGTTCCGGCGTGACCGCGCGGTCGGCCATGATGGTCTCGCACCCGACCAGTTCACCGGTTTCTTCAAAGATACAGGCCGCGCCTGCCGTCCCCAAAGCATCGAATGACCGCCCGACGGCGGGATTGGCGGTGATGCCTGATGTGCCGTCCGAACCGCCGCAGATGGTGCCGATGATCAGTTCGGATATGTCCATGTCCACGCGCGGTGTGGCGGCAGCAATGGCCTGCATCCGCCGGACGGCGTCAATGCCTTTCTGGATGGTAGACTGGGTGCCACCGGAATTTTGAATCACCAAAGTCTCAACCGGTCGCCCTGACGCTTCGATGGTGGTTTTAAGCTGCTCACGGTTAAAGCTTTCGCAGCCCAGAGAAATCAGCAGCACCCCTCCAACATTGGGGTGGGTGGTCAGGGCCTGCATCATCTTGAAGGCATAGGCATTGGGATAGCAGCCCGGAAAACCGATCAGGTGAACTTCTGGGGCATCACCGACGACGCCGGACGCTAACTGCTCATAGTCGGTAAAGCGGTTGACGATGCCGCGGGCGACATGGTGGGCGCATTCGACCAGATAGGCGACCGCGATGACATTGCGGATGCCTTTGCGGCCATCGGGTCTGAGGTAGGCATTGTTAATGGTCATCAGCCGACGACCTTTCGGGTGTGAGAGGAAATATAATCGCTTTTCATATTGTGCATGTGGACATGATCGCCGCGCCTGGCATCAAGGGTCATGGAGCCGATCGGTGCTCCGTATTTCAGGATCTTGTCGCCAGCTTTCAGGTCAATGCGCGCCACCTTATGGCCGACCTCAATGTCAGTTGGGATCGTAGCGGGCGCATCGTCAATCATAACAACGCCTCCGGCTGGAATGGCGGCGCGGCACACCAGAACATTGTCGGTGGGATGAAGAAGGATCAGGGGCGAAATCATGCGGATACAGGTGCTTTGGGCGTGGGGGCAGCCGTGTTGAGGCAGCCTGAAGATCTCAGGTCATCCCAAAGGGCCGCTGGTATGAGGTGATTGAACAGGGCGGTGTTGGCGTGTACTTCTGCCGGAGAGGCCATGCCGGGTATGACGCTGACGACCGAGGGGTGAGCCAGCGGAAATTGCAGGGCGGCCGCCGCCAGTGGCACATTATGGGCGTCGCAAATGTTTTCGATCTGTCGCACCTGCGCGATGATGTCAGGGGACGCGGGGCCATAATCGTAAAACGGCACCTTATCGCCTTTGACGCCGCTGATCAGTATGCCGGAATTATAAGGCCCGCCCAGAATGATCGATACACCGCGCGCCTCACATCTGGGCAAAAACGCATCGAGCGGGGTTTGCTCCAGCAGGGTATAGCGTCCGGCCAGCAGGATGACATCCACATCGGCCTGATCCAGAACCGTGTCACATATTGCGGTTTCATTCACGCCTAAACCTATGGCCCTGATGCGGCCTTCGGATTTCAGGGTTTGCATGGCTTTGAGGCCGCCCTCCAGAAAAACCTTAAGGTGATGGTCATGGTTATCACCGTGGGTCAGGCGACCCAGATCGTGGGCCAGCAGGATGTCGATATGGTCGCGATTAAGGCGTTGCAGGCTGGCCTCAAACGACCTCATCACACCGTCGTAGCTGTAGTCAAAATGCTCCTCCATCGGATCGCCATCGACAAAGCCGTGGCGTTCGGTACCTGATGGAGGCGGAGCGATCGGTGTCAGCACGCGGCCAGCCTTGGTGGAGATCACGGCATCGGCAGGCAGCGCCATGCCCAGCCGGCGCTCCGACAGGCCATGACCATAACGCGGAGCGGTATCGAAATAGCGAATACCCGCCGCGGTGGCCGCGTTCACGCATTCGGCCGCGGCTTCATTGCTTAAGGGCCGATAAAGGTTACCAATGGCAGCAGCGCCGAACCCAAGCGGCGACAGATGCACACCTGTGTGTCCGATAGATCTCAAAAAAGTCTGTCCCTGATCATATATGACGTTTCCAGTGGTGTTTTATTTATCAATAAAATCATTGTTATCTATAAAATTACGCCCTTGGCGAAGCGATAGCAAGGGCTTTTGCAGAGCGCGTTTTGCTTAAAGCCGTCTTACCGAATAGACACGCGCTCAACCGATTCAATACCGCCCAGCGACTTTGAGACATTCTGAACGGCGGTTTGCAGGCGCTGGGTGGTTTCCTCTAAGCTAAGGCTGTCCAGGGACCGGATATAGGGGATGGTCATGGCCGCAATCACCATGCCGTCGCTGAAGATCGGGCAGGAAATATCGGTGATGCCGTCGGTAAAATCAGAGCGGCGCTGAACATAGCCGTTTTTCTGGGCGAACTGGCACAGGTCATCGAAAGATTGCCAGGTCTGGGCATCGGCATCCCCCTGAAGCTGGGCGCGCCACGCTTCCTTTATCTTGGGCGGCTGAAAGCTGTAGAGGGTAACGCCTGATGTCGACTGCACCACCTTGGCCTGGTGGCCGACGCGCACCGAAAAGCCAAGATCGCCGGGGGCTTCAACGCGGGCAATGACGACGATGTGGTTGTCGGAGGCGATGGCGATATGGCACGACTGATGGGTGGCCTCACTCAAGGCCTGCATGATCGGCAGGGCGCTGGCCAGCAGGTTCTGGCTGGGGCCACGGCTCATGCCGAGCGAAAACAGCTTATTGGTAAGCTCCAGGCCATCGCCGCGCAGGGCCGGGGCGACATAGCCGCGGTTTTCCAGCACCTGCACCATGCGGAACAACTCACTGACCGAACGATCAAGGTGAGCCGATATTTGCGACAGGGTCAGCGGGCGTTTGTGGGCCGCCAGTAATTCGAGTACGTCGAGCCCTTTTTCCAGTGCCGGGGCACGGTATTTCAAGACGGTGGCCTCAGTATCCTTATCGTCGACACGCAGATTGTGGTGCAAATTCATTGTGTTTCCCCTGTTTCAGTTGTGATTTTGTAAAAGCGTTTGGCATTGGCATCGAAAATTTTATCGATTTTTTTGGCGGATAAGCCCCGCAGGTGGTGGTGAACCTGATCAAACCATGATCGGTAAGACTGGCGCAGGTTGACGACCGGCCAGTCTGAGCCCCACAGGATTCGGTCAGTGCCGAACTGCTCAAACAGGTGGTCAACATAGGGCCACAGATCTTCGATCGGCTGACCCGGCCTCATTTCGGTGACCAGCCCGGACAGCTTGGCATGGACATTGGGGCGGCGGGCGATCGCCGTGATTTGCTCGCGCCAGTGCCGGGTCTCTTCCGGATGGCTGTGGCGGTGGGCAATGGGTGGCTTGGCACCGTGATCAATGACGATACGCAAGGCCGGATAGTCTTCGGCCAGTTGATTAATCGCAGGCAGGTGGCGGGTAAAGACGAGGGCATCGAAGCTCAGGTCATGGGCGATCATGGCGTCTATTGCGGGCCTTACGGCCGGCTGATTGATCCAGTCATCGTCGCTTAAGCCTTGCAGCATGGGCCGCAAACCTTTCAGTTTCGGGTGTCTGGCCAAATCGGCAATGCGGGCGGCGGCATTGGGCGCGGCCAGATCGGCCCAGCCAACCACGCCAAGGATCAACTCATCATGGGACGCGACCTCAAGCAGCCAGTCAGTGTCGGCATCATGAGCCTGCGACTGCACCACGATACTGCCATTAAGGCCAGTCGACACCGCTTCGGATTTTAGATCATCCAGCCCGTAATCGCGGTCGATGGCCTCAAGATCAGGTGTGGGCCAACTATGACCATTCCGACCGATCTGCCACAGATGATGATGTGCATCGATCATACCCCCGGCGCCTTTAATGTGACGTCGTGGCTGAGATGGCGACCGGTGATTTGGGCGATCTCAGGCCATAGAGCGCGATGATGACAAAGCACAGGGCGGGCACCAGAATCGAGGTGCGGATGTGGCTGGCGTCGGAAATCAGGCCCATCAGCGGCGGCAGGAAGGCCCCGCTGACGATGCTCATGACCAATAGCGACGATCCGGTCTTGGTCAGCGGCCCAAGGCCCTGCACGGCGGTGGCGAAGATGGTCGGGAACATGATCGACATAAAGAACGAGGTCGCCGTCAGGGCATAAAGGCCATAAAGCCCGCCGGCCGTCGCCGCATAGGCGCACAGTCCGATATTGATGACGGCAAAGGTGGACAGAATCCGAACCGGTGACAGGCGGCTCATCAGGGCTGTGCCGACAAATCGGCCCACGGCAAACAGGATCAGAGCGATAAACAGGAAGTTAGCGGCGTCTTTTTCGGGCATGGCCAGTTCGGACTGAGCGTAACGGATCATGTAGCTCCAGATACCGACCTGCGCGCCGACATAGAAAAACTGCGCGACCACGCCAAACAGGAAATGCGGGCGCTTAAACAGGTCGGAAATAGCGCGCCCTGAACTTACCTCTTCGCCACTATGTTCGTGGGTATTAGCCGTCGCGGCAGCGGGGAATTTCGACAGGGCGACCAGTATGGCCCAGGCGATGATGACCACGCCGATAATCAGATAAGGCCCTTGGACGGCCTGAGATTCGGACGCGTAGAACGCCTGACGAGCCTGATCGGACAGAGCGCTTAATGAGGCTTCGTCATGCTCGATGCCGGACAGGATAAACTCCTTGCCCACCCAGATGCCGGTCAGCGATCCCAGCGGATTGAACGCCTGCGCCAGATTAAGCCGGAACGCGGCTTTCTCAGGCGGCCCCAGCACGGTGATCAGCGGATTGGCTGAGGTCTCTAAAAATGCCAGCCCTGACGCGATGACAAACAAGGCCCCTAAGAACCACAGATACTGGTGGTTATTGGCGGCGGGATAAAACAGGAAGGCGCCTGCCGCAAACAGGATCAGGCCGGTCACAACCGCCGCCTTATAGCCATAGCGGCGCATGAAGAAACCCGCGGGCAGGGCCAGCAGGAAATAGCCCATATAAAAGGCCGATTGCACCAGCCCCGATTGCAGGTCGGTCAGCGAAAACGCCTTTTTAAACTGCGGGATCAGGACATCATTGAGATTATTGGCCATGCCCCAGAAAAAGAACAGGCTGGTAATCAAAATCAAAGGCCACAGCGCGCCAAAAGATGACACGCGCGGAGTATCGGCGTTGCGCATAAATTTAAGTCCTCAACCTGTATTAGCGCTGTTTTTTGTAGGGTTGCGCCGTTTTGCCCAACACATCACATATGAATGGTCTGGTCAAATATGAAATTTACAATATTGTCAAAAATATTGGACGCGGATAAAAATACCACTTAAATCTTGGGCGCATCACGTCAGGAGGCTTTATGACCCTTACCCGCCATTGCTTTGCGCTGGATCTGAATGATGATCCGGCCCTGATTGAGCGTTATAAGGACTGGCACCGCCCGGGCAAAGTTCCGTCCGCCGTCATTGCTTCCATCCGGGCGGCCGATATCCGCGACATGCAAATCTGGCAGACGGGCGACCGTATGTTCATGATCATGGAAACCGGCCCTCAGTTTTCGCCTGCCGCCAAGGCCGCCTCAGATGCGTCCAGCGCGGATGTGCAGGCCTGGGAGCATTTGATGTGGCAGTTTCAAAAGCCTTTGCCGTTTGCAAAACCCGGCGAGAAATGGGTGGCGCTTCAGTCCGTCTTCGACCTGAGTGAGCAACCCTGAAAAAAAACCGCTTCACAGTTTTGGGAATGCGCGATATCTGGTGAACCAATTGCCGGACAAATAAGTACGGCGGGCTTTTAATTATATGACAATTGCCTGATCCCGGCCTGTGCGCTAAGAGGACTGTCAATGTCTTGATGTGCAGGGAAAAGCGTTGATGTTCGGCTTCGGGAAGTCAAAAGTACAAAAGAAAAATGTTCTGAAAATCGGCCTGATTGGCCTGGGCAAGATCGCCGTCGATCAGCATGTGCCGTCGATCCGCAGCAATCCGAACCTGGAACTGGTTGCCGGCGCCAGCCCCGGCTCGCGTCCCGAAGGGATCAAGGCCTATAATACTCTGGCGGAAATGCTGAAAGCCCATCCGGAAATTGAGGCGGTCGCTGTGTGCACCCCGCCGCAGGTGCGCCTCAAGGTCGCGCGTGAGGTGATCGAGGCCGGTCGTCACGTTTTCCTTGAAAAACCGCCCGCAGCGACTATCGGTGAAGCCGAACTGATCCGCGATCTGGCCGCCGCCAAGGGCGTATCGGCACTGGCGAGCTGGCATTCGCGCTATGCCCCGGCGGTCGAAGCGACCCGTAAATGGATGGGAGAGCGTCCGATCAAGTCGGTGCACATCGTCTGGAAGGAAAATGTTCGCCAATGGCACCCGGGCCAGACCTGGATCTTTGAGGCCGGTGGCATGGGCGTGTTCGATCCGGGCATCAATTCCCTGTCGATTCTGACGCGGATTGTACGCGATACGGTGTTGGTCAAAAAGGCCGATCTGCATATTCCATCCAACTGCGACGCCCCTATTCAGGTCGAGATGGACATGCAGACCGACAAGGGGATGGCCATTCGCGCTGACTATGATTTCCTGCAAACCGGTGTGCAGACCTGGAGCATTTTTGTCGAATCCGAAGCCGGTGAGAAACTGACCCTGTCGATGGGTGGCACCGAGCTTGAGATCGATGGCAAGACGATCATGAAGGAAAAAGAGGCTGAATATTCAGGTCTTTATGCCCATTTCCATGATCTGGTCAAAAGCGGCACCTCTGATGTTGACCTGAGCCCGCTGCGGATTGTGGCGGATGCTTTCATGGTCGGAAAACGCATCGAAGCACCGTCATATATCGAATAGTTAATTTCGGCTCACCTGACAGGGGAAATCCGGTGGCGATCGTCTCAGCTATAGGCTAAGGTTCTAACGAACAGTCTAAAGCGCATTCCAAAAAGTGTTGGGCGGTTTTTGGACTCAAATGCGCGTAAGCTAATGCGGGGGAGGGCATGGTCGCACGGTTTCTGACGTTTACGGCGCTGACAAGCGTGCTCATGCTGAGTGCGTGCGATAAACCGCAACCGGCAAAGCCCGCTGTGCCTGAGGATGCCCTGCCCGCGACGGTGCCGATCCGCGTTGACGACAGCTATATGCAGGCGGAAATGACCGCGCCACGCTCGTCCGTTGCGGATCTGCCGCCGCAGGCGGCCAAGTTCATCACTGCCCTCAACAGCGACGATGAAAAGCTTATCCTTGGTTATCAGGGCTTTGAGGATATGTATTCGGAAAAGGGCAAGCTCAATCAGGTCGAGCGCGATCATATCCGCAAAGGCCTGCGCCCGCTTCTGGCTTCAGGCGCCATTGCCATGAAGGAAATCGATCGCGCCGATCATGAATTTACGGTGCTGTTTTATCTGGTCGAACATGCCGATCAGATGGAAGACGAAACCTTCCTCAAGCAAGCCTATATGTCCGCCTATTTCGCCTGCCGATTCGATGATTCGAGCGGGTCATGGAAACTGGCACCACCTGCGGTCTGTTTCTCTGAGACCGATGGCCCGTATGGCTAAAAGCCTCGTCACAATTTAACCGCTACGTATCATGCCAAGTGCTGAATTATGCCGGATTCTGACGCGCTTTATATTTTAGGTATAAAAATTATTTCAGATAATTTTGATAAGCTAACATGAAAACGGACGGTTTTGGGGCTGGTTTGCGGGAAGTCGCGGCATAAAAATATGGCCCTGAAATATCAGCTTCAGGGCCATATTTTTAAAGGTCAAAAGATTTTACCTGCCTACGATTTGGGATCAGCCACAAATTCAGGCTCGGGGGCGTGGGTGCGGGTGACTTTGGCAACCCGGAGCGCGTTGGTTGAGCCGGATTTGCCAAACGGCATGCCTGCGACGATGACGATATTTTCACCGACCTCAGAAATGCCTTCGCTGCGGGCCAGTTGCGTGGCGACAGCGACGGTTTCCGACATGGAGTGCGTCACCGGGGCTTCGATCGCATGTACGCCCCAGGTGATGGCCAGTCGGCGCGCGGTCTCTATATTGGGGGTAAGCCCAAGGATCGGTACATTCGGACGCTCACGCGCCACCCGAAGGGCTGTCGAGGCCGAGTTGGTCAGGGCCGCAATCGCCGACGCATCAATGGTTTGCGCGACCTGACGGGCCGCGGCGGCCATAGCACCGGAAGTGGTTTTTTCCGGCTCCGGTCGTCTGCGATCGGTATTGGCGCGCCAGCCTTCGTCGGTTTCGACGCGGGCGATGATGCGGTCCATGATGGTCACGGCTTCGATCGGAAACTGTCCGGCGGCGGTTTCAGCCGACAGCATAACGGCGTCCGAGCCATCAAAAACGGCGGTGGCCACATCTGAAGCTTCGGCGCGGGTCGGGGTGGGGGCAGAAATCATCGATTCCAGCATCTGGGTAGCGACCACCACCGGCTTACCCATCATGCGGGCCGACTGGATGATGCGCTTTTGCGCCAGAGGCACTTCCTCGGGCGGCAATTCAACGCCCAAATCACCGCGCGCCACCATGACGGCATCGGAAAGCGCCATGATTTCTTCTAAGTTATCAAGTGCTTGTGGTTTTTCCAGCTTGGATAAAACCCACGCCCGGCCTTTAATGATTTCTTTGGCTTCAAGCACGTCTTCGGGGCGCTGCACGAACGACAGGCCGATATATTCCACGCCACGTTCCAGCGCAAAGGCCATGTCCTCGCGGTCTTTTTTAGTCAGAGCCGGGATCGGCAGCACCACGTCAGGAACGTTGACGCCCTTACGGTCGCTGAGACGACCGCCATTGATGACCACAGTTTCCAGATGATCTTCGCGAACGTGCACGACCTTGAGTTTCAGCTTGCCATCATCAAGCAGAAGGTGCGAACCGATCTGGGCGGCGGCGATAATCTCAGGATGCGGCAGGTTGGCGCGACGCGAATCGCCCGGCGTCGGGTTAAGATCTAGCCGGAAGGTCTGCCCGTTATTCAGCACAACCGCCCCGCCCATAAAGCGTCCGACCCGCAGTTTCGGGCCCTGAACATCGGCCAGAATGCCGATGGGATGCTTGGTGCGCGCCTCTAAGTCACGGATAAGGTCTATATTTCGGCCATGATCTTCGTGGCTGCCGTGGGAAAAGTTAAGACGGAAAACATCGGCACCGGCCTGAAACAACTGCTGGAGCATTTCGGCATTAGAGGACGCGGGGCCTAAGGTGGCGACGATTTTGGTGCGGCGGCGGCGAAGTATCTTCAAGGTCGGACTCATGCAAAATATATGTCAGTTGGGGGTAGTTATGGGCGGCCTTATAGATTGAATGGCAAAGCGCTGTTCTGATCCCGGCCGGGCTGTTTAGGCCTGCGACAAAGCGCTGTTTCTCAATGTGGGGTCAAGTCATATTTTTGTGGCAATCGCCAAAAATGTGACGTGTGGCGCTCTAATAATTGACCATGTAGTCAAAATTTTAGGCGTAAAAGTGATTTTACGCACCATTTGTGTGACTTTTGAGCCATTATGTCATATTTTTTATGGCAGCGCTGTCATTCTATGCTGGCTTCTCAATGATATTATGATATCGCTACCACCAAAGAGCGCCCGTTCGGTTCATTTTAAGCTTTAAAATGTAGTGGATAGGGTGCCGGACAACGGCAGTTGATTTGGAAGGATGTCCAGGCTTAGAGCGCAAAATTCCGGACGTGGTGTGCACGTCGCGGAGCCATCTATTGAATCCTGTATTTTCCCAACATCTTGACTGAATAAGAGCGGTCGCGGCGCGATCTGAGGGATTTCCCACGCAGGCAATCTCCGGGTCAGGTTTCGGTCATAATTTTGGGACGCATTCAACCTTTGCCGGCCTAAAGATCGGCGGTTGAGCCTTGGTTTATTTAGAGGGAGGAGTTTTATGAAAAACTCACGTACTGCGCTTAACGGGCGCAGCGCTTTCAGTATCGTGCTTAAAAACGGGGTATCGGCAGTCGCACTGGGTGCGCTGGCGGCGGCCCTTGCTATGCCTGCTGTGGCGCAGGAGGCTCCGGTCGAAGACTCAGATGTGACCGAAGTTGTGGTCACCGGTCAGCGCGCACAATTGAAGTCCGCGCAAAAGATCAAGAGAGATGCTGACACGGTTGTTGATTCGATTACGGCGACTGATATTGGCGCCTTGCCGGATCGCTCGGTCTCGGAAGCCCTGCAACGTGTTGCCGGTGTAACGCTGGAGCGTACGGACACCAACCGTGACCCGGCCCGTCTTTCGGGTGAAGGCGGTGGCGTGGCCATTCGTGGCCTGAACTATGTGCGTACGGAACTGAACGGCCGCGATGTTTTTTCGGCTAAAAACGGGCGCTCAATCGGCTTTGCTGATATCTCTGCTGACCTTATGGCGGGCGTGGACGTCTTCAAGAATACGACCTCTGATCAGGTTGAAGGCGCTATTGGCGGTACGGTCAATCTGCGCACGCGTTTGCCGTTTGATTCCAAAAAACGGATCATTGCCTTCTCAGCGGACTCCAACTACGGCGACCTACGCAAAGACAGCTTCCAGTCGGGCTCGCTTACCTACAGTGATCGTTGGGATACCTCGATCGGTGAGATCGGACTTCTGCTCAACGGATCGCTTTCCAATGTCGGGACACGTTCGGATTCCGTTACGACGGATTCTTACATAACCGATTCTCAGGGCCGTTCGACGCCTAAGGGTTTTGGTTATAAGTCCCTTGAGTGGGATCAGGAGCGCACGGCTATTGCCGGTGCCCTGCAGTGGCGTCCAAATGACCAGTGGGAATTCACGCTTCAGGCAATCCAGGCTAAGGCCACGCCAAAGAGCATGGAAAATACCGCCTATTTTGATATCAATACGACGCCTCAATCGACTTATAAGTATGCTGGCGGTACTCGTGGTGCTCTGACCTATGCCGAAGGTAATGACAGTCCGATCTTTATCGCGCGTTACGGCGAGGACGAAAAAGAGACCAATGATGTCTCTTTGAGCTTCAAGTTCTATCCTTCGGACAGCCTGACGCTGACGGGTGATCTGCAATATGTAAAGTCACAGTCCAAGGCCATGTCTTTGACTGTCAATACGACCTATTCCGCTTCCAGCGATTTTAAGCTGGATTTGTCGGGCGACCTGCCGCAGATGACCATAGGTCAGACCGCCGGTTATGAAACCGCAGCAAGCTACGCCTATCAGTCGGCTATGGACCACTACGAAGATAGTGAAGCCGATCAGTTTGCGGCGCGTTTTGATGCGGTCTATGAGTTCGACAGTGACTGGCTCAAGAAGGTCAAGGTTGGCGTTCGCTACACGGACAAAAATTCCACGACGCGTGAAACCGGCTGGAACTGGGGTGCTGTATCTCCGGGCGGCAACTGGGGTGGTGATTACAACATCACTAATGATGGTGTGAATGACTATCTGGCCGACGCAACGCCGGGCAAGACCGGCAGCGGCGGACAATTGTCGAATGTGGCATCCTATGTGAAGCTTGATAACTTCATGCATGGCAATGTGGATCTGGATCTGCCAAGCGCATGGTTTGCGTCGAAAGCCTTCATCAGTAATACTCGTAATGCTGGCGATATCCTGCATCAGGCTTCGCTGAACGCATGGTGTGGCGGCTGTGGTTATGGCTTCACGCCCTTTAACGGCGATTACGAAGCCGTTGGTCAGGGCCGCAGTGATAACAACCTGAGCGGTATCAACGTGCAGTCTGAAACGACTAAGGCTTTCTATACGGCGCTTTATTTCGGTAGGGATAATGCCGTTGGTGGTAAGGCGCTTGACGGCAATGTCGGCTTCCGTGTGGTTAAGACGGACGTAGAAGGCGACCTGCCTTACACGACCTATCCGCAGATCACGACACCAAATGTTGATCCGGCAGCCTCTACGGCCGAAAAGGCGGAAATTGCCCGCGCCAAGCTGTTCTTGAACAATACCAAGGTTTTTGGCAGCACACCGTCGCAAAACGACTACACTGACGTCTTACCGAGCCTGAACCTGCGTCTGCACTGGAGCGACGAGTTGCAGTTCCGTTTCTCGGCATCGAAGGCGATGGTGCGTCCGCAACTGTCTGATATGCAGGGCTATACTTCGATTACGGCGAATACCACGACCTTCACGGTCAACGCCGGTAATCAGGCTCAGTATCCCGGCTATGCGCCAGGTGATTACATCGCCAGCCTGAACAGCATAACCGGTATTGGTGGTAACCCGAACCTGAAGCCGTTGACGGCCAATCAGTACGATTTGACTGCCGAGTGGTATTTTGCGCCTACCGGTAGCCTTACGGCTGCGGCGTTCAAGAAGGATCTTAAGAACTACTTCTTTGGTGCCAGCCAGGTTGAAAGCTTTACCAACAATGGCGTAACTCTGGATGTGCCGGTTTACCGTGTTCACAACGGTAAGTCAGGTGAGATTTCCGGTATCGAACTGGCTTATCAGCAGTTCTACGACTTCCTGCCGGGAGCCCTGTCAGGTATCGGGGTTCAGACGAACTTCACCTATATCGACTCCAGCGGTGGGGCGAACCCGATCTCTAACGTCAATGACACAAATCAGGTCACGAACACTGCAGCAGATCTGCCTCTGGAGGGGCTGTCCGATAAGGTGTTCAACTTTGCTCTGATGTACGAAAAGTACGACATCTCGGCACGTCTGGCCTATAACTGGCGTTCGGAATATCTGATGACCACCAGCGCGGCCAACTCGAACATGCCGGTGTGGATGGATGCCTATGGTCAGTTGGATGCTTCGGTCTTCTATCAGATCAACTCGAATCTGAAGATCGGTCTGCAGGGCACCAACCTGACCAACGATCGTATCACCACGAAGATCGGCTTCCCCGGCCAGGTCGCCAACTACTCGTGGGTAGAGCAAGATCGTCGTTTAGCTATCGTGCTGCGCGGCCTGTTCTAAGACCAGAGCCTTATAAGGCTATAGACTCTAAGGCCCGCCCGGATACTCTCCGGGTGGGCTTTTTTATAAACGGATCAGATTTATAAGTAGGGAACACCTATGTCCGGTGAGCATATAAAACACATCGTCATCGTGGGCGGCGGTGCGGCGGGCTGGATATCTGCCAGTACTTTATCCAGTGCATTGCGTGGAACCGTCAGGATTACGCTCATAGAATCCGACGAAATCGGTATTGTTGGCGTGGGTGAAGCTTCGATCCCGCCGATTCGTAATTTTAACCGTGTCAATGGCATTGATGAGCTTGAGTTCATTAAGCGGACTCAGGCAACGTTTAAGCTGGGGATCGAGTTTCGTAACTGGGATAAGGGCGGGGACGCCTATATTCACCCGTTCGGCCCTTATGGCCGGAGTATCGACCTGATACCATTCCATCAGTATTATCTGCGATTGCGCCAGACCGGCATGGCCTTGCCTTTGGAAGATTATTCCCTGGCCATACGAGCGGCAAAGCAGAACCGGTTTGCGACTCCGCAACCCAATGTCGGAACTGTCTATGAGGGCTATACCTATGCCTATCACTTCGATGCCGGGCTTTATGCGCGATTTTTACGGGATGTGAGTGAGGCCAGAGGGGTTCATCGTGTCGAGGGTAAAATCACGGGCGTTAATCTGAATCCGGAGGATGGCTATATCGATAGCGTCACCCTGCAAAGCGGGCAGACTATTCAGGGCGATTTCTTTGTCGACTGTTCCGGATTTCGGGGGCTCCTGATAGAAGAGGCGTTGAAAACGGGATATGAGGACTGGTCGAAATATCTGCCTTGCAACCGTGCCTTAGCCGTACCGAGCGAACGGGTGGAGCCGCTTACGCCCTATACGCGGGCAACCGCGCATCAGGCAGGCTGGCAATGGCGCATCCCGCTGCAACACAGAACTGGCAACGGGCACGTGTTTTGTGACGCCTTTACCACTGAGGATGAGGCACGCTCAGTCCTGCTGAGTAATCTTGACAGTAAGGCGCTGGCCGATCCGCGCTTGCTGAAGTTCACTACAGGACGGCGAAATAAGTTCTGGAACAAGAACTGCGTTTCTATCGGTCTGGCATCGGGGTTTATGGAACCCTTGGAGTCAACCTCGATCCATCTGGTTCAAACCGCGATTTCACGAGTCGTTGGTTTCCTGCCGACCCACAGATATGATGAGGCCAGTGTCGATGAATATAATCGCCTGACCACTATGGAATTTGAAGAAACGCGTGATTTCCTCATTCTGCATTATAAGGCGAATACCAAGCCCGATATGCCGTTCTGGCAGTACTGCCGCGACATGCCCATTCCAGATACGCTTCAGCGTCGTATTGATATTTTCAAGGCGCGCGGTCGGATACATTTTCGCCATGAAGAGCTGTTCCAGGAAGCCAGTTATCTGGCTGTGTTCACCGGGCAGAATATCTGGCCGGAAGGCTATGATCCGGTGGTAAACGTGCTGTCGCTGGAGGATACACGGGCGCGGCTGGAGAAAATGCATGACATTATTGGCCAGGCAGCGGCCGTGTGGCCGACCCAGACCGAATTCATTGAAAAGACCTGTAAAGCTGCGCAGATCGTAAATGTATAGCGCGACGAACGGATAGGGCAGATGCAGACTTCACATCTTGAGCGCATTGTCATTGTGGGCGGAGGGACGGCGGGATGGATGACGGCCGCAGCCTTGTCACAGGTTCTTAAAGGCACGGCCACCAGAGTGGTGCTGATTGAATCCGAGGAGATTGGAACGGTCGGAGTCGGAGAGGCCACCGTTCCGTCCATTATAGGATTTAACCGTCTGCTTGAACTGGACGAACGTGAGTTCTTTCTGCAAACCAAGGGCAGCATCAAGCTGGGGATTCAGTTTTGCGACTGGTACAGGCCGGGGGCATCTTACATTCATCCCTTCGGCACATTTCCGGATAAGCTGGGATATTGTGAGTTTCAGCATTACTGGCTGAGAGCCCGGCAGCAAGGCTTGCCCTATGACCTTGGCGATTTTAGCCTGAATGTAGTTATGGCGAAGGAAAATCGTTTTGCCCCGCCAACGCCGGATCAGCGATCGCCTCTGTCTACGACGGGATATGCCTATCATTTTGATGCCGGCCTTTATGCAAAATATTTACGGAACTACGCCGAGCGCCGTGGTGTCGAACGTATCGAAGGGAAGATATCCCAGGCCCATCTTGATGGTGAAACCGGTTTTATTGCTTCGGTTGAGTTGGAAACTAGCGCCCGCATTTCCGGTGATCTGTTTATAGATTGCTCAGGTTTCCGCGGCCTTTTGATCGAGCAGGCGCTTAAAACCGGTTATGAAGACTGGAGTGATCTGCTGCCGTGTAACAGCGCGGTGGCCGTGCCGTGTGAAAGCGCCGCCACCCTCACGCCCTATACGCGGGCTACGGCGCGGGAGGCTGGCTGGCAATGGCGTATCCCGCTTCAGCATCGTATCGGCAATGGCTATGTGTACAGCGATAACTATATTAGTGACGATGAAGCCGTATCTGTTCTTATGACCAATCTGGATGGAAAAGCGCTTGCTGATCCGCGAGTTATTCGGTTTCAGTCCGGCCGGCGTAAGATGGCATGGAATAAGAACTGTATCGCTATCGGCCTGTCGTCAGGCTTTCTTGAGCCCTTGGAATCGACGTCGATCCATTTAATCCAGAAAGGCATTATCAAGCTGATCCAATGCCTTCCGCGTAAGCATTTTCCGGCGTCTTTGGTGAATGAGTACAACCGTGAAGTCAGGCGTGACTATGAAAGTGTGCGCGATTTTTTAGTATTACATTATAAGGCAAATCTTCGTGACGGCCGCTTCTGGCAGGATTGCCGTAACCGGCAAATTTCCGATCAACTGACAGCGCGGATCGAGCTGTTTTCTGAAACCGGACGTTTGTCACTCCATGATCAGGAATTGTTTAAAGGGCCGAGTTGGCTAAGTGTCTTTATTGGCCAGAACATTTTTCCATCGACCTATGATCCTTTGGCCGAGGCCGTGCCTTTGCCGGACCTCATGGGGAGTTTGAACGGTATCAGAAGCACCTTTCAGGATCTGGTTTCAAAGTTGCCTTCGCATCAGCAGTTTCTACAGCATCAGATAGATCTGGCCGGCAGATAAGTGCGGATATTACGGCTCAAACCTCATCCGAATGGCGCAGGCTTTGGCGGTGGCGGCGCGTGAGGCTCCTGATCACGCTGACTTTCTGAAGACCTGGTGCGGGGCCGGTGTTACCGGGGACGTGAGGGTGTAACCGGCCACCGCGGCCCGCGAATCGCAAATGCTGCAATGCGAAATCGGCATTAACGTCAAAAAAACCTAAGTTACGAAATTTTTTTATAAAATTTTCACGTAATGGTTAAATTTCGTCTGCGGCGTGCGGCGGTTTAATTGTCAGGCAAATTTGTTGGCTAATTATAAGTATTTGCTGAAAATCGTCCTGTGTACGATTTGCGCGTAAAGGGCGAAAAACGAAAAAAATTGACGTCAGGCGATTTTTTCAGTTGCAAATTAACGCCAAAACGCGCTTTTTGAAATTTGATTTATTTAATCGGGAAGGGCCTATAAAGAGCCTTCGTCACCGAACACAGGGTAGGGTACATGTCCGAACCAACAAGTAGCGCCAAAAAGGGCTCCGGCCTTGTTTTGGCGGTCATATACGTTACGGCGCTTTTCTTTATATGGGCGTTCGTCACCAATTTGCTAGATCCGCTTTTGAAGGCCATGAAGACGGTCTTCACGCTTAACAACCTCGAAGCCAACCTGACCGGCTTTGCCTTCTTTATTGCTTACGGGGTGATGTCATTCCCGTCGGCGGCATTCCTGTCAAAATTCGGCTATGCCAAATCCGTTCTGCTCGGCCTTGGCGGTATCGTCATCGGCTGTCTGATCGCGCTGCTTGCCACCAAGGTTCAGATCTATCCGGTCTTCCTCGTGGCCCTGTTTACGATGGCGTCTGGTGTGACGCTGTTGCAGGTTGCGGCGAACCCGCTGATCGCGTCGCTGGGCTCGGCCAAGGATTCGCACTTCCGCCTCAACTTGTCGCAGGCTTTTAACTCGCTCGGTGCCGCGTGCGGTATGTTCTTTGGGGCGCAGTTCCTTCTGGGCGGCGACATTTTCAAGGAAGATGTGGTTGTTACCGAAGCCCTGCGTCAGGAAACCCTGTCGTTTGTGGGCAATGTCTACTTCCTGATCGCGGCCGCTCTGGCTGTTTTCATCGTCGCCATCTGGCTGGTTCGTCAAAAGATCACCGATGCCGCGCCGAAAATGGGCCATCTGGTGTCGCCGTTCTCAGCCCTCGGTTCCAAGTGGGCCAATCTGGGCGCTATCGGCATCTTCCTTTACGTCGGTGCAGAAGTGGCGATTTCCCTGAACCTGCTGCTGTTTCTTGAGCAAAAGAATATCTTTGCTCTGGGTGCTCAGGATGCCGGTAAGCTGATCACCTTCTACATGCTGTTTGCCATGATCGGCCGTTTCGCCGGTTCGGCCATGCTGAAGTTTGTTAAGGGCTATATCCTTCTCGGCGTGTTTGCCGTCGGTGCGATGGCCATGTGTCTGGTGGTTATCTTCTCCAACGGTCTGGTGCCGTCGGATTTGAACTCGACCGTCAATCTGCTGGGCGTTGATCTGCCGCTGACCACCGGCGTCATACCGGGCTTTGCGGCTCTGCTGGTAGGCCTGTTCAACTCGATCATGTTCCCGACCATCTTTACGCTGACGCTTGAGCGCTCGACCGCGGCCACCTCGGCGACGTCGGGTCTGCTGGTGCTGGCCATTGTCGGGGGCGCGTTCCTGCCGCTGGTGTTCGGCTACATCACCGATATGACCGGCAGCCGTAACCTTGGCTTCATCGCGCCGTTGATTTGTTATGTCTATGTGTTGTGGTTTGCGATCGTGGCCCCCAAGGCGCCGACTCATGCCATCGAAGAAGGCGTTGCCAGCGGCCACTAATCGGGCCACTCACGCTGAACTGTAAACGAGGGCCCCTGCTTAAGCCTTAAAACGGGCAGGGGCCTTTTTATTTGAGTAAAATTTCGGCGCTTAGGCCGGTCTGGGACAAAGATGCTTTATATTGGTGTTGATTTCGGGGGCACAAAGATCGAGGCAGCAGCGCTGTCAGCCGACGGCACCTTCCTGTCGCGCCAACGTGAACCCAATCCCGGCAGTTACCCGGCGGCTATCCGGCTGGTGCGTGAGCTCACGGCGCGGGTAGAGACCGAAGCTAAAATTAAAGTCCCTGAACTTACCGGTATCAGCGCGACCATAGGGATTGGTTCCCCCGGATCCGTGTCCCCGCGCACCGGTGTCATGCGCAATGCCAATTCGGTTTATCTCAACGGTAAGCCGTTCCGTGAGGATCTGGAGCAGGCGTTAAAGCGACCTGTACGTCTGGCCAACGATGCCAACTGCCTGGCCTTAAGCGAAGCTATCGATGGGGCGGCGAAGGGGGCGAAATCCGTCTTTGCCATTATTGTGGGAACAGGCTGCGGCGGCGGGCTGGTGGTTGACGGGCATCTGGTTGAAGGTGCCAATGGCGTGGCGGGTGAATGGGGGCACATGCCCTTGCCGTGGCCGAAACTGAATGAATATCCGGGGCCTAAATGCTGGTGCGGGCAGCACGGTTGCCTTGAGACCTGGGTGTCAGGCACCGGCTTTGCGCGCGATTTTGAACATACGACCGGGCGCGCACTTAAGGGCGAAGAGATCATAGAGGCGATGCGCGCCGGGGATCGTGACGCCGTGGCCGCCTTTGACCGGCTGTTGAGCCGCCTGGGCCGTGGCATGGCGGCGATCGTCAATATTCTGGATCCTGACGTGTTTGTATTTGGCGGTGGTTTGTCGAACGTACCGGAAATTTATGAGCGTCTGCCGGCGATTATCGAGCCCTATGTGTTCTCGGATGGCTGGCAAGCGCAGCTTAAACCCGCGCGTTGGGGCGATTCGTCCGGTGTGCGCGGAGCGGCTTATCTGTGGCGCGAAGGCTAAAAACGGACGCCATGATCTTTGACCTGAGATTTTTATCTGGCAGATGAGTTGTTTTTAAGACAGATAATGTCTGCGTAATTCATTAAAGTGGTCGCGGCGTTATGGCGAAGGTCTGCAACAAGGGTGGGGTAGTAATAGGTCTGTGGCTGGCGCTGTCGGCTGTGGCTCAGGCACAATCGCCAAAACCGGATGGCCCCGTGATCAGGACGGCCCAGGGCGCTCTGATGGGCGAAAATGGCCCCAATAACAGCTTTGCATTCAAGGGCGTCCCGTTCGCCAAAGCGCCGGTCGGTGACCTGCGCTGGAAGCCGCCCCAAGCCGTGGCGAACTGGAAAGGGGTGCGGCTGGCCCAAAAGAGCGCGCCGGCCTGTCTGCAGGTGTCCTATGGCTGGAACGAAAAGGACGCGGCCTCCAGCGCTGAGGATTGCCTTTACCTCGAACTGCGCACACCCAAACTAGGTGCCGATGCCAAATTACCGGTCATGGTCTTTATCCACGGCGGGGCCAATCGGGCCGGGGGCGGCGCGGGGACTATCTCCTCAAGCCTCGTCGAAGAGGGTGTGGTTTTGGTCAGTCTGCAATACCGGCTGGGCGTTTTGGGGTTCATGTCGCATCCGGCCCTGAGCGCCGAAAGTCCCGGCAAGGTTTCCGGCAATTATGCGCTGATGGATCAGATCGCGGGTCTTGAGTGGGTAAAAGCCAATATAGCGGCCTTTGGCGGCGACCCGGACAATGTCACCATCTTTGGCCATAGCGCGGGTAGCCACGATGTCGGCCTGTTGCTCAGCTCCCCGCTGGCTGCGGGCCTGTTCCATAAGGCGATTATGCAAAGCGGCACGCCGCAGTTTGGCCTGCCCCCCCGCACCCTGACCCAGAACGAGGCTTTGGGTGTCGAACTGGCCAAATCGATCGGCCCGCGCACCGAAAAAGATCCGGGAAGTGTGCGCGCACTGGTGAGCTTGCGGGCCGCTCCGGCAAAGGCGCTGCAGGCGGCGGCGGATAAGCTGGACGCGCCCATCCCTGACGACAGCTTTATCTGGCTGCAACCGACCATTGATGGCCATGTCCTGCCACGGGCGCCCGAAGATGTGTTTATGGATGGTGATCAGGCCAAGGTGCCTTTGATCATTGGTATGTCAGCGCGTGAACTGGGCCTGCACGGCGGCAAGGATGCGGTCTACAGCACGATCCAGCGTGAGTTCGGGGAGCGATCCTTTACGGCTAAGCGTTATTATAAACTCGATATCAACCTTGATCCACCGTCTGATCCGGTGCTGGGTGCGGCCGATCTGCAACTGGCGACGGACTTGAGTTTCCGTTGCCCGTCAGTGTGGGTCGCCGATCATCAGGCGTCCGCAGGGCAAAAGGTGTGGCTATATCAACTGGATGTCGATGCCGATCCGGCTAAGGTCGCGGGACACGGCTCTGAACTGGCCTTTGTGTTTAACAGGCCGCCCGCCGGTGCGACCTTGAGTGCCTGGCCACCGCTGATGGCCTATTGGGCGGGTTTTGCGAAGACGGGTGTGCCTGGGGGCTCTAATCTGACCGATTGGCCTGAGTTTGGACTGGATGAAAACTACATGCAGTTTTCAAAATCAGGCCCGGTGGCCCGTCAGCGGTTGCGATCCGGTGTCTGCGATATGCTTAACCGGCCCTGATCTTTTATTTTGTCGCGCATCCAGATCCCAAAACCGCTTCACACTTTTGGGGATGCGCTTAGGTTTTAAGCCGTTTTCATAAGGGCTTCGCGGATCGGCAAAAACCGCTCATTGAACGGCAGAATAGCCGCGCCCATCGCCGCAGCATCCGCCGCCAGGGCCGCCCGTGTCACCGGCGCGATCTTAGGCACCCGGTCGCTTAGTTTAGCGTAGTTTTCGTTCAGGCGCGTGCATAGCTTTTCGATAAAGGCCGCAGGTACCCGTCCGCCGACATAATGGGCTTCCGGATTGATGGCGCAGCTTAAGGTCAGGAACGGATCGTGCAGGTGCTGCACAGCGGCCTCAATCCATTCATCGACTTTTTCCAGGCCAGCCGCGGTCAGGTTTTCCAGATCAGCCGGGGTGGACACCGCAAAGCCTGCCGCATTCAGATGACCGTACAGCGCATAGAGCGACACCGCATCCTGAAGCGAGGCTGGCGCCTTGTCGCCATCGGGCAATGTACGGGTAATGGGTAAGAAACCGATCTCCCCGCTGCGGCCATCGGCACCGCGGAAATAATGGCCATTAATGACCAGTCCGCCGCCCAGACCGGCACTGATCAGAGTGTAGATGAAACTGGCGGTTTGCAGGCCGTGACCGAACTGCATTTCGCCTATAGCCGCTGCTGTCGCGTCGTTTTCAAGACACACCGGGACATTCAGGATCGGTTCGAACAATTCCGCTATGTTGATCTGAGACCACAGTTCATAGGCTTCGGGCCGGTTCGGCAGCCGCACCCGGCCCAGGTCGTCAGGCATACCGATGCCAATACCGATCAGGCGCTCAAAATTGATGGCATGGCTGGCTTCCATCTGAGAGGTGGCGGCTTTGAAAAAGGCGACCACATCGTCGGGCATGGCGAAGTGCACTTCTTTGCTGACCCGCGCACGAACCTTACCCTGAAAATCGAGGGCGACGACGGCGATATGGTCGCGGTCGATATTGAGGCCGATCGAAAAGGCTCCGTCAGGGTTTACAACCAGCTTGGTGGCCGGTTGCCCGCGCCCGCCCAGCAGCCGGCCGGCCTTAAGGATCAGGTTGTCATCCAAAAGACGTTTGGTGATATTGGCTATGGCGGGCGCCGTAAGACCGGTGATTTGCGCCAGATCAGCGCGCGTGATCGGGCCGTTGGCTCTGATAGCCTGCAAGGTTACGCGCTGATTATGGTCACCGGCCCGCTCCAGGTTGGTGCCGGACAGACCCTCACCGTAGTTTGCGGGTTTGGGCGCCTTGTAAGCTATATCGACGCGTTCATCTGCGCTCATGTTCTGGCTCCGGTCATGGTCTTCGACTCACGTTGTTGCCTATAAAGGATATAGTGCGCTAAACTATATAAAACAGCAATGTAAACAATATTTTATACGATTATCGGCGGCGTGCCATTTTATGCGCGGTAATGTAGGTATACAGATATTGCTATATATTAAAGAAAATTGAAATATTAAATTGACTTTCCAGCGGAATAACGGCTTCATCGCGGGCATGAGGCTTGCCTTAACCCTTGGTGCCGCAGCCCCTTCCACACCTTCGCCCGCTGACGAATTCCCTCCGTCAGCGGGTTTTTTGCGCCTGCAAAGTCACACTTAAGATCAATTGCGCCGCGGTTTGTGAAACCGTTTAGCCTTTCGAGCGTTACGTGATGTTATGGATGGGCCTGAACTGCGTCGGATTCGGTACCAGCCGGAGATGCCTGTGAGCGATATTTTTCTTTGCCTTTCAGCCGCAGATATTGACGCGGTGGTGCGCTCCATCGACACGCTTGGGTATGGCGTCATCCGCAATTGCCTGCCCGAAGCACTGTTGGTAAATACCCGCCGGTTTGTGCAGGATCGCGTCGGTCGCAACGGGGGGGAATATATGCACTTCACCGGCTCTGACGCGGTTCAGGGCACGCTTTTAGAGGCCTTGTCACAAAGCGGTAATTTTAATCGGGCCTGCCGCGAAATTTACCGCGCCGGTACTCAAAATGTGCCGCCGCCATCGCGATTTCATATGGTGCTGCGCTGTCTGGCGGGGAAGACGGGGCAAAAACACGCCTATTATTTCCACTATGATTCCTACGTGCTCACGGCCCTTGTGCCGGTGATTATCCCGATCGAAGGCATATCTGGCGACCTGATCATGTTCCCTAATCGTCGCAAAATCAGACGCAACTATGTGCACAATCTGATCGATAAGGTGCTGCTGGATAATCCTGCGAGCCAGTGGGCGCTAAGGTTTGGCGTCCGCTCTGGCTGGCTTAAACCGGTACGGTTGAAGATGGAGCCGGGGAATGTCTATATGTTCTGGGGCTACCGGACGCTGCATACCAATGAGCCATGCGATGTCGATAAAATTCGCTCCACCGGTCTCATGCACTACGCAGATCCCCATGCGGGAAGCTGGCTGAGGCAAAAACTGGGGCGGGCTTAGGAGCCTATTTTTTCACTAAACTCTCTGATCTGAGTATTCTTAACATTTTCTCCGGGAATGTTCATGCCGACCGTCTCCGTACACTTCCCGTGGCGCACAAGGCCAGTCGCAATGTCCATTTCGTAGTCGCAGTGCGTGTTGTTAACGAACAAATCGCTGGTTTTTCCTTCCTTCAGGAACGAGTTGAACTCAGCAATAACGTTGTCTGAAGCGCCCGCGTTCTTAAGAAAGACAGGCATGAATTCAGTAATAAATTTCGTAAATGATTCCGGAGTTGGGCTGTAATCATAGCTCAAACGCGCAGTCTGCTTAGCGTCATCCCATTCGGTCAGTGTCACGACTTCAACGGCATCGAGTGGAGGCCCGCCGACCGGAGATTGAATCTGGCTTTCAGCGCGAAGAGGCTTGTTTAACTCCAGCCCCATCATATGCGGCAAAGTGATTTGTTTATCTACTTTTAAAAACAGGTCTGCAGCTTGTTCGGGGGTGAGCTTTCCATACAATTGATCTGCAATCGCTCCGGCCTGAGCGGGCCCGTTGGCTACACCTGAAATTTCGGCGGCCTTGACGAGAATGGCTTTGCTTGTAGCTCTGACGCCGTCCCAGTCTTCTATGCGTTGAGGTGACAGGCTGTCATCGGCAATGTAGGTCACGTCGCTGAAGCCGCCGATCACCATCTGCAAAATTTCAGTTTCAGGGCTCTTTGGGGTTTTCGCGTTGTAAACCGTACCATCTGCGTCCGTAAGTTCGAAATCGATAAGGCTCTTTTTGATGCGAAAGGCTGTATCTTCGTAGCTGTAAGACTGACGGTAACGGGCTTTCATGGAGGTTTGCTTAGTGACAGTGCCACGTGTTTCAATTTTAGTGATCTTAAGATCCTGAATGATCGTCCCTGTTTCAGCTTCCAGGGTAAGGGCCAGTTCCCGATAATCAGGTGAGTTGCTGTCGACCTGAGCCACAGATAGTGACGGTGGAGCCAACAGTAGCGCCAATGATAAAGATAAACCTGAAATACGCATGAATGCCCCATAGTCCCCAAAATTTGAGGCACTATGTTACATTCCAGAGGCGGGTGTCCAGAGGCTTTACGCCTCCGGGTCGAAATAGTTCTCAAAGATCGCCGTGTCGACAAGGTTCAGATTGTACTGAAATATATCGATAAATTCATGCAAGCCCGACGCGATGATGTCATCGGCGTTTGAGCCCTGAATGCTGCCGATCAGGGTTTTCATTTCCTGCATGGCGACCGATGGTGTGGCCGCATCGCCGCTCAGCATCCCAAGCGAAAACGCCGCCGATTCCAGCGTAAAGCTGACCGAACGTGGAAAGGCGGTCGAGAACAGCAAAAACTCGGTCACATCGCGGTAGTTGATCGAATGATATTGCTGCCGGTACATTTCCAGCGCATCGACCGATTTGAGCACGGCCCCCCACTGCACGGTGTCATAGGGGCTGTCGATGACCTGACCTCGCGGCAAAAGCAGGAAGTATTTGACGTCGATCAGGCGCGCGGTCTTATCGGCCCGCTCCAGCATCTGCCCAAGGTGGGCGAACTGCCAGCTCTGGTCGCGCGACATGGTGTTGTTCTTAAGGCCCGTGAAAATGTAGCCGCAGCGGCGCACGAATTCGTAATAGTCCTGAAGGTCAGCGATAGAGCGTTTACGGCTCTGGGCCTGGGTCAGGTGATAAAGCTCATTGATCATTTCCCACATCTCAACCGGGATGATCTCACGCACCGTGCGGGCATTTTCGCGGGCGAGAAAGATGCTGGAGATGATCGAATTAGGGTTTTTTTGATCAAAGGTCAGAAACTTGACGACTGATTTTTCATCGGCGACCGAGTAGCGTTTATTGAAGTCCTCATCATCGCCGGACGTGGCGATCAGCGGATACCACTGGGTCGAATCCTTATCGAGCGACAGGTCAAGCATCAGGTGGGTATTGACCGTTATGAAGCGCGCGACATTATCGGCGCGCTCCAGATAGCGGCTCATCCAGTAGATCGAATTGGCAACACGGCTAAGCATGGATTGGGCCTCCCTGAAGGAGAGATATTCTCCTCCCCTGCGTCAGCGGGGGAGGTGGATTTTGCGATAGCAAAAGACGGAGGGGGCAAACAACGGTCAGGGGGATGCCCCCTTCGTCAGTCCGCACAGCGGCCTGCCACCTCCCCCGTAAACAGGGGAGGAGAAGAGAGGCGAATCTACTCAGCATTTGCGCCCCCTTCCACGACGGTAGTGTCGTCACCCAGAACCCAGGTGTCCTTGGAACCGCCGCCCTGAGACGAATTGACCACCAGTGAGCCTTTCTTAAGCGCCACCCGTGTCAGGCCGCCGGGTAGGGTAAATATCTCTTCGCCGTACAGCGAATAGGGCCGGAAATCGACGTGACGGCCCTCAATCGCATTGCCGACCAGAGTGGGCGCCCGTGACAGGGAAAGGGTCGGCTGGGCGATATAGTCGCGCGGCTTGGCCTTGATCAGGGCGGCGAATTCTTTCTGTTCGGCCTTGGTCGATTTTGGCCCGATCAGCATCCCGTAGCCGCCCGACAGGTTGACGGCCTTGACCACCAGCTTATCGAGATTGGCCAAGACGTATTCGCGCTCTTTATCGTCCTCGCAGATATAGGTCGGGACGTTGTTGGCAATCGGGTCTTCGTCGAGGTAATATTTAATGATTTTAGTGACATAGGCATAGATCGCCTTATCATCGGCAATGCCGGTGCCAGGGGCATTGGCCAGAGAGACATGACCCATCCGGTAACAGCGCATCAGGCCCGGCACGCCTAAGACGGACTCCTTACGGAAGGTCTCAGGATCCATGAATTCATCATCAATGCGGCGATAGATGACATCGACTTTTTTCAAGCCGCGCGTGGTGCGCATCCACACATAGTCGTCCTTGACGATCAGGTCTGAGCCCTGTGCCAGTGGCACGCCCATTTGTTGGGCAAGGTAAGCGTGCTCGAAATAGGCACTGTTATAGATGCCGGGGGTGAGCACGATGATGTTGGGGTCTTCGACGCCTTCGGGGGCAATGAATTTCAATGTCCGGTAGAGGTGATCGCCATAGTCGGAGACCGGGCGCACCTTCATCGACTGGAAAATGTGCGGCAGGATGCGTTTCAGCACCGCCCGGTTTTCCAGCACATAGGAAATGCCCGACGGGCAGCGCAGATTGTCTTCCAGTACATAGAACTCACCGTCGCCGGCGCGTACAAAGTCAGTGCCGGAAATATGCGTCCACACCCCCTTGGGCGGTTTTAAGCCTTCACACGGTTTGAGGTAGCAGGCTGAGGAAAAAATCAACTCACGCGGGACCACCCCGTCCTTGAGGATTTTCTGGTCATTATAGATGTCCTGAATGAACAGGTTAAGCGCGTAAATCCGTTGCTTAATGCCTTTTTCCAGCCGGTCCCAGTCCGAGGCCGCCACCATGCGTGGGATGACATCGAACGGCAGGATTTTCTCCGTGCCCTTCTTATCGCCATAGACGTTGAAGGTATTGCCGGACTGATAAAGAATGTCTTCAGCCCATTTTTGCTTGCGCTTAAGGTCAGCCTTACTCAAGGCGTCGATCTGCTTGATTAACGGCAGGGCGCTGTCATGCGCCACGCCGTCCCCTTTGAACAGTTCGTCATAGAACCCGTTGGTCTGATACGCCTCTAAAGCCATTTTAAATCCCCTGTCTGGCTTTGTTATAAAATGTAGTTTTAGGTCTGAAACACCTCGTTCATCGTCACCTGAACCCGAAGTGTTTCCTTGCCGCCGCCACGATAGATGGTGCCCGAGGTGGGCGTGGCGTCGAGATAGTTCCGACCGCAGGCGACACGGATATGATCCTGCGTCACCATGATGCCGTTGGTCGGATCAAACCCGCGCCAGCCAATGTAGGGAATATAGACTTCGGCCCAGGCGTGGGAGGCATCGGACTGAATCTTATTCTCATAGTTGGCGCCGGTGTAGATGTAGCCCATCCGGTAGCGCGCCGGCACACCCAGAAGCCGCGCCAGACAGATGAACAGATTGGCAAAATCCTGACATACCCCTTTGCGCGACGCATAGACATCAAACGGCGTCGTCGACAGAGAGGTCGAGCCCGGAATATAGCTGAAATCGCGGTAGATGGTCTGATTGATATCGTTCAGGGTTTCCATCAGATTGCGGCCGTTGCGCTCAGAAAAGCTCTGGGCATAGATCATCAATTCTGAAATCTGGGTTTCCGGCATTTCCAGCAGGAGCATGTAAGGCTCCATCATCTGGTTCTGCCACGGCATCCATGAAATCGGCACCGTCAACTGACGCCTAGCATGGCGATAATCATCCGGCGGAGAGGCGTAGATTTTGACCAGTGAGCGCGCGCTGACCGTCAGCGACTTATAGGGCTTGATGATCGAATAGTGAATGTTCTGGTTGCCGAACACATCCTCAAAGCGCACATCCTCGCCTTCGACCGATAGGCTCAAAGTCGAATGAATGACTTCTTGCGTTTGATCCTCGACCGGCAGCAGGCGGAAAATGTGGGTCGAATGCTCGACCAGCTTTTCATACGAATATTCGGTCGAATGGACGAGGTCATAGAGCCGGTACAGCAGCGGGCTGCCGTCCGGGGTCTGGGTGATCGAGCGGGTATTGATGACGTATTTTGAGACATTGCCCATCTGCTGAAGCGACTGGGCAATCGATAGCTGCTGTGACTGGGCCTGAGCCTCATTGAAGCCGCGGCTTCTCAGGGCTGAGGTGGCGGCAGGGGCGACCTGCTGGCTGGGGGGCGCGGGTTTGGGTTTAACCGCGTCCTTATTGGTCCAGACCATAGAACCGCGCCGGGCGATGATTAACTGGCCGCCTTGCATCTTCGTCCACTCGCCGGTCTGAAACGGCGAGGACGAAAACACCAGTGCCGTGCGAAACGTATCGCGCGGGTTGGATATAGCAAAAGACGCGGCATCCGAGGTGAAGGCTTCGTCTTCGTGCGGTGGCTTGAGGCGACTGTAGTACAGTTCCGACTGAGAGTTGGAGCCATAAAACACACACAGGGTCACACCGTCGGATATGGCCATGTCGGCCGAGCCCAGATCGTCAAGCTGCCCGAACCAGCCCGCCAAAACCTTATGATCGACCTCAGCCAGTGTGCGCGCCCCGGCATCTTGAATCCGGCCCAGCAAAAACACCAGCGCTAGCTCAGAATCGGTGCGGCCCAGCGGCTCAAGGAAAATCGACTTATTATGGTGCAGCTTTGACAGGGCGTTTTTATCTAGGTTGCCATTGTGCATGAACACCCAGTCCTGCCCCGCAAAAGACCGCGTGAACGGCTGGGTTTCAAGGTGGGTATAGCCTGACGCGGCCCCACGCACCTTGCAGAAAAAGATGGTCGAGCGGAACCCTTCCCAGTCGCTCATCGCGTCTTTGAGGGAGGTCGTATCGCGGGCGGCGGGGTCTTTGGCGACCATAGCCGCGCGGGTGTCGGCCGGATACCAGGCCAGTCCCCAGCCGTGGGTGTGGTCGCCTTTTTGCGGGCCGGCGCGAAATTTCAGGTCTATGGTCGGTGACGATAAGCCATCGAAACTAAAAGCTAAAATGTCGGATGAGATGTCACTTAACAATTTTTATCCTCGTGCCGCAATGCAACTAGACTTTTTTGCGATGCGGTTGTCTAGTCCCTGATGAGCGTATGGTTACAATTTTTTTTCGGATTCGTAACGGGCCTGTTACAGATTCGTGACGCGAAAACAGTTTAAAGGTTAAATCTATGGGTATCCTGACGGCTCTGCATCACGTCACCGATTATCGCTATGATCGGCCCATTAGTCTGGGGATGCAAACGATCAGATTGCGACCCGCCCCACACGCCCGCGCCAATGTCCAGTCCTACGCGCTAAAGGTCGAGCCTGCCAACCATTTCATCAACTGGCAGCAGGATCCGTTCGGCAACTATCTGGCGCGGATCGTGTTCCCCGAAAAGACCAGCCATTTCCGGGTCGAGGTCGATCTGGTGTCGGAAATCAAGGTCTTTAACCCGTTCGATTTCTTTCTGGAACCGACGGCCGAGAAAATCCCGTTTGTCTATGATCCGGCGCTTAAGGAAGAGCTGGCGCCCTATCTTGAGATCAAGGATTCCGATCCGCTGCTGATGAGTTATGTGGCTGGGATTTCAGATGAGGCGACACCGACCATAAACTATCTGGTGGCGCTAAACCAAAAACTCAACGGCGATTTGGGCTACACCATCCGCATGGAGCCGGGGGTGCAGACCTGCGCGGAAACGCTTGCCCTCAAAAGCGGGTCGTGCCGCGACATGGCCTGGCTCATGTGCCAGATTCTGCGCCACAAAGGGCTGGCGACGCGCTTTGCCTCCGGTTACCTGATCCAGTTAAAAGCCGATGTGAAATCGCTCGACGGGCCATCGGGGACGGATCACGACTTTACCGACCTGCATGCCTGGTGCGAGGTTTATCTGCCGGGGGCGGGCTGGATCGGACTTGATCCCACATCGGGCCTGTTTACCGGCGAAGGCCATATTCCTTTGTGCTGTACGCCAAACCCGTCATCGGCCGCCCCCATTTCCGGCAGTCTTGAGGTCGCGCAATCGACCCTGCACCATGAGATGACGATTGAGCGCATCTATGAAAGCCGCCGCGTCACCAAGCCCTATACTGACGGCGAGTGGAAGCGCATCGATGCTCTGGGCCAAAAGGTCGATGAGGCGCTGATTAAGCAGGATGTCCGCCTGACCATGGGCGGGGAGCCGACCTTTGTGTCGCTTGATGACCGCACGGGCGATGAGTGGCATTTCACGGCCCTGTCGGATGCCAAGAAGAAACTGGGCTACGACCTGTTTCAGCGTCTGGCGGCCAAGTTTGCGATTGGGGCTCTGGCGCACCATGCGCAGGGCAAGTGGTATCCGGGTGAAATCCTGCCGCGTTGGGCGATGAACATGTTCTGGCGGCTGGATAAGACGCCGATATGGCTGGATCAGTCGTTACTGGCTGACCCTGACAAGGCCGCAGACCTTAAGCCAGAAGTCGCGGAGACGTTTCTCACCACATTGACCCGTGTGCTGGGTGTGCCGCAGGGCCGCGTTCTCCCGGCCTATGAGGATATTCCTTACCTGCTGTGGAAAGAGCAGCGCATCCCGCTTGAGGGTGAAATGCTCAAGGCGGATGTGTTTGAGGCGACCGAGCGTAAGCGGCTTCAGGCGCAACTGGATGCCAATGTGGGTAAGCCGACCGGTTATGTTCTGCCGCTGGCCTTTTCGGCCAAGACCGGTGGCTGGCTGTCGAACGCATGGAGGTTCCGCACCGACAAGATGATGCTGATCCCCGGCGACTCGCCGGTCGGGCTGCGCCTGCCCTTGGGGGCCTTGCCGCTGGTCGATCAGGCGCTGGTCAATGAGCATGTTTTCCCGCCGCGCTCGCCCTATGCCGAAGACGGGGCGTTAGCTGAGGCGGCGACGGCTGTGGCGGCTAATCTCGCCCAGATGACGGCAGAAATTGCAGCATCAGATGATGGCCCCAATGGCCTGATACGAAGTGCCATCTGCGCCGAAGTGCGTCAGGGCAAACTGTTCCTGTTCCTGCCGCCGCTCAGCTATATCGAGCATTATCTTGATCTGATTTCGGCCATTGAAGCGGTCGCCAGCCACCTGAAAACCCCGGTCATTATCGAAGGCTACGCGCCGCCGCGCGATCATCGCGTCGAATCCATGAGCGTCACGCCTGACCCCGGCGTGATCGAGGTCAACATCCAGCCCGCCCGTAACTGGGAGGAACTGAAGTTCATCACGAACACGGTCTATGAAGAAGCGCAATCCGCGCGCCTGATCGCCGATAAGTTCATGATCGATGGTAAGCGCGTCGGCACCGGTGGCGGCAACCACATTGTCATGGGCGCGCAAAAGCCCGACGACAGCCCGTTTTTGCGCCGCCCCGATGTGCTGCGTTCGATGATCGCCTTCTGGCAGAACCACCCGTCGCTGTCCTACCTGTTTTCCGGGCTATATATCGGGCCGACCTCTCAGGCCCCGCGTATCGACGAAGCCCGTCACGATTCGCTCTATGAGCTGGAAATCGCCTTCAACAGCATCCCTGACGCGCCGGATGCCGGCGATGTGCCGCCCTGGCTGGTCGACCGTTTGCTGCGCAATCTGCTGGTCGATCTGACCGGCAATACCCACCGCGCGGAGTTCTGCATCGATAAGCTCTATAGCCCCGACAGCGACCGTGGTCGTCTGGGCCTGCTTGAGATGCGCGGCTTTGAAATGTCGCCCCATCCACAGATGAACCTCATTCAGACGCTGCTGATACGGGCACTTGTGGCCCTGTTCTGGAAGAAGCCCTACACCTCTAAGCTGGTGCGCTGGGGCACGATGCTGCATGACAAATACATGCTGGAACACTATGTGCGCGAGGACCTGAATGAGGTCTTGGCCCACCTTAATCAGGGCGGGTTCAAATTCAGCCCTGACTGGTTTGTGCCGTTCTTTGATTTCCGTTTCCCGCAGGTCGGCCACATTCAGATCGGCGATGTCACGCTGGAACTCAGGAACGCGCTGGAGCCGTGGCCGGTCATGGGCGAAGAACAATCGGGCGGTGGCACCTCGCGCGGAGTTGATTCCTCTGTTGAGCGCTTGCAGATTGCGCTCAAAGGGGCGGTGTCGTCACAGCATGTGGTGACTTGCAATGGCCGCCGGTTGCCGCTGAACCCGACCCGTGATCTGGGCACACAGGTCGCCGGTGTCCGCTATAAGGCCTGGGCACCTTACAGCGCCCTGCATCCCAATCTGCCGATCAATACGCCGCTCAATTTCGACGTGATTGATACGCGGCTGGAACGCTCAATCGGCGGGTGCCGCTATCATGTCATCCATCCGGGCGGGCGCAACTATGAGACCCTGCCGCTTAATGAGAACGAGGCCGAAGGGCGCAGATTGTCGCGCTTTGAGGCCCCGACCCATACGCCGGGGCGCCTTAAGCCACCGCCGCTGATCCTCAATCCCGACTATCCGGTCACGCTTGATCTGCGTTGGCCGGGATAGGGCATTTGGGGTAAGGCGGTAAAAGCTTCGCGTGTCAGGCGGGCAGGGTGGCAATTGCAAGCCGCGCCGGTATAATCAGGTCTAAGCGAATCGTTGAGATCGTCTTTGGGACTGTGCTGGGGCTGACTTGAGTGAAGACTAAAAAACGTAAAGCCTCAAAAGGCCTGTGGGTCTGGCTGTTGGTTCCGGTGGCCCTGGCGGGCGGGGCTGCGGCGATCTATTTCACAGCGGATACGTCTCCCAGTGGCGAAAACGAATGGGTGACCTATGCCCGTGCGCAGATCATGGGCGATCCGCAATCTCAATACATCAAGGCCATTGTTGCCGATACCGGCAAGGATCGTAATGAGGCTGAGGCGATCAAATGGTACGAAAAAGCCGCCGCCCAAAGCCATGTCCCAGCCATGATGGGACTGGCGGATATCTATGACCGCAAAGGTGATGCCGCAAGCTTCAGACTGGCCGCCCATTGGTATGGAGAGGCCGCGCGTGGCGGTGATGGCCGCGCCCAGTATCAATTGGCGCAGTACCACGCCAAGAGCTTGGGGGGACTAAAGCCCGATCCGGTTAAAACCGCGCAGTTGCTGCAGCAATCGACCGATGCCGGCTATGGCCCGGCGCTTAATCGCTATGCTGAGGAACTTAAGGGCCAGGGTCAGTTGGCTGAGGCTTTACCGTGGTTTCAGAAGGCCGCCGCTCGCGGGGATATGAACGCGCTTTATAGCCTTGGCGAAATCTATGCCGACCCCTTAAGCGGTGATCTGGCCAGTCCCATCCGCGCCGTGACCTATTTCGAAGAGGCGGCCAATATGGGTCATGTGCTGTCGCAGCTTAAATACGCCTATCTGTGCCTGGGCGGCCAAGGCGTGCCGCGTGATCCCGCGGAAGCTTATAAATGGGCGGAAATCGCCAGTCACACACCTGACAAGACCCAGAAACAGGCGGCTCTGGAGGTGCGTGACTACCTGCGCACCAAAATCACCCCGGATGAACAACGCCGCGGTGAAGTGCGGGCGAAAGCCTGGTTGAAAACGCGCGGGTAGGCGTTCGCGGTTTACACAAAATTAGAGTTAATCCGCCATCGTGGCCCGCAAGTTTCGCGCTTAAGGGATTTAAGGGTATGGCGGTATTTGGTCTGGCTAAAAAACAGCAGCATCAGGCAACAGGTGAGTTTGAGTTGCTGACGGCAACGCTGGAGGCCCTGACCTCACCGGTATTTGTCAACGCCCTGACGCCGGGTGAGGAGGGGCTGGTGTACCTCAATACTGCCTTTGCGCACGGCATTCGCGCCCGCCACAAATCCGACTATCTGGGCAAGCCCGTATCCTCGTTTTTCGCCGCTCAGCAGCCCGAAGGCCGAACGGCGATTGAGATGGCCAAAAATACCGAAGCCGCTATTGCCCGTGACGGCAAGTGGACGGGGCCGACCAATTATGTGCGTGAAGACGGCACCATCTTTGAGGTCATCGCCACCGTCACCCTGATGACCCTGGGCGGGAAGCCCTATGCGGTGGCCCAGCTTCAGGACATGAATGCTGCCGAACAAATCAGCCGTCGCCGGGCGGAGTTCCGCGATCTGGCCGACAGTTTGCAAGGTGATGTCGGGGCCAGTGTTGACGCGATTTCCCGCGCCAGTGATGACCTGTCCGGCATTGTCGCCACCCTGATGCACTCCGCCGAAGAAACCTCGCGCCAGTCGCAAAGCGTGGTCTCGATCAACGGTCAGACCAACAGCAATGTCACCACGGTATCTGAGGCCACTCAGGATCTGGCGTCGTCAATCGGCGCGATCGGTGAGCAGGTCGGGCGTTCCACCACCATTGCCCGCGACGCCGTGCAGCAGGCGGCCAATACTCAGGAAACCGTCAACCGTCTGGTGGCCGCGGCGGAGCGCATCGGCGATGTCATCAAGCTGATCCAGACCATTGCGTCGCAAACCAACCTTCTGGCGCTGAATGCCACGATCGAGGCGGCCCGCGCCGGTGAGGCCGGGCGTGGCTTTGCGGTGGTGGCCTCTGAGGTTAAATCTCTGGCCCAGCAGACGGCCAAGGCAACCGAAGAAATCTCGGCCCAGATCAGCGATATTCAGGCCGCGACCGGTCAGACCGAATCGGCCATCCGCGCCATTGCTGAAACCATTGAGCAGATCAATGAAATCTCGGTGGTGATTGCCGACACGGTTGAGATGCAATCAGGGGCCACCCAGCGTATCTCACAGAACGTGGCTCTGGCGGCCCAGGGGACAGGCGAAGTGACCCATTCGCTGCAAACCGTAGCCGATGTGGCGCGCGAAACGACCCAGACGGTGGGGCAGGTACGCAGCGGCCTTGAGACCGTATCCGATGAGGCGCTGAACCTGCATGATAAGGTGCGTGCCTTTGTGGAGCGTCTGAGGAAAGAGGCGTAATTCTTTTCCTTAAAATCGACGCATTCTGTTACAACTCTGCCGATACAATCATCGAGGGAGAGGGACTATGCGTACACTCATTTTAACCGCATCACTGATCGCGCTGGCTGGAACGGCTGTGGCGCAAATGGCGCCTGCGGCCAATGCCTATCCGTATGACAAGGCGCCGTGGTGGATGAAGGAAAGCGTCATCACCCAGACCGGCTTTGTGCGCACGGAGGTGGAGGCCAACCGTGCCAATTTCTCGGCCCAGTTCCAGACGGTCGGCAAGACCGCTGAAGAGGCGCAGAACAAAGCCATCGCCCAGACGAAAGCGCTGAATGAGGCGCTCAAAAAACTGGGCGCCGATAAGGTGCAGATTTCGACGTCCTTCACCATGCGCGCCCTCTATGAGCAGTACAAGGACAAAGACGGCAACCGGATCGAAAACCAGCGCGGTGATAAGATCGATGCCTATCAGGTCAATCTGGGGCTGACGCTTCAGGTGCGCGATATGGCGGTGCTGGAGCGGGCCTATGCGCTGGTGCTGGCGGCCAATCCGACGTCAACGGCGCAGATCTATTTTAATCTGGAGCCGTCCAATGAAACCAAGTCCTGGCTTTATTCCGAAGCGGTGAAGGATGCGGCCCGCCGGGCCAAATCGGCGGCAGCCGATGCCGGTGCCGTGCTGGGTAAGGTCAAGGTGATCGACCCGACGGGCCGGGCCTGTGAGACGGATATACTGGCGCGGGGTGCGCCGGAATCCTATGATGACACTCAGGCGATTACGGTTATGGGAACGCGTAAGCAGGATCGTGTCACTTACGATTCACCGCCCGCTATGATGGCCGCGCCTGCGCCTGCGTCACCCGTCGAGGCTCTGGAAGCCAAGGCCGCGCAAAATCCGTTCATTCAGGCTCCGCCCTTACGCGAACTGACGGCCAAGGCCTGCGTGGTTTATGGGTTGAATTAAAGAAGAGCCCCCACCACCATTTCGCTTCGCTCATGGTCCCCCTCCCCGGCACGCCGGGGAGGTATAAATCTTACACTCCCCCACCGCACTTTGCGTCAGGTTTAACGTTGGTTTGTCATGTGGGGGAGGTGGCACGCCGTAGGCGTGACGGTGGGGGGCTGCTGCACTCGGAATACCTATTAAGCCCCCCTCCGTCACGTCGCTTGCGCGCCGCGCCACCTCCCCCACATGACATAGCGCCGCAAAACCTGAAGCAAGGTGCGGTGGGGGAGTATAAGATTTAGCGTTGTTATTGCCACCTGCGCCAAGTTTCGGGTCAAGGGGGCTTGCCCCCTTGACCTAACGCTGCGCTCTTTCAGCGCGTGATCAACTTTCGGAGAGCATACCCCACAAGGCGTGACCTTTTGCATCGCAGCAGGTAATTTCGGGCGCTGATGAAAAAGGTGCCGAAATGAAAATGGATGCGATTGAGAAACTGGCCGCTCACTATGAGCAGGTGGTGCTGGTGCTGCAAGGCGGCGGGGCGCTGGGCTCATATCAGGCCGGGGCCTATCAGGTTTTGCACGCCCACGGCATTGAGCCCAACTGGATCGCCGGCGTGTCGATCGGGGCGATCAATGCGGCGATCATTGCCGGCAATGCCCCGGATCAGCGCATGGCCAAACTGACCTCGTTCTGGGAACAGATATCGACCGCCTTTCCTACCGATGGCCTGAGCAATCTCAATCCGTGGTTTAACACCAGCTTCCGCCAGATGAGCGGCCTATGGAGCATGTTTCAGGGCGTACCTGGGTTTTTCCGGCCCAGTGCGCAGGCGGCCTTTTCTATGCCGTGGATGCTGCCGTCTGAGACCAGCTTTTATGATGTGTCACCGCTCAGGGATACGCTGCTGAAACACATCGATTTCAAGCGGTTGAATGACGGCGATATCCGCTTAAGCCTTGGGGCCGTGCATGTCACCAGCGGCAATTTCGTCTATTTCGACAATCGTGAACGCACCATCACCCCTGAACACATCATGGCGTCGGGTGCCCTGCCGCCCGGCTTTCCGGCAGTAATGATCGATGGCGAAGCCTATTGGGACGGCGGGGTGGTGTCGAATACGCCACTGACCTACGTGCTGCATGGCGGGGTCGGGGATATGCACGAAGACACGCTGGTGTTCCAGATCGACCTGTTTAACGCGCAGGGGCAGATGCCGGAGACGCTGGATGAAGTCTATGCCCGCATCAAGGACATCACCTATTCCAGCCGCACACGCTTGAACACCGATGCGTTCCTGCAAAAATACGTGCTGCGGCAGGCGATACGCACGCTGTTTGAGCATATCCCCGATGACATCAAGGCGTGCGCGGAGGTGCAGGCGCTGAAAGAACTGGCGTCAGATGACCGGGTGACGATCGTGCACCTGATCCACCGCGGGACCCAATGCCAGACCCAGTCGAAAGATTATGAGTTTTCGCGCGTGACCATGCTGGAAAACTGGGCGTCCGGTGTGGCCGATGCGCAAACCGCCATGCGGCATGAAGAATGGCGCACGCCGCCCACTGAAAAAGACGGGCTGATGGTCTATGACTTCACGCGCGGCGCCAAACGCAAGGCGAAATCAGGCAAGGCGGTTAAGGCTGAGGTGTAACGGCGTTACTCAAGACTTTATTTTTCTCCCATAGGGTGTATGGTTGCGAGCTGTCATCTTTCGGGAGGGGATTATGAACAAGGCCTTAGCGGAGTTTATCGGCACGTTTGTGCTGGTGGTGTTCGGGTGCGGGGCGGTGGTCTTTTCATCGGACGTGGTTGGCGTTCTGGGGATTGCGATTGCCTTTGGTCTGGCGATTGTGGCTATGGCCTACGGCATCGGCAGCGTGTCGGGCTGTCACGTCAATCCGGCGGTGTCGCTGGGGGTGTTAATCGCCGGACGTATGACACCGCGCGATTTTGGCATCTATGTCATCGCCCAGTGTTTGGGTGCGATCGTCGGGGCGGCATTTCTGGCGGCGGTGGTGTCGGGTAAGCTGGGTGGATATGATGTCGCGGTTGACGGGCTTGGGCAAAACGGCTGGGGTGAAGGCTACGGCGGCGGCTATGGCATGGGAGCTGCCTTTTTGTTTGAGGTGGTGGCGACCTTTATCTTTCTGGTGGTGATTTTGGGTTCGACCCATGCCTCAAGCCCTGCCGGTTTTGCAGGGCTGGCCATCGGCCTCACACTTGCGGCTATTCACATCATCGGTATTCCGGTCACCGGCGTTTCGGTCAATCCGGCCCGTAGCCTGGGGCCCGCCCTGTTTGTCGGCGGGCAGGCGATTTCGCAACTCTGGCTGTTTATTGTGGCGCCGCTGATTGGAGCGGCACTGGCGGGTGGCGTTTACCGGTTCGGATGGTTGCAGTCTAAGCTTTAAGGCGCCGGACTATCAGGTGATCAACTGACCACTTGCCGCCGCCGTGGATGATCAGGCCGGTCAGGATAATGGCCCAGAACAGGTGCTGATCGTGTTGCAGGTAAGTGAACTGGATCACCGCCGTCATGATCAGCAGGGGTAGGGCCGCCAGCCGTGTCCCCAGACCCAGCCACAACAGAACCGGACAGATCAGCTCAAGCGCGGTGGCGGAAAACGCCGCAAACTCTGGCGGCAGGACGGGCACCTGATACTCATCGGCAAACAGGGAAACGGTGGTGTCGAAATCGGCGATCTTGGTCAGGCCGGAGACGAAAAATACCCAACCGATCCACGCCCGCGCCATCAGCCACCACGGGGCGGATAAAACTTCGGGCAGGGTATATAGACGTTTCAGACGATAGGCGTCATATCTAAACGCAGATGATGGATTCGGGCGCGCAGGCGCAGGTCGGGTCAGCATCGGGGCGGTTCCTTTTGGTTGCTGCCATCCTATTCGCTGGCTTTGGGGATAAGGTTACAGGTGTCTGACACGCCCACCCGCACAGGTCATGAGGCCCGCCTGCATCCACTGTTTGTAGCGGCGTGTGATGGTGACCGCCAGGGCTATGCGGCGCTACTGACGGCCATATCCGATATTGCTCAGGGCTATGTCCGGCGCAAACTGGCTGCCGATGGTGATGACGTGGTGCAGGAAATCCTGATCTCAGTCCATAAGGGGCTGCATACCTATGATGTGAAGCGCCCCTGCATGCCGTGGTTGGCGGCGATCATGCACTACCGGCTGAACGACGCTTTGCGGCGCAGGTATCGCGATCAGCGTATGCCAAAGGTGGCGATTGAGGATGTCGAGGCGTATCTTTGTGCGCCTGTAACCGAAAGCATCAATTTGGACGAACACATAGTTGCGGCCATTGCGGAACTGCCCGAAGGCCAGCAAAAGGTGATCACCGGCATGTATATCAAAGACATGTCGGTGGCCGACGTCAGTAAGGCATTGGGTATGAGCATTTCCGCCGTCAAGGTTACGGCCCACCGGGCCTATAAACGTCTGAGAGATAAACTTAAGGAGGGCGGATCATGAGTATGAAAACCCTCATTACGCAACTGTCCGAAAAAGGCCGCCCTGTCCGTCATGTGCCGTTTGCACGGGTATGTATGGAAACGATGGCGGTAACGTTCATAAGTTTCATTCAAATTGCGCTGATTTACGGGCTGCGGGCGGATCTGTGGGCGAGGGTGTCTGAGCCGCTGTTCGTTGCTGAAATCATGATGAACCTTAGCCTTGTGATCGCCGCTGGCGTGACCGCAACGGCCTGCGCCTATCCTGACCGGGCACGTTTACCAGGCTGGCCCTATCTGTTTATTTTACCATTGAGTCTTTATGCCGTGGTGTTTGCGGCGGCGGCCTCCGCGACCCCTGATCTGGCGGGGGCGGTGTTTCATAAGCATGGCTTTCACTGCCTGATCTGTATCGTTATATTTGCGATTATTCCGGCGCTGTGGATGCTGTTCCGGCTACGGCGGCTTATGGTGGTAAAGCCCATGCAGGCGGCGGGTCTTAGCCTGATCATGGCGCTGGCCGCAGGGGGGCTGGGTATCCGGCTGGTCGATGCCGAGCCGTTATCTGTCGGGCTTCTGGTCTGGCACTATCTGCCGATGCTGATCCTGTCGGGGGGCGCATTGTTACTGGGCCGCAAAATATTTCGGTGATAGTGTAACCGTGGGCAAGGGCGCGGCGAATGCAATTGAGACCGGGCATTTCGGAATTATCCGGCCGGTGTTATCCGACAGAAGGAAACCAACCATGAATAAGCTGCTCATTTCCGCTGCTATCGCTTCGGCCTTGGCCGGTGCAGTCGCGACCGCCCCGTCCTTTGCGGGCGACGACATGAAAAAAGAAAAAGCCGATAAGGAAAAATGCTACGGCGTCGCCAAGGCTGGCAAGAACGCCTGCGCCTCCGCCGACGGTTCGCACTCCTGCGCCGGCCACGCCACCAAGGACAATGACCCGAACGAGTGGGTGTATGTCAAAAAAGGTGAGTGCGAAAAAATGGGCGGCTCGCTCACCCCGCCGAAGAAGATGTAGATTTTTTGGCGCGCATTATGTCCGAAAACCGCGTCACGCTTTTGACTTCGTCGAACTCGCGTTTCGGAATGTGCTTATGAAAACCCCTCCCCTGATCTCAGGGGAGGTACCGCCGTCAGGCGGGGGTGGGGTTAAACCCCCTCTGTATTTTTAATTTGAAATTAAAAATACAGCTCCCCCTGATTTCAGGGGGAGTGCTTTAGTTGATTATGAGTCCACGGTCTCATCTTGGATACGGCGTCGGCCTGCGCAGCCCACACTACGGGCATTTTCTGAACGCGCGGCCTAAGTCGGTCGATTGGCTGGAGATCATCTCCGACAACTATATCCGCGCCCATAGCGGCTATCACGACATGCTGTGCGACCTGCGGGCCGACTATCCCATCGTCATGCACGGGGTCGGCCTATCGATCGGCACGACCGATCCGCTGGATGCGGACTATCTGAGTGCGCTGAAGGCTCTGGCCGATAAAATTGAGGCGTCTTGGGTGTCCGATCACCTGTGCTTCACCGGCATTAATGGCCAAAACAGCCATGACCTTTTGCCTATTCCTTATACGGAAGAGGCGTTGGCGCATATCGTCCCACGCATCCATCAGGTGCAGGCGGAGCTGGGGCGCGAACTGGTGCTGGAAAACGCGTCAACCTATGTCGAATTTGATGGCGCGACCTTAAGCGAGGCTGAATTTTTCGCCGAACTCCATGCCCGAACCGGCTGCGGGATTTTGCTCGATATCAACAATATCCATGTGTCCAGTTTCAATCACGGCTGGGAGGCACGTGCCTATATCGATGCCGTGCCATCAGGCGCTATCCGGCAGTACCATCTGGCGGGGTATACCGATCATGGCGACTACCTGTTTGACACCCATAATGCGCCGGTCGCAGAGCCAGTTTGGGCGCTGTATGACTATGCCAGGTCTGTGCACGGTGAGCGGGCGACCATGATCGAATGGGACGCCGATATTCCGGCGTTTGAGGTGCTGGAGGCCGAACTGGATAAGGTGCGCGCAAGGTGAGTTATCGTCACCAGCTTGAGCAACTTTATGAGGCGGTGACCGGACGAGGGCCCGCGGATATGCGCCTGTTTAAGCTCTCACGCGGCAATGTCCTGACGCCTAAGCGACGGCTGAATATCTACGCCGACGGCTATAGTGAGCGGCTTCGGGCAGCGATCGCGACCGACTATCCGGCGCTGTTGGCCTTTATGGGGGCGGATGCGTTTGAGGCCGTGGTCAAGGCTTGTGTCGAGGCCACGCCGTCATGTCACTGGGATTTGAACCTATATCCCATTGGCTTGCCTGAGCTTATGCCGCCCGGCCCGGCCAGGGATCTGGCAACGCTGGAAGCGGCGATTGCGGCGGTATTCTGGGCTGCAGACAGTGCGCCCCTAACACCGGCTGATTTGACTGGTATTGACGAGGCCGCCTTTGCTCAAATGGGTTTTATGCTGCGTACAGCCTCGCGTCTTCTGCACTTTGAGACATCACCCAACAAATATCTGACGGCGCACAGGGCGGGTGATTCGGCCCTGATGGGCGCAGGGCCGGAATATCTGCTGATCGTCCGCCACGACCACGAAGTCCACCGCCACGCCCTGGAGTCGCTGGAGTACGATGTGCTAACGCGACTGTCGCAAGGGAAAAACCTCACAGAGGCTATTACCACCGAAGCCGCTGCCGAGCGCTTACCGCACTGGCTGGGTCGGTGGTTGACGCGCGGGTTTTTCAACCAATCTTAAAGCTACAGCTCAACCTTGGCGACCTTATCCTTGTAGTCTTCCTTTGGGTCAGAACCGAGCAGGAGTTTCAGCCCCGCCATCAGGCTGGAGGCATCGACCCAGATTTCGGCATCGCGGGCATCGAAGCGCAGCAATTGCAGTTTCGGATCATCCTTACCCGTAAACCAGGCGCCCATGACCATAAGCGCGCCATGCGGATTAAGGCTTCAATAGAAAAAGACCGCTCTGTCACAGGAACAAAGCGGCTGAGGCTGGACGCATCAACGGGGAAGAGGCGTCGGATGGGGTTATGGGTGAGACGCTTGCGGCCAGCCGGTGAACAGGTGACGACGTACGGCTTTGATATCCAGCCCGTCTTTCCAGGTGATGCCAATGTCGCGGTGGGGCGCACCGGGGCCGGTTGAGCCGGTCTCATAAAAACGTGAGTCCTGCGGGTGGAACACGGCGGTCTTGGTGCCGTCGCGCGCGGTGCCGTTCATGCTGGTCCAGTGGTCGGGATGAATGTGGCTCCCCATGACGCAGTCGATGAATGAGGCCTGCCCGACGGCGTTTGGGTCGGCGTAGCGGCCATCGGCAAAGGTCGTGGTCGGATGCCAGGGCCGACCAAGCGCCACCGAAAGATCGGGTACACCGGCCTCACGGGTAAGCTTTGAGCGATAGACGACGATCCCGACCGGCTGGCTCAGAGGGGTGGAGGGCGCCAGCAGGTAGGAATGAAACTCACCGGGCGCTATGGTCACGGCACGGTTGCGCGTGCGGATTTCGCTGTCTTCGATCAGAAGCTGGCCATTGCCGAAAATGAAATCGATATTGCCCGCAATCAAACTGTCGCGGATCACGGCGCGCTTACCGTTGGCAAACAGGGTGTCCTGATAGCCGAGAAGGGCGGTATCGCGCATCAGCACCCGGTCGCTGTCGATATCGAGCAGAACGGCAACCCCTTGGGAATTGGAAATCTTCTTCGGATCGGCGTCGGGCAGGGCGTCGTTGGACAGGTAGTCGAAGGTGTTCTCGATCATAAGGCCTTCGACCGTGACCTGATCGGCATTAATGGTGAGCGTGGCCGAACCCGGTGTGCCCCAGTTGCGGCGGTGGTATTTGCCTGCGGTCTCGGCCACCGCATCAAAGTGCAGGCGGGTTTGGTCAGGCCCGGCGCCGATAAGGCGGATTTTATGGCGGCTGATCGTGACCTTTTCATAGTAATCACCCGCGGTGATCCTGATCTTAATCCACTGATCGCTAGTGTCCGCACTTGCAGTATCGAGAGCGGATTGCAGGCTGGCGAAGCAGTGCTTTTGCTCCCCACATGACGGGCTGACGGTATATTGGACATCCGCCATCGCCGGGGCGGCAAGGGCCAAGGCGGCTGAGAACAGGGTGAGGCAGGCGGCGCGCAACATAGCAAAAGCCTTATTTTTCGGACAGGAATGAATCGATATGATCGACAATCTGGCCGAACCACGGGTCGAACAGCCAGATATCGTGCGGGGCCTTTTCAAAGGTGGTGTAGCGGTAGCGAACGCCCTGCGCTTTCAGTTTGGCCTCGACAATCTCACGACCGGCCGTAAAGCGGGGGATGCCGCTGCTGATGACCAGAGTGGGGGGCGACTGCGCTCCGGCATGTTGAGCGGCGCTGGCTTCGCGCCAGCGGTCGGGGACATCTTCCATCGCCCCGCCCAGCCACAGACCGGCGGCGGAAGTCTTTCCGGCGGCGTTCTCATACTGCAGGGCCAATGGCGTGGTGAAATCGAGCACACCGTCGATATCGATCAGGGCGCTGACCCGCGTATCGTCACTGGCGTGGGTTTTAAACAGGGGCTTATCGGCGGTGTAGGCCAGAAGCGCCGCCATCTGGCCCCCCGATGACGCCCCGCCGATCGCCAGTTTATCGCGGTCGATGCCAAAGGTGTCGGCCTGAGATTTCACCCACACAATGGCGTCGTTGACATCAATAAGCCCCGCCGGATAGGGCGCTTCGGGTGACAGGCGAAACTCTGGCAAAAAGACCGCATAGCCCTTTTGCGCCAGACGATTGGCCAGGCCGTAGAAATGCGATTTGCCGCCGGAACGCCATCCGCCGCCATGCACCAGAACTATGGCTTTGCCGTTACGGATTTCGGCCGGCGGCAGGAACACATCGATATGCAGTTCGCGCGCACCTACCGACTTATAACGGCGGTCAAACAGAACCTGCTGGCCGGTCTGAAACTCTGAAACCGGCCAAGTGATGCCGGCATACTGATCCTTATAGCGTTCATAGCGCTGTGAAATCGTGTAGCTGTCGTCAACGGGGATCAGGTCGCCCGCGAATGCCGGGCCGGATAAGGCTATGACCATAGCCAGCTTTGCCAAAACTTGACGCATCATCTACCCCGAAAAAAGTGGCGGCCCCCGGCGAAATTGCACCGGAGACCGCGTTCAGTCTATCAATACTTATAACGCAGGCCCAAAATCCACTGGGCGCCGGTGTGAGTATATTCACGCGTCAGATCCATGCTGCCGGTGTCGCCGGTGCCATAGATACGTTCGACCTCATCGGTGATGTTAATGCCTTCAAAGGTCAGGGTAAGCCTTGGCGTGACATTATAGAACGAGGCGAAATCGACATGGGTCGGGCCGTATTTACGCTCCTGAACGTGGCCATTTCCGCCCGGTTCGCTGATCAGGTAATCGTCGCGCTTATTGACCGACAACCGTGCCCCGAAGGTCTCGGTGTCGTAATAGAGCGTCATATTGTACGAATTGGGCGACAGGCCGGTCGAATCCTCGGCCTCGACACGGGTGTAGTTAGACGCAACCCCGAAATTCGACCATATCCCCGGCAGGAAGGTAAAGGGCTGGTTATAGGTGATTTCAAAGCCCTTGACGTTATTGCCGTCATCATTGTTGACCGGGATGGTAAAGGTATAGGGCACGGTCGCCGGATCGGCATTGTAGGACGTGTCATAAAGCGGATCGGCATAGATAGCCGGCCAGAAGGACGGATCGATCATCTGGGTTACGACATCGGTGCGTAGTGAGCGCACGATGTCTTTGTTGAACACCGTCAAAGCCAGCAGGCCTTCGTTGCCGAAATACCACTCAATACCCAGATCGAGGTCATTGGACTCATAGGGCTTAAGCGACGGGTTGCCGACATTGCCGACCGTTCGGGTGGTGTAACCAAACACAGGTCCTGCGATGTTCAGGGTGCTCAGGCCCGGCCGCGTCATGCTGCGGCCATAGGAGGCGCGCACCACCAGATCGCTGCGGACATCAAGGGCGGCGTTTATAGACGGCAGGTAGTTGTCATAGGAGACATTGACCTCAACTGGTGTGCCGCTGACCAGAGCCTGAGAGGTGACATTGGTTTTGACATACCGCAGACCGGCATTGGTGCGCAGCGGCATACCGGCGATGTCAAATTCGGCATTGATCTCACCATAGGCGCCGATGGTTTCTTCGCCCACTTTCCAGGCCGCACCGGCATTGTTGGTGTAGCCTGACGGTATAATGCCTGCCGCAGCGATAGCGCCGAAATCGGCCACGCGGAAGGGCAGGAGGCCGGGGCCATCAAGACCATCCCCGAAGTTCGATACTGGGAAGGGGCGGGTATAGTCCGACGGATCAAAAGACGGGGCCGCCCCCAGACCTTCGGTATAGCTGACCGTGCGGTCATTATAGCTCAGGCCCGCCTTGACGGACAGGCGATCCACCGCATAGGTGGCGTCAAACCGTGAAGTGAAGTTTTCTTTCTTGACGGTATTGATGCGGTTTGAGGCCGTTACAGCATTGATATAGTTGTCGGCATTATTCGGATCATAGCTGCCGAAGCTGATTTCCGGCACATATTCATTGCCGGTATAGTCATAGGCATAATAGTGCGGCACCGAGCGGTAATAAAAGCGCAGTTCCGTGCGGTCGGCGTCATCGACGGCCTTACCGATCATGGCCTCAAGCGTCAGGCTGTCACTGATATTATACTTGCCCGACAGGACGACCTGATCAAAAGCGGACTCTGACTTCTGATGGCGGCTTTCGTACCAGGAAGTGACATCATCAAAGGCCGCGGCCACAAGCGTCTTGCCATCGGCACCGACCGTAAACGACCGCGGTGTCTGGCCGGTATAGTTGCCCGCCACGCCGTGGGTCAGCAGCCATTCCATCGAGTTGTAGCTCAGCCGGTCATTGGTCAGTTCCGAATGGAGCACATCCAGCGTGATCAGCAGATCATCCGAAGGCCGGTACTGGAAGGAGCCGGTCAGGCCGATCCGTTTCTGGTCATTGCCGAAATAGTCGGCGCGCGGCAGGCGCGGGGCCCACAGGCAGTCGAGCGGATCAGCGGCGCCGCAATCGCCGGACGGTGTGCCGGTGACAGTCGGATTGGTATCGGCCCAGGAATCGCCATTGGCAAACGGCGAGGTCCAGCGAACGCTGGAATAGCCTTCCTGATGCACGGTGCGCTCAGACGCGGCGACCGAGACCAGAGCGCCGAATTTACCGTCGGCAAAGGTCTTGCTGACCAGTAAGGCGACGCGCGGATCAATCTTTTGGTTCAGGGTGTTGTAATTGCCCTGAGCCGAGGCCGAAACGGTGAAATCCTTGCGGAAATCGAACGGGCGGGCCGAATAGAGATTGACCGTACCGGCAATGCCGCCTTCTTCGGTGGAAGCCTTTTGGCTCTTTTCAATGTCGATACGGTTGAAAAGCTCCGACGCAAACAGATGGAAATCAAAGGCGCGTCCGGCATTGAGGGTGACGCCGCCGGTATCGAGGCCGTCGCTGCTGGCGGGCACTTCCATGCCGTTCAAGGTGGTGCGGGTAAAGTCCGGGCCAAAGCCGCGCAGGGTGATGTTGCGACCTTCGCCGCCTTCGCGCGACATGGCGACACCGGGAACGCGCTGGATGGATTCGGCCAGATTAAGATCCGGCATCTTACCGATATCTTCGGCGACGATGCTCTCGATCGCATTAGGGGCCCGGCGCTTGATGGAGCGCGCCTTGCTGAGCGATCCGCGAATACCGGTCACCACAACTTCGGTCACGTCCGCGTCGCTGCCGGTCTCTTCGGCTGCGGTCGCGGTCGCTTCATAGGCAGTTCTGATGACGGACGGGGCGCGGGCCGTGGGTGCGGGGGTGTTTTCGGCTAAAACAATGATATTGTTGGACTGGGTAACCGGTGTCAGGTTGGTGCCTGCCAGCAGGCGCTCTAAGCCTTCGCGCACCGGCATATTGCCCTCAACCGCCGCGGTTTGCTTGCCTTTGACGAGTTTTTCGGGGGCCATAAGCTGGATGTTGGCCTGCTGGGCGAACTGAGGTATCCCTTTTTCAGCCGCCTGGGCCGGTACGTTGAAAGACTTGACCGCGTTCTGAGCCAGAACAGGCGAAGTCGAAACCATAAGCAACGTCCCGCCAGCGATCAGCAAAGGGCCGTTAAACGCGCGCATGAATGCATTCGTCATTAAGATAATCCCTGTATGTTTGCGCTGTGTCGCGCTTTTTTATTTTCGAAGACTTTATGCCTTCTTTAACTACGATGTCTTGATCGCGCACTTCCGTACGTCATTACTCATTTTTTTGTACCTATAAGGATTATTTTTTCGCTTCGGCTGATGTCGGCGCCATAGGCCTGCTGAATAGCATTTGAAAACGCCTCCGGGTCATTGGCGCTTAAGCGGCCAATCAGCCGTTCTTTAGCCAGATCGTCGTCCTGAATGACAATCTTGATGCGGTTGTAGCGATTAAATTCGCCCGCCACCTCCGACAGGCTCTTGCCGTTCAGGGCAATCTGGCCTTCACGCCAGGCCAGATCATCATCGATGTCATCGGGGGCATGGCGGATGTGCGAAGGCTTATGATCGCTGATGATCGTGCGGTCACCGGCATTCAGGCGCACCGCGTGGTCATTACCGTCTTGCGTAGACCAAGCCATGACCGTGCCTTCGGTCACCAGAACTTCGACGCCGTCCTCAAGCTTCTTGACCGAAAAGGCGGTGCCGACCGCTCTGACACGGGCCGTACCGGCCGCGACGATAAACGGCCTTTCTTTGTTCTTGGCGACTTTAAACCAGGCTTCACCCTTGACCAGTTCGATGCGCCGTTCGCTATCGGCCATGTCAATGCGCAGTCGGCTTTCGGTATTCATAGCGGCGATTGATCCGTCACTCATGGGCAGGCGGCGGATTTCACCCGTATGGGTCATGGTCTCATGCGTCCTGAGCCCGACAACAGCCAGCACGCTGGCGGCCACCAGCCCAAACCCGCCCGCGGCAGCAAACAGTCGGCGCCGCGACAGGTTGGGCACCGGCAACCGCGAAGCACCCTGCCATGCCGCAGACGGCCCAAGCGCGCGCGCCCGCGACAGGGCATGCCATCCGGCCTGCGCCCGCAACAGCGCACCCCGACGGCGTGGATCGCCCGCCAGCCAGTCGTGCAAGACGGCCTCATCCTCCGGTGACAAAGGATAGTCCTTCACCGCCCACAGGCTGGCCGCGTGCTCAATCTGCTCGCTAGTTTCGACCGGCGTCGGTGCCACGCTTAAACTCCTTTTGGGGTTGGAAACGGCTGTCTTCGGAGGCTATCTCTTTCATGATAAGCCGAAGGGCCTTGGCCGCATCATTTTCAACAATATGTTCACTCAGGCCCATGATCCGGGCGATTTCCTTTTGGGGCAGGCCTTCGATCCGGCGCATCTCAAATATCTGGCGGCAACGCGCAGGTAAGCCCGCGATCACCCGCTTAAGACGGGCCAGATCCGACCGTGCCACCGTCACCTGCTCCGGCGAGGGCAGGTCGCTGCTGATCTCTAGCCGGTCGATCTCATCCACCGACTCCATGCTCACGATCCGCGCCCGCCTTAAGCGCATCAGGGCGATGTTGCGGGCGACCGTAAAAAAGTACGCCCGCGGCGAAGAGATATGATCCACGCTTATCAGTTCCGCCATCCGGCAATAGGATTCCTGTAATATGTCCTCTATATCATCGCGTCCCAGACGGGCGCGCAGCAGCCAGCGGCGCACATCAGCCTCATGCGGCAAAATCTGGGTACCTACCCAGCTTACAATGTGTCCCGGCGCAGAAACCATAAAAGCCTCCTACCTAGACGATGCCTGAGACAGGAGGTTCCGTAAAATTATCTCTATGGTTTTAAGAAAAAAAACTCAGTCGAGGCGAAGCAGGCCGACTGACGGCCAAGTGTGGGCACAAGTAGAGCGCCGCCAATGGCTTCGGTCCTTGAGCGCTAATAAAAGAAGCATTTCTGAATTTTCGGAGAAAATGTGGACGTGAGAGTAGGATTATACTGCGTGTCACTTGCGTGCCATAGAAACTAACAGGCTCAAAAGAAACACGATCAGGCGTCTATATAGTACGGCTATATGGTGTTTTAAAAACTTTCAGGTGGAAATATAGCATTGAAAGCGCCGCGGTCACCCCCACTATGGCCGCTGAGATATAGCACAACCAGGTGAAGAAAGTCAGCCAGCTAAGGGAAAGGCCGAAATTCTTCAGTAGCATCAGGGCGACGCTGCCGCCATAGCCAGAGGTATCGGCCATATACATGAAAAATGCGGCATTACCGGGCAGGCCCAAGGCTGCGGTGAGCCGGTCGGCAAGTACGGCATTGTAAGGGATGTAGCCCAGATATACGCCGGCACCCACAGCGATCATCCACCACAGCGGGCTCAGGAGATTTGCTTGCCACGCTAGGGTCGCCGCGGCAATCAGCACCGCTCCGGCAATGATCATGGCGTGATAGAACAGAACCGAATGAGCATTGTTGCGGATAAGTGCGCTCAGGCCAAACAGGGGCAAAATGAACGCAGCGATGGGCAATTCCGACAGGCTGAATATGGCGGGTTCATCCCCGTATCCCAGCGAATCCCACAGTTCGACCGCGAAATTGTCGCGGAAATCGCGTAGTGCCGTCAACACCACATAGGCCATGATCAGCAGAACGAGGCCCAATCCTGCGCGTGCCCAGAACGCTTTGCGTTCAGCATGGAACATGGGCTGGCGGGCCATACGCTCGGCTTGATCCTGAGCATCCGGCGGCGGTGTCTGAGACAGCATCCATACGGATAGGGCGAGCAGGGGAAAGAATAAGGCGCCGGTCGCGGCAGGCATCCACAGTTCCGGCACGCCGTAATCGACCGTCAGGGCTTTACCGACCGACTTTACGACGCCGGAAGACACGATGAAGCTAATACAAAGACCTGCACCTAACCATTCCGAAGTCCGGCGCCCTTCGAGGAAGCCAAAGACGAGACCCCAGATCATACCCAGTGGCAGACCGCTCAGGAAGATGGCGACGACCTTAAATCCTGTGGGCAGCACCGCAAAGAGGATCAGGCCCACCAGAGAGGCGAGCACGAACGCGATAATCATCAGAGCCCGGTTCTGAGGTGGGGCCTCACTGACGACCTTGATGCCAATGAGTTTGGACAGGGCGTAGCCTATGACCTGGGCGATGACGACGGTGATTTTGAAATCAACAGCGAAGTGCCAGTCGCCGATATCGACATAGGTGCCGACCGTAAACGGTTTACGGAAGGCGTACATGCAAAAGTAGGTGAGGAACGCGGCCGTCAGCGCATAAACGGCGACCCATATATTTCCGGCGCGAGACAGGCTGCGGGTCAGACCGGAGGTCATGATAGGTCTTTTCAAATAAAGTTATGGGACGTGCTGAAATATCACCAGAACTAATAATTGAGTAATTTAACGAGGGTGTGACAGCCTGTGCTTTATTGGGCCGTCAATGTTTGCCGGGCTACGTCAACATAGGTTTGCAGGAAGTTGTCGAGCGTAGGGGTTATGGCTGCCGGATCCTTGGCCAGTTCATCGATGCGGCGCAGGGCGACAGCATCGCGGGCATAGGGCAGGGCTAGAAAGGCTAACTGTTCATCCGCGCTCATCGGGCCGCCTTGCAGAGCCAGAGAGATGACAGAATCCTTCGACAGGGCGGCTTCGTAGCCATCTTCTACGGCACAGAGATAGCGTTTGGCCGCGACATGCAAACGGATCGGCTCACTGACAGCAGGCGGAAACCGCGCTGCCGCCCAGACTGCGCCCAGTTCCTCATGCTTATCATCCACGCCGTCTTCTGCGGGGGCGTGTCCAAGATCGTGCACCATATGACCGACATCATGTAAAAGAGCCGCCAAGATAAGGGCGGCTGAAAACCCCTGCGCCTCAGCACGCGCGGCGGATTGCAAGGCGTGCTGAAGTTGATTGAGGTGATAGAGGCCGTAGGCGTGATGGCCGTCGCGCAGATAGATGCGGCGGATTTCCTCAATCAGAGTTGCGGAGTCTTTCATAATAATTTCATATTCAATTCGTGGTTTGTATTTGAAATTATTATATCACGATGGTGCGGTCTGAGCAAGCCTGGCAAAGGCGGCAACGGCTGGAATTTCGAGGCTTTCGCGCAGAGCGACGGCATACACCCCCACCTTGCGCGTCAGTCCGCGAATGGGCAGGGCCTTGAGGCGCGCATCTTCGCCGATCTCACCATCAAGTATGAAGCTCAGTCCAACTCCATTGGCCGTAGCCTCTTTAACAGCTTCCCGGCTCTCGACCGTAAGAATGGGAGCGAAGGGCGTTCCCGCCGCACTCATAGCCTCCTCGCTGAGAAGACGTGTGACAGAGCCGTCTTCGCGCGCCACTATGGACAGCCCGGCCAGGTCGCTGACAGAGATTTCGGCCCGCCCGGCAAAAGGATGGGCCGCCGGAACCAGCAGGTTTAGGCCCTGATGTGCGATGAGATGGCAGGACAGGCCGGGGTCAGGTTCCATCAGCGACGTAATGGCCACATCTATGCGGCAGTCATGTATATCCGCCCTAAGCGCGGCCGTATTACCGTGGCGCGCCACGACCTCTATATCGCCGTAGGTGCGCATGAAGTGACCGATCAGGCTCATGGCGATCGGCGGGGTTGAATAGCCGACCACGATCCGGCCCTGCTTCAAGGTGGAAAAGAGGTTAGCCGCCGTTTCAAAGTCGAGCATCCGGCTGATGACCAGCCGTGCCCGGGTGTAGAGTTCACGTCCGGCGTCGGTCAGGGCCTGGTTCTGGGAGCGCCGGTGCAGAAGCCTTAGGCCGCAAGCTTGTTCCAGAGCAATGATCTGATTGGAAATATTGGGTTGCGAGACCCCAAGTTCCGTCGCTGCACGCGAAAACGAGCCCAGATCGACTACAGCGACGAAGGCTCGCAGTGCACCTATGGACAGGCCGCTGGTTTCCCGCCGTCTCCCGGTTCGGTCAGCGGTAGAGGGCTCCACCGGTTCATCTGCAGATGTAGCCATTCGCGAATCCTTCGTGCCAGTCTCATTGCTTAGAATATAGTCACATGACTTGGTGTGCCAAGTCGCGGATAATATGGAGGCTGGATGAAAGCTTATATAAGCGGCTTATTGATTTAAAATTAAAATTAATTATCATAAGGTGTATATCATTTAAAATTATTATGATGTGGTGAGGCTGTGGAATGCACGATTTAGCCATTGTTGGGTCGGGGATTGTGGGTCTGGCCCATGCCGTCATGGCCGTTCGACGCGGCTTGCGGCCAGTTGTAATTGATCGCCATGCCGCGCCCATTGGGGCGTCAATCCGTAATTTCGGTTTCGTGACGGTGACCGGGCAAGGGGCCGGCGGTACGTGGCAAAGGGCTATGCGGAGCCGCGATATCTGGCTGGAGATTGCGCCTGAAGCGGGTATAGAGATACTGCAACGTGGCCTGTTGGTGACGGCGCAGCGCCCGGAGGCGATGACGGTGCTGGAGGCCTTTTCAAGGCACGATATGGGCCGTGATTGCCGCCTGCTGACGGCGGATGCGGTGCGTGCCGACTACAAAGGCGTAGGCTCCACCTTGCAGGGTGGGCTACACAGTCCCCACGATCTTCGGGTGGAGTCGCGCACGGCAATTCCGCGGCTGGTGCAATGGCTGGCTAACCACGGTGTGGCTTTCCGGTTTGAGACAACGGCCCTGGCGATCGAAGGCACCGAAGTGGTCACGCCGCAGGGACGTTTACGCGCCGGCGCCGTTGTGGTTTGTCCCGGTGATGACCTTAGCTGCCTTTATCCAGATATATATGCCCGCCATGCCGTCACGCGCAGCCAGTTGCACATGATGCGTCTGTCCCCGCCCGGCTTTGATATCGGTTGTCCGCGTATGTCGGACCTGTCGCTGGTGCGCTATCGTGGCTACGCTGAACTTAAGGAAAGCGAGGCTCTGGCCGGGGGGCTGGCCCGTGAGCAGCCTCAACATCTGGAGGCGGGCATTCATTTGATTGTCACGCAGGGGGCTGACGGTTCGCTGGTCGTAGGCGACAGCCACCACTACGGCCGCGCGCCAGAACCCTTTTATGACGTGGCGGTTGAGGCGCTGATCCTCGACGAGTTTAAGCGTGTGCTGGGCATTGACCCGCCGCCGGTCATTGAGCGTTGGCTTGGCACCTATGCCAGTGCCGCTGACGACTTGATGTATGCATCGCCCGATGACCGGGTGCGGCTGGTGGTTGTCACCAGTGGCACCGGTGCGTCGACCTCTTTCGGTATCGCCGAAGAAACCCTCAATGACCTGTTTGGCACGGAGACCTCTTATGAACGCTAAACCCCACCGGCCTCAGGCTGTAATCTTTGACTGGGCCGGAACCATGGTTGATTTCGGCTCTCTGGCCCCGGTCATTGCCATGCAGCAGGGTTTTGCCGCTTCGGGCGTCGAGGTCAGCGAAGCGGAGGTGCGCCGGCCTATGGGGCAGGCCAAGCGCGATCACGTTGCGGCCCTTCTGGCCCAGGCGGAGGTAGCGCAACGCTGGCAGGAAAAGACAGGTCGCGCACCTGCGGAAGACGATATTGAACGTATCTATGCCAGCCTTGATGGTCTGATGCGCGCTGCCGGTACCGCACGCGCAAAGCTGATCCCCGGCGCACGGGCGACCTTTGAGCGCCTGCGTGTGGCGGGTATACGGGTGGGGTCATCGACTGGCTATACCCGTGCCATGATGACTCCGATTCTGACCGCGGCGGCGGCTCAGGGTTATGAGCCCGAACTTGTGGTCTGTGCCGGGGAGACTTCGCAGGGGCGGCCGGCACCGCTGATGCTCTGGAAGAATTTTGTTGAACTGGGGGTGTGGCCTGCCTCAGAGGTTGTCGTTGTAGATGACGCACCTGTCGGCATCGCCGCCGGAAAAGCCGCCGGCGCTTTTACGGTCGGTGTGGCCGCATGCGGCAACGAAATGGGGCTGACTGAAGAGGCTTTCGCGGCGCTGACTGACGACGAACGTGGCCTCGGGCTTGACCGGGCGCGCGCGGCTCTTTACGCGGCCGGGGCTGACGTGGTGATCGATACGGTGGCAGACCTGCCGAGGCTTCTCAGCCTTTAAATTTTAGTTTTACACAAAAATTCCACAAAATCTCACATTATATCACACGGCTGTCATGCGGATCTCATATCGCCTGCCCGGAAGGCGGTCAGGGCTAAGCTGAAGGCTCCCGTTGACAGATGATAGCAAAACGAAACAAAACAGAAGCATCGAATGCTTAATCTTAACCGGGGGCGCATGTTACAGGATACCCGCCAGTCCGAAATTTATAATCTGCTGCAGGTGCATCGGACATGTACCATTACGGACCTTGCCCAGCGCTTTGACGTAAGCGATGAAACCATCCGTCGCGACATTCGCCAGCTTGAAGAAGAGGGGTTCGCGTTCCGCGTTCGCGGTGGCGTCACGCTGAAGGAAACCGCGGCGGAAGCGCCCTACCTTATACGCCGAAACCAAAATGCTGAAAAGAAACAGTCGATTGCCCTAAAAGCGGCCGAACTGGTCGAAGACGGCATGACCATTCTCATCGACTCCGGTTCGACATCGTACTGGCTGAGTCGGGCCCTGACAAAGCAGCGCAATCTGACCGTCGTTACCAATGCACTAGAAGTCGCCCGTGAGATGACGGGCCGTAACGGTTGTAAGGTGTTCTTCGCCGGTGGGGAAATCGACTACGATTATCAATCCTGCTTTGGCCATGAAACCGAGGCTTTCATGAGCCGGTTTACACCCGAAGTTGCCTTCTTTGCTATCGGTGCCGTTGATTCCAAACGCGGGCTGCTGGATTTTCATAATCCTGAAGCGACCCTTAAGGCGTGCTTGTGGCCCTTGGCTTCGCGTGTCGTTGCCCTGGCCGATTCTTCGAAGTTTGAGCGGCAGGGGATCGTCAAGTCTTTGGATTTCAAGCAGATTGATATTTTTGTCACCGATCAGACGCCGCCGCCGCAACTGCTGAAAGCCCTAAATGAGGTTGAGGTTATGGTCGGCTGAAGCGGTTGTTTGTCATTTTACGCTACAGTATGGCAAAAAAATCTCACAAAACCTCACATTTTTTGGCGCAAAATACACATTTGTCACAATGAGGCGTTAAGTATTGCCTCCGTGGCCGGCCGCGGGGGGCATCTTCCGTGCATCGCGATAGCCCGGCGTTCATTCACGGAGACATTCATATGAAGATGTTGATGACAGGGGTTGCCGCAGGCGCGCTGTTCTTTGCTGCGGCGCCGATCTATGCGCAGACAGACACCACAGCGACACCACAGGCCGGTCTGGGTGACGATCAGACGGTCGAGACCGTTGTTGTGACGGGCTTTCGCGGATCGCTGACCAAGGCGCGCCAGCTTAAGCGTGAATCCGGCATCATCAAGGACGTCATCGTCGCCGAAGACATGGCAAAGTTTCCGGAACTGAACCTCGCCGAATCCTTGCAGCGCCTGCCGGGCGTGCAGATCAACCGCGAAGCCGGCGAAGGTCGCCGCATCAGCTTACGGGGCCTTGGTCCGGATTTCGCCCGTGTGCAGCTCAATGGCATGGAAGTGCTTGGCAACGTCGACTCCGCACAAGACAGCCGTGGCCAGCGCTCACGCGACCGCGCTTTCGATTTCAACATCTTCGCCTCTGAACTGTTCTCGCGTGTTGAGGTCGAAAAGACCTTCCAGGCGGCCCAGAATGAGGGCGGCATGGCCGGTACGGTCGGCCTGTTTACCGGCAAGCCTTTTGACTATGCCCCCGGCTCAAAGGGTGCAGTCTCGGTCAAACTCGGCACTAACGAATATACTAAGGACACACAGCCGCGCATCGCGGGCTTGTTCAGCCGCAACTGGGATAACAAGTTCGGCGTGGCCGTCTCGGTCGCCTATGGTAAGCGCGAAACCACCGAGCAGGGCCGAAATACCTACAACTACGATAACCCCAGTGCGGCAACCCTTCAGGGCCTGGTCACCAAAGGCTTAGATATTTCCAATCTGAGTGCCGCACAACAGACCAAATTCCTGTCCGGGGATCTCTATTTTGCTGACGGCAACCGCACCTCTTCCTGGAATGCAGAGCAGGAGCGTCTTGGTATCACGGCCGCAGTTCAATGGCGCCCGACCGAGAATCTGTTGCTGACGCTGGATGCGCTGCACGGTGAGTTTACGACGAAGCGCAACGAGATGCATCTGGCCACGCGCCCTCTGTCGTCGACGGGCTCCGTAGCGTTTGATACCGCCGCTGGCGGCGTCTGGCCTGCCGCCTTCCAGACCAATTCGGTCATTAATGACCTCGCCTGGGACAGCGATAACTACGTCACCATGACCGACGTTACCGGCACCACCTTCGGCAGTGAGCATCGCCGGTCTTTGAACGAAAATAACTTTGACCAACTGGTGCTGACCGGTAAGTGGGACGTATCTGACCGCCTCACACTGGATGGTCATATCGGTTATGAAAAGTCGACCTACGAGACCCCTTACGATGACAAGCTCTATATGCGCGCCAAGGGCAATCTGATTGCCAACTATGGGACTGACGGCCAATCGGCGTCGTTCCAGTATCCGGGCTGGGATACCACCAATCCGGCCAACTACGCGATGGATTCCTTCTACTACCGCGGCTTCAACAACGCTTCGGAATTGCGCGAAGGTGTGCTGAACGGGCGGTATTCGCTGTCTGACGTGTGGACGCTGCGCGCCGGTGTCGCCTACCACAAGTTCTCGCAAGAGGGCATCGATCTGTTCTATGACGACAACGTCAATGGCACACGCTCCAAAATGCGTGGCACATCTGTTGCGGACGTCACGTCGGTATTCACCAACGATTTTGGATCGTGGCTGATTGGCGATTATGCCAAAGCCTTTGCCAAATATAACGAATATCATCGCTTCGGGCCCAATACCGACGGCACCGGTGGCGCGCTTCAGGACATTGAAAACGTTTACGAGACCACGGAAGAAACCGTGTCCGCCTATGTTCAGGCGGACTGGGACAGCGAGCTTATGGGTAAGCGCTTCCGCGGGAATATCGGTCTGCGCGGCTATTCAACCGACACCCACTCGACCGGCTGGATCCAGGGGGATAGTTATGCCTACCTCGGCACCACTGACGTAGAGGGCAGCTATTCAGGCGTATTGCCCGCCATGAACTCAGTGCTTGAGGTGACACCGGAAGTTCTGGTGCGCTTCTCCGCCACGCAGAACCTGAACCGTCCCGGACTGGGCTCTATGGCCGCTGAGGGCAGCGCGTTCCAGGATTCAGACTCTGGCGAGATCACGGCGTCGCGTGGCAACCCGAACCTGAAGCCTTATAAGGACACCACGCTCGATCTGGCTGTGGAATATTACTTCGGTAAGATGGGCCTGATTTCGGCAGGTGTCTTCCAGAAGGAAATCAAGAACTACATCGGTTCTGTGACCCTCGAAGATATCCCCTTCAGCGAGACGGGCGTTCCGTTCGCGACCATACCGGGGGCTACGGCGGATACCATCGTTTCTGAGTTCTCGATGCCGGTTAACGTCGCGGGTAAGAACAAACTGACGGGTATTGAACTGGTGGCTCAGGGGCAATTCACTTTCCTGCCGGCACCGTTCGATAATCTGGGCGCAGTTGCCAACTATACGAGTGTCGATGCCGATCAGGCCCTGACCGGTATATCCAAGACCAGCTATAACGCCACCATCTATTATGAGACCAGCCTGTGGGGTGCGCGCGCCTCAATGAGCCACCGTGATCGCTGGTACAGCGGCTATAGCGATGACGTCATGAGCGCCAGCACACGCGGCTTTGAGGGTGGCACCTATGTGGACGCTTCGGCCTTCTGGAACGTCAGCGATGCCCTTCAGATCACCCTGAACGGGGTCAATCTGACCAACGAAAAGGACACGCAGTTCTGGGGTCAGAACCGCTACCTCTATAACCAGAACCAAAGTGGTGCTACCTACATGCTGGGTCTAAGCTACAAGTTCTAAGACGACCTTGACGGACGCCCCTCTCTTAACCGGGAGGGGCGTTTTTTTCGTATTTAAAGACACATGATTATTTCTCACCGACACCGATTTATCTTCGCGGCCGTGCCCAAGACGGGCACCCATTCCGTGCGACAGGCCTTGCGCGAACAGATGGGCGATGAGGATGTCGAACAGGTGGGGCTTTTTATCAACAAACGTTTCCCGTGGCCGGAACTGGCGGAGACCCGTCATGGCCATCTGTCGCTGCAACAGGTGCGGCCCTATCTCGGCGAAGAGGCCTTCACCAGCTATTTCAAGTTCGCATTTGTGCGCAATCCTTTTGATCGTTTTGTTTCCTATTGCGCCTTCATGACCCGTGACGGGGATGTTTTTGCGCAGCGACCACGCGACGTGATGCGCCACTTCCTGTTTGTTGCGCCGCCGGAAGGGCATATTCTGTTCCGGTCGCAGTCATCGCTTCTGGTCGGTGAGGATGGTCAGACTTTACTGGCTGACATGGTGGGGCGTGTCGAGGACATGCAAGCGGGCTATGACGCTATTTGTGCGCGGATCGGCATTGCGTCGCGGCCCCTTGATCGTGTTAATTCAAGCCGGCACGGCGACTACCGTCAATATTATGACCAGAACTTGATCGAAGCTGTCGCGGCACGATACGCTCAGGATATTGAGCTGTTCGGCTACACTTTAGAGGGCATGGGATGAGCGCGGCGTTTCCTGAACTGACGGCCAATCCGCGTAAAACCAAAGGCGTTCGCAGACTGGGGCCCATCGACATAGCGGCGCTGCAAGCGGCTGTGCGGGCGATCCCGGAAGATGTATGGGACGCGGAAAATGCCGCCAAGCCCAACAAATTCGGAGTGCTCGAAGACACCCGCCATATCGTCTTTCGCTTTGTGGATGGCCCGCTTGACTGGCGTCACTCACACGACCGGGCGGGGTGGTCGTCGTGGCGTAAGGTGCTTGAACCGGTTATGGCCCAGGCTGTGCGCGATTACGACTATGCTCGGGGTGTGTTTCCGAGGGTGATGCTGGCCAGAATGCCGCAGGGCGGGGTCATCCACCCGCATGTCGATGCCAACCCGGCCGCCAGATGGCCGCATAAGATCCATGTGCCGCTTATGACCAATCCGGGCGTTGTAGCCCTCTTTGGGGGGCGGGAGCACTATTTCCCCGCGGGTGAGGCCGTGGAGGTCAATAATTTAGGGCCGCACTGGGTGCGTAACACCGGCGGCTGCGATCGCATCCACCTTATTTTTGAATATTACGACGCTGACCAGCCCGACCCGGACTGGCTGGAGCCATTGCTGCGGGCCGGGCCGGCATGATGAATGCCGATGTGATGAATACCGGCGTGTCCGAGCGCGAGGCCCTGTTGCGGGAAGCTCAGAATTTGCGCGCCCATCAGCGTCTGCCGGAGGCGCTGCATACGTTAGCCCGGCTGCAGGCGGCCTATCCCCGATTCAGTCGTCTTTATCAGGAGCGCGGCCATTGCCATATCCAGCAAGGCAATGCGCCAGCAGCGATTGATGCCCTGCGCGAAGCGGTGCGTCTCAATCCGACTCTGCCCGCCAGTTGGGACATGCTGGCCCAGCTTTTTCGCCTGACCGGTGATCCCGCTCAGGCGGCCACGGCAGCTCAGCGTGTCGCCACGTTGCAGCAACTGCCGACGGAAATCGTGGTGGCCAACAGTCTCTATGCCGACGCCGATTTTGAACTGGCCGAAGACGTGCTTAGGGCATATCTCGGCAAAGATGGCGACAATGTCGGGGCCTTGCATCTACTGGCCCGCATTCGTCGTGACGTCGCCGACGTCGATGAAGCTGAGAGGTTGCTGTCCATCGTTCTTGAATTGGCACCGGACTATCACGCCGCACGTTTCGATTACGCAATGGTTCTGCTGCAAAAACAAAAGCCTTTGGCGGCACGGCAAGAGGCGCAGCGCTTGCTCGCCCGCGATCCGGATAATCGTGACTACCTCAAGCAATACGGGGCGGCCTGCCTCGCTTTAGGGGATCATGAGCCGGTCATAGACCTTTATGGCCGCCTCCTGTCCGGGGCAATCGCAGCCGAAGCGGCCGACCTTAGGCTATGGCGCGCCAATGCGTTGAAGGTGACGGGCCGTCAGGCGGAGGCCATAGCCGACTACCGGGCGTCTCTAGCGGCGCGACCGGATTACGGTGTGGCGTGGTTCAGTCTGTCCAATCTCAAAACCTATCGCTTCAGTCATGAGGATATCGCGCGGATGCGGGTGGCGGAAGCCCGTCCGGCGACACATGATATGGACCGGATTTATCTTGGTTTTGCCATAGGTAAGGCGTTGGAGGACGTTGGCGACTATGAGGCCTCATGGCAATATTACATGCGCGCAAATGCGCTGCGCCGTTCGCTCAGCCGCTGGCGTCCTGAGGTTGCGCAAGACTGTGCGCAAAACCTGAAGCGCATATTCACCACGGAATTCTTTGCGGCGCGGTCTGGCTGGGGCGCGAGTGATCCAGCACCCGTTTTCATTGTGGGGCTACCGCGTTCGGGATCGACCCTGATTGAGCAGATACTGGCATCCCACTCAAAGGTGGAGGGGACGCAAGAACTCACCGAAATTGGCCGCTATGCGGCTGAACTCTGCGGCCGTGATCCCGATTGCGACCTGCCGCTTGAGCCCGACGCCTTGCTGCGGCTGACGGCGGGTCAGGCGCGCGAACTGGGTGAGCGCTTTCTGAATGAGACGCGGACTTACCGGAGGCTGGGGCGACCTTTCTTCATCGACAAGATGCCGAATAATTTCTGGCATATCGGTCTGATTCATCTGATCCTGCCCCGCGCGACCCTCATCGACGTCCGGCGTGAGCCCATGGCCTGTGCGTTCAGTAATCTTAAGCAACTCTTCGGCACGACCAATCAGGAATTTACGTATGGCGTGAACGATATCGCCCGCTATTACCGCACCTATCTTGACATAATGCAGCATTGGGAAGCGGTGTTGCCCGGAAGGGTGGTACGCGTGCCCTATGAGGCGGTTGTTGAGGATATAGACAGTGGCGTGCAGCGTTTGCTTGAGGGCTGCGGTCTGCCGTTTGAGCCCGGGTGCCTCAGGTTCCATGACACGCAACGCAGCATACGCACCCCCAGTTCTGAACAGGTGCGTCAGCCCATTGGCCGTGAGGGCCTTACTCAGTGGCAGAACTACGCGCCGTGGCTTGAACCCCTCCGAAACGCGCTTGGTGACGCCATAACCCGCTACAGGAATTAACAGATGAAGCTGTCGCGACCTTTTTTCCAGCTTCCCGTACTGTTCGACGTGGCGCGTTTGCAGACGGAGGTTGCCGCCTTGCCGGATGAGGCCTGGGTGGCTCACCCGGATCGGGTGCCGGGCAACAGCGCGGTGCGGTTGATCAGTGCCGGTGGGGCCGAGACTGATGCCGTCCATGGCCAGATGCTTCCGACCCCGTGGCTTGAGGCCATGCCATATCTGCGTCAGGTTCTGGCGGGTTTTGGGGTGGTGTGGAGCCGATCACGACTGATGCGCCTTGAGCCGGGTACAGGTGTCCCTGAACATGCCGACATCAACTACCACTGGCACAACCGCGTCAGGCTGCACATTTCGGTTTTTACCCGTCCCCAGGTGCGCTTCCATTGTGACGGGGAGGCTGTGCATATGGCCGCCGGTGAAGCCTGGATTTTCGACAACTGGCGCCGACATCACGTGGAGAATAATTCCGACAGCGCGCGCATCCATCTGGTCGCCGACACCACCGGAACGGCGGCCTTTTGGCAGTTCGCGTGCGGTGAAGGGCCGCCGCGTGAGGCATGGCGCACGGTCGCGTACAACCCCGCTCACCGTCCGCAACTGATGACTGAAAACGCCCAGCGTTCACCCATCATGCCGGTCGCCGAGGTGCAATTGCTGGTCGAAGACTTAAGGTCAGAATTGGTTGGGGCCGGGACAGAAAAGGCGCATGCGAATATGACACAGTTCCATACCTTGCTGGAAAATTTTGTCCTCGACTGGCGGCAGCTTTGTGCCCTGCACGGCGTCGGCGGGGCCGGGCGTGCGGAATTCCGTTATCTGGCTGGCACGATTTACGAGGCCGCCAGACCTCTGTCCGACGGGTTGATTATGCGTACCAACAGCGCCAGCGCGCTGCTGGTGCTGGAAAAGCGCGTGCTGCAACATCTGGTCGCCGATGAGTTTATGGCCTAAAAAGGGCGACGTCGGTAAGCCAGCTTCCCCCATCCTGCCGACTGTTACTTGGCTGGTGACAGACGGTTTGCGTCAATGAACTGCCGGGGTAAATCCTGCCCCTGATAATAGGCACCCAGCCAGGCCCCGCCACCGCCGTTGAACCATTCTACACGGATTTTGTGCTTGCCGGATGTAAGGTCGATCGAGCCACTGGCGCTGATCACCCCGTGGTCGCCATCGTTATCTACGACGGTCTTGTCGTCAATATAGAGCTTGCTGCCATCATCGGAGGCCAGAATGAAGGTATAGTTGCCGGCCGTCTGAATATCTAAATAGCCCTCGAATACCACTGCGACATTGGCCGACTGAGGCAGGGTGAGGCCGTCTATGCTCAGTTCGTAGCTGTGCCCATTGGTGATGGGCTTTATGCGGCTAAAGTCAGGCAGGCGTGCGGTGCCTTCGGCCAGAGGGTACACCCTATAGCTCACGCCCTTGCTCTCGCCAGACTTGGTGTTGACGAGGCGAAAATAGGCCGTCGTCGGAACGCTGGCGGCTTTGCCGTCGACAAACAGCGTGGCGCGGACAATCGTGGACTGCGTTATGTTAATGGGTTTTGTGTAAAGCGCCGAACTGGCAGTGGGAGCGGTATTGTCGATCGTAAAGCGCACCTCTCCGGCTGGATTGGGATTGCGGATCGTCATTTGTGCAGTCTTATCGATGAACAATCCGCCCGCAGGCGCGTTGCCTTCGTTAATCGGTTCTATGACGGGAGATGTATAAAAGCTGCTGGTTTTATACATCTGTTCAGGCTCAGGTGCTCCCTTGAGCGCGAGCGCTACCGGACGGCCCAGCCATGCATAGGGGATTTTTACGTCCAAAAGGTGGGCCACCGTGGCGGGGGTATCGAAGGTATTGATCGGCTGATCGAGCTTACGGCCGGCATTTATTGATGGGCCATAGGCGATCCAGGGGATTTCCAGTTCAGCAAGGGTCTCTCCGCCATGCCCTTTGCTGACGCCGCCATGATCTGAGGTCACTATGATTACGGTGTCCTTGGCAATACCGGCATCGACAGTTGCCTGACGGATGACACCAATCAGCCGGTCGGCCTTTGCCACTGCGTCGTAATATTCGGTCGTGCCGTGACCGTCGTGATGCCCAACATGGTCAACATGATCTAAGTGCACAAACAGCAGGTTAGGGCGTTTTTGGCGGATATAGTCTGCGGCCGTACGGGCTGTTTCGTCTTCGTCCTTGGTATTGACATCGTAGTCGACAAAACGGTGGTCGTACAGATTACTAAACCCGCCCCATTGATAAATCGACCCGACTTCCCAGTCAGGGTGCTGATCGCTGACAATCTGAAACAAGGACGGAAAAAAACCGCCGGAACCGGTGACTGAGGTGGGAAAGTTAAAGTCGCCGACCTGCCATTCGTTCTTGGTAACGCCGTGCTGCTCAGGTCCTGCGCCATTAAGAATAGAGGCCCAGTTCGCAGAACTCGTTGTCGGAAGAACCCCCCTTGCGTGCAGGCTGTAACTGCCTTTATTCATCATATCCTGCAGGACGGGCATGGCCGCCGTCTTGACGCCATTGGTACTCAAGCCATCGACTCCGATGATAATCACATGACGGGCAGGCTCCGCCAGCACAGGCCCCGCCAGCGCTACAGTGGATACAAATGCGGCGAGCCGTGCAAAAAGTCTGATGTTAATAGTCATCGATGGAGTCTGCCTTGTGATGGGCGGATTTGCATCCGACCCGTTTAGTTGCCAAGGCATGAGGCTATCTCTTGTGTGTGACAATTGTGAGAAAATTGCCATTTATGTGAAATAATGTGTTGTATTGGCCCGCATATGATGATTTTTGGCCGGCGAACGGCGATTTCGTGCCAAGTTTTTTAATTTCACAAAAATGACGGATTGGGAGGCGTTTATTTCCGCACAGGGGAGGTGAAAGCCTCTCAGGGCCTACACGGGGGCAGCATTTTCCGCTAAGGGAGGTGGAACTTTACAGGGATCTCTATGGCGCGGCGTGATGTTTTACCCACGGATATTCTGAAACCGGCCCTCGACATGGTGGCCGAGGAGGGGCTGGGCGCGTTAACCCTGCGTCCGCTGGCGCAGCGCACCAACACCAGCGTTTCAGCCCTGACCTACCATTTCGGCGTCAAGGATGATCTGCTGCGTCATCTGATCAGCACGGCGCGTACTGAGGACCTAGCGTTTTTCGACGGCTGGCATCGGCGGCTGGAGGAGGTGCCGTGCCTGTCGCCGCTCAATATGGCGGATGTGATCGAAACCATTCTGAGCGATATGGTGACCCGCCATCAGCGCCGTACCCTATTTTTCAGCGAACTTGTGCAGGCCAGCGCCCACCAGCCGGGCGTGGACATTATGCTGCTGCCGTGGCTGGGCGACCGGCTGAAATTTTGGCGCGATCTGACGGCCCGTCTTAGCCCGTCCGCAGATATTGATATGGCCGAGATGCTGCACGCCTATGCGATCGACGAAACCGTACATGCTTTAGCGCTGGAGGCGCTACCAGCCTATCGCTGGCTGCGGCGTCTGACCTTGCGGCGTCTGTTTACAGGCTTTGTCAGTGCGGAGCTTGCGGCGGGTGATGCTGATCTGTTCCGGGTATTTTATGACGAAATAGGGCAATTGCCGGATGCGTTCGGTGTCGATCACGAAGCGGCCGTCCTTAATGACAAGCAGTCCGCAATTGTCGGGCATATCTCCGAACTCATCGTCAGTGCGGGGATTGAGTCGGTCACCCATCGGGCAGTGGCTGGGCGGGCCGGGGTGGCGGCTTCAACTCTGGCCTATCATTTTCGCACGCAGGAGGATCTGGTCAGGGCCGGGTTAGAGGACATCATCCGCCGACTTCAAGCGGAGGTCAGCGACCTGACGGCCGATGGCGGACGGCAGGCCTTTGTGCGTGAGGTCAGCAATCGGCCTTATTCCAGTATCGAAATTGCCCGTGCGACTTTTGCTGTAGCCCTGTCGGCGACCCGCAGGCCGCAGCTTTTGGCCTGTGCCGCCGACATGCGCCGCCGCCGCGGGATCAATTTGCATAAGGTGCTCAAAGCCGAATTCCCCGACCCGCGCTTTGATCCGCTGGCGGCACAGGCGCTGTCGGTGGCGGCTATCGGTCAGATCGTCCTGTCCGGTTCCAAAGGTCATGTTGAGGCGTCGCGGGATGCTGCCGCCATGATAGAGGCTCTTAGCGGATTAATCCGTCAAAAACTTTCATAGGCGTGTGTTAGGCTGGGGCGGACGGGGATGAGAATATGACGCCTTCACGAAGCCAACCGCTAAGCTGGGCGCAGGTGCTGGCCCTGTCAGCGCCGACCTTTGCCTTTGCCGGATTTGAAGGTTCGGTCAGCATTTTTCTGCCGACCTATCTGAGTACGCACATCGGGTTGCCTCTGGCAACAATCGCCCTTCTGATGTTGGTGATCCGGCTATGGGATACTCTCAATGACCCGCTGATGGGGGCGGTTTCAGATGCCACCCGGTTTCGCTATGGACGCCGCAAGCTTTATATCGCGGCTGGTCTGCCGCTGGTGCTGGTGGGAACCGGCCTTGTCTATTTTGCGCCGGCGGGTTTGCCCCTATGGCAGATGGCGGCAGGATTATTTGCGCTGACCGCAGGCTGGACCATGATCAATGTGCCGCACGGTGCCTGGGCTCTGGAGATCGGCCAAAACCCGCAGGAGCGGATGAAGGTATTCGGCCTGCGTACCGGTGCGGGTTTGCTGGCCATGCCGGTGTTTGCCTTTGGCCCGGCATTGCTGGAACGGCTCGGTCACAACAATATTGCCGCGCAGATGAACCTGATCGGCGGTTTGATACTGTTGGTTCTGCCGGTAACCCTGATCTGGATGCTGTGGCGGACTCCGGACAGCAATGGGACGGGACGTATGGATTTGCGGGCCTTGCGGCACAGCTATGGTTTGGCTTTTTCCAAACGCGCCTACTGGCCGCTGGCCTCATTGTTCGCAGGTATTGGCGCCTATTATGCGGTGGATTCCGGGCTTTATCTGTTTCTGGTGCGTTACGGGATGGGACTGCCGGAATGGGGCGTCAGCCTGTTGCTGGTTCAGACTGTGTGCGGTTTGCTGGGCATTGTTGTGTGGATCCGGCTGCATCATCGCTGGGATACGGTGCCGACCTTAAAGCTGGTGCTCGGGCTACAGGTCTTCTGCAGTCTGGTGTTGATGGTGTTGCCAAAAGGTGAGCTTTGGCCTTTCGTGATTTACGCTATCGTCCGCGGGCTGATCAGCGGGGCGGCGTTTACGCTTTTGCGTGCGCTTCTGGGGGAGCTTCTGGATCGTGAAGGTGTCAGCAACGGACGCAAAGCTGCCGGAACCTTTTATGGCGCGTTTCATCTGGTTTTGAACCTGTCGGCAGCGACCACGACTTTCATTCTGTTCCGGTTGTTGGGTGAGGCTGGTTTTGATCCGCGTCAGCCCATAACAGGCGACGTGCAGGCAGATGCCGTGCGCATAGCTGCCGTGATCGGCCAGCTTGTGCCCTCTGTGTTTATGTTGTGGGTTGTGTGGCGCCAATTAAAATCGGCGGCATAATATTTTTCGCACAACTGTTCTGATGTTGCGTTTCTCAGGGCTATTTCTGGTTAATTTTTTCGCACATTCGTCACGCAACTGTCATGCGTCAATGTTATCTCCCGGCCATAACATCTCGGCCAAAGGGGTTTGCCATGCGTTGTAATCCGTCGTCCTTAAGGACATTCCGTCGCGCCTTGAGCGCGGCATTCATCACCGGCGTCAGTGCGCTGCCATTCGCACAAGTGTATGCTCAGGACGCTGCGCCTGCGGAGCTGGAAACCGTCGTTGTTACGGCCCAGAAGCGCACTCAGGCTGTCAAGGACGTGCCCTTGGCCATCACGGCGTTTTCGGCATCTGATATCGACCGCGAAAACTTCACGGATTTTGAGCGCCTGTCGACGCGCACGCCGGGGTTCTTCGTTCAGCAATCCACAGACTCTTCGGCCAGCTTCGTCATGCGCGGCATCGAGGCCGGTAACGCCGGCGCCATTGCCGAACCGTCGATCTCCTTCTTCCTGAACGATGTCGACACATCGCGCTCGCGCGGCCTTCTGAAGGAACTGTTTGACGTTGAACGCGTCGAAGTCGCCAAAGGCCCGCAGGGAACCCTTTATGGTCGCGGTTCTGAAATCGGCGCCGTGGCCGTCTATACCAAAAAGGCCAATACGCGCCTTTATGACTGGAATATGGAAGGCCAGCTTGGCAATTATGACCTCTACAGCGTTGGTGGCATGGTCAATATGCCGCTGATCGAGGACAAGCTGGCGGTGCGTGTAGCCGCCCGCCGCCGTGAGCGCGAAGGGTTTCAGGATATCTTATCGGCGAGCAAACCGGCCGGCAGCGATGATCTGTGGGCGGCGCGCGTATCTCTGCGCTACGAAGCTTCCGAAGCTCTGGCCTTTGACCTGATCGTCGATCATCAGGCCGATAATGATAACGCCACCATCACCAAGGCTTTGTCGGTAGCTTCCCCCGGTACGGACACCAACCCGTTCACGACCTTTGACCGCAATGAGCTGCCGGTGCCGCAGCAGCGCCGTCAGACCGGCGTGACCCTGCTGGGCGACTGGAAGCTTTCCGATGCCTGGACGCTGAATTCGATCACTGGCTACCGTGAAGTGACATTCCAGGAAGCGTGGGATGGTGACGGCACCAGCTATCCGTTCATCCTGCCGGTGAATAATCCTGATAATCAGTGGCTGACCAGTCAGGAATTCCGCTTCCGCTATGACAACAAAGGCCGCTTTAAGTCGGTGTTCGGTGTCTCCTTCTATAAGGACCGCACCAAGAATGAACTGAGCTTCATTATCAATGAACAGTATCTGCTGGCGGGCTTCCCGCGGGTTTTGACGCCGGTGACGAGCTTCTACGGCATGCCTGTGACCACAGGTAACCAGACCGATCTCTACAGTGCCCTGAGCCGTGACTCGGTTTCGGCCTATGGCAATATCACCTTTGCCGCCACCGATCGTCTGGTGCTTGATGCCGGTCTGCGTTATACCCGTGACGATGCTACGGTGCGTCAGCGTTCGACCGTTTCGACCATTGACGGCGTTCGGGCGATTGCCCTGCCTAATGGCCTGTCCAACTCTCTGGGGCAGACCTTCAGCCATTCGCAAACCTATGGTCTGACCCAGCCGCGTCTGGCAGTGACCTATAAGATCAATGATGCCATGAACCTCTATGCCGGTGCGTCCAAGGGCATCAAGGCCGGTTATCCGCAGATCAGTTTTGCGGCTCCGGTGGGCGGTGTGGCCCAGCCGTCCTACAGTGAGGTCAAGTCTGAGGAAGTGGTCAATCTGGAGGCCGGCTTCAAGGGGAATGTCGCACCGCGCACCTATGTCGAGGCCATTGCCTTTAGCTATGACTATAAAGATTTCCAGACCCGCTCTCAGGATCTGACGAAAGGCACGATCAATGCCGGTAAGGCTTCGGCCTATGGTCTTGAACTGCTGGGCCGCACTAAGATTACGCCTGAACTGAGCCTCAACGGCAGCTATACCTATCTGCACACCCAGTATGACGAATTCTACGAAGTGGTCGGCGGGGCGTTGGTTGATTATTCCGGTCACAAGTTCCGTCTGGCGCCTGAGCACACCTACTCGGTCAGCGCCGATTACCGCCGCCCGATCGGGCAGAACTGGCGGGGCTATGGCAATGTCAATTATTCATGGAAGTCGGACTACTTCTTCAACAATGACAACCTGACCATAGAGCGTCAGGAAGCGTTCGGCCTGACCGATCTGCGTCTGGGCGTCGAGCGTCAGGACGGCACGCTGCGCTTCGAAGCCTATGCCGAGAACCTGTTCGATACGCAATGGTACCGCGATGTCGGCAATACCGGCAAATCGTTTGGTATCTCCACCGTTATTCCGGCGGCACCGCGCTTCTTTGGCGTGCGTCTGACGGTTTCGAAATAGGTCGTCGCGACATATCCCCTGTCATGGCGTTATCGCCCCGCACCGGTCCGCTAAACCGGTGTGGGGCACCTCTTTAAAGCAACAACCTGCCTGAAAGCTTTCTTATGAAAAACATGCTTCTTCTGGCCGTGGCCGCTGCGGCCCTGAGCCATGGCGCCGTCGCCAAAGACTTCGAAACCGCGCCTCGTGACCTTAAGCTCAACGAAATTCAGGTTCTGGGTACGCACAACTCCTATGCCCGTCCGGTCGATAAGCGGATTATGGCTGTAGTTGATCCGGTGATAGAAAAGATGATGGCGCAGTTTTCGGCCAACATGTCCGAAGCTGATATGGCCCGTTTTAAGGAAGAACACCCCAGCGGTATGAAACTGTCCGAAGGGCTGAATTACGACCATCCGGATCTGAAGACCCAGCTGGATGCCGGCCTGCGCAGTCTCGAAATCGATGTCAATCCCGACCCTAAGGGCGGTCATTATCTTGATCCGGCAGGGTATCGTCTTCTGCGTTCGCAAGGGGTAACCGATCTGCCACCACACAATACGACCGATCTGGATAAGCCGGGTTTCAAGGTTTTGCATGTGCCGGATATCGATTTTCGCAGCCATTGCCCGACTCTGAAACTGTGTCTGACCCAGATCCGCGAATGGTCGAATGCCAATCCGGGACATGTGCCGGTATTCATTCTTCTGGAAGCCAAGACCCAGGGCCTGCCTGTCCTGCCGCAGCCAACACCGCCGGTGCCGTTCGATGCAGCACGCTTTGCCGAACTGGATCAGGAAATTATCGATGTTCTGGGACGTGAGCGGCTGATTACACCGGATGATGTGCGCGGTAACTATGCGACATTGAATGCGGCGGTTCGTGCGGGGCACTGGCCCACCCTCAAGGCCGCACGGGGCAAGATTGTATTCCTGATGATCACGGCCACAGGGCCTGCGGCGACCAAGGCCTATCTTGACGGGCATCCCTCACTAAAAGGCCGTGTGGCTTTCCTGCGCGCCGAACCGGGGGAAGATCATGCCGCATTTCTGATGTACGACAATGCTCTGGTGCGCTCAGAGGAGATTAAACGCTATGTCGCCGAAGGCTATATCGTGCGCACGCGCTCCGACATCGAAACCTATGAGGCCAAGGCCAATGATATGACCCGTGCGAAGGCTGCCTTCGATAGTGGTGCGCAGGTTGTCTCCACGGACTTTTTCCGCCCGGGCAATGCCTACGGCACCGACTATGTGGTGACCCTGCCCGGCGGCGGTGCTGCGCGATGTAATCCGCTTAAGTGCCCGCTTGGCCAGTAAAGGCTATACGGTTGATCGAAATCGCAGGCCATATTCAGACTTGCCGGGTCAGGATATGGTCCTTTTCTGTGTGCCCAAGGCGACAGTTTAATGTCTGTGAGGTCCTCGGAGCGGATGAAAATGCTACGTCGTCGTACATAACGGCTATATTGCATTCGCGCACTATGTGAGATTTTGATATCTCAGCGTAGCGCCTGCGTGCCGCATAAGTTTTGAGATGAAACAAGGGTTTTTCACAAGCCCTTGGTGTGCAAGGGTAAAATGGTGGACCCGACAGGGATTGAACCTGTGACCCCTACGATGTCAACGTAGTGCTCTCCCGCTGAGCTACGAGTCCACTTTATGCGAGGAAGCGGTGTATAACCAAGCCTCCCCGCCATAGCAAGCCATTTTTCGGGAAATCTGTGGGTTAATCCCACAATCAGATTTAAGCGTGCTTAAGCCGCGATCAGGCGCTCGACCTCAGTTACGATCTCACGCAGATGCACCGGTTTTTCCAGTACCTTGGCTTCGGGAGAAGCCTTTTGCGCATTAAGGGCCACGGCCGCAAAGCCGGTGATGAACATGATCTTGAGGCCCGGCTGACGCTGGCCGGCGACCTTGGCCACCTCGATGCCGTCGGCGCCCGGCATGACGATATCGGTCAGCAGCAGATCATAGGGCCCCTGATCGAGGGCATCAATCGCGCTGTCACCATCGGCACAGCTTACGACCTCATAGCCCGCCCGTTGCAGGGCGCGGGTCAGGAAACTGCGTACGGAATCTTCGTCTTCAGCCAGCAGAATTTTCTTCATGGTACCCCATAATCACTAAACGCCTTACGTCCAGATCAGGCGCCGTCCCGGTGTCGATAACCGATAATAACGCAATTGACGTAAATTAGGGATGAAGAACTCGCACGAATGGCCTACTAAATAGCTAATATGGATACGAATGTTTCGAAACTGTGGCACATGTCGCGCGATTTTTTGCCAGCGGTCGATCTGATCGAGCCGGAGGACGGACGTGCTGTGCCGCTGGTGTTCGGGCTGCCGCATTCGGGACGTTATTATCCGGATAGTTTCATAGCCGGTGCGCGCGAACCGGAAACGGTTCTGCGATCAACCGAAGATGCCTATGTTGATGGCCTGATCGGCATGTCGCCCGATTTAGGCATCCGCACGGTACGCGCAGTGTATGGCCGGGCGTTTGTCGATGTGAACCGTGACCCGCGTGAACTGGATGCCCGGCTGATCAAAGGAGCGCTGCCGCGCGACGCCCTGACTCAGACCCTGCGCGTGCGCTCCGGCTTTGGGGTTATTCCGCGCTGCCTGAGCGGGCAGAGGGAAATTCATCGCCATCCGATCGGCTATGATGAGGCCAAAATCCGCATCGAGCGCGTCCATGCGCCCTATCATCATGCGTTAAACTATCTGATCCGTCAGGCGCAGGCGGGATGTGGCACGGTTACCTTTATCGACTGGCACTCCATGCCGTCATCGGTGCTGAACAGCGCTCACCCGCAGCGCAAATTGCCGGACATTGTGCTGGGCGATCTTTACGGGGAAACCTGCGCACCGGAACTGACGCGGTTCGTCAAAAAGCAGTTTGAGGCGCAGGGGCTGAAAGTCGGGCTGAATATGCCCTTTGCCGGCGGCTATACGATGGAAACATACGGTAAGCCTCACCGGGGCGTTCATGCGCTGCAGATTGAGATCAATCGCGGCATCTACATGGATGAAGCGCGTCTGGAGCCGACTTCGGGCTATGGCCCGCTTAAGGCGTCGCTGGCGACGGTGATCGAGGCCCTTAAGGCGTTTAATATCGCCTGAAACCGTTGCATGTGTGAGCGCATGCCGGTTTGCGGGCAAAAAAAAGCCGCGCTATTTACAAGCGCGGCTAAAGTCTACAGGGAGGAAACGCCCAGGAAGGGCATCGACGTAAACACGTCGAACAAGCTCAAGATAGTTTGCGGTGCGGAAAATCGCAAGTGCAAATGTACATTTGTATGATCACGTATGGTTACAAATGCAAAAACATCCTGAAGGCGTTTGTGATTAGGCTTGGGTTTGCGGGAGTCTCTATTGGTTTTCGGGCGAATGTTTGGCCTTATCGGCCTTTTGCATTGCGATAATTTCCTCGGCTGGCAGAGGGTCGTTTTCGTACAGCGGGCGGGTGCGAGTGGGATAAGGATGCGTCTCCAGCAATTCGCGCATCCGGCGAAGTCCGCGTGACGCCTGAGAGTTGGCCTGCCGCCAGCCAAGCAGGAACACGGCCCCCAGGCTGGCTATGGCCAGCGGCCAGGCGCCGAATAACCAGGCCCCGGCGGCCAGCGAGAAATAATAGCCGCGCACACCTTGCGAAAAATTCGACATGGCCGGATCAATGATATCCGAGGCCGCTTGGGTGAATTTTTCGGCGGTATCTTTATCGACATTCAGCGGTATGGCCCCGAACGCGGCCACGCAGTAGTTCATCTGGCGCAGGGCCCAGACGAAATTCAACAGACCGCGCGCCAGACACAGAATGACCAGCGACAGTTTGATCACCAGCAGCGATGATGAGGTGTCAATTCCTAGTCCGGTGGCGTACTGGAAGGTGACATCGGTGCTGAACAAGGCGCCGCCGATCGCCGCAATCAGGATGAGGTTAGCTGAGGCAAAAAAGCTGGCCGAATTGACGCCGTGACCGATCAGGTTGGAATCGTACAGCTTGAAATCGCGGATGACCATTTCGCGCATCCAGGCATGGCGCACGACGGTCAGGTCTTTCAGCAGCATCCCGCGGCGCTTTGACAACAGCCGGATCAGGTGCTCATAGCCGAACCAGCAGATGAAGAATATACCAAGGGCGATGATATCAAATCTTAAAGCCCAGAAATTCAGATCAGCCATGTTAATCTCCCTGATGCCTGAAGCGTTCGGTATTGTGCCTTGTTTGACACGGGATTGATTTCATTAAGCTTAACAAATGACTGCCGATACAATCGGGAACAGGGTTTTACCCTGCGCGGATACAAAGTTTTCGCTTTTTGTAACTCTTCGCTTGTGCGAACAGTCTCAACCTCTTAAATGGGCGCAACTTTGTTATACAGATCAAAAAGCCAAAACAAATGAATATTGATAAGATTTCTATCGGCCCGAACGCCCCGTGGGACATTAACGCCATTATCGAAATCCCGCAGGGGGGCATGCCGGTCAAGTATGAGCTGGATAAGGATTCCGGCGCTTTGTTTGTCGACCGTTTTCTCTATACCTCTATGTTCTATCCCGGCAATTACGGGTTTATCCCGCACACCCTGGCTGATGATGGTGACCCGTGCGATATTCTGGTGGTCGGTCCGGTGCCGGTCTATCCGGGCGTTGTGATCCGTTCGCGCCCTATCGGCGTGCTGCTGATGGAAGATGAAGCGGGCAAGGACGAAAAAATCCTGGCGGTGCCGGTTGATAAGCTGCACCCATACTACACCAATGTCTCCAGCTATCGCCAGATGCCGGAAATCCTGATCGAGCAGATCACGCACTTCTTTGCGCACTACAAGGATCTGGAAAAGAACAAGACCACGACCGTCAAGGGGTGGGGTGAGCCCGAAGTGGCCGCCCAACTGATCCGTGAAGGTCAGGAGCGTCTGGCCGCCAAGGTTGGTTAAGGCTTAGTCCGGTTAAAGATCTGAAAAACCCGCTCCGGTATCTGGCGCGGGTTTTTTGTTTTGTCGTCCGCATCTATGGGAAAACGCTCTGGTGTCGCAATTGTTACTCAAAGCCCTGTCAGAGTGCGATTTGCGGCTTTTCACATCTGCGGTTAACGGCTTAAGGTCGGGTGAGTGCAAAAATCAAGGAGCGGATTATGGACATTCTGAATGGTGTTTTGGGAGCCTTGAGTGGCGGCGATAAGGGCGGTCTCAATATTGAGGCTTTGTCAGGGTTGATTGGTAACGGCGGCCTGAATGATATTGTTGGCACTTTGTCTCAGGGCGGTCTGCAGGATGTGGTGCAGTCGTGGCTGGGTAGTGGTGCAAACCTGTCCGTATCGGCCGAACAAATTCAGTCGGTTCTGGGCTCCGAGCAGGTGGGGCAGTTAGCGCGGAGCCTGGGCGTTAATCCGGCGCAAATCGCCGATGTGCTGCCAGGCCTGATCGATAAGCTTAGCCCCAATGGTCAGATCTCAGCGGATGGGCTTGGTGATATCGTAGGGCAATTGGGCAATGGCGGTATTGTTCAGGACGTGCTGGGTGGTTTGTTCAAGCGCTGATCGATTCTGATTGAATGGGTGTGGATTATGTCGGGTGCGGCCTTATTTCCGACATAATTCATCATCTTGATACCGTTTTTATTGCAAAGATGTGCAATTTTTTCGATATATTATGCGTTTTGATAGCGCTACCATGATAAATAATACGAAAAAACACGGTTAATTCGTAATTTTTCCAAAGCAATTTTCAAAGAGTCTTTAAATTACAATTATATGACGACTGATGACCGCTATGGTTGACCAATTTGGGTGGCCTAGCTTTCGTCACAATATTCGTTACAATGTAAATTATGCAAGGCGTCAGCAGTTTTAGCGGGACTGTGTGTTTTTGTCATTATCTACCCGTGTACTGTACCTGAGTTCCCCCATTCACCTTACATGCCCAAGAAGAATAATATGCCAAGTTCCTCCCCGGATGTGGCATCGCGCCTGTATGCTTTGGCAGTGGCGCGTGACACAGCGAATTTAGTAGATATGGATGCTGCGCTGGCCATGGCGCGCGCATCTGTGCGTACCCTCATGGCTCTGTCGCCTCAGGCGGCACTTTTGATGCGCTCATTTGCGCAGGAAGAAATCGACCGTTTGTCGATGGAATGCACCGAAGAGGCCGAAGGCGCTATCGCTCTGGTTCGCGATGCCCTTGACCGGGTGTAATAAATTTAGTTCGCGTTAGATATTAAAAAACGCCCCGGCATCGACCGGGGCGTTTTTTGTTTAGTCGGCGGTGGAGTCGACGATTTCCGCGTTCGGGCCGTTTTTCAGGATCGATTCAATGGCGTTTTTGGCGCCCGCCTTTGAGCTATAACCCTCGGTCCAGAAGATGCTCTCAGAATTATATTTGAAATAGGCGACAAATTCGCCAGCCTTGTTTTTCTTGATTTCAAATGTGTGCGCCATGATGTGCCCCGTGAATAAGTTCATGAAAACGAGGCTTTATGTCGCGCAAACCCGCTCAGGCTGTCAAGCGCGGCGGAGGCGGTGTAAATCACATTACTTTGATTGTTCCGACCGTGTGGAATTATGCCGGCCTGAGTCAGGATTTCTGCTTCAACCCGTGCCGCCAGACCAGCCCCAGAAAGCCGCCCTTGATATAGGGCAAAAGCCACAGGGTCAGTGCACCCATAACCGCAATCGATGACGGGATCAGGATCTCAAACGGATAGTGCATAAATACGCTGTCGAACATAAACAGCGGCGCGATCACGATATGACCGACGATGATCATGGTGACATAGGCCGGGCCGTCATCGCACGGATATAGCCCCAGCGGCGTATGGCAATGATCGCAGGCATCGACGACCTTGAGGTAGCCCTTAAAGGCGCGGCCTTCGCCACAGGCCGGGCAGCGCCGGTTGAGACCCCGCTTGATGGCGGTCATAAGGGTAGGCTTTTCAGCGGTCATGGCGTGCTCAGATAGATTTGGCTCAGATGCGTTCGTGCTCATAATAACCTAGTTGGCTTATCAGGATATAAAGATCAAGTCACGCAGGCTGTGCCATACGGTCGCAGGTTTGCTGACCGTTTAAATCAGAAACTAGCTTTATTCTCACTGCGTGGGTCACAAATCAGATTGTCTCTGTAAATGCTGCCCTCTCTCGCCGTTTTTCGCCACGGTCGGGCTTTGTTGAGAGCGATGTCGAACGCGGGGGACATGCGATCTAAGTGTGCGAAACACAGATCGGTAGCTGCGTCCGTTCGGCACTGACTGATCCAATAGCCATCGGGGCCGATAAGGCCAGCGGGCAGGGCGCTTGCGAACTGCGCGGGTACGGAAATACTGAACCAGTAATTATTTGCGGCCGCATGGCCCTGAGCCATGATGCCAAAAATGGGGTTTTGTGAATAGGAAGACAGCAGCAGGCAATCGACGCCCAAATTTTCATATTCAAGAAAGAGTTCCGGAAAATTAATCTCAATGCAGAGGGCGCAGCCAAAAGTGAAGCCGTCGATTGAAAAGACGATTGGGGTGTTGCCGGGGGTGTAGTGATGATTGATCTCATTGTGTGAGCATAGGCGTTTATCATACCTAGCCACCACGTCTCCGGAATCTGAGATGACGTAAAGGCTATTATGTGGGCGGTTAGGGGGTGTCAGGCGATGTTCGCTGCCCAATATCGTCCAAAGATTCAAATTTTTGGCCAGCGTTGCGGTAAGTTCAAGTTCTTCGTGCAGGGCTTCCCACTGCGGGTTAGAAACCTGATAGCCCGACATGGCACCTTCGGGGAAATGAATAAGACGCGCTCCGGCGTCATGGGCCTGTTGCATCAGGGCGCGAATTTCCTGTCCATTTTGATGTGGATCTTGTGTTACAAGGCTTTGAGCGGTGGCCATCAGCATGTGGGTTATTGTGAAGGCGACGCGGTAGTTTCGCAAGATGGCGCGTTTTTTAGTGCAAAATCACGTCTTATCGTGCTCAGCGAAAACAAAAGCTTGCATACCATATAAAGATATCTTTATATGGTTATATGAGATCGAAATCGAATCCTGTGTTGGGTGCGGCGGCGCTGCTGGAGGCCTTAAAGGCGGCCGGTGAGCCGACGCGTCTGCGCCTGCTGCGGTTGCTGGCCGATGAGGAGCTGTCGGTCATGGAACTGGTGCAGATTTTAAACCAGAGCCAGCCGCGTGTCTCGCGTCATTTGAAGCTGATGAGCGAGGCCGGGCTGATTGACCGCTTTCCGGACGGTGCCTGGGTGTTCTACCGGGCCTCAGATGCGCCGGCCATCCGTCCGCTGGTGACGGCGGTGCTGGATGCCCTGGGCGATGACTATGCTGATGATGTGCGCGCACTGGATGACATTCACGCGCAACGCCTGAAATCGGCCCAGAGCTATTTTGAAAATATCGCGGGCCGGTGGGACGAAATCCGCTCACACCACATATCTGAAGCCGATGTCGAAGCGGCGATCGTGGGTATTTTAGGGCATCAGCCGTTTGATCATTTAGTGGACTTAGGCACGGGTTCCGGGCGCATGCTGACCTTGTTAGGGCCGCGCGCCAAGACCGCGACCGGCCTTGATCTGTCGCAGCAGATGCTCAATGTCGCCCGCGCCAAAACCACCGAAAGCGACCTGAAATCGAACGTCAAGCTTGAGTTTCGCCACGGCGATATTGCCGACACACGACTTAGCGCGGACAGTGCCGATCTGGTAATCGTGCATCAGGTGTTGCACTTCCTGCCTGATCCGGTGCAGGCGGTGCGCGAGGCCGGACGTATCCTTAAACCCGGCGGGCGTCTGCTGGTGGTCGATTTCGCGCCACATGGCCTGGAGCACATGCGGGAGCAATATCAGCATAGGCGCTTAGGCATCAGTGATGACGATATGTCCGGCTGGCTGATGCGGGCGAATCTTACGCTCATTAACGACACGGCCCTGCCGCCGATCGATGGCGCGGGCCTCACCGTCCGCATCTGGCTGGCGCGCAAAGACTAATTCAAAAATAAAGACCTCACTATGATAAGCCCCAATCTGCAAACCCGCCTGAGTTCCATTGCGCGTTCGGTGTCATCCGGCGGCAGCCATCTCAATATTTCGTTCGAGTTTTTTCCGCCTAAATCGGAAGAAATGGAACTGAGCCTGTGGAATTCTATCCGCCGGCTTGAGGGGCTTAATCCGTCGTTTGTGTCGGTGACCTATGGGGCCGGTGGTTCGACCCGTGAGCGTACCCATCGTACGGTCAAGCGTATTCTGGATGAGACTTCGCTAAAGCCCGCCGCTCACCTGACTTGCGTTGAGGCGTCACGCGCAGAGGTTGATGAGGTCATCCGTGAATACTGGGCCGCCGGTGTGCGTCACATTGTGGCCCTGCGCGGTGATCCGCCGACAGGGCTTCAGGACGGGCAATATACCCCCCGCGCCGATGGCTATCAGAACGCGACTGAATTAACGGCAGCTATCAAGCGTATTGGCGATTTTGAGGTCAGCGTGGGCGTGTACCCGGAAAAGCATCCCCAATCGCCGTCGCTGGATTTCGATCTGGATGTCCTGCGCCAAAAGGTCGATGCCGGGGCCACGCGTGGCATCAGCCAGTTCTTCTTTGAGCCGGAAACTTACCTCCGGTTCCGCGATGCGGTGGCGGACGCCGGTATTGAGATTGAATTGACGCCGGGGATCATGCCGGTGACCAATTTCAAAGGCTTAAAACGCATGGCTGCGGCCTGCGAAGCCAATGTGCCGGGGTGGCTTGCCGAACTGTTTGACGGGCTGGATGATGATGCCGAAACGCGCAAACTGCTGGCGTCGGCGGTGGCGGTAGAGCAGGTGCTGGAGCTTGAGCGCGAAGGGGTGGAGAATTTCCATTTTTATACCCTCAACCGTGCTGAACTGGTCTATTCCATCTGCCGGGTGCTTGGTGTAAAGGCGGTAAGCGCCTGACGGACAGGCCGTGGTTACCGTCCAAAGCTATGGGGTCAGGTCATGAATGTGCAGCCAAGCTATGCGGCCCTGACGCGGCATGACCCAAATCCGTTCAAACGCTGGTTGCAGAATAGACGGTTCAGAGATGCCATCAGGCTTCTTGGGCCGCGTCATCAGGCCAGAATTGTGGATTACGGCGCCGGTGACGGTGAGTTGGTCGTGCGGTTAAAGGTGCATGTGCCAGACGCTGAGTTTATCTGCTTTGAACCCACGCACAACCTCCTGACTCAGGCGCAAGCCCATCTCATGGGCTACGACGGAGTTAGGCTTACGGCAGCTTCGGCTGATATTCAGGATAGCTGGGCGGATGCGGTTTTCTGCCTCGAAGTTTTTGAGCATTTGCCGCCGGAAGAGACGAAGGCGGCGCTTAAGGAAATGTATCGGATACTGAAACCCGGTGGTGAACTGATTATTGGCGTGCCGGTCGAGACAGGGCCGATCGCTGTTGTTAAGGGCCTGTTCCGGTCGCAGCGGCGTCAGGATTTTGATACGGATTGGCGACGCATATGGCGGGCGGCACAAGGGGATGCGGGCTTTGAGCGCCATAAGGTGTGGATGACCCCTGACATGGCCTATTATCCACACCATCTGGGCTTTGACCACAAGGCGCTGATCAAGGCGGTTGCGCCGTGGTTTCAGGTGGTGGCAACCCGCTCAAGTCCGGCAAGTATCTTGCCCGCTGGGCTGAACACGGAACTGAATATCCGGCTGGTCAGGAAGTCTGCTAAGACTTCGGATGATCTGTCGTCTTGAAAACCGCACGTCATGCGCATAACTGAGTGATGACCGCGAAATGGCTTAAACTAAAAGGTGCTTACCCTATGACCCGCTCCGAACGCATTGAAGCGCTTTATGCCGCTTCCAAAGAGCGCATTCTGATTTTGGATGGCTCATGGGGCGTGATGATTCAGCGCCGTGACCTGAGCGAAGAAGACTTTCGCGGTGAGCGCTTTGCGGATCACGTCGGCCAGATGAAGGGCAATAATGATATATTGTGCCTGACGCGGCCGGATATCATCACCGACCTGCACAATGCCTATTTCGAGGCTGGTGCGGATATCAGTGAGACCAATACCTTTTCGGCCACCACGATTGCTCAGGATGATTATCATCTGGATGCGCAGGCGTGTTGGGACATCAATTATGAAGGCGCCAAGCTGGCCCGCGCCGCCGCCGATGCGTGGACGGCCAAGGAGCCGCATAAACCGCGCTTTGCCGCCGGCTCCATCGGGCCGCTGAACAAGATGCTCAGCATGTCGTCGGACGTGAACGATCCCGGCGCACGGCTGGTGACCTTTGATCAGGTCTATGAGGCCTATAAGCAGCAGGTGAGGGCGCTCTATCAGGGCGGGGTCGATCTCTATCTGATTGAAACCATTACCGATACGCTCAACTGCAAGGCCGCGTTGAAGGCGATTTTAGACCTCGAAGACGAAGAACAGGAAAAGCTGCCGATCTGGATTTCGGGCACGATCACCGACCGGTCGGGACGCACTTTGTCAGGCCAGACCGCCGAGGCCTTCTGGAACTCGGTCAAGCACGCCAAGCCGTTCGCGATTGGCTTTAACTGCGCGTTAGGGGCCGATCTGATGCGCCCGCATATCGCGGAGCTGTCGCGGGTGGCCGATACGCTGGTGGCCGCCTATCCCAATGCCGGCCTGCCCAATGCTATGGGGCAGTATGATGAGCAACCTCATGAGACCGCCCACGAACTGCATGAATGGGCGAAAGACGGGATCGTCAATATCCTGGGCGGCTGCTGCGGCACCACGCCCGATCATATCCGCCATGTGGCCGATGAAGTGCGCGGCATCACACCGCGCCCTGTGCCTGACCGCCCCAAGGCCATGCGCCTTGCGGGGCTAGAACCGTTTGAGTTAATATAAAACTGGTTTTACGCGGGGGCGGGGATGCTTGAGATCAAATCATGGGAAGATGTGGGCGGTATAGTTACAGCGTTTTCGGCTCCGTTTATTCTTTTATCTGTCTATCTGGCTTTCAGGCAAATCAGAATCCAGGCCGATATAAGTCGTAAGGATCTGACATTTAATGGGCTTGCATCAAACAGTGCCGGATATCGCCTTATCTCAGACTATTTACAGAACCTGAAGGAACGATATGAGCGCGACGATAAAACCATAAATTATCGAACGGCTTATACATACTATGCCAAGTACTGGCTTCATACCAGTCACCAATGGGACTTTTTTGAAGCCGGGCTTATTCCTTATCATACCTTTCGAGGGTGGTGTTTATATAGTTATGGAATGATGTCAGGTGAACTTGATGTGCCATATTTTGACAAAGAAGGCATCCACCAAAATCTGAATTCTAGAGATGTATTTGTTACTAAATTTATTGATAGTGTTTATAAAAATCATCATTATTTTTACGAATTCTATCTGGGACTTTATCAAATCGGTGTGGGGCGGTATGAGCATGGCATTATACCAAAAGATAAGAGGATGTCTGAGGTTTCAAAATATATTCAAAGTTATATGAATAAACGTAGTATAAAAAGTTTGTGATTGTTGTGCTATGATGGATATAAACTGGAAAATTAGTAATTGGCAGGATTTGGAAAGCTTTATATCTATTTTGGCTTTTCCTGTAATTGCGATTTCTGTATTTGTTGCATTTCTGCAAATAAAAGCTCAGGCGCGGCTTTCGGCGGGTGAAATATCGGGACAGGCCCTGCTGCAATTTTATGAGAATTTCACGCGCACTGCCGCTATGCGCCGTGACTTGCAGGGGCGGTTCCAGGCTGGTGATGCAACCATAACGCGCCACGAAGTTTTGCAATATTATTATCAGTATTGGCAACAGCGTGAACTTGAATGGGAGTATTTCGCTAAAGGTCTGATCTCTGTTGACCTGTTCACCCGCTGGTCTGAAAACTGCGTCAAGCATATGCTTGGACGCCGTGATCTGGGCTATTACGAAGCGGGGAAGTCCGAAATCATGTCGTCACGACAGGTTTTTGAAACCAATGTTCTTAACAGTATCCTTTTAAGAAGCGTGAGCTGCCGAAGATTTTATGTATCTCTTTGTGCGTTGGCTGACAAATTAGATCGTGAAGCGATTGCACTTGATTCTGATCAGGCTTACAGGGACATCAAGACGCTTGTGAAGCGCCAAGTGCAGCTTCTAAAAATCAAAAATTATGATCCGAATTAATGCGACCTTCCTTTATCAATATCGGTGAACGCACCAACGTCACCGGCTCCGCCAAGTTCAAGAAACTGGTCATCGAGGGCAATTATAGCGCCGCGCTCGATGTCGCGCGTCAGCAGGTCGAGGCCGGGGCGGCGATCATCGACGTAAACATGGACGAAGGCCTGCTCGATTCGGTGGTGGCCATGCGCACCTATCTGAATCTGCTGGCGGCGGAACCCGATATCGCCCGCGTGCCGGTGATGATAGACAGTTCCAAATGGGAAGTGATCGAGACCGGCCTGAAGTGCGTGCAGGGCAAGGCCATCGTCAACTCGATCTCCATGAAGGAGGGCGAGGATAAGTTCCGCGCCGAGGCCATTAAATGTCTGCGTTACGGGGCCGCCGTCGTGGTCATGGCGTTTGATGAGGTGGGCCAGGCCGACACGGCCAAGCGCAAGATCGAAATCTGCACCCGCGCCTATAATATTCTGGTGAACGAGGTCGGGTTTCCGGCTGAAGACATCATTTTCGACCCTAATATATTCGCGGTCGCGACGGGGATCGAAGAGCACGATAACTACGCCGTCGATTTTATTGAGGCCGTTAAGGTCATCAAGGCGACCTTGCCCTATGCGCGCATATCGGGCGGGGTGTCGAACGTGTCGTTCTCCTTCCGCGGCAATGAGCCCGTGCGCCGCGCGATCCACTCGGTGTTCCTCTACCACGCCATTAATGCTGGCATGGACATGGGCATCGTCAATGCCGGTGACCTGCCGGTCTATGACGACATCGACCCGGAACTGCGTGAGGCCGTCGAAGACGTTATTTTGAACCGGCCCCAGCGGCATAACGTATCGAACACGGAATATCTGGTTGATCTCGCGCCCAAGTACAAAGGCGAAAAAGGTCAGGTCGAGGCTAAGACGCTGGCCTGGCGCGAAGGGACAGTTGAGGAGCGCCTGAAACACGCGCTGGTCAATGGCATCACCGAATTTATCGATGCCGACACCGAAGAGGCCCGCCTGCAAGCCGCGCGCCCTCTGCACGTCATCGAAGGGCCGCTGATGGCCGGGATGAACGTGGTCGGTGACCTGTTCGGGGCCGGCAAGATGTTCCTGCCGCAGGTCGTGAAATCCGCCCGCGTCATGAAGCAATCCGTGGCCTACCTCATGCCCTTTATGGAAGCGGAAAAGCAGCAGCATGTCGCCGACGGCGGAGCCTATCAGGCGGCGGGCAAGATCCTGATGGCGACGGTTAAGGGCGACGTCCACGATATCGGCAAAAATATCGTCGGCGTTGTGTTGCAATGTAATAATTACGAAGTCATCGACCTGGGCGTCATGGTGCCGGCGGATCGGATTCTGGCCGAAGCGAAGGAACATAAGGTCGATATGATTGGCCTGAGCGGCCTGATCACACCGAGCCTTGATGAAATGGTGTTTGTGGCGCGCGAAATGCAGCGCACCGGCTTTGATATTCCGCTGCTGATCGGTGGGGCGACGACCTCCAAAACCCACACGGCGGTCAAGATCGAACCGGGCTATTCCAATGATCAGGTGGTCTATGTGCTCGACGCCTCCCGCGCTGTGGGGGTGGTGTCGCAATTGCTGAGTGAGACCGATAAACCGAAATTTGTGGCTGATACCAAGGCCGATTACGTCAAGGTACGAGACGCTTACGGCAAGGGCGATAACAAGCCCCGCTCAGACCTTAACGAAGCGCGTGAGCGCAAATTCTTGATTGATTTTGTTGCGGAACCGCCGGTCGCACCAACCTTTCTGGGCGTGCGCACGTTCAGTCCCTATGATCTGAATGATCTGGCCGAGCATATCGACTGGACACCATTCTTTGCGACCTGGGAACTGGCGGGGCGGTTCCCGGATATCTTAGAGGACGATATCGTTGGTGAAGCGGCGCGTGGATTGTACAAAGACGCGCAGGAAATGCTGGCGCGCATCCTGACCGAGAAATGGTTTGAAGCGCGCGGCGTGGTCGGGTTCTGGCCTGCCAATGCCACCGACGATGACGATATCGAAGTCTATGAAGATGAGACGCGGACCAAGGTTATCGCCAAGTTCCACACCCTGCGCCAACAGATGAAAAAACCGCGCGCCGACCAGAGCAATCTGGCGCTATCGGATTTTGTGGCACCATATGGCACGCCCGACTGGATTGGCGGCTTTGCGGTCACGGCAGGGCATGGTGAGCTGGAAATCGCCAAAAAGTTCAAAGATGCTGGCGATGATTATAACGCCATTCTGGCCACCGCTCTGGCCGATCGTCTGGCCGAAGCCTTTGCGGAAAGCCTGCATAAAAAGGTGCGCCGTGAACTGTGGGCCTATGCGGTTGACGAAGACCTCGATATCGCCGGTCTGATTGCCGAGCAGTATAAGGGTATCCGTCCGGCGCCGGGCTATCCGGCGCAGCCTGATCATACCGAAAAATGGACGCTGTTTGACCTGCTGGATGCGCGGGCGCGGACGGGTATGGAACTGACCGAAAGCTTGGCCATGACCCCACCGGCGTCGGTGTCGGGGCTCTATTTTGCGCACCCGAAAGCCCATTATTTCGGCGTCGGCAAGATCGAAAAAGATCAGGTCGAAGACTATGCCCGCCGCAAGGGCTGGGCTGTTGATGAGGCCGAGCGGTGGTTGTCTCCGATTTTGAATTATATACCGTCTTAAGAACTCCCCCTGTTGCAGGGGGAGCTTCTATTTGATCTTATGGATCAAATAGAAGAGGGGGTAAAATGACCAACGACATGCGCTGTGCAGCGAAGGCGTTACGCGCAGATATGTCGTTACCTGAGATGTTGGTCTGGACGCGGTTAAAGCAGCGTATAATTGGCCGCCCTGTCTTTCGCAGGCAATATCCCATCGGCCCCTATGTCGCAGATTTCTATTGTTCAAGGGCGCGGCTAGTCATCGAAATTGACGGTATGGCGCACGATATCGGCGACCGCCCAGAGCGCGATATTATCCGCGATAAATGGCTGCGGGATAAAGGTCTTGAGGTTTACAGGATTCAAGCAACGGATGTATTGGCAAATCCTGTAGAGGTGGTTGAAGGGATTATTGTTGTAACCTTGAACCGCCTGAAATTGTTCACGCCATAAGTTTACCCCCTCTTTTATTTGATGAAAAATCATCAAATAAAAGCTCCCCCTGTTGCAGGGGGAGTTCTTAAGAAGATATTTCATGTCTGAATCCGAAATCCGCAAACAAAAATCCATCGCGTTCCTGAAATCCAAAGGCGTGCCGGTGCTCGGCACCCTGCCGGAGATCGAAGAGGCGGCGGACGTTAAAATCCGCTCAGGGGCTGAGATTGTGCGCCGCGCCATGTGCCTTGCCACCGTGGCCAATGCGGCGATCAAGAATGACGTTTCCGTCGCGCGGGCCTATGTTCGTAAACATGATCTGGCCGAACACTTATCACCGAAAGAGCAGGCGTTCCTGGAGGCTGATGAAATTGCGGAAAATGCTGCCATTCAGTTTTCATGGCGCATTGAAGCCGCTATCCCGTTGATGTGGGCGATCGGGGTTTATCCTGAGCTATGGTTCCCCGATGATGAGGTCGATGTGTCTGATGTTATCGACTACTGGATCGGGTTTAATCACCCCGATATCACCCGTATCGGCCACCGCGATGTCCATGAAATCCTTGACGAAGCCGACCTGATCTACCGCCTGCACTGGGCCGTGCGTCAGGCGGGACTCGAGGGTGCCGAGCCGCCCGCGAACCTTCACCCAAGCGTGGTGCGCGAACGCCATCAGGCGCTCAACTGGCTGATTAATTACGAAGACGGCGATTGGGACGATGTCGGCACAGATACTTAAAAGATGCCGGATTAGCCCTTCATAAGCGCCTGGGCCGCGGGTGATAGTGTAACCCGTACCGCCTGAGCGGCGTGGTTGGTGGCCGTGAGATTGGGAACACGGGGATGATCGCGGACATCGCGCGACGTATAGCCGTCACGGTTGCGATAATAGGTCGATCCGATCGGGTTCAGGTGCGTGGTGTGGCTCAGGGCGCCCCGCACATTTAGCAAACTGTTTACAGCACTCATACTCATCTCAAATCGGTCGGATGATACCTGTCCGCCGTGAGGTGGTGATTAAAAGGCCGGTATTGAGAAAGCTTTACGAAAACCGGTTAACGCCGGGCTTTTGCGCGTTCCTCAAACAGGATGGCCTCATACATCTTGGCATCGCGCAGCCAGCGCATATAGGCCGACAACACTGCGAAAATCAGACCGTAAGTGCCCGCCCGCCACAGGCCGCGACCGGCAAACTGTTTCAGGAAATAGACCGGCAACCCAAACCATAGGCGCAGCTTAAGCGACGCCTTCGACTTACGCTTACCGTCGCGGGCGCGGGCGGTGGAGCGGCCATTATATTTGGCGACCACGTGCTCCACGTCCTTAAAGGCATAGTGCAGCAGAATGCCTTTGAGCGTCGGCACGGCCTCATTCTTGGGGATCGGCAACTGATCCCAGATCTTGTGTTCCGGCATGCGGTATTTGCGCCGGTCATAGAGCTTGCGCCGGAACGACGGATTGAACCCCCACCACGGCTCACCGGCGGGCGGGGCATGGACCATCTTGATCTCATAGACGGATGCAGGCGGCTCGCCCTGTGCAAACAATGCCCTGATCTCGGCGGCCAGTTCCGGCGTGATGACCTCATCGCCATCAATATCCAGCAGCCAGTCATGGCGGCAGGCCTCTTCGCCGATGCGTTTTTGAAAGCCATTGCCGGGCCACGGATTGTGGATGACTTTCGCGCCCGCCGCTTCGGCAATTTGCGCGGTGCCGTCGTTTGATCCCGCGTCGATGACAATAACTTCATCAGCCACACTCAGGGCGGCGCGAACAACATTTTCGATGTTACGCGCTTCGTTGTGGGTGCGGATATAGCAGGACAGGGGCAGGGCGGAGTGTGCGTCGGTCATGACGCATCCATATCAGCAAACTGTAGCTTTACAATAACCTGGAGCGCATTCCGAAAAGTGTGCAACGGTTTTCGGACTCAAATGCGCGTTAAACCAAAACTTTAGAGCGTCGTTCCGATCCAATCAGATCGGGACGTGCTCTAAACCGCGGCGGTGGCGTACCAGATCAGCCCGCCCAAACCGCTGAGTTGCAGAACAATCAGGCTGTACATCTTGATCAGAAAAGAGGGCTTTGATGACTTGTGACGCAGCCTGTAGGTGCCGATCAAGGCCGACGGCCACCCGCCCAGCAGGCATAGCCCCAGCAGGCGCCGCTCAGACACCCTGCGGGCGCCGTGGGTCGCATATGTCTTGTCCATAGCCCAGACGGCATAGGTCAAAAAGTTGACCACGCCGAGGTAAGCCATCAGATAAAGCCATATCGTCATAAGGCGACTGTGGCTCAAAACCCTGAAAATCAGGTTCAGAAATATGGTTAATCGGGATTAAGCGGTATTTAGTTCTTTTTCTTGCCCCAGCCCAACCGGCTTTTTAGTCCGTCCGCCCATGAGGGTCTATCATCAGACGGCGCGGCCTCAGCGGTCAGGCTGGCGGGTTCCGGTTTGACTTCCGACGTGGCGGCGGGAGGTGGTTCATCGCCCAACACGCGCGATTCCCGCGCCTTGGGCTGATGAACATCTAAGGCCGTCCGTTCCGAGGCGGGCTTCAGGGCCTCGGTCACAATACGGGCTTCATCTTCGGTTTGTAACTCCGAAAACAGCTTCGGCCGACCGGAAATGTTAAGTGCTGCGGTTTCACACACGCCGGGCAAAGACCAGGTGACATAGGCACCGACGGCCTTATCCAGATCAGCGCGACGGGCTTCTTCCCAACCGTCATAGCCGTTTTGGCGGGCCAGTTCGGCGCGTTTGCGACCTTTTTCGGTTTTGCCGTCTTTAGACAGGGTAAGGGCGGCCTCATAGGCGCGCAGGTAAGATTGGCCGATCGCCTGCATGTCCTTGCTCAGCGGCTCGACCGCGCTGATGCGTTCGGCCATCATCATGTGTCCGGACAGGGCGCCGTGGCACCACGCCACCTTACCAAAATCGTCCTTTGGGGCGTCTTCGATCTGCGGGGTGTGCAGCAGTTGCGACTTGATCCCGCTGACATTGGTGGAGATCGGGCCGTCATTGGTCTGCGCGGCGTCCTGTGCCAGCAAGGGAGACGCTGAGACCGTCACCATCAACAGAGCAAGACAGGCAGATGTAAAACGCAGGGGCATCAGGGCGGGTAATCCTAAGATAATAATAAATGCGACACTATTACACAGGTGGCGGCCGCAAAAGCTATGATTTATTATGCGTGGAAATAAGGCGAAAATATAAGCGCCCCATAAAATGACAGTCTTACAAAAACTTAAGTTCGCGCCTGCGGAAAAAGCCGCTATGATGGTTGAGATATGTCATTTTGGAAGAACCTCGCGCAATTGGCCGTCCGGCAGTTTGATCCGGCCGAATGTCCTGATTGCCCCAAAGGCCCGCCGGGCCGTGATCCGGCCTTCGCCACAGCGGTGACCGCTTTGGGGGCAAAGCTGGCCAAGGCCGACGGGCTGGCGCACGATATCGAACAGCAGGCCTTTCTGGATGTGTTCAGCCCCGAAGCGCGGTCTGAGCGCGATGTGCTGCGGCTGTACGATCTGGCGCGTCAGACCTCGATCGGCTTTGAGGCCTATGCCCAGCGGCTGGCGCGGCGTTATGCCCGTCTGCCGCACATATTGGAAAACGTGCTGGAGGGACTGTTTCACATTGCCCTCAGCGACGGCACACTTAACCACGCCGAAGAAACCTATCTGGAAACGGTAGCGAGGCTGTTCGGCATTGAAACCCCGGTTTATCGCCGGATCAAATCGTCCTATGTCGCCCTTAACGACAATGATCCCTATGTGATTTTAGGTCTCAATCCGGATGCCCATGATGGGGAAATCCGGCTGGCGCGAAACAAACGCTTGTCGGAGTTTCACCCGGACAAGATCGCCGCGCGCGGCCTGCCGCCCGAATATATCACGCTTTACAACCACAAATCTGCGGCCATCAATCAGGCCTATGCCCAGATTCTGGGGGAGCGCGGGCTGAACTGACGATCGGGGTGACAGAGGCTAAAATTGTCCGTATTCGGGACGTGCGGCGCAAAAATAGCGCACTTTTGTGAAGAACAGGGTAAAAATTCTGTAAAAACGAAGTTAAGGCCGCCGTGCATGGTTGACGTTTGCCTCATTCATGCCAATCTGATGACTTAAGAGGTTTGTTAGTGTCCCAGATAGCGGCGGGGCATGTGTGTTTAGGCTTTGTTTTAGGGGTACACCGATGAACGGTTACACAAAAACATTCGAAGCTATTCATCGGGTCGGTGGCGTATTTAGTAACCGCTATCAGCCCTGGGGCCGCCTGCGCCGGAGAAACCTCATGTCAAGACTTACCCATATTGCATTTATGACCTTATTGGGGCTGGGGGCGCTGGGCGCTCTGGCCATTATGGTGGTCTTTGCCTCGGCACTGGCCGTGCTGGCGGTGATTGGTCTGGGTGCCGCGACACTGGTGGCCCTGTTTACCCGTAAGCCCTTACGCGTATCAGTGCGCTGCAAGCCCGATCAGGCCGCCAAAGGCGTGTTCGAGGCCAAAAAAGAGGGTAATACCTGGGTCGCTTATAAATAAAAATCGCGGTCTTTGGACGATTACGTCGTTGTCTGCGCTGGCAGGTATTCGGTATACCTGCTGCACTTGACGCCTAGTACTCGACTCAAATCTCACGATTTTTTTCGGCTGCTGGCTCTGATTTTTGGAAAGAGCTGTGCCCTACATTTCCTTGCCTTCCCCGAATTATAACGACAGAAAATCCCCGCCGGATATGATCGTGCTGCACTATACCGGCATGCAAACGGCACAGGCCGCACTGGATCGTTTGTGCGATCCCGGCGCCAAGGTGTCGGCCCACTATGTGATCGACGAAGATGGCACGGTTTACCGCCTTGTCGCCGAAGCGCGCCGCGCCTGGCACGCCGGCGTGTCGTACTGGAAAGGGGAGACCGATATCAACGGCGCGTCGATCGGCATTGAGATCGTCAATCCCGGCCATGAGTTCGGCTACCGCGATTTTCCGCCCGAACAGATTGAGGCGCTGGTGCTGCTGCTGGATGATATTCGTGACCGCTGGGATATTCCCGATCACCGTATCTTAGGTCATTCCGATGTCGCCCCTGAACGGAAAGAAGACCCCGGTGAACTGTTCCCGTGGGCGTATCTGGCTCAGCGCGGGCATGGCCTGTGGGTTGAGCCGGATCTGCCGCCTGAAGGTGTTATGGGGCCGCCGCTCGATATAGGCGATGACGGTCTTGGCGTGTTTTCCCTGCAAAGTGCCTTGGGGAAGCTGGGCTATAATATTCTGGCGGGTGGGCCTTACGATGATCAGACCAAAACCATTGTGACGGCCTTTCAGCGCCACTGGCGGCCGGAAAACATCGACGGCCGCGCCGATGCGGAAACCCGCGTGCGCCTGATGGCGCTGCTGCGGCATGTCACCCTGTTAGTGGAGTAAGCTATGACCCCGATACCGACCAAGGGCTTTGATGCCATGTTGCTGATGATTGCCGGTCTGTGGGGGCTGGCGGGGGTTATGTTGCTGGCGGCGGGGGCCCATGCCGATCCGCGCCTGACGACGGCAGGATCGTTTCTGCTGTTTCATGCCGCAGCGGGTATGGGGCTGATGGGCGTGCCGTTTATGGGGCCGAAGCTGAAGCTTATCGCGGCGTTTCTGCTGCTGGCCGGGGCCGGACTGTTTGCCGGTGATATCGTGATGCGGGTGACTCGGGGCGCGGGCCTGTTGTCGATGATGGCGCCGGTCGGCGGGACACTGACCATGATCGGCTGGCTGGGTGTCGTGGTGGGCGCGTGGCTCAAGCTGTTTGAGAAACCGCAGAACCCTTGATTTCAGTCTGATTTACGCGCAAAAGAGCTTATCAGATGGCCGGGCGGTCGCGGAGCCTTTGCGGGTTTCGAGGAAAGTCCGGGCTCCACGGTAACAGGACGGCGGGTAACGCCCGCCAAGGGTGACCTTAGGGATAGTGCCACAGAAAGCAAACCGCTGTTATTTATAACAGTAAGGGTGAAAGGGTGCGGTAAGAGCGCACCGCGTTCATGGTAACATGAACGGCACGGTAAACCCCGTCCGGAGCAAAACCAAATAGGGGCGGCGCGTAAGGTTTCGGCCTTACAGGGTGTTACTACCCCAGCACGTCCGGGTCGGTTGCTTGAGCGGCTCAGCAATGAGTCGCCCAGAGGAATGATCGCCACGCGGCAACGCGTACAGAACCCGGCTTACAGGCCATCTGATATATATTACTCGCTTTAAAGAGCCTCCCCTGATTTCAGGGGAGGTTCTAATCTTTTTACATACCCATACCGCCGACGGGTTCGGTGATTGTATGCTGGCCGAAGCTGGCGATCAGCGGCATGGCCTTTTTGATGGTTTCGGCGACCGCAGGAATTTGTAGCGATGCCTTATGGCTTTCGGCGCTGTCCCACACTTCGGTGATCCAGATTTTGTCGGCATCCTGCGGGTCTTTGGCGATGATGTAGCTGATACATTCCGGCATAGCGCTGGTCGAGGCCGTCATTAACCCGATCAGTTCGTCACGTTTGCCGGGGTGAGCACTGAAGCTGCCGATAAGTCCGTACATGGTGTGGCCTCCTGCTGAGTCCTCTATGGCATCTTTGTGCCGGAATTTGTCAGCATATTAACGTCGATTCAATCGTTTGCGCCGAAAATAGCCTTGAAATGCCGTGTTCTTAATTTGTTCCAAGTTGTTGTTTTTGGGTCAAAATTCCCCGAAAGTGTCATTTGGAGTCATTGCATCCCAATTCATCCCATGTTAACCCTATTGATGTCGTCGGATGAGGTGCGCCGGGCGGGCTGGCGCGCACCGTAGGTTGTGAAAAGGGAGCGGGCAGATTTTAGCCTGAGTGCGAGGGGTGTTTCTCTCACATGTTGAGAAGCAGCTTGATGCCAAGCGGAGATTGCTGATCCCGCAGGACTTCCGCACGACCGCAACCCAAGGCTCTGCCGATGCTGCCCCCTTTGAGGGCGTTTACTGTTTTGCCTCGATCGAAGCCGATTGTCTCGAAGGCGGCGGGGCGGCGTTTTTCGAGCGCTATCGGCAGTTGATCGAAGGCTATGCTGTGGGATCGCCGGCGCGCCGGGCTCTGGAGCACAAGATTTACGGCGGCATGCACCGCCTAAGCTTTGACACTGCCGGGCGGATTACCCTGCCGGATAGTCTGTGTCTCAAATTCGGCCTGAGCGATAAGGCGCTGATCGTCGGTCTTTATGACCGTTTTCAGATATGGGAACCCACGGCCTATGCCGCCTATCAGGCTGAGCAGGATCAGCTTGCCCGTGACGTGCTCATGCAGAGGGGGGCGTAACATGTCTCAATCTGTCCACATGTCGGTGCTGCTTGATGAAGTGCTGGCAGCGTTAGGTGATATTGAGGGTAAGCTGGTCGTTGACGGCACCTTCGGCGCGGGTGGTTATACGCGCGCTTTCCTGGAGCGTGGCGCGAAGGTCATCGGTTTTGACCGTGATGCGCGCGTAAAGTCCTATGTCGATGCGGTGGCAGCGGATTTTCCGGGTAAATTCCAGTGGATCAATCGCCCGTTTTCGGAAATGGCCGAAGGGCTGGCGGATGCGGGTGTTGCGGCTGTCGATGCGGTTGTGCTCGATATCGGCGTGTCGTCTATGCAGCTTGATGAGGCCGAGCGCGGGTTTTCGTTTATGCGTGACGGGCCGCTCGATATGCGTATGAGCGTTGATGGGCGCTCGGCGGCTGATATCGTGAACGAGGATAGCGCCGAAGAGATCGCCCACGTCATCTGGCTCTATGGTGAGGAGCGCAAGTCGCGCGGGATTGCCGCGGCCATCGTTCGCAGGCGGGCCGAGCAAAAGTTTGAGCGCACGCTGGATCTGGCCGAAGTGGTCGAGCGCGCCCTGGGCGGGCGTCGGGGCGCGCCGGTCCATCCGGCAACGCGCACCTTTCAGGGTCTGCGTATTGCGGTCAATGATGAGCTGGGTGAACTTGAGCGCGCCCTTGAGGTGTCGGAGGCCGTTCTGAAAACCGGCGGGGTGCTGGCAGTGGTCACCTTCCATTCGCTTGAAGACCGCATCGTTAAAAACTTCTTTGCCGAGCGCTGCGGCAAGCTGCCGTCAGGTTCGCGCTATGCGCCTGAGGTCAAGGCCGCCAATGATCCGACTTACGAACTGGTGACTCATAAGGCGCAGGGGCCGTCAGAGGCTGAGCTGGCCCGTAATCCGCGCGCGCGATCGGCCAAGCTGCGGGCGGGGCGTCGCACGGCGGCAGCCTCATGGTCTGAACAAACGATTTCCGGCAAACCTTCGGCCAATAAGGTGCGGTCATGAGTGGCATACTGGGTGTATTTGAGCAAAGGGTGCGCGGCGTCCGGCTGGTGGAACTGGTGGGGCTGGTGCTTTGCCTTGGGATGATGTTTGCTCTGGGCTGGATCAAGATGAAGGAAGATGCCGATGTAAAGCGGCTTGAGGCCTTAAAGCGTGAGATCGTGGCGGAGACCGAGCAGGTTAAGGCGCTTCGCGCCGCCGTCGCCCACCTTGAGCAGCCCAAGCGCATCGAAGCTTTGGCGTCGGTCTATCTCGGCATGAAGCCGGTCGATTCCCGCCACGAGGCCAATCTTGATTCGCTGGTGGAAATCTCCCGCGGGCAGGGCGCCGGCGTGCGCGGGGTTGAGCGCCCGGCCTCGCCCGTGCCGCCGATGCCGCAAGCGCCTTCGGCGGTGCCTGTGCCGACGGCAGCGCCGGATACGCTGGTGATCGAACATACGCAGGAGGGGACACGATGAAATACTCTATTCCGTTTGTCCCGTCGTCTGGTGGCTTTCAGTGGGTCACCGACAGCGTCTGGAAGGTCGAGCATGCCTTTGAGCGCGCCCATGTCGAAGGGCAGACCCACGAAAACACCGCCCAGCGCATCTTTTTCATTCTGGCGCTGATCGCCTGCATGTTTGCGGTGCTGATGATATTTGCGGTCAAGGCTGCGCTGTTCAGCGGTGCCGATGGTGTGACCGGCGCGCCGGTGTCGCCCGGTGCGCGCTCGGAACTGGTCGACCGTAATGGTGCACTTCTGGCGGCGGACGGTGAAAACTTCATTCTTTATGTCGATCCGACCGACATGATGGCGGCTGATCGCCCACTGGTGAAGCGGGCTCTGATCCAGCTTTTGCCGGATGTGTCGCTGGAAACGATTGATAAGGCTCTGCGCGGCGATGGCCGGGCGCGCATCGCGGGCTGGCTGAAGCCTTCGGATCGGGCGCGTATCCTGAACTATGGTTTGCCGGGCCTGATTTTTGAGCCGGTGCGGGTGCGCACCTATCCGCTGGGCATCACGGGCGCCAGCTATATCGGGGCGACCGAGCGCGGCGGCAAAGGTGTGGCCGGGGCCGAGCGGGCCCTGAATGACGATATTGACCTGACTCTGGCCGCGCACGGCGGCGGGCCGGTCGAACTGGCTATGGATCTGCGGGTGCAGGGTGCGCTGGAGAACGAACTGCGTGCGGCGGCCGTCGATCAGCAGGCACAAGGGGCCATCGGTATCGTCACCAATGTGCGCACCGGCGAAATCTTAGGTATGGCAAGCTGGCCGGAATATGATCCGAACCGCGCCGGCAGCTTTTCCGAGAACGAAAAGAAGAACCGTGCGGCGGCAGCAGTCTACGAAATGGGCTCGATCTTTAAGGTGATTTCGGTGGCCATCGGGTTAGAGACCGGCACGGCCTCGATCAATTCGGTCTTTGATGCCCGCGCACCATTTAAGATCGGCAGCCGCAAAATTTCCGACTATCACGCTGAGAATCGCGTCATGACGCTGGAGGATGTGTTTATCCATTCCTCCAACATTGGTGTGTCGCAACTGGCCGAAAGTGTCGGCATCGATACCATGACGAAGTTCTACGACAATCTGGGCCTGTTCCGGGCCGCGGAGACCGAGCTTTATGAATCGGCCCGCCCGATCGTGCCGAAGAAATGGACCAGCAGCACTCTGGCGTCGACCTCGTTCGGGCATGGTATTTCCATGTCGCCGCTGGCCTTTGCGCAGGCGTTCGGCGCGGTGGCCAATGGCGGTTATGTGCGCCCGCTCACCGTCCGTAAGCATCAGCCGGGGCAGGTACTGGAAGGGCCGCGCGTCTTTTCGGCCAATACCTCGCGCCAGATGCTTGATCTGATGCGCATCAACGGCATTCGCGGCACCGGCACCCGTGCCAATGCGCCGGGCCTCAGGGTCGGCGGTAAGACCGGCTCGGCGGAGCGGGTCGTGGATGGCCGTTATCTGCGCTCCAGCCTGTTCTCCAGCTATGTGGCCGTCTTTCCGACCGATGGCGCTATCGAAGACGACCGCTATATGGTGCTGATCATGGTCGATGACCCCAAGGGTTCAAAAGCCTCATCGGGCCTGCGCACCGGCGGGTTTGTGGCGGCTCCCGTGGCGGGCCGTGTCATTGACCGTATTGCGCCGTTTGTGGACGTGGCGCGCAAGGAAGACAAGTTTGCAACCGCCGAGTTTGAAAAGGCCCCTGTCGCGGCTGAGACCCAAAGCGGTGCCCAATCCCTTGCCGTGGCTGGGGCGGTGGCAGTGCCGGCCGCAACCACGCCGGTATCGGGAGGCCAGTGATGACTACCGCCAAAACCGGCATGAAACTGTCTGACATCCTGCGCCGCGATCTGGATCACGATCCGGTCGTGACCGGCATCACCGCCGATAGCCGCAAGGTGGGCGAAGGCGTGCTGTTCTGTGCGCTGCCCGGCACCAAGGTCGATGGCCGTGAGTTTATCCCGCAAGCTTTGGCGGCAGGGGCTGCCGCGATTTTGACACCCGATGACGGTGCAAAGTCTCAACTGAAATCCGTGGTTGATAATATCGACAACCTGATAAGGGTCGCTGATGTGCGCCGTGCCTATGCCCTGGCGGCCAAGACCTTTTACGGCGCCCAGCCCAAGACCTGCGTGGCGATCACCGGCACCAATGGCAAAACGTCGGTGGCCACATTTTGTCGTCAGATGTTTGCCCATATGGGTCGCAAATCCGCCAGCATGGGAACGCTGGGTGTCGTCAAGCAGGACGGTGCTGTGGAGACGGCGATTACCGCACCGGGGCTTACGACGCCAGATGCCGCTGATGTGGCGCGTTATATGGCGGATCTGGCTGCGGACTGCGTAACGCACATGGCGCTTGAGGCGTCGTCGCACGGTATCGATCAACGCAGACTTGACGGCGTCACCCTGACGGCGGCGGGTTTCACCAATCTGACGCAGGATCACCTCGACTACCACGCCACTATGGACAGCTACCGCCAGGCGAAGTTGCGCCTGTTTGAGCAACTGCTGCCGCGTGGACGTCAGGCGGTGCTCAATGCCGATTCCGAGGCCTATAACGCCTTTGCGGCGACGGCGATCCTGTCGGGCGCCAATGTCATGAGCGTCGGTGAGCGCGGGCAGCATCTGACCCTGATCCAGCGTGATCTGATCGCTGATGGTCAGGTTCTGCACCTTGATCACTATGGTAAGCGTTATGAGGTCAAGCTGCCTCTGGCAGGTCTGTTTCAGGCGTCGAACGCCCTTGTGGCGGCGGGCTTGTGTCTGGCTGCCGGTGAGGCGATCGACGATGTGCTGGCGTCACTGACGAAGCTTACCGGCGCGCGCGGGCGTCTGGAGCGGGTGGGTACTAAATCGAATGGTGCAGAGGTCTATGTCGATTATGCCCATACGCCGGACGGTCTTGAGACGGTCTTAAAGGCGCTGCGTCCCCATACCAAAGGCCGGTTGTTGTGTGTGTTCGGCTGCGGTGGTGACCGTGATAAGACCAAGCGTCCGATCATGGGCGGCATTGCCCAGCGTCTGTCGGACCTAAGCTTTGTTACCGATGATAATCCGCGTTCCGAAGAGGCGCAAACGATCCGCTCCGAGGTTCGCGCCGGCATGACCGGTACCGGTGCCTATAAGGATATCGGTGACCGTCGCGCCGCCATTTTCGCCGCGGTGGATGAGCTTGCACCCGGTGATGTGCTGGTGGTCGCCGGAAAAGGTCACGAACAGGGCCAGATTATCAAGGGCGACATCTTGCCTTTCGATGACGCCGGTGTAGTGCTTGAGGCGCTAAATACATAAGATTTGTTTCTCAATCCGGCTTTTTTCCCCTCACCCCAGCCCTCTCCCCGCGAGCAGGGAGAGGGAGCAGAAAAGTCCCCTCGCCCCATTTCATGGGGAGAGGGTTAGGGTGAGGGGCCACTAAACATTTGAGAGAGCATGACCGAAGTTTTGTGGACGGCAAAGGAGTGGGCGCAGGCCGTGGGCGGCGCTCTGGTTGATGCGGCGGGTTTGCCCCTGAGCGATCAGGCCGCCATTGCGCTCCATGCCTCTAACGTCAATTTTGACAGTCGCGCCATTGAGGCCGGTGATATTTTTCTGGCCCTCAAAGGTGCGCGCGACGGTCATGAATTTGTGGCCTCTGCCTACAAGGCCGGTGCCGCGTTTTGTGTTACCGAACGGGCAATTGAAGGGGCTGTCTGCTGCGTGGTCGAAGACGTGCAAGGCGCGTTAGAGGCCGCCGCCGTCTATGCCCGCGACCGAGCGATTGGCTGTAAGCGCGGGGCGGTGACCGGCAGTGTCGGCAAGACCTCAGTCACCCAGATGGTCATGGCGACGCTTAAGCGCGCCGGTCGTGCCCATTCGGCGATCAAGAGCTTTAACAATCATATTGGTGTGCCGCTGACTTTGGTGCGGATGCCGCGTGAGACTGAGCGCGCGGTGTTTGAAATCGGCATGAACCACGCCGATGAAATCACGCCCCTGTCTCAGTTTGTGGCTCCCGATGCGGTCATCATCACCACGGTCGGGGCGGTTCACACCGAAAACTTCCCGGACGGCGAACTGGGGATCGTCAAGGCCAAGGCCGAGATTTTTGACGGGCTGCAACCTGGTGGGCTGGCCATCCTCAATGCCGACAATAAATGGTTCGATGACCTTAAGACACGCGCCGAGGCGGTCGGCGTAAAGGTCACATCATTCGGTGAAAGCGTTGGGGCGGATGCCCTGCTGACCGGTTATGATGTCGTGACGGGTGCTGACGGTGACTATGCCCGCGTTCAGGCCGAAATTCACGGCCAGAGCTATGACTTCAAACTCTATACGACGGGTAAGCATCAGGCCGTCAACGCCATGTCGGTGTTGCTGATGGCGCAGGCGTTGGGCGTGAATCCCAAGGTCGCCATTGCGGCGTTAGAGGATTTCAAACCACTGGCCGGACGCGGCAGTGTGCGTCATGTCACGGTGGACGGTAAGGCCATCACCGTCATCGACGAAAGCTATAATGCCAATCCGATCTCAATGACGGCGACCATCGAATCGTTAGGCGCGCGGGTAGTAGAACCTGATCAGCGTAAAATCGTGGTGCTGACTGATATGCTGGAGCTTGGGCCGGATGAGGCGGCGCTGCATGCCGGTCTGTTTGGGGTGATCGAGGCGCAAGCTATTGATAAGGTTTACTGCGCGGGGCCGTTGATGGCCAATCTCTGGCAGATAGTACCGCCTGCCCTTCGCGGGGCCTATGCGCCCACAGCATCCGAATTGATCGTCCCCTTAAAAGCGGACTTGCGCTCAGGGGATGTGGTCATGATAAAGGGCTCCAACGGCTCGAAAGCCGGTTTGATCGCGGCGTCTCTCGTATAATTTCTGGTTTAAGGTTTCAGACGGTTCATGTTTTACTGGCTCTACGAACAATATGCGGGCATGGCGGCCCACATCCCACTGTTGAACCTGCTGAAGTATCTGACGGTGCGCATTGCGCTGGCGCTGGCCACCTCCTGGATCGTGGCGGTGGCGCTGGGGTCGCGCTTCATCCGCTGGATGCGCTCAAAGCAGGGTAAGGGGCAGCCGATACGCGAAGACGGCCCCGCTGGGCACCTGCTGACCAAAAAAGGCACGCCGACCATGGGCGGGCTGATGATACTGGCCGGGATTACGGTGGCGGTTCTGCTGTGGGCAGACCTTAGCAACCCGGCGGTCTGGGTCGTATTTGGCGTCACGCTGGCCTTTGGGGGCTTAGGGTTCATCGACGACTACGCCAAGGTCACCAAACAATCCTCGGCGGGCTTATCGTCCATCCAGAAACTGATCGCGCAAACCGTGGTGGCGGTGGTGGCGGTGTGGGCTCTGGTGGCGTTTGGGCCGCAGTCACCGACCTCACCAGATTTGCATACCTCGCTGGCCGTGCCGGTGTTCAAGAATTTTCTGCTTAATCTGGGCTGGTTCTATGTGGTGTTCGGGGCCGTGGTCATTATCGGCGCGTCCAATGCGGTTAATCTGACCGATGGCCTTGATGGGCTGGCGACCGTGCCTGTGATCTTTGCGGCCGGGGCGTTTGCGCTGATTTCGTACCTTGTTGGTAACTATGTGTTTGCGGGTTACCTCAATGTCCATTTTGTCCCCAGAGTGGGCGATGTGGCGGTGATCTGCGCGGCCATTATCGGCGGCGGTATGGGCTTTTTGTGGTATAACGCGCCGCCCGCCAAGATTTTCATGGGCGATACCGGATCGCTGGCTCTGGGCGGTGGTCTGGGCGCTGTCGCCGTGACGACCAAGCATGAGATTGTGCTGGCCATTGTCGGTGGTCTGTTTGTTATGGAAGCCCTGTCGGTCATGATTCAGGTCGGCTATTTCAAGCTAACGGGTAAGCGCGTGTTCCTGATGGCGCCGATCCACCACCATTTTGAAAAGCTGGGCTGGGCGGAATCGACGGTGGTTATCCGCTTCTGGATCATTGCGGCCCTTCTGGCCATGATTGGTCTGGCGACGCTGAAATTAAGATAGGGCAGGCCTGTGATAACCGTTAAAGGCTTTGAAGGAAAACGGGTGGCGGTCTTTGGTCTGGGGCGCTCAGGCTTAACCGCCGCGCGCGCGTTGAAGGCCGGAGGGGCTGAGCCGCTGCTGTGGGACGATAAGCCCCAGAACATGCTGGCCGCCACCAAAGAAGGTTTTACGATCGAGAACCTGAAATCCGCCGACTGGTCAGAGATTGACGCGCTTATGCTGTCGCCAGGTGTGCCGCTCACCCACCCTGAGCCGCACTGGTCGGTGGTGGCGGCCAAGGCTGCCGGGGTGCCCGTGCTGGGTGATATCGAGCTGTTTGCCCGCACCCTGAATGCCTTGCCGGAGCGTAAGCGCCCGAAAACCGTGGCCATTACCGGCACCAACGGCAAATCGACGACCACAGCACTGATCGGCCATATCCTTAAATCCGCCGGAAAGAATGTCCATGTCGGTGGCAATATCGGCATTGGCGTACTTGATCTGCCTGCGATGGAGCCGGGCAGTATCTATGTCATTGAAACCTCCAGCTATCAGCTTGACCTGACCCACAGCTTCAAACCGGATGTGTCGGTGCTGCTCAATTTTTCGCCCGACCATCTGGATCGCCACGGTGATATGGATGGCTATATTGCGGCCAAGCTGCGCATCTTTGCGGGTCAGGGGCCAGAGGAAACCGCCGTCATCGGTGCGGATGATCAGTGGACCCAAGGGGTGCTGACTGAGATGAACTCCCATCCGTCGGTCAAGCTGATCCCGATCTCAGCGCGCCGGACGCTGGGGCGCGGAGTCTATGCGCTGAACGGTATGATCTATGACGCCACCTCCGACCGCGCCAAGGCGGTGTTCGATCTGAAAAGCGCGCGCTCACTGGTTGGGCGCCACAACTGGCAAAATGCGTGTGCGGCCTATAGCGCCTGCAAGGCGCTGGGACTGTCGGCAGAAGTGATCGCGGCGGGTCTGAAATCTTTCCCCGGTCTTGATCACCGGATGCAGGAGATCGGCCGCATCGGTAAGGTGCGCTTTATCAACGATTCCAAGGCGACCAATGCTGATGCCTCGCGTCAGGCTATGTCGAGCTATGATAAATTCTACTGGATCGCCGGTGGCCGCGCCAAGGCGGGCGGCATCGAGAGCCTGTCTGATCTGTTTCCGCGTGTGAAAGGTGCGTTCCTGATCGGTGAGGCCGCAGAGTTGTTTGAAAAGACTATCGGTTCAGCCGCGCCGTGCGTGCAGTCGCGCCACCTGTTTACCGCTGTGGCTCAGGCCTATGCCGAGGCTGAGAAATCGGGAAAGGATGAGGTCGTGCTGCTGTCACCGGCCTGCGCCTCGTTTGACCAGTTTCCGGATTTCGAAAAACGCGGTGACGCCTTCAAAGAGGCTGTGGCGGAAATTTCAAAATCGATTATTGCGGGGGCGGCGTCCTAGCTCTAAGAACTCCCCCTCTTGGAGGGGGAACTGAAATCAAACCTGTTTGGTTTCAGAGGGGGTAACTTACACGGCACCTTAACCCCCTCTGATAATTTTGAAGGCTCAAAATCATCAGCTTCCTCTACATCAGGGGGAGTTCTTTTTAACAAAAAGCACATCACAGTTAACATCCATTAACCCTCATCCTCTACACCTGAAACCTTACATACACTCCGTCAATTTCAGGTGAGATCATGGCCACCGGTTTCGCTCAGGCTTTTTCCCGCACCGACCGCCGGCCGATGGCCATGTGGTGGTGGACGGTTGACCGCGCGACTATGGGCTTTGTGGCCTTGTTGATGATCATCGGCCTGTGGTTTTCGTTTTCCTCATCACCGGTTGCTGCGGCCAAGATTGGCGCCCATTCGCCGATCTATTTTACGCAGCGCCATATATTATTCGCGCTGGTCGCGGTCGGCATCATGATCGCTGTGTCCATGCTGTCGCTGAAAGGCGTCAAGCGGGTGAGTGCCGCCATCTATAGCGGTGCGATTCTGATCATGATGCTGTTGCCGTTTATCGGTCACACCTCAAAAGGCGGGCAGCGCTGGCTGGACCTGGGCTTTTTCAAGCTGCAACCGTCTGAATTTCTGAAACCCGTGCTGATAATTCTGATCGCCTGGATGTTTGCCGAGGGTCAAAAGGGTAAGGGCGTGCCGGGGGTGACCATCGCCTTTTGCCTTTATGTGCTGGCGATAGGCCTGCTGCTGATCCAGCCCGATGTTGGGCAGTCATTCCTGATCACTATTGCCTTTGGCGCGTGCTTTTTTATCTCCGGCGTGCCGGTGCGCTGGATGGTGGGCTTAGGCGGCACGGTCATGGCAGCCTTGGTCGGCCTGTTTTTCTGGGCACCGCACTTTCGCAACCGCCTGATCGGATTTATCAACCCGGATGGTGACAAGTATCAGGTCAATGCGGCTTTGTCGGCCATATCCAATGGTGGCCTGTGGGGGCAGGGTGTCAATGAGGGGACCCAAAAACGCTTTATCCCGGATCTGCATACCGACTTCATCTATTCGGTGATCGGTGAAGAGGCGGGGCTATTTATGCTGCTGCTGATCATCGCCATTTTTGCCGTCATCGTCGTGCGTGGGCTGGGTAAGGCGATGTCTATGACCGATCCGTTTCGTCAGATCGCGACCTCAGGGCTATACATCATGCTGGGCTCGCAGGTATTCATCAATATCAGCGTCAATCTGGGGGTTATCCCACCCAAAGGCATGACCTTGCCGTTTATTTCTTATGGCGGATCGTCCATGCTGGCTATGGGGCTGACGATGGGCTTTATTCTGGCGCTCACCCGTAAACGCGCCGGTGAAGTGCCGGTGACCGAGGATAATGACCATACAAAATGGTAACGTAGTTCACCTTAAAATTTCCAATTTTAAGGTGGTATTATAAGGTCAAGTCGGCTTAGGGGCGGCCCGTCAACCGACTTGAGTTTTTAGTATCGATGAGGACATATGCCCTCATAAAATTAAGAAGGTAGTGATCGTGGCCGATAAACAAAAATCCGAATCCAAACTGGCGGTCGTGGCGGCAGGCGGCACGGGCGGCCATATGTTTCCGGCCGAAGCTCTGGCGCGGGAACTAATTGACCGCGGCTGGCGGATTGTGCTGGCGTCGGATACGCGCGGCGCGGCCTATGCCGAAAATTTTCCGGCGATTGAACGCCTGTCTCTGGAGGCCGCGACCTTTAAACGCGGCGATATTTTCGGCATGCTCCGCGCAGGGTTCAAGATCGCCACCGGTGTGCTTCAGGCCCGCAAAGCCTTCGGGCGGCTAAAACCCGATGCCGTTATTGGCTTTGGCGGCTACCCGTCCTATCCGGCTTTGATCGCGGCGATTACCCGTTCGGATACGACCCTGATCCACGAACAAAATTCGGTTCTGGGGCGCTCAAACCGTGAACTGGTCACCCGCGTCGATGCGGTCGCCTGCGCGTTCCCGACCTTGAAGATGGCGCCTGAGGCCCTGACCGGTAAGGTCGAGGTGGTCGGCAATCCGGTGCGCCCTGATATTCGTGCGCTTTTTGACAAACCCTATCCGGACAATTTCAAGCCGATCCGCATTTTGGTGACCGGCGGGTCGCAGGGGGCGAAGATATTGTCCGAGACCGTGCCGCAGGCGCTGGCTCTGCTGCCGCCATCACTGCGAATACTCTTGAGCGTCGAGCAGCAGACTCGCGCCGAACAGGTGGATGAGGCGAAGAAAATCTATGCCGAGGCGGGGATTGAGGCCGATATTGCGCCGTTTTTCACCAATATGGCTGAACGCCTTGAGCGCGCTCATCTGGTCATCGGGCGCGCCGGGGCCTCGACCTGCTGCGAACTGGCGGTGGCCGGAAAACCGTCTGTGCTGATCCCGCTTAAGATCGCCGCCGATAATCATCAGTTCCACAATGCCGAGGTGCTGAAAGAAGCGGGCGGAGCCATCGTGATCAACGAAGACGACGCCGATGCCGAAACTCTGGCCGAGGCGATCAAGACCCTCATCGATCAGCCGGTGCGCCTGAAAGGTATGGCCGTCTGCGCCCGATCCGTGGCGCGGGCCGATGCCGCCAAACGGCTGGCTGATCTGGTTGAGCGGACTGTGGCGAAAAAAGCCTGATTTCAATAGCGCGTCTTTACATAGGGCGTGGTAGCCTTATCCGGTGTTTATAAAGGGATAGCGATGTTCAAGCCTGACAGCGGCGATTTAACGGTCGGTTTTATCAAGCGCGTGCTGTTCATATTGCTGATTGTCGCCTTAAGCGCGCTGGCCCTGAAGCTCGTTTCGATCTGGCTGCTGATCTTTGGGGCGATCATTGTGGCGGTGGTCTTGCGGGCGGTATCTGAGCCCCTTATCCGCTATCTCAGGGTGCCCGAACCGATATCTATCCTGCTGGCGCTGGTGATTTTGATCGCGGGGCTTACGGGGGCCTTTTACTTCTTTGGCTGGCAAATATCGCGCCAGATCGAGGATTTGTGGCAGCAGATGCCGGCGGCCTGGAACCAGATTCAGCTTCAGATCAACGGCACGCCCGCCGACACGATTGTCCATGAGCAGATCGACAGTCTGGGGCAAAAGGCCGGTCAACTGATCTCGATGGCGCCGAAGATTGCCGGTGAGGTATTCTCGACGCTGGCTAATCTGGTGGTGGCGATTGTCGGCGGCATATTCCTGGCTATGCGGCCGGGCAGCTACCGTGATGGCATTGTCACCCTGTTTCCCAAATCGCAGCGCGCCCTGACCAAGGAATGTCTGAATGATTCCGGTAAGGCGCTTCAGATGTGGTTGGTGGCCCAGACCTTTTCGATGGTGCTGGTGGGCAGTCTGACCGCCATAGGTTTGTCGATTGTCGGCGTCGATTCCGCGCTGGCCTTGGGGCTGATTTCCGGGTTAGCGCAGTTCGTGCCGATCGTCGGGCCGATTGTCTCGGCCGGGCCGGGGTTGTTGCTGGCGGGGTCTGAGGGTCTGCCGACGTTCCTGTGGGCGCTGCTGATCTATGTCAGCGTGTCGCAACTGGAAAGCAATGTGATTACGCCGATGGTGCAAAAGCATGTGGCCTCAATCCCGACGGTTGTAACCCTGTTTGCTGTGATTGCCTTTGGTACGCTTTTGGGGCCGATGGGCATATTGTTCGCCACGCCGCTGACGGTGGTGCTCTACACTTTGGTGCTTAAGCTCTATGTGGGGAAGGTGCTGGATGACCCGGTAGGCGCCGCCCGTGCTGACCCCGATGCCGGAAAGGGTAAAGCGCCGGGGATATTTTGGTTTTTAAAGAGGTTGGGAAAGTAGATTAAAGCTGTTGCAGCGGATCCTGTGTTTGATTCAGGATGCGAAATATAACGATGCCGCTGTCGTCTAAACGATAATAGATGCTGTGCCGCTCGTGAAACAGGCATCGTGCGCCAGGTTTAATGGAAGAGATATCTCTGCCTATAAATGGGTTCGAGCCTATAATCTCAAAACCTGTAATGAGTGCACTTGTGTACGTGTCAGCTTGGCGCTCACCATAGGTTTCCAGAGAATATGCGTAGATGTTGGTAAAGTCAGCGTCCGCATCTGCCGTTAATTTATATGCGGCCATCTGCTTTGAACTTTGCTTTGACATCAGACATAATTTGCTGCGGCGTGCGCGGGCTTATGCCGCTGGCTTCGGCATGATCCAGCATCTCACGTAACTTCTCATGGGCGTCGCGGCGATCCTGATCCCGCCGGACCAGATCGCGGAAATATTCGGAGGTGTTGTTATAGTCGCCAGCCTTGACACGCGCCTGAACATAGTCGTTCATGCCATCGGTCATGGAAATTGAAATCTTGGCCATATCAAAAGCTCCTAACTGTGCGCACCTGATTGTAGCATATAATCCGAACTATTCCTACCTGTTCCGATCGTGGCCTGTGCTCAAAATCGCAAGTGACACCTCAGGCGCTATGGTTTAAACGCAAACCCCACCTCTAATTTATAATAGTGATTTCGCCTTACATGACCACTCAGAAACTTCGCCCGACCCCGTTTGATTTAGGCCCCGTGCACTTCGTCGGCATTGGCGGCATCGGTATGAGCGGCATCGCCGAAATCATGATCAAAATCGGCTATAAGGTGCAGGGATCGGATGCGAAATCCTCCGCCAACACCGAACGCCTTGAAAAGCTGGGGGCGAAAATCTTCATCGGCCACGCACCGGAACATGTGACCGAAGGCGTATGCGCGGTCGTCTATTCCACAGCGGTCAAGGCCGATAACCCTGAGATGGTTGAAGCGAGGAAACGCCGCATCCCGCAGGTGCGCCGCGCCGAAATGCTGGCCGAACTGATGCGTTTGCAGTTTTCGATCGCGGTTGGTGGCACGCACGGCAAGACGACCACGACCTCAATGGTGGCAACCTTACTGGATGCGGGCGGAATGGACCCGACGGTGGTCAATGGCGGCATCATCAACGCCTATGGCACCAATGCCAAGGTCGGTGACGGCGACTGGATCGTGGTGGAGGCAGACGAATCCGATGGTTCCTTCCTGCGCCTGAAATCGACGCTGGCGATTGTCACCAATATCGATGCCGAACACCTCGACCACTGGGGTGATTTTGAGGCCGTCAAAAAAGGCTTTGTCGATTTCGTTGAAAACATTCCGTTTTACGGTTTCGCCTGCGTGTGCATCGACCATCCCGAAGTGCAGGCTTTGGCCGCCAAGGTCGATAACCGCCGCCTGATCCCTTACGGTGTTAGCCCGCAGGCCGAGGTGCGCTGCGCCAATATCGAATTCAGCGCCGACGGGGCGTGTTTTGATGTGGTGTTTTCACCGCGCGACTCTGAGCCTTTCACCTGGGAAAAGCTGAAACTGCCCATGACCGGCAACCACAATGTCTCCAACGCCACCGCCGCCATCGCCGTGGCTCGTGAGTTGGGCGTGAGTGAGGACGATGTGCGTAAGGGCCTGGGCGGGTTCGGCGGGGTCAAGCGCCGCTTTACCACGACCGGCGTGACCAAGGACGGCATCCGCGTGATCGACGATTACGGCCACCATCCGGTCGAAATCGCCGCGGTGCTCAAAGCCGCGCGTCAGGTGACTTCAAATCGCGTCATCGCCGTCGTGCAGCCCCACCGCTATACCCGCTTGCGTGACCTGATGGCTGAGTTTTCATCCTGCTTCCATGATGCCGATACGGTGATTGTGGCCGATGTCTACAGCGCCGGTGAAGCGCCGATTGACGGCGTTTCCAAGGACGCGCTGGTTGACGGCCTGCACCGCTTTGGACACCGCAACGCCATTGCGCTGGAAAGCCCCGCGGCCCTGCCCGAATTGATCCGCACTGAGGCCAAGCCGGGCGATCTGGTCGTCCTGCTGGGCGCCGGTGATATCACGCAATGGGCCTATGCCCTGCCGGGGCAACTGGATGGTGCGGCATGAGCTGGCCTACAAACTGGATAAACAACCTTCCCGCCGTGCGCGGTCGTATCATGACCAATGCCGACATGGCGCCGTTTACCTGGTTCCGGGTCGGCGGGCCGGCGGATGTGATTTTCCTGCCCGAAGACGAAGCCGATCTGGAGGCGTTTCTTAAGGCTATCGATCCGGCGGTGCCGGTTATGGCGGTCGGCGTGGGCTCCAACCTTCTGGTGCGCGATGGCGGGCTGGACGGCGTGGTTATCCGGCTGGGTAAGGCCTTTGCCGATATCCGCCCGATGGACCATAACCGTATCTATGCCGGAGCGGCAGCCCTCGATAAACAGGTGGCCAAGGTTGCTGCGCAAAACGGTATCGGTGATCTGGAATTCTACACCGGTGTGCCGGGGACGATCGGTGGGGCGATTGTTATGAATGCCGGTTGCTATGGCGCGGAAACCAAGGACGTGCTGGTCGAAGCCTATGCCTTAACGCGGGCTGGTGAGCGGGTGATTTTGTCCAACAAAGATATGGGCTACACCTATCGCCATTCAGTACCGGAAAACCTTATATATACGGGCGCGCTATATCAGGGGACGCCCGATGATCCGGTGGCGGTCATGGACCGCATGGACGAAATCACCACGCGGCGTGAAACGACCCAGCCCATTCGCGAAAAGACCGGCGGGTCTACGTTTAAAAACCCCGAAGGCCATTCGGCGTGGAAGCTGGTCGATGAAGCCGGTTGGCGGGGCAAGTTGTTTGGCGGTGCCAAGTTTTCCGAACTGCATTCCAACTTCCTGATCAATACCGGTGAAGCGACCGCCGCCGACCTAGAAGGCCTGGGCGATACCGTCCGCGCCGAGGTCAAGGACAGGTTCGGCGTCGAGCTTAACTGGGAAATCAAGCGCGTGGGTCGGAAGTGATTTACCCCCTCTTGATGTCAATATTGCTATTGCCATCAAGCTCCCCCTGCAACAGGGGGAGTTCTCAGCGTAGAACCTCCCCTGTTGCAGGGGAGGGGGGCCATCAAGCCCATAGGGCGCAGATGGTGGTGGGGTGAACATGACGCTCAGTGAATTAAGCAACCAATCCGGCCCGCTGATCATGGGGGTGGTCAATGTCACGCCCGACAGCTTTTCTGACGGCGGACGGTTTTTCCTGCACGCGTCGGCGATTGAGCAGGCTAAAGAGCTAATCGAGGCGGGGGCTGATGTGCTCGATATCGGTGGTGAGTCCACCCGTCCGGGTGCGGTTCCGGTCAGTGCAGCCGATGAAATCGCCCGCGTCGTGCCCGTGATTGAGGGACTGCGTAAGGACTATGACGTCCCGATCAGCATCGACACCTTCAAACCCGAAGTCGCCCGCGCTGCAGTTTCTGCTGGAGCCACCATCTGGAACGATATCCGCGCGCTGGAAGGCGAGGGCAGCTTAGAGGCCGCCGCTGAACTGAACTGCGACATCATCCTGATGCACATGAAGGGCGATCCCCAAACCATGCAGTCTGAACCACGCTATGACGATGTCGTGGCCGAGGTTGAAGCCTATCTGCTGGCCCGCGCCGAGGCGGCGATGGCGGCGGGGGTAGGGCGCGAGCGCATCTGGCTTGATCCCGGTATCGGCTTTGGCAAGACGCTGGATCATAACCTGAGCCTGATCCGCGCCACGGGTCGGTTAGCGGCGCACGGTTTTCCGCTGCTGATGGCCGCGTCGCGCAAACGCTTTATTGCGGCCTTGGAAGAGCGCGAAGGGGCCGATCCGTCCAAGGCGAATGAGCGCATCGGTGGAACGATTGCCGTGCATCTGAAAGCCCTTGAACTGGGGGCGAAAATGGTCAGAGTTCATGATGTGCAGGCGATGAAACAGGCCATCAGAGTTTGGAAGGCGTGCGTTTAGAACCGACAACTTGGTTGGGAATTTGAATGGCATCGCTTTTTCTCCTCCCTGTCGCGTAGCGATGGGGAGGTGGATTTTTAGCGATGGCTAAAAAGACGGAGGGGGCCTTACCTCTTGCCGATATCCCCCTCCGGCATGTTCGCTACGCTCCATGCCACCTCCCCACTTCGTAGGGAGGAGTGAGAAGGACAGGCTTTCTGCGGAAGTGAAGAAATAGCCTTGCGTCCTTATTTGGGGGCTTTTATAGCCTTGTGATATCTCAATATTTGAACAGGTGAACCCATGCCCAAGCTAATCCTTCTACGCCACGGCCAGAGCCAGTGGAATCTGGAAAACCGCTTTACCGGCTGGGTCGATGTCAACCTGACCGCTGAGGGTGAGGCTCAGGCCACGCGCGGCGGTGAACTGATCAAAGAACAGGGCATCGAAATCGACCTGGCCTTCACCTCGGTGCTAACGCGCGCCATTCGCACCTGCAATCTGGCGCTCGATGCGGCGGGTCAGAGTTATGTGCCGGTGATCAAGGACTGGCGGTTGAATGAGCGCCATTACGGCGGCCTGACCGGGCTTGATAAGGCGGAAACCGCGGCCATTCACGGCGAAGATCAGGTTAAGATCTGGCGCCGGTCCTATGACGTGCCGCCGCCGGAACTTGAGGCCGGCAGCGCCTATGATTTCGCCGCTGATCGCCGCTATGCCGGTTCGGTTCTGCCACTCACTGAGAGCCTGAAAACCACGCTGGATCGCGTTCTGCCATTCTGGGAATCGACCATCGTGCCGGAACTGAAAAACGGTGAGACGGTTCTGGTCGCAGCTCATGGCAATTCGATCCGCGCCATTATCAAGCTGTTGTTTGATCTGGGCGATGCGGCGATCCTTGAGGTCGAAGTGCCGACCGGCAATCCGCTGGTGATCGAACTGAGTGACACGCTGCGCCCGATGTCGGCGCACTATCTGGATGTCGACCGCGCCAATCCTCTGCCGGTGCTCGACGCCCTGTCATCGTAAATAAAATCCTCTCCCCGTTTACGGGGAGAGGGAAGGGTGAGGGGCAAAAGTGCGCGGGCCAAAACCAACGACAAACCGCGCACGGTCATTGCGCAGGGTGGAAAACAACGCAGAATCCCGGTTTTGGCATCATGTGCGCAATAGGCAGTTGGGCGGTCTGAAATTTGTCCGGCAACTGCCAATCGGGCCGTATTTCGCAGATTTTGCGTGTCGAGAGATCAGGCTGGTCGTCGAAATTGACGGCAGTCAGCATGTCGGCAATCTGTATGATGACGTGCGAAATCGCTACCTGAATGAGCATGGTTGGTCGGTCGCACGTTTCTGGCAAGCCGATGTGATGCGCGAAGTCAGGCCGGTGTTGGAGACGATTGCGGCCATTAGCGATGGGCGGATCAAGGGAATTGTGAAGTCACCTGAGTTCAGTTATTTTCCGGCAATGGAAAGAAGCCCCTCACCCCAACCCTCTCCCCGTTTACGGGGAGAGGGAGATTCGTTCATGCGCCGGGCAATCGCGCTGGCGCGGCCAGGGACGACCTGGCCTAATCCGGCAGTCGGCTGCGTCATCGTAAAAGACGGTGCCGTCATCGGTGAGGGCTTTACCGGCTCTGGTGGGCGGCCCCATGCCGAAGAAATGGCGCTGGAGCAGGCGGGTGATGCGGCCACAGGCACCACGGCCTATGTGACGCTGGAACCATGCGGGCAGCGTTCCGGCGGCGGGCTGTCCTGTTCTGAAAAGCTGGTCGCAGCGGGGGTGGTTAAGGTCATTTTCGCCTGTCCCGATCCGTCGCCCTTTGCCTCACACACTGGTGTGCGCCGGCTGCAAAACGCCGGCGTAGAGGTTGAGGCCGGGCTGTTGAACGACGAGGCGTTCCATCTGATTGCGGGCTTCGTGCATTTTCTGGAAACGGGCCGTCCGCGCATTGCCGAAAGTCATAACGGGATTGGCTTTGACGGCGAATACGAACCCGACCCGTGCATTTCCTACGAAGAAGGTCTGGCGGCGTTGGGGCTAAAAGGCTACCGCAGCCTCTTTGTGCGTCCTGGTACTGAGGTGGCAAAGGCGCTGCACGAACTCGGCTATTTGTCCGTGGACAGCGCTTTTAAAAGTTAACGCGCATGTGGATCCAAAAACCGTAAACACTTTTTGGCATGCGCTTTTAAAGCCTAAGTTAAGACTTCTTACCTATGCTTAACGCCTGAAACTTCAGGAAGTTGGCATGAGCGCGGCAGCCGCCGAATATAGTTTTACCCGATTGTCTCAAGCGGAACTGGATCAGATCTGCCTGAAGCATGAGCGGCTGATGAAGGGCATACCCGGCGGTATGCGCGCGAAACTGGCGTGGTGTGACCTGTCGGGCCTGTCGCTGAAGGGCCGTGTGCTGAAAGATGCCGATTTCACCGCCGCCATTATGGTCGATTGTGACCTGACCGGTGCGGTGCTGGACGGCTCGAACCTGTACTGTGTCGATATCCAGTTATCCTGTCTCAAAGGGGCAAGCCTCAGGCGGGTTGATCTGCGCGGGGCGTGTTTGCGCGGGGCCAACCTCGAAGGCGTTGATATGTTTGAGGCCGACCTGCGCGAAGGCGCTATGGCCATGCCGGATAAGAAAACCGGTCTGGTTTATCGCGAAATCTCCGAACGGGCGTCTGAGGCTGCCTATGCCAACCTGCGCGGGGCCAATCTTGAGCGCTCAAAACTGACTGGCATTCAGGCCATGAAGGCCGATTTCACCGACGCTATCATGAAATCGTGTAACCTGTCGCGGGCGAACCTGAAGCAGGCGATCATGGACAATGTTGACCTTGAGGGGGCCAATCTGTCGGGGGCCGATGTCAGTGGCGCGTCGCTGAAAGATGCCGTGCTGATCGGTGCCAAGACCGATATGTGGCGGGTATCGCAAACCGACATGACCGGGGTTCTGACCGATAAACCGGTGGGTCAGGACATTACCGATCTGCCCTATGGCAATATGTTGCGCCAGCACGCTTTGTGGGTCAGCACGATCGGCAAGGAGGGCACGCCGTCCGTGTTCGATAAGGCGGATCTGCGCGGTTTGAAGTCGATCAAGGGCTTTAATCTGGCGGCGCTGTCGGCCAAGGGCGCGGTGTTTTACGGTCTGGATATGCGTGGTATTCAGCTTCAGGGCTCGCAGCTTGATGGGGCGGATTTGCGTAACTGCGACCTTTCCGGCGCTGACCTGCGCGGGGCGCGTATGGCCAAGGTGCGCATGGACGGGGCCAATCTCGAAGGGGCGAAGCTCGGCGCGCTGATGATTGCCAAGGATCGCTATATGCCGGCGGATTTGTCAGACGCGCGGATGAGGAATGTCAACTTCACCTTTGCCGACCTGCGGATGGCTAAGCTGGATGGGGCCGACATTTCGCGCTCCAACCTTGAGGGGGCGCAGCTTAAGCTTGAGGCGCTTGAAAACGTCACTTGCATGGGCCTGCGCGGGAAAATCGCGGAATAAAGCGAGACATACCTAAATTCTGCTTTTGTTCTCATTTAAATGAGGTAAAACAGACGCGGCTGTTCAGGAACTCTCCCATGTCGCGCACGCAAAGACTGTTTGATCTGCTGCAAATTTTGCGCAGGCACCGCTATCCGGTGTCGGGGGAGTTTCTGGCACAGGAACTGCGTATTTCCTTGCGCACACTCTACCGCGATATGGGTGAACTGCGCGGGCAGGGGGCGGATATAGAAGCCGAAGCCGGGGTCGGCTTTGTGCTCAGGCCGGGTTTTATGCTGCCGCCGCTGATGCTGTCTCTGGAGGAGATCGAGGCGCTGGCGCTGGGTGCGCAGTGGGTCGCGGGCCGGGCCGATAAGTCCTTAAGTGCGGCGGCGACCAATGCTCTGGCCAAGATTTCGGCGGTCCTGCCGGATGATGTGCGCGACGGATTGCAGACGTCGGGCCTGATGGTCTCGAACTGGAAGGAACTGGCCCCGTCCGAGCAGGAAGACAAGCATCTGGCGATGATCCGGCAGGCCATGCGCCATGAGCGCAAACTTGATATTCTCTATAGCGACGTCAATGAGGTGGTGACCCACCGCGTCATCTGGCCGGTGGCGCTCGGCTTTTGGGAGCGGGCGCGCGTGCTGGTGGCGTGGTGTGAAACCCGCAGCAATTTCCGCCATTTCCGCTCTGACCGTATCCAGACCTTGACCGTCACGACCGAGCGCTATCCGCGCCGCCGGTTATCGCTGCTTAAGGACTGGCGCGACGAAGAGGCCTGCGCCCAGGCGAAATGGGATAGTCGCGGCGAGCATCGTGGGCGTGAACCGGTGCCTGAGTCTGCTGACAAAAGCTGGCATTAGTTCCGGTTACAGTCGCTCTGTTCAATATGAGGGGCCATCATGAAGCAGATCAGATTACAGGTGCGCGATGTGAACCTGAGCGCACGGTTTTACGAGGCTTTGCTGGGGCGTGAGGGTGTCGGGGATGCGGTGGATCAGGCTATCTTCGTCACCGACGACATGCGGCTGGAACTGGTGCCAGGCTCGGCGGTAGCGCAGCACATCGATATTGTCATGGCCGATGCGGATATGATCGTGCGCACCTATGAGCGCCTGTGGGATGCGTGCGTGCGTCTGCCGCAGATCCCGACCGATCTGGGCTTTGGTTTGGGGTTTGTGGCGCTCGATCCCGATGGTCACCGCCTGCGGGTGTTGTGTTACGATCAGGTGGCGGCGGCCTAGACGGCATAATCCTTTGCCATTTGCCGGTATAGATCCAGCAAGCCATTGGCGTCATAGCGGCCGCCGTGGCTGCGCGGGCGCTGTGGCGTGGTGGTGGGTGCTGAGGGCGTCGACCCCGGCGCTTCGGCGGCATTGAGGCCCTGAGAGATCAGGTTCGGACGCGGGCCTTCGCCGGCGTTATGACCGTCCTTGTCGAACACCGCTTCCTGATGGCGGGTCGGCTCCCAGATATAGGCGCCCCAGCCGTTCGGGTGGGCATGGACGATATCATTGACATAGCGCTTGCGGCTCGAATATTCAGCCACGAAAAACCCGTGGTCAGGATAGCGTCTGGCGTATTCTGCAAAGGTGCGCTCCCAGTCGCCTTCCTGCGCCTGCTGGTAGCAGGAAAAGCCGGTGGCATCGAATTTCACACCGCGCTGAATGAGGTTATCCATCCAGTTCTGCACAATCGGCCAGTGGCGGCCCAGATGGTTATGGACCGCGGTTTTGGCATCGGGTGTGGCCTCAGCACAGGCGGCCAGACCAGCTTTGAGGAACTCTGCGAAGACATCAAATCCGCCCGCGCCTTCAACCTTCATGTGGTTGCCGTCGGTAACGGGATTGCCGGTCGGTATGGTCAGCGGCACTCGCCCGAACGGCCACAGCGTGCCAAAGGTCGTCTCATTGCCGATCAGGATCAGATCGGGCGAAACGCCGGCCTGTTTCATGGCGCTCAGGCTGTCGTGAGTGTGCCGGTAAACCGCGTCGATCAGGCCGGTGGTATCGAGTTTTGCCCAAGCGGCGGGGATGTTCTGATGCTCAGGGTCGGCCCAGGTATCGCTGTAGTGAAAGGTCAGGGAATAGTGCATTCCCGCCGCCTTGATGCGCTGGGCAAAGGCAATGGTCTGATCAATCCCGCACCATTTTTTGTCGGGGTGACGCTTGGAATAGCCGTTTTCAGGATCAACAAAGACCCGCAGCTTGATGGCATTGAAACCGGCCGATTTGAGGATCTCCAGCGGATCTTTTTGTACGCCGTCCACGAAATAGGTCGCCCCTTCGGCCTCATCCTGCGGGATCCACGACACGTCCGCCCCGATCAGGAATGGCCACGGACGCTTGGCGGCGGCCTGAGCGGGCAGGGTGCCGATACTGACCAGCCCTGCGCCTAAACCCAAAGCGCGCGTCATTTGGCGGCGGTTGAGACCGAAATTGCCCATGCGATCCTCCGGAGATCAAATGTGATTATTTTTGAGCAATGGTGACGCGTTTGAGGGCTCTTGGCAAGGGCTGTCATTCGGGATTAGGTGTTTGGCGCAATTACTGTTACTGCGACACCATGCAAACAGAACCTAAAACCTTTGAGATCAAGTTTTACCCGCGCGGTCCGAAAAATACCGAGTGGAAAATATGGCCCACCGGCGGCGGCGTGGCTGCGGCCACCGGCGTGGCGGGCAGCTTTACCCTGGCCGAACGCGATGCCAAAAAAGCGCTGGAACGCCTGACGGCCAAGGGCGCGTGATTTATGCCCCAGCGCGCTTGGGGTGAAAGCGTTCAGGGCACGACTCCCGAAGTGGTGGCGAATACAGGTTATTACTGACTATACAAGCACCAGATATAATCGGGGCAAGTTCGTGCTGTATCACGGCCCATATGCGGCAAAACATCCCTTATGTCATGGGCCGTTTTACCATGCGGGTATCTAATGAAATCTACGGCATTGCCAGTGCCATAGGCGACTTCTAAGCCGTCAGCGAAAACGACCGTAAAGATAGTATAGCCCATGCCGGATTCTCCGGCATCGTACAGTTTGTTTGCAAAACTTGCAGGAAGTCTTTGAGGGCTCGCTGCAATGCCAGCTATCAGATTTAGATCGATACTCTTTTTGCCAGCATCGTCTTCAGGCCACACTCCCCAATATTTATACCACGATGTGGCTTCGCAAATATAGACGCGCGGCAATTCTGTACCGTCTTTCAACGTAATGGCGCAGGGGTAATATAAAACTCCGCCATCGCTCGGCTCAATCAGTGAGAGCTGCGAGGCAAGTTCGGTGGTTAGTTTGGGGTAAACTCGTTGCAGTGTTAATTTCTAACCCCGTTCCTTAGTGCGCAGGAATTTAACATCTGGATAGCGTTCGGCCACATAGTTGATCTCCCACGCCGATTTACCGAGAAACACCGGATATTCGTCGATGTCCGTACCCATAGCGCCGCGGTGCTTTGAGGCAAAGTCCTCTACCTTAGCGGCATCCCCGCCCAGCCAGCGGGCTTCGGCGTAAGGCGAGGGCTCAAAGACGCAATCAAGGCCGTATTCATTGGCCAGACGGTCGGCCATAACCTCAAACTGAAGCTGACCCACGGCCCCCACAATAAAGTCCGAGCCAATCGACGGGCGGAACAACTGGGTCACCCCTTCTTCGGCAAGGGACTCCAGCGCTTTTTTCAGGTGCTTGGCCTTGAGCGGGTCTTTCACGCGCACCCGTTGCAGGATTTCCGGCGCAAAGTTGGGGAGCCCTGCAAAGCGCACCGTGCCGGACTCGGACAATGAATCGCCGACCCGCAACACGCCGTGGTTGGGGATGCCGATAACGTCGCCGCCAAAGGCATCTTCGGCCAGTTCGCGGTCAGACGCAAAGAACATGATCGGCGCATTGACCGACAACTGCTTACCGGTGTTTTGCACCTTAAGCTTCATGCCGCGCTGGAACTTACCCGATGTCAGTTTCAACATGGCGATGCGGTCGCGGTGGTTGGGATCCATATTGGCCTGCACCTTGAAAACAAAGCCGGTGACCTCTTTTTCGGTCGGGTCAACCAGGGTCTCGGCACCGGCTTTGGACGCCTTGACCTTCTTGGGCGCGGGCGCAAAATTGCCAATGGCTTCAAGCAGTTGGTTGACGCCGTAATGCCGCAGCGCGGAGCCGAAAATCACCGGCGTCATGTGGCCCTCAAGGAAGGCCTCAACGTCGAACGGCTTAAATCCCCCCTCCAATAGTTCGGCGGTGTCTTTCAGTTCGCTCAGCTCGTCGGCGTTCATCCAGCCCTTGGCAACGGCGTCATCGACGGGGGCAGGGGCTTCGTGGCCCTGATCATATTCGGCGCCGGAATCGCGCTTGGTGAACGGGTAAAACAGGCCGGTCTTAAGCTCGATCATGCCGCGAAAACGGTTGCCGGACCCGGCAGGCCAGTACAGCGGCGATGGGTCGAGTTGCAGCTTTGATGCCACCTCATCCAGCAGGGCCAGCGCGTCTTCGGCTTCGCGGTCCATCTTGTTGATGAAGGTGATGATCGGGATATCCCTGAGACGGCACACTTCAAACAGTTTCAGGGTTTGCGGCTCGATCCCCTTGGCGGCGTCCAGCACCATGATGGCGGCGTCAGCGGCGGTCAAGGTGCGATAGGTATCTTCCGAAAAGTCTTCGTGGCCCGGTGTGTCGAGCAGATTGAACATCTTATCATCGTGTTCAAACGTCATCACCGACGACGACACCGAAATCCCGCGTTCTTTTTCGATCTTCATCCAGTCGGAACGGGTGCGGCGGTTTTCACCGCGCGCCCTGACCTGACCCGCGGCACGGATTGAGCCACCGGCCAGCAGCAAATGCTCGGTCAGGGTCGTCTTACCGGCGTCCGGGTGGGAGATGATGGCGAAGGTTCTGCGCCGTGGCGCTTCGGTCGAGGGGGTATTTGACATGCCCGTGGCGATAAGGCTTTGCGGGCAAAATGTCAAAGGTGCGTTGATCGCTTCCTGATTGATCCTTTATTCGGGCCCTTTGATAAAGAGGCGTTTGGGGTAATCGCCGGGACGGCGGTAATTGACGGGGCACTTTCTTGGACAGAGCACTTTCGGGTTTTAACAGCGGCGGCGGTCGGATGGGCGCCAAGGTTCGCGCCTTTGACTGGGCCGCAACACCGATAGGGCCGATAGAGGGCTGGCCAGCCACCCTGCGTATTGCGGTCGATATGATGCTGTCGTCGGATTTCCCTAAGTGTCTGTTCTGGGGGCCGGAGCTGATTGCCATTTATAATGATGGCTATGAAACCATTCTGGGGCAAAAACCGGCAGCGCTTGGAGAGCCCATGCGGGTCACCTGGGCCGAGGTCTGGGAAGAGCTAAAGCCGATTGCCGATAAGGCATTGGGCGGTGCGTCGACTTTTATTGAAGACTACCCTTTGGTTATTGACCGCTCAGGCACGCTTGAGACAGCCTATTTTACTTTTTGCTACAGCCCTGTGCGCGATGACACCGGCCGGGTTCTGGGGATGCTGGATACGGTGGTTGAAACCACGGGCAAGGTTCTGGCCGACCGCATCGCCCGCGAAGAGCGCGAACGCTTTGTGCAGCTTTTCGACCAGTCCCCGACCTTCATGGCACTGCTGCGCGGGCCGGAACATGTCTATGTCTACAGTAATCCCGGTTACAACCGGCTGATCGATAATCGTCAGGTTTTGGGTATGCCGGTTCGGGTCGCTTTGCCGGAAGCCAGCGAGCAGGGCTATGCCGACTTGCTGGATGAGGTCTACAGATCAGGCGTAGCTTACAGCGGCCAAAACCATAAATTCGCGCTGCAATCGGGCGCGACCAGCCCGGTCAAGCACCATTATCTCGATTTCGTGTATCAGCCCTTACGAAACAGCAAAGGCGAGGTCGACGGCATACTGGTCGAAGGGGTGGATGTCACCGACCGGCGGCAGGCGCAGGTGCGCCGTGAAGCCCTGATGAAACTGACCGAAGACATCCGGGATCTGGAGGCTGCCGAAGACATCATTTATGCCGCCTCGAAAGTGCTGGGTGAAGCGCTGGAAGCTGGCCGCGTCGGCTATGGGACGATTGACCCGCGCGACGACAGCATCACGGTGGCAGGCAACTGGACCGCGGCGCAGGTTACAAGCGTGGTCGGCACTTTGAATCTTCGTCATTTTGGCACCTTTGTTGATGACCTTAAGGCGGGACGGCTGGTGTCGATTAACGACGTCAGGCTGGATGTGCGCACGGCACATGCCATAGACGCTCTGGAGGGCAAGCAGGCGCTGTCGCTGGTCAATGTCCCGATCGTCGAAAGCGATCAGGCCGTGGCCATGCTGTTTATCAATTCTCAAACGCCTCGCGAGTGGTCTGAGGATGAAACAGCCCTCATTCAGGAAGTGGCGGTGCGCATCCGCGCCGCCGTTGAACGGGTGAAGGCGCAAGGCGCGCTTAAGGCATTGGCGGTGTCGCTGGAGGCGCAGGTCAGGGCGCGCACGGCCGAACGCAACCTGCTGGCCACTGTATTTGAATCGACCGATTCCTTTATCCATGTGGTTGATCTCGACTATCGCTGGCTGGCAATTAACAAAGCCGGCGCCGATGAATTTGAACGCGTATTCGGGGCCATGCCTAAAGTCGGCGACCGGATGCTCGACCTTCTGGATCCTCTGCCTGAACAGAGGACGGCGGCGCAGGCTGTGTGGTCGCGGGCTTTGGCAGGGGAAGAGTTTACGGCCATCAGTGCCTTTGGCGAGGCGGACCGGGTGCGCAACACCTATGAGATGAAGTTCAATAACCTTTATGACGATGAAGGCCAGCGCATCGGTGCCTATCAGGTGGTCACCAATATCAATGAGCGCATTGCGGCAGAACAGGCACTGCAGGACGTGCAGGAGGCCCTGCGCCAGTCCCAGAAAATGGAAGCTGTGGGGCACCTGACCGGAGGCATTGCCCATGACTTTAACAACATGCTGGCAGTGGTCATGGGGTCGCTTGAGTTGCTGCAACGGCGGCTGGGCAGCGAAGATTCTCGGGTCGCCCGCTATATTGAAGCGGCGCTGGATGGGGCCCGCCGGGCGGCCAATCTGACCCAGCGTCTTCTGGCGTTTTCGCGGCAGCAGCCGCTGCGGCCGGAAGTGCTCAATGTCAACCGGCTGGTATCGGGGATGTCTGACCTGCTGCGGCATTCGATCGGCGCGGATATCCGGCTGGAGACCGTTCTGGCCGGCGGCCTGTGGGCGACGCAGGCCGACCCCAATCAACTCGAAAACGTTATTCTCAACCTAGCGGTCAATGCCCGCGATGCCATGCCGGAGGGCGGGCGCCTGACGATAGAAACCCAGAACGCCCATCTGGACAATCGTTATGTGTCAAAAGAGGTGGGCGTGCCGCCGGGGCACTATGTCATGATTGCCATCACCGATACCGGCTCAGGTATGCCTGCCGATGTGATTGCCAAGGCTTTTGATCCGTTTTTCACCACCAAGGCGGTGGGCAAGGGCACGGGGCTGGGGCTCAGTCAGGTCTATGGCTTTATTAAGCAATCCGGCGGCCACATCAAAATCTATTCCGAAGTCGGGGAGGGGACGACCATCAAGGTTTACTTGCCGCGCGATACTGAAAGCTCAGGTGAGGTGATCGAGGATGAGGCCGCGGTTGATGAAGAAGCCAGTGGTGATCAGGAACTGATACTGGTGGTGGATGACGAGCCCGCCGTGCGCCGGTTTAGCTGCGATGCCCTGACCGAACTGGGGTATCGTGTCGTGGAGGCGGACAGTGCGGCGGCGGCCCTTGAGATCTTAAAAGCCCTGCCCGATATCGCGTTGATATTTACAGATATCGTCATGCCAGATACCAACGGGCGAAAGCTGGCGGATGCCGCCAGAGCCATCCGACCGGAGATTAAGGTGCTTTATACGACGGGCTATACCCGCAATGCCGTCGTCCATAATGGCGTGGTCGATGCGGGTGTGGAACTGATCGGAAAGCCCTTTACTATTGATGAACTGGCGGCAAGGGTCCGGGCTATACTTGATGGCCTGTGAGTCGGTTGGCTGTAAACCGGGTTGTTAAGTTTAAAATGACAGCGTTGCCATGATTAAAGTAATTCGGCTAATATTTATAATTATTCTCAAGTCGGTTTATTTGCAGTGCGGAAAAATTTTAAATTTAAAAATTATTTTATATCATAAAATTGGATATGAAAAATTGTGTGTTTTTGTGGCAATAACGCGACGAATCCGTAGGATAAAAGCCATATTATCATATTTTCAGGCTTGTCTTTGCGCAAAAGATAACGCTACCATCTAAATCTAATTGATCGGCCTGCTTTTCAGATGGCGATGACACCGGTATCATGCAGGTCAATTAATAAAAATAAAAAAAACGGCAACGGGTCTCTTAAGTAGAGGGGCCTAATAACAGGGATGAAAACAATGAAGTATTTAAAAAATAACGGGCGAAATGTGTCTAGTGCTCTGCGGTGCAGTATTTCCATCGCGGCTATGATGACTTTGGCAGTTGCGTCGGGTGCTTTTGCTCAGGAGGCTGAGCCTGCACCTGAGGCGGGTGATGTGGAGACGGTCGTGGTGACCGGCTATCGCGCCTCGCTGCAAAGTGCTTTGAACGTCAAGCGCAAGGCCGACGTTATGCTGGACGCCATCAATGCCGAAGACATTGCTGACTTCCCGGATGCCAACCTGGCTGAATCGCTGCAGCGTATTCCCGGCATCTCGATCGACCGTGATAACGGCGAAGGCCGGTCCATCTCGGTGCGCGGTCTGGGCGGCGATTTTACCCGCGTCCGCATCAATAACCTTGAGGCTCTGTCGACCGGCGGCGCCAATGATGCCGGCTCCAGCCCCAACCGTTCTCGCTCGTTTGACTTCAACACCTTTGCGTCGGAGCTGTTCAACTCGCTGAAGGTGCGTAAGACCGCTTCGGCTGAAACCGACGAAGGCTCGCTGGGCGCCACGGTTGACCTGCAAACCGGCCGTCCGTTCGACTATAAGGACGATCAGTTCGCCTTCTCGCTGCAGGATGCCTATTATCAGAACGGTGAAACCCACAATCCGCGCGTCACCGGTCTGGTGTCCAAGCGCTGGGCCGATGGCCGTCTGGGCTTCCTCGCCTCGGTCGCCTATTCCGAGCGCACGGCTGAGAACGATCAGTATCGTCGCGGTGCCGGTCAGTCCGATTACCTGTACCGCAACTCGACCTGGACAACTTTGGAAAACCCGCGCCGCGCCGGTTTCTCGGCACCTGTGGGCACGACCTTTACCAACCAGATCAGCGCGACCGGTGTCGTCACCAATACGCCGGCGATTACCAATACCAACTATCTGAACGCGGTCACCGGCTCTGACCCGACGGCCTATGCGCTGCTGCATAACCCGCTGGATGCGTCTCTGGTACGTATCCCCGCGCTGGGCTCGATCGAGCAGCAGGATCTTTATCAGGAGCGTCTGGGTATCACCACCGCCTTCCAGATGCAGATCACGCCAAAAACCCGCCTGACCGTTGATGGGCTTTATTCCAAGTTCAAGAACGAAAGCACCATCTATCAGGTGTCATCCGTCGGCCTGAACCGCGATAATACCAATGCCGGTTATGCCACCTCGGCCAATACGGCCGTCAATACAACGGCGGCGCGCAACACCCGTCGTGGACTTTATCCCGGTACCTGTACGGCACGTCCCGAAACGGCGATCCAGGGGGCCATCGATTGCGGTCAGAGCTTCTACGGCGGGGCATTGGTGTCGGGCTATAACTATAGCTACAACCCGAAAAACCTTGACCCCTATGACTATTACAACGTCGCGACCTCACCGGGCTATGTGGCGTCAGCCGATGGTCTTGGCTTCCGCGACAAGCTGATCGGGCGTCAGGGCGTGGATGTGCTGGCGGCCAATGTCGAAGACGGCGTGGCGGACTATCTGCAACTGCGCAATGTTGACTGGCGCTCGGCGGCGGATCAGAACTTCTACACGACCGAGTTCAAGCAACTGTCGTTCAACCTGACCCATGAATTCACCGATCGCTTCCGTGGTGATTTCACCTACGGTCGCTCGCGTTCGGAAAACAAGAATCAGGGCCTTCTGGTTGAATTCAACCGTATGGATGCGCCTGAAACCTTCACCTTTGATGAGCGGGCTGACGGCGCCATGCCGGTGTTTAACATTGGCTTTGACACGGCAAACCCAGCCAACTGGGGCATCGTCAAGGGCTTTTCCGGCATGCGTCACTATCAGCGCTTTGTCACCAACGACTACGAAAGCCTGCGCGCAGACTTCGCCTTCGACTTTGACGATCATCTGACGTTTAAATTCGGGGCTATCGGCAGGACCTTTGGTTTCAAGACCAACCTCACGGAGCGTGAAAACGATCTGCTGAACCCGACCGAAAAAGAAGCCGGTGTCTCAGTCGCCTCTTTGGGCCGGGTCATCCAGTTTGGTCAGGGGCTTGATCTGCCGGCGGGAACCACCACCAGCTTCTTTGCCCCCAGCATCACCGCCTTTGACTCTGTCTTTGGCTTCACCTGTGAGTGTATCAATCAATATGGTGACTGGACTATCCACGGTAAACGTAACGGCGGGCGTGAAAACTTCCGCGTTTCGGAAAAAACGCAAGGCTTCTATGGCCAGCTGAACTTTGATTACGATGTCTTTGGTCGTAACATGTTCGGGAACATCGGCGTGCGTCAGGTCGAAACCAATCTGACCTCTTACGGGTCGACCTCTGCGGGTCGTCCGATCACCGGTGAGAACAGCTATACCGATACCTTGCCGTCGTTTAACCTGGCGTGGGAAGTCATGAACGACTTCTACCTGCGTTTCGGGGCGTCTAAGGTTATGGCGCGCCCGCTGCTGGGTAACCTGTCGCCATCGATCACCGCGATCAATATCCCGAACACGGGGGCCACTACAGGCGCCACACTGACCATCGGTAACCCGAAGCTCAGCCCGTTCCGTGCCAATACTTATGACTTCAGTGCCGAATGGTATTTTGCCAAGGGTGGTCTGGTGTCGTTTGCCTACTTCAAGAAAGACATCGGCTCATACCCGCAGACGGTTCTGTTCTCGGCACCTCTGAACACCTTCCTGTCGGCGGAAGATATCGCCCAACTGCGGCTTCAGTTCACCAATGCCAACCAACTGGCCTATGTGGACGGCAATTACGAAGCCACCGCGCGTCAGTTCCGCGACGCACCGGGCGGTACGCTTAAGGGCTGGGAGTTCAACTATCAGCAGGACTTCACCTTCCTGCCCTGGTACTTCAAGAACACCGGCATTCAGTTCAATATGACTCATATCGACTCTGAACTGAACTACATCCTTGATCCGGGCACGGCCACGGTTGCGCCGACCTATGGCCTTGGGCCGTGGCTGGGGGCTTCGCCTGACGCCATGAACCTGACCCTGTACTACGAGACTGAAAAGTTCAGCGCCCGTATTTCGGGGTCACAGCGCGAAGGCTATTACACGACCTATCCGCTGGCGTCGGGTTCGTGCTCACCGGGTCTGAATGCGGACGGAACACCGTGTAACTCACCGCTGATCAACGACTTTGCGGGCAGCCTTGATACCCTCAATGTCGATTTCTCGATGAGCTATAAGCCGACCAAGCGGATTTCGATCACGCTCGAAGGCCTGAACATCACGGATGAGACCACGAACCGCTATGCCTATGGGGTTACTTCTCAGTCGGTCGTCAGCCAGTACGGCTCGACCGGCCCGACCTATACCCTGGGCGTGCGTTACAAGTACTAAGCATATACCCCGGCGCGGTGATCTCTGCGCCGGGGATTGTTTTCTTCCCATGCGAAGGCCTGCCCGGCCTTTGCTGCCCGAAACCAGCTCCCCGTTGTTTGCCTCATTTAGGTTTGACACAAGCTGGCTGACTGAGCGGATGTCCTGAAACCCTTTGTTCAGGGTGTCCGCTTTTTTTTAGAGAAAAATGACTTTAATGGAATCGTCATTTTTCTCTAAGTTTTTGTTTTAACGCGATATTGGTGCGAAAAACCGCTTACACTTTTTCGCATATCGCTTTAGTATTTATGCCCATACGGAGCGTTCATCATGGCAGGCATTACACGGCGAACCGGTCTTAAGTTTTCCGCTGTGCTTGCGGGCATGACCGCGATCCCCGCCCATGTGCTGGCCCAAGTGCTGGCCCAAACCGCTCTTCCGTCACCACAGCCGCGTCAGCCTGCAAAACCGGGTGACCTGACCCTGTGGTATAAAACCCCCGCTGTGGAATGGACTGAGGCCCTGCCGTTGGGCAATGGCCGTCTGGGGGCGATGGTGTTCGGCGGCGTGGCACGTGAGCGGCTGCAACTGAACGAAGACACCCTCTATGCCGGGGCACCGTATCAGCCGGCAAATCCGGAGGCCTTGGCGGCTCTACCCGAAGTGCGCAAGCTGATCTTTGACGGCCAGTACCTTGAGGCGCAGACGCTCATTCAGGCCAGGATGATGGCCAATCCGATCCGTCAGGTCTCATACCAGACGATCGGGGAACTAACCCTGACCTTTGGGCCGTCGTCGAACGCCAGCGGTTACCGCCGCGAGCTTGACCTGACGCGGGCGGTATCGACCGTCACCTATCGTCAGAACGGCGTGACCTATACGCGTGAAGCCTTTATCTCCCCCGTCGATCAGGTCTTGGTGGTGCGCCTGACCGCCGACAAACCGGGCAGCGTATCATTTCAGCTTGGGTTTGAGACGCCGATGGCAGCAGCGGTCGCGATCGAAGGCCCTACCGAAATTGTCCTGTCCGGACGCAACAGCCCTCATAACGGTAAGGACGGCGCGCTCCGCTTTGAAAACCGGGTGCGGGTGGTGGCCAAGGGTGGCCAGCAGACTACAGGCGTCGATGAACTGGTCGTCTCGAAGGCCGATGAGGTCATCATCTATTCGACGGCGGCCACCAACTATAAGACCTATCGTGATGTGTCGGGCGATCCCACCGCCATTACCAAAGCCCAAATCGCGGCGGCGGTGGCGCGTCCCTATGATCAGATTTTGGGCGACCATGTGGTCGAGCATCAGCGCCTGTTTAACCGTGTTTCTGTCGATTTCGGCCGCACCGAATTTGCTGATCAGCCGACCAATGAACGCATCGCCAAATCATTGTCTCAGGACGATCCGGCACTGGCGGCGCTCTATTTCCAATACGGGCGCTATCTGCTGATTGGCTGCTCGCGTCCCGGTACGCAACCGGCGAACCTGCAAGGGCTATGGAACGAAAAGACCTCGGCTCCGTGGGGTGGCAAATACACCATCAATATCAATACCGAGATGAACTATTGGCCGGCTGAGCCGACCGCCCTGCCGGAACTGGTTGATCCATTAATTTCGATGGTCAGGGACATTTCGGTGACGGGGGCTGAGACCGCCAAAATCATGTACGGCGCTCGTGGGTGGGTGACGCATCACAATACCGACCTGTGGCGGGCGACGGCCCCGATCGATGCGGCTTTCTATGGCACATGGCCGACCGGCGGGGCGTGGCTGTGCCTGCACCTGTGGGATCGCTATGACTATGGCCGCGACAAGGCTTACCTCAAGGAGATCTACCCGATCCTGAAAGGGGCATCGCTGTTCTTTGTCGATACGCTGGTTAAGGATCCGGCCTCAGGCTACATGGTCACATCGCCGTCGATATCGCCGGAAAACCGCCATAAGTTCGGCACCTCGATCTGCGCCGGGCCGACTATGGACATGCAGATCATCCGCGACCTGTTTGACAATACGGTCAGGGCGGCTGAAATCCTGAAAACCGATGCGGCTTTGCGCAAGGAAATTAAGACCCTGCGCGGCCAGTTGGTGCCCAACCAGATCGGTAAGGCCGGTCAGCTTCAGGAATGGAAAGACGACTGGGATATGGACGCCCATGACATGCACCATCGCCATGTCTCGCATCTGTATGGCCTTTATCCGTCAACCCAGATTACCCCGCGCGGGACGCCTGAACTGGCCGCCGCGGCCAAGAAATCGCTTGATCTGCGCGGCGATATGTCGACCGGCTGGGCCATTGGCTGGCGCATCAATCTGTGGGCGCGGCTGGGCGAGGGGGAGCGCACCCACAGCATCCTGAAACTGCTGCTGGGGCCTGAGCGCACCTATCCCAACATGTTCGATGCCCATCCGCCGTTCCAGATCGACGGTAATTTCGGCGGCACCTCCGGCATGGTTGAGATGCTGATGCAGTCCTATAATGATGAGATCATCATCCTGCCTGCCTTACCCTCGGCCTGGCCGACCGGTAAGGTGGCGGGCCTTCAGGCGCGGGCGGGCTACGGCGTTGATCTGAGCTGGAAGGATGGCAAACCTGAGCGGGTAACTCTGACCAGCCGTCTGGGCGAGGCTACCCGTCTGGTGTTTGGTCAGCAGGTGATCGAGGTTAAGCTGCGGGCCGGTCAAAGCGCGGCCTACACTTTTGACGGCGTGAAGCTGGTGGCGGCATGATCGACCGGCGCGGTCTTTTGGCGGGGGCGATGAGCCTGACCGTGGCAGGGCCCGTGCTGGCCTCATCGCCGTCGCTCTATACCGCCACACGCGGCGGGGCGGGCGGGCGAACCTTACGCGTCACTAATCTCAATCCGTCCGGCGAAGGCTCGCTCAAAGCCGCGCTGGAAGCCACCGGCCCGCGGGTGATTGAATTTGCCATAGGTGGCGTGATCGATCTCAGTAAGACCTCGCTCGATATCCGTGAGCCGTTTGTGACGGTGGCCGGTGAAACCGCGCCCGAACCTGGTGTAACCCTGATCAAGGGCGGGGTGCGGGTGGCCACCCATGATGTCATTTTCCGCCATATCGCCGTGCGGCCGGGCACGGCTGGGGTGGCCAAGGGCGGCGGCTTTGAGCCGGACGGCCTGTCGATTGTCGGTGGTCATGATGTCATTATCGATCATTGCAGCTTTACCTGGGCGGTCGATGAAGCCTTGTCGGCATCGGGGCCGCGCTTTGACGGGGCGGGGCCTGAGGACTGGCGGCGTAACACTTCCCACCGCATTACCTTCAGCCATAACCTGATCGCCGAATCCCTGCATGACGCCAGCCATTCAAAAGGCCCCCATTCGATGGGGTCTTTGGTGCACGATAATGTGACGGGGGTGCTGATTTACGGTAACCTGTATGCCCATAATAATGAGCGCCATCCGCTGGTTAAGGGCGGCGGGCAGTGTGCGGTCATCAATAATGTGTTCGTCAATCCGGGCCATACGTGCGCGCAATATACGCTGGTTGAGGATCAGTGGGCGGGGCGGGTGATTGAGTCCGGCGGCATGATTTTGCGTGGAAACGTCATGCGCGGGGGCGTGGATACGCGGGCAGGTCTTGCTATGCTGACCTTTGGTGGCGCGGGGGATTTGCGGCTGCATGCCACTGATAATATCGCAAGCTTTGCCGATGGCAGCACAGCTCCGATTATCGGCTATTATCAGGCCCGTCCCGACGGACATGACACCGGTGACACGTATAAGCCAAAAGCCTTTATCCGGTCGGTGCCAAAGGAGATGTTCTGGCCGCAGGGGCTTAACTCCCGCCCGGCCAAAGCCGTTGAAGCCTTCGTGTATAAAACCTGTGGTGCGCGTCCCAACCGGCGCGATGCCATTGATGCCCGTATTGTAGCCCAAGCCAAAGCCGGTACGGGCCGGATTATGCATTCAGAACAAGAGGTCGGGGGCTACCCGATCCAACACACTTAAAAATTATTGCACTATGAAACAAGGGAACCGGAAATGTCAGACACCAGCAGGCGCAATGCCCTGAAATCGTTCAGTTTAGGCGCGTTTTTATTGGGCGCGCCCAAGGCCGCCCAGGCACAGGCGCCGTCGGACGAACTGCAACAACTGACAGGCAAGATATCGCCGTGGGCCAAGGGCGTCGAGGGGCAGCGCAAGGCCGACCTCGGCAACGGCACCTTCCTCAACCCGATCATGGCCGGTGATCATCCCGATCCGTCGATCCTGAAGGACGGTGATAATTACTATATGACCTTTTCGACCTTTGACGCCTATCCGGGTCTGGTGATCTGGCATTCAAAGGATCTGGTCAACTGGCGGCCGGTGACGGCGACCCTGACGAAGAACATCGGCTCGGTCTGGGCGCCGGAACTGATCAAACACAAGGGCCGGTATTATCTTTATATCCCGACCAAAAAGACCACAGCGCCGGACTCGAAAACCACCTCGTGGGTGATCTGGGCCGACAAGATCGAGGGGCCTTGGTCCGAGCCGATCGACCTTGACCTGCCCAGCCACATTGATCCCGGCCATGCGGTCGGCGAAGACGGTTCACGCTGGCTGTTCCTGTCGGGTGGTGACCGCGTTCGCCTGTCGGACGATGGTTTAAGCCGCGTCGGCGCGCCGGAAAATGTCTATAAGCCGTGGCGCTATCCGTCCGACTGGATCGTCGAAGGTTTTGCGCCGGAAGGCCCGAAGATCACCCGTCACGGTGACTATTTCTACCTGATCACCGCCGTGGGTGGCACCGCAGGCCCGCCGACCGGCCATATGGTCATCGCCGCCCGCTCAAAGTCGATCAATGGCCCGTGGGAAGATCACCCGCGCAATCCTTTGGTGCGCACGGTCAGTGCTGACGAAAAATGGTGGTCACGCGGCCATGCCACCCTGGTCGAAGGGCCAGCGGGTGACTGGTGGAGCGTTTATCACGGCTATGAAAACGGTTTTTGGACCTTGGGGCGGCAGACGCTTCTGGCCCCGATCACCTGGACGAAAGACGGCTGGTTCGATTATGGCGGCGGCGACCTGTCAAAGCCGATCGCAAAGCCCAAGGGCGGCAAACCGCATGGCGCGACACCCGCTCACGGCATTGCCCGCTCGGATGATTTCTCAACCGATAAGTACGGCATTCAGTGGAACTTCTTCAACCCGCCGGCGGGTGAGCGCGACCGTATCCGTCTCAATAATGGCACGCTGCACCTCAAGGCCGCCGGTGAGGCCCCAAGCTCAGGCGCGCCGCTGATCACCATTGTCGGCGATCCGGCCTATGAGATTGAATGTGAGATCGAGATTGATGATGGTGCGCGCGCGGGTCTGATCCTGTTTTACGACACCAAACTCTATTGCGGTCTTGGGTTTGATGGGAAAAATTTTGTCACCCACCAGTATGGCATTGAGCGCGGGCGTCCGGCCCATCAATACGGCAAACGCATGTTTATGCGCCTGCGGAACAACCGCCATATCGTGACGTTTGATACCTCCGCCGACGGTAAGACGTGGAAACGCTTTGACCGCGGCATGGAAGTGTCGGGCTATCACCACAATGTCCGCGGCGGTTTCCTGATGCTCAAGCCCGGTTTCTACGCGGCCGGTAAGGGCGAGGCGCGCTTTAAGAACTTCACCTACAGAGCGTTGTAAGGGGCGGATATGATTTCGCGCAGATTAGTCTTGGGCGGCCTTGCGGTGGCGGTGACACCGGTAACGCAGGCCTGGGCCCAGCCCCAGAATCGTCCCGTCATTCGTGTCCCTGCCGACCACAAGACACTGGCGGCGGCATTTGAGGCCTTACCCGCCACCGGCGGCGTGATTGAGCTATCAGCCGGCACCTACCGCGAAAAGCTGACGCTGTCTAAACCCGATGTCCACATTGTGGGTAAGGGGGAGCGGCCCGATGATACGGTCATCGTCTGGGGCGACAGCGCCAAAATGGCGGGCGGGACGGGCAAGTCTTCGTCCTTTACGGTGACCGGTGATGGCTTTCGCGCCGAAAACCTGACCATAGCCAATGACTATCACACCACCCAGCCGGATAATCCGTCGCAAGCCGTGGCGCTGTACCTGACGGCCGATCGGGCGGTGCTGGATAAGGTCATGCTGCTGGGGGCGCAGGACACGCTTTACGCGGCCTCAAAGGACAAAAACAAGCCGAGCCGCCAGTATTATAAGGACTGTTATATCGAGGGCCATGTCGACTTTATTTTCGGCAATGCCCTGGCGTTTTTTGATAAATGTCACCTGCATATTATCGAACGTGACGGGGCGTTTATTACGGCCCACAGCCGCACGGCTGAGTCGGAGACCTCAGCCTATGTGTTTGATCACTGCCGCATCACCACGGCGGGGACGGGCACCTATTACTTCGGGCGGGCGTGGCGGCCTTATGCGCAGGTGATCTTTCTCAATACCCAGATCGACGGCCGCATCCACCCGGAAGGCTGGCGCGAATGGACGCCGGGCAAGACCGAAACCTATGCCACCGCCCATTATGCCGAGTTTAATTCGACCGGCCCCGGTGGTGATATGAGCCAGCGGGCCTTCTGGGCCAAAACGCTGACGGCGGAACAGGCGGCGAAATGGCGGCTGCAGGCCGTGTTCAAAGACCTGAACTGGATCGAATGAATTTCCTTCTCCCCGCAAGCGGGGAGAAGGTGGCGCAAAGATTTGTCTTTGTGCCGGATGAGGGGCCAAACGGTTTCTCAAAAGATTGCCCCTCACCCCAACCCTCTCCCCACATGTGGGGAGAGGGGGAAACGAGCGAATAATGACCGTGATTAACCGACGTAATTTCCTGGGCGCATCGGCGGCTGCCGGAACCGCCGTCACGTTTTCAGCCCCCGCTGTGGCGTCTGAAACGGGTGCGCTGGACATTCCCGATGAGGGCTGGAACCTGTGGGTCGATGAAAAAGCCGCCTATAAGGACGATGTGATCTACTTGCCGTCGCAGGTCGACTTGAAATCATTGCCGATTAATCCGCCAACCGGCGGCTGGGGGGCGCTGAAACCCGAAGTCACGGTGACCTTGCCTGCAACGGTCGAGCAGTATTTCTGGGGCCGGTTTGGTCTGCGCCCCTATACGGGCGATGAATACCGCTATGCTGCCGATGATGATGTGCCGCAAAACGGTGCCTATCGCGGTGTGTCGTGGTGGTGGCGTGAGATTGCAATCCCGGCCGTAGCCAAGGGCAAGCGGGTATTGCTGCATATTCGCGGGGCACGCCTGCGGGCCGAGGTGTTCTTGAATGAGCTACTGGTCGGCTATTCGATCATGTCGGAACTGCCGATCGATTGCGACCTGACGGCGGCCATGAAACCGGGGCAGGCCAACCGGTTGGCGATCCGCATCACCAATCCGGGCGGGCGCTATGACTGGCGCGATTCGACCACCATGATGTGGGGCAAGCTGAAGCTGTTTGCCTCCCACGGCTTTGGCGGGCTGGACCGCGGCCTGTCATTGAGTGTGCATCCGCTGGAGGCGCACATCGAGGATGCGTGGGTTCTGAATACACCTGACGCTCGTACCGTCACCGCCCATATGGAGGTTGCGCTCAGTAAGGCCGTGAAGACCGGCAAACCGAAGATCACGCTGACGGATGACCACGGAACGCCACTGGCCGCCGATATCAAACTGGACAGCCTCAACATCAGCGGCAACCGCGCCACGGCGAAGTTTACGCTCACCAAGCCGGATGCCAAGCTGTGGGATTTAGACAACCGCAACCTTTATCGTCTGCGTTTTGAGTGGCCGGTAGGGAAGGGCACCTCGATCAAAACCGTGCGCTTTGGGTTCCGCTGGTTTGTGGTTGATGGCGTCGGCACCGATGCCCTGCTGCGGCTGAACGGCAAACGCATCAAGCTCTATTCGGCGATTTCATGGGGTTACTGGGCCTATAATGGCATGTGGCCAACCAAGGCTTTGTCGAGGCGGGAGGTCGAGGCGGCACACGATCTGGGCCTCAACTGCCTGCACGCCCACCGCAATGTCGGTAAGCACGATGTCTTTACCGCGCAGGACGAACTGGGCCTGATGCGGGTGATGGAGCCGGGCGGGGGACGCCATGCCATTGGCCGCGACCTGAAACCCGGCGAGACCTTATCCGAGGCCGATCAGTTCAGCCGCGACTTCATGTTTGAAAAATGCGTGACGATGGCCAAAACCTTCCGCTCGCACCCGTCGCTGGCCCACTACACCCTGCAAAACGAGATCGGGGCCAATCTGCAAAACCCCGACGTGCAGCGGGTGCTGAAAGCCATTCATGACACCGACCCGTCGCGCACGGTCATCCTTAATGACGGCTTCGTTAAGCGCGGCGCAGCACAAGCCATGTACCTGGCCTATAACGACCACTATTACCGCTCAGACGTGGAGCAATGGGGCGGCTGGTGGGTCGAGCATCAGGCCGCGGGCGATCAATGGTATGACCGCTTTTATGTCAACAAAGACGACTATGTGCATCGCCAGACGGGGAAGCCCTTCATCGTCGAATTCGGTGAAATGCAGGGCTGTGCGGTTGCCGACAACCATGTGAAAATGGTCGCCGATATCTTAGCCAGCGGCGGCAAATCCTACGACCTTGAGGACCATAAGGTCATTGTCGAAAACACCTCCGCCTATCTCGACAAATGGGGGTTCCGCAAAGCGTTTCCGACCACTGAGAGCCTGTTTTTATCGGTCGGGCGCAAGGTCTATGACGGCTGGCAGAACTATATGGAAAATATCCGTATCGGTGATGAAGTCGATGTCGCCGCCATTTCCGGCTGGGAAACGACGGCCATTGAGAACCATTCCGGCATTGTCGATAACCTCAGATATTTCAAGGCCAATCCCGACCTGATCAGACAGAGCCTGTTGCCGGTCCGCCCCATCGCTAAGCAGAGAAAGCTAACCTATGCGGCCGGTGAGGCGGCGGAGCTGGATATCTATCTGCTCAATGATACGGATACACAAATATCCGGCGAATTGAAACTGAGCCTGATTGAGCCGGACGGTAAGGCGACCGATATCGCGACCTATGCCGCGCCAACCCATGTCCGCGATCAGTACCGCTATCTGCTGGCCGAAAGCGTCAAAACACCGGCCCTGACCAAGGCGGGGCTGAATAAGATCCAGATCGAACTGAAAGGCCATCCGTCTTTTGTGCGCGACATATGGGTGGTGGATACTAAACCGGCCTTTACCAAGCCCATACGCATCGCCCTGTCGGGGGTATCGAAATCCTTCCGCGATCAGCTTTCGGCCATCAAGGGCGTGACCTTTGAGGATTTCAAAGTCGGGGTCAAATATAACGCCATAATCGCGTCGGGCCTCAAAGCTGATGAAATCGCGCGGCGTCAAATCGGCGAACAAACCGGCCTTGAGGCCCAGCCAAGCAAGGACGAAAAGCCGAAACTGGTGCTGGGGGAGTTGCCTGCTGATGTGTTGTCGGCTGTCAAATCCGGTACGCCGCTGATGGCCTATGTGCCCGAAGATGGTCTGGCCGACGGGGTAGCCAAGCAGTTGTCGGCACTGGGGCTATTCAGCTATTCAGGGGCGGTCGGAAATCTGCGCGCGCCGTGGATGGGCAACTGGAACTACCTGCGGGCCTACGCCATTTTTGACGGCCTGCCGGTCGATCAGGCGACATCGGTCTTCCATCAGATCGAGGGGCAGCCGTCCAATGGCCTGATCATCGATGGTGATGGTATCGAGGTCATCGCCGCCTACAGCCGTGACCATGACCGCCATAATGGCGCGGCGACCTTTGTGGTCCAAAAAAATGCCATGAAGGTCATGGTTCATCGTTTGCCGGACATGGTGGCGCCGCTGCAAACGCGACTTCTGATTAACGCCATAAATTGGCTTGCATCCTAAACAGGGAAGAACATCGTGAAAAAATATATCGTTCCGTCACTGGCTGCCCTCATGGCCGCGGCTTTCCTGACCACCGCTCAGGCCAAGGAAATCGGCATGAATGTGCCGTCGCCACCGCTGAATGAGGCCCGCATTACCGAACTGGCGGGCCCGCAGTCTAAAGCCTGGCTGGACTATCTGGCGCGCTCAAAAGCCCGGATGACCGCCGATCAGGACGCCCTGCTGGCCGAGCGCAAAGGCCTGACCACGATCCCCGCCGAACCGGCGACCGGCAATGGCGAAGCGACCATGCCGCTTAAAGCCGAGGCCGCGTGGTACAAAACCCCTGAGGCCCGCGCCGTGGCGGATTCGATCGTCAGCTACCAGACCCCCGCCGGCGGTTGGGGCAAGAACCAGCCCTATAACGTCCCGCCACGCCAGAAGGGGCAGGCCTATGTCGGCGGCAATGAAAACCGCGTCAATGATCCAGCTAATTTCGACCGGCCGCTGATCGACAAATGGAGCTATGTCGGCACGACCGATAATGGCGCGACCATCACCGAAATCCGCTATCTGGCGCGGGTGGCAGCCCAAAATCCGGCGGAGGCCGCCCCTTATCACAACAGCATTGTGCGTGGGATCGAGTACCTTTTGGCCGCTCAGTTTCCGAACGGTGGCTGGCCGCAGGTCTGGCCGCTGCAGGGCGGCTATCATGACATGGTCACCCTCAACGACAATGCGATGGAGGGCGTGATCAGCCTGATGCGCGATGCCGGGGCGGGCCAAGCTCAGGGCAAGGGCGATTTCGCGTTTTTGCCGGATGCCCTCAAAGCCCGCGCCCGCGCCGCCGAACAGGCGGGGTTAAAGGCCCTACTGGCCGGACAGGTGGTGATCGACGGTAAGCTGACCCTGTGGCCGCAGCAGTATGATCCGCTGACCGGACAGCCGACCTCGGCCCGCAACTATGAGCCGCCGTCGCTATCCTCGACTGAAAGCGCCGGTATACTGATGTATCTGATGCAGCGCCCTGATCCGTCACCGGAAGAGGTCAAGGCCGTCCATGCCGGTGTCGCCATGCTTAAACAGCTTAAGATCGACGGCTATGTCTTTAAGCGCGTCGAGGGCGACGATGGCCGCCGCCTGCACGCGCAGGCCGATGCCCCGCCGTTGTGGTCGCGCTATTACGACATGAAAGCCTTGAAACCGATTTTCAGTGACCGCTCAAAGCAGATTTTCGATACGGTTGATGATGTCAGCGCCGGTCGCCGCAATGGCTATGCCTGGTTCTCGACCAGCCCGCAAAAGGCCATTGAGACCTATGAAGGCTGGCGCGCCAAACATCCGCAGGTGAAGTGATGCGGTTTGACCGGCGGCAGGTTTTAGGCGGGATGGCGGCGGCTTTGGTCAGTCCATCGATTGGGCACGCGCAAACCGGTGCCGTTTATGACACCTACCCTAAGCCCGGCACACCGCGCCTGACGAAGGCCGACAACAGCCGCCGGATTGTGCCAGCCCCTGCCAAAGACTACTGGCCATTTCGCGGTGTCAATGGTGCGGGCGGGCCGGTCACGCGGGATAATCAGGACGGCGGCTGGGTCTCAAACCTGTCCGAGGTGCGCTACAAAGGCCCCATACCGCGCACCTACCCCACCGCGGCCTGGGATAATGCCGATGGCGGCGCGGCGGTGAAAAGCGGCCTTTTACCCGCGATCCGGCCGATCTGGGAGACCCATATCCGTGACACCATTATTTGCCTTGGGGGGGACGGTTACTACTACATGACCGGCTCGACCGGCGATAATATCTGGGCCTTCAATGACGGCATTGAGCTGTGGCGGTCGCGTGATCTTAAGCGCTGGGATTATCTCGGCCTTGTCTGGAGCATTGAGCGCGACGGTAAGTGGGAAAAGAACTGGACGATGCGCCAGGGCGTGCCGTTCCGGGCAATCTGGGCGCCGGAAATCCATTTTATCAATGGCAATTACTACCTGTGCCACTGCATCAGCGGTGTCGGCATCGGGGTGCTGAAAAGCACTACAGGTAAGCCGACCGGCCCCTATGTCCATGTTCTGTCGGATGAACCGATCAAGGGCGGGATTGATTCCACCCTGTTTGCTGATGAGGGCCGAGTTTATCTGTCCTACGGCGGCGGGGAAACGATCCGTGAGATCAAGCCGGACTTCAGCGGCTTTGCGGGTGACTGGCAGCCGATGGTATTTACCGACCCTGATCTTAATCCCGACACCCATTACAAAAAAGACGACCATGCCCTGCGCCAGCTTGGCTTTGAAGGGGTGACCCTGTTTAAGCGCGAGGGCACCTATTATCTGGGGGCGTGCGATTTTTATTATGGGCGTTATTCGTTTATGTTCGCCACGTCGGACAAACTGTACGGCCCTTACCGTGGACGGCACGAAGGGCCGGCGGGGGCGGGCGGGGGCAATGTCTTCCGCGATAAGGACGGCCAGTGGTGGCAGACCTTTTTCGGCAATGACGACCAGATGCCGTTTCGCGAAAAGCCCGGCCTGATTGCCATAGAATTCGATGCACAGGGTAAGATACGGGCCAGTAAAACCCAGCCCTTCGCGCCATATACATAAATACGGGAGCCACGCCTATGAAGTTACTTATCCCTTTGATGGCAGGTCTGCTGGCGACATCCGCTATGGCCCAGACGCCAGTCGCCCCTGCTGCCCCACCGGTGGTGACCGATGCCGAGGCCCGCGCGCAGGTCAAAAAAGTCACGGCCAAAAAGATCGTTCTGGTCGGGGATTCGACGACGGCAGTGGTTGGTGGCTGGGGGCCGAGCTTTTGCGGTTATCACCTGACCTCGTTTACCGCGTGTGTGAACCTGGCGCGCGGCGGGCGTTCGACCTTCAACTATCGCGCCGAAGGCTCATGGGATATCGCTTTGGCTGAGATGAAGTCGGGCGGGTTTGCCAAGACCTATGTGCTGATCCAGTTTGGCCACAATGACCAGCCGGGTAAGCCGGGGCGATCCACCGATCTTGAGACCGAGTTTCCGCAAAATCTGGCGGCATATGTCAATGAGGTGCGCGCTGCGGGGGCTATTCCGGTGCTGCTGACGCCCCTGACGCGGCGGGGTTTTAAGGACGGTAAGGTCGAAAACGATCTGGGGCCGTGGGCCGACGCGGCGCGGGCGGTGGCGAAAGACATGAATGTGCCGCTGGTCGACCTCTATGCCCGCTCACAGGAAGCGGTGCAGGCGATGGGGGCGGTTGAGGCCATGAAGTTTGCCCAGAAACCGCCATCACCGCAGGTGCTGGAGGCCGGAAAGACTGGCACGACCATTGCGGGCTCAACCGGGGTTGCGCCAGTACCCAATGCGCCGCCCCTGACCGAAGAGCAGATACGCAATTCGCTGGAGCCGATGGGGCAGGCGAAGCTGAGTTTCGATTACACCCATCTGGGCCGTGACGGCGCAGACTTTTTTGCTACCATTGTCACCCGTGAACTGGCCGCCGCCGTGCCGGATCTGCGTCGCGATCTGATTCCATAAACATAAGCCGATATAAAAATAGAAATTACTGGAGGTTACTATGCCCAATTATCTGAAATCCTTCTTAGGCGCCGGATGTGCGGCATTGATGCTCACGGGCGCGGCCTATGCCGCCACCGCTCAGGTACAGCCGGCGAAAGCCTTTACCGAGGATCATGACCTCAGCCAGACCTCGGCTGACGTGAAGGGTTGGGCCGCCGATACCAAGGGCGGTCAAGGCGGCCGGATCATCCGCGTCACTACCCTCAATGCCACCGGCCCCGGATCATTTGCTGAAGCCATTACCGCCGATGGCCCGCGCATCATCGTGTTTGAAGTGGGCGGGGTGATCGACCTTAAGGGGGCTACTTTACGTATCGCCAAGCCTTATGTGACCATTGCGGGCCAGACGGCGCCGAACCCCGGCATTACCTTTGTGCGCGGCGAGTTCGGGATCGCGACCCATGACGTGATCCTGCAACATGTGGCCATTCGCCCCGGCGCCAACGATAAGGCCCCGCGCAGTGGCGGCCTTGATGGCCTGTCGACCCGCAGTGCCTATAATGTCATCATCGACCACTGCTCATTTTCCTGGGCGACCGATGAGAATTTGTCGGCGTCGGGCCCGCGCTTTGAAGGGGCCACGCCGGATGAATGGCGCAAAGGCACATCCAATCGCGTCACCTTAAGCCACAATATCATTGCCGAAGGGCTGGCCAATTCGGTCCACGAAAAGGGCGAACACTCCAAAGGCACCCTGATCCATGACAATGCCGAGAAAATCCTGATCTACGGCAATCTCTATAATTCCAATGAAGAACGCAGCCCCCTGATCAAGGGCGGGGCTCATGTCGCCATCGTCAATAACCTGATCCACAATCCGGGCGGCAAGGCGGTGCACTATAACCTGATCGCCCATGAATGGGGTGACGTGCCGCCGCAGACGGGGATCATCACCCTGATCGGCAATGTCTATCGTGCAGGCCCTGATACCCGTAAGGGCGTGCCGTTATTTGCACTGGGCGGCTCAGGCGATGTCAGCCTGTACCTTAAGGACAATATCGCCGCCGATGAGAACGGCAATAAGCTGCCGCAGACCGGGCGTTATACGGCGTCGGGCGCGCAGATTCTGACGGCGAAAACCCCATACCTGCCGGCGGGTATCAGCATCATTCCGGCGGCCAAGCTGGAAAACGCCATCTATGTCAGCGCCGGTATGCGGCCGTGGGCGCGCGATAAGATCGACTTCAAGATCATCTCCGATGTTGCCGAAGGCCGCGGCAAGATCGTGGATAATGAGGCAGAGTCGAGCGGTTATCCGGACTATAAGCCCACCGCCGCGCCGTTCACCGAGGCCGACTGGAACCTTGACGACATGTCGCCCAAGGCCGGCTGGGCATCGCTGTACCCTAAGGCCGCCGCGCGGTGAGGGGGCTATGGCTGGCGCTGACCCTGATGGCGGCGCCCGCTGTGGCCGAAGCGCCCTATACGATCGCGGCGGGTTTGTTTGATCCGTCGCGGCAGAATCTGGGACTGGCGCGGGCCACGGGGACTGAGACCGTCACTATTTTCACGCCCATGTCCGACGACGATAAATTCAATAACGGCGCGGTGCTTTACCCGTTCAAAGGTCGTCTCTATGCCCAGTGGCAATCCTCCGCCACCGATGAAGACAGCTCTGACACCAAGATCATGTATGCCTCATCCGCCGACGGGGTGGTCTGGGATAAACCAAAGGTTCTGATGCCTGCGGGTTCGGGCGGGCAAATGCACTCCAACGGCGGCTGGTGGTCGGATGGTCAGACCCTGATTGCCTATATCAATGTCTGGCCGACCGGATTTCAGTCGGGTGACGGTGGATACACCGCCTATATCCGCAGTTCTGACGGCGTAAACTGGTCAAAGCCAGAGCCCGTCACCGGTGCGGATAATCAACCGGTTCAGGGCATTATCGAGCAGGATCCGCACGCCTTGGCCGACGGCCGGATTATCACCGCCTTTCACCTGCGACCGGGCATGATCGCGGCACCGTTCTTTACCGATGATCCGCTGGGGATCAGCGGCTGGCGGCGCGGACAGATGACCAACTTGCCGCACGAGGGTAAGGTCAGCCGCGAACTGGAACCCAGCCTGTTCCTGCGCGGTAACTGCGCGGTCATGGTGTTTCGTGATCAGGCCTCGACCTTTAAGCAACTGGCCTCGGAAAGCTGTGATCGCGGTCAGACCTGGACGCAACCCGCCCTGACCAATATGCCGGACGCGCGCGCCAAACAAAGCGCCGGTAACCTGCCGGACGGGACCGCCTATATGGTCAATGCGCCGAACGGTGATAAACTGCGGATGCCGTTGGCCGTGACCTTAAGCGATGATGGCCGCACCTTTACGCGGTCCTACCTGCTGCGCGGTGGGGACGATATTGAACCGCTCAGGTTTGAGGGGCGCTATAAACGGCTGGGCTACCACTATCCTAAATCCGTTGTCTGGCAGGACCATCTTTATGTCGTATATTCTGCCCACAAAGAAAGCATCGCCCTGACACGCATACCTCTGTCCAGCCTGCGATAACCATTCAAGCCTGCAAAAAATAGTCTTTTGTCTGACACTTGCGTTTAGGGGCGGGGCTGGCCTATAATTTGGGACGGTTATCCGAATTTCGGGATGACGTGCGCCGGCAAGGGAAGAGTAAACGGTATGAGCGATTTGGCCGATCAGGATCTGTTGGTGTCCGCGAGCGAGGATAAAGAACGCGGTGTCACCGGTGCCCTGACCCTGATGCGCGGACTGGATGTGCTTAAGCGCGTGTCCAAAGGTGATAACACGCTGGGTAAGATCTCCAAATCGCTGGGCCTGAACAAATCGACCGTGCACCGGCTGGCGACGACGCTGGTGGAGGAGCATTTTTTAGTGTTCACCCAGCGCGAAGGCTATGCGCTGGGGACTATGCTGCTGGAACTGGGCCACGCCGCCTCACAGCAGATTACCCTGACACGGGTGTCCCACGATCATCTGGTGCGGCTGGCGGCCGATACCGGCGACACGATCAATCTGGGCGTACTGGATGGCCATCAGGTGCACTATATTGATAAGATTCCGGGCACGCGTCGCATCGAAGTGCGCTGCGTGATCGGGGAGCGTCAGTATCTGCGCCCGACCGGTCTGGGCAAGGCCCTGCTGCTGGATGCCGATGAGGATAAGCTGCGCGAAGTCTATAACCGCGAAGCGCGCGAATTTCCGAAATACCGTTATGATCTCAAAGGCTGGCTAGAGGTCATGCAGGGGTATCGCGAGGGCGGATTTGCCCTCGACATGGATGAAAACGAAGACCGTATCCGCTGCGTGGCCGCCCCCATTCGTGATCTGTCGGGCAATATTGTGGCGGCGATTTCGATCTCCAGTGCGGCGCAATATATGGACGATGCCCGCCTTGAAACCCTCAAAGGCTATGTCAAGGAAGTCACCGCCACCATCAGCCGCGAACTGGGCTATAAGGGCTAGGGGCGGTTATTATCGCCTGCGTCAGATTTGTATTGATGGCGTCATAAAACCCCGATAGGTTGAACCGATAAAATGTCGGGGGGCTCATGAAATCGATACTGTTTACGTTGGCACTCATGCCTTTTGGGGCGGGTGCGGTTATGGCGCAGATTGATACTGCGCCGGTGTCTGCCCAGCGCCCTATACCCAGCCCGATGCCGACCGCGCAGGTCTATACGCTTGAGCCGAAACAGGCCGGGGTGGTCTGCGAAAACGGTAAGTTGGACTGGTCGTCTGAGCTGAAATTTCCGGCCGGAATGTACCGGGTGAATCCATCGCCCAGAGTGGTGTTTGAGCCCGCTTCCGATGTGGTGGCGCCACCGCGTGAAAACAGCTATACCCTGTCGTTCCATGTCCTGAAAGATGGCCGCCTGACCAATATCATGGCCGTGCCCGCAGGCGGCGCGCCTTTGTTCGGCAATCAGTTTCTGCCGGTATGGGCGGCGGGCTGGTCGCTGGGGCCGCAGGCGCAAACGCTCAAAGGCTGCAAGATGACCTGGGCGGTCAGGACGGATCATGCGCCTGAAATGGCCATGCTGCTGAAGTATGAGGCGCTCCATTTGCGCAACTATATGAATATTCCCTACACCGATGCCCGCTCGGAGGCGTGCCGTGCGGCCGGTAAGCAGGTGCGCAGCCGGGCCTATCCGGACAGCCGCACTTTCAGGCGGGCGCCCGGTCGGCCGCAGCGTGTAGTGACCCGCTATGATGTGCTGGACACTGGCAAGGTCAGGCTGGGGGCGCAGGTTGTCTCAGAGGCGCGCGCCGAAGATGCCGCCGAAATCGCAAAGGCGCTGTCCCAGTTAAACTATTATTCCGGTGCGGCCGCCCAAGACTGCCTTTACAGTTACATCATCCCGCCCGCACCCTTGCCGTCGAATGACGCATCCCTGTGGCCGGAATTGCGCGAGCTATACCGCGACAGTTTCTATAAGGATGAGGGGCCGAAGGACTGCCCCAATGACGACCGTGAAAAGATCATGCCGTTTGTGTTTAATGCCGAGCTTTATCCGGCAGAGGCGCGCCGCATGAAGATCGAGGGCATGGCGATGGTGCGCTTTGATATTGCGCCGTGGGGTGAGGTGCGCATCAGATCAACCCTGTCGCATCCGCTGCCCCAGTTTGCCCGTGCGGCTGAACAGATGGTGCGCCAATCCACGGCCAAGGCCTCAGAGCGAGGCTACAGCGGTTGTCAGGTCATGGTGCGTTTCGCCAATCCGGCGGATCCGGCAGAGACTGACGCGGAGTCTTAAAGTCCGCGTCTTTACGCCAACTGGCATAGATCCAGTTCGTTGAAATCGCCGTAGTCGAGGTTTTCGCCGCCCATCGCCCAGATGAAGGCGTAGTTGGATGTGCCCGCACCGCAATGGATCGACCAGGGCGGGCAGATCACCGCCTGCTCATTGGCGGCGATCAGGTGGCGGGTATGGTCGGGCTGTCCCATAAAATGAAACACGCGGTCGTTCGCGCCCATATCAAAGTAGAAATAGGCTTCTGAGCGGCGGTCATGCAGGTGCGGCGGCATGGTGTTCCACACACTGCCGGGCTTGAGCAGGGTCAGACCCAGCAGGAGTTGCGCCGACCGGCAGACGCGCGGTACGATCAACTGATGGATGGTGCGTTCATTGGAGGTTTCAAGGCTGCCGCGTTCCAGTGGCTGACTGTCCTTCAGGGCAATGCGCACCGTCGGGTAGGGCTGATGCGACGGGGTGGACGCCAGATAAAAGCGCGCCGGCTGATCCGGGCTGTCGCTTTCAAACGAGACGTCGCCGGTTTCGCTACCTATATAGAGCGCATCGAGCGGTTCCAGCGGGTAGGCCACGCCGTCGACCCGCACAGTGCCCGCGCCTGAGCCGACATTGACCACGCCCATTTCGCGCCGGGCCAGCAAGGATTGCCCCGCCGCGGACGGCGGTTCGCTCTGCCGGGGTAGCGCGACGGGCCGGTTGACCGGGGCGGCCCCGCCAATCACGAGGCGTTCCTGATGCAGGTAGTTCAGGCGCACCTCATCCGCAGCAAACAGGTCGGTGATCAGGTAGCGATCCCGCAAGGCATCTGTGTCTGCATTCGCCAGTTCATCCGGATGGGTGGCGTAATAGGTCTTATGAAACACGTTAAAACTAACCCTTCACAGGCGCGCGGGTGGGTTTGACTTCGACCGCATAGACATGGTTATCACCGTGCATGTTGGAGACAAACACGATCCATTTGCCATCCGGCGTGAACCTCAGATTAGGCTCCAGCCGGTAATCGTGAGCGCCCATGTCGACCAGACGCGTGCCTTTGAATTTTTCGATGGTGATCAGGCTGTCGTCATAGCCATCCAGATCGGCATCAACGATGGTCTCGCCCTGAAGCAGGGATATCCATTTGCCGTCGGGGGCATGGGCGACCATATCAAGGTCGCCGCCGTCGCTGGCAAAGGTCACATTGTCATGGGCGACGTTAAAATGCACGCCCCAGTGGTTTTGCTCGACCCGCTTCCACACGCGCTTGCCGGTCGCCAGTTCGAGGCCCGCGACCCAGAAGACCTGACCGCGCGGCGTTTGCAGATCGTACCACAGCCATTTGCCATCGTGGCTGAAGAACTCATGGCCCCAGATTTCCATATTCATGGTGCGGGTGTGGACGGATCGTAAGTTCGTGCCATCGGCATTGATCAGCTTGATACGGTCAACGCGGTGCCACGGCCCTTCCATACAAAAGCGGATCAGGTTCGGATCGGTCGGCGAAAACTGAGCGTGACCGATCCATTCTTCGGTATTGTAGATGACCTTGCGCGCACCGGTTTTGAGGTCGATGACAAACAGTTCGGCGGGCACACGCTGAGACCAGCGTTCCCACATCCGCACGCCCTTGGCACGGGCAAAGTTAAGCGGCTTACCGTCCGGCCCAAGGGCGGCATATTCCGCCTGCCCGAACTTTTCGATCGAGGCAGAGTCCTTGGGTTGCAGTGGTTTGGCCCCGTAAGCAACCTGTCCCAGAAGCAAACTATCATCGGCATTGGAGGCCGTGACGCGGCCTGAGGCAATCCGGCCCAGCTTGCGTACTTTTTTCGTGTCGACATGGATGGCGTAGAGAGTCTTGGGCCTGTCCTCAGCTTCACCTGCGCCAGGGTCGGTCACGGCATAGACCGCTTCACGCGTGGTGCGCATCATAAACAGAAGATCGTTTTCCTTACCCCTGACCAGCACACTGGTTTTCCAGTCTGCTAACCGCACGGTTACAATGCCGGACGGCGATTTGATGACCATCAGGTCGCCTTCGGGCGTATAGGCGTGGCGGTAGAAATAGAGCACGCCCGATCCGGCCTCATCCGACAGACGTAAGATCCGATGACCGGTCTTCGGGTCAATCCAGTCTTTTGGTGCCGGGCCAGCGGGTTTGGCCGGGGCGGCTGAGGTCGCAGCGGTTTGGGCGGAGGCCTGCGTCATCGACAGGCTCAGGGCGGAGGCTCCGGCCAGAAAGCCTTTCAGGGCCATGCGGCGTGTTCCGGTGGTCATGGGCGGTACTCCTTACTTTGCAGGCGCGAATGAGAATTTTTGAGTTTTCACAAAGGCGTCCCAGTCTTCACGCGATTTGAAATCAAGCCCGCCGTCCCAGGCTGAGCCCATGTAGTAGCTAAACGGCTGGCCCGGTGTCACCTTCATCAGGATCAGGTAGTTTTCGGCGTCCTCAGCAAAGCCTGTGACCAGCGCCGGATCGGCGGCAATGGTGATACCGATACTGCCGCTTGATGGATTGGCCGGTTCCCAGAAGCTCAAAATACCAGATTTGGCATCGCGGGTGACGATACCGTTGCTGGCGTCGCCTTTACGTTTGGTGATACCGATGGCGACGATCAGCGGGTCTTTGGTGTCTGATGAGATCGTCGAGGTCATGCGCGTGAAGTTTGAGCCCAAGGCTAATGAAAACGTCCGCGTCTCCCAGACCTTGCGCGCCACATCGACCGGCCACGGGCGGTAATCGACCTTAAACTTCGCCTCATCCCCGCCGGTTTTCAGGATCTCATATTTTGAGAAATTGCGTGACGTCCACAGCTTGTTTTCAAACCAGATACCAAGCCCACCGGCGCCGCGACCCCGGCCGACATCGTAGTAATCCAAGCCTTCGCCGCGATCGACGTGGTAGTTCGGGAACTTAAGCTGACGGTCCATATAGGGGTAGCGCACGCGCTTGGCCCAGACATCGATGCCGGAGCCGGACGGGGCTTCACGGGCCTCTAAGGCCGGGCCATAGATACGGTGGGCGACCTTATCGTTTTCCCACAACAGGTCATCAAATCGGTCGGGCGCAAAGCGGGCGACGGCGCGCGGCGTCTGGTCGCTGGGCGGAATCAGTTTTTCGACGGCTGCGGGCCGTTTCAGCGTTACCGGATCGTAGGCGAGGGCCCGGGTCGCGCGCATTTCGGCATCACGGCGCTTTTTCTCTTCGTCGCCAATAACGGTGACCGGGGCAATCGGTTGCGGCGTAGTGGCAAGGATGGTGGCCTCATCATCACGCGCAGGTTCGGCCTTGGGCAGGGTTTGCGTGGCGTTACCGAGATTCATGACCTCAATCCCGGCCAGCAGGTAAGCGCCGGTGGCATAGGGGCCGACATCATTCGCCTTGGTCGGCACCGGACGGTCGCCGGTCTTCTGTGCTGCCCCAATCAGGCCATTGGGCAGAACATGTTTGTTAAGCGCCGCCCAGCCCTTGAGCACGGTGGGCTGGTAGGTTGCGCGATCCAGCAGGCCGTGATTGATGCCCCACGCCAGGGCATAGACAAAGAAGGCCGAGCCCGACGTTTCGGCCTCCAGGAAGGATTTCGGGTCATTGAGATCCGTCGCCCACAGGCCATCGGCGCGTTGCAGATCTTTGATGCGGCCCGCCATCTTGGTGAAGGTGGTGACATAGAACTCGCGGCCTTCGAAATCAGCGGGCATGGATTCCAGCGCGCGCGCCAGCCCGCCCATCACCCAGCCATTGCCGCGTGACCAGTAGATCGGCTGGCCACCCGCACCCTTGTGGTGCTCATCTTTAAAACGTTCATCGCGCAGGAACAGACGGTCGTCTTCGACCCACAGGCGGGCCGCGGTGCGGCGCCATTCCTTATCCATCGCTTTGAGGTATTTCGGATCACCGGTCAGAGCGGTCTGCCGCGCCAGAACTGGCGGCGCCATATAGAGCGCATCGCACCACCACCAGATCAGGCTTTCCGTTTCCTGAGAGCGGTTAAGGTGCGGCACCATGTAATCGAGACGCTGCTGCAAGGGCATGATCACGCCCTGCTGGCCACGGCGGGCATAGATTTCCTGATAGAGATCACCTATCGCCACATCGTCGGCATTGAGCAGCAGGCGCTCGGCCCGCGCGCCGCGAAAGGCGTAGTTATAGTGTTCGGCGGTGGCGGTCAGAAAGCGCAGAATGTCTTTGTTTTGCGTCTCGCGCGCAAATCGCGCCGCGCCGACGTAAAAGGTGGCGGCCACCCAGTTGGACGATATTTCCGACAGGTTCGAGCCGGTCGAAAGCTGAATGGGGCGGCGGCTCATGTCAGCGATCTGGGACGCTGCGACATAATCGAGGGCGGACATCACGGACTGACGTGAGGGTATGCTGTTCGTTGAAAAGTCAAGATTAGGCCGGGCGGGGGCTTTAAGCCAACTGGCCTCTATGCCAGCCACCTGAGCAGGGGCGGGGGCTTGTGAGTAAGCGGGGATACCACCGATCATGGCCATTGACAGGGCTGAGGACAGCATAATCGTGCGCACATTCATAAGGTAATCCTTTAAGCTATAAACTGATCGATTTTAGCGCTGACCTTAAGGAAAAAAGGTCCGGCCCTGATAAACAGGGCCGGACAGGGCCAGGAGATGAACGCTTAAAATCAGAAGGTCGTCGACAGACCGAGGTAGTAACGGCGACCGTAATAGAGGGTATCAAACACATAAGGTACGCCATCACCGATGTTACGTAATTCATCAGGTGCATAGCGGGTAATGGTGTCATCCAGCAGGTTCTTGCCTTCGACAAAGACTTCAAGGTTTTTGTTGACCTTGAAGGAGGCGCGGGCATCGAGTGACTTGGAGCCATTCTTATAGACCGGCGTAACCGTCTTAAAGTAGCTGGTACCTCCGCCAGCAGGCGGAAGATCTATGCCTATGGCGTCTTGGATCGCCGCGGTAGGCACGCGGTTGGTGCTTTCGGACGCATCAATCCGGTCATAGTAGAAATCACGTTCCTGATAGGCGACGCGGGCGTTGATGCGTCCGTCATCATACCAGAAGTTGATATTGTAGTAGTAGCTGGATTGCTTTTCAGGCGGTAGAGGCTTGCCAGTCATCGGGTCTATAGCCGTAAAGCTTTCGTTGCTTTCCGTGGTCGAATAGTTGAAACCCCCACCGGTATGGCGCAGGAAGCTGGGCAGGAACGTAAAGGCGGTACGGCCCGCGATTTCGAAGCCGGTCTGCTTAAGGCCGCCGTCTCCGTCTTCGAAGGTATCGGCAATATAACGGGTGCCCTCAAGCTCGTACTCGGGGAGCGTAACCGTGTCAGGCTTGCCGGTTTTAACATTGATAGAATAGGTCGCGATGCTCAGTTGTGAATCGCGGTTTGGATACCATTCCAGCGACAGGTTCTGGGTATCGGCCTGATAACCCTTGAGTTCCGGATTGCCTATGCGGCCTGAACAGCGTGTGGCTGCGGAGGCTGTTGGGTTTTCGGTGTCCGGATCACCATCGTCGAAATATCCCGGATTGTTGTTGTAAAAGTCGAGCAGCGCCTGGTCCAGCTTATAGCAGTTTGCCGCACTGGTACCCGTAAGGTTGGTCATGCTGGGGCGGGCACGTTGCTTGGCTACGGAGTAGCGCACAACGACCTGATCCTCGATCGGCCAGACGGCCAGGTTAAAGCTCGGCAGAACATCCTCAGAGGTACGGTCGATCTGGCTGGTGCGGCGTGCCACAAGCGTTTCAGTGTATGGCGTCAGATCGTTTGTGGCGACTTGGGTTGGGTCAAATTTGCGCTCATAGAAGTTAATCGATGGGGCAGCCTGCACATCAATCTTCTGGTAGCGCACGCCCAGATTCCCCATGACGTCCATGCCAAAGACTTTGGTTTCAAAGTCTGCCATCAGATAGGCTGAAGTCGTACCTTCCTCAGTGGAGTAGCTTGGGCGTGTATAGGTCTTACCGTCTGAGGCAATACAGGTGTAGAGACAGTCCATATTGTGGTGGCTGAGGTCAGCATACTTGCCCAACGTCCCGAACAGTTTGTCGAAATCAAACGCTTTCCAGGAATCGATCAGATTGCCACGATCCGGCATGCCATCAAAGTAGTTTGCGCCCGGCAAGGTAATCAGGCTGTTGTTGATCATCTCCTGATACTGGGCGCGAGTGAGCATGTGCTCTTTTTCCACACGGTCCGTGCTGGTGGCACTGGTGACGAGGGTTCTGGAGCCGAATTGACAGTTGGCATTGGTCACGGTGGGGTCACAGAAACGGACATAGTCAAGCGCGCGTGCGCGTGAAATGGTGACGCCAGGCGCTAGCAGGAAGCCGCCTTCACGCCAGGTCTCATTTTCACGCTTGGTGTATAACGTGCCGAATTTTATGGACTTCAACGGGCCAAAATCATCAAAGTTGCGCGTAACATCGAGTTGGTAGTTCAACTCGTTGTTTTTATCGGCCTGCGGTGTGTATTCAAGCCGGGCGGTGGTTGTCGGGTTCTGGAAAACTCCCGGGCGTACCGGTACTGTCGGGCTGTCAGGTGACGTCGGATAGTAGGACGCCGGATTGTTCAGATCAAAGCTCGGTACGTCAAACGTCCAAAGGCCATTTTCAGGGATCATGTAGAAGGAGGCGCGGGGGATAGAGGCAATAATTTTAAAGGCATCGTCTTCACGTTCGCCCTTAGAGGAAGCGTACTGGATGCGGGCCTTGGCCAGCCAGTTCTCGTTTTTGAAGTCGGCACCCAATTGCATATAGTGCTGTTCGTTCGTACGCTGAATGTCACGCACCTGACTGTCGTAGTTCAGCGTGGTCACACCATTGCCTCGGATCAGATCGTAGGATGTGATGTAGTGGTTTTCATTGACCACCACGTTGCGCATATTGGTCGACAGAACGCCGCTGGCATTAGTGGAACCTGTGGGCGGAATGATTTGCAGGTTATAGGCCTGGAAATCCTGCTTACGGATGTTCGGGTTATAGGACGCAAAGACCGTCAGTTCGTCACTGATACGGTAATCGGCGCGCAACTGGAACGAAGTGCGCACATCGCGGCGGTTTTCACGGCGCATACGCGGCAGGGACGGAGCATAGTCTTCCCACTGGGCATAGCAGGTCAGGCGCGGGTTGCGGTCGCGGTACGCATTTGGTTGACCAGCGATGGCAACAGGTAGTGTCGCGCAATCAGCTTTGTTGGTGATAGCCGCTGCCGTAGGTTCATACGGCGTGGTAAAGGTTTTTTCGGGCGAATTGTCGTGGTCACCAAAGGGCTGATAACCGACCTGTTTGTCCGACACGCTGTTGAAGTCGGTCGAGGTGCGCTGATCATCATAGGTAGCGTTGAACAGAATACCTAAGCGGCCATCCAGGAACTTACGGGTGAAGATGGCGTTGATGCGCGGTGACCAGTGGTCATCCAAAGTGTTTTTCTGGTACTGTACGTTGAGCTTGTAGAGTGGCTTGCTAAAATCAAGCCCAGAGCGTTGCTCGATCTTGACCGTACCCCCGACGCCACCCGCACGCATATCGGCGGTCTGGCCCTTGATCACGTCCACGCTTTTGATCAGGTCGGAAGACATGTCGCCCAGACCCGTTACCGAGCGTCCGTTCTGAGCATCGGTCGGCAGCATGGACATGCCATCAACTTCGACGCGAATCAGATCGGCGGATTGTCCGCGAATGGTAAAGCCACCCTGATCCCCGGCATCGCTGACATCAAGCGCCACACCGGCGATACGTGAAATGGCTTCACCAACGTTCTTGTCCGGGAAGTTGCCGACGTCATCGGCGACAATCGAATCCTGAGCGGTGGCGGCGCGTTTTTTACGGTTGATAGCCGATTGTTCGGCGCGGCGGGCGCCGACAACGATGACTTCCTGCACGTCATCGGAAGGTGCGGCGGCCGGTGCCGCGGCGGGCGTTTGTGCCGATGCGCCACCACTCATGGCGATGGTCAGCGCCAGTGACGATGCCCCCAGTAAATATTTCAAATCCTTATGTGTCATGGTTTCCTTAACCCCTTTTGTGATCGTGCCTTTTAGGCAGATCATTTGATTTAAGTTTCTGTCTGCGCCACCGGTGTCATTCGGCGGCAAAAATCCGGCCGTCAGTTGAGGCCAGTGATGTTCTCAACATTCTCCGTGATGACTGTTCCCCCGTTAGTGGTGATGCGGTTGCGTGCGAAATGCACGTTGCGGGCATGACGGATGGTGCCGAACTGCGCGGCTTCCAGATCAAGCCCGTCAAAATGGATGTTCTTAAGCGGCGCGCCAGCATAGGCTTCAAGCTCGATGGCGGTTTTAAGCCCGCGTCCGTGCACGTTTGAGATATGGATGTCGTGCACCTGCGGCAGACCTTTATCCTTGGGCACCTGCGTGGTCAGCGTCGTCCAGTAGGCCGGATAATCGGTCATACCCCCAGGAATTTTTGTGTAAGAATAGGCCGGGAACCAGTTCAGGTTAATGCGGATGCCGGTTTCGGCCTGACCCACCTCAATGTCGCGGATATGGATATCTGACGCGCCGCCGCCGCGCGTGGCTGCCGATTTGAACAGGACGCCGTACCGTACGGGCCCCACGACCTTAAGGCCGTAAACGCGCACATTGCGGATGCCGCCGGAGGTTTCCGACCCAAACGTAACGCCTGCATAGGCGGTGCGCACGGTCGAGTTGCGGATGACGACATTCTCGGTCGGACGGTTGACCCGCAAACCATCGGCATCACGTCCGGCCTTAAGGCACAAAGCGTCGTCATTGGCGTCGATATCGGCGTTTTCGACCAGAACCGTGTGCGAGCTATCGATGTCCACGCCATCGGTCGACGGGCCCTTGCCATCAACATTGTTGCGCACGGTAATGCCGGAGACCTTGACGTTGTTGGAATAGACAACCTGCACCGTCCAGAAGCCGGAGCGGGTCAGCATCAGTCCGCCGCCCAGTTCAACGCGCTTAGAATCATAAATCTGAATCAGGCGCGGGCGTTTGGCATCATAATCGGCGGCCCAGCGCAGGCCCTTGGCCTCATAATCATAACGGATGGCATTAAAGCGTTCCCAGAACACCTTGCCATTGCCGTCGATCGTGCCTTCGCCGTAAATTTTGACATCGCTCTGGCCGTAAACATTGAGCAGGGCCGAGGGCCACGACAGTTCAATGCCCGCGATGCGCGTAGGCTTATCAGGGTAGGCCGCAATGTCCTGCGCACCCAACAGGGTCACGCCCTTATCGAGGCGTAGTGCCATGCCGGATTTCAGGAACAGCGATCCCGTAAGGTATATGCCGGGTTTCAGCACCAACGTGCCATGAGCCGCGGCGGTGGCCTCAATGGCCCGTTGCAGGGCGGCGGTGTCGTTGGTTACGCCATCACCTTTGGCGCCGTAGGCTGAGGCCTGGATCACAGCGCCCGTCAGGCCCTTCGGAGCATCAATGGCGATGTCATCTCCGCTGGCCGCCAGCGCAGAGACATGACCAAAGCCCAACGCGGCCACCGAAGCGCCGGTCATCTTCAGGAAAAGGCGTCGTGCGAAGGGGGCCATTACGGGTTCTGCGCCTTCCATGCCGGATAGGCGTCAATGGCCTTTTGCGGGCTGTTGCCGTACCAGGAATAGCCGTTGCGGCGGCCCTTGGAGATTTCATTGACATCGTTATGGATGAACTTGCTCCAGTCGCCAAAGATCGGCTTACCGGTTTTAATGTCGTAATTGCGCGACCAGATAGGGCCTGTGCCGGGCTTTGCGATCAGCTTGCGGCCCTCTTCGGGGCTGACCGAGGTAAAGGCGACATCATAAATCGCATGATCCTTCAGCCACTGAACGCCGGTATGAATGGCGGCTTTAAGTTCGGGCGAGGGGTTGGGCTGGCGCATCAGAAACAGCAGGACATCGCTGCTTTCGGCGCTGGCCAATGAGCGCGGCTCATAGTTGCGGGCTGAGATGGGCTTTAAGGTCAGGGCATCGACCTGCTGCGGCCAGACGGTCTTTTTGCCGTTCACCACCACTTGCGAATCCAGAATAACTTTGATGGATCGTGCGCTGGCGGCTCCGGCTGTCTGGCGCAGGTCGGCGGGCACGAAGGCGAAATCGGCATGGCCTTCGGCCACATCCTCAAGGATATCTGCCGCCTTGGCCACCGCATTGTCATTAAAGGTGATGCCGTCATGAAACCCGCCTTCCAGCGGATAGTTCTGCGGCCAGCCGCCATTGGGATACTGCGCCATCAAAAGGTATTTGATGCCCTTGATGATGCTGGTACGATAAACATCGCCCTCAGCGCCCGGCAACTGCGCCTGCACACGGCCTAAAAAGCGCATTTCGGTGGTGGTGGCGTCGTTATCGAGTGAGCCGACAAAGGTCCAGAAGCGGTCGCGGGGCTCATCAAAGCTACCGGTGCCGACTGTCATGGTCTCGGCATTATTTGAGTAACGCTGGCCTTTCAGGCGCGGTGGTTTGGTGCGATCCTGATTCTTGCTCCAGCCGCCGGACGGGGTCTGAAAGCTTATGATCGTATCGGCGATAGCACGGGCCTCAGGCGTCGCATACCACGCCGCGTCCTTACCCAGCACCATCTTGCCGCTGCCGGCAGTAGGGGGCGGCGGAGACGCTTCGCCCGACTGCAATTCCGCAGCTAAAGTGGCGCGGTCAAAGGCCATTTGTTGCTCTGAGCGATTGATATAGTCTGTCCACTCAGTCCGTTGTGATGCCGGCAGTTCGCTCAGGCGCGCAAGACTGACTTCAGTCGCCGGTGTGTTGACGCCGATCACCGCCGCCGTGGCCGGCAAGGCCATAACTATCACGGCCGGTGAGGCCATCACTATACTTACAGCGGACATCAATCCGGCCAGTTTGGCTGACGACATCTCCATCCCTTTTTTTTGAACGCGTTTTTTAAAATAGATACTGCATGTATTAAGGGCTGTAAACGAAAATGCTCATTTTCGACATATTTTTCAAAAATGTTTTCATGGGTGAATTTATGCTACAAATTTGTTGCTTTATTTGAAAATTGCTGTGTTTTTCAGGTCTCAGTCATGATTGTTTATGGCTGTTTTTGACAATTGGCGTCTATTCGCATTGCCCCTTTGTGATTGTCAGAAGCTGGGTTTGGGGCTAAAGATGATGGGGTATTTCAGTTTCGTAATGTGATGCACTGCAATATTTGTGACTGCATTTCAAATTATGGAATGATAATACAAATAAGGGAACGATGGTTTTGACATCGCTGTCATGACGATAGTGGCGCGCCATCAGTATAATATCCCAGAAAACCCTTCCGGAACGCTCAGGTAAATCTCATGCCATCTTTGTCTTTATCACGCCGTCGTCTGCTGATGTCAGCCGCTGCGGTTGCGGCCAGTACAGCCGCTCTGCCGGCCGCTTCGGCTCAGCCCGCCGCCCCGATCGACCGTAAGGCGCTGGTTGCAAGACACAATCCGGTGCTGACGGCGGTTGATCCGCACGCGCCGCTGATGCTGGGCAATGGCAATCTTGGCTTTACCGCCGACATCACCGGCCTTCAGACCTTTACCGAACCCTATTCTAAGATCGCGCCCTTGCTGACCGAAGCGCAATGGGCCTGGCACAGCTTTCCCAATCCAAATGGCTACACCGTCGCTGATACGCAGATCCCGATCGAGGTGCGCGGGAAGGCCCGCCGCTATGGCTATATCAAGGACTGGACCGAAGCGACGAAGAATCCAGCGATTGCCTATGTGCGCGAAAATCCACACCGCTTTTCGCTGGGGCGGGTGGCGCTTGACCTGCGCGCTAAGGATGGCACACCGGCAAAGTTCGCGGATATAACAGCCACCCATCAGACGCTGGATCTGTGGACCGGCACCCTGACCAGTTACTTTATATATGATGGTGAAAAGGTCACGGTCATCACCCGCGTTTTGCCTGACCAGGACACGGTGATGGTGGAGGTCACCTCTGCGCTGGTGGCGCAGGGCCGGTTGGGCGTCGCGGTCAGGTTCCCCGGCGTATCGAAATCGCTCAACCCCGATCCGTCGGATTGGACGAATACGGATGGCCACACCACGACCGAAGTGTCGCGCACAGCGGGCGAACTTCGCCTGAAGCGTCAGATTGACGACACGATCTATCATGCCGCCATCGGCACAGCGATGGATGGCAAGATCACAAAGACCGCGCCGCATGAATACCGGGTGGGCACCAGGGCCGCGACGCTTACCGTTATGGCGCAGTTTTCGTCCACGGTCGGGGCACTCTTACCGACCGCTGCTGTGGCCAAAGCCGCCACCGAACACCACTGGGCCGATTACTGGTCAAACGGTGGCATGGTCGAGTTTGCGGGCTCGACCGATCCGCGCGCGCCGGAACTGGAACGCCGGATTATTCTGTCGCAATATCTGATGGCGGTGAACGCGTCGGGCACCTTCCCGCCGCAGGAGGAGGGGCTGTTTTCCAATAGCTGGAACGGCAAGTCGCACCTTGAGATGCACCCGTGGCACGCGGCGCATTTTGCCCTGTGGGGCCGCCCGCAGTTGCTGGAAAAAAGCCTCGGCTGGTATGTCAATTTCTTGCCCAAGGCTCAGGCGCGGGCCAAAGAGCAGGGTCTGAAAGGCGCATGGTGGCCCAAGATGATCGGCCCTGATGGTGCCGACAGCCCTTCAAAAGTCTCGCCCTTTATTATGTGGCAGCAGCCGCACCCGATCTATATGTCAGAACTGATCTACCGTGCGGGCGGAGGGCAGCGGGTGCTTAAGGCTTACGGCGAACTGGTTGAACAGAGCGCGGAACTTTTGGCATCGTTTGCCTATCTGGATGAGGCCAGCGGGCGCTACCGCCTCGGCCCGCCGATCATTCCGGTGCAGGAAAATTTCGATCCGCTGACCACCTTTGATCCGGCCTTTGAAGTGGCTTATTACCGCTGGGGCATCGAGACGGCGCAGACGTGGCGGGAACGGTCGGGTAAGGGCCGCCGCGCGGATTGGGACGGTATCCTCGCCAAATGGCCGGATATCCCGCAAAAAGACGGGCTATATCTGCCGGTCGCGTCAGAGCCGGGTTTCTGGGATAAGGCGGCGGGGACGTGCAAGAGCAATGCGATTGCCGAGACCTGCCAGAACCGCGACCATATGTCGTTCCTGATGCCGCTCGGCTGGCTGCCGGGTCGGGATGTCAATAAGGCAGTTATGCGCAACACGCTCGACCGGATGAAACGCGACTGGGATCTGCGACAGACCTGGGGGTGGGACTATCCGATGATGGCCATGACCGCCGCGCGTCTGAAAGCGCCAAATGAGGCGCTGGACTGGCTGTTTTTCCCGGCCAAGAACAACCAGTTTGGCCAAAGCGGCATGACGCCGCGTGTTCATCTGGATGCCCATGCCGAGGCCTTTGTGCCGACGGCAACAGGGGCAGGGGCCAAACATGCCGGGCCGGACGGGCCGGGCTATCAGCGGGCGGCGGAAACTTACTTTCCATCAAATGGCGGGCTTTTATTGGCGATTGCGCTGATGGCCGGTGGCTGGGACGGGGAGAGCGGACACGCGCCGGGCTTTCCGAAAACCGGCTGGAAGGTCAAGGCCGAAGGCCTGCTGCCGTCTTTATAGTCCCTCGCCGGGCGGTGGCTCCGTCACCTTAGTCGCCGTCGCAATGACGGCTTTAGTCCCTGAATTAAAAGCATAAAAAGGAAACGCTTATGGATCGTCGCACGCTTTTGTCGGGCCTGGCCATTATGCCTCTGACTCTGCCGATGGCCGCAAGGGCGGCGCAAATTGGTGAAAACGTTCCGTTTCCGCCGTTGAGTGCGGCGCGCATTCAGGCCCTTCCGGCTCAGGAGCGCGCCGCGTGGAAAACCTATTTTCAGCGCTCAGAAGCGCAAATGGCCGCCGATAAGGCCGCCCTTCGGGCCGAGCGCACAGGCTTAAAGGAAATTCCCGCTGATCCGGACGATGGTAACGGGCAAAACACCATGCCGCTGGATAAGCCCACCGAATGGTACGGCACGGATGAGGCTAAACTCATCACCGCCAATATCTTAAGCTTTCAGACGCCCGCCGGTGGCTGGGGCAAGAACCAGCCGCGCAACGCCCCGCCCCGCGCCCGCGGTCAGGCCTATGTCATCGGCGAAGAACCGAAACGGCCGGTGGGCGATTTCGATATCCCGACCGATCCCAAATGGCACTATGTCGGCACCACCGATAATGGCGCAACCATCCACGAAATCCGGTTTCTGGCCCGCGTGATTGGCTCAACCGGCGATGCGGCGGCTAAGGCCAGCGCGATCAAGGGACTTACCTATTTCCTTAATGCCCAGTTCCCGAACGGTGGCTGGCCGCAGGTCTGGCCGCTGGAAGGCGGCTATCATGATGCCCTGACGCTCAATGACAATGCCATGATTTCGGTTACAGCTCTGATCGGGGAAGCCGGTCGCGGGCAGGGGGATTATGCCTTTGTGCCCGCCGATCTGCGCGTGCGTCTGCTGGCGGCCGAGCGGGCGGCGATTGCAGTATTTATGGCGCTTCAGGTCAAGGTCGATGGTAAGCCGATGCTGTGGGCGCCGCAGTATGATGCCCTGACCCTAACGCCCTGTTCGGCCCGTAATTTTGAGATGCCGTCGCTCAGCTCAACCGACAGCGGGGCATTGCTGATTTATCTGATGACCTATCCCGACCCGACGCCGCAGATGAAGGCGGCGATCAGGTCAGGTGTCGCCGCGCTTAAATCTCTGGCCATCGAAGGCAAGGACTTTACCTATGTCGAGGCGATTGACGCCCGCCGGTTGATCGATAAACCGGACGCCCTGCCGATCTGGGGGCGCTATCTTGACCTCAAGACCCTGCAACCGATCTTTGGGGCGCGCTCAAAGGCGATCTATGATTCCGTGGCCGATGTCGAACTGGGCGGGCGTAAGGGCTACGCCTGGTTCAGCCGTAACCCTCAGCGCGCCCTTAACGCCTTTGATCAGTGGCGTTTGAAGCACCCCTGATTATGGGCGCTCCAGACTGACCCCCATCAGGCCGATGACAACCTCATTGGCCACCGCCTTCACGCTCAGGCTTCTGAGGGTTTTGGACGGATCAAGATCGACGCTAAGCACATTGGCCGCGCCGCCGTCGATCTTTTCACGATCCTTGCGGCCTTTGCTGTCCGGCCCCGGCACCCAGACCTTACCGGTTTTCAGATCGACGCGCACGGGCGCTTCGCCGCACAGGCGGAACTGGTAGTCATCGATGAAATAGTCGCGCTCGATCGGCCACCAGTTGTCGGGGTTGCGCAAGCTAAGTTTTGTGGTGGTTCCGTCGGTATAGGTCACGGTAACCTCGCCATTAGTGATGCGGCTTTGCATATGGTTGGTCGATCCGGCCATCAGCAGATAGGCGCGCTTGGCCTTGCCGGTAAGCTTGACGCTGACCTCATCAGGGTAGTTATCCCACAGGGACGCAAAAGCGATGTTGTTGCCGTCACCCGCCGGCGTTTTGAAATTTAAACCCTTGATCGGCGTTATTTGCCCGCCCGATGCGCGCAAGGCCGCATCATCGATATTGGCCGTGGCATTAACATGACCGGCCCACGCGCCGATGCCCTGCGCCGGCATGGCCAGCGACACGAACGGTGAGCGCGGCGAGCGGTACTTGCCCGGCGCAAAGATCGCCGTGACCTTATCATTAAAGGCCGTGGTGATATCGACCGGTTCGGTCGCGCCGGTGCCGTTCGCCCAGACGGGGGTCTTGACCGGACAGCTTGCAGGGGGCTTCGCCGCAGCCTCCAGCGTGTACCATTCAAACGCGCCCTGACGTTTGGCGCTGAACGGGGCAGTGGTTGCCACGGTTGTGGTTTTGGTCGCGTCAATGGCTTGACCCGACCAAACTATGCGTATTTCGGCGTGCCCGCCCAGCGGGCCTTCGATGCGCAGTTTGGGCGTACCAACGCTTTTGAGAGCCGTCCATTGCACCGGCTGGCCATTGACGGTCACGGCGTTGACGCCATCCTGACGGGCAGGCAGATCAAGCACGACCTTATCAAAGCGGGTCTCAGTCTGACTGACCGTCCAGATATCGGTTTCACCGTCGCGCTTGAACCCGAACGTCAGGTTCGGGTGGGTCAGGCGGGCGTGATCCCACTCGGACGGAAAACCGGGGGTGAGCGTAAGCGTCCGGCTAAGCGCATCAGGCTTTACGCCAAACAAACCCTCAACTACGGTGCGCGACATGACGCCGGAGCCATCGGCAAAGTCACGCTGGCTTTCACGGCGATAGACATCAAGATAGTTCAGGCTGCCGACATTTCCGGGTGCTATGCCCATGAAGAAGCTGGCCAATATGCCACCGCGGGTGATCTCGTAAGCCATGTCGGATCTTCCGGCCTGCCATAGTCCCAGCGCCGTGTGCAGGTTTTCGCCCATGACCACATTATTGATCGACCAGCTATAGGGCATCCAGTCGGTGCTGGGCAGCATCCGGTAGGGGCGGTCGTTGGGCACCCCTTCGCCGGTGACGGGCAGGGGCTTGAAGCTGCGTTCCACATCATAGGCCATGCGGGCGGCCTCAAAGGCATTGGGCACACCGGAATCCATGGTGTGGTAAAAGCTCCAGACGCCATAGCTGGGGTGCAGCATCTGCTGGCCCAGATAGTCTTTGAATTCTCCGAATGCACCGCGATCTTCCATCCACAAGTGGGTTTTCATGGCGCTGGCGATAAGCGTGGCTTCGGCCTCATAGGGGGCCGGGTCTTTACCGATAAGCTGCGCGATACGGGCGGCCATGCGGTTGTGATAGAGGTTGTAGGCGGTGGTATAGGCGACCCCGCCGCCGCTATATTGCATGTCGTCCGAGGCCCAGATGGCGGCATAGGCTTCATAGAGCGGCAATTTATCGGGACCAAATTCACGGCGGAACAGGCGCTGCTCCCACGCCAGATGGCGCTCTAGTGTGGGCCAGACCTCACGGGCGTAATCCAGATCGCCGGTCCACAGGATGTGGCGGAACATGGCGTCGAAAAAGCCGATATTCATATCATAATGGGTGTTGGACAGGTCGCCATTGGTGTGCAGGCCGACCGGATTGCGGGCCAGATTGGTGGCGTCTTCGGCAGGGGCGACCTGATCGGGGATGGGCTGAAGATTCTGTTTGCGCGTCCACAGGTTCAGGTTTTGCCGCGCCCGGTCGTGCCAGCCCAGCGCATCCAGCGCATAAGGCCCGCGCCAGCCCAAAAGCCGTGCCCGCCAGGCAATCGCCCCGTGAGTGATCCCGCCGCCGTTGTCATTGACGTCCCACAGGGCATCGGCGGCGACATTGAGCGCGCCCATAGCGGCATCAAGGTGCGGATCGGGTGTCTCGGTGCGCACACGGTTGCGCAGGGTCTCGAAATGGCGGCGGGTCAGATCAAACTGGGCGGCGAGGTCTTTGGCCGCGTAGGGCGCTATGGTGGTGACGGTATTGGCAGCCGTGCCGGTGTTGCCCGCGGTGACATTGCGGTAATCGCCCAGTTCAGGGGCAGCCCCTTTGCGGGTGACCTGCACCGTCAGGAAGACGGGCTTGTCGCTCAGTTTCAGGTGGCCGACCACGACCTTGATGGCGGCGTCGGGCGATGACGTCAGCAGCCCTACCGGATCAGCCCATGTTTCCGCATCGGCCAACCGGATCGTGGCGGGGGCGGACACTGTGCCGGTCAGGCCCGTATTGACGCTATCGGCGGTAAAGCCCTGCTTGGTCAGGCCGTAGCGGGTGTCTTTGGCATATTCCGGCTTGAACTGGAAATATTCACTGATCGGCACGTTTTCAGTGCCGATGTCGCCGTCGCGCTTACCACGCACGCCATTGCCGCCGCCAAACGCGAACACCAGTTCCGCGCCCTTGGGCAGGGCGTGGCCGGAGGCGCGTACAGATAGACCTTCAACAGAGTGATAGGCTACGACCTCAAGCTCGATCCGTCCATTCGGCCCCAGCAGAGGATCGCGGATGGTGTAGAGCATCTCACCGGGGCGGTAGCGGGTCTCGATGGTGGCGGCATCATTGAACCACTTCACGCCCGATGTGGTGCGCACGCCCAACCGCACATTGCCGCCACGGCCGGGCAGATAGAGCGAGAACTCCGGCTTATCCCCGGCATCGACCCGAAACGCCGTGTGGCCGCCGTAAAGCGCACGGTTGAAATATTCCGCGCCATTGCGAATAACGAAATCGCCGCCCTCTGGCCGGTAGCGCATTGGCGTCGCGACCTGTCCTTCAAGATTTGGGGTAATGCCGCGCGTGGCGGTCGGCACCGCTGATTGCGAGACGGCCAGACCGGATACGGCCAGCCCCGGCACGGTCAGGGCCAGCACGAGGGGGTACAGAGCGATACGCGCACGCAAACCTTTTGGCATCAGACGTTTCCTAATTATTATAGGATGCCATTCTAATTATGGATACAGTGCGGACTCAAGCCCTATAATGGCGATTGTGCGCAAAAGTGATTTTTGCTGATCAAAAAATAGCCCCTCTCTTTTTAGGAAAGGGGCCTATCGCATTCCGCCTTGGGGATGAGCGCCTGAATGCAGTTTGTCTCGGCAGTTTACCAGGAGGCACTGTGTCTTGCCGAGATTGTTTGGTGCAATATGGGACGTTATTCCATATATAGAAACATCGCAAGCGTCATTGTTAAAATGCGGTTTCCCGTTTCCGCGAGGGCATTAGTCTTTAGTCTATCCGTGGAATACTATCGGTGGGGTTGTTATGTTTCTGACTTCCCGCATAACAAAGCTGCTTCTGATCTTGGCAACGTGGGGCAGGGTCGACAATTCGCGGCGGTAAATCGAGTCGTAAGTCTCAAATGAGGCTACGTTCAGGATCATAATAAAGTCGGTATCTCCGGAAACAAAGCTACAGAAAGACATAGACGGACTTCTTAAGACGGCCTGTTCAAAATCATTCAAGGCGTGTTCGGCCTGAGAAGAAAGCTCAATGGAGACTATAACAATAATGCTAAGTCCCAGTGTTTTGTAATTAAGATTAACTGTATATCCTGAAATTATGCCGGATTCTTCTAAAATTTTACGCCTGCGGGCTACGGCAGTACTTGACAGGTTGAGCCGTTCACCCAAAGCCACGTCCGACATTCGCCCGTCTTCGGTCAATTGGCGCAGGATTTTGTAATCGGTAGCATCAAGCCGCTTCGTATCGAAATTCATCAAAAAAATCCTGTTTTAGTTCTGATTTCAAACCATATGGCAATAAATAGACTGAAATTTCCGAGATATTCAACCCATCGTCATGTTAACGTCATGTTTATAAAGTTCCGCGGCGCGTAATTGCCGGCATCAGCCACATAAATATTACAGGAGGAAACCACACTTCGACACATAAGGGGATTTAGTATGTCGAAAACAAGGTTTCCAAAGTTACTAACCGCCACGTCATTGGTCGCATTATTTACCTGTAGCTCTGTATGGGCGCAGGAAGCCCCGGCGCCCGCACCGGATTCCGCTGAGGAAGAGGTGCAGGAAGTTGTGGTGACCGGTTCGCGCGTTGTGCGCAACGGCTTTGCCGCCCCGACCCCGGTCAACGTGCTGGGCCGGGAAGAAATCAAGGCTGAGGCGCCCGCCAATATCGCCGATTTCGTCAACACCTTGCCTTCGGTTAAGGGCAGTGCGACGGCTTCCAACTCTTCGGGGGCCTTGTCGAACGGTCAGGCAGGCATCAGTGCCCTGAACCTGCGGGCTCTGGGGACGGGCCGCACGCTGGTGCTGTTTGACGGCCAGCGTTCGGTGATTTCGTCCGCCACCGGCCTTGTTGACACCAATACCTTCCCGCAGTCTCTGATTGAGAGGGTCGAAGTCGTGACCGGCGGGGCGTCGTCGGCCTATGGTTCCGATGCCATCGGCGGGGTGGTCAACTTTATCCTTGATAAGAAATATACCGGCTTCAAGACGACGGCTGAATACGGCGAAACCGCCGAAGGTGATGCCGAAAACTGGAAGCTTAACGCCACCTATGGCACTGGCTTTGCCGATGACCGCGGTCATTTCCTGCTGAGCTACGAAAAAGCCAAGCAGGAAGGGGTGCATTATACCGCGCGCGACTGGGCTAAAAAAGGCTATTTCTCGATGCGCAATCCCAATACGGCGGCGGGGCAGCCCTTTTATATCGTCTCTGACGGCATTGGTTTATCAAGCCTGACACCGGGCGGACTGATCACGGCCGGGCCGCTGAGGGGCACCTATTTCGGTGAAGGTGGTTCGGTCAACCAACTGACCTATGGCGCGTCATCGGGCCAGTGGATGCTGGGTGGCAACTGGCAGTATCCGACATCGGGTATGCTGGGCACCAACAGTCTGGTGGCGGGTGATGACCGCGACAGCCTATTTACGCGCCTGAGCTATGAGGTCACGCCGTATCTGAACGTGTTCGCCCAGGCGTCTTACGCCAAGTACGAAGGTCTGAGCTATTACATCCAGCCGACCACGACCGGTGTCACGATCCGCTCAGACAATGCCTACCTGCCCGCATCGGTCCGCACCGCCATGACCAATGCCGGGCTTACCTCCTTTGTCATGGGCACCAGCAATGGCGACATGCCGGCGTCGGGCAGCACTATGGAGCGCGAAACCCAACGTTATGTGGTCGGGGCTGACGGCACCTTTGATGCGCTCGGCTTAGGGTTTAAGTGGGACAGCTATTATCAGATGGGGATCACCGATACGGTCGAAGCCCTGACCGATACCTATAATAATGCTCTTCTGACCCTGGCGACGGATGCGGTCTTCCGCCCCGGCACGACTGAGATTGTCTGTCGCTCGACCCTGACCAATCCGACCAATGGCTGTGTGCCGATCAACCGTTTCGGCACAGGTGTCGCCAGTGCCGCAGCGCTTGATTATGTGCTGGGCACACCGACCCGTAAGCAGCGCTTTGAGCAGGACGTGGCGGCGCTCAACTTCTCGACCAGCGACATCATGGGCTGGGCCGGGCCGATCTCTCTGGCTTTCGGGGCGGAGTGGCGTCGTGAAGCGATGGACGGCTTTGTGCCGCCGCAGTACCAGAGCGGCTGGAAGTACGGTAACTTCAAGGTCTCGACCGGTTCCTACGAAGTGGCCGAAGCCTATGTCGAAGCCGTGGTGCCGATGTTCAAGGGCTTTGATCTGAACGCCGCCTTCCGCTATGCGGACTACTCCACATCGGGGCCTGCTCGTCCGTGGAAGGTCGGTTTCACCTATGCGCCGATCGAAGACATCAAGCTGCGCTACACTATGTCGCGGGATATCCGCGCGCCGAACCTGTCGGAGCTTTACGACTCCGGCACGGCCCGCTCCAACTCGGTCGCCATCAACGGCACGTCGGTCGCCTTCGTCCAGAACCTTCAGGGCTCGACCCTGGTGAAGCCCGAAGTGGCCGATGGTATTGGTGTCGGTGTGGTGGTGCGCCCGCGCTTCTGGCCAGGCTTTGAAGCGTCGGTCGACTATTATGACATCGAAGTCGAGGGCGTCATCAGCTTCGTCACCGCCCAGCAGGTCGCGGACTATTGTAACATCAACGGTATCCAGAGCTATTGTAACAACATGATCTATAGCGGCCCGACGCTGCAGACCATCAACCTCTATTATGACAACCTCAACCGTATGCTGGCGCGCGGCATGGATATCGAAGCGTCCTACCGCTTCAATCTGGCCGATGTGTACTCAAAGGCCAGCGGATCTTTGAGCCTGCGCGGTATGGCGACCCACTACATCACCAACATCACCGATGATGGCGTGACGGCCATCGATTTTGCCGGTTCCAACTCGGCGTCAACGCCGAACTGGGTGTACCGCATTACAGCGCTCTATAAGCTTGATCCGTGGACGATCAATCTGACGGCGCGCGGGGTCTCCGACGGGGTTCTGTCGAACGCCTACACCGAATGCACCAGCGCCTGTCCGGCCAGCGTCGCCCCTTACTACACCATCAACGACAATACAGTTGACGGGGCGGTCTATTTTGATGTGGCGGTCAACCGCGTCATTGAGATTGGTGGCGTTAAGGCCGAAGCCTATATGTCCATCAAGAACCTGATGGATAAGGATCCGGTGCTATTGTCCAACCCGTCCAACCTTGGGGCCGAAAACACCCCGGCCTATCTGCAAACCAACCGTGGGCTCTATGATGTCATGGGCCGCGTCTACCGCGTTGGCCTGCGGATGGAGTTCTGATCCGGCGAAGGCCCTGCCGTCCCCTCGGCAGGGCCTTTTTTGTGCCCAGTGCGGGCACACGCATTCCCTTTAAAAACTAACCTATCCTGCGGGAGTAAACGCGTATGAAATTGTCCAGACGTTTAATTGGCGCCCTGATGCTGGCGACCTGCCTGACCGCCCCAACACTGGCCGCTGCCGAAGCCAGCCCCAAGCTGAAAGCCGCCGCGCAGGCGGGGGTCAAGGACCGCGCCGTTCTGGCCCAGCAGATGGTCGATTCGATCTATAGCTTCGCCGAGCCGGGTTTTCAGGAATATAAAACCTCTGAGTACGTTACCGATATTCTGGAGAAAAATGGCTTCACCATTACGCGCGGTGTCGCCGGTATCCCCACCGCCTGGACCGCGACCTGGGGTGAGGGCGGGCCGCTGATTGCCTTGGGTTCTGATATCGACGGCCTGTTGGGCCTGTCGCAGGTGCCCGGTAATCCGGTGATCACGCCGCAGGTTGCGGGCGCGCCGGGCCACGGTGAAGGCCATAATTCCGGTATGCCGCTGGTGGTCGTTGCCGCCTTGGCGGCCAAGGATGTGATGGTGGCGAACAATATCAAGGGCCGTCTGATGATCTGGCCCGGTGTGGCCGAGGAACTGCTGGCGACCAAGGCGTTTTATGTCCGCGACGGCGTGTTCAAAGGCGTCGATGTCTCGATCTTCACCCACGTCAGCAATGATCTGGGTACGTCATGGGGCCCGATGCTGAGCGGTATGGTGTCGGTCGAATATAGTTTTAAGGGCAAGACCTCGCACTCGGCGGGTGCGCCGTGGGCGGGTAAGTCGGCGCTCGATGCCGTGGAGTGGATGGATCTGGCGTGGAACATGCGCCGTGAGCATTTGCCGGTGACCCAGCGGTCGCACTACATCATCACCAATGGCGGCAGCCAGCCCAATATCGTCCCCGGCGATGCCAGCGTCTGGTACTATTTCCGTGAGCTTGATTTCGCCTCCGTGCGCAATCTGTATGAAACCGGCAATACCATCTCAGAGGCGGCGGCGCAGGCGACCGGCACGACCGTGACGCGTAAGCTGCTGGGCTATGCCGCGCCCAACTATGGCAATAAACCTCTGGCCGAAGCCGCCTATGCCAATATGCAGAAGGTCGGTCTGCCGCAGTGGTCAGCGGACGATCAGGCCTTCGCCAAGGCCGTGCAGGAAACCAACGGCTTTAAGGTACAGCCCCTGTCGACCAAACTGGCACCCCTGTCGACGCCGCAAATGCGGGCGGGCATGAACTTTGGCGGCTCAGATGACATTGGCGATGTCATGTGGACGGTGCCGACCATCACCATTTTCTATCCCTCAAACGTGCCCAACACCATCGGCCATAATGTGACGGCTGCGATGGCTATGGCGACGCCGGTTGCGCACAAAGGCGTTGTCAATGGGGCTGAGGTTCTGGCCATGACCATCATGGATATCGTGACGACCCCGTCACTGGTGAAGGAGGCCAAGGCCTTCCAGCAGACTGTGCAGTTCAAGGATGTCAAATATGATCCGGTGCTGACGGCGGAAGATACGCCTGCCATCCACCTTAACAAGGAAACGATGGAACGGATGCGGCCGCTGATGGAGCCGTTCTATTACGATCCGTCCAAATATAGCTCCTACCTTGAGCAACTGGGCGTCAAATATCCGGCGGTCGCTGTGCCGCCGGCCGCCAAAACCAGCAAATAATCATACAGTCTCACGGAGTAAACTTCATGCACATTTCCAAACGCTCACTCATGGCCGTCCTTTTGGCGACCTGCCTGACCGCCCCAACTCTGGCTGCGGCTGAGGCCAGCCCCAAGCTGAAAGCCGCCGCGCAGGCGGGGGTGAAAGACCGCGCCGTTCTGGCCCAGCAAATGGTCGATTCGATCTATAGCTTCGCCGAACCCGGTTTTCAGGAATATAAAACTTCTGAGTACGTCACGGGCATTCTGGAAAAGAACGGTTTTACCATCACCCGTGGCGTGGCGGGAATACCTACCGCGTGGACGGCAACGTGGGGTGAGGGCGGCCCGATGATTGCACTAGGCTCTGATATCGACGGCCTGTTGGGCTTGTCGCAGGTGCCGGGTAATCCGGTGATTACCCCGCAGTTGCCGGGCGCGCCGGGTCACGGCGAAGGCCATAACTCCGGTATGCCGCTGGTGGTCGTGGCCGCTCTGGCTGCCAAAGATGTGATGGTCGCCAACAACATCAAGGGACGTCTGATGATCTGGCCCGGTGTGGCCGAAGAACTGCTGGCGACCAAGGCGTTTTATGTCCGTGACGGCGTGTTCAAAGGCGTCGATGTCTCGATCTTCACCCACGTGGCCAATGAACTGGGCACCTCATGGGGCCCGGCTGGCAATAACGGCATGGTGTCAGTCGAATACACCTTTAAGGGCAAGACCTCGCACTCGGCCGGTGCGCCGTGGGCCGGTCGCAGCGCCCTTGACGGAGTGGAGCTGATGAACGCCGCCTGGAACATGAAGCGCGAGCATTTGCCGGTGACGCAGCGGTCGCACTACATCATCACCAATGGCGGCAGCCAGCCCAACATCGTGCCGGGTGAGGCCAGCGTCTGGTACTATTTCCGTGAGCAGACCTTCGAGTCTATCCGCAACCTCTATGAGACCGGCAACACGATCTCAGAGGCGGCGGCCAAAGCCACCGGCACGACGGTCACCCGCCGCGTTCTGGGCTATGCGGCGCCGAACTATGGTAATAAACCTCTGGCCGAAGCGGCCTATGCCAATATGCAGAAGGTCGGCCTGCCCAAATGGTCGGCTGATGATCAGGCCTTTGCCAAGGCTGTGCAGGAAACCAACGGCTTTGCGCTGAAACCGCTGACGACGAAACTGGCACCTCTGTCGACGCCTGAAACGCGCGGGCCGTCCATGGGCGGCGGGTCAGACGATATTGGCGATATCATGTGGACGGTGCCGACCATCACCATCCGCTTCCCGTCCAATATCCCCAACACCATCGGCCATAACGTCACCGCCGCCATCGCTATGGCCACGCCTATTGCCCACAAAGGGGCGGTCAATGGCGCTCAGGTTCTGGCCATGACCATCATGGATATTGTGACGACCCCGTCACTGGTGCAGTCCGCCAAGGACTATCAGCAGACCGTCCAGTTTAAGGATATGAAATATGATCCGGTTCTGACGGCCGAAGATACACCAGCCATTCATCTCAATAAGGAAACGATGGAGCGTCTGCGTCCGCAGATGGAGCCGCTCTATTACGATCCGACCAAGTATAGCTCTTATCTGGAGCAGCTTGGCGTCAAATATCCGGCGCCTGCGGTTCTGCCAGCGGCCAAGAAATAAGCGAAGCGCATCCCAAAAAGTGTGCAGCGGTTTTTGGATAAGATGCGCGTAAACTTAAAATGTAACTCGGCCCTATCCCCCTTGGTTCTGTCTTTTGGGCCTGATCCGCGCCGGGAAGCGACGGCGCGGATCATTTTTCTGTTTTTGTGATTTTTATCAATGAGGTACGCGGTGCGGCACGCAAATTATCAGGTCTCAACCCTTCTGGCCCTTATCCTTATGGCGTCTGCGCCGGTGCCGGTGCTGGCGCTGGCGCAGACCAAGCCCGCGGCCTCAGCGCCTGCCCCCGGCTGGGCGGCGCAATCGGCGGCCTATAAGCGCCTTGACGGCCTGCTGCCGCTGTTTGTCGATGCGACCGGGGGGCGGGTGTTCATGCAGTTGCCACCCGCCAAGGCTGACGGGGTGATGACGGAGGTTTTGCACCACACCCTGATCAAGGAAGGCATGGGCTCGGCCAGCGTGCGCCCTGAGCGTGGTCAGTTCGGCCCGACCCGCCTTTTGCAATTCCGCAAAATCGGCGGCAAGGTGCTGGCCGAATATAAGACGCCGGAGTTCAAGGCGTCGGGCACGAAAGAAGAGGCCAAGGCCGTCGATGACGCCTTTCCCGACTCGGCGGTCTGGGCCGGGCCGGTGGTGGCAACCCTTGGTGACGGATCGGTAATCGTCGACATCACCGCCTTTCTGACCCGTGACGCCTGGGGGATGCGCGACAGCCTTAACCGTTCAGGGCAGGGCACGTTTCGTGCCGCCCCTGAGCTGACCCTGACCGACACCACAACCGTCAAGGCCTTTCCTGATAATCTTGAGATGGATGCCATATTTACCTTCGCGTCGGAAAATCCGGGCCGTGAAATCAGCAATATCGCCTCTGATCCGACCAGCCTGACCTTTGTCATGCACCACAGTTTCATCCGCCTGCCCGATGCCGGTTATACGCCGCGGGTATTTGATCCGCGCACCGCCGAAAATGATATTCTGATTACTGATTTTTCCGCACCGCTGGGGCAAGCTCTCGTGACGCGGCTGGCGCGCCGATTCCGGCTGGAAAAGACCGATCCGTCGGCAGCGCGTTCCACCGTCAAAAAACCGATCGTGTTCTATGTTGATAATTCCGCCCCTGAGCCGATCCGCAGCGCTCTGGTTGACGGGGCCCTGTGGTGGAAAGACGCGTTTGAGGCGGCGGGCTATATCGATGCCTACCGGGTCGAGGTTCTGCCCGAAGGTGTTGATCCGATGGATACGCGCTATAATGTCATCTTCTGGGCCAATCGCCTGACGCGAAGCTGGTCGTATGGCCAGACGGTCACCGATCCGCGTACCGGCGAGATTGTGCGCGGGGCGGTTATTCTGGGCTCCCAGCGCATCCGCCAGAACATCATCATGTTCGAGACCATGCTGGGGGTCGACAAAACCGCCAAAGGCGGCCCTAACGATCCGGTCGAAATCGCTCTGGCGCGGGCGCGGCAGCTTTCGGCCCACGAAGTCGGTCATGCGCTCGGCTTTCAGCACAATTTTGCCGCCTCCGGCCAAGGCCGAACCTCGGTCATGGACTATCCGGTCGCCAGGATCGACATTAAGGGCGACGCGCTTGATTTTGCCGATGCCTATGGGGTCGGGATCGGTGAGTGGGATAAGTTCTCGGTTGATGCCCTTTATGGTGCTGAGGCTGGCCTGAAAGACCGCATCGATGCCGGGGCCGCACGTCTGCGCTTCCGCGCCGATATCGATGGCCGCGCGGATTCGACCGGCAATCCCTATGCCAGTTCGTGGGACAATGGCGCCGATCCGGTGGCGGAGATCACTCACCTGATGCAGGTGCGCCGGATTGCGCTCACTAATTTTGGCCTGAACAGCCTGCCTGAAGGGGTGGCGGTCAATGAACTGCGCCGCCGTCTGGTGCCGGTGTTTCTGCTGCATCGCTATCAGGTGTCGGCCACCGCCAAGCTGATCGGCGGCACGGACTATGCCTATCCGGTCAAGGGCGGCGGGGCGGAAGCCGTGCTGACGCCGGTGCCGATTTCACAACAATCGGCAGCGCTGGACGCCCTGATTGCCACGCTCAAACCTTCGGAACTAACTTTAAGCGATGTGCAACTGAAACTGCTGGCGGCCCAGACGACAGGGGATGCCGATCCGCAGTATGAGACCGAGATTTTCGGCAGCCGCATGGGCCGGTCATTCGACCCGGGCGTGGCCACTGAAACCGCCGCCGAAGTGACCCTGTCGGCCCTGTTTGCACCCGAACGCCTCAACCGGCTCGCCGTCGCCGAAGTGCGTGATGGTGAGGCGCTGAAGCTGGAGGCCGTGCTCGACCGCGTCATATCGGCGGTGTTTGCTCCATCGGTTGCAACCCCGATGGAAGCCGAAGCGGCGCGCAGGGTGCAGATGCGCACCGTGCTGATGCTGGCGCGCCATATCAATGGCGTGGCGCTGGGCACAACACCGGGCGCGATTGCCGGGCGCAATGACGCGGTGCTGTCACCGGTCGCGGCAGCGGTGGTCTCAGGCCGACTCAAGGCGCTGGGGAGTAAGCTCAAAAAAGCAAAGTCGAAAGACCCGCTTCAGGCCGCGCAGGACGCCTGGCTTTCGGAACTGATTGCCGATTCTGAGGCTATGAAGACGCTTCTGGCCAGCGGGCGCTATGATGTCCGCATTCCGCCCGGAGAACCGATTTAGAGTGCCTATCTAGACCGAACAATCTATGTCATGATCAGTGCACACAGCGCTCAGGTGGGCAATCTGTTGGCTTGATGTGGTAAGATTGTCATTACCGGTAAGCATTCAGCATACATCACGTTGTAACTATCCTGAAGCTCATGGTGATGCTGTGGCCGTGGTTGCGAGGGACTTCGATGGTCAATCCATCCGATGTGTGCTTCCATTTGGGCTGACGGTCACGGCCAAGCAGATGGACAGACTTCACCTTGTCAGTCCCGTCGTCCGCAAGGCTTCGGATCGTAAGTCTGGTGCCTGCCTCAGGCACCACAAGGCAGAAGGCATAGACGGCCCCATCGCGTCCCTGCGTAAAACGGAAATCCCTCTGGTCGAAGGACACCGAATGCTGACGTACGCCCAGGGCGCCTTTGCGCGCGACCTTGAGTTTCCCATCAATCATCTCACCTTCGCCGAGCACGCGCCAGGCCGAGCTTCCATAAATCCCTTCGCCGTTGAGCGCCATCCACTCTCCGACTTCGCTCAGCAGGGAGAGACACTCGGGGTCCAGTGAACCATCGGGACGCATCGGAATACACACAGCCGATGCGCCATCTCTTGATGCCGTCTCCAGCACATAACGAATGACAGAGCTGGCTTCATAAATAAAGCCCGGCCCGTAGAACCAGTCGCCGATCGGCACTTCACCGATCCACGGCTGTTCGCGCTTGATCCCTTCGGGAAAGCCGCCCTCTTCGGTCGTGACCAAGCCCTTGGTCGGCTTTTTGAATTTAATGACGCTGAACGTGTCGACCGTGTTTCGCCGGGCCTTCGTGCGATTGTAATAGTGGGCAATCACGCGGCTGGCGGCATCGTTCTTGGCGCCGGTGCCGCTCTTTTCACCGGTGTAGGGGTTCTGTGAGTCCCCATCGGTATAGATGAAGTCGGGATCGTAATTCTCGATGACATCCATGATGCGGTACGCCCACCATGTAGCGTACCATTCCGCGTATTTCTCATGGTTCTGGAATATACCGCGCGCCGGTGCCCAGCGCGTATCCAGCCCCCGATATTCGCGCAGGTTCACCGTATAAAGCATCCGGGGATCAAGGCCCTCCCACCATGTGCCCTTGCCATCAGCCTCTGTGAGATGGCCGTCATAAGGAACACCCGCTTTCGGGCCGGTTGTGTCGGCCCCAAACGCCGTCTGCCACCACCACCAGGTATATTCATGGTGAAAGGTGACGCCGTACTTGAGCCCGGCCTGACGCGCCGCAGTCACCCATTCGCCCAACAGATCGCGTTTAGGGCCAATGTTTACAGAGTTCCATTTCTGGTACTTGGAATCCCAGTTGTCGTAATTATCATGGTGCACGCCCTGAACGAGCAGGAATTTGGCACCGGCTTTCTTATAGAGGTCGACAAGCGTATCCGGATGCAGGTTGGTCGGGTTCCAGTCCTTGAGGATATCCTTGTAGCCGACTTCGCTAGGGTGGCCGAAATTGCGAACATGGTTGTCGTAAGCCTTATTGCCCCAACGCCCCGTGGGATCATACATATACTTGGCGTACCAGTCGCCGGAATTACCGGCAGCCTGAGGACCGAAATGTACCCAGATGCCGAACTTCGCTTCTCTCAGCCATTCTGTCCCCTTGTCCGGATAGGCCTTCTCAATCTCGGGCCAGCTTGAACCAAACGGCCCGTCGGCGATCGGGAAGGAGAGTTTGGTCTCGGCCCATTCGCTGGGGTCGGCCATATCGACCGACTCTTCGGGGCGGGCGGGTGCGAGGTCGGGCATGGGCGGCAGTTCGGGCAATCGGAACGGCGTGGCCGCAAAACCCGGAGCGCTGTGCAGAATGCCATTCAGGGTCACGGCCAACGCGCTTGAACCGGCCAGGAGTTGTCGTCTGGATATTGCGGTCATTGAAACGTCTCTTCCTCAAATCACCCCGAAGATTTTCAGAGCCAGTCCAAAGTCGTGGCTGGCGGCGGGCGGCACATCAATCACCAGCCCCGCGTCACTTTGACGGAAGGTCAGGGGGGCGGGGTGGCCTGCAGCTTCGACGCGCTTAACCCGGCGCTGTTCTCGCGCACTCAACGATTTGATGGTCACGGAACCGGCGGGCCTTCCCAGAGGAATGGCATAGAGCGCCTTATCTTTGGTCGTGAAACGGATGTCTTCGCTGGTGAAGGACTTCTGGTCGCGCTCGCCGAACATGCCGGTGCCGACCTGAGTGGGGCCTTCGCCGAACACCCGCCACGGCCGCGTGCCGTAGATGGCGTCTCCAAAGCGCGCCATCCAGCCGGCAATCTCTTCGACAATGCGACGTTCCTCAGAATCTATAGAGCCATCGGCCCGCACCGGCACGCTCAGCAGCAGATTGCCGTTCTTTGAGACGATATCGCACAGGCGGTGGATGACATCGGCGGCAGGCAGGTATTTTTTCTCGGTATAAAGCCGCCGGTTATAGTGCCACTGCCCGATGCAGGTACAGGTCTGCCAAGGCCGCTCATCAATTTGTGATTTTGAACCGCGCTCGACATCCGCCACCACGCCGCCATTGAACGGGCCATGCGGTTTGATGTTCACGACCGCGTCGACCTTGCCGTTGTTCCACTGGGCAGAGGCATTGTAATAGTGCGCCGTGATATCGAGGCCGACCTGCCCCAGCGGCAGATCGAAATTATCAAAATAGACCATGTCAGGCTTATAGCTGTCGATCAGATCCTTGCAGCGCAGATACCACTGGCGCACAAAGGCCGGGCTGTTGAGCGGCGGCTTTTCGTCCCAGACCCGGTCGTTCAGTTCATGCCAGGCATTGGCGGCGGTGATGGTGTCGAAACCCGCGGGCAAGGCCATAACCGGATCGCCGTAAAACGATTTGGGATCAAGCCCTTCCCACCACTTGCCTTTGCCATCCAGCGCATTGAGCTTATAGGCGTCATAGCGCTCACCCCGGCGCGGGCCTTCGGGGTCATAGCCATAGGCCGTCTGAAACCAGTGCCAGGCATGGGCGGAGTGGTTGGAAACCCCAAAGCGCAGGCCGCGCGCCCTGGCGGCCTTTTCCCAGATACCGATGATGTCCTTCTTCGGGCCAATGCGGGTCGAGTTCCAGTCGTGGAACTTTGAATCGTACATATCGAAATTGTCGTGGTGATTGGCCATAGCCATGAAATATTTGGCCCCGGCCTTGGTATAGAGATCAAGCAGATCATCGGGGTTCCAATGCTCGGCTTCCCACTTAGGCAGCAGATCCATGAAGCCGGTGTCGGCGGGATGACCATAGGTATCGACGAAGTGCTTATATGACCCGCTGCCCTGCATATACATGTTGCGCGCATACCAGTCGCCCGCTTCGGGCACGCACTGCGGCCCCCAGTGCGCCCAGATGCCGAACTTGGCATCCCGGAACCAGTCCGGGGTCTGGTAATCGGTTTCAAAGGATTTCCAGTTCGGCTTGAACTTGCCCTCAGCAATCGTATCGAAGCCGGGTTCAGCCAGTTCCACCGCCTGAGCGGGCAGGGCCGAGGCCAATCCGAGGCCGGTGGCACTGCGCAGAAGATCACGTTTGGTATAGGACATGGGCATCGCCTCGCTGATGTTATTTTAATTGACGGTTTCGATGATCGCCGGGTGTTACAACTCGGCTATGGCTTTTAGTACCGAGCCCTGATGGGCGATCAGGTCGGGGATGACCTGCGGCAGATCAAACAGGGCAAAGCTGTGGGTTTTCAAGGCATCGGTCGGTATATGACCCTGCCGGATGGCACTGATGACCCGCGCGAAGTCCTCTGAGGTGGCGTTACGGCTGCCGATCAACTGCATCTCACGCTTATGGAACTCCGGGTCGGCAAAGCTGATGGTGTCCTTGACGACGCTGACCAGCACATAGCGCCCGCCGTGCGCCACGTAAGCGAAGCCTTTCTCAATAGCTCTGGCGCTGCCGGTACAGTCAAAGACGATATCGAAAAATTCGCCGTCAGTGCGGTCGCTCAGATAGGTGTCGACATGCGCATCAACCACGGCCGTGTGGGCTATGCCGATCCGCTCGCGCGCGTAGGTCAGGCGCTCAGAACTGGTATCGATCAGGGTGACATCGGCTCCGGACATGGCGGCAAACAGAGCTGTACCCACCCCAATCGGCCCGGCCCCGACGATCAGCGCGCGGTCTGCGACCCTGGCATTGCCGCGCCGGACGGCATGGGCACCGACGGCCAGAAACTCAACCATTGCGGCCTGATCCGGGGTCAAGCCCTCAACGGCGATGACGGCACTTTCCGGCACGGACACAAACTCAGTCATGCCGCCGTCGATGTGCACACCTAAGACCCGGATATCGACGCAGCAGTTGGGTTTGCCCTTACGGCAGGCAATGCAGCGGCCACAGGGCAGGTACGGATTGACGGTGACCAGATCGCCTTCTCGGAAGGCTGAGCCCGCGTCGGTTTCCGCCACAGTGCCAGCCAGTTCATGGCCCATGACGCGCGGATAGGCGAGGAACGGCTGATTGCCCGCAAAGATATGATAGTCGGTGCCGCACAGACCGACGCGGCCGATGCGGATCAGGACTTCGCCCGCGTGTCGTTCGGGGAGGGAACGCTCACCTATGCCCAGTGCGTGCGGGGCTTCACATATGACGGACTTCATGAGATCCTCTGAAAATCATATGTGATAGTTACTACCGCTTGTGAAAGTTGACAAGGGGCGTGATTATACCGTTTCTGACACGGCTCACACACGAGGATCAGGAATGATTACGATGGCAAACGGTTGCCCAGCTTGCCAGATATGGCGCGGGCACAGGCCCCCAGCCGCAGGCGGGCTTCGTCGCGGTTGATGATCTGCGTGCCGTCGATGACCTCAAGAAACGGCACGGTAAGGGCGGCTGAGACGGCGCCATCAAAGCCAAATATCGGATAGCTCATGTCGGTGACGCCGCGGGTCCTGGCGCTCGGCATCTGCTCATAACCCTGCCGCCTGACCTTATCGAGGCGGGCGTTGAGGGCTGCGTGGTCGTGGGGGGCGCCGTCCCATCCTTTAAGTGCGTCCGTACGTTGGGTCGCATCGGCAAAGGCCAGCAGCACATGGCCGGAACAGCTTTGTGGCAAGGGGATGTCCGACCCCAGACGCACGACCATGCCGGTGGGGCCCGGTGTTTCCTGACGTAAGACCACAAGCCCGCGCACGCCGGTATTGATGACCAGATGGCAGGACTGATCGATCTCATCGGCCAGATCGTGCATGAGGGGGGCGGCCACCGAGGTCAGTTCCTGCGCCGGTGTCGCGCGAAAGGCCAGTTCCAGCACCTTGTACGTCACTGTCACCTTATCGGTCTTGGGGTCGCGAAACACCCAGCCGCGCCGTTGCATCACCACGATCACCCGGAAGATTTCGCTGATAGAGCGCAGTTTTAACCGGGCCGCGATCTCCGAAATCGTCAGGCCCTGCGGTTCTGTTGCCAGCAGTTCAATGACGTTGAATCCCTTTTCCAGCGCGGGGGCGGCATAGGTGCTGATCGACGGCTGCGGGCGGGTTTTGGATTCGGATCTGGGCATGATCCCATGACTATGCCGTTGTCAGATTATTGGCAAGACGCGCCCGCCTATATCGGCAAAAGGGTTTCGCAGGAGATCACTCCATTGAAAAAATCTTTTTCAAGCACAATAGTGCAATATCTTGCAATAGTGCTGCTAATGGTATTAACTTTCATATGGGAAACAAAGCTGCGGCAACAGATCCACAAAGTCCGCGCCCATTGCAGGAGGCAACCCATGTCCGAACTCAATCGTCGCCACCTGATGACCAGCGTGGCCGCGGTCAGTGCAGGGGCGGTCATGGCCCCGCTGGCGTCCGCGCAGCCGGTGGCAGCACTGCCGGACAAAGGTGATCTGCGGCTGTGGTATGATCGCCCGGCCGATGAATGGGTGAAGGCGCTGCCGGTCGGGAATGGCCGTCTGGGCGGCATGGTGTTCGGGGGCGTGGCCTTTGAGCGCATTCAGCTCAATGAGGATACCTTCTTTGCGGGCGGGCCTTACAATCCGACCAACCCAAGGTCAAAAGACGGCCTGCCGCAGGTTCAGAAACTGGTCTTTGAAGGCAAGTATGCTGAGGCTGAAAAACTGGCCAATGATACCCTGATCAGTACGCCCAATAAACAGATGGCCTATCAGCCGATCGGTGATCTGATCCTGTTGTTTCCGGGACTTGATAACACCTCACGCTATGAGCGCAGCCTCGATCTTGAGGCGGGCATGGTCGCGACGGAATTTAATACGGGTTCGACCCGTCATCGTCGCGAAGTGTTTGTCTCCGCCGTCGATCAGGTCATGGTGGTGCGCTTGTCGGGTGATAAGGGCAAGGCGGTCACGGTGGATATCGGCCTGTCCAGCCCGCAAAAATCCGAGATTGAAACGTTGGGGAATACGATCATCATCCGCGGCGTCAGTCCGACCCAGCAGGGCGTTGAAGGCAAATTGCCTTTTGAGGTGCGCGCGCAGGTCATCTCTCCCACCGGCACACTGACGGCACGTGAAGGCGGCGTCTATGTCACGGGGGCAGAGGATGTGGTCATTCTGATCACGGCGGCCACGGGCTATCGCCGCTATAATGATATTTCGGGTGACCCTGCCGCGTTTAACGCAGGCGTTCTGGCCAAGGCCTCGCGCAAGGGCTATGCCGCCATCAGAGACGATTACCTCAAGGATTACAAAACGCTGTTTGAGCGGGTCAGCCTCGATCTGGGGCAGGGGGAAAACGCCAAACTGCCGACCGATCAGCGCATTGCCCGCTTTGGCGAAGGCAAGGACCCCGGATTATCGGCGCTTTATCTGCAGTACGGGCGCTATCTTTTGATGTCGTCGTCGCGCGGGTCGCGTCAACCGGCCAACCTGCAAGGTATCTGGAACGATAAGCTCAATCCATCCTGGCAGTCCAAATGGACGCTCAACATCAATGCCCAGATGAACTACTGGCCCGCCGAGGTCTGTAACCTGAGCGAGATGATGGACCCGCTGGTGTGCATGGTCGAAGACCTCAGCGAAACCGGCGCCAAACTGGCCAGGGACATGTACGGCGCGCCGGGTTGGGTCATTTTCAACAATACCGATGTCTGGCGCGTCGCTTCGCCGCCGGACGGTGCGGTGTGGGCCCTGTGGCCGATGGGCGGGCCGTGGCTGCTGCAGAACCTGTGGGAGACGTGGCTTTATAATGGCGATACCGCCTATCTGAAGCGCATCTATCCGCTGATGAAGGGGGCCGCCGCGTTCTATCTGGCGACCCTGATCAAAGACCCGAACACCGGCTACATGGTCACCAATCCGTCCAATTCTCCGGAAAATCGCCACCCGATGGGCTCATCGCTCAGTGCGGGGCCGGCGATGGACAATCAGTTGCTGCGCGACCTGTTTGCCCATGTGGCACAATCGGCTAAGGTGCTGAAAACCGATGCGGCCTTTGCCAAAGCGTGCCTTACCATGCGGGCCAAACTGCCGCCGGAAAAGATCGGTAAGGCCGGTCAGTTGCAGGAATGGCAGGCCGACTGGGACATGGACGCGCCCGATATTCATCACCGCCATGTCTCGCACCTTTATGCCCTGCATCCGTCCGATCAGATCACGGTCGAAGCTGCGCCCGCACTGGCCGCCGCGGCGCGTAAATCGCTGGAAATCAGAGGCGATGACGCCACCGGTTGGGGGATTGGCTGGCGCATCAATCTGTGGGCGCGCCTGAAGGACGGCGACCGCGCCTATAGTGTGGTTGAGCGCCTGCTGCATCCGCGCCGGTCATACCCGAACCTGTTTGACGCCCACCCGCCGTTCCAGATTGACGGCAACTTTGGCGGAGCGGCGGGGATAGCCGAAATGCTGCTGCAAACCCACGGCAACCGGATTGAGCTATTGCCCGCCCTGCCGTCAGCCTGGCCGCAGGGGCGCTTTACCGGACTGAAAGCCAGGGGCGGTTTTGAGGTGGCCCTGTCATGGCGCGACCGGTCGGTGACCGAGGTGAGCCTTACCGCTAAAAAAGCCGGAAAAACCCGCGTGGTATGGGGGGCATCCTCGCTGGCGGTATCCCTCAAATCCGGCGAAACGATCCGTCTTACGGGGCGAGAGGGGCGGCTGTACCGCGCCTGAATCATTTCTCGACATCTGATTCTTTGCGGGCCGCCTTCATATCTGCGATATGAAGCGCTATAAGGCCGCGCAAAGGTCTTAGTCAGTCTCGTTTTCCGTCGTTGAAATCCAGTAAAAATGAATAGAACCCAGTCGCATAAATTTGCCGTTGCCCCGCTCATGGACTGGACGGACCGGCATTGCCGTGCCTTTCACCGCGCCCTGACCAAGGAGGCGCTGCTCTATACTGAGATGGTGACGTCGCGGGCGATCATCCACGGCGACCGCGAAAAACTGCTGGGCTATTCACCGGTTGAGCATCCGGTCGCGCTGCAAATTGGTGGATCGGAACCGGATGAACTGGCGGCGTGTGCGAAGATCGCGCAGGACTGGGGCTATGATGAGGTCAATCTCAATTGCGGCTGCCCGTCCGAGCGGGTGCAGTCAGGCTCGTTCGGCGCCTGCCTGATGCGCGAGCCGCAGCTTGTGGCCGACTGTATGCAGGCGATGGCAGAGGCTGTGACCCTGCCCGTCACCGTCAAATGCCGCATCGGCGTCGATGATCAGGACGAGGAAGCCGCCCTGTTTGCGCTTATTGAGGCCTGCGCCAAGGCCGGGGTGAACACCTTTATCGTCCATGCGCGCAAAGCGTGGTTAAAAGGCCTGTCGCCCAAGGAAAACCGCGACATCCCGCCGCTGAATTATCCGCTGGTCTATGCTCTGAAACGCGCCCATCCGGAGCTGAACATCGTCATCAATGGCGGCATCACCAGCTTTGAGGCGATCGATGAGCACCTGATGCACGTTGATGGGGTGATGCTGGGCCGCACCGCCTATCAGGAACCGGCCTTTCTGGGTCAGGTCGATCGGCGTTTGTTTGGCGCAGGCGGCGACATCGGCCCGTTTGAGGCGCTTGAGGCCTACCGGCCCTATATGCAGGCGCAACTGGAGGCGGGCGTCAGCCTGCCCGCCATGACGCGCCACATGCTGGGGATCATGCACGGCCTGCCCGGCGCGCGCGCTTTCCGGCGGATTATGACGGTGGAATCTATCCGCGACGGCGCCGGTATTGAGGTGCTGGATATGGCCATCGCCGCCGTCCATGACGCTATGTCCGCCGCCCACGCCCGCCGCGAAGCCTATGCGACTGTTCAGAAGGTCATAACGGGATTGCCGACATGACAACACTTGTTATCGGTTCTGCGGAACAGGCCGATCTGCCGGGACTGCTGGACTTATACCGTTATCTTGACGCGCAGGACACTCGCTGTCCGTCCGATAAAGCCATTGGCGTCTTAGAACAGTTTCTCCGCTACAATGGTAGCAACATATTAATTGGCTGCCTTGACGCTAAATTGGTGGCAAGTTGCACCCTCATAGTCATCCCAAATCTAACCCGTGGCGGTACCCCTTATGCGCTGATTGAGAACGTGGTCACTCACGCCGACTATCGTAATCGAGGCTATGGAAAAGCCATTTTAGCTGCAGCGGTGGATCGCGCATGGACACAAGGGTGCTATAAGGTGATGCTTATGACCGGCTCCAAACAGCCCTCAACTCTCGCCTTTTACGAAGCTGCTGGATTTGAGCCGTCGAAAACGGGCTTTCAGGTACGGCGGATACCTGTAAGATCCGAGTAGGTAAGGTCATTAGATATCTTCCAACTCCGTGACGGAGGGGGAATGCGCCGCCCTCAATGCCTGAGCGGCGTTTGGAAGTAACGCCTCAAAAGTCTGTGCGTTGGTAGTGCCTCAGCCGTCCCCCTCCGTCGCGGACTTCGCCGCGCCACCTCCCCATTGCTGCGCAACAGGGAGGAGAAAGCACAGGGAGGAGAAGGGGTTATACCCCCGCCTTGCGCAGGGCGGCGACCTCGGCCTCCAGTTCGGCAATGCGGTTGCGCATAGGGGCGGTGGCGGTCTCGATCTCTGAGGCGGTGAAGCGGGGCGTGATATGCTGCGGGCAGTTCCAGTCAAAGGCCTCCAGCCTCAGCACAATCCCGCGTTCGGCCACCCCGCGATAGCCCGGCGTGGCCAGCTTTTCGGCCAGGTCTGGCTCGGCCTTAAGATCATGCACCGACGCATGGGCCAGCACCTTAAGGCGGGCCTGATGGGGATAGTCCATCAGAAACAGCGACACGCGGTCATCGGCGCTGACATTACCCAGGCTGATATACTGGCGATTGCCGCGAAAATCCGCAAACCCAAGGTGGGTGTCATCCAGCACCTTTAGAAAGCCTGCCGGTCCGCCGCGATGCTGAACATAGGGCCATCCGTTCTCTGACACGCTGGCCATGTAAAAGCTGTCGCGCTGGGCGATAAAGGCGGCCTCGGCTGGCGTAAAGCGGTCTGAGGGGCGGTCATGATTGCGCTCCCACAGGCTTGCCGCCCCGTTGGCACCTTGCGCGGCCTTGACCGCAGGCGTGATCAGGCGATCCAGATAATCGTAACCCACGCAGGCCTCCTTTGCGGTTGTGGTGAACATATAACGCCTTCGCGGCCTGACAATCCAGCGCCACTTATCCCCGCTGTGCCCGTTTGCCCCATGCTTACGGGATGACTCCTGACGCGCCCGCAACCGAACGCTATACGCCCGAAGACCGGCGGGCGCGGCTGCGCGCCTTTGCCGACCGGATGCTGGATCAGTTGGAGGATCTGCCGCCGCCGGAAGATGTGGCCGAGATGGAGCGCACCGTACGCGTGGGGCTGCTGATCGAGCGGTTATATGCCCGTGTTGATGCGGCTGAACGCAAAGCGCCGCCGCGTGAGCGCACAGACGAGGAAATTGCTGAGTGCCGCCACGAGAACGAACTTCATTACCAGCAGTTTCTGGCGCGCTGGGGTCTGGCTAAACCGAAGCCAGAGCCAGAGCCAGAGCCAGAGCCTGCGTCACCTACAGACTGGGTTGATGAGTTTGAAGGCTATGGCTTTGAGGATGATGGTCTGGACGATGACGCCAGTGAGATTGCGTCCGAGACTGTAAGTGCGCCTGTGGTGCCTGAGTTGGACGGCAGGGATGCCTTTAAGGCCGCTTATCGGCCTCAGTCTGTGCCGGACAGCAGCTAAGGCTAAGAAGCCCCCCACCGTCACGCCTTTGGCGCGCCACCTCCCCCGACACGTCGGGGGAGTATAAGAAAAAGTTACACTTATACCTCCCCATTTTAATGGGGAGGGGGACCGTCCGGCGGAGCCGGATGGTGGTGGGGGCTCTTTACTTAAAAAATCGGAAAAAGCCGTCAGCCTCCCCGTCCTCGATCGGGAGGGCGCACCCGCATGGGTTACGGCTTCAAAATAAGCGCCGTGCGGGTGGCTTCAAAGCCCGACAGGCGGCCGAGATAGCTCATGCCCAGCAGGGATGTGCTCAGGCCCTCACGGATGACGATGGCGTCGACATCGCGCACTTCGGTCTGGCCGATATGGACGGAGCGCAGTTTGACGACGGCGGCGGCGGTCTGGCCCATCGCGGTCGTGACCTGACGGTCGTATCTCAGCTCATCGGCATCGACGCCCAGACGCAGGGCGTCGGACGGGGTGAGGGCGACAATGGTGGCGCCGGTATCGACCAGAAATTTCACGGAGGCGTCATTGACGCGGGCTTCGGCCCAGTAGTGGCCGTCCTGAGACTTTGGGATCGAGGTCGTGCTGCCACTGTTGGCGGGCGGGGACGGGATCGTCTGAACCGGCATGACCTCGGCTTTTACGGATTGCGCCGAGAGATTATCATCCAGCGCCATAACCGTGTGGCCCGTAAACAAAGCGCAGGCGACGGCGCATGTAAGTATAACAGCTGACTTCAACATAGGATTTGATCCCAACCAACCATCTGTGGCGGCGCTTTTTACGCCTTGGGGATCAGTCTAACCGAAGATGGTTTTTATAGAGTGAATCGGGATGTGGGATTTTTCGGATGCTGTATTTTCGTTTTTGTAAAATTTGACTATCATAAATTTTGTTATAAAACAATATATTATATATTTTTACGAAAAATATATGCTCAGGGTTCGGATTAATTCTTGCGTTTGGTAAATTCTGTGTCACCATATGTGGGTGACGCGACGACGACTGAGAGGGTGAAAACCCCTGCGAGCCGCGACGCGTCTCTTTGTCCATTTGTTATGTTTGTTGGAAAAGGAGACGCAAATTGAAGGACAACGACAAAAACATGCAACACGCCCTGAATTCATTCGCATTTTTGGGCGGCATCCTGGTCAATAACCGGCCGAAATCATCGGGCGCAGGCAGTCGTCCTCAGGACTATAAACCGACAGGTAAGAAGTAGTTCCTGAGTTGACCTAAATAAAGCGCTGCGCTCAAGGAACGAACTGGGCCGCCATTGCGGTGTTAGCGCAAATAAAAAAGCCTCTGCGTTATTCACGCAGAGGCTTTCTCTTTTATTATTATTCAGGCTTAGTTCGAAGCGAGCTTCACGCCAGCCTTACCCGAAGCGTCGGCCAGGTTCGGCGACAGCTTGCGCAGCTTGATTTCCGAAACGGCGCCACCGGCAACCTTGGCCGAACCTTCGACCCAGTACAGGCCATCGGCGCCGAGGAAGTTATACTTATAGTCAACGATGGTGGTGCCGGCGCGGACTTCGCAGGTGTTCAGGGTCACCATCTGCTTGCCGGTGACGGGAACGGCCTTGGAGACTTCGGTTTTCGCGGCGGCGGCTACGGCCTTACCGGCGACGCCTTCCTGGGCTTCATCGCACTCGGCGAAGGCTTGGGCCGACAGGGCGCTGACAGCAAAGGCGGTGGCGATGAAAAGGGACTTGCGCATGTAAAGATCACTCATTCTGAATGGGGTACGGAGAAGGCCAATATATAAGAGCACAGTTAAAGCGACGTAAAAGAAACGGATCAAAACAACAAAAAAACGGAGAAGTAAGCACTTCTCCGTTCTCTTTGCGTTACATGGTGTAACTATAGTCGTGATTTTTAGTATTTATAGTTAAGCCGCAGTTAATTCACTTAAGAAGCGGCGGATGTTCTCGCTCATCGCCTGAGTGCGGTCAGTCAACTGACGGGCGGCGCCCAGCATCTCAGTCGAGGCCTTTTCAGTGTCTGCGGCTGAGGCTGACAGTTGCTCGACCGAAGACGAGGCGGTCGTGGTGCCGTCAGAGGCTTCGTTGACGTTGCGGGCGATTTCGTTGGTGGCGTCGCCTTGCTGATGTACCGAGTCGGCGATCGAGGCGGCGATCTCGTTCATGTGCTTGATGGTTTCACCGATGCCGCGGATGGCGTTGACGCCGTTCTGGGCAGCACCCTGAATGTCCTTGATACGATCGCGGATTTCATCGGTCGCCTTGGCGGTTTGCTGGGCCAGAGACTTCACTTCTGAGGCCACAACCGCAAAGCCCTTACCGGCTTCACCGGCGCGGGCCGACTCGATGGTGGCGTTCAGGGCCAGCAGGTTGGTTTGCTGGGCGATGGCGTTAATCAGGTCGACCACTTCGCCGATCTGGTCAGCGGCGCGGCTCAGTTCGGCCATGCTGTCGTTGGTGCGGTCGGCTTCAGACACGGCCTCAGCAGCGATCTCCACCGAGCGGACGGCCTGATCACCAATGACGCCGATCGAGGCGGAAAGCTCAGTCGTGGCCGAGGCGACGTTCTGAACGTTATCGGCCGAGTTGCGGATCGAATAGACGGCGGATTGCGAGCGGCGCTCATTTTCCTGAGCGATGGTCAGCAGGGTGCGACCGTTGGCATCAAGGTCAGACGCGGCGGAACCCAGCGCATCCAGCATATCCTGAGCTTCGTGACGGAAGCGTTCGGCCAGCTCGGACATCTGACGGGCGCGCTCTTCGCGGGTCTTGGCCGTGGCGGCTTCGATAGCCATCAGGCGCTCTTTTTCCTCGGCGTTCGATTTGAACACGTTCAGGCTTTCGACCACCGACTTCAATTCGTCGCGGCGGGCCAGGGCGCTGATGTCAACGCCCAGATTGCCGTTGGCCAGTTCTTCGGTTGTCTTGGCGATGCGGTTGATGCCGGCGACCGTGGTGCGCGAGAACAGATAGGCGATGGTGCAGGAGGCGGCGGCCATGATGACGGCGAAGATGGTCAGAAGGCCGATAGCCGAATTCTGGGTTTGCTGAGCCTTGGTGCCGTCGGCCTTGGCTGAGGCGACGCTGGCCTTGATCAGTTGGTCGCTGAGGTCCGACATCTTGGCGTAACCGGCATCGAACTGCTCAAGGAAACCGACGACCGAGGCGAAGTCCAATTCCATGACCTGACCGGCGAAATCCACGGCTTCTTTATAGGTCTTCACTTCCTTGGACAGTTCGCCCAGCAGTTTCTTCTGGGCCGGGTCGGTGACGGTGGCATCGACCTGCTTGATGTGGGTTTCGATCTTGCCAATGTCGGCGACGACCTCGGCGGATTTGGCGGCAGAGTTGGTGCCGACACCCGCGGCCTGAGCCGTCAGGATGCGGAAGAACTCGCCGTTGGCTTCGCGGATCTCAGCCTTGATCTCGCCCATCTCGACGGCTTGCGGCAGGCTTTTGTTATTGATGGCGTCAATGGCCTTGCTTTGCTGGTTCATGGTGTAGATCGCACCGCCCGCCAGAGCGGCGATCAGCGCGGTGGCCACGGCGGCCGGCGCCATGAACTTAAGCGTGAATGACCAGTTGGAAATATTGATGCCGCCGCCCTTGGTGCGGATCTTGGTTGGCTTCGTCATGAGTGGCCCCTTAATGCCTGCCGGGTTTCCCCCGGTCCAGTCCAGATTCATAAACAAGAAGCTGCCCCCCTGATATTCAAGAGCATCCTCCATCGCCTGTGATCCACGGGTCGGTGCGTGAGTACCGAATCAATCGGCCTCACGGCATGAGTCGCAGACCTCAAGCCTTGGGCGCAAACATGTCAGATTATAGTTGTCGAATTCCTAACAGGGTAAAGGAAGATGGTTACCGGGCGTGGCGTTAACCATATTTGGGGGGCGGCAATGCCCGTTGCGGCCGCAGTCAGGCCTCATCTGGCGCGATTAAGGTATTCATTGGTATGGCTTTGGTGTGAAAAAGGCCCTGCCGGAGGGCAGGGCCTTAAATTTTGAGCCATTAACGATTTCAGGCCGATTTTTAGTCTTAAGAGGCGTTGCCGGGGGCTGTTTTTTCAGGCGGGGCGGCCTTGGCGGGCTTGGTCAGGGTGCTGACCAGCTCATTTGCGGGCGTACCTTTGAGGGTATCGGTTACCTGCATGGCCCGAATTTCCGGGGCCTGCTGACGGTTCAGAACGGTCGTAACGTCATCGGCGGGCGCTTCGATCACAGCTTCGGTTTCGGGGGCCTTGACCAGTTGTGGAGCGGCTGACGGGCTGATGCCGCGGTTGTTACGCGCCATCTGGGAGCGGGCACCCTTGAACTGATAAAAGACGTGGCTGCCGACGGTGGCAATGCGATCCATGCGGCCTGACCATGACGGATTGACCTGAGTGGTGTGAAAATGGGTTGAGGTGCCGACGCTGGCCATCACCTGACCGGACAGGGCGTCAGAGGCGATCTTCTCGGCGCGCTTCCAGGCCCAGTTTTCAACGCGGCGGCCCAAAGCACCGTTACAGGTAAAGCTGAACTGGCAGCCGGTGCGGTGATAGGCGCCCTGATAGACCACATTACAGATGGTCTTGGGGAAGGCGGGGTGGCGGACGCGGTTCAGGATAACCTGAGCTACGGCGCGCTGACCGGCTTCGGTTTCGCCGCGGGCTTCGTGGTAGACGGCCTGAGTCAGGCAGTCCATATCGCTGCGGGAGCGGCCCTCAAGCGCAAAGGGGGCGGCCGCCTGAGAACGAGGCCGGCCCAGAAGGCCCTCTTTGCTAAGGCCCATCCCTAAGCTGGCCTGAACGATCTGAGCGTCATCTCCGCCCTGTTTGCGGGTGCGGATCTGACGCTGAGGGCGATGCGGATCGGCGCGTAAGGAGGACAGGTTTTGCGCCAGCAGGATCGACTGACGGTCGCGCAGGGCCTGAGACGGGCTGACGGCGGGATCGTAACGCATGGCAATGGCCATAGCGCTGCGGTCGATGGAGGCCTGATCGGTAGAGAGGGCGATTGGGTTATGTGTGGCCCGCACCGGTGCCACGGCTGACATATTCAGAAAGTGTTCGTCCGCGAAGCCGTTATCGGCAACGTCAAGCAGGCGCTCGGCCTGAAAGTGGACATTGGAGTTGCGTGACATGTGGCCGCCCAGCCAGGCAGCGCCCACGGCAGCGCCCAGCAGGAGACCGATCGATGACGCCGCCATCATAGCCCGCGCTTTGGTGCGGTCTTTGAGGTTCATCTTCGGAACACGCAGGTTGAGTTTCAAAACCAAAGGTTTCGAGTCCTATGTGACGAGAGCCTTTGAGGCTCCCCGGAAAAGGTGCGTAAAATTCAACTCGGCTTAAGCGTACTAACTTAAAGTCTGAACCTACGGCTTTTTGCCGCGCGGGCGCCCTGAAGCACTTGGCAGGGATAACAGGGCCACCGCGTTCGGAGGTGCGGTTAACATCACAAATGTGGCGGAAATGTGTTCGCCATGAATATGTTCTGAACTTAGCACAGTTCTGCCTCAAAACAATAGACTATAGCTACAGTTCATAAGGGGCGGATGTCATAGTTAATGCGATTTATATTGACATGATTTTGTAAGTACAAATTACTTTCGCTCTTCGTTTTGCCTGATTTTTATTGTTGGTCTGTTCTGTATTCGCTGATCGTTAGTCAATTTAATGGCCTGTTAATAAAGTTTTAAACGGGAGGGCGCTGCGATTTTTACCGTATTGAGCGATGCGGCTATCCACAGAGGGGGTAAATGGCCTTGATCTCTATGAGGAAATTCGCGCGGGCCCCTTTCCAGCGAATACATGTCAATAGGCGGTGTGCGGACGGACGGGGCTGAAAAGGGGGCGGGTGAAACATTTTGTGTTGGCACCTTTCATTTTTATTTTAAAAAGCTACATTGTGTTCATGACACGTTCTCCTCTCAGCACGTCGGCTCATCTCATCGCGCCGTTTTCCGTTTCAGATATGGCCCCGTCCGGCTTTTCGGATCATTCGGGGGGCTTTGTTCAGGACGTCAGTCCTGTTCTGTGGGTGCCGCATAAGCCTGAGCGGCCCGATAAGTCCGAGGGCGGTAAGCGCTTTCGCCTCAATGCGCCCTATGAACCGGCCGGCGATCAGCCAACGGCCATTGCCGATCTGCTGGCGGGGATTGAGGGCCATGAGCGCGATCAGGTGCTGCTGGGGGTGACCGGGTCGGGTAAGACCTTCACCATGGCCAAGATTATCGAACAGACCCAGCGGCCAGCCCTGATCATGGCCCACAATAAGACCCTGGCCGCCCAGCTTTATAGTGAGTTCAAGGCGTTCTTTCCCGATAATGCCGTCGAATATTTCGTCTCTTACTACGACTATTACCAGCCCGAAGCCTACGTCCCGCGCACCGACACCTATATCGAAAAGGATTCGTCGATTAACGAGCAGATCGACCGGATGCGGCATTCGGCGACACGGGCGATTCTGGAACGCGATGACGTGATCATTGTGGCATCCGTTTCGTGCATCTACGGTATCGGTTCGGTCGAGACCTATACCGCCATGACCTTTGAGCTGAAAGTCGGTCAGATCATCGATGAGGCACAACTGCGCGCCGATCTGGTGGCCCTGCAATATAAGCGCAATGATATGGCGTTTGAGCGCGGTAGTTTCAGGCGGCGGGGTGATGTTATCGAGATATTTCCAGCCCACTACGAAGACCGCGCCTGGCGGATTTCGCTGTTTGGCGATGAGATCGAGGCCCTGACCGAGTTTGATCCGCTGACGGGTAAGAAGACCGCCGATCTGAACGACCTTAAGGTCTATGCCGCCAGCCACTATGTCACCCCGCGCCCGACCCTGAAGCAGGCCATCGACCGCATCAAGGCCGAGCTTAAGCTGCGCCTTGATCAACTGCGCGCCGAGGGCAAGCTGCTGGAGGCTCAGCGCCTTGAGCAGCGCACGACCTTTGACCTTGAGATGATGGAGGCGACCGGGGCCTGTGCAGGGATCGAAAACTATTCCCGCTATCTGACCGGTCGTAATCCGGGCGATCCGCCGCCGACCTTTTTTGAATATCTGCCGGAGAATGCCCTGCTGTTTGTCGATGAAAGCCATGTCTCGGTTTCGCAGATCGGCGGCATGTATAAGGGCGACTTTGCGCGTAAATCGACCCTGTCGGAATACGGCTTCCGCTTGCCGTCGTGCCTCGATAACCGGCCACTCAAGTTCGAGGAATGGGACGCCATGCGCCCGCAGTCCATCTATGTGTCCGCTACGCCCGGCAACTGGGAGATGGACCGTACCCAAGGCGTCTTTGCTGAGCAGGTCATTCGTCCGACCGGCCTGATCGATCCGCCGGTTGAGATACGTCCGGTGTCGAAAGACGGCGCGAACCAAGTTGATGATGTCATTGCCGAGGTGCGCCAGGTCGCTAAACAGGGCTATCGCAGCCTTGTGACGGTTCTGACCAAAAAGATGGCAGAAAACCTGACTGAGTATATGCACGAGCAGGGGGTGCGGGTGCGCTATATGCACTCGGATATCGACACGCTGGAGCGGATCGAGATCATCCGCGACCTTCGGCTGGGCGCGTTTGATGTGCTGATCGGGATCAACCTGCTGCGGGAGGGGCTGGATATCCCCGAATGTGGCTTCGTGGCGATACTGGATGCCGATAAGGAAGGTTTCCTGCGGTCGGAAACCTCGCTGATCCAGACGATCGGGCGGGCGGCGCGTAATGTCGACGGACGGGTGATCCTCTATGCCGACAAGATGACCGGATCGATGGAGCGGGCTCTGGCGGAGACCAGCCGCCGCCGCGACAAGCAACTGGCCTATAATGCCGAGCATGGCATCACGCCGGAATCGGTCAAGCGCGGCATCGCCGATATCCTCGACAGCCCCTATGAGAAGGCCGATCGGGTCAATGTGCCGATGGGCGTGGCCGAAAAAGACGCCAAGCCGTTTCTGGGCTCCAACTTTCAGGCGACGCTCAAAGACCTTGAGAACCGGATGCGCGAAGCCGCTAGTAATCTGGAGTTCGAGGAAGCGGCTCGCCTGCGCGATGAGGTCAAGCGGCTGAAGCTGCTCGATCTGGAGTTTGCTAAAGATATGATTAGTGGTAGCAGCTAACCGGCCTTGCGGCAGGCGGTCGGCGTGGTGCCGGTGGCCCGCCGGAAGGCGCTATAGAAGGCGGATTTAGAGTTAAAGCCGACCTCCAGCGCGATTTCCAGCACCGTCTTGTCGGTTTCCATCAGCAGGGGCCGGGCCGCTTCGGCGCGCCAGCGGTTGATATATTCAAAAAAGGTTTCGTTCAGATGGCCGTTGAGCGTCTGGGAGATGTTGTTGGCGGATATGCCGACCCGTTTTGACAGGGCCGGAAGTGAAAGGGTCGGGTCGAGATAAAGCTGTTGATCCTGCATGGCCTTATCCAGACGCGCGGCGATGCGCTGGGCCTGAGGTTCGGTGAGGGCGGAGCGGCTGTATTTTGCCTGTGCCTGTGTTGCCGACGCATCTGCGGCTTCGGCATAGCGGCCTTCAAATCCTGGCCTCTGGGACAGGCCAAACACAGCCAACGCCCATATGCCTAAAAAGGCCGGAAGGTACAGAGCGGACGCTGGAACGGGTGAGGTTGCCCCCATCGCCTCTATGGCGGTTGAGAGCAGAAGAAGGCCCCACAGCCCGCCGATCAGGGCGGTCACAAGGCTCAGCCACCGAAGTTCCCGTCCATCAGTATTGGCATAGACGTCGCGCAATCGTTTTCGGTAGGTGCTCAGGCGTCGCTCAATCTGCCAGATATAGACGCTGGATTGCCCGATCCATAACAGGATCAACCCAAATGCCATGACGGCAAGCCCAAGCGCCCACGGCTCATTTACGGCTTCGCCGCGCATCAGCATGGCCTCACGCACCGGTAGGGGCAGCAGAAGCGTAAGCGCTGGCACGATCAGGCCAAAAACGGGAATGAGGGCATGGCGCAAATGATGTTTGCGGAGCGCAAAGGGAGTGTCTGCGGTCAGGGCCGCAACATAGAGCCACAGGGCGGGGGCCAGGGCCAGATGCGCCCACAGACCAAAAGGCAATATATTTGGCGCCAGAGTATGAGGCAGGGCCGCAGGCAGCAGGATCAGCCCGACAAGGCTTAAAACCAGCACCAGCGGCAGGCGGGCCCTCAGGTCAGGGCGTATCCCTAACAGAGACAGGCAAAGCAGGATCATCCCCAATGAAACGGTCGCCAGCCCGTTGATGATATCGCTCATGTCCTCTCCCGCCGCTCTTTTTGGGTACAGGCCTAACATATTTCGCAGCCGTGTGAAGTTCGCGCCTGTACGCCAGGACGATCGCGGAACCAAAATCGTGCATGGGGCAGTCCTAAACTCTGAAGGAGATCAGATATGACTATCCCCCTTAATCGTGCGCCGTGGCATTGCTGGCTGATCGGCGCGCTCTGGGCCGTGTGGAACGTGCTGGCGGCATCGGATTATATATTTAGCGTCACACAGCGGGAGGCCTATTACCGGGCGTCTGGTATGACCGAGGCGCAAGTCGCCTATTTCAGTGCGCTGCCCCTGTGGGTTACGGGGGCGTGGACCCTGTCGGTGTGGGCGGGGGTGATCAGCGCGGGGCTGTTTATCCTGCGCCGCGGCAGTGCCCTGTGGGGGGTGGTTTTGAGTCTTCTGGGCACGACCGCTTACGGGGTTTACCTCTATGCTCTGTCCGCGGGTATCGCGGCGACCGGCGATATGTGGTTTATGCCGGCCCTGATAGGTGTCCTTATGGGGGCTCTGATTCTGTACATACGGACTTTGATAAAGCGCAATGTGCTGTACTCTCAGTAAGGTGTGCTACAAAGGTCACAATTCATTGTCTCAATAATTATGCCTATCGCTTTTTAATGACCGAAGGGGGCTTTATTTGCGCACTGGTGTTTGCTCGCTGTTCCTATAAATATAAGTAAATAACAAGGCTGTGATCACGCGTTGTCTGTTGCAAAATGTCACACCGCTGAGACTTAAATGTGCTAATGTGGCACGAAAAGGGAAAAACGCCTTTACGATGGGTAATATGGCCGCATTTCAGCGTGGCCCAGCCTGTGCATAACTCGGCTTGGTCACTACGAAGTGTCCGGTTGTAAAGCGCGTTAAAACACGGATTGTGGGGTTTAATAGGATGCGTAGAACTCGTTTAAATGTCGTGCCGCCTGTCTCCAAGCCGAACGGCAAAGACAATGGCTCAAATGGTCATGCGGCCAACGGGCACATGAATGGCCACAGCAATGTCATCGACGCTGCCTTTAACGGCGATGGCGGGCCTCACAATGGGACCTTGGCCACGATTGCGCTCGATATGCCGTCGATGAATCTGCCAGAGGTTAGCGTGACCGCCAGTATGGCCGAGGCCTATCTGGCCAAGGGCGAAAGCCGCAATGAGCGGGTGCGCAAGCTTCAGGAAGAAGCCAAGCGTCTGGCGCGTGAGCAGATCCTTGAGTTTGAAGTGCTGCTGGAAGCCACCGCCAAGATGGCGCTCGATATCGCCGATGGCGGGGATATCTATTCGGTCGGATCGCGCGAACTGTGCCGCCGTCTGGCTGATGAACTGCCGCGCACGCTGCAAACCTTGCAGGCGATCACTAAGCGCAACTAGGCCTTTTGGCTGTTAACCGAAAATGACTCGCTATCCGTGGGATAATTTCCTATGAATGCGGGTCATCGTCGTGTCAGCGGAGGTACTATGCGGAGTTCATACTTTATTGCCGCCGCTGTCGTAGCTGTGACCACCTTATCGGGCTGCGGCAAAAAGGAAGAGGCGCCGCCGCCTGCGCCGACCCCGGTGGTCGAAGCCCCTAAGCCCCCGCCGATGGATACCATGCCCGCCCGCAAGCCCGGTTTGTGGGAGACAGCCTATTCCGAAGAAGGCTCTGACGGGGTGGCGCCGGTCATGAAAATCTGCATCGATGCCGAGACCGATAAGCATTTAGGGATCACCGGCAATGACCTGTCGGGCGACAAGTGCACCAAAACGGCCGTGTCGCGCATGGAAGACGAAGATGGCAAGCCCTATTGGGCCATGATTGCCGAATGTGACATGGGCTCAGGCGGCAAGACCGAAATCAACGGCAAATTTGTTGGCGACTATACGTCCAACTATACTTTTACCGCGCGGTCTCAGACAACCGGGGCGGCGCTGGAGCATATGAACCGTGTCGTCAATATCACCGTCAAATCGCGCCGCGTGGGTGCGTGTCCGGCCAGCATGAAGGGCGGCGATGTGATCATGCCCGGTGATGTGAAGATGAACCTGTTTGATATGTCGGTGGTTCCGCCCGAAGGCCAGTAATTAAATCAACCAGCCTTTGGGGGTGGGGTAGGGGCGGTTGTGAACCAGATGGTTGAAACCGACCACGCTGCGACCCACCGTCCAGATAAAGACACTGCCGAACGCCACCCAGGCCAGAAACGGGATTTTAAGGCCGGTAATCACGATCAGTGCGATGACCAGAGGAATCCCGATCCAGAAGGTGCGCTTCTGAAATTCATAGTGGGATTTCAGCCAGTCGGGGGCATTGTCCTGAAACAGGTAAATCAATGTAATCGCCAAAATCCCGGTAAAGCCCAGACTCATCAGGAAGATAAAGAACAGCAGATAGTTGATCATCGGCACCAGACGCGGATTGCCGAAAAAGGCTTTGAGCTGGGACGCAGGTTTTTCGGAAATAGGGGCAGGCGTTTCGGGGGACATGATCACTGACTAATAAATAAAGACCGGTCTAACTTAGGCAAAACTCCACCGGACGCAAGGGGTTAAAGTTCGGGCACCAAAGCCAGTATATCCGTCACCCCTACATCGATGCCCATTTGCGACAACAAGGTCGTGATCTGACCGCGGTGGTGAGTCTGGTGATTAAAGATATGGGTCAGGACGAGGCCGAGCGCCTTGGTGTGGGGCTCATTATTGCCGCGCACATAGCTAAGCGGGGTTTCCAGCATATCGTCATCAAGGCTGCCGATATAGTCGATCATCAACTGGTCAAGCGCCTGACGGGCGGGAATATAGTCCTCCAGCCGCTCAAAAAGGACGGCATTTAGCCCGGTAGGCATGGGGTAATCATGGATTGGCGTGAGCGCGCCGCTGGTCGCATGACCGGCCAGGCGCTTACCCCAGATGATGTCAGCGACGATCAGATGGTTGAGCGTACCCATGACCGAGCCAAAAAAAGCACCGCGATCGGCCCACAAATCCTCGTGACTTAAGCCGCGGATAGCTTCGATCAGTTTGGCGTTCATCCACGAATTGTATTGCGCCAGCAGGGCAAGGGCAGCTTTATGGCTCATCGCTCAAGGACGACCGTGCAGCCAGCCTGATCGGCATCGGACAGGGCTTCGGGTTTGTTGATGGTGACCTCGACGGCCTGTGCGATCGGCAGTTCCAGCAGGTGGGTGGCGATGTCCTCGGCCAGAGACTCCACCAGCTTGATGTGGCCGCGGGCGATAATGTCGCGCGCAAACTGCCCGACGAGCTCATAGTTGAGCGTGTCTTTCAGGCCGTGGATGGGATGGGTGCCGACCGTGATCACCGCATCGATGATCAGGGGCTGGGTTCGCCCATGTTCATGATCATAGATGCCGATGGCGGCCTCAACCTTTAAACCCCGGACAAAAATCTTACGAGATTTCAGGTTCATGCGCCAAATTCCAAGTTATGTCCAGGCTCCAGATCGTTGATGCTTTGGTCGGGACGGTGCGTCCAGGCCCCGAAATTAAAGGTACATTCGGCCAGATCCTCGAGGGTCAGGATGACGCTGTTGGTCGGGGTTTCTTCGATCTCAAAGCGCACGCATTCGAAATCCGGCACATGGGCGGACAGGATGGCATTAAGCTTATGATAGAGCGCCATCGCTACGGCCTCAGTCGTCGGGTCGCCTGTGATGACCAGCAGACGCGGCAGTAGGTGCGGCTCATGGTTGCGGAAATAGCCGATCATCGGGTCGTCATGGCCAAGCTGAAAAGCGTGATCGAGCGCGTTGTCAACAAAGGCGTGCCAGTCGCGTTTCAGGGCCTCAAAACTTAAGGCATAGTTGCGGTGGCCCCACGCAACGGCCGGGGCCGAGGGCTTGGCCTTTAAGGTCACCTTGACGAACTCGTTATGGCCATGCGGGGTCAGGCACTTCGACGAGGCGTCGGCGCGCAGGCGGTGGGCCATGGAAAAGCGGCGGGTGAACTGAATCTGGGGCATACTGTGCTCAAGACAGGCGAAAAAACTTAGGGTTGCTAAATCCTATATAGGGCATGATGTCAAACTAAGAACCTCCCCTAATTTTAGGGGAGGGGGACCGCGTTAGCGGTGGTGGGGTTAATTCGGCGCTGAAAGTGAGGTTAACCCCACCTGTCACTACGTGACATCCTCCCCTTAAATCAGGGGAGGTTCTTAAGCTACAGCCCCGCCATATCGGGGGTGCGCCAGTTAAGATGCTGGCCGCCATCGACGCAGATCATCTGTCCCGTAACAGACGACGCTTGCGCCAGATAGGCGACGGCGGCGGCGATTTCTTCGGGTGTGGTCGGCTTTTGCAGCAGGATCGAGCGGGCTTCCTCGGCAAAATCCTCGGCGCTCTGGTGAATCGACGGCAGGGTCGGGCCGGGACCGACCGCATTGACGCGGATTTTAGGCGCCAGTTCCTGCGCCAAAGTCCGCGTGGCGTGCCACAGGCCCGCCTTGGACAGGCCATAGCTGAAAAACGGCGGGGAGGGTTTCAGCACCCGCTGGTCGATGATGTTGATGATCGAGGCGCCGTCCGGCACCTCGGCCTGTGCGGCAAAGGCCTGCGACAACAGGATCGGCGCCTTAAGGTTGGTGTCGATATGGGATTGCCAGCTTTCCTCGGTCATCGACCCCAGCCGGTCATCGGCAAAGACCGAGGCATTATTGACCAGCAGGCTGATGGGGCCGAGCGCTTCGACCGCCTTGGGCAGCAGAGCCTTGACGCTGCCCGTGTCGCTCAGGTCGGCCTGGACGGTCACGGCTGTGACGCCCAGCGCCAACAATTGATCTTTAAGCTTACGCGCATCTGCGTCGGAGCGACCATAGTGGACGCCGATATCATATCCCTGACGGGCCAGCTCAAAGGCAATGGCGCGGCCAATGCGCTTGGCCGCTCCCGTTACCAGTGCCGATTTGCGGGCAGTCTTAGTCAATACGACCGAAATCGATGAGGTTCAGCAACACAATGAAACCCAGAAAGCAGGACAGAACACCGATGGCTACCATCATTATCTCCTAAACGATTATGTTACTGCCTTAACCCGACCGTTTAGCCGTGACAAGCCTTGCGTCGGGTGGGTTGTCTTTTTATATGTTATATGAAGATTGAAATAATAATTTAGATAAAAAGTAGCCTGCATGGAAGACTGGAAACGCGTCGTTGAGCCTTACACACGGCCTTTGTTCTTTGCCCATTCGCGCATGACGCGGGGCAAGACCTTAGGCGTGCGCGGGCTGGTGGTTGATGAGCGTGAGCGGGTATTGCTGGTCGAGCATACCTATCTCAAGGGCTGGTGGCTGCCGGGCGGGGGCGTCGATGCCGGCGAAACGGCCGGCGATGCCGTGGTGCGTGAGCTTAAGGAAGAGGCGGGTGTCATTGCGCTTGAGCCGCCGAAGCTGCTGTCCGTTCACTCCAATGAGCTGTTCTTTCCCGGCGATCATGTCTTGCTGTTTCGGGTCGATCAGTTTGAGGCGGGCGACATGACCTCACACGGGGAAATCAAGAATGTCGATTTTTTTGCGATCGACGACCTGCCCGAAGATACCAATCGCGGATCACTGAACCGGATCAATGAGGCCATGCGCGGCTTTCCGACAGACCCTCTTTGGTAATCCTATTTGACGTATTTGCGGATATAGCGCCGCGACGGCACCTCAAAGCCATAGTGAGCCAGTGCCGACAGGCCGATGATTAGACCTAAGCTGATGATCAGCCAAAGCTCCTTGGGGCCAGGCAGGGGCGGGGCGGCCTTGAACATCAGATACAGCACCGCGTCGTGGATCAGGTAGATGGCATAGGATAACAGCCCCAGCCCATGCACCCAGTTGACATTGATGGCGCGGGCAATGGATCCCTCATCGTGGCTTAAGCCCATGATCAGCACCATAAACAGAGCAATCAGCGCGATGTCGCTGAAGCGCCACAGCAGAAGGGCAAGGATAGCGATGACGGTCGGGGTGACCCATTTTGCGCTGACATAATCCCTGAACCTGTAGGCGGCCAGACCGATAAAAAACGAGGTCAGGCACCTGAGCATGGTCCCCGGCGCATAGGAGGAGGCGATATCAAGCGGGCCGGTGCGGCGCAAAAGCTCGGTTTTGGCCAAAAATGTCGGGCCAAAGGCGATTAGGGCCAGAACGCATAAACTGAACGCCACGCCTGCCATTGCCCATCGTTTCGGCACCCGCAAGGCCCCCCATACGAACAGGGGAAACAGCAGGTAAGCCATCCATTCGGTCGAGATCGACCAGGTCGGGCGCACGATCGAATTGGCCAGTCCCCACGCCTGGGTCATGGTCAGGTTGGGCAGGATCGCGCGCACAAGGTCTTCGCGGAAGTAGGTCTTGCCCAGTACCGTCACAATCAGGATCGCGGTGATCACAGTCATCAACAGATAAAGTGGATAGACCCGCGCGATGCGCACCAGCAGAAAGCGTTTATAGTCCGGCCACTTAACTCCGTCGATAAACAGCTTGCCATAGGTTAGGGCCATGACGAAACCGCTTAAGATAAAGAACAAATCTACGGAAATATAACCGTGCTTTATGAACGGGCGAATGGCGTCCGGAAAGCGGTAATGGCCCGTCATGTGGTACAGCACGACATAGATGGCCGCGATCCCGCGCAGGCCGGTCAGGGCTTTGATCTCGGATTTGATTTCGGGGTGCGCGGTCGACATTCTGGGCCGCTCCGTATCGGGTTTGGCCAAAATGACAAGGGGCAAAATGCCGTGATGAGAACAAAAAGAGATTGTATTGGTCAAAGTGCAGCTTATTTATCCATCTGATGAGCTTCGAGTCTTTCCCTTCTCCCCGTTCACGGGGAGAAGGTGACCTGACGAAACGGTATTATCGTTTCTTCAGGTCGGATGAGGGGCAAAACGGCGCCGATACTTGCAGGTTGTGACGCTAGTTTCACGCTCTGCAAGTGCCCCTCACCCCAGCCCTCTCCCCGCATGCGGGGAGAGGGAGCCGAATAAGGAACCCCGATTGACCACCGAACCGACATTGCCGGAAGATACGCCGATCATGCCGCCGATTGATCTTGAGGCCGTGAATGAGCTTCTGATCGGCGGTGAACTGATCCGCAAAGAGGCAGCCCTGGCCCCCGATAAGCCCGGTGTTTATCGCATGATCGGTACTGACTCAGAGGTGCTCTATGTCGGCAAGGCCAAGAGCTTAAAAAAACGTATCCTTCAGTACGCCCAAGGCCGGTTCCATTCCAACCGCATCGCCCGCATGGTGTCGCTGACCCGTGAGATGGTGCTGGTGCGTACCGAAACCGAAGGTGAGGCGCTGCTGCTTGAAGCGCGGCTGATCAAGTCGCTGAAGCCCCGTTACAACGTCCTTTTGCGCGACGATAAATCCTTTGCGGAGATACTGGTACGCAAGGATCACGAAGCGCCGCAGATCACCAAACATCGCGGCTCGCACAGCATAAAGGGCGAATATTACGGGCCGTTTGCCTCGACCCAGGCCGTCAACCGCACGCTCGATACCCTGCAACGGGCGTTTCTGCTGCGCACCTGCACCGACAGTGTCTATGCCAGCCGCACCCGTCCGTGCATGCTGCACCAGATCAAGCGCTGCTCAGCACCTTGCACCGGTGAAATCAGCCTTGAGGCTTATGGTGAACTCGTCAAGCAGGCCCAGACCTTTTTGAATGGCAAGAGCCGCGCGGTGATCGAAGATCTGTCGGCGCGCATGATGCGGGCCTCGGAGGACATGGAATTTGAACGCGCCGCTCATCTGCGCGACCGTATGCGGGCCCTAAATCACGTCGTCATGTCGTCGTCGGTGGGGCTGAACGAGGCCGAGGCCGATGTCTTTGCCGTCCATGCCGAAGGCGGCTATGCCTGCGTCCAGAGTGTGTTTTACCGGGCGGGGCAGAACTGGGGCGACCGGGCCTATTTCCCGCGGGTTGATATCTCAGATTCTGAGGGTGATATCCTTGATGCGTTTCTGGGCCAGTTCTATCAGGACAAACCGGTGCCGAAGCTGGTGCTGGTGTCTCATGGATTGAGCGAACCCGACCTGATGATGGAGGCGCTGAGTCTCAAGGCAGAGCGCAAGGTGCAGATCACCTGCCCGCAGCGGGGTGAAAAGCTCGATGTGGTTCAGCACGCGCTCAATAATGCCAAGGCGGCGCTGGGGCGGCGGATGGCGGAACAGTCGGCGCAATCCAAACTGCTGCAAGGGGTGGCGGAGATCTTTGGGCTTGAGACGCCCCCGACGCGCATCGAAATCTACGATAACTCCCATCTGGGTGGTACCCATGCCGTTGGCGGCATGGTGGTGGCCGGCCCCGAAGGGTTCATGAAGGGGCAGTACCGCAAATTCACCATCCGCGACCTCGATACGGTGGCGGGGGATGACTATGCCATGATGCGCGAAGTGTTTCGCCGGCGGTTCCTGCGCCTTAAGAACCGCGCGGCCGATGCGTCAGAAGACGAAGGTTTCGGGCGGCCGGATCTGGTGCTGGTCGACGGCGGGCAGGGGCAGCTTGATGCCGTGCTGGGGGTCATGGACGAATTGGGCATGAGCGATATCAAAATCGTCGGTGTCGCTAAGGGGCCAAATCGTGATGCGGGCATGGAGCGCTTTTTCATGCCGGGGCGGCTGCCGTTCATGATGGAGCCCAAGTCGCCGGTCTTGTACTACCTGCAACGGCTACGCGACGAAGCCCACCGTTATGCCATTGGCGCCAATCGTCAGAAACGGGCCGCCGCAATGACTAAAAACCCGCTGGATGAGATCGATGGCATCGGTGCGCGCCGCAAGCGGGCCCTGCTACAGGCCTTTGGCTCGGCCCGCGAAGTGGGTGAAGCCCGCGTCGAAGACCTGATGAAGATCGAAGGCATCAATGCCGCTATGGCGCAGAAAATATATGACTATTTTCACGGCTAATTTTCAGGTCTGCTTTACTCGGCCTTGAGGTCCGGCGTCAGGAACAGCAGATAGACCGACATCCACAGGCTGCCTGCGATAACCGGCAGGGCGTAGGCATGGGTGAAATCAGTTGCAGTTTTGTGAACCATGACCGTCAGCGCGATCACAACCACCCAGGAGACCAGAAATACCCAGCCCAGCCAGCTATGGTCGCGGCGCTCAGTTGACGCTTCGTTGTGGAACGGGGACATTAACGACATGATACTACCGGCCTTTCGACATAAAACCTAAAGCCAGTCAGACGTTTGCACGCCGTTTTGGCCATTTGGTGCCTTAAGTGCATAAAGCGGGCCGCCGCCGTCCGCTTATGGGATAAACCGTCCTGATAAAGACCAATCCCGCTATCTTTATGATATATTTATAAAAATCCGGCGGATGGATTCGCCTGTGGATAGGTGCGTAAGCGCATTACCTGTCGCGGACTCATCGTTTGCGGGACATATGCCCGCTTACGGTTGTGCAATTGTGAGACAGGCTCGCCCAAATTAAGTTGCGCTAACACCGCAGTGGCGGCCCAGTTCGCCCCTTGAGCGCGGAGTTTTTTTGTTGCGCTAACACTTCGTTCCTTGAGCGCGGGTCTTGAGCGCAGTGTAATTAAATGCCAAAAGAACAACCAGTTCAGATCGCAGGGATTCCCCATGACCAAAGAAGCCGTCAGCCCCATTCCTAATGCCATCACGGCCGTGCGTCTGGTGGTCGGGCTGGTCATGTTCGTGCTGCTGGCCGGGGCAGCCGGGGGCGTGCCGTTTCTGAGCGCGTATCTTACCATCGATGACCAGTTTGCCATGCAAAGATGGGCCTGCGTCGCCTTTGTGGTGGCCTCGGTGACCGATTTCGCCGACGGTTATCTGGCGCGCAAACTGCACGCGGAAACCCGCTGGGGCGCCATTCTTGATCCGATCGCCGATAAGATTCTGGTCTGCGGCACGATCCTTGGGTTGTTTGCTTTGGGCGCCCAGCCGGTGATCGCCCTGCCGACCGCCCTGATCCTGTTTCGCGAATTTGCCGTCAGCGCCCTGCGTGAAGCCGCCGCCGGTCGCGGTGTGGCCGTGCCGGTGACCCTGCTGGCCAAGTGGAAGACGACCATTCAGCTTGTGGCGCTGGGCGTTTTATTACTGACCCAAAGCTGGGGGGCCTTTGACTTTGATCCGGCACATCTCCCGATTGTTGACCTGATCGCTAACTGGTTGATCTGGATCGCCGCGGCCATCACCGTCTGGACGGGAGCGGCCTACTTTATCGCTGCCAAGCACGACATTTGAAATCGCGGTCTTTGGCCAGCTAATACGCAGTCTGCGCTTGCAGGTAGTTAGTCTACCTGCGGCGCTTGTCGGCTATTATCTGACTCAAATCTCACGATTTCAGCGGCGGTGCAAAGGAAGTGGGACTGCGCATAAACAAACGGTAATGCGCATTACAGCGATTTAATTAGACCTTTGTTGCAAAAGCTAACATGTTGAGCCCAGTGAGGAAGGGGTTCTATGTCTTTAGCTTTATCTACCCTGATTTTTGAATGGCGCCGGTATATGGCGGCCGTTATCGCGCTGGCTGTGGCCGGTTTGCTGGTTTTGTCTCTGGTCGGTATGTTCATGGGGATCGGCAAGACCTTTTCGGCCACCATTGACCGTTCTCCGGCCCATCTGATGGTTCTGCCGCCTGATTCCGAAGGTTTTGGCGGGGCAACCCAGCCTAGGCGCAACATCCCCGCCCTTTTTCAGCATCCTGAAGTCGTAGAGGTGCAACCCTACACTGTCCGCTGGGCCATGTGGTCAAACTTTCCGGCAGCCGGTCAGCCCGCCAAGCGCGACGGGGTTCAGACCATAGTGGTCGATCCGGTCAAGGGGGCGGTGACCATGCCTAATGACTTCAACGAAGATGTCATTATGGCGCTTCAGGAACCCTATACGGTGGTGATCGATCAGAGCAGTCTGGCCAAGCTGGGGGTGAAGGTGGGCGATAAGGCCACTATGAACGGCCGGACTGTCACGGTGCGCGCCACGGTTGCCAACTATCCCAGCCTGTTTAACGCTATGGTATTTACCTCACGCCAGACCGCCAAGCTGTTGAATCTCGCCGATGAAGGGCCGCGCGTCGGATCTTTGCTGGTTAAGGTGGCCGATCCGGCCCGTACCGATCAGGTGGTCGAAGAACTCAATAGCATGGGCAAGGGCCAGTATAAGGCCTGGACTCGCGCGCAACTGTCCGAGAAAAATCAGGAAGCGATGTTCAAAGAATCCTTCATCGTGATTATTCTGGGCTTCATGCTGCTGGTCGGGATATTCATCGGGGTGGTCATCACCTGGCAGACCCTTCAGGGGGCTATCCTGGCCAATATCAAGGAGTTTGCGTCTCTGCGCGCCTTAGGGGTGTCGATGGGCGCGCTGAACCTGATCATCATGGAACTTAGCTTCTGGGTCGGTATCGCCGGGCTTGGGATGACGGCCATTCTGCTGATGGGGGTCAATGCGCTGGCGGGGGCGTTTAACCTGACCATGTACTATCCCCTTTGGTCCATCCTTACGATCGGCGCCATGTTGCTGACGATCGCCGTCCTGTCCGGTCTGTTGTCACTGGGCGTCCTGAAAAAGAGCCAGCCTGCGGATCTGTTGCGATGAGTGAAAAACTAGCCATTGATGCCAAGGGCCTGTCGAAGGGCTATAAGATCGGCAAAACCAAACAACAGGTGCTCAAAGACGTCGATTTCAACGCCTATCATGGTCAGGTGACTATGGTGATGGGGCCGTCCGGTTCGGGCAAGTCCACCCTGATTGCCGCCCTGTCCGGGCTAATGAAACCTGATGAAGGTGAGGTTATTGCTCTGGGTGAAAGCCTGTGGAAAAAGAAGAAGTCAAAGATCGATCAGTTCCGTCTGGATCACTGCGGCTTCATCTTTCAGGGCTTCAACCTGTTTCCGGCGCTTAATGCCACCCAGCAGGTCGAGCAGGTGCTGAAATATTGCAAGGCCAGCAAGACCGAAGCCCGCAGGCGTGCGATTGCCGCCCTTGAGGAAGTGGGGCTTGGCCACCGCCTGAAGCAGACTCCGGCCGCATTGTCGGGCGGGGAAAAACAACGGGTCGCCATTGCGCGCGCCCTGTCGAAAAATCCGCAACTGCTGTTTGCCGATGAGCCGACCTCGGCGCTCGATTCGGTGAGTGGTCAGGTGGTCATTAAACTGCTGCACCGGGCGGCCAAAGAACATGGGGCGGCGGTGATCTGCGTGACCCACGATCCGCGCCTTGAAGCCTATGCCGACCGCATTATTCACATGGAAGATGGCAAGATTCTGGATGACCGCCAGATTACGCCGCTCACCTGAATTATTTAAGATGTACACGAGAAACAACATGTCAGTCAGACGCTCAAATCTTATGAAAACCATGCTGGTGGCCCTGCCCGTCGCGGTGCTGTCGGCGGCGGGCCTGTCGGGCTGCGGAATGCCAAAGCCTGACGAAAAAAAGGCAGAGGTCAAGGCTCCGCCCAGCCCCTATGCCGCTATCGCCAACGGTAAGGCCGATGTTGAAGGGGGCGTGATCGAAGTGGCTGCCCGCCGCGCCGGCATCGTGCAGGAAGTCTTTGTTCAGGAAGGCGACGAAGTCACCAAGGGCCAGATTCTGGCCAAGCAGGAAGATGACGCTGCCCGTCTGACCGTGGCGCGCGCCTCGGCCACCGTGCAGGAAGCGACTGCGGCCATGCGCCTGACGCAGGTGCGCCTCGATACCGCCCGCCGCGAATTTGAGCGCTATAATGCGCTGGCCAAGGACAATTTTGTTGCAGGCACCAAGCTCGATTCGACCCGCGATGCCATTCGTGAGGCTGAGGCCACTCTGGCCTCACAACAGGCATCAGTGGCGACCGCGCGCGCCTCACTGGCTCAGGCTCAGTACGATCTGGAACTGACCCGTATCATCGCGCCCGCTGATGGCCGTATTGTTCGCCGCTATGCCAATCCGGGCGCGGGGGCATCGACCCTGAACGTCTCGACCATGTTCGATCTGGAGCCGAAGACTGAACGCATCATCCGCTCTGAAATCGTCGAAAGCTCGATCCCGGACGTAACCGTAGGGCAGCCGGTCGAGATTATCCCTGAAGTCGATCAGACCAAGGTCTATATCGGGTCGGTTAAGCGTATCGCGGCCACCTTTGGGGCGCGCAAGCTGAAATCCGACAGTGGCAACGAAGCCTCCGACGAACGAGTGGTCGAGGTGGTGGTCACGGCCAACGACGCGCCATTCCTGATCGGTCAGCGGGTGCTGGTTAAGTTCATGAAGCCGGGCGAACAGGCAGGCATTAAGCGTGAAGCGCCCAAACCGGTAGATCCCAAAGCGGCAAAGAAATAAGTTCGAGTAAGCCTAAAGCGTTTCTTTCGAGCCAACTGCCCCCGCGCCCTTTACCGGCCGGGGGCTTTTTTTTAGGCTCGCTTATTGCACAGCCTCAGCGTTGGATATTTAAGAGGTTGTATGAGCAGAGATTCCCGCGACACCAGAGTTGAGACCGCCCCGCGCAAAGGGGCCACAAGTCTTGATGTCCTGCGGTTTCTGGCGGCAGGCTTTATCCTGATCTATCACTTCGGTCAGAACGCGCCGGTCATATTGCCTGAGTTGTCGCCGGTGTTTGATCAGGGCTGGCTGGCGACCGATTTCTTTTTGATCCTGTCGGGATTTGTGCTGTCACGGGCCTACGGGGCGCGACTGGCGGCCGGGCGCATCACAGCGGGGCCCTTCATGATGCGCCGGATCGGGCGGTTGTGGCCGTCGCATATGGTGGTTTTGCTGTTGCTGGCGGTGCTGATCATGGGCGGGACAGCACTTGGCTATCCGCCGAATAATCCGGAAAAATACAGCCTGACCGACTTTGTGGCGCAGATGTTCATGGTGCATGGCTGGGGCGGATTTGAGGAACCGGGCTGGAACGTGCCGACCTGGACCCTGTCAGCCCTGATAGTGTGTTATGCCGCCTTTGCGCTTTATGCCCGACATGTGCAGCCCCTGTCGCGTGCGGGCTTATCAGCGCTGTTGGCGGGGCTCATGGTGGCGGCCTTTGCGGGGGCACACGCGGTCGATCACGCTTTTGCCGACCTGCCATTTCGGTTTGCCCTGATGCGGGCGGTGCCATTGTTTGTGGCTGGCACCCTGATCGAGCGGCTACTGGCACCGGTGAGTATTGGAAAATCATCTTTTTTTGCAGGCCTTGCGGCGGCGGTGCTGGCGATTGTGGCTTTGGAAACCCAAGGGCGGGGACTGATCAGCGATGTGATTGGGCTATCTCTGCTGGCGGCTATCATTGGCCTTGGCGGGGCCGTGACCTTGCGCGGCAATCACCTGACTCATCAGATGGGGCGGGCGTCGTTTTCATTGTTCCTGACCCATTCGCTGGTCGGAGCCGTGTGGTTTGCCCTGATCCCGAAACTCACCGACCGGTTTGATCTGTCCATGCCTGCGCAGTGGGCCGTGTGGGGCAGCGGGATTGTCACGGCCATTGTGGTGGCGTTTGTGTTTGAGGCGATGGTTGACCGCCCCTTAAGCCAGTGGGTGCAGAGGCGGCTCAGTAGTGGTAGCGGCACTGGGCTATAAGAATTGCGTCATCCATCACGCGGTAAATAAACCTGTGCTCCTGATCTATGCGGCGCGACCAGAAGCCAGCCCAATCATGCTTGAGGGCCTCTGGTTGGCCGATGCCTTCAAACGGGTGGCGGCGTATATCTTTGATGAGCGCATTGATGCGTTTGAGTTGGGCTTTATCAGATTGCCAGAAAAGATAATCGTCCCAGGCATCCTCGGCGAATATGATCTTCATTCTTCGATCAGGTCGCGAACAGTGCCGCCCCCCGCTTCGAGTTCAGCAATCGACCGGCGCAGTCTTTCCGCGTTTTTCGGGCTGGCCATCAGATAGGCCGTTTCCTGCCATGACGCGAAATCCTCCAGCGACATGACGACCGCCGGACGGCCGTTCTGACGGGTAATCAGCAGCGGCACATGATCGTCATTGACCTTATCCAGCATATTGGCCAGATCAGCGCGAAAAGTGGAATAGGTGACATGTTTCATGGCGGCATCCTTGTACTTATTTTTGTACAATAACTTTCGCCAAAATACAATACTTTCCATCTCAAAACGCCCTTAAGCGTTTTGAGATGAGATCATTTTTTGTCGCGCATTTGATCCAAAAACCGCTGCACACTTTTTGGAATGCGCTTACACCGCATCCAGTCCGATATCGAACACCGGCGCGGAGTGGGTCAGGGCACCGATCGAGATAATGTCGACCCCGGCTTCGGCAATGGCGCGCACGGTATCGAGATTGACCCCGCCGGATGCCTCAAGGATCGTCTTGCCCTTAGCCAGGTTGACGGCTTCCTTGAACATATCAAGCGTGAAATTATCGAGCAGCAGCACGTCGGGCTGGAACGGCAGGGCCTGCTTCAACTGCGCGATGGAATCGACTTCGAGTTCGATTTTCATCAGGTGTCCGGCGGCGGCCTTGGCGCGCTCCATGGCCTGAGCGACGCCGCCGCAGACGGCGATATGGTTGTCCTTGATCAGGATGGCGTCATCCAGACCGTAACGGTGGTTGTGGCCGCCGCCGCATTTGACGGCATGTTTTTCAAGGCCGCGCAGCAGGGGCGTGGTCTTGCGCGTACAGGCGATGCGGGCGGGCAGATCGGCGATAGAGGCGACAAATTTGTGGGTCAGGGTCGCCACCCCCGACAGGTGGCACAGCATGTTCAGCGCCACCCGCTCGGCGGCCAGAATGGCGCGGGCATTGCCTTCGACGCGGGCGATAACATCACCGGCCTTAACGTGGGTCGAGTCCGGGGCGACAATTTCAAACCGTACCTGATGATCCATCAAAGCCATCGCCAGACGGGCACAGTCGATACCGGCGGTGACACCATTGCCGCGCGCGCGGAACTCGGCCTTAAAGCGCGCCTTGGGCGGGATACAGGCCATGCCGGTGACATCACCCGCCAGCCCCAGATCTTCGCGCAAAGCATCGCGGATAACAGGCTCGACCAATATGTCTGGCAGACCCGTCATCATGCTTAAGGCTTTGGCAGGGGCTACGGCTTTGTCCATCAGAAGATCTCCAGTTGGGGCTCCGGTGTCGTAGCGCTACATTGTGACCATGTGGTGAAGGTGCGTTGTGCGCGGTCACTGAGCATGGGGTAGTCGCTACGGTAATGAGAACCCCGACTTTCCTTTCGGCGCAAGGCCGAAAGTGCAATCAGGCGCGCATTTATCAGCGCCAGCGATCCGGCATACTGCTTTTCAAGGTCTTCGATCTGCTCCAGCAGGGTTTTCAGGCCCGTTTCATCGCGCACGACACCGGCATAGCGGCTGATGGCGTCGCGTAAGCTTTGCAGGGTTTCGGGCGGCAGAACCGGCGGTAAAGCCGGGATGGCGGCCGCGGCAGTATCAGGTGTGAACGGTGTGTCACTTAAGGTCTGCGCGCATTCAAGGCCGACCCGTTCCCCGAAGGCTGCGGCTTCGAGTAAGGAGTTGGACGCCAGACGATTGGCCCCGTGTACGCCGGTTGAGGCACATTCGCCAACGGCGTAAAGCCCCTTGAGCGATGAGCGACCGTGGATGTCGGTCGAAATCCCGCCCATGTGATAGTGGGCGGCGGGGGCGACGGGCATGGGCTCTGTGCGTGGGTCGATACCGACGCTCTGGCAGGAGGCGAACACGGTCGGGAACTCGGCGGGGAAGTGGTCGCCAATCGCCGTCGTGGCATCAAGAAACGCCCCCCGACCGCTGACATTGGCCTTATGGACGGCACGGGCTACGATATCACGCGGGGCCAGTTCGCCGTCAGGGTGATCCTCAAGCACAAAGCGCACCCCGTTTTTGTCGATCAGGGTCGCCCCTTCGCCGCGCAAAGCTTCGGTTGCTAAAGGGGCCGGGTCGAGGCCGACATTAAGCGCGGTCGGGTGAAACTGCACAAATTCAGGGTCAGCGATCACCGCACCGGCAAGGGCGGCCATCGCCATGCCGTCGCCGCGCAGGTTGGGCGGGTTAGTGGTCACGGCATAAAGTCCGCCAAGGCCACCGGACGCCATGACCGTGACCGGCGCATAGACATGCAGGGTCTTGCCTTCATGTGACACGACTGCGCCGATGACCGCGCCGTCGGGGGACGTGATCAGGCCGGTGGCGAAGGCTTGCTCCCAGATTTCGATATGGGGGGCGTTGCGGGCGGCATCGGCGACGGCGGTGAGGATGGCCTTGCCGGCCAGATCGCCCCCGACGCGGGCGACACGGGCCAGGCCGTGGGCAGCCTCTCGGTTGAGCACAAACGACCCATCGGTGTTGCGGTCAAAGGGCGCACCAAGGTCAGACAGTTGCTTAACCACATGCTTGCCCATTTCGGTCAGAGTCCTGGCGGCGAGCGGATCGACGATACCGGCCCCGGCATCGAGGGTGTCTTTGGCATGGGCTTCGGGGGTGTCCTGATCCGACAGGGCGGCGGCAATCCCGCCTTGCGCCCAGGCCGACGAACAGGCCACGCCCAGTGCCACCGGTGCCAGCACCAGCGTTTTAAGCGGCGCGGTATGAAGGGCGACGGACAGCCCCGCCAGTCCTGCGCCGATCACCAGCGGGCCGTTATGAATGTAGGTTTCAGCGGCCATGCGGGCCTCCAGACTGTCCTTAGAGGGGCGTTTTCTTAGAACCTCCCCTCAGGGAGGGGAGGGTGGCAGACGATCCGTCAGGATCGGATGACGGGTGGGGTTCATGTTCAGCGGGTTTAACCCCACCACCCCCCTTCGGGGGTATCGGCACCGGCCGCCCGGCTCCCCTAAAATTAGGGGAGGTTCTTTGAAGACAAACCTTAGCTAATCAACTCAACATCGACATGGTGGCGGGCTTTGATCATGTCGTAGCGCGCGGGGACTTTCAGAGGCGGCATGTCGATCATGCGCTGCACGGCGATACGGGCTTTGTCGATAATGGCCGGATCGACGGTGACTTCATACTGACGGTTGACCAGCGAGGCGTAGATGTTTTCGAGGGTGATGCGTTTCATGTGCGGGCACAGATTGCACGGGCGCAGGAACTCGACGCCTTCGACATCGGCGGCGACATTATCGGCCATCGAACATTCGGTCACCAGCACGACCTGCTTGGGCTTATGGTCGGTGACATAGTCGATCATGGCGGTGGTCGAACCCGTGAAATCGCAGGCCGCGATCACATCCGGCGGACATTCGGGGTGGCCGAGCACGATCGCATCCGGATGGGCGGCGCGCACATCGGCGATGTCCGACGCATCAAAGCGTTCATGAACCTCACACGCGCCTTTGTAGGCAATGATGCCGATGTTCGTCTGGCGCGCCACATTGCGGGCCAGAAACTCATCCGGCACCATAATCACGCGGTCGACGCCCCATTCTTTGGCAATGTGTTCGACAACCTGCACCGCATTGGCCGAGGTGCAGCAAATGTCGGTTTCGGCCTTCACATCGGCGGTAGTGTTGACATAGGTGACGACCGGCAGGCCGGGATAGCGCTGCTTGATCAGGCGCAGTTGCTCACCGTTGAGCGACGACGCCAGCGAACAGCCGGCGCGCAGATCGGGGATCAGCACGGTCTTTTCAGGGGCCAGAATCTTTGAGGTTTCGGCCATGAAATGGACGCCGCCCTGCACGATAATGTCGGCTTTGGATTTCGCGGCTTCACGAGCCAGACCTAAGGAATCGCCTACATAATCGCCGACGCCATGAAAGATTTCCGGCGTCATATAGTTGTGAGCCAGAATGACCGCGTTCATTTCGCGCTTAAGGCGGTTAATCTCCGCAATCAGCGGGGCCTGAAGCTGCCATTCGATGGGGGAGACTTTCCCTTTGAGGCGCGCATAGATTTCGGCGGTTTCGGCTTCGACCTGCGGCGTAAAGTCCAGAGCTACAGGCGGGGCCTTAGCGGCGGGCGTGAACTCAAGGGTAGTCGAAGGCATGGGCCTCTCCTGTACAACCGCAAGGGCAATACCTTATGCTCATTTTTAGCATAAGGTATCATTAAAATAGTCCTATCTCGGAACTATTCAAGCCCATTTTGCGCAGCGGCCAAATAAATATGACGATGCGGTGACATGACGCACATTCTAAGCAACAGTTTTTATGGCTCATTTCGGGTGATGCCGAAGGATTTAATTGCATATTTATGTGGGCATTATCATATATCCCATACCGGATTCATAAGGAGATAAAGCCATGCCCGCTTCCAAAGCGTCTGCTGTCGATCACGACAAAAAAGTAGCTCACGAACTGTCGAAGCTTCTGGCCGACAGCTATACGCTGTATCAGAAAACTCACGGCTACCACTGGAACGTGACGGGCCCGACCTTTTCGTCGCTGCATAGCCTGTTTATGGAGCAGTACACCGAAATGTGGAACGCGATTGACGATATTGCTGAACGCATCCGCGCGCTTGGCGAACTGGCCCCGCAGTCGGGTTCGGCGCTCGGTAACCTGACCTCGATCAAGGATGGCGATCCGACATTCTCATCCGAAGAGATGCTGAAAGACCTGAAATCGGGTCATGAGACGGTCATCGCGACTTTAAAAAGCGTGGTCGAACTGTCGGAAGAGGTCGGTGATGTGTCGTCGGCTGATCTGGCCACCCAACGCCTGACCGCCCACGAAAAGCACCTGTGGATGATCAAGGCGACACTGTCCTAAAGAATTCCCCCTGTAGCAGGGGGAGCTTCGCTTCGATTTATCGATGCGAAGAGGGGGTATTCTTCTCTTGAATCATAGCCCGGTTTGGATACAAACCGGGCTATGCTGTTCATTACCCCCCGCATTTCCATCGATGAAGCCGAACTGACGGAAAACTTTGTCCGCTCATCGGGCGCGGGCGGGCAGAACGTCAATAAGGTCTCGACCGCGGTTGAGCTGCGGTTTTCGATCTTTGAGAACCTGACCATTCCCTATGACGTCAAGATGCGGCTGATCAAGCTGGCCGGCCGACGAGTGACGCAGGAAGGGGTGCTGGTGCTGTTTGTCCAGACGCACCGCACTCAGGACATGAACCGCAAAGCCGCCCGTGAACGGTTCGTTGAACTGCTGCAAAAGGCTGCCGCGCCGCCCCCGCCCCCGCGTATCGCCACCAAACCAACCCGTGGTGCGGTCAAACGCCGACTGGTCGGTAAGGCGATCCGCGCGACGGTCAAGTCAGGGCGCAAAGCCCCATCGCTGGACGATGAGTAAGTCTGACAAAAATAGCTATTATATTACAATACCTTGGGTGTATTGACACCTTATCGACATCTGTCATTGTTACCGCTAACAGCGCCCGATCCAAAATAGAGGCGCTAACAACGGGAGAAACACAATGACACAGACAACGGCACATAATCGCCGTCGCTTCCTCATGGGTGCGACCGGTGCAGGCGCTATGCTGGCCACCGCGGCTTGTGGTGGTGGCGGCGGAGGAGGCGGTTCCTCTGGCGGCGGGGGCGGATCATCGTCCTCAAGCAGTTCGGCCTCTTCGAGTTCGTCTTCATCATCATCAAGTGCTGGCAACCTGCCCGATCCGGCCACCGCACCGGCGCTTAAGACCTTCTTCAATGCAAAGTTCAAGGTTGGCTTCACCGCCGATCCGACTTGGATAAATGATGCCCCAAGTCAGGCGATCCTGATCAAGCACGCGGGTTCGATCACGGCTGAGAACGTCATGAAGGCCCAGACGATGGGCACCAGTGCCGGGGTCTATAATTACGGCCCGGCCGATCAGGTGGTGACGTTCGCGCAGGCCAACAACATCGCCGTGCGCGGCCATGCCCTGCTGTGGCATCAGTCGACGCCGGCATGGTTCTTTGCCGGTGACCGCAGCGATATGACGGCGTTTCGGGCGCTGGTGCGGCAGCGACTTGAAACCTATATCACAGATGTCGTCACCCATTTTAAGGGTAAGGTCTATGCCTGGGATGTGGTCAATGAACCGACCAGTGATGATGCCGGATCAACCTATCGTAATTCGGAATGGTACCAGATTTTCGGCGACAGCTATCTCGATATCGCCTTTCGCGCCGCCCGCGCCGCCGATCCCGATGTCGAGCTGTTTATCAATGATTACAGTACCGAAGACCCCGGCAAACGTGCCCGTTATATGACGATTATCCAGACACTGCTTGATCGCGGCGTGCCGATTAATGGGGTGGGGCATCAGTTCCATATTTCGACGACCTATCCCAGCGCCGCACAGGTTCAGCAAGCCCTGATCGAGGTTGAGGCGAAAAACCTGATCAACCATGTCACCGAACTGGATGTGTCGTTCTACACTGATCCGGGCTCATGCTTTGCCAATCAGACGGGGTGCCAGACGGGACTGGTCGCCGGATCGGCGGCAGTGACCACAACCTTGCGCGCACAGGCCCTGCAATACCGGGCGCTGTATAATGTGTTTGCTGCCCGCGCCAGCGTGAAGTCAGTTACGACCTGGGGTGTGGCTGATAACCATAGCTGGCTTACCACTTTCCCGGTGACGCGCCTGAATCAACCGTTACTGTTTGATACGGCGGGTAATCCGAAATCAGCCTTCTGGGCAGTGGTCGATCCGGCGTTTGTGCCGTAAAAAATCCTATGGTGCAGGTATCTGCGCCGCGTGTCGCATGACGTGGAAAATCAGGTTCTGCTCGATCGTGCCTTGCAGCAGGTGCGCGAACGGGCCTGAGGCGCGCACCGCCACGTCTTCACCGGAATGGGCGGCGGACGGGGCGGGCAGCAGGGCCTGCTGATGGTAATCGGGATCCTCGGTGTTGACGGCGCTGATGTCGCCGCGCGGTTTGTTGATCTCGGCGCCGGGGCCGGTGGCATAGGTAAGCGTCGTGTAGGGCTTGCCATCGGCCGCCTTGATCACTTTCCCCTCGGAATCTTTTGCCAGCCCCAGAATCGGGTTGCCGCGCGCCGGATAGCCGCTCATGGTCAGGCCGTGGCTGTGGTCGGCGGTGACGATAATCAGGGTATCGCGGCTGTCGGTCATCTCCTGCGCTGTGCGTAACGCCTTATCGAGCGCGACGGTGTCATGCAGGGCGCGCCCGGCCTGACCGGCGTGATGGGCGTGATCGATGCGTCCGCCTTCGACCAGCAGCACAAAGCCTTTTGGATTGGATTTCAGGCGGGTGATGGCCAGCGCGGTCATCTCCGCCAGCGACGGCTCCCCGGCCTTGTCCCTGGCGCGATCGACTTCGTACTGCATATGATCGGGTTCAAACAGCCCCAGGATCGGGCCTTTGGCGGTGAGATCAAGGCCCTTAAACCCCTTGGCATCCCAGACATACTGACCCTTGGGATGGGCTTTTTGCCAGTCGGCAATCAGGTTGCGGCCATCCTTGCGGCGGCCTTTTTTATCGGCATATTCCGGATCGGCCACGGTTTGCGGCAGGAAATGACGCCGCCCGCCGCCCAGCACCACCTCAAGCCCGTCACCATGATTGAACTCTATCAACTGGCGGGCGATATCGACGCAGGCCTCGGCGCGCACGGCCTTGGATAATTCCACGTCGTCTTCCCAGTCCCGTTCCGGAGTGTGGGCATAGGCCGAGGCCGGGGTGGCATGGGTAATGCGGGTCGTGGTCACGACACCGGTCGCCAGCCCCGCATCTTCGGCCAGTTCGATCAGGGAAGCCACACGCGTGGTTTGGGCCGACGCGCAGTTGCCGACCTCAGCCTCATGGCTCAGGCCGATAATGCTGTTGCGGCTTTTGACACCGGACATGAGGGCCGTGGCGGTCGGAGCCGAATCGGCCACCTGCGAATCGTGGGAATAGGTTTTGACCAGCCCTGAAAACGGCAGGGCGTCCATCGTCATGACATAGGCTTCGCCGTCCTTGCCCGCCTCTTGTCCGGCCAGAATCCGGGCCGCGGTCGTGGTTGATACCCCCATGCCGTCGCCGACAAAGATGATGATGTTGCGGGCCTTAGACGTATTAGGCTGAACGGCCAGTTTCCGGCTCAGTTCCGTTTGCGCGGCACTATAATATGGGTTTGCCGCATCCGTTTGCGCAGACGCCTGCGTTGTCAGCACCATAAGCGCCGTCAGGCAAGCGGATGACCATATCTGTGAGGCACGCATGAAAAAGGCTCCTTGAAAACTCAGGAGCCTTTTAGGGGTAGCGTATGACAGTGCAGTGTCAGTTTACTATTTTAGTACGCTCCGATTTTGGCCGGGTTTTCGTGGTTCTGGCCCTTATGGTGGTCTTCTTCGGCCAGCAGCCGCACGGCCTCCAGCGCGGCCATGCAGCCCATACCCGCCGCGGTAACCGCCTGACGATAGACATCGTCGGTCACGTCACCGGCGGCAAATACGCCCTCGATTGCGGTCTTGGGCGTGCCCGGCTGGACGCGCAGATAGCCGCCGGAATTGGTTTCAAGCTGACCGGCAAACAGTTGCGAAGATGGGGCGTGGCCAATGGCGATGAACACCCCATCAAGCGGGATTTCGTACTTTTCGCCGGTTTCAACGTGTTTGAGGCGCACACCGGTGACCCCCGCCGCGCCAAATTCATTGGTGTCGCCTAGGATTTCATCGATGCCGACATTCCAGATCGGCTCAATCTTCGGGTCGGCCAGCAAACGCTCACTGAGGATTTTTTCCGAACGCAGCTCTTCGCGGCGGTGGATCAGGTAAACCTTTGAGGCAAACTTGGTCAGGAACAGCGCTTCTTCGACCGCGGTGTTGCCGCCGCCGACGACGGCCACGACCTTATTGCGATAGAAGAACCCGTCGCAGGTCGCACAGGCCGACACGCCAAAGCCCTGATAGGTTTTTTCTGAGTCCAGCCCCAGCCACTTGGCTTGGGCGCCTGTCGAGATGATGACGGTTTCGGCAAGGTAGGTAGCACCCGTTTCGGTTTCCAGAAGGAACGGGCGCTTACTCAGGTCAGCCTTGACGACGATGTCGTTGATGACTTCGGTGCCCATGTGCACGGCCTGAGCCTGCATCTGATCCATCAGCCACGGCCCCTGAATGACCTCTGAGAAGCCCGGATAGTTTTCGACATCGGTGGTGATGGTGAGCTGGCCACCGGCCTGTGGGCCTGTAAACACCACCGGATGCAGCAGGCCGCGCGCGGCATAGATGGCGGCGGTCCAGCCGGCGGGGCCGGAACCGATGATGGCGCAACGCAAGGGGCGGGGAAGGGACATGAGGCTAACTTCTGATCAGGCGTGAAATGGATTTGCGCAAACTTACGCGATGGGTCTTTAGATAGGTATCGGGGGTGCGATTGTCATCCGTTAAGATGGTGTCGCTCGTGATTTTAGTAGCGCGAGCACGGCTTCGGCGGCGCGGGCGGTTTCATTCAAGGGCGTATATGACCATGTGCGCAACTCACCATTAAAAGGACGCGCGGCGCCGTAGTCCTGCAAAGCGCGGTGGAACTCATCGAACTTGCGCGTTGATTTCAGTGCCGAGCGGCGATCCATGCTGAGGATGTGGACGGGTTTGCCGGTCGCGGCCGCTTCAACCGCCATATTGATCGAGTCTTCGGTGACTAAGATGTGGTCGCACTTGTGCAGGAAGGCGAAATAGGGGTTGTCGCCGCCGCCGGTGTAGATCAGGCCGGGCAGGTCTTTGAGGGCGCTCACCAATATATCGCGGGCGGCCTCAGGCGTGCGGCGTGAAATGGTCAGCAGCAATGTCCCCTTAGTGGCTACAACAGCCCGGCGGATATCGGCAGCCATCGTCTCGGCGCGGTCGCGGCTAAGGTCATGGGACTTGGATTTTCCACCGATCAGTACGGCCACGAATGGGCCGGAGAAGTCTTTGAAGCGTTCGGCCCACGGTGCGAATTCGGCGGCCAGTCGTTCTTTTGTGATGCGGTGAGGGGCGCCCAGAATCGACAGCACATTATCGCCGGTTACCTGATCATGCTGGGGGGCGACGACCAGATCGAAGGCGCTCAGATTTGCACGCGGGTCCTGAAGCTGCACCACCAGGGTCTTACCCTGTGAGGCGGCTTTCATACGCAGGCTGTGGGGCAGGGTGGCGCGGCCAGCGGCAATCCATATGTCAGGATAGGGCGGTCCGACCGGATCGGAATCGCGCTTAAGCATCTGATCGGGCCATAGCTTCAGGAACGTTGGCCAGCGATCAAACAGGCGGCGATAGCGGATATGGCGGGTGACGATCTGGGCGTGGGTTTTGCGCGCAATCGCCTGCGCCAGCCCCAGCACCTGATTTTCCATGCCCGCGCGCCCGTCCGACACCGCCCAGATGGTCAGCGGTCGCCCTTCGGGAATATGCAGGGTATCGTCAGAGGCCGTCATGTCTTCCATTTACTAAAAAAGCCAAAGACTTGCGACGGGCCGCCCCGAGCAAGTCTTTGACCTTTAATGTTACGCGAAAAATGTATTGAGGCGTAGCCTCAAACTTTTTTGCGATCAGCCTAGATCCATTCGACCTTAAGAATCTCATAGGCCTTGACGCCGCTGGGGGTCGGGACTTCGACGACATCGCCGACTTCCTTGCCCATCATGGCGCGCGATAGCGGCGAGGTCAGCGAAATCTTGCCCGATTTCACATCGGCTTCGTGTTCGCCCACCACCTGATAGCGGCCTTCTTCTTCGGTGTCTTCGTCAACGACGGTTACGGTCGCGCCGAATTTGATGTTCTCACCCGACAGCTTGGTCACATCGATGACCTGAGCGCGGCTGATCTTATCTTCGATCTCAGCGATTCGGCCTTCGATCCAGCCCTGACGCTCCTTAGCGGCATGGTATTCGGCGTTTTCCGACAGGTCGCCGTGCGAGCGCGCCTCAGAGATCGCCGCAATCACGGTTGGACGCTCAATAGACTTCAAACGCTTCAATTCTTCGTCGAGGGCGCGATAGCCTTCGCCCGTCATCGGCACTTTTTCCATGTGCGATTGATTTCTTAAATGCACCCAGAGGAATAAAAAAAAGATTTCACGTCCGGTCGAGGGTGCCTACGACCGAAGTGAAAAGATAGATACGGTTTATGCCGGTTGCAAGCGATCTTCGCGACTAAAAACTGTATAAAACGCAAAGGGGGATTTCATCCGGGGCGGCCTTATATCGTGTTTTGCCGCAAGGTTAAACCCCTTAAATTGCGAGGGCCTTAAGGCTATGATTTCAGGTGTTTTTGAGGGTGAAACTTGAAATCTTAAGCCGTAAATGTTCGGGTTTCAGATCTTTCTGTAGGGGCTTTTTTAAGTCTTCGGGGGGCGGGGTTACCACAAAGCGGATATTCAGCGTTTGAGATTGAGCCGCTACGGTTTGCGGAATAGTGACCGAATAGTCGGCATCCTTTTTCGGCATTTCGAATCGGCCGACCGGCACACCATTGGCATAGATATCGACCTGAGCCGCCTTCATGGCGCGGGCATTGATATCCAAAGTCATAGCGGTGAGGGAGGGGGCCGGCAGGGAGATGTTGACCTCAGCCTTTGGCCCTTCGGTCCACACGCCGACCCGCTCCGGCAGCCGCCAGCCCTGACCAAACAGGCACGCTGCCGGACTGTCCCAGGTTATGGGGTGGGGTTTATTGATCTCAAATGTCGGCACCTGCGGAATGGTCTTGAGCCGGGTTTCCAGCCCGGCGGGCGGAATGACCCAGATGCCGTCCAGTTCGCGCAGACGATGCTCCACCCCTTTGGGGGCAGGGCATTTGTTGAGCATGACGTAAAGGTGGTGCGGATTAAGCTGACCGTTCAGGTAACGCTTATATTCTTCATACTCCAATGCCGATTGTTTGAGGTTATCACGGGCGGCATACATAGTATTGACCGGCACCTTATGGGAGACGGCGTGCATGGTCACTTCGTAGAACAGGGGCTGGTTGCTATGGACCGAAGGGGCTTGAAACGACACCAGATCGCTGCCTTTGATCAGCTTATCCCACTCAGGGCTTTTGGCGATGGTGAAGACGGTCCGGTCAGAGGCGCGCGCCGTCAGGCCCTTGGTCTGGGTGGCAAAGCCTGACAAATCCATGAATTGCAAAACAACGGCCGCGGACAGGACGATGGTCATGGTCTTCGGGCGTGACCGGTACAGCGTCAGCAGCGCCAGAAACACCATAAGATAGGCGATTGGCCAAAACAGGCGGCCTGAGGCCCGCACGATGTTGAACAGGTCTTCAAGAAAATCCGGCAGGGGCAGTTTTAAGAGCAATATGTTATAAAACTGGATCTTGTGCGATATAGCCAGCACCAGCAGCGCGATCATTGGCCATTTGAGCGGTTTGGCCTTAATCAGTATCTCTTTGACGGTGCGTGACTCTTCGGATTTACGGTAGAGCCAGATGGCCGCCCCGATCAGGAACAAAAGCCCAAGGCCCAGATACTGAAAGCCTTCAAAGGCCTGTCCTTCGTCCTGCTGTACCGACAGGAACGGCAGCATGAAGGATTTGTTGGACGGGTTGAACGGTGCGTCCAGCCCCATCGAATAGAGGCCAAACCCGCCGCTTTTGGCGCTGGAGCCAGAAAACGCGCCGGAAATCGCAAGAGCTACAATGGGTGCCAGTAAGGTCACCGCCATTTTAAGGCCTGAAACCCCAAGCCCCTTCACGTCCTTGGTTTGCCACTGCGGGCCAAGGATGCGCAACCAGTCAGCACCCCATATCGCCAGAACCATGACCAGAATATAGGGATGGATAAACCCACACAGAGCCAGCAGCCCACTGTAGGCAATCCATTTGCGCTTTTCGCCATCAACCTCAAAAAAGATATAAATTGCGCCGAGAATGAGCCAGTGCGCCACCAGCGTATCGTGGCCGATACGCCCAAAAAGCGTCGGCAATAGGGTCAGCAGAACCGCGCCGGCCAGTGCTGACCACGGCCCCGGCGCATGGCGTGACACCAGCCTATAGGCAATAAAATAATGCAGGCAGATACATAGCAAAAACCACGGGCCTATATATTGGAAATAATCGGGCAGCAGGGGGGAAATCAGCTTGAACGGAAAGGCGAGAAACGGATTTGAGTCGGTGTAGATAACGCTCTGACCCGTGGGATAACCGAGCAGGTTCTGATGGTTAAAGCCGTCGGCGCCGTTACGATAGGCATGCCAGCCCAGAAAATGCTGCGCCCAGTCGCCGCGCATCAGCCAGCCGACATTGGTCGGATCAAGTATGTCCGGCGTAAAAAACAGCAGAAACAGCAGGATAGGGGCTGTGAATTTCAGAACCGTATGGTAGGGCGCAGACGAATTATCAGGCATGGTCTCAGACTTAAAAACAGCGAACGGATGCAGGCGTGCAAACGAAGTTCGCTGGATTTAGCCCAACAATGCTACGGTAATTTAAACCCGCCCCCAATGCCCGTCGACTATAGCCGGGCACACTGAGAATTCAAGGGATTGCGAACTGTTTTCAGCCCTTGGTTTCACTCAGGCGCAGGTCATAAAGCCGGATGCCGAGCTTGCGGGCGCTGGCAGACGCTTTGGGCGACGGCTTGAGCGAGGCCTCAATATCGGGCTCTAGGCGGATGTTCAGGGATTTGCCCTTAACCCAGCGGCGCGGAATGACAATTTCATGGTCGGTGATCTGGGTCGTAAGATCAAGGTGCGTCAGCAGGCGATCATTGACATAAACCTTTGTTTTATTGCCGCTCAGGAAGCTTAACAGGCTCATCGACAGGCTGATGTCATGGCGTGGTCGGTCGGCCAGCGGCAGGTTAAGCTCTGCCGGTTGACCGGCGCGGCTCCATACGCCTTTTGAGTCAGGCGACAGCCAGTTGTCCTCAAGGAAGCAGGCGCCCTGTGCGTTCCAGGTGAAGTTATAGTCTTCGCCGTATTCGATACCCGGTACCTGCGGATCGGCAGGCAGTTTATCCAGCATCTTCACCGGTGGCAGGATAAACACGCCGTCCAGTTCGCGCAGACGGGCCTGCGCGCCGGCCGGAGCCTGACACTTATTGAAAAAGACATAGAGGGTATTCGGATCGAGCTTACCCTCCACAAAATTGGTGTGAGCAATGCGCTCAAGCTGGGTCTGGCGCGGATGTGGACGGGCCGCGTACATGGTGTTTACCGGCACGGCGTGGGACACCGAGCGCCAGGTTAGCTCATAAAACAGGCGCTTATTGATGTGGGCATTGGCGGGCTGAAACGACACCAGATCAGAGTTGGTGATCAGGTCGTCCCACAGCTTTGACGGCACCTTCTGATAGACGGTTCGGTTGGCGGCCATCGCGGTTTCGGAGTGCACCGACTTGGCAAACGGGGCGATGTCGATGACCTGTATCACCAGAGCCAAGGGCAGGATAATTGCCACGGTCTTGAGGCGGGTGCGGTACACGGTCAGGATCGCCAGCAGCACCATAAAATAGGCCATCGGCCAGAACATCCGCCCAGACGCCCGCATGATGCCCAGTACGCCGTCGAGGGCCTTGGGCGTCTCATACTTAAAGATTTCAATGTCGTAGAACTGCACCTTGCTCGACAAAGCAATGATGAACAACACCGCAAATGGCCCGATCAGCCACACCGATTTTAACAGGGTGTCGCGAATAGTGCGCGCGCTTTCTGAGCGGTAAAACAACACAGTGGCGGCGACGATCAGGAACAAAAGCCCTGCGCCCATATACATGAAGCCTTCCATCGCCTGCCCTGAGTCCTGAGGCACCGAGACCAGACCGCCGAAGGTGAAATCCTTACGTGCCGGATTGAACAGGGCGTCAAGGCCCATAGAATAGAAGCCATAGCCGAAGCTGCCCGCACTTTGACCTGCGGCATAGGCGCCTGACAGGCCGAGCGTAATGATGGGCGCCAGCAAGGTGAGAATTGCCACCCCGACGGTGCGGGCGACCTGCACGAACTCACGCGTCATAAGTTGCGGCCAGACGCGGCGGAGTTGCTCACCGCCCCACAGGGCCAGCACCATGATCAGAATATAGGGGTGAATAAAGCCCGTCACCCCCAGCATGATCGCCCAATGAATGGCTTTGCGGCGCGGCTCATTGATCTCGAAATAGATGTAAAACGCCCACAGGATCAGGAATTGTGCCACCAGCGTATCGTGCATGATGCGGTTGAATAGGGTTGGCACCAGCGTCAGCAGAATGGCACCGGTAAGCGCCGCCCAAAATGACGGGGCGTGGCGCTCCAGCAGCTTATAGGCCAGATAAAAATGGGCGCAAATGCAGAACAGGAACCACGGCCCGATATACTGGAAATTGGCGGGCAGGAGCGGAGATATCAGCTTCAGCGGCAGGGCAAACAGCGGATTGGAGTCGGTATAGATGACGCTCAAACCCGTCGGGTGAGCCAGCAAATTCTGATGGTTGAAGCCATCAGCGCCATAACGAAAGGCGTGCCAACCCAGCACATGCTGGCCCCAGTCTTTCTGGAACAGCCAGCTTACATTGGTCGGGTCGAGCACGGCCGGATGAAAAAACCACAGGAAAATCAGGATGGGGGCGGCGACCAGTGCGATCTGTTTGGTCAGATCTTTTTTGTCGCCCAGCAGAGTATCCACACGTTCCAGCAGGTTCATGAAACCGAATATGTCCTTGGTTAAAAATAGCGCTCCGCCATACCAAAGCCGATCGCTGCCGTGAAATCACATTTTGCAAGTGCGAAATAAATGCCCTGCCGATCACGCGACCATACACGAAATCGTGAAGCCGGGGAAGACGGTGTAAAAAAACCTCCCGCGATACGCATCGCAGGAGGGTTTAATTTTTGAACGGCAATAAGGACTATGCGTATTCCTGAATGGATCGCACGTCGAGGTCCTCTTTGCGGCCGGACGCAATAGCCCGCGCAGCCGCCACAGCCCCGGAGGCCGTGGTGTAGTAGGGGATCTTCATCATCAGGGCCGTGCGGCGGATAGAGAACGAATCGGCCAGAGACTGCTTGCCTTCGGTGGTGTTGAACAGAAGCTGGATCTCACCGTTTTTCATAGCATCCAGAATGTTAGGACGGCCTTCGAGCACCTTTTTGATGCGCTCAACCGCAACGCCCTGTTCGGCCAGATAGTCGCAGGTGCCGCCGGTCGAGACGACCTTAAAGCCCTGTGCCAGCAGGGTTTTGACCGGTTCGATAATGGTGGGTTTGTCCTGATCCTTGACCGAAACGAACACGGTGCCCGATGTCGGCAGAACCGTGCCACCGCCCAGTTGCGACTTGGCAAAGGCGCGTGAGAACGCGTCGATCATCTCTTCGCCGTCACGCACCCAGTCAAGGCCCATGACTTCGCCGGTCGATCGCATCTCAGGGCCAAGCACCGTATCGACATTGGCAAAACGCGCAAACGGGAAGACGGCTTCTTTTACGGCCACATGGCGGTAATCGCGCGGCTTCAGACCAAAGCCCGACAGGGGCTTACCGGCCATGACCTTGGCGGCGATACCGGCCAGAGGCTGTCCCAGGGTCTTGGCGACGAACGGCACGGTCCGTGAGGCGCGCGGGTTGACCTCAAGCACGTAGATCTTTGGGTCGGTATAGGGGTTTTCGATCGCAAACTGCACGTTCATCAGGCCGCGCACCTTAAGCGCCCTGGCCAGTTCGATCGTCTGACGCTCAAGCTCTTTGACGGTTTCGGGCTTGAGTGAAAACGGCGGCAGCGAACACGCCGAGTCGCCGGAATGGACGCCGGCTTCTTCGATATGTTCCATGATGCCAGCCACAAACACCGTGTCGCCGTCGGCGAGCGCATCGGCATCGACCTCAATCGCTGCCGACAGATACTGATCGATCAGGACGGGCGAAGACCCCGAAACCTTAACAGCCTCAGTGACATAGCGCGTCAGTTGCTCATCGTCGCGGATGATTTCCATGGCGCGGCCACCCAGCACATAGGACGGGCGGATGACGATAGGGTAGCCGACTTCGTGGCAGGCCTTAAAGGCTTCTTCAGGGGAGCGGGCAATCGCGTTGATCGGCTGGCGCAGGCCGATCTCTTTCAGCAATTGCTGAAAGCGTTCGCGGTCTTCGGCCAGATCAATCGCATCGGGCGTGGTGCCAAGAATAGGGATGCCTTCGTCCTCAAGCGCCTGAGCCAGCTTAAGCGGGGTCTGGCCGCCGAATTGGACGACCACACCGGCCAGTTCGCCCTTGGACATTTCAACGCTGATCAGCTCCAGCACGTCTTCGGCGGTCAGCGGCTCGAAATAAAGGCGGTCGGAAGTATCATAATCGGTCGACACGGTTTCAGGGTTGCAATTGACCATGATGGCTTCAAGGTCGATGTCCTTGAACGCAAAGGCGGCATGGCAGCAGCAGTAGTCGAACTCGATGCCCTGTCCGATCCGGTTCGGCCCGCCGCCCAGAATAATGGCCTTCTTACGGTCGGACGGGGCGGCTTCGCATTCCGGCACCTGACCGAGCGCGCCGGTTTCATAGGTCGAATACATATAGGCGGTCGACGACGCAAATTCCGCCGCGCAAGTGTCGATGCGCTTAAAGACCGGACGCACGCCTAAGCCGCGGCGGGCATTGCGCACTTCGGCCTCGGTCTGTTGCGTCAGAGTCGCCAGACGGGCATCGGAGAAACCAAGGCCTTTAAGGAGGCGCATGGCATGGGCATCAGCGGGTAGGCCAAGCGCTGTGATCTTGGCTTCTTCAGCGACGATGGTTTCAATTTGGCGCAGGAACCACGGCTCATAGGCACAGGCGGCGTTGATGTCTTCGACGCTCAACCCATGACGGAAAGCCTGAGCAATCACGCGCAGACGATCAGGTGTCGGGCGACCCAGCTCACGCACCACGGCTTCACGCACGGCATGGGCGCTTTCCGCCGTTTTCACGCCGGGGATATCGACCTCATCAAAGCCGGACAAGCCAGTTTCCAGACCGCGCAGGGCCTTTTGTACCGACTCGGCAAAGGTGCGGCCAATGGCCATGACTTCACCGACCGACTTCATCGAGGTGCCGAGCAGGGGCTCAGAGCCCGGATATTTCTCAAAGGCAAAGCGCGGGATCTTGGTGACCACATAGTCGATCGACGGCTCAAACGAGGCCGGGGTGACCTTGGTGATGTCGTTGGACAGTTCATCCAGCGTATAGCCGACCGCCAGCTTGGCCGCGATTTTGGCAATTGGAAAGCCGGTCGCCTTGGAGGCCAGAGCGGAAGAGCGCGACACGCGCGGGTTCATCTCGATGACGATCATGCGGCCATCGGCAGGGTTGAGCGCGAACTGCACGTTCGAGCCGCCGGTTTCCACGCCGATTTCGCGCAGGACGGCGATCGAGGCCGAGCGCATGATCTGATATTCTTTGTCGGTCAGGGTCAGGGCCGGAGCGACGGTGATCGAATCACCGGTATGCACACCCATTGGATCGACGTTTTCAATGGAACAGACGATGATGCAGTTGTCGGCGCGGTCACGCACGACTTCCATCTCATATTCTTTCCAGCCGACGATGGATTCCTCGATCAGGACTTCGGTGGTGGGGGAAAGGTCAAGGCCGCGTTCGACGATTTCCTTAAACTCTTCCTGATTGTAGGCAATGCCGCCGCCGGTGCCGGCCAGCGTAAAGCTGGGGCGGATGACCGCGGGCAGGCCGCCGATGGCCTCTAAGCCCGCCACGGCCTCATCCCAGCTATGGGCGACCGCCGACTTGGCTGACTCTAGGCCGAGCTTGTCCATAGCGTCGCGGAACTTCTGGCGGTCTTCGGCCTTATCGATGACTTCGGCCTTGGCGCCGATCATTTCGACATTGTATTTGGTAAGGATGCCTGCGGCATCCAGCGCCAGCGCGCAGTTCAGCGCCGTTTGACCGCCCATAGTAGGTAACAGCGCATCGGGACGCTCTTTGGCTATGATTTTCTCAACAATATCAGGGGTGATCGGTTCGATATAGGTGGCGTCGGCGATATTGGGATCGGTCATGATCGTCGCCGGATTGGAGTTCACCAGAATGATCCGGTAGCCTTCTTCGCGCAATGCCTTACAGGCCTGAACGCCGGAATAGTCAAACTCACAGGCCTGACCAATGACGATCGGACCGGCGCCGATAATGAGGATGGATTTAATATCGGTACGTTTGGGCATAGGTCTTCTGATACTTTCGTGCGCAAATAGCGGATGAGCGAAAACGCAAATCCGGTTACGGGCGGGCGACCATTTCAGGTCATTTTTGATGTAGGCTAAGCGGGTGCTTTAGAGCCTTGGGGGCCGTAAAGCAACCCTTTATGTTTGGTTAATCTCACTTAGAACCTCCCCTGTTGCAGGGGAGGGGGGCGGCCGGTGCCGGGGACCGCGTCGATTTATCGGCGTGGTGGTGGGGTAATTACCCCCTCTTTCTTTTAAGCTGGGCTTAAAAGAAAGCTCCCCCTGCAACAGGGGGAGTTCTTAAGGGTCACGCCACAACCGCCTTCGCGTCTTTCATATATCCGGCGAAGCGTTCAAACAGATACAAAGAATCGACCGGGCCGGGGGAGGCTTCGGGGTGGTGCTGAACCGAAAACACCGGCTGGTTCGCCAGCGCAATGCCGCAGTTGGTGTTGTCAAACAACGACACGTGGGTCTCGACCACACCGGCAGGTAAGGACTCGCGATCGACCGCAAAACCGTGGTTCATCGACACGATTTCAACCTTATCGGTGGTGATGTCCTTGACCGGATGGTTGGCGCCGTGGTGGCCCTGATCCATCTTGACGGTCTTCGCACCCAGCGCCAGAGCCAGCATCTGGTGGCCCAGACAAATCCCAAACACCGGCTTGCCCGACTGCACAAGCTTCTGAATCTCAGGCACGGCATAGGCGCCGGTGGCCGCCGGATCGCCGGGGCCGTTCGACAGCAATACGCCATCGGGCTTAAGCGCCAGAATGTCTTCGGCCTTGGTCTCGGCAGGCACAATCTTGACCTTCGCGCCGATACCTATCAGCGCGCGCAGGATGTTTTGCTTAACACCATAGTCGATGACCACGACATTGTGCTCATGCCTGGTGCCGTCCTTGTAGCCCTCCGGCCACTGCCACAGGTCGGTGGTGTAGTCCGAAGACTGCGCCGAGGTGGCTTTGATGGCCAGATCAAGCCCGACCAGACCGGCCCACTCAGCGGCTTGTTTTTGCAGGGCGGCGATATCGAAATTACCGTTCGGATCGTGGGCGATGACGCCGTGGGGCATACCGTGTTCGCGGATACGCTTGGTCAGGGCACGGGTATCGATGCCCGACAGAGCGACCACGCCGCGTGATACCAGCCAGTCGTTGAAGCTCATGGTCGAGCGCCAGTTGGCCGGCGGGGTCGGGGCGTCACGAAAGATCGCGCCCTTAGCCGCGCGGGTCGGATCATTGCCCAGTTGCTCAACATCGTCCGGATTGACGCCGACATTGCCGACGTGCGGGAAGGTGAAGGCCACGATCTGATCCATGTAAGACGGATCGGTCAGAATTTCCTGATAGCCGGTCATGGCGGTGTTAAAGCACACTTCGCCCAGGGCGGAACCGGACGCACCGTGGCCTATGCCCTGATAGACGGTGCCATCGGCCAGAACCAGAACCCCCGTAACACCTTTTAATAATTCAGTGGTCATGGGCTTTGGCACTCCTTGGGTGGGCTCAGGTTAAACGGCGGCACACATAGGGGCCACAGGCTGCGGGGTCAATGAATTTTCAGCATTAAGGATGAATTAACAGATCACGATCGCTTGCGGAATGTGAGCGGGCGTGTTGCGGCTCAAAGTTGACAGATTGAAATGGCTGACGATAAGTCTGAGGTGAGTGTAAAGGGGGGGAAGATGTTAAAGCGCTTATTAGTCGTCTTGTGGGGAATATCAGCCGTCATATGTCAGGCCGCGACGGTATCACCGGATTGGGATGCCCCGCGCATTCGTGGTGCCCGCTCTGCGGAGGCGCCGACGATCGAATTCTCCTACCAAAAAGAAGTCCGATTTAAAGACGGAGCTGTGCAAACAGAAAGCGGCAAGGTCACGCTCGCTTCGGACTTCATTTATGTTGAAGCCGCAGATGCGCGCTACCTCGATGACTTTGCCCTGTGCCGTACAATGACCTGGAAAGCTACGGACACAGAATTTAACAACGATAGCTGTTTTGTCAGTCCGGCATTTCGTATTTTGGAGCTGAAAAATCGGCGTTATTTGCAGTCGCTGTTGAATATGGCCACCGGTGATAAAAAGTCGGCACAGGAAACCAAGCTTGCCAGCTATTGGCCAGAACAGGAACTGGCTGTGGTTGATAAGACATCGCTTCCCTTGGTGCAAAGTCAGGCGGGTGAGCAGATCGTCTGGTCCGTTGAGGACGAAGCCGTTGCACGGCTAAGTAATGCTGGCGAACCTTTTTCAGATGCTGAACGCAAGGCCATAGCGCGCTATTTCGCCCGCCATGTGGGGCTGCATCCGCAAATACTGAAGGCTGTTTTGGAGAACGGCCAAATTCCACATGGAATAGCTATAGAAAGTAATCACGCGAACCGACGGGCCACTGAGACTATCAGGTTTTCAAATGTGCGGCGTCTCACAGCGCAATACCCGCTGCCAGCCCATCTTAAACCCGCCATTGTCAGAATGTCTGAAGGCAATACCGTATATGCGTCAGGCTTAAAATCATCCCTGAAAGCCATTGCCGGAACTATGGAATCGCCAAAGCCCGGTTTCGATGAGGCCTTGACGCAGATGCAATCGGCAGCGGCATCGGATCAGATGGAACAGGCGTTGATGTGGTTCTTTCTGATCACCCAGCAATATACCGCCGAGTTGCAGCCCGATTCAGGTAGACTGGCTAAGATCAGAGCGCTGGGGCCGGTACTTACGAAAACGATTGAGGGGCCAAAGACCACTCAATTCTGGCAAGCGTCGAATCTGGCGGGATCAACGGAAGTGTCCGAGGGGCGAGAGGCGGCGGCTAAATATCTGGCCGGAGCTAAGCAATTTGATGGTTTGAGGTTTGGGACATTCCGCTATGTCACATTTGCCAATCTTGTCCGCACATCTAAGGGGACGGATAGGTGGGATAAAGCGATTTGGGGTTCCATGCCATCGCTCAAGGACTGTTACTGGATTCATATTGCGGCCTATCCCTTCGCCTCTAACGCCTTCAAGGACCTTGGTGATCACCATTACAGTAACTATGAAATGGACAGGGCATGGCAGGCTTGGGATTTAGGTCGTGTGGTAGATCCGGATTGGAGATCCGGCGCGATGGCCAGCGTCGGAGAATATGAGGCGCGACTTCGGGCGCAAGAGCCTAACTTTTTCTGAGGTTCTATATCTGGCTGAACGGTCTGACTGATTTCTGAAATCGACCGGATGGGCAGCACTGGCCGCGCCAAAATCAGACTCCTCAACTTAAGGAGTTTGTTACGATGACGTCAGAGGCCATTCATACCCTCAATATTATCATCCATGTTGTGTCCGGATCGGTCGCCATCATCGGCGGGCTTTTCCTGCTGGCCCGCCGCAAGGGCGACAGGGTGCACCGCTTGGGCGGGCGGATCGTTGTGGGGATTATCACTCTGACGGTGGCCAGCGCCCTGTTTGGCGCGTTAATGTTTCGGGCGCGGCCCGATCTGATCGGCATCAGTATTCTGGTGGCCTATCAGCTATGGTCGGGGGTGAGGGCGCTGCACCTTAAAAACAACGGGCGTGAGATGGCCGATGTGATTCCGGCCCTGATGATGTTTCTGGGCGGGGTGACGCTGCTTATTCTGTCGGCCTCTGGGGGCTCGTTTTTTTGGGAGTCGGGTCTGGTCAAGGGCGTGATCGGAGCCACGCTGTTTTATGGCGGCTATGATGTCGCAAAGACCCTGCTGCCCGCCCATTGGCGTCTGTGGCTCAATCCGGCGGAACATGCCTTTAAGATGTCGGGCCTGATCGGGGCGCTGATTACGGTGGCTGCGGCCACCCTGCTTAAGGATCAGGTAGCCTTGACGGCGGTGGTGGTGTCGGGCGCCGGTTCAGTCGCAGCGATTGGGTTTGCGGTCCGGGCCGCCATGCGGGCGCGCCGGTATGCCGTGGGGGTGACGCCTTCCGAGGCCATAAACGCACGGTTAAAGGCCGACAGCGAATTGTAACCGGCCTCCAGCGCCAGAGCGAGGATGGTTATGTCCTCATCGGTTTCGAGGGCCGCTTTGATGGCGGCAATCCGGTAGCTGTTGAGATAGAGGCTGAAGTTGCGCCCACCTTCGCCCAGATGGATGATGCGGCGCAGACGGTGCTCAGGCACCTCAAGGCGGCGGGCCAGGCTGGACAGGGTAAGCGCCGGATCGCGAAAGGCTTCGTCTGTTGCCATCAGGGCACGCAGCCGGCCAAGAATTTTTTGCTCACGGGCATCGAGGGCGGGCGTAGATGATGGAGTTATTGGCGGCGCGCGCCATGTGTTCAGCAGCCGTGGGGCAAAGGCCGAAACGATAAAACTTAAGGTCAGGGTCAGGGCGGCTCCGATGGTGGCTGCCGTCTCACCTGATCCGGTGGCGGTGCCGATGGCCACTACCGGGCCGATGATGGCGCTGATGCCAATGAGGGCCACGCGCAAACGTCTGCGGCCCTCGACCATATCGTCGGACCATTTCAGGATCATCAGCCCCAGCGGTTCGCAAAACAGATAAAGCGCCAGCCCGTCATAGAGACGCGCGGCCATCGCGTCATGCGGCCAGATATAGCCGGTTAAGCCCGCCGTGAGCAGTATAACCGCCACACCTGCGTCGGTCACAGGTCGGCGCAGGGGCAGTTCAAATCCGGCCTTGAGGCTGCGGTTGCACGCCACCGGGCCCGCCAGCACCAGTGGCAAAAGCCATGCAGGTCTTTGGCTGGCCAGATAGATATAAAAAGCTGATCCGGAGATGAGCCCCAGCCGGATATCTGTCCGTCCGGGAAGATAAGCGACATGTCTCAGCCACAGCGCAATCATCAGCAGGGCAGAGGCCGTAGCGGCGGCGAGCAAGGGTAACATGACCTCACCTTGCCACGGTTTCCACTTTAAGCAATGGGTTAGGCTGAGATGGCTTCAGCCAGTCCCAGTTTCGAGGCTTCCTTGCGCAGCTTTTTCTGCATCGGCATGAACTGGGCAGCACCCGATCCGTCACAGTTATATAGGATGGCCAGCGTCAACTGGTCATCATGATAGCTGCGCAGATGGCCGGTAAAGCCATTGATCCGCCCGCCGTGGGTGGCAAAGCGTCGCTCATCCTCAAGACCCAGCCCCAGACCAAAACCGTACTCCAGCGGCTCGGCCCCACGCCGTTCAAACGCCGGTTGGCCGTTCTTCAGCAGGGCCGGGGTCATCATGGCGGCCACACTGTCGGGCTTCAGCACCTTGCCGTTCATCAGGGCATGGTGCCACAGGATCAGGTCTTCGGTGGTGGAGCGGATCGCACCGGCACCCGCGATAAACGTCGCCGACAGGGGCTTATTTTCCACAAAGCCATGCGGCGCACGAAATTCAGGGCGATAGCCGTTAGAGCCGCCGGTGATGACTGTATCCACCGTATCAATCGACGACTGCGTCATACCTGCGGGCTGGAACAACCGCTCGGCGCAGAACTGCGCGAACGACATGCCGGATAGCTGCTCAACAATAATGCTCAACAGGGTAAAGGCCGAATTGGAATAGAGCCAGGCGGCCCCCGGTTGGGCGCGGTACAGCGGCTGACGGGCGCGGATGATCGACAACAGTTCCGTACCGTTGAAATCCCGGTCGCGGGCACTGTCCAGCACCACATGGCTCTGGCCATTGACATAGTCACCCATGCCTGAGGTATGGCTCATCAACTGGGCCAGGGTGATCTTATCGGCCTTGGGAAAATCGGGCAGGAAGCGCGCCAGCGGATCATGGACGCTCAGCTTGCCGTCTTCGGCCAAGGCCATAATGGCGGCGGCGGTGAACTGCTTGGTGATCGAGGCGATGCGGAAGGTGGTTTGTGGCGTGACCTCGCGCTGGGCGGCCACATCGGCCATCCCAAAGCCTTGGGAAAACAGCACAACCCCCTTATGGGCGACCGTCAGCGACAGACCGGGCGTCAGCTTATCGTCGATCATGGTTTGCGCGATCTGGGTCAGGCTCGGCCAGTCTTTCAGGGGGGCGCGTTTCAGTGTCGGCGCTTTGGAGGCCGGTTTCGGCGCGGGCTTGGCGGTAAGATAGGGTACGGCCGCACTGCCGCCCAATGCCGCCAGCGCCATCAGCACGGTGCCGCGGCGGGTATAGCTTTTGGAAGGGGTACGAGGGTCAAACATCGGCACGGTACTCTGAACCAAACAATGAACCCTGCTCAGTCAGAGCATGGGCCGCATTACGAATCTGGGAATTGGTTAAGCTTATCCTAATGAGGAAATGGTTTCCAAATGGTTTCACACCTAAAAGGCGAGTCGTTTAAATGACGGCTTTTACGCGGCAATTAAGACCAAACCGTGATCGCCAGACTGCGCTTTGGGCGCATATCCATAAAACCGTTTTGGTGACAGCGTTTACCGGCTTGCAAGGTACGTCAAAATCGTATCAATAAATTTTGAACGCACTATTTCCCATCTCAGATTTCATAAGTGATTTTCATGCTGCCGACCTTAAACCAATTTCTGGAATCCCTGCCGGCTACGGTGCCCGCCAATCTGAAAGCGTTGGTGCTCGATATGGCCGCCGCCTGCCGCGATATCGGTCAGACGGTCAACAACAGCGCCATTACCGGCAAGCAAGGCGCGCTGGCGCAGGAAAATGTGCAGGGCGAGGTGCAAAAGGAACTGGATGTCATCGCCAACGACATGATGCTGGAGCCTGAGCGCTGGTATGGCCGCGTGGCGGCGGTGGCGTCTGAGGAAATGGATACCCTGCATCCGATAGCTGATGGCGGTGAGTATCTGCTGGTGTTCGATCCCATCGATGGGTCATCGAATCTTGATGTCAACGGCGTAGTCGGCACGATCTTTTCGGTGCTTGAGGCACCCCAAGGGCGGGCGGTGACCGAGGCCGATTTCCTGAAACCCGGCCATCAGCAGGTCGCGGCAGGCTATACGGCTTACGGCCCGCAAACGACCATGATGCTGACGCTGGGGGCAGGCACCTTCGCCTTTTCGATTGACCATGATCGCGGCGAGTGGGTGCTGATCCGCGATCAGGTCGCTATCCCCGAGGCAACCCGCGAATTTGCCATCAACATGTCCAATCATCGCCATTGGGAAGCACCTGTCCGCCGCTATATTGATGAGTGCGTGGCCGGCAAGGACGGCCCGCGTGGCGCCGATTTCAACATGCGCTGGCTGGCGTCCATGGTTGGGGATATTCACCGCATCCTGACGCGCGGCGGGGTGTTCATTTATCCGGTCGATCAGCGCACCAGCGGCAAAAACGGCAAGCTGCGGCTACTTTATGAGTGCAACCCGATCTCTATGCTGATCGAACAGGCGGGCGGGGCGGCGACCGACGGTCATCAGCGTATTCTCGATATTGCACCGGCCGCCCTGCATCAGCGCACCGGCGTCGTGCTGGGTTCAAAAGAAGAAGTCGCGCGAGTCACGCAGTATCATGGTTGAGTTTTCTCCTCCCCATAAATGGGGCGGAGGAAGACGCAGCCCTATCAAAGCCATACTCATAGGTGAAATCTGCTCCAAGGTATGGAGGTGAGCTTTGCGTGTTTTAAGTTTGCTTATTATGGCGGGTTTATGGGCCGGGCCGGTGGCCGCTCAGGACTATGACGACAATGGCAATGTCGCCCATGTCTTTGATCTGATTAATGCCGAACGCGAGGACAGGGGCTGTGATCCGCTAAACTTCGATCCGCGCTTAGCCCGCGCCGCCCAGCGTCATGCCGATGCTATGGCGCGGCAAAATTTCTTTGCCCACAAAGGCCCGGACGGCACATCGGCAGGGCAGCGGGCGGTATCCTCCGGCTATCGCTGGATCATGGTCGCTGAAAACATCGCCGCCGGTCACATGCGCCCTGACGATGTGGTCGATGGCTGGATGAACAGCCCCGGCCACCGCGCTAATATCTTAAGCTGCACGATGACGGACACCGGCATCGCCCTAAGTTATCAGCCCGACGACCGGCCCTTGGCGGGGCAAAAGCAGGCCTATCGCTGGTACTGGGTACAGATTTTTGCCAAACCCGCGCGTTAGTCTTTAGTCCCTCGCCGGGCGGTGGCTCTGCCACCTTGGCCGCCGCCGCAATGGCGGCTTGAGCGGAATGATTCTATGAAGGATCATTCCGACCATGTTTACTCCGGCTTGTCCGTAGCATCCTTCTTAGAGTCGAACGGGAAGGCCCCATGCGGCGTATCGCTTTTCGGCTTGATCAGGACTGACAACAGCATGGTCACCGTCAGGATCGCCGCCGTGCCGCCCAGCGACCACTCGATCGGCACCTTATAAATATCCAGCAACAGCATCTTGGTGCCTATAAACACTAGTACCAACGCCAGACCGTAGGGCAGGAGATGGAATTTCTCATGCAGGCCCGCCAGCAGGAAGTACATGGCGCGCAGGCCCAAAATCGCAAACACATTCGAAGTCAGGACGATAAACGGGTCGGTGGTGATGGCAAAGATCGCCGGAATGGAATCGACCGCAAACACCACATCGATGATGCCGATCAGGATAACGACCACCAGCATCGGGGTCGCCATCTTCAGGCCGCCCACCTTGGTGAAGAACTTTTCGCCGTCGAAATTCGGGGCAATGGTAAAATGTTTGCGCACCCATTTCAGAGCCGGATTGGCCTCAAGGTCAGGCTCATCACCGGCCGCCAGCCACATCTTGATGCCGGTGAACACCAGAAACGCCCCGAACAGGTATAGAATCCAGTGGAACTGCGCGATCAGCCAGGCGCCAACCAGAATAAGCGCCCCGCGTAAGACCAGCGCCACCAGAATCCCGATCATCAACGCGCGTTTCTGGTATTCGGCGGGCACCGCGAAATAGGTGAACAGCATCAAAAAGACGAAGATGTTATCGACCGCCAGCGCCTTTTCGACCACATAGCCGGTGATGAATTCCAGCGCTTTGGTGTCGGCAAGTTGTTTGGCCGCCAGATCTGCGCCCGTGCCGCCCATGTACCACCACAGGAAGCCTACGAACACAAAGCTGACCGATACCCAGATCAGCGACCATATGGTGGCCTCTTTCATAGAGACCTTATGGGCGCCCTGTTTGTTCATGGCGAAAAAGTCGATCAACAGAGCGACAACAACAAAGGCCGCAAACAGCGACCATAATAACGGCGTACCGACAGACATATTGGAACCTCAACAGGCAGACAGGGTTTCAGGCATGGACATAGTGCCCAAACCCCCGGTCTTGCCGCCCCGCTGTGTAAAGCGGGTTACCGTGCCGGAAGTCCTGATGCAGGACTACGTGCTGACGACACTGGTGGAACCTGAGAGGTGGTTCCGGCTACTCCCCAAGGAATGGCGCTATTAATCAGAAACCGGTCTGGCCTGTCAATGTATCAGACAACGGCGGTGCACAAAAAATGATGCCGCCGGGAAAACTATCCAGTGGTTGGCGTAGGGCCAGTTTACCTTAGCGCGGGGATGCCTCGCTTAGGAGTTGTTGAGAGACGTGTGGATCAGATCTTTATGCGCTCAGCGATAAACGCCGTGAACGCCTCAGCATCATTGCCGAACAGTCGCTTGATAAGGTCGCGAATTTCGGCCTCGGCATAGCTGTCATGGGTAATCTGGGCATGATAGCGCAGAATGCCGTCATCACGCTGAGACCGGATCGCGCCCTTGTGCATCAGGCGGGCGATCAGGGTTTTTATGGTTGAATCCCCCCAGTCGCGACCGGATCTAACGTCGCTGATCAGGCGCGTGGGCGTTAGCGGGCCGTGCTGCCAAAGCGCCGTCAGAATGACGCTTTCAGCATCTGTAATGTGAAGGGGAATATGAGGCGCGGTCACGCCTATTCTCCAAGTACAGTACGGTCGATGCGGGCCTCAACCGCCCAGTTGGCAATGACCGCTACCGAGCCTGTGATCAGTCCCAGCAGGATCAGGGCCATGATTTCGGCATATCCCGGCGCCAGCACAGCAATGGGCGGCAGGGTGCCGACGTTCGACAAACCGATGGCCATGTTCAGGCCACCGAACGCGGCACCGACAAAGCCAGCCAAGGGGCCACCCAGCCGCAATCCTTTCAGGTAGGCTGAACCACCCGCAAGGCGCGGGCCCTGCGATAGCTTGCGCAAGCAAATGACAATAGCGGCGATTGTGGCGATCAGTAACGCAAGGATCAGGAATTGAACCGGCAGTGCGGCATCCAGAAAAATGGTAACGGGCGTAAACGGGGTATTGGACATGGGTTTCCTCCGGACTACATTTGTAATCTTATCAGTCTACAAATGTAGTCCGGAGTCAAGCCGATTGTGAGCAAGGCCAAATAAAAAAGCCCTGCCGGTGAGGGCAGGGCATTGTTACGTAAAGGCGTGGGCCTGATTACGAATAGTATTTCGCCATCGAGGCCAGCGAGCGGGCCTTGATCTTGGAGGCATTGCCGGCTGTGCCAAACTGTACGAAGCGGTCATGACAGACCTTTTGCATCGCTTCCTTGGCGGGCTTGAGGTAGCCGCGCGGGTCGAAGCCTTCTGGGTTTTCCATCAGGTATTTGCGGATCACGCCGGTAATGGCCATGCGGCAGTCAGTGTCGATATTGATCTTGCGCACGCCGATTTTGATGGCTTTTTGCAGTTCTTCGACCGGCACACCGTAGGTTTGCGGCATCTTTCCGCCATAGGCGTTGATGACGTCCTGAAGTTCCTGCGGCACCGACGACGACCCGTGCATCACAAGGTGGGTGTTGGGCAGGCGCTTATGGATTTCTTCGATCACGTTCATGGCCAGCACTTCGCCGTCCGGCTTGCGTGAGAACTTATAGGCGCCGTGCGAGGTGCCCATCGCGATGGCTAAAGCGTCAACACCGGTTTGGGCCACGAAATCAACGGCCTGATCCGGGTCGGTCAGAAGCTGCGAGTGGTCGAGCACGCCTTCGGCGCCGTGACCGTCTTCGGCTTCGCCCATGCCGGTTTCCAGCGATCCCAGCACACCCAGTTCGCCTTCGACCGACACGCCGCAGGCATGAGCGAAATCGACGACGGTCTTGGTGACGTTGACGTTGTATTCAAAATCAGCCGGGGTCTTGGCATCAGCCTTGAGCGAGCCGTCCATCATCACGGATGAAAAGCCGTTTTGAATGGCGGTTGCGCAGGTAGCCGGCGAATTGCCGTGATCCTGGTGCATCACCAGCGGAATTTCCGGATAGATTTCAATCAGGGCCTCAATCATCTTGGCCAGCATGATGTCGTGGGCGTAGTTGCGGGCCCCGCGGGAGGCCTGAATGATCACGGGCGATTCTGTGGCGCGGGCGGCATCAAGGACGGCCAGCCCCTGTTCCATATTATTGATGTTAAAGGCCGGTACGCCGTAATTATTCTCGGCTGCGTGGTCGAGAAGCTGGCGTAAACTGATACGAGCCATGGAATTTTCCCTCTTTCATGCTTCGTGTTTACAAATGGCCGCCGCGTCAAAATATGCCAGCGCGGCGAAGGTTATGGTCTTTAGTTTTTGGTCATGGCCGCCTGTTATCGGCCCTTTTTATGTTTTTTGTCATTATGGGCCTCAAAGGATTAAAAATCCAATCCTTTGAGGTGGTTACTCACTATTACCTGTGCTTAGCCGTTCAAGGCTGACACACCGGGCAGTTCCTTACCTTCCATCCATTCAAGAAACGCGCCACCGGCGGTTGACACAAACGTCATGTCATCAACGACACCGGCATGATTGAGAGCGGCGACCGTGTCACCGCCGCCGGCAACGGCGGTCAGAAGCTTTGCCTTGGTTTGCGCTGCCGCAAAATGGGCGGCGGCAACCGTGGCCTTATCAAATGGCGGCAGTTCAAATACGCCCAAAGGGCCATTCCAAATAAGGGTTTTAGACTTAGAAATTGCGTCCGTCAGTATATCCACGGTCTTCGCACCTGCGTCAAATATTTTATCGTCAGGGGTGAGCGCGTCATCAATCGACAGTTCACGCGACGGGGCGTGGGCCTTGAATTCCTGTGCGACGACCACATCGACCGGCAGCAGGATTTCGCAGTGGTTTTCATCGGCCAGCTTCATGATCTCACGGGCTGTGTCGGCCATGTCCTTTTCACACAGCGACCCGCCGATGTCGTAGCCGAGCGCATAAAGGAAGGTATTGGCCATGCCGCCGCCGATCGACAGGGTATCCAGACGGGTGACGAGGTTTTTCAGCAGGTCAAGCTTGGTTGAAACCTTAGAGCCACCGACAATGCCGATGACCGGACGCACGGGCGTGCCGAGCGCGGCATCGAGCGCCTCTAGCTCACGGCGCATGGACTCACCGGCATAGGCCGGGATCAGGTGGGCCACACCTTCGGTCGAGGCATGGGCGCGGTGGGCGGCGGAGAAGGCGTCGTTGACATAGATGTCACCCATAGCGGCCAGTTGCGCGGCGAATTCGGGATCGTTTTTCTCTTCGCCGGCATGGAAGCGGACGTTTTCCAGCAGGATCACGCCGCCGTCGGCCATATTGGTGATCAGGGCCTTGGTTGCATCGCCCACGCAGTCATCGCTGAACGATACCGGCGCTTCCAAAAGGTTCGACAGGGCGGGGGCGACGAAAGCCAGCGACATTTCCGGCACGACCTTGCCCTTGGGGCGGTCAAAGTGGGCCAAAAGTGCGACCTTCATGCCTTTTGAGGTCAGTTTCTGAATGGTCGGCAAAGCGACGCGCAGGCGGGTATCATCGGTGATTTTTCCGCCATCGACGGGGACGTTGAAATCAACCCGCACCAAGGCAGTTTTGCCGGCTACGTCTTTGAGGCTGTCCAGGGTTTTAAAAGGCATGATTTTTCCATTCTCGCTCTGTCTGCCTTCGGATTAGAGCAAGAACCGTATGAATTCAATGCACGATCGGGACCGCTTTCAGCAATTTCACCGCCCCGTAAAACGTACCGGCCATCAGCAAGACCTGAAAGAAAACGGTTAGCGCGATTTCAAGCATCCCGGGATAGATAATCGGTTCGGAGCGTTTCTGATGGCGAAGGGCTAAAGCAATATAAAAACAAATACATAGACCATAGAAAATCAACCCGAAGGCGATCGTGGCGACCTTAGCACCCGTAATGCCGGTCGAAATATAGATGTATCTGAGAAAGATATTCATCAGGGTGGCCGTAACCAGAGTGAGCGCCAGTGCGCCCATGCTGGAAAACGGCTTAATGGGTTTGGGGCAGCTCTCACCGGAGTCTTGCGCCGGTGGTGGTGGAGTGAATATCTGCTGTAAAACGTCCATGTCATCCCCCGATGCTGTTAACCATTATTTACACGGACAAATACATCTTTCAAGCGAGAAAGGCGCATGTATGATCGGCTGGAGAGAACTGAGGGGATTTGGTTTAGAACCTCCCCTCTTGGAGGGGAGGGGGACCGCAAGCGTTAGCGCAGCGGTGGTGGGGTAAAGGCGCCATACGTTTTACGTCAAAATTTAACCCCACCACCGCATCTCATTGCTTCGCCATTTCGCGCGGTCTCCTCCCCTGAAATCAGGGGAGGTTTTAAAGGAACGCTCGGCTAAATACATCTTCAATATAAAAAGGTGAGGACGATGACGTTGGTGAGAGCTTAGGGGCCGGAAGTTGTCAGGCGATATGTGCACCAATGTCTATCCAGTCTCGCCCGTTGGGAAGCGATGAAACCAAGGTCACAAAGACCAAAAGGCTAACAAAAATAATAATGAGTTGGAGGAAACCGAGTGCCCAAATCGCTACAGTCGTGGGCAAGCCATTTTGCTTTTTTGAATCATTGGCGCGTCCCACAAAGATCATAAGATAGATGATCGGTGTAAAGACAAAGCCAACAGCTATCTGACTCCCGACGTAAGGAATAATCATAGATCCAAATGTTATTGGAAACCATAAGAAGCCTGTAATCGCAGATAGCAACAACCATTTAGCGACACTGAACCGAACGACTTGGGGCTGTTTGCTTTTGTCCATTATCTAACCATTAAAGTGCCACAGTCGCATAGCTTTAACCCCACCCGTCCCTTCGGGCCACCCCGCTCCGGCGGCCCGGTCCCCTGCATCAGGGGAGGTTCTTAAGCCATGATCCTAGAGGAATTTCCCAAACGCGACCGCCGTGTCCGCCATGCGGGTCGAGAAGCCCCATTCGTTGTCGTACCAGGTCAGGATACGCACCAACTGACCGTCGATCACTTGGGTTTGCTTGAGCGCAAAGGTCGATGACGCCGGATTGTGGTTGAAGTCCGAAGACACCAGAGGCTCATCCGTATAGGCCAGTACGCCCTTCATCGGGCCGTCAGCGGCGGCGATGATGGCGGCATTGACTTCTTCGGCGGTGACCGGGCGCGACGGCACGATTTTCAGGTCAACAACCGAAACGTTTGGGGTCGGCACGCGGATCGATGACCCATCCAGCTTGCCCTTCAGTTGCGGCAGAACCAGCCCGATAGCCTTGGCCGCACCGGTCGAGGTCGGGATCATGCTGAGGGCTGCGGCGCGGGCGCGGTACAGGTCCTTGTGCATGGTATCGAGCGTCGGCTGGTCACCGGTGTAGGAGTGGATGGTCGTCATATAGCCACGCTCAATGCCGCACAGATCGGATAAGACCTTGGCGACCGGCGACAGGCAGTTGGTGGTGCACGAAGCGTTGGAGATGACCACATCATCGGCGGTCAGGGTGTCGTGGTTGACACCGTAAACGATGGTTTTGTCGGCATTGTCGCCGGGGGCCGAGATGATGACCTTCTTGGCGCCGGCTTCGACGTGGGCCAGAGCCTTTTCCTTGGAGGTAAATATGCCGGTACATTCAAAGGCAATGTCGACCTTAAGCTCTTTGTGCGGCAGTTCGGCAGGGTTCTTGATCGCGGTTACCTTGATCGGGGCGTAGGTCTTGCCATTGGCGGTAATGACGATGGTGTCGCCGTCGACCTTAACTTCGGCCGGAAACTTACCGTGGACCGAATCGTAGCGCAGCAGGTGCGCATTGGTTTCCACCGGCCCCAGATCGTTGATCGCGACCACTTCGATGTCGGTGCGGTTATTCTCGATGATCGAGCGCAGAACCAGACGACCGATGCGGCCAAACCCGTTAATCGCAACACGTAACGCCATATTTTAGCTTCCCTTATAGTAGATTTTGAAACCGTCCTGACGGGCGGAAGCGTAGATCAAATGCGGGTTTCGTTTTGGCCCAAACCCCTGACAAGTCAAGACCTAATCGGTCTTAACGGCCATATGATAACGCTATCAGGCAGTTTCAACTCACGCGCTTGCGGCCTAAAGCCGCGGCAGGCTAAAGACGGCATCCAGCCCCGCCAGAACACCACCCTCGTAGCGGTTTTCAAGCCGAAGCGATCCGTTCATCGACTGGCTTAAGGATCGGGCAACCGATAGTCCCAGACCCGCGCCACCGGTATCGCGGTTGCGCGACGTCTCGAGCCGGTAAAACGGCTCAAAGACGGCCTCAAGCGCCTCTGACGGCATGCCGGGGCCGTGGTCGCGAATAATGACTTCGGCTTGCGGCCCGGACGCGCTCAGAATGACCTCACAGCCGTCGCCGTACCGGCAGGCATTTTCAACCAGATTGGTCACAATACGCCGGATGGCCATGTCGTTGCCGAGCACCGTAATGTTTTCGGTTATATCGCCGCAGGTGACATTGTGGATGTCGGCATTGTCCTCGCACAGGATTTCTATCAGGGACGACAGGTCAAGCTTGGTCAGGGTCTGAGCCATTTTTTCCGCACTGGCGAAACCCAGCGCGGAATTGATCAGGCTGTCCATGTGCGCGATGTCCTGACTGATCTTGTCACGCGTTGGCTCGGGCAGGTTTTCAATCCGCAACCGCAACCTTGCCAGCGGGGTTTTCAGGTCATGGGCGATGGCAGCAATCAGAGCGGTGCGCGATTCGACCTGTTTTTTGAGCCTGACCTGCATGTCGTTCAGCACATGGGTTGCCGCACGGACTTCCTTGGGGCCCCGGGCTTTAAGCGGGGCGGCATCATGGTCAAAGCCCAATGTGCGTGCACCTTCGGCCAGGGCGCGGATCGGTCGCGTCAGGCGACGCGACATGTAAAAGGCCAGCGGCGTGACGGCCAGTGCGGTCAGTAAAAATCCGAACAGCAGGTTTCTCTGCCACGGTTCAATAAAGGGCTTGGGTGGGATCAGGACGCGCCATTTGCCATCGGCCTGCTTCCATGCGGCGCGAAAGGCCGGAAAGGTTACCTGCGTGTCCAGACTTTCGGGTAATTCCGATGCTCGGAAATCCCGGCCAAGCATTCTGAGGTCATCGCGCGGGCCATCTGGCCCAAAGTTGCGGGGTGGCTCATTCGGCCCTCTGGGCTGCGGCCCGTCAGGGCGTTTATACTGCAGCCCGTCAGGGCTTTTAAATTGCGGCCCGTCAGGGCCGGGGGCTATCCAGCGCTGCGGGCCGGGGCCAGGACCGCCAAAGCCGTTGCGGGATTTCAGCCGGCCATCGACGACGACATCCGTTGCCGGCACACCCAAAACCTTTGCCAGACGTTCACGCAGGAAGTTTTCAAACGGATGGGCGCGGTCGGGTTCTGCCAATTGACGCGAGACGAAGCCGGGTGTTTCAGCCACCGTCTCGGCGCGCAGGGTGCGGCCGGTTTTCAGCTTGACCTGACTGGTCTTCAAGGCTTGCGCCGCTTCGGTCAGGGTATAGCCCTGCGGCGGCGGGGAGGGGGCCTTTAGCACGATCAGAATATTGATCGCCAGCGACAGGACAAGCACCATCAGCGCCATGCCCAGCACCTGCCAGAAGATCGGCAAGTCAGGCAATATGCGTTTGCGGGGCGGGGCCCCGATCTTAGTCATGCTTTTTCTCAGTCATGCTTTATTTCTGGGTCATGTTTATTTCAGCGGCCTGAACATATAGCCGATGCCGCGAATGGTGCGGATAATTTCATCCTGCGTGTCGTCATTCAACTTACGGCGCAGACGGCTGATCTGAACATCAATGGCGCGGTCAAAGCTTTCGGAATTGGGGCCGTGCAGGAAATCCAGAATCTGATCACGGCTCAGGGCGCGGCCCGGACGGTCAAGAAACACCCTGAGCAATTCAAACTCGGCATTACTCAGCGCCACCTGAACGCCGTCGGGGCGGATGAGAATGCGTTTGATGTTATCAAGCTGCCAGCCGAAGAAATGGGTGATGGGCGACGCGCCATCATTACGCGGGCCTTGCTCGCCACGACGCAGAACCGCACGGATGCGCGCCAGCAGTTCGCGCGGATGAAAGGGCTTGGCCAGATAATCGTCCGCCCCCAGTTCCAGCCCCACGATCCGGTCAACCTCTTCGGCGCGGGCACTGAGCATGATCACCGGCGGGCCTTTGGCCGCATTGAGGCGACGGCAGATCGACAGGCCGTCTTCGCCGGGCATCATGAAATCAAGCACCACCAGGTCAATATCGCCGCGCATTAGCACGCGATCCATTTCGCGCGCGCCGGAAGCCGTGTGAATCTCAAAACCATGTTGCCCCAGAAAATCGGAAATCAGGTCACGCAGGTCGCGGTCGTCATCAACGACCAGCAGGCGGGAGGTCTTGATCGACGGAGTGTTGGCGGGGGCTGAGGAAGCCGAAGCGGTCTGGGTCATGAGCTTTGCCGTGGGTTTGCGGTCGTTAGGATTATATCCGCTTATGACCGTCATGTGGGGCAATAAGATTTCACGATTGTAACATAACCTATGTCCGGGTCAGGCTACATTTCGCGCCAGCAGTTTCTGGATATCTTCCGGCTTCAGTATCCGCCACTTACCCGGCTTGAGGTCGTCCAGAGTGAGTTCTCCCATGCGGGCGCGGTGCAGAGTCTCGACATGGTTGCCGACAGCCGCGAACATGCGCCGAACCTGATGATAGCGGCCTTCATAAAGCGTCAAGCGGGCCGTCTTTTCGCCCGTGACCTCAAGAAAGGCGGGTTTGAGCGGCTCTTTTTCGGCTTCCAGCAACAGGGTGCCGGATTCGAAAATCGCCCCTTCATGGCCATTCAATGGTCGCGCCAGTGTCACCTCGTAGACCTTGGGGACGTGATTTTTGGGAGAGATGATCCGGTGCAGGAAATCGCCGTCATCGGTAAACAGCAGCAGGCCCGACGTATTGGCATCCAGCCGCCCGATAGTGGACAGCACCGGCTTGCGCTCACCGAAACGGGCGGGCAGCAGTTCATAAACCAACTGACCGGTGTCCTTGGTCGAGCAGACATAGCCAACCGGCTTGTGCATCAAAAGCACAACGCCATGATCAGGATCGAGCGGACGACCTTTGTAGCGGATATCGTCGTGGCCGATTTTAGCGTCGTCGGTCAGGCGTTCACCGTCCGCATCGGTAAAGGTGCCCATGCGGATCAGTTTCTGGACATCCTTGCGCGACCCATAGCCCAGATTAGCGAGGTGTTTCACGAGGCGCATCAGGATCTGCGCCTTAAGGTTTCGCCTTTGAAGGCGGCGTTTTTTGGCTCGGTAGTTTCATGTTTCCGAGGCTTTTTCTTCACTGAGGCTTCGCTTTGCGTAGAGGCCTCAAACACTTTGTAAGCGCCATCGTCGGCCAGTATTTTTACCACCTTGAACGCGGTTTTGAGCGTGTCCTCGTAGGGCAGGTGGCGGTTGGCGACCATATAGAATGCGCCCTTGGGCTTCAACGCTGACGCCGCGGCGCGGATGAAGGCCTTTCCCAGATCATGCTTATCGGCGCGGTCGATATGAAACGGCGGATTGGAGACGATAAAATCGAACTCACCGTTGATCCCAGAGGTGACATCATGCCAGTGGACATCGACCGACCGGTCGGTCAGGTTCTGACGCGCCAAGTCTACCGCGCGCTGTTCGGCCTCATAAAGGCTTATGTGCGTAACGCCGGCGTGGCGGGCGAAAATTTCCGCCGTCAGATAGCCAAAACCCGCCCCCAGGTCGGCGCCTTTGCCAGTCAGCGGGGGCAGGGTTTCCACCAGTCGCCTTGACCCCGCATCGATACGGTCCCAGGCAAACAGGCCGGGGCGGCTGAGGAAACGGCCCCCTTCAATCGGGCGCACGGCATCGAGTTTTGACCAGGCCTCAATCAGGTCGCCATTGAGGCTGGAAGCCTTGATCTTTGCCCAAAATACGCGGCACTTGTTTTTTGACAGGCTGGAGATATCGCCGGTCAGGGCCTTTAGGTCATTTTCAACCGTCTTGGCACCCTCAAGATTGGAGACTGACGCCATAACCGTGCCGCCGTCGGCCGTGGACGTTACTGCGCGCGCCAGAAGTGCGCGGTATTCCTCACGCTGACGCGGCGGCAGAACCAGCGTCAAGGCATAGCGGGCCTCATCACCTTCGGGGCGGGCGATAAACCCCTGTTGCGTCAGGGCATCGAGCGCCGGTTTGAAACTTTGTTCGCAGATAAGCTGTTCGCGGTAATCGCGCAGGGCCAAACCGGACCGCGCCCGCAGGAACAAAGCCTTGCCGTCCGCAGGCAGATCAATAAGGCCATCGTTGAGCGGCAGGACAAGGGTATCTAAAACAGGATCGTACATAGGAGTTATTTAGCTGCCCTATCGCTTTTCTATTTGAGGGCGCGCTATCGCACGTTGTCCCTCTCCCCGCAAGCGGGGAGAGGGGGGGGGGGTGAGGGGCGAACCTAATGTCCCAGATAGCGCTGGGGCTTGTGGTAGGTCATCATGACGGCGCTCATGGCCGCCGCGCTGATGACCGAGTAGAGCAGGTTCATGGGACTGACCACAAAGACCGAGGCGGCCATGATCAGGGCATCGCATACCAACTGGGTTTTACCCGCATTGATGCCGCGCGTTTTTTGCAGGTAAAGCGACAGAACGCCGGTGCCGCCCGCGCCTGCACCATGCCGGGCCAGCGCTAAAATCCCCATGCCGATGATCGTGCCGCCAAAAATGGAGGCAAAAACCGGATTAAGGTGCGCGGGTGTAAACAGATGCGGGAACAAAGCCGCCATAGCCATGATGGCGATATTGACCGCAACGGTTTTAACCGTAAAGCGCCAGCCCATGCTCAGGAGCGCGAATATAAAAAACGGCACATTGATCAGGTTGAACAAAAGCCCGACCGGTAAGGGCGCAAGGTATGATACCAAAAGCGCGATCCCGGCCACGCCGCCGGTGACAAGGCCTGCGGTTTTCAGCAGCACCAGCCCAAGGGCGATGAACGAACAGCCAATGGCGAACGCATAGATATCTTCAAATACGGTGTGTTTGGCCTGCGCTTTTAGCCCCTGATCGTCCAGGATCGCCGACGATCGGGATAAATCTTTCGGCAAAAGAGAGCGAAAGCTAAAGGTCATATCGTGGCGCGCTTATATCCGGGTGAGTTGTTGCGCAGAATGATAGTTTCAAACGATATTTTTTCAAGCGACATAACTGTCGGCATGGCAATAAAAAAGGCCGCATCCGAAGATGCGACCTTTTCCGAAACATCTAAGCTTTTGAAAGCTTATGCGTTTTCCAGCTTCTCAGCCGACATCTTGCCGGACTTAGGATCGCGGGCCAGCTCGTAAGACAGCTTTTGACCTTCGTTAAGGCTGCGGAAACCCGCGCGCTCAACGGCCGAGATGTGAACGAAGATGTCGTTCGAACCGTCTTCAGGGGCGATAAAACCGTAACCCTTGGTGGCGTTGAACCATTTTACTGTGCCTGTGCTCATGACGAACCCTTTCAATGACAGTGTGTATACGCACATCCGCAAAATTGCGTCGTGCCTCGCTCGTTTCGATAATTGAATGGAAGTTCGCCGATACGGTTTTAGTAAACCGCAAAAACAAATTAGCAGACAAGAATAGATCGAAAGTCCGTTCTATAGCCTTAAATCCATAAGGTCAAATTAATAAGCCATGTGGATTTTTTTTGAATATTTATTATCGGCCACAAAAAAAGCGCGCCAGGCCGATACCGGACGCGCTTTTTTATTTAGAAAATTCAATATTACTTAAGGGCTGCCAAAGCTTTTTCGACCACAACCTCTTTGGTGATACCGAATTGTTTATAGAGCACGTCTTGCGGCGCAGACGCCCCAAATGAAGTCATGCCAACAAAGATACCGTCCTGACCGATAAACTTTTCCCAGCCGAGCGAGACAGCCGCTTCGACCGCTACATTGACCGGTGTGGAGCCGATAACTGAGGCTTTGTAGGCCTCATCCTGCGCATCGAACAGTTCCCAGCACGGGGTCGAGACGACGCGGGTCGCAACGCCTTGGGCTTCAAGCTCTTTCTGGGCGGCGATGGCGACCGAGACTTCGGTGCCGGACGCAAAGATCGACACCTTGGCCTCGGACGACGCGCTGCGGATTTCATAAGCGCCCTTGGCCGACAGGTTGTCGCCGGTTTCGCGGGCGGCGGGCACCTTTTGACGCGACAGCACCATCAGGGACGGGGTTGTGGTTGATTTCAGGGCGGCTTTCCAGCATTCGGCGGCTTCGACCTGATCGGCCGGACGGAACACCAAAAGGTTTGGCATGGCGCGGAACGACGCCAGGTGCTCAACCGGCTGGTGGGTCGGGCCGTCTTCGCCAACGCCAATCGAATCGTGGGTTAGCACGTTAATCGTGCGGATGCCCATCAGAGCGCCCAGACGGATCGCCGGACGGCTATAGTCCGAGAACACAAAGAAGGTGCCGGAGTAGGGGATGACGCCGCCGTGCAGTGCCATGCCGTTCATGGCTGCCGACATGCCGAATTCACGCACGCCGTAGTGGACGTAACGTCCACCGTAATTGTCGGTGTCGTAAGCCGTCATGCCCTTGACGAAGGTGTTGTTCGATCCGGTCAGATCGGCAGACCCGCCGACCATGTCATCAATATGTGGCACCAGTTGCGCCAGTGCGGCACCCGACGCCGAGCGGGTCGCATCGGCGGGCTTGATTTCCAGCGCCTGAGCAATATGGGCATCCAGCGCCTCAAATGCTTTGGCGGGCAGTTCGCCGGTCATGGCGCGTTTGAAATCGGCCGCGTGGCTGCTGACTTTCAAAGCGGCTTCCCAGTCCTTGCGCGGCTTGGCTGCCTTACGGGCGGCGGCTTCCCAGGCCTTTTTAATCGGTGCCGGTACGGTGAAGGACTCGGCCTCCCAGCCCATCGCCTTGCGTGCCAGTTCAATGTCGGAATCAAACAGCGTATAGCCGTGGGAATGCGGATCGCCTTCCTTGGGACCAGCGCCCTTGGAAATCTTGGTCTTACAGGCGATCATGACGGGCTTTGATTGCTGGGTGGCCCAGCGCAGGGCGGCGGCGATTTTACCATGATCATGACCGTCAACGGCCTTAACGGCCCAGCCAGCGGCCTTGAAACGGGCCAGTTGATCGCCGGTTTCGGCAATGGTGGCCACGCCGTCGATGGTGACATTGTTATCGTCCCACAGGACGATCAGCTTATTGAGCTTCAGACGGCCGGCCAGCGAAATCGCTTCGTGCGACACCCCTTCCATCAGGCAGCCGTCACCGGCGATGACCCATGTTTTATGATCGACCAGATCGTCGCCAAAGCGCGCATTCAGATGACGCTCGGCCATAGCCAGACCGACGGCGGTCGCCAGACCCTGACCCAGCGGGCCAGTGGTGGTCTCGATCCCGGCTGTGTGGCCATATTCCGGATGGCCGGGGGTGGCTGAGCCCCACTGACGGAAGTTTTTGATATCGTCCATCGATACCGACTTAAAGCCGGTCAGGTGCAGCAGCGAATAGATCAGCATCGAGCCATGACCGGCCGACAGCACGAAGCGGTCGCGATCCGCCCAGTCGGGGTTTTTCGGGTCGTACTTCAGAAACTTCGTCCACAGGACGGTTGCCACATCGGCCATGCCCATTGGCATGCCCTGGTGGCCTGACTTGGCGCGGTGTACCGCTTCCATCGACAGGACGCGCACGGCATCAGCCATGACGGTCGGTGAAGGCTTGGCGGTCAGGGAACTGAGAATATCTGAAGACATGGGCGGGTCTCGGCGGGGTTAAAAGCGCATCCCCAAAAGTGTTAAGCGGTTTTGGGACAAGATGCGCGTGACTATAAATGACGTGAATCCGCAAGCGGATTAATGAATTTGCCGCTGCCTTTAACCCATGCGGGCAGGGATGGGTATAGCTTCTTTTGAAAAAATACGTCTTTTCGTTTAGACTCTTTAGGTCATTATCGGTTATGTAAAGTGTTTTCAGAGGCATATGGCCCTAAAGTTCAGAAGAGAGCTCAGGTAATGGATACTCCTCTTACCCCCCCACAGGCGGGGCAGCCCGGTTCGGTGTTAACGGGTGCGGTTGAGCGGCTGGATAAGGCCCTGCTGGCGGTAGAGCACCGTCTGAGTATGCTGCAACACGGTGATGTGTCCTTTCCGGCGGATGGTGTTTTGCCGGATGCTATGCTCTCGAAAGAGCTGGAGGAGACCAAGGCGCGTGAAAAGGCGGTGACCGATGCCGCCAATGGCGCGTTCGAGGCGCTGGGTGAGGCGGCGGAGTCAATCCGTAAAATTCTGAAAGATAATGGGGAGGCTGCCTGATGGCTGAGGTCACGGTTCGCGTCAACAATAAGCCCTATACGGTAGGCTGCGCTGACGGTCAGGAAGGCCGCGTGCAGGAACTGGCCCGCCTGTTTGATGAACATGTCGAAATGGTCGTGGGCGATGTCGGCTCGATCGGGGAGGTGCGCCTGTTCCTGATGGCGGCCTTGCTGATGATCGATGAGATGCAGGATCTGAAAGTCCAGTTGGAAGAGCAGCAATCCGCCACCGCGCGTATGTCGGCCGGTGCCCATGAAATGGAACGCCGCGCCGCCTTTGCCATTACCGACGCCGCCGAACGTCTTGAAAAGCTGGTGGCGGATAAGGCTTGAAAAAACTCCCCCTCTTGGAGGGGGAGCTGAGATCAGCCCATATGGGTTGATCTCAGAAGGGGTAAACGGAACCAAGGTAACCCCCTCTTGAAACGAAGTTAAACTTCATTTCAAGCTCCCCCTGCATCAGGGGGAGTTCTCTTTTTACTTCCCCTGTACGTTCAGCGTCCGCTCCGGCAAGGCGATGGTGACCGATTGACCGGTATCTACCGCGGATTTCGCCAGTGAGACCTTGTAATCCCCTGCGGCGATTTTCCAGGTCTTTGACGGTGTGTCATATGCCCCCAACAAGCGCGGATCGACGGTGACGGTCAGGGTTTTGGACGAGCCTGGTGTCAGGTTGACCTTATCCCAGCCTCCGAGCCGTTTGGGGGCTTCCCAGCCGCCCGCCACCGGCGAGACATAGACCTGCGGCACATCGGCGGCCTCGGCCTTACCGGTATTGGTGACGGTAAACGATACGGTCAACTTGCCGTTAGCGTCCGTGGCCTTCAAATCAGAATAGGCAAAGGTCGAATAGCTCAGGCCATGCCCAAAGGCGAACAAAGGCTTATGGCCCTTAAGGTCAAACCACTTATAGCCAATGGCTGCGCCTTCGATGTCATAATTCACATCGGGACGCAGATCTGGCTTTGAATTATCACCATCCAGCTTGGGGCGGGGCAACTGGCTCAGTGACGCCGGGAAGGTCACCGGCAAACGGCCCGACGGTGAGATTTCGCCGGTCAGAACACGGGCAAGGGCGGTGCCGCCGCTGGAGCCCGGATACCAGGCTTCAACGACCGCGCCGACTTTCGATAGCCACGGCATGAACACCGGCCCGCCGGTTTGCAGCACGACCACAGTTTTTTTGTTGGCGCGGGCAACCGCATCAATTAGGGCGTCGCCACCGTGATCCAGCTTTAGCTCAGCATCGAAGGATTCCCCCGTCCATTGGGAGCCGAAGACGATGACCACATCAGCACCACGCGCGGCCTTGGCGGCGGCCTTGATGTCCTTACCGTCATGGTAGACGACTTCGGCTTTTGTGCGGGCCTTGATCCCGGCCACAGGGGCGTCGGGATAATAGGTGATCGGGCCGGGGAACTCATTGGCGTATTTTGAGGTATCGGGCACGGCATTGCCGCCGAGGCCGTACACTTGCGACGATCCGCCACCTGACAGGACGCCCTTATCAGCATGGCCGCCGATGACCACGACCTTTTTGGCGGTGGCGGCAATCGGCAGCAGGTTGCGCTCATTTTTCAGCAGGACGATCCCGCCTTCGGCATCGGCCTGAGTGACCTTGGCATTTGCGGCGAAGTCGATATTGGCGTCGGCCACCTTGGTCTGATCGATCGGCTTATCGAACAGGCCGGTCGAGACCATGCCCCACAGGATGCGCCGCGCCATGTCATCCAGACGCTCAGGCTTTACAAAGCCATTATCGACGGCTTCTTTGAGCGGGCCCGCGAAATAGTTTGATTTATCAAACGGATAGCCTGACTGCTGATCAAGGCCGGCATTGGCCGCCGGGATGGTCGAATGGGTAGCGCCCCAGTCCGACATGACATAGCCCTTATAGCCCCAATCGGTTTTCAAGACTTCGGTCAAAAGGTACGGGTGTTCGCAGGCATAGACGCCGTTATAGCGGTTATAGGCGCACATGACCGAGGCCGGATTGCCGACCTCAATCGCAAACTGAAATGCCAAAAGGTCGGATTCGCGCGCGGCCTTATCGGACATATTGGCCGACAGGGTAAAGCGGTTGGTTTCCTGCGCATTGGCGGAATAGTGTTTGACGGTTGAGATGATGTTATTCGACTGAATGCCGCGGATCTGCTCACCCACAATGATCCCGGCCAGCAGCGGATCTTCGCCGCCATATTCGAAATTACGGCCGTTGCGCGGTTCACGCACCAGATTGACGCCGCCGGCCAGTTGGACGTTGAAGCCCGACTGGCGCGCTTCCTTACCGATCATGGCTCCGCCCTTAAAGGCCAGATCGCGGTCCCAGGTCGCGGCGGTCAGCATACCTGACGGCAGGGCGGTACGCAGGCGGGGGGTTGGCCCGCGTTGGGACGCCACGCCAACACCGGCATCGGTTTGCCACTGATGGGGAATGCCAAGGCGCGGCACGCCGTACACAAAACCGGCGGATTGGTGACGGCTGTCCTTGGGCTGCGTCCAGTTCAGGCCATTGATGTCGCCGCGCACGTTCATCCATGCGCCGTCGGATGCGAAATGCCCGAACACCAGTGTGAGCTTTTCAGCCTGAGTCATTTCTTTCAGAATTTGCTCAACGCGGGCGTCAGCGCTTTGGTTTGCGTTCAGCCACGGTTTTTGCGCCGGTTCGGCCAATGCGGCGGGGGCTTGGGCCTGCGCATAGCCGGGGAAGCTGAGGCTTAAGGTCGCCGCTGAGGCCAGCAAGGCCAGTTTAATGGAAATCCGCATGTGTTTCGTGTCCCTTGTAGATCGTCAGGTTGATCAGTATCGGCATTATAATTTTGGTTGGGGAGAGTCATAAAACGGGATTTCGTGTCTGTGAAGTCATAATTTATGACATCGATGTCTTTTTTGCTGACTTGCGCCATATCAGCAGTGTCCCCGACCGGACGTTATCGCTACCATTCCGGGACATAAAATATAAAAATCCGCACTCTTGCCGATGTGAGCCCAAGGCCTTACATTGATCGGTGGCGGGTCTTGCTGCGGTTCACGTCAGCGATCACCTAATCCTTCTGACCTTAATCTCTTAGAACGGGGGCTGTCCCTGACTGAGACCGTGGTCTCTATCACATGGCTCCCACCTGACTTGTCAGGTCTGAGTGGATTTAAACGCTTCGCAACGGATCTCGCGGCGCCGCCACAGAATACCTCATTGAAAAGTTATGAGGCTTACGCCTCAAATACTTTTCAATGTAATCAATAAGGAGAAAAATTTTCTTGAGGCGGCTCTGCGAAAATTTTTCACTTTTTAGAACCATGCGTGCGTGGAGCACGCGCGCATGATGATAGATAAATCCCTGTTGCGTGCGGAAATGAAAGCCCATCGGGCGGGGCTGGCTCAGGCCGATCCGACTGCAGGTGATCGGCTGACCCATATGGCTGATATCGATGCGGCGGGGGTCGTGGCCGGTTACTGGCCCATTCAGTCCGAATTATCTCCCCTGCCATTTATGCAAAAACTATCGGAGCAAGGCTGCGCGCTGGCTTTGCCGTGCCTGATACCGGCAGATGGCGGGGGCTTTATCATGGCCTTTCGCCGCTTCGAGTTGGGGGATCATCTGGAACTCGGCCCTTACGGCATCAGCCAGCCCGACGCCGATAAGCCCATGATCCTGCCCGATGTCGTGCTGGTGCCGCTTCTGGCCTTTGACCGTAAGGGCGGGCGGCTGGGTTATGGTGGCGGGTTTTATGATCGCGCTTTGGACTTTCTTAAATCGCAAAAAGAGATTAAAGCGTGGGGCATTGGCTTTGCGGGGCAGGAGCTCGACGAAGTTCCCCTTGAACCCCATGATCAGTGCCTTGATCTCATCCTGACGGAAAACGGCATGATCAGCGTCTGAAAGTTAAACTATGCGCTTTGCGTTTTTCGGAGATGTCGTTGGTAAATCTGGCCGGGATGGCCTGACGCAACATCTGCCGATGATCCGCAAAAAGCTGGGGCTGGAATTCGTCATCGTCAATGCCGAAAACGCCGCGTCAGGGTTCGGGATTACCGAAAATACCGCCCGCGAACTGTTTGAGGCCGGTGCTGATTGCCTGACGCTGGGCAACCATAGCTGGGATCAGAAAGAAGCCTTGACCTATATTGTGCGTGAGCCGCGCCTGATCCGACCCAATAACTATCCGCGTCTGGCCGATGCGCCGGGGCGAGGGGCCAATCTGTTTCAGACCGAAAGCGGTAAATCTATTCTGGTGGTCAATCTGCTGGGCCTCGTTCACATGGCGTCGATGGACGACCCGTTCGCCAGCGCCGACAAGGAACTGGAGGCCTGTCCGCTGGGCGTGGCCGCCGATGCGATTGTTATCGACATGCACTGTGAAGCGACCTCAGAGAAAATGGCGATGGGCCATTTCTGCGATGGCCGCGCCTCACTGGTGGTCGGCACCCATACCCATGTTCCGACCGCCGATGCCCAGATTCTGCCCGGTGGGACGGCCTATCAGACCGATGCCGGAGCTTGTGCTGACTATGACAGCGTGATCGGCAATGATAAGGAAGAACCTCTGCGCCGCTTTACGACCCGGATTTCCCGCGACCGCTATCGCCCGGCGTCAGGCCCCGCGACCGTATGCGGGGTGTTTGTCGAAACCGACGATAAAACCGGTCTGGCTCTTCGTATTGAGCCGATCCGTTTCGGCGGACGCCTTAAGCCGACCTTGCCAGAGGTTTAGGTTTTGGCTAGAACCAGCACAAACCAACTTTGATACTGAAAACACAAAAAATGTATTTGGCGGCTGTGCCGCCGAAACTTTTTTGTGAGTGAGGACTAATGGCCGGCCATAGTAAATTCAAAAACATCATGCACAAAAAAGGGCGCGCCGATGCTGTGCGCTCAAAGCTGTTTTCCAAGCTGTCGCGCGACATCACCGTGGCCGCGAAATCGGGCATGCCTGACCCGGCTATGAACCCGCGCCTGAGACTTGCGGTCAACAACGCCAAGGCCGAGTCCATGCCCAAGGACAATATCGACCGCGCCATCAAAAAAGGCGCCGCCGGCGATGCGGATACCTTAGAAGACGTGCGCTACGAAGGCTTTGGCCCGGCGGGCATCGGCATTATTGTTGAGGCCCTGACCGATAACCGCAACCGTACCGGCGGCAATGTCCGCTCGTTCTTCTCAAAATACGGCGGCAATCTGGGCGAATCCAATTCGGTCAGCTTCATGTGGGATCGTCTGGGCCAGATCGAATATCCGCTGAAAGCCGGATCGGCGGACGCCATCATGGAAGCCGCGATCGAAGCCGGTGCCGCCGATGTCGAGACCGACGAAGACCCGGAAGAGGGCGGTCACCTCATCTTCACGGCCTATGAAGACCTGAACGCTGTCACCGAAGCCATGTCCAAGGTTCTGGGCGATCCCAAATCGACAAAGTTCATCTGGAAGCCGCAAACCCTGTCACCGATTGCAGGTGATCAGGCGCGCACCCTGATGAAGTTGATCGATGCCCTCAGCGATGATGACGACGTGCAAAACGTCTATGCCAACTTCGACATTTCTGACGAAGAGATGGAGGCCTTGGGGCTGTAAGATCTCAAAAGGATAAATTGCAAAGGGCGCGAAGGGGGCTTTCGCGCCCTTTATTTTTGGCTGCACTTAGACCATCAGAAATTTATCGAACTTCGGTCAGACTGAGCGGATTAAGGGAGTAAACGGTATGCGCATATGGATCGGAATGGTGGTTGTGGCAGCGGCAGGCCTGACGGGGTGCGTGTCGACCTATGCCAGCGATCCTGTGATGGGGGCCAATGCCGCCGGAACCGGCGAATCGCAGGCGTTCAGTGTTCTGATGTTCGATCATCCTGATGAGACGGCGCCTATGCCAGCTTCTTATCACAGCCCGGCCGTGGCGGGCAGGTAACGCCTGATGTCATTATAGCATGTCCAAGATTCAAGGCTTTGAATGGCTTTTGAAATATGCCATTATGCGACGTTAACCATATTTCGGGGGATGTGATGCGTGTGAAGTTAATAATCGCGGTTTTGGGAGCGGGCGCTATGCTGTCGGGCTGCGTTAGCACCTACACATCGCCGGTTGCGGTTTTATCGACCAGTGAGCAGGCCAGCCGTTGCGTGCGTAAGACGGACGGCAAAAAAGCCCCACAGATCATGACCTATGACACGGCCAGCCGCACTGAAACCCATGCCTCCAATGAGGGCGATGAGTACAAATACTCAGTGCAGAACAAGCCGCAGCGCACGGCTACGGGCGTCAAAGGTGGCACCGATAAGGGCGCTGATTTCGATGTATGCCGCGAAGACGGCTGGTAATATTCTTTACTCTGATAACTAAAAGGCCCGAACTAAGGTTCGGGCCTTTTGTTTTGGTGAATAGCTGTCGATAGCGTTAGTTATTGGCCCGGATAGGATCTGCGACGTAGTTAGACGGTGTGTAGCCGTTTTCCGCCAGCGATGCCGGCACTTTGGGCCAGAAATCATCAAACAGTTGCAGTATGGCAGAGCGGCGGCTTTCAGCGACTTCTTCCGGGCCTTCGGGGCCGGAGACATAGACCGGGCCGCCAGGGACTTCGAACTCAGACCCCTTATACCACGGCGTGCAGGTGCGCACCGATGGATCAAGATCGCCCCATTTCAGGTGACGGCAGCCTTCGGGATCGGCATCGATCATATTATCAACGGCGCGGATTTTCGCCCCGTCCTTGGCCAGCATACCCGCCGTGCGCACAAGTGCTATCTTGTTGCCGCCGATAAAGGCTTCGCCGCGGGTGACATCGATCCCGATTTCACGCGCCATGATGAAGTTGTTCAGGATGCGGACACGATCCAGATCAGAGACAATGGCGTGTTCGGTGTTTTCAAACAGCGAGTTTGAAATCAGACCTTCGCCTACCCCTTCGATGTGCAGTCCTTGCGCAAAGTTCAGCACCTGAAGGCGGTTGAGGGTGATGATGCTCTTATAGGTCGACAGGGTAATATCGATGGCGCGGGCATTCTGGCCGCGTTCAAAGCCATGCCAGTCGGCCAGTTGAATGAAGGTAATGCCTTCCAGGCGGCTGTCGCCGACCAGATTGGCTTTCAGGCCATGATAGGTGGTGGCGATGTAGCTGTTCTGGCTGAACAACTCAGCATTGCGGACACTGAGCGCCGCCGTGAGTGTGCGCGCAACCAGCGTGGAATCGACCAGATTGAACCGGCCCGCGTCGATATCGACTGCCGGGGCGTCGCCGTCATAGCGCACTTGCGACTGCTCAAGCGTCAGTTCCTTACCTGACGAGGATATGCAGGAGGTGTTGTCGCCGCGTTGTGACGACAGGCTGATGTTGCGTAACACCACCAGATCGGCGCTGGGTTCAATCCGGATACAGGGTGAGCCGTGGCGGGCGACAATCGCAGGGATACGGTGGTTGGTCGAAACTCCTTCGAGGATGATAGAGCGTTCCAGACGCAGTGACATCACGCACGAACGGGTCTTCGAGATAAAGCGCACCTTGGAATAGGACGGCAGCTTTTCGATCTGGCGCTCAATCCAGGCATCAGGACGGTTCGGATCGGCGCGGTAGGTATCGCAATTAACCGTGATGGTGCGTGGGCTGCCGTAATAGCCGTACTTGGAGCGATACGGATAATAGGGATAACCGCCGCAGGTTTTCAGGCGCGGATCGAGCAGCACGCCAAAGCAGGGGCGGGTCAGGGCTTCGACCTTAGCGGCATTGTAACCCATCGGCATTTGCGCCGAAGCGACATCGCGCGTGACCGCCCCGGACGCCAGCCAGACACAACCCAGCGCTAACGCCCCGGAGACAGCACCGAGCGCAGGTTTCGCCAGTTTGTTCATCGCTTTACGCATCCACATGGTCATCATCCTTAAATGCCGCGGCGCTCCCTCAAAGTCTTATCCGTTCGGATTACGCGATACCTGCTCAAGTATGGCCCGCAGACGCTGGGCCGAGGGGCGGTAGCCACCCATAGCCGAGTCCAGTCGCAGAACCACAGCCGACGCCTTGGACTGATCGGCCACACCCGCCAGACCGAGTGCGAAATAGGTCGACATCGCAAAGCGCGCTTCAGGTGAGCCCTGCTTTTCGGCCTGCTGATACCAGTAGAAGGCGCGCGCATAGTCAGCCGGCACGCCCACCCCTTCGGAATACATGACCGCCAGAGCCAGTTGCGCCTGCGATGAGCCGTTAATCGCCGCCAACTGAATGGCCCGCAGCTTTTCGGCATTGGTCATACGCACCATTTCGGCGCGTCCGGTCGTGGCTTTGCCCAGAATGGCACGCAGGCCGGTCAGGGTATCAGCAGGCACTTCGGACGGGCTGGAATACAGAACCTGCGTTAGATCCAGATAGACGAGGGCGCGTCCGACATGCAGGAACGGTAGTTCTTCCATGCGCACCAGCGCATAATCCTGCGCGTCGGAACGGATGCTTTCATCCGAATGCGGCACGCCGCCGCCGGGAGCTTCGGGCGGGTAGAACTCATAAGGCGCCACCCAGCGCTTGGCCTTACCGACCACGAAGGAGGCGTAGTCCTTACGGTCACCAGCCGAGCGCTCAAAATCCTTCAGCAGGACGTAGGCACCGACATCACCGGTTTCTGTGGCTTTGTAGTTATAAAGATAAGCATCGACGTCCGAGCGCTGAAACAGGCTGCGGACATTGCGGCGGCCATCGTCAGAATTGCGCATCATGGCGCGCACGGCTTCGCGGTTGTCGGCCGGCTCACCCATCGGGCCGTACTGCACATCATAAAGCCGACCCAGGGTGCGGAAACCATCCGCCCCCAGTGTCGATAATATATAGAGAACGCGGTCGCGCACCTTATCGCGCTCGCTCATATCCATCATGGCCAGATTACGATCCAGACGGCGATAGGCGCGTGCCCGCTCGAACGCCCGGCACTTGTCATAGCGCGAGGCCAGCTTCCCGTCATTGGTCAGGATGCGGTTCATCGGCGCGTAGCCTTCCTGATTGGCCAGGGCCATCACCAGCCACACCGAACCCTCGATCGGATCTTCGAGATTTTTATCAGTCGATTTTTCAGCCGCGTAGCGATCCGCCAGTTCAAGCTGAGCGAAGAAATCGTTCTTGAACGCCGCCCGGCGGAAGTAACGGATTTCAAATTCCTGATCGTTGAAACCGGCGTTTTGCATCAGGGCCGGACGCGGGCAGCTATAGCCGCCTTCGTCACCGGGCCCGCCGCGGCCCCACTTCCACCACGGACGGTCGCAGCCACTTAAGGTCAGGCTGACGCAGACAGCCATAAGAGACAACGCGCCGATGCGTGACATTTTACGCCACGTCGGGGTCTTCGTCTCCCTGCGCCCGAAGTTCGCGGCGTGTTTTTCGCCCGTCTCCGGTTGTGTCCCGTCACATTTTGACATCAAAAATCGCCCCGACAGCGTCGGCTTAAAACATGGTTAACGAAACTTGTCGTGAGGATTGCCAAAACTGTCAAGCTTAGTTCCCCCCGAACGACAGCAATTATAAAAGGCGTTGCCGGATTGTCGCGGCTTGGCCAAAAGATTGGTTCGTGCACTTAAAAAACGCCACCCCGGCGCACGTATCAACCCAGTAACAATCATGCTCTAATGCACGATAAAAGGCTAGGGGTAAAGTAGAAAAGCCGTAAAAATTCCGTAGGGTTTGTGGTTAATTAGCCCTGAAATTCCCCTGTGCGTTGAGTGCGGCTGGCGCGTGACAGCCGAATTCTTATATGGGGTGAAGTTAAAATCTGTGCCGGAGTTTTCACCCATGAACCCTGACGTTTCCACTGCATCCAAGCTGTCCAAAGCTGAAACCTATGCCGAGGTCAAGCGTGACATCGAGGCGGTGCTTGAGGGCGAGGCAAATATCGTAGCGCGCATGGCGACCGTCAGTTGTCTGTTGGCTCAGGCCTTCGATTACTATTTCTGGACCGGTTTTTACGTGGTCGATGCGGTGAAAAAGGCCCAAGGCGTTAATGAACTGGTGATCGGGCCTTATCAGGGGACGCTGGGGTGTCTGCGTATCGATTTCAAACGCGGTGTATGCGGGGCGGCGGCGACGCAACGTAAAACGATTATTGTCGAGGATGTCCACGCCTTTCCGGGGCACATTGCCTGCGATTCGCGCTCCAATTCTGAAATCGTGGTGCCGGTGTTTGATGTGTCGGGAGAGTTGATTGCGGTCTTTGATGTTGATTCCGAACACCACGCCTCATTCGATGAAACCGATAAGGCGGGGCTGGAGACCATCATGGCCTCGGTGTTCGCCAAAACTACGATTTAAATACGTCGGTTAGCGTGGCCAGGGAGGCCTTGGCGGCGGCCATATCAGGCTGTTCATTGTCATCATTCCAGCCAAAGCTTTCGTCCGGCCCTAAAGCCTGAACGACAATGCCATCTCTGCGGGCGACCACAAATACGCCCTTACACATGAAGCCATAGTGGACGCCTGCCTGTGGCGGCAGCCACACGATCTGGCCGCGCACAGGCGTGATCGTTTCGTCTTTAAACAGGGTGCGTGCCCCGTAACCCGTGCAGTTGATAATGACCTTTTCTTTCAGTCGGTTAAGATCAGACGGTGCCTCAAACGTCATGGGCACAAACCGGCCACCGGCGATCAGAAAGTCCTCGGTCAACTGATGCGACAGGGCGGCGATGTTGAAGGTCAGCACGCTTCGGCGGCGGACCTGCTCGGCATTAAACCTATGCTGATCGGCCGTGAGGGCGTGTGAGGCGGGCACGATGTCGCCTAAGCGCTGCTCCAGGTACAGAAAGCCGGGATCGACATGAGGGGCGGCATCGGCAGCGGGCGGCCGTGGGTTGCGCAGATAGTAATGATCCATCCACTCAACAGGGTTCCCCGCCAGTCCGACATAGCTTTGGTGCAGACCCCACGACCGTCGCGCCATGTGCTCCCATTGATCCGCAAAGTCCGCCGCGACAGCATCGGTTTTGGCGACGCGCGAATCCGGCGACCAGGTGCCGGTGGCACGCGCCGAGCGCACATCGGGGAAGCGCTCTTTGGCGTAGATGGTAACCTCAGCGCCCGCCCTTTGGGCCGTCAAAGCCGTGGTAAGTCCAATCGCTCCGGCCCCGATGACGGCAATAGATTTGGGACGGTTTTGCATAGCCAGTTTTACCGCCGCTTCGGCTGAGCCCCATGACAGAGACCAGCCCGCACCGCCGTGGCCGTAATTATGCACAATCCGTTTGCGACCCAGATCTTCGGCTTCAATCCGTGGTCCGGCGGCTCTGAACGGGCGCAGGCAGACCGTGGTGCGGAAAATCTCATCTGGCGAAAATCGGATGGGGATCAGGTTTCGGGCGTCCTGAGTTGCGCCGGTGCGGGGCAGAGATGCGGCCACCATTGCCGCCCCAAACCCTGTCAAAATCTTGCGCCGATCCATGCCCTGTCCCTGCTTTATTTACCGTCTGGCGGCGCAATAGACCCCATGACGCCCGCCGCATCAAGCACATTAAGCCTTGAGATTTAACGGCCCCTCAGCTAAACCCGCCGCAATCATAAACCACTATTGTTTTAACGCGCATTTGAATCCGAAAACCGCTTCACACTTTTCGGAATGCGCTCCTAAAAAAGGTGCCCGTAGACATGGCGCAACAGTATATTTTCCAGATGCAGGGGCTGACCAAGCACTTCCCCGGCGGCAAGAAAATCTTCGAGAACATCTGGCTCTCCTTCTATTCCGACGCCAAGATCGGCGTGGTCGGGGTTAACGGGTCGGGTAAATCGACCCTGCTCAAGATCATGGCCGGTCTCGACAAAGAATTCTCCGGTGAGGCCAAGGCCGCCGACGGTACCAAGATGGGCTACCTGCAGCAGGAACCCCATCTGGACGATTCCAAGACCGTCTGGGAAAACGTCATCGACTGGTGCGAAGAAAAAAAGACCTTTGATCGCTTCAACAAGGTCGCCGAACTTATGGGCGAAGAGTACTCCGACGAACTGATGGAGGAAATGAACGCGCTTCAGGAAAAGATCGACGCCGGTGACCTGTGGGATATTGATTCCCGCATTGAAATGGCGATGGACGCCCTGCGCTGTCCGCCTAACGATTCGGGCGTGACCAAGCTGTCGGGTGGTGAAAAGCGCCGGGTAGCACTTGCCCGTCTGCTGCTCTCAAAGCCTGACATGCTGCTGCTCGATGAACCGACCAACCACCTGGATGCGGAATCGGTGGCGTGGCTTCAGCACCACCTTGAGCAGTTTCCGGGCTGCGTGATCCTTGTCACCCACGACCGTTACTTCCTCAATCAGGTCACCAAGTGGACGCTGGAACTCGATCGCGGCAAGGGCCACCCGCACGAAGGCAATTACTCAAGCTGGCTTGAGGCCAAGCAAAAGCGCGTGGTGCAGGAGCAATCGGAATCCGAAGCCCGCCAACGCGCCCTTACCAAGGAACTGGACTGGGTGCGCTCCGGCGCCAAGGCCCGTCAGGCCAAGTCCAAGGCCCGTCTGGCCGCCTATGACGAAATGGTGCGCGAACAGGAAAATTCGCGTCAGGCTCAGTCCTTTGCCACCATCCAGATCCCGCCCGGCCCGCGCCTCGGTAACGTCGTGCTCGAAGTCAACGGCCTTGAGAAGGAATACGGCGATAAGCTGCTGTTCAAGGATCTGACCTTCCGCCTGCCGCCTAACGGTATCGTTGGCGTTATCGGCCCGAACGGTGCCGGTAAATCGACCCTGTTCAAGCTGATCACCGGTCAGGAGCAACCCGACGCCGGGACGCTTCGCCTTGGTGAGACGGTGAAACTGGCCTATGTCGACCAGAGCCGCGACGACCTGAACCCTGAGCACACCGTCTGGCAGGCCATTTCCGGTGGCACCGACGTGATGATTGTCGGCAAGCGCGAAATCAACAGCCGCGCCTATGTCGGTGGCTTTAACTTCAAGGGCGGCGACCAGCAAAAGAAGGTCGGTCTGCTGTCCGGTGGTGAGCGCAACCGCGTCCACCTCGCCAAAACCCTCGCGTCCGGCGGCAATGTCATCCTGCTCGATGAGCCGACCAACGATCTGGATATCGAAACCCTGCAGGCCCTCGAAGAGGCGCTGGAAGAGTTCGCCGGCTGCGCCGTGGTTATCTCCCACGACCGCTGGTTCCTTGACCGTCTGGCAACCCACATCCTTGCCTTTGAAGGCGACAGCCACGTCGAATGGTTCGAAGGCAACTTTGAAATGTACGAGGAAGACAAAAAGCGTCGTCTGGGTACCGACAGCCTGATCCCGCACCGGATCAAGTTCCAGAAGTTCGCCCGTTAACCCTGCTGCGGCGGGCTGCAAAGAACCGTCTTTTTATACGCGCCTTTGCTCGTGTACCCAATGTACACGTCGCGTCAGGTGCTCAAAAGCCAGTCCTTTTCGCCATCCCGCAGCGGGTTATCACGGACAGTTAAGAAAATTCAAGACAGGCGGGGATGGCGACATCCCCGCCTGTTTTGTTTCTCCTCCCTATCGAGCCTTTTGGCGAAGATGGGGAGGTGGCCGCGAAGCGGACGGAGGGGTACCGGCAGCTATTAACCCGGCACTGATACCCAACGCGGCCGCCGCGTAGAGCGCAATCATATCAAATTCATACGGATCGCGCTCAATGGTCATGGCAAAGATATCAAAGACATAAAGTGCGTAGAAACCCGAAAACAGGGCCAGTGTAATGGCTGCATTTTGTACTGTGGCCATCAGGTTCCGGCGCAGAATATGGCGATAAAGCCAGTACCCCCCGCTCAGTCCTGACAGAACCAGTAAAATGCCACGATTGAGCGGCACCTCGTCAGCAAGATCGTAATCGGGTATAAATGCCGATACAAAGGCGTAGGTCAAAATTATAACGACCATAACAATGCGACCTGAAATATAAGGATCTTTATCTATAGCACCGTACTGCGCGGCATAGGCCTCAACACCATAGTCCGTCAGGCCAGATGACGTTTCGCGCACGGGTTCGGCAGTGGTTTTGGTGTCATATGGGAACCAGCCGAAGCAGATCACAGCCGCAATTAACAGGCCCCATAATAAGGCTGAGAACAGCGGAGGCAAAATATGCGGATCGCCATAACTTCTGCTGCTGGGCAAGTATCCAATCTCGCATAAGTATACGAACAGAACAGCAATACCAGCCGTGACCGTTAAACGGATGATTCTCCCCATGACTGTCCCCCTAAAATGCCCCTCAAGGAGCGTAGCATAGCGAGCCAGTCGTTGTTTTCAAGGTTGCTATAGTTGCGGGTTAAACTGGCTTCAGCACCGTTGCCACTAGGCTCGCCCGGTAGAGCCTGCGCTCAAGCAGCGCAGTGGTAGCGCACTAACAATACCCCCTGCACCCGTTAGTTACGAAAGCGCTCGCCGACAGGTTGGCGCTTTTTTTTATGGAAAACGCTTGACTGAAATTATGTTTTGAACAATGTTCAAATTTCGATGATGGGGGATGTCATGTTTAAGCGCCTGTACGTCAAGCTTTTGGTCTGTTTGGTCGTGATATTGCCGTTTCAAATGGCAGCGTCAGCGCAGGAAACTGTCAATGATATTACACAGCTCAACCCAATAATGGTTGAGCGGGTTATAGCACCAACGTCTGTCTTGGAAATCAGTCAGCTAGTGGGCAGTCATAACGGGCCAATTTCCATTGGTGGGGGGCGTTACAGTCAGGGCGGTCAAACCGCGTGTGAAGCCTGCCTGTTTATCGATATGCGCCAGATGAACCGGGATTTGAAGCTCGATCTGGCGCGTAAACAAATAACGGTTGAAGCCGGTATAAGCTGGCGCGCCGTTCAGGAAGTCATTGATCCCGAAAATCTATCGATGCGGATTATGCAGAGCTTTTCCAATTTCACAGTGGGTGGTTCTTTAAGTGTCAATGCGCATGGGCGCTATGTCGGGGAGGGGCCGATTGTACGCTCCGTTGACTCGATAAAGATGGTTTTGGCGGATGGATCGATTGTAATGGCTAGCCGCACCGAAAATCCGCAACTGTTTTTCGGTGCTATCGGAGGCTATGGCGGTTTGGGCGTCATTGTTGAGGCCACACTGAACCTAACTGATAATGTGTCGGTTGAACGCGTAGCGATGCGAATGAAAGTTAAAGATTATAAAGCCTGGTTTTTTGAGAATATTCGCGGATCGAAGACGGCAGTGTTTCATAATGCGACCCTATATCCTAATGAATATAAAGACCTGAATGTTGTCACAATCAGCACAACTTCGAAGCCGGTCGATATTCAGGATCGTCTGGCGCCACCAAACCCGGCGGGTAGTACAAAACGCTCACTTATTGGATGGCTTTCGAACGGTCTTTTCGGCAAACAGGTCAAACAATATATTTACGATCCTGCGATTTATGCAGAACCACGTGTCGCGTGGCGAAACTATGAGGCCAGTCTGGATGTGGGCAGCATAGAGCCTGAATCGCGAGAGAAAACGACTTATGTTTTGCAGGAATACTTTATTCCGGTTGAAAATTTCGATGCGTTTGTACCTCGATTACGTGCCATATTGAATGATCGTAAGGTAAATGTACTTAATGTAGCAATTCGGCATGCCTTGCCAGATCAGGACACCCTGTTGTCGTGGGCGCCGACCGAGGTATTTTCATTTGTTCTTTACTACCAACAAGGCACAACCGAGGCGGATAAACAGGCGGTAGGAGTCTGGACGCGTGAACTTATAGATGCGGCTTTGGATAATGGCGGCCGTTATTACTTGCCTTACCAGATCCATGCAACACGGGAACAGTTTCTGAAAGCCTATGGGCGTGCGCCGGAATATTTTGAACTAAAGCAACGGGTCGATCCGAGTTACAAGTTTCGGAACAAGCTATGGGAGGCTTATTACCGGCCTTAACACCGTCGCCACTAAGCTCGCCCGGTATGTGAATCCCAGCGATTTATAGAGATCAATCGCCACCTGATTGTCGGCATAGGTGTGCAGAAAGGCTGTCTCACCCCGCGCGAGGATGCGGCGGGCAACAGTGCGCATCAGGCCTGCCGCATAGCCGCGGCCGCGAAAGTCAGGATGGGTGCAGACGCCGCTGACTTCGGAAAAACCGTCAATTTTCATGCGCTCGCCGGCCATAGCGACCAGTCGCCCGTTGTGCTTTATCCCGACAAACTGAGCCAGTTCGTGGGTGCGCTCAGCAAACGGGCCGGGCTCAGTCAGGCGGGCCAGAGCCAGCATTTCGGCCCCATCGGTGTGGTTAAGTTCAATCGCCTGAAAATCCTCGCCACCCGCCGTTATGTGTGAGGCCACCATCTGATGTAGCGGGGCGCGCTTAACGACCTCGAATCCCTCTGGGGCCGAAACCGCGCCGCTTTCCACCACCCAAAACCCATCAGGCCCCGGCGTCAAGCCGGCTAAGGGCTCCGGCGATCCGTCAAAGCTGGCGGCAAACGGCCCAAACGCCGGATCAAGCCGTAGCGCCCGATCATGACCGCGTGCCAAATGTGCCCAGCCGGAATTAAGGGCACTCCATACCGGCCGGTCGAGAGGATGAGAAGGTGTCATATCGTTCACTTAGGGCTTGTAAAATATAAACGCGGCGCCTGCTGCGATCAGGGTAAAGCCGATCACGGTCGTCCATTTCAGCGGCTCACCCAGATACCAGACCGAAAACGCTACAAATACCGTCAGCGTAATGACCTCCTGTATCGTTTTTAGCTGTACGGCATTGAACGTACCGTAGCCGATGCGGTTGGCAGGCACCATCAGGCAGTATTCAAAAAACGCGATCCCCCAACTGACCAGAATAACTACCCATAATTTCTCGGTCTTGAACTTCAGGTGGCCATACCAGGCAAAGGTCATAAAGATATTTGACGCGATCAGAAGGCCGATCGTGGTCACGCTGATGGGCAGGTTCGGCATAGGAAATCCTTTGGGTACACGGCGATCTTTGCCAACACACGCGCGCCGCTGTCAATTCTTTGGCCATTAGGAAAATTATAAAGATTAACGGGTATACGATTTAAACTCTGAGTATTAAGGCCGGTCGTGCTACACGACAGGCATGGCAAAAGGCCAGCGGCATGAGTGACAATTACAAGGCCCAGCGGGATAGCTATATTGCCTATTCTCTGGCCGCGGCGGATCTGCTTATCGAGATCGGCCATGACCTCACCGTCAAGTCGGTCGTCGGTGCCGCGCGCACCCTTTTGGGCGCGGATGCCGCGGCCCTCAAAGGTCGTCCCGTTATTGAACTGTTTCAGGCGCACGATCAGGTTTTTGTCGAGCGTAAACTGAAGGATACCCTTCAAAAGGGCCGTATCGACCCGGTCGCTGTTTATCTGAAAGCTGAGGGTAAGGCCCCCATCCTGGTCAATGTCGGGGCCTGTTTTATTCCGTCCCGCCCGGATGATATTCACCTGACCCTCAGTGTGCTTAATCAGGTTCGCCCCGATAATGAAGCCAGTCACGATGGATCGGGGCTGGTGACGGCGGAGCGGTTCAATGAACTGGCGCTTAACATCATTCGTGATGGCGCATCGGGTGCGGCTGATCTGGATATGACCCTGATCAAGCTCAAAGGCCTGACCAAGGTACGCTCAAGCCTGAGCGATGATCTTCAGGCCCAGTTGATGCAGGAAATTGCCGCCGCGCTGCGGGCCAATTCGGTGGGCGGCCAGAGTGCGGCCTTACCCGACGACAGCTTTGGCGTATTGAAGCACAGCCACGATGCGCAGGCCGAAGCGCGGCTGATGGCTGAAATCGATGCCGCCGGTCAGTCGGTCGGGCTGGCCAAGGGCGCTTTGGGGCCCAAGATGATGTCGATCCATCTGGCGACCGGTAGTCTTGATCCGGCGTCGATCAAAAAGGCATTGGCCTATATCACTACGACCTTTGCCAAGACGCCGGACATGGAGCCGCCGACGATCGAAGACAGTCTGGCGGCAGCGATGGATTCGACGGTGGCCGAGTTTTCTTCAATCAAGTCGGTTATTGATAGCTCCGATTTTCTGGTTTTCTATCAGCCGATTGTGAAACTGTATGACCGTAGTGTGCACCATCACGAGGCCCTGCTGCGCCTCAAGGATGGCCGCAATCTTTATGAGACCATCAATTTCTCCGAACAGATCGGCCTGATTCACGATCTGGATCTGGCGGTATGCGCCAAGGTGTTGGCGGCGGTCGAGGCTCACAAGGATGCCGTGGTCGCGGTAAATGTGTCGGGCCAGTCGATTTCAAGCCCGCAGTTCGGCCATGACTTCCGCAAGTTGATCCAGCCCTATCGCGCCCTTAACAAACGCATCATGTTTGAAATTACCGAAACGGGTGAGGTCGAGGATTTCGAGACCGCCCGCCGCTTTATATCCTGGCTGCACCAGATGGGCTTTCGGGTGTGCCTTGATGATTTCGGGTCGGGGGCCGCGTCCTATAACTATCTGCGCCAGTTCGAGGTCGATTTCGTCAAGATCGATGGGCCGTTTCTTAGAGAGGCCGTGAATGATAACCGCCAACGCGCCCTGATCCGTTCAATTGTGTCCTTAAGCCACGAACTGGGCTGTCAGGTTATCGGCGAGATGATCGAAAATCCGGAAATGGATGAGATGGCCCGCCAACTAAGCATTGAGTTCGGGCAAGGCTACCTGTTTGGTCGCCCCAGCCCCGACTTGCCGCTGGCGACCGCATCACCGGTGGCGGCCCGCCGTCAGGGCGTCAGCGAAAGCTGGGGCTAATTAGGGATCACAGCCGGTACGCCCTCGACACTAACCGCGCGTAACAGGCGGCATCGAACGGTTCATAAACCCCGCCGTCTTCCTTCATGACAAATAACGGATCGCTGACCTCGGCCGGATCAAAGCCCACCTTGACCAGATCCATCTTCTTGTACTTGAAGGTGCCGGTGGTCTCGGCCTGTTGCAGCAGGCGTACAAACCGCGGCCGCGCATAGCTCGGCAAACCGGCCAGAACATGCTGGCAGAAGTCTTCGATCCTGAACCCGTCACGAACGATCAGGGCGACCATGCCGGCCTTGCCATCATAGTGGGGCACTTCGACGCCGTAGACGATGGCCTCTTCGACTTCCGGTGCACCGGCGCAAACCTCGCCCACCTCGGAGGTTGAGACGTTTTCGCCCTTAAAGCGGAAGGTGTCGCCGATGCGGTCAACGAAATAGAGATAACCGTCCTTATCCTGCTTCATCAGGTCGCCGGTACGGAACCACATGTCGCCTTTTTTAAAGACGTCGCGCAGGATTTTCTTCTCCGAAGCCGCCTTATCGGCATAGCCTGAGTATGAATGGCGGGCGTCCTGACCAATGATGCCGATAGCTTCGCCGATCTCATCAGGCTTACATTCGATGCACAGGCCCTTGGCGTTGCGTTCCGGCAGTTCCTGTTCGACATCGAACTTGACCAGCCGGATGTTAAAGGCGCTGCGCAGGTAAGGCGGGGCGCGTCCGATAGCCCCGGCCTGACCATCGAAATTGAACAGCGACACATTGCCTTCGGTTGAGCCATAAAATTCGATAATCACCGGAATACGAAAGCGGGCTTTGAACGTCTTCCACACATCGGGGCGCATGCCGTTGCCAAAGACCATCTTCAGGCTGTGGCGGGTTTCATCTTCCGGGGTGGGCGATTCGTGGTTCACCAGATACCGGCACAATTCGCCAATATAGACAAAGTACTGGCAGTTATAGGTGCGGATATCGCTCCAGAACTGGGTGGCGGAAAACCGTGACTTCAGGACAATCGCTGCCCCGTTCATCAAAGCTGCACCTACCCCGCATAGCCCGCCAGTCGAATGGTACAGCGGCAGGGTGATATAGATGCGCTCACCTTCCTTCATGCGCGAAATGCCGGCAAAGGCCTGCATATAAAGCTGGGCGCGCGAGTTGGAAATCTTGGCGGCCTTCGGCAGGCCGGTGGTGCCGGAGGTATAGATATAAAGCGCCGTATCATGGGCGGTCATGTCCTGACGGATCTGGCGATCCGGCCGCACCGACGATACCCCGCGCAGGGCATGATCCAGGCTGCGGATGGTGTCCGTCTCATGATCCTTATCCATCCCCAGCACCCACTCGGTCTGATGGTGGCTAAGCTGGGAGGTTATGTCCTCAAAGGCATGACGGGTGCTCTGGTCAACGATCGTATGGCTGGCGCCGGAGATATTGATGCAGTGGGCTAAGCCTGCGCCGGTCAGGCCATTGTTGATCAGGGCGGTGACCACGCCGACCTTGTTCAGCCCCATCCACACGGCGATATATTCGGCGCGGTTCGGCATAAGCAGGGCCACCGTATCGCCGATCTTGAGGCCGCGTGCCCGCGCCCAGTGGGCATAGCGGTTAGCCATCGCATCCAGATCACGGTAGGTCAGGCTTTTGCCATCAAAGATAATGGCGGACGCGCCGCCGTGGCTGTCAACCACCCGTTCAAAATCATCGCAGACCAGATTGGACGATTTGGGGTCGATCGGCTTGATACGCTTCAGCAGCCGCGCCAGCCGCTTGAGAAAGATAAATTCGCGCTTGATCCCGTCAATCAGGTTCATATCCGGTTTCCGCTAATGCCTGTAGGTACGCGCCCCTTAGCTGTTCACGGGGCTTTTTGTTAAGCTAACATAGCGCGGATTTGGAAATGTCAAAGCAAAAAGTTGCCGTTCGCGGAAACTTTACCGATCAGGGCAGGGGCTGTATCTGGACGGTCACATCGGGCGTCTTGCTGGACGCGATTTGCAGCACATAATCGCCCGGTTGCAGATCATAGCTGACAATTTTGCGGATGCCGGAGCAGTCAGGGCCGTGGCCATGACGGATGGATTTCAGCGGCGTTTTATCCTTGATCAGATCAATCCAGACGCCGCTGGAGGCCGCAACGCCGTAGGTGCCGCTATCTGCGATATGCACCATCATCAGGCCGGAAAAGCTTGCGGTTTCGGACTTACGGCCCGGTTCAGCGGCAAAGGTTACCTGCGGGGTGGCGACCAATGTGGTTTTGTAGGCCTTGCCGGTCTCAAGGAAGGGGGCATTGGCGGCATTAGTGGCGGCATTGACCTCAGCAGGTGTGGGCCAGGTTTCATAGCCCGTGGCGACTACCGGATCAGCCGGGCAGGTGGTTTGGGCCATGACAGAGGGCGCAAACAGGGCAAGGGCGGCAGCTAAATAAAACGAACGCAAGGGGCTATCCTTTGAGGCCTGACGGTTATTAACCGCTCAGAATAAGGGCAAAATAGGGCTTACCCAAACGTATCGCATGAATCGGGATTGCCGGAGTTGTAGCCGGTTTTGAACCACTGCATCCGCTCGGCTGAGGAGCCGTGGGTGAAGCTGTCCGGAACCACATGGCCGGTCGAGCGCTTTTGCAGGGTGTCATCACCGACCGCCGACGCCGCGCGCAGGGCTTCGTCAAGGTCGCCGCTCTCCAGCCAGTTCAGTTGATCGTTCGATTGCCGCGCCCAGATACCGGCATAACAATCGGCCTGAAGCTCCAGCCTGACCGACAGTTTGTTACCTTCGGCCTCGCTTAGGCGGCCTTGGGCGTTTTGCACGCGCGCACTGAGGCCCAGCACGTTCTGGACATGGTGGCCGACTTCGTGACCGATGACATAGGCCTTAGCGAAATCCCCGCCGGCACCCATTTGGGTATCGAGCGTCTGAAAGAAGTTGAGATCAAGATAGACCCGCTCATCGGCCGGGCAGTAAAATGGCCCCATCGCCGCCTGACCGTAGCCGCAGCCGGTCGAGGTGCCTTCGGTATAGAGCACAACGGTTGACGGGCGGTATGAGCGGCCGGAATCCTGAAAAATCCGGCCCCAGACATCATTGGCCGAAGTATGGACGACATCGGCAAACGCGCCTTCTTCGTCCGCGGGCGTGCCCTCGACACCGGCCTGTTGGGTGGGGCCTTGGGCCTGATTAACGATCTGGGTCAGTTGCTGCGGGTCAACCCCAAGGAAATAACCGATCAGGGCGATGACAATCACCCCGATGCCACCGCCACCAGCAATCGCGCCGCCGCTTAAGCCTCTGCGGTCTTCGACGCCACCTCTGCGGCCCAGATCCCATTTCATGCGGTCATCCCCTATGGTTGTTCTATGAAACTATAGGCTCAGATCGCCCTCAAGGCAAAGGGGAAGGGTGTCAGAGTTTGTAAGGGGATTGTTAGTGCTGCGCTCACATGGCCAAGGTTTGACAAGGCTTGGCCATGTGTTAGATTTCAAGCACGGAGAGCTTATCATGAGCACATTGAACATTTCCATGCCCGACGCCATGCGCGACTATGTCGAGCAGCAAGCCAAGGCGGGGCAATATAGCGCCAGCGAATATATCAGGCACCTCATCCGTCAGGATCAGGCTAAGCGGGTGCCGCTTGAGCGCAATCCGCTGTGGGAGCTTTTAGCCATTAGTGCTAAAGAATTGGATGACGGCGAGTTTTCCGACGCTACGGCGGAAAGCATAATTGCTGAGGGACGTGCCCGCAGGAAAGAGGCTTGAGTGCGGGAAAATTTTCGCTTTCGCGGCAAGCGGAACGCGACATTCGCGAAATTGAAGATTACTCAGCCCGCCAGTGGAATGACCAAAAAGCCGCTAACTATGTGAGGGGGCTGTTCGCGGCCTTTGAAAAACTGGCGCAACGGCCCGGCATTGGCCGTGCAAGGCCGGATATTCCGCCGCCTTATCTGGCCTACGCGGTCGGCAGCCATCTGATCATTTACCGCCATAATGCAAAACTTGGGCGTGTCGAAGTTCTCAACGTCTTGCATCCAGCGATGGATATTGAAAAGAGACTGAGTAAGGCGATTAAAGAAGTTCATAAAGGGGATGCAGATGGGACGGATTAAACGTCATATAAACTCATGGGTATTGGGCGTTGTTCCAGTATTTATTGGTTTTAACGCTTTGGCTTGTCAGCCTTGCGGAGAGGCTTTGTCGTTGCCAGACACGATTCATAAAGCTGAAGTGATCGTTATCGGTGAGCGTCGATCTGGGGGAAATGAAGCTTTTGCAGGTGGCCTTGACCGTAAAAACGACTACATAACACTGACCGTATCGAAAGTTCTCAAAGGGCAGGGTGTTCCCGAAGAGATTAGCGTGCGCTCATGGTATGGCATGTGCCCTTATGGAATTGATATTGATAAAAATCAGCCAGCCATTGTCTATCTTCGTAAGGCGGGCACATATTATGTGGCGGTGGACGATGGATGTGCTGAAAAGTTCACGCCGATGCAAGGCGACAAGGTCGTGGTAGACAAAGACAGTATGGCTTTAGCGGATTTCCGCAAACTCTACGGCCTTTAGCGATTCCCACCTTGACGCCCGTTAATCCCTCGGTTATAGCGGCCCATCATTTTTGAGGCTGAGGGATAAAACCCTCTTTCCCAATCCAAATCATGCAGGGCCTGAGTGCCCGCCGTAACCTCCAGAGCGCAGGTTGCGGCTTTTGTGTTTGTCACAAATGTATGTCGGTGAGGGGGCTTTAAAAGCGTAATTTCCAACCGAAGTCCTCCGGCCAAACGGCACAGATTTCAACAGAGCATAGAAGCGAAACCCTAATGCCCACAGTTAACCAGCTTATCCGTAAGCCACGCCACCCCAAGCCAAAGCGCAACAAGGTTCCGGCCCTTAAGGGTTGCCCTCAGCGTCGCGGCGTATGTACGCGCGTTTACACCACGACCCCGAAGAAGCCGAACTCGGCGCTTCGTAAGGTGGCCAAGGTCCGTCTGACCTCGCAAATCGAAGCCGTGTGCTACATCCCCGGTGAAGGCCACAACCTTCAGGAACACTCCGTGGTTCTGATCCGCGGCGGCCGTGTGAAGGATCTTCCCGGCGTCCGTTACCACATCCTGCGCGGCGTGCTCGATACGCAAGGCGTCAAGAACCGTAAGCAACGTCGTTCGCACTACGGTGCGAAGCGTCCTAAGTAAGGATTACACCACATGTCACGTCGTCACCGCGCAGAGAAGCGCGACGTTCTGCCCGATCCCGTATACGGCGATCTGGTTGTCACCAAGTTCATGAACTACGTCATGTACGAAGGCAAAAAGGCTGTGGCTGAAAACATCGTTTACGGTGCTTTCGACATCCTGGTTGCCAAGAAAAAAGACGCAACCGCCATTGAAACCTTCCACGCTGCCCTCGACAACGTAGCGCCTTCGATCGAAGTTCGCTCACGCCGCGTCGGTGGTGCGACCTATCAGGTTCCGGTCGAAGTCCGTGCCGACCGTCGTCGTGCTCTGGCGATCCGTTGGCTGGTAAACGCTGCGCGCAAGCGTGGTGAAAACACCATGACGGAAAAGCTGGCCGGTGAACTGCTGGACGCCTCCAACAACCGCGGTACCGCGGTCAAGAAGCGCGAAGATACCCATAAGATGGCCGAAGCTAACCGCGCCTTCTCGCACTACCGCTGGTAACAAAGCGGACAGGGTGTCATCACCCTGTCAAAAAAGAACTTTAACGCGCGGGTGGTTTGGTTTAAACCGCCCGCGCGCCTTATGGTTCAAGGTCGCCGGGTTTTTTTAGCCTGAAACGACCAATACCCCGAATTTGACCCTTAGTTTGAGGCTACCCCTATGCCCCGCAGTCACAACATTGAGGACTACCGTAACTTTGGTATTATGGCGCACATCGACGCCGGTAAGACCACGACGACGGAACGTATCCTCTATTACACCGGCAAATCCCACAAGATTGGCGAAGTTCACGATGGCGCCGCCACCATGGACTGGATGGAGCAGGAGCAGGAGCGCGGCATCACCATCACGTCCGCCGCGACGACCGCTTTCTGGGAAGGCAAGCGCCTGAACATCATCGACACCCCAGGCCACGTGGACTTCACCATCGAAGTTGAGCGCTCGCTTCGCGTTCTCGACGGTGCTGTCACGGTTCTGGACGGAAACGCCGGCGTTGAGCCGCAAACCGAAACCGTCTGGCGTCAGGCCGACAAGTACAAGGTGCCGCGCATCGTGTACGTCAACAAGATGGACAAGATCGGCGCTGACTTCGACAAGTCCGTGCAGTCGATCCGTGACCGTCTGGGCGCCAAGGCTGTGCCGATCCAGTTCCCGATCGGCTCAGAGTCGAACCTGAGCGGTCTGGTCGACATCGTTCGCATGACCGGCGTGGTCTGGGACAACGATGGTCTGGGCGCTTCCTATAAGGACGTGCCGATCCCGGCCGATCTGGTCGAAAAGGCCAACGAAGCCCGTCAGTATCTGATCGACAATGCCGTTGAACTCGACGACGACGCGATGGAAGCCTATCTGGAAGGCAACGAGCCTGACGAAGCGACCATCAAGAAGTGCATCCGTAAGGCCGTTCTGACCGGCGCCTTCTATCCGATCCTGTGCGGTTCGGCGTTCAAGAACAAGGGCGTTCAGACCCTGCTCGACGCCGTTGTTGATTACCTGCCGTCGCCGGTAGATATTCCGCCGACCAAGGGCATCGACTACAAGACCGAAGAAGAAGTCGTGCGTAAGGCTTCGGACGAAGAGCCTCTGTCGGTTCTGGCGTTCAAGATCATGGACGACCCGTTCGTAGGTAGCTTGACCTTCTGTCGCCTGTACTCAGGTAAGATGGAAGCCGGCATGGGCCTGCTCAACTCGACCCGCGATAAGCGCGAGCGCGTTGGCCGTATGCTGCTCATGCACTCCAACAACCGTGAAGACATCAAGGAAGCCTATGCCGGCGATATCGTCGCTCTGGCTGGCCTCAAGGACACCCGCACCGGCGACACCCTGTGCGATCCGCTGAAGTCCCCGGTCATTCTTGAGCGCATGGAATTCCCGGCACCGGTTATCGAAATCGCTGTTGAGCCGAAGTCCAAGGCCGATCAGGAAAAGCTCGGTGTGGCTCTGGCCAAGCTGGCGTCCGAAGATCCGTCCTTCACCGTTTCGACCGACCACGAGTCGGGCCAGACGATCCTGAAGGGCATGGGCGAACTTCACCTCGACATCAAGATCGACATCTTAAAGCGTACCTATAAGGTTGAAGCCAATATCGGCGCGCCGCAGGTGGCCTACCGCGAATCGATCACCCGCAAGGCTGAAATCGATTACACCCACAAGAAGCAAACCGGTGGTACAGGCCAGTTCGCCCGCATCAAGGTTGTGGTTGAGCCGGGCGAGCCAGGTACGGGCTTCGTGTTCGAATCGGGCATCGTCGGTGGTGCTGTGCCTAAGGAATACATCCCGGGCGTCGTAAAAGGCTTTGAATCCTCCAAGGAAAACGGTCTGCTGGCTGGCTTCCCTGTGATCGACTTCAAGGTCACCCTGATCGACGGCGCCTACCATGACGTCGACTCCTCGGTTCTGGCCTTTGAAATCGCGGCCCGCGCTGCGTTCAAGGAACTTCGTGAGAAGGGCGGGCCTAAGCTGCTCGAGCCGATCATGAAGGTCGAAGTCGTAACGCCTGAAGAATACCTCGGTTCGGTCATCGGCGATCTCAACGGTCGTCGTGGTATGATCCAGGGGCAGGACATGCGCGGTAACGCCATCGTCGTGGACGCCTTCGTACCTCTGGCCAACATGTTCGGTTACGTGAATACCCTGCGTGGTATGTCGCAAGGCCGCGCTCAGTTCTCGATGGTCTATGATCACTACGAGCCCGTGCCGCAGCACGTCGCCGACGAAGTGATCAAGAAGTACGCTTAATATCAAACCGCTTGGCCCGTCGCATTTTGTATGCTACGGGCCAGCAACCCAAAACTCAACTTACAAAGTTCAACCCCTAACCGAGTGAAGGCCCGCCTAATGCGCGGGGATTTGAAATGGCCAAGGAAAAATTCAACCGTACTAAGCCGCACTGCAACATTGGCACGATTGGTCACGTTGACCACGGCAAGACGACGCTGACGGCCGCGATCACGATGACGCTGGCAAAGTCGGGCGGCGCGGTCGCCAAGAACTATGCTGACATCGACGCAGCGCCTGAAGAAAAAGCACGCGGCATCACCATCAACACCGCCCACGTGGAATATGAGACGGCCAACCGTCACTATGCCCACGTTGACTGCCCGGGCCACGCCGACTACGTGAAGAACATGATCACCGGTGCCGCTCAGATGGACGGCGCTATCCTGGTGGTTTCGGCCGCTGACGGCCCGATGCCGCAAACGCGCGAGCACATCCTGCTGGCCCGTCAGGTCGGCGTGCCGGCTCTGGTCGTGTTCATGAACAAGGTCGACCTGGTCGACGACGAAGAACTGCTTGAGCTGGTTGAAATGGAAGTTCGTGAACTTCTGTCGTCCTACCAGTTCCCTGGCGACGATATCCCCATCACCAAGGGTTCGGCTAAGGCTGCAACCGACGGCGTGAACCCGGACATCGGTGAAAACCAGATCCTGGCTCTGATGCAAACGGTTGACGACTACATCCCGCAGCCTGAGCGTCCGATCGACCTGCCGTTCCTGATGCCGGTTGAAGACGTGTTCTCGATCTCGGGCCGTGGTACGGTTGTGACGGGCCGCGTCGAGCGTGGTATCGTGAAGGTCGGTGAAGAAGTCGAAATCGTCGGCATCCGTCCGGTTCAGAAGACGACCTGCACGGGCGTTGAAATGTTCCGCAAGCTGCTCGACCAAGGTCAGGCCGGTGACAACGTCGGCGTTCTGCTGCGCGGTACCAAGCGTGAAGACGTTGAGCGCGGTCAGGTTCTGTGTAAGCCGGGTTCGATCACCCCGCACACCAAGTTCATCGCCGAAGCCTACATCCTGAACAAGGAAGAAGGCGGTCGTCACACGCCGTTCTTCACCAACTACCGTCCGCAGTTCTACTTCCGTACGACGGACGTGACCGGTATCGTGAAGCTGAAAGAAGGCGTGGAAATGATCATGCCGGGCGACAATGCTGAGCTGGACGTTGAGCTGATCACGCCGATCGCCATGGAAGAGAAGCTGCGCTTCGCTATCCGTGAAGGCGGCCGTACCGTCGGCGCCGGCGTCGTTGCGAAAATTATTGCTTAATTTTCGCAACAGTTTTTGGTCATGATGCGACACGTCATTGTCGCATCGGGGCAAAAATCATCGCCTAGGGCAAGCCCCTGGAACCGGAGCTTGGCGCAAGCTGAGATGACGGTGGCTAAATAAAAAAGCCCTCTGAGGAAACTCAGAGGGCTTTTTTGTTTGCGTGGTCACATCTCGGTGAGGCTCAGTAGGCGATCAGGCGGCAATGGGTTAGGTTGCCGGTGTGAAAGAGCTAATCCGCACCAATAATATGGTTCTCATTTCCTATGTGGAGACCCTGCTCAAATCGGCGGGGCTGGCCTATTTCGTGGCGGACCGCAATATCAGTGCGACCGAAGGCTCCATCGGCCTGTTCCCCAAGCGCATACTTGTCGAAGCCGACGGGTTTGACGAAGCGCGCGCTTTGATGCAAGACGCGGGGCTGGGGGACGAACTGCGGCCTCTGAAATAGCTCTGGTGAGGCCTGCATGATTCTGATCGGTCAGTATGACAGCCCGTTTGTACGCCGTGTCGGCATAGCGCTGACGTTGTACGGGATCGCCTTTGAACACCGCCCGTGGTCGAGTTTCGGGGACGCTGAACGCATTGCTGAGTACAACCCTTTACGGCGCGTACCGACTTTGGTGCTTGAGGATGGGGCGGTTCTGATCGACAGCGTCAGCATGATCGATTATCTTGATGAGCGGGCCACGATCCCTCTGATGCCCCGCAGCGGTGAGGATCGTCAAAAGGCGCTTTACATCACAGCGCTGGCGTTAGGGCTTGCCGATAAGGCCGTCAGCCTGTTTTACGAGCAGGCTTTTCATCCGGCGCCATCAGATCTGTGGGTCGATCGCTGTTGCCGGCAAATCAGGGATGCGCTTAAGGTTTTAGAAGCCGAACGGGTGAAACTGACCACGCCTTTCTGGTTCGGCGATGCGCCCGGTCATGCCGATATCGCGGTCGCCTGTATGCTCCGGTTTATCGCCGAAGCCCATGACGGGTTGCTAAATTTCACAGCCTGTCCGGCCCTTTCGGCCCACCATAACACCTGCGAGGCCCTGCCGGTGTTTCAGGCCGTGGCCCAGACCTTCAGTCCGCCGGGACGGTGAAGCCGGGCATGGTTCGCTTTAAAAAGGTCAGTATATGACCGGCGACAGCGTCTTCGCTGACCCTGTTGTGCCAATAGTTATACGAGGCCTGTGAGGCTTTCTGCAGCTTTTCAGGGTCAGTCAAAACTGTGTCCACAATGCCGGGCAAATCGGCCCAGTTGCGGATAACGATGCCCGGATGATCTTTGTAGAACCAGGTGTCAGGCACAGGGTCGCAGACGATGACACATCCGGCTTTGCAGGCTTCAAAAAACCGGTACGTGCCATAACAGGTGCCGCGTGGTACAATGGCGATCCTGGTGTCAGCCAGTGCGGCAACATAGGCGTCATAGAAGTTCAGGCTCTGCTCAAAACCTTCGTTGACACGGGTAATGCCGTGGTGCTGCGATCCGATCCGCGTCATCGCTTTCAGCATCTGCGCTCTGGATAAGACCTTGGGCCACATCAATATGCGGTGCAGAAGCCTCCGGTTTTCGCAAGCATCATTATTACTGCCCATAAAACCATAATCGTGGCGGCGTTGGTCGACCGGCACCACGTTCGGCTCAAATGTCTGGAGCAGTCCCAGAGGAATGGACAGGGTTTTGGGCCTGACATTAATCAGCGCTTTGAACCCTGCCGATGTGAACGCCCGTCCTACAGATTTAAGATGAACGCCATATTTGTGCAGCCATTGCAACAGGCCGGATATCTGCAACAGGCTGGTCGGCCATCCATCGCAATATTCGGGCAAAGGGCCATGACAACGTAGGATCGCCCCTAGTTGATGGAAATAACCCCGGTGTTGATGAAATTCGTCGCCAATGATGACTAAGACCACGTTTGGTCCAGCGGTCGGCAGGCTTTGGGGCGCATGATACGAAATATATACGGTCAGGCCTGATAATTCGCCGCGTCGTTCAAACGCCCTGAAAACATTCAGATAATAATCCCGTCCCCATCCAAAGCTTTCAGGTGCGCGCAGATCAATCTCGCGATTGATATGATCAAGCAGGATATATCGATTTAAGGGGCGGGGTTCGTTCAAGATAAGTCTCTCAAGGCAGGCCTTGAGGCCCGTCTGTGTCACGCTTTGTGCCGCAGTTTGGCTGTGGTGGCAATCCGTGATGACTATCTGTTTACCATGCCACTTAGGCCGGATTTAATCATATTCGCGTAGGGTGGCCGCCAAATCAAAGCGGCGGAAGCACATCCTATGGTCAGACACTCCCGTGTTGACATCATCAAACCTGATCACCTGAGCGCGGAAGATATCAGGCTGTGGCAAGGTTTTATGGCCGAGCGCGATGACCTGATCGGGCCTTATTTCGATGTGCGTTACGTCATGGCCATCGGCCAGAGTGTGCCCAAGGCTTTCGTCGCGCGGCTCTATGCGGGCGACCGGGTGGCAGGTTTCTTTCCGTTTCAGCGCCGTGGGCGGACTATTCAGCCGCTGGGCGCGCCGCTTACCGACTATCACGGTATTATCGGTCGTCGCGATTTGCAGGTCGATTTCAAAGCCTTGTTAAAGTCGCTGGGGGCTCAGCATCTGGTGTTTCAGGGCTGGGTCGGGCCAATGAACCCAAAGGCGCGCACCACCCACCACACCCGCCGCATCGCGGATCTGTCCAAAGGTTATGACGCCTGGTTTGAGACGCAGAAGAGCGAACACCACAAGTTTTTCAAGAATATCGGTCGCTGTATCCGCAACGTCGAAAAGGACTTTGGCGGCTTTGAGTTTTCATGGGAAATGGCGACCTCGGCCATCATCGAATGGATCATCGAGCAGAAACGCCTGCAATATAAGCGCTCAGGCCTGCATGATGTCTTTACCTGCGGCTGGACGCTGACCCTGCTCAAGACGCTGGCAGGCTATCAGGATCAGGGCTTTGGCCTGCGGGTAGGTGTTTTCCGTCATGAGGGCAATCTGGTCGCGGCGGAAATCTGTCTGGTCAAGGGCGATAATCTGCATTTCTGGTTTCCCGCCTATGCCGAAAGCTATGGCCGCTACAGTCCGGGCATTCTGCTGTCGATGCGCATTATGCAGCACGTCGAGGCGCTGGGCGTGAAGCGGGTCGATTTCGGGTGTGGCGGTGAGCAGTATAAACACGTGCTGACGACGCCGGAGACCGCGTGCCTCGAAGGGGTGGTATCGTCTGTGCCCAGTGTCGGTGAGATGATTCTGGATCAACTGGTTGAAGCTCTGCCGGTTATGAAAAGCCGGATCAAAAGTGTGCGCTTGAGCCTGCGCCGTCGGTTCAACATCATTCAGGCCTGCGAAGTGTCGGCGTCGGGTTGGCTTAAGGCTATGGGCGGCACGGCCAGACGTGCTTTGAGCCGCGCGGCCAACGATCAGGCTGCATAAAAAAAGCGCTCCAATTGGAGCGCTTTTTTATCAGGATTTAACAACCATACAGTCGAGGCGCTTCGCTTCGATCGCCTTACAGGCTTTTTGGGCCTGCGCCTTGGTCATCTCCGTAAAGCGGGTGCGATACCAGCCGTTGGAGTTACGGCTGACGTCAGCCACAGCCTCTGCCAGATTGGATTTGAAGCGTTTTTTCAAATCCTTGGTCCAGTCCTGAGCCAGCGATTTTTGCTTGAAGGCACCGACCTGAATGGCCCAGATGGCGTCGGGGTCTTTTTTCTTGGCCTTGGTTGCCGTCTTTTTGGCGGCGGCAGGTTTAGCCTTGGCATCCGAGACAGCTTTGGCGTCTGCCAGTGCCTTTGCGACCGCCGGGGCGTTGGCGGTGGAACTCAGGCGCTGCACGTCCTCAGACATATTGGCCATTTCCGAGCCCTGCAGGGCGTCGCGAAGCTGAGCATCGCTCATCAGTTTGTCGTTGCTGGCTAGGATGGTGTAGGGCTTTGGCCCACCGCCGAAGGACTCGGTAAAGGCGGTTTGGGCAACCAGGATTTCCTCGCCTTTGTTACGGCGGGCAATGACGTCAAAACCGGTATTCAGCAAAGCCGTAACGTGTTCACGGCGCTGGGATTTGTTGTCGCCGCCCAGCATGACGGCGATCAGGCGACGGTTACCCTTGACCTGAGAGGCGACCAGATTATAGCCGGCGGCATTGGTCACGCCCGTCTTCATGCCGTCCACACCGGACATGGCCAGCAGTGGATTGTGATTGTAGTAGGTCTTGCCGCGCCAGGTGTAGTTCTTGATGTGGAAATATTCATAATATTGCGGGTAGTCACGCATGACGGCGCGGGCCAGAATGGCGAAGTCGCGAGCCGAGGACACCTGACGGTTATCGGGCAGGCCCGACGCGTTGACGAAATTGGTCTGGGTCATGCCCAGTTCCTTGGCGCGCATGGTCATCAGGGCCCCAAAGCGGGCTTCGGTGCCACCGATCTTTTCGCCCAAAGCGGCGGCCAGATCGTTGGCTGAATAAAGGGCCACCAGCTTCATGGCGGAATCGACATCAATGGTGTCGCCAGCTTTCAGCCAGACCTTTACCGGCTGCATGGAGGCGGCGTGGGGCGACATGGTGATCAGATCGGTCGGTTTCAGCTCGCCCGTCGAAATGGCTTCGAACGCCATATAAAGGGTCATGATCTTGGTGAGCGAAGCGGGGTAGCGCTGACTATCGGCACGGCTGGCATAAAACACTTCGCCGGACTGGGCATCGACGACAATGGCGGCATAGCGTGCGCTTTGTTCGGATAAGTCCTGAGCCCGTGCACTGGTGGCAAAACCGATCACGATGATCATGCAAATAAGAGTCGCGAGCAGCGCGGATAGCGCTAAGCGCGGGGGCCGTGCCGCAGCAATCACACGGGCTTTTGAGGCCGGTGTGATAGTTTCACGCGACGGGCGCGTCTTGGCAGAGGGGAGGTTACGCAACGGGCCAAGCTCCTTATTTACTAGATTTACGCCACAACCTTGTGCCTTTTTTATAAAAAATCGGGCACTTATAACTCAAGTCCGCATCGGGAGATCGTGTCTGCGATAAGGCGTGTTACGATTCCCGATCAGATCCGAACGCCTGTTAAGCTTAATTCAACAGGCTGGGGCGGATTAGTCAACCTTACGACCTGTAACTATATGGTCACGATAACGCGCAATTGAGCCTAAAATGTAGCCGTGGTGCGCTTAGTCGCTAAAATAAGCTTACTATAAAACGCCGTTATGGCTTACAAACTCTTAACGCGCCGCATCTGGCTTATTCGGCGCGAGTCGCCTAATTAAGTTAGGCCGCGCCCTAGTTTAAGCCGCCTGGTGCCGTAAACGCTTACAATCTAATTTTTACAAACTTTTACCGGTGCATTAAGCCGCGCCTTTGGCTGGTTATAAAGGGGGCTCCCGCAACGGGGGAATCCTGATGAAGGTAACCGGCGGTATTCGCGTACGTAGAATTTTGTGCACTGCACAATAATGTTTGACATCAGTGTGCGCTTGCGTTATAAATACTTTTAATGGTTGTGTTTCTGAGTTACTTTACACTTATGGCGATATTTTTTCGTCAAAAAGACTGAGACTTGACCAAGAGTCCTTTAGCATCAAATAGGGAGATATTTGACATGGATACGGGTACAGAAGCTTTCAAATCAACCGTCGAGCGCGCCTCGGTTGCCGGTAATCAAGCCTTCAAAGACGGCGTTGAGAAGTCGTTGGGCATGCTCAACGAAGTCAACAGCCTGTCCAAGGGCAACATCGAAGCCGTCATCGAGAGCATGACCGCTGCCACCAAGGGTGTTGAAACCGTTGGCGCCCAAACCGCCGCTTTTGCCAAGAAGAACTGGGAAGACGCTGTCGCTGCCGGCAAGAGCCTGTCGACCGCCAAGAGCGTACAGGAAGTGATTGAGCTGCAATCGTCCTGGGCCAAGTCTTCGATCGAAGCCTATGTGTCGGAAATGAACACCATTTCTGAAACCCTGTCGGCCTCGTTCAAGGACACCTTCAAGCCGATCAACGCCCGTATGACGGCGGCTGTTGAGAAGTTCCAGTCTTACAAGTAGTTTCCTAAGTCTTCGGTAATTCGCCGGTCATTGGCCGGTCGCGTATCAGACCGGCACTTAAAATTTAAAGCTGCAATTCGCCAAATTGCTGTAGCCCCGGATGGTCTCAACAACCGTCCGGGGATTTTTTTGTCCTGCGCTCAAGAAGCGGAGCGTTAGCCCGCCCGCCCGCCCGGCATTGGGGTATGCTGCACCTGCGATCAAGTTTAAGTGATCGGACAGAATCCACATATTCAACGGCGACGAAGCACGTTTAGTCTTTGGTTATCTGATGTGGAGGCAAATCTTTTTTGCATACCTTTTGTAAGACTTAGGCGTAAACTGTGATCGTAACAGGGGATAGTATTGGCGATTGCCCCTTAACAGGTTCAAAGTTTGTACTATCTTCATTAGGCTACGTCCCCGACCGGCGTTAAAATCGCTTCGTTCATCCGGCCTTCAGGTCAATGAATGTAGGTTGAGAGAACGCCGTTAGGGTATGGTTAAAACAAAGAGGTTTAGTCTTGTCGGGTAACGGGTTTGATTTCGCGCTTGAGGAGGTTGAGGGCGCTAACATCATGGCACAGTCGATGACGATTGCAGTGACAGCAGCGGGTAAGGGCGGGACGAAGACGCCCGACATTAAGCCTGACCAGGCCCCGTTTGCCGTTGTCGATGCCAAACCCAAGCCGCAGAAGCCGTCGCTGTACCGCGTGCTGATCCTCAATGACGACTACACCCCGATGGAATTCGTGGTCTATGTCCTTGAGCGGTTCTTTAACAAGTCGCGTGAGGACGCCACCCGCGTCATGCTGCATGTCCATCAGACGGGCGTGGGCGTATGCGGGGTCTATACCTACGAAGTGGCGGAAACCAAGGTGGCGCAGGTGGTTGATATGGCCCGCCGTCATCAGCATCCGCTGCAATGTACAATGGAGAAGGACTGATAAAGGCTGATGACGGCAAGACTTAAAATACATGGCGTCATCAGCATCCGCTGCAATGTACGATGGAGAAGGACTGACAAGGCTGATGACAAAACCTAAGCAAGCCATCAGCATCCTCTGCAATGCACTATGGAAAAGGATTAATCCGCTTCCTATGTAATAGACGAAGATACAGTTTTTAGAATTCCGGCCGCGTTTTTGGCAAGCGAACGATCCGAGACCCAAAAGATCTTATGTGTTTCGCGAACTACCGATGGGGCAAGAATAAAGGACTAGAGAGTACAGAGTTTGGATCACAGCTTTAAGGAGGCTGAACATGCCATCATTTTCCAGCGCGCTTGAAGACACTCTTCATCGGGCCGTCGGGCACGCCAATGCTCATCATCATGAGTATGCGACCTTAGAGCACCTCCTCCTCGCCCTCATTGACGATGTGGATTCCGCCGCCGTCATGACCGCGTGTAATGTGGATTTATCAAAACTGCGGGTGGCGCTGAACGCCTATATCGAAACCGACCTCAAATCGCTGGTGGTGCCGCAGTCCGAAGAAGCCAAGCCCACGGCCGGTTTCCAGCGCGTCATTCAGCGCGCGGTTATCCACGTCCAGTCATCCGGTCGGGATGAAGTCACAGGTGCCAATGTGCTGGTGGCCATCTTCTCGGAGCGCGAAAGCCACGCGGCGTTCTTCCTGCAGGAACAGGAAATGACGCGCTATGACGCGGTCAATTTCATCGCCCACGGCATCGCCAAGAAGCCGGGTGCGTCCGAACCGCGTACCGTGCGCAGTGCCTCCGAAGATGGTGCGCCATCGGATGAAAAATCCAAGGGCGAAAAGTCCACTGGCGACGCTTTGGCGGCCTACTGTGTCGACCTGAATGAAAAGTCCCGCCACGGCAAGGTTGATCCGCTGATCGGCCGCCATGCCGAGGTTGAGCGCGCCATTCAGATCCTGTGCCGCCGCACCAAGAACAACCCGCTGCTGGTGGGTGATCCGGGCGTGGGTAAGACGGCCATTGCCGAAGGTCTGGCCAAAAAGATCGTCGACGGCGAAGTGCCCGAAGTTCTGGCTGGGGCCACGATCTATAGCCTCGACATGGGTACGCTTTTGGCCGGTACCCGTTACCGCGGTGACTTTGAAGAACGCGTCAAGCAGGTCGTCAAAGAACTTGAGGCCCATCCGAACGCCGTCCTGTTCATCGACGAAATCCACACCGTCATTGGTGCGGGCGCGACATCAGGCGGAGCGATGGATGCGTCCAACCTGCTGAAACCGGCTTTGGCGTCGGGCGCTCTGCGCTGCATGGGCTCCACGACCTATAAGGAGTACCGTCAGCACTTTGAGAAGGATCGCGCCCTGGTGCGTCGTTTCCAGAAGATCGACGTCAATGAACCGTCGCCGGACGACACCATTAAGATCCTGCGCGGTCTCAAGCCGTACTATGAGACCTTCCATAAGCTGAAATACACCGATGCGGCCATCAAGACCGCGGTCGAGCTGTCGGCGCGTTACATCACCGACCGTAAGCTGCCGGATAAGGCCATTGACGTGATCGACGAAGCCGGAGCCTTGCAGGTCATACTGCCGGAATCCAAGCGCAAGAAGGTCATCGGCCCGAAGGAAATCGAAACGGTCATCGCCAAGATCGCCCGTATTCCGTCAAAGTCGGTCTCGCGGTCTGATACCGAAGCCCTGCGCGATCTGGAAAAGGATCTGCAACGGGTGGTCTTTGGTCAGGACGATGCCATCGAGCAACTGTCGTCAGCCATGAAACTGGCCCGCGCGGGCCTGCGCGATCCGCAAAAGCCGATCGGTTGCTACCTGTTCTCCGGCCCGACCGGTGTGGGAAAAACCGAGGTGGCCAAGCAACTGGCGGCGACGCTGGGGATCGATCTGCTGCGCTTTGACATGTCCGAATATATGGAGCGTCACACCGTGTCGCGCCTGATCGGGGCCCCTCCGGGCTATGTCGGCCATGATCAGGGCGGGTTGCTTACCGATGCCGTCGATCAGCAACCGCATGCGGTTGTCCTGCTCGATGAAATCGAAAAGGCCCACTCGGATATCTACAACATCCTGTTGCAGGTCATGGATCATGGCATGCTGACGGATGCCGTTGGCAAAAAGGTCGATTTCCGCAATGTGATCCTGATCATGACCACAAACGCTGGCGCGTCGGACAATCAGAAGAACTCGATCGGCTTTGGCCGCTCAAAGGTCGAAGGCGAAGACGATGCGGCGATCAAGCGTCTGTTTACGCCGGAATTCCGCAACCGTCTGGATGCCATCGTCACCTTCAAGCAACTGAAGCAGGACGTGATCGCCCAGGTCGTCCAGAAGTTCATTCTCCAGCTTGAGATGCAACTGGCTGACCGCAACATCTCGATCACCCTGACCGACGATGCCGCCAAGTGGCTGTCGGAAAATGGCTACGACGAACTGTACGGCGCGCGGCCTCTGGCGCGGGTCATTCAGGACTACATCAAAAAGCCGCTGGCCGACGAGATACTGTTCGGCAAGCTGGTGCGCGGCGGTCATATCCTTGTCAAACTCACCGACGAGGGCAAGATCGGCTTCGACATCACCCCGGCCAAGGACAAGAACGCGTCCCGCGCCGAAACCGTCGATTGATATGAGTAAGGTGGGCAGGGGCTCAGCCCCTGCACCCGTTACGGGGCGCAGATGGCTCTGTCCGCACTAAACATAAAAGCCGCCGGAACCCTCCGGCGGCTTTTTCTATTTTCTCCTCCCTATCGTGTGAGCGATGGGGAGGTGGCTGTGAGCGCAGCGAACAGACGGAGGGGGCGAGCGGACAAAGGCCGTGAGGTGTGGTGGGGGCATTCCTCCTCCCTACAAAGTGGGGAGGTGGCGCGACGAAGTCCGCGACGGAGGGGTCACTCTATACGTGAACGCCTACAAACGGAATGTCGGACATAGTGACCTCGATATCCGTATGTCTCAGGATCGCTTTGAGTGATGCTGCCCGCAAGTGTTTGTCTTTATGAGGGCCAACGATGATGCGTTTAATTGGCACAGTAATATTGTCGCGCGACAACTCCTCTAACTTTAAGGTTTCTCCCCGTTCAAAAAGGGAGATGTACGGTGTTTTCAATGTACCCCCACGGTAACGAATTGCATGGGGAGCCTTGTCTTTAGTGGTGTTTTTTACATCAACGAAGATACGCACCTCGTTTTCCTCTTTAAAGGCATGATGTTTATATCTACCAGAAAAGGATATGAAATCACTGTAGGCTGAGGGTGGTATTGTAGCCGCGCGTCTCTCGATTATTGAACGAAATGTTTCAATCGCTGTGTAAATTAGGGATTCAGTTTTGGGTTGCAGTTCTAAGCGAAATTTTTCCTCATCATCACTATAAATTGTATCGGCTAAATACCCTGTGCAATCATAAGCCTCAGACTCTTCTTTGAATAAATTTTCGATTTCTTTTGAGTTAAATTCAATCGAATAACCACCATCAATACCATAGGCGCGCCACTGGCTAAGTTGACCATTTTGAGCCACGTACTGATCCAAATGGGCTGAAAACGAGGTTATGAAAATATTGTCGCCCGTGGCCTTATACATGCTTTCAGCAATGGTCACTGGCTCATTGATAAAGTTATGTAAGCCCCCTTTAGCCTGAATGTAGCCTTTGAACATATCGTTTATGGATATTTGCTCAATAATCGCACGCTCGTAATGAGGTTTGATCTCATGAACCAGCCTTTCCGCGGCAAGCTTGAACTCAGTGCTATCGTTGAGAAATTGATAGTTTGTCGCCCAAAGTGACTGGCTTTGGAGTATGCCGATCAATCCGCTGTAGGTCGTGTAATGGAACAGACTTGGGTACACATCAGATACTGTTTTTTCTACATTTTCGGTCATTCAAGTCTGGCCCCACTAGAATCTCTATGTGATTATTAACATATCGGACTGTGTTTTCGTCGATGTTCAATTTCGGGTGCAGGGGCTGTGCCCCTGCGACTTTAATTACGCCTAAACCTTCAAATCGTAACCGAAACTCCTACATAAGGCATCTGTACATGTGCCGCTTACCCGATGTGAGCTGGCTCACATCGGAGGTAATTTATGATCCCGTTTTCCATTCTTGATTTGTCGCAGATCGGTGAGGGCGGGACGGTGCGTGAGGCGCTGAATAATTCGGCCCTGATGGCGAAAGCTGCCGAAGCACTGGGATATACGCGCTATTGGCTGGCGGAGCATCACGGCATGCCGGGGATCGCCTCGGCGGCGACCTCGATCGTGATTGCCCATGTGGGGCAGGCGACGAAAACTATCCGCATAGGTTCCGGTGGGATCATGCTACCCAACCATTCGCCGCTGGTGATCGCTGAGCAGTTCGGCACGCTGGAAGCGCTTTATCCGGGCCGGGTTGATCTGGGGCTGGGGCGCGCACCGGGCACCGATATGAAGACCGCGCGGGCTTTGCGCCGAAACCTTGATAACGGTGTCGATAGCTTCCCCAATGATGTGCTGGAGCTTCAGGCCTATCTGGGGGAAGGTGATGACGCCGCCAGCCGTCCGGTCATCGCGGTGCCGGGGATGAATAGTAATGTGCCGATCTGGCTTTTGGGATCAAGCCTTTACAGTGCGCAACTGGCCGCCATGCTGGGCTTACCTTATGCGTTCGCGTCACATTTTGCACCGGAGCATCTGTTTCAGGCGCTTCATATCTACCGCAGCCAGTTCAAACCGTCGGCGGTTCTGGACAAACCCTATGCGATGGTCGGCGTTATGGGCGTGGCGGCGGATACGGATGAAGAGGCGAAGTATCTTTATACCTCGATGCAGCAGTCGTTCGCCAATCTGCGCCGTAATGACCGCAAACCTTTCCCCAAGCCTAACCGCGGCTTACAGTTGAGCCCTGATGAGGCGGCGATGGTTGATCATATGCTGAAATATGCGGTGGTCGGGTCGCTTGAGACCATAACGGCCAAACTGCGGGCCTTTCTGGCGCAGACCGAAGCCGATGAGCTGATTATCTCTATGCCTATCCACGACATAAAGGCCCGCCTGCGTTCAGTCGAACTGTTTGCGCAAACGGGCCTTATGGAAGCGTCGAATTAGGTTCAGGCGCAGCGCTTATACGGTAATGCCGGACAGGCTGCTGAACAGGCCAAAGACCTGAAGCAGCCACAGCACAACACCGATAACGACCACGGCATTGAGGATGTTTTTGATCTTGCCATCCATCGGGATATAGGTGTTGACCAGCCACAGCAGGACGCCGACCACAATCAGCACGACAACAAGGTTAATCAGGGGCATAGACATATTCCTTACGGTTCATGGGTAACCATGAGCCTATGCCCCGGGGCCTCAGGTTTAAATTGCGGCTAACCCTTCGAAAAATAAAGAAATGGCTATTGCGGGGTGTCTATCGAAAGGCGCTTATCGTCGACCATAAGATCATCCCATTGAGGCTCAGTCGCCCGTGCTTCGCCTTTGAGGAAGGCCGCTTTCTGCGCGTCGGTGAGCGTAAAATCCGCTGTCTGCTGCTGCCATTTGCCGACGCCGTGGATATAGATCCGCAGGGCGTTGTCATCCAGAATAACGATTTCCGGCACGTTGTCGCGGTTAAGATCAATCAGCGATACCTGACACAGTTTCGAGGCCGTTTTCATGCACTGGGGCGTGTCATATCCCTCAAGGTTGAAATCCTGCGCCATAAAGGTTTCTGGCATCACGCCATCGGCAGGCGCGATGATTTTGAACTGCCCCGCCGACGGTTTTACGGATGTGGAGGGCGGCGTGAGCTGATAGCGTTCTTTCATGGTCTTAGCCTCGGTCGCCTTTTTACGAATGGTGTCGGTGGTGCCGCTCGCTTCAAGTATATCAAGGGCGCGGGTGCCGTAAATACCGGTTTCAAACCGCAGCAGGTTCCAGTCGAACTGATCCGGTGCCACCTTGCCCGATTGTAGGCGGGCAACCTGATCGCCCACGCTCAGGCGGGCAGGCGTGGCGATCGGCGTCAGTACGCATATAAAAATCACGCACTTGGCGATGGCAAAGGCGATATTGAGCGGCTCAATCAGGCGCAGCCACCGGCCCGGCATGACGGCAGCCACGGCGTAACCGATCCCGTACAGCAGGGCCACGATGACGCCTGTCAGCGCCATGATCCGCGCCGGCGTCAGGCCGTACTGGCCGATCCGCAAACTGAGCGCATAGGCGGCCAGTACTGAGAAAATCAGGATCAGGCCACAACCGATCCGGGCGGCAATTTTGAGTGCGACGTTCACCGGACGCTCTTCGTCGCCCTGCTGATAGGCGGCGTTGATCAGCAGTACCAGCCCCAAACACGCCCCTAGTAGGGTCGCCGTCGCCGCCTTGGTCTTCCACAACGGCTCAAGGCCGCTGAAACACAGGCTGACCGTAAAGATCAGCCCCACCAGCACGATCACCGGCAGCAGCCACGACAGCACGCCAAGTATCAACGCACGGACATTGGCCAGAAGCTTGGTCTGCACATCCGATAGGTGCACCGATACTCCCAACGCCAGACCGGTGATGGGGAAGCTGAAATATTCCTGCTCCAGCAGCTTTTTGAACCAGTCAAACCCGATGAAACCGAGCAGAGACGCCCCCAGCCATAAAATCCCCCACAGCAACAGGGTGAACAGGATGCACAGGCATAGCTGCACCCCGCGCTTCCACGCTTCGTCGAAATAAAGGCTGTAGGGGGCGATCGCTTTGCGGGCCTGATCTGCGCTGGAGATCAGTTCGTGGCTGATGAACAGTAGCGGATACAGCAGAAACGTCGCTGTGCCCCAGAACGGTGAGAAATAAGGCGTCGGGTTTTGTTGATATTGCGTCCAGGCGATGACGGCGATCAACGCCATGCTGATCAGGCCCCAGATCGCAAGCGTCCCTCGCCGCATGGCCGCCGCCCCGGCCCAGTAAATAAAGGCGCTCAATGCCACGGTCAGAAAGGCGATCTGGTGCCAGATATAGGTTTGGGTGATCTTTGCCGGATCAATCGGATATTCGGGCCGATGGGCGTCCGTGTAGGTTTGGAGATAGGCCAGAACCAGTCCGAACAGTACCCCGATGACGGCGCGGAATATCAGCGCGTGCCGTTCTGAAAACGGTTGTTTTGCGGCATCCAGCATAGCGTCCCCCCGTGACATTTTGCCGGACTATAGCGCGGAAGGAGCGGTGGCGGAAGGTGGCTGCGAATGAAATGAGCAGACGGAGGGGTATTCTTTACGCTGCCACCGTCTTTGTCACTGTCATGACCTCTGGGCAATAGGCCTCGATCCCCGGTGCCGGGCGGCCGATCAGGTAGCCCTGCGCTTCGTGGCAGCCCAGCTCTTTCAGGGCGTCCATCTGGGCCTGAGTTTCAACCCCTTCGGCGGTGATGCGTACGCCCAAAGACTGGGCCATGTCCGTGATGGCGCGGATGATCGACAGGGCATCGCGGTCGTGAGGCAGGTCGCGCACGAACGACTGATCTATCTTGATCTTGTCGAACGGGAAGGCGCGCAGATAGCTGAGCGACGAATAGCCGGTGCCAAAATCATCCATCGCAATACGCACGCCCATATCGCGGATTTGCGTGAGGATGCTCAGGTTCTGCTTTTCGTTTTCCAGCAGCACGCTTTCGGTGATTTCAAGCTCAAGACGGCTGGCGGGCAGGCCAGCGGCCTTCAGCGCCTTTTTGACCAGCACGGGCAGGGACTTATGGCGGAACTGGAGCGGTGAGATATTGACAGCAATGCGCCACGGCTGCGACCATGTTGCGGCGGCATTACAAGCAGTTTTCAGCACCCATTCACCCAGAGGCCCGATCAGGCCCGACTCTTCGGCGACGGGGATAAACTCGGCCGGTGAGACCATGCCACGCACCGGATGGTGCCAGCGCAGCAAGGCTTCAAACGACGTAATTTCTTGGGTGTCGAGATTGAGCAGGGGCTGGAAATAAAGCTGGAACTGGTTGTCGGCCAGCGCGCGCTTTAAATCCTGCTCCATCTCAAGCCGGCGCTGCAACTGCTCATCCATTTCCGGCTTGAAAAAGCACCAGCCGTTGCGACCTTCGGCCTTGACGCGGTACATGGCCAGGTCTGCCCGCGACAGCAGGTTGTGGGGATCAAGCCCGTCCTGAGGGGCGATGACGATGCCGATCGAGATGCCGATCTGGAAACGCATGTCCCCCACCTTGAACGGTGCCTTCATGGCCTCAACAATGCGTCCGGCCAGATGCTGGGCGTCATCAGGGCGGGTGATATCCTGAATAACGGCAAATTCATCCCCACCCATGCGTGCGATCAGATCACCCTTGCGCACACACGCTCGCAACCGTTCGGCAACCTGAATCAGTAATTGATCCCCCATCAGGTGGCCGTAGGAATCGTTGACCGCCTTAAAGCGATCGAGATCAAGACACATTAGCGCGAACGACCGGCCCGATCTTTGGGCGCGGCTTAAGGATTTTTCCAGATCCGTGGCAAACAAAGCCCGGTTGGCCAGCCCCGTGAGCGGATCATAGTGAGCCAGTTGCGCAATACGGGCCTCAGCCTCTTTTTGTTCGGTCAGATCCATGCCGAGCGTGATGATGCTGTCGGCGGTACCGTCATCGCTGCGCAGAACCGTTTTTTTGAGTTGCAGAACGCGCTTACGCTGCTGGGCGTCGGTAAAGATTTCATCGTCCATGACGACCGCCTCCGAGCCCTCAAGCGCCTTACGGTCGCTGGCCAGAATGCGGGCGGTGACATCGGCAGGGAACAATTCCTGACTGGTCTTGCCAACCACATCAGACGCCCTGACGTTAAACAATCGCTCGCCGGCGTGGTTGATCAGGCGTATGCGCTGGTCATCGGCGTTTTTGACCAGCACCATCGCCGGGATATTGTTGATGACGGTGTTGAGGAACACCTGACTGCGCTGGGCTTCGGCGCTCAGGCGCAACAGATCCTGGGTCATAACCTGTTGAAGGTCAAAGGCATTTTGCAGATCGGCACTAATGGCCTTAAGCACGGAAAGGCCGGTGCCGACACCCACATATTTGCCCTCATGCGTGGCGATAAAGCCGCGCATCAGTTCTGACGGGCGCTCGGCCAGAGTTGCACGGGTAAAATCGCGCAAAGGGGTACCTATATCGACCCTAAGCGGGTCGGCATCCATCATGGCCGTAACCGGCTTGCGGCTGAACAGGGCGCGGCCAAATTCCGCGGCCATCCTCAGATTGAAGGTGTGACGTTCAATGAGGCCTAAAACCGTACCATCGGTGTCAGCAACCGCCACCACCATCAGATCGGGCGTATCGCGGAACAGGTCGTATATCACCGCGTTGGGACAATCGGGCGCAATCGGCGCGATCTGATCGGTAATATCGGAGATAAAGAGAGCTTTTTGCATCTCGTAACGCCCTGGCATGTGCAATGATACCTTACGCAACAATCTTACTGTTGCAGTGCACACTAAACGATACGAGTGAATCTCTGTTTAATTTTGCAAAAAATAATGTTATTTTTCAGATATATGCAGTGTTCTGATGAATATTTTCATATTTAAATAAATTTTTCGCGCCCGTTTTGTGATGGGTTCGGAAGATTTTGTGTCAGAAGCGGCCCATGCTGGTCTGAAGGTTTTGATGTTGCGACAGAGGCGTGTTACCGGGGTCAAGCGGCGACATATGCCAGCCATCACCCACCGGCTCAAAGCGCACCGGTGAGGCATTGGGGCTGGTGTGCATCTCACCCAGATAAAGCTTGCTGACCACACGGAACGGAATGCCGTGAAAGACAAACAGGCTGACCGCGTTGTTCTTGCGGTGATCAATTAGTGACGACGACACGCGCTTGAATACCGCACTCAACGGTTCGGCATCAAGCGGGTAGTGGCGGCCATCCAGATCAGCCTCAGGGTTCATGATAGCGCCCATGTCACGGCGCAAGACCTCGACTTCGGGCAGGGTCAGGCCCTCAAAGGCGCCGAAATTACGCTCGATCAGACGCGGATCAGTCTCGACCTCCAATCCGACAGCATGGCCGACGATCTCCGCCGTCTCACGCGCCCGCGACAGGGGGGAGGCGACAATCTTGGTCAGGCCTTGCCCGGTCAGCAACTGCGCGGCGACTCTGGCCTGCTCACGGCCAATCTCATTGAGCGCGATGTCGGTTGAGCCTTGCAGCCGGAGCGCGGCATTCCAGTCGGTCTGGCCGTGGCGGAGAACATAGAACATGGGCTATAGCTTGGCTTTGATGCGGGACGCGAGGTCTTTGAGTTCGTTGAGATCGGCCATCTGACCGGACGCATGGGCGCGCGGGGCGGCGTCATCCCAGGCGGGGATAATATGGAAATGGATATGAAACACGGTCTGGCCCGCCGCTTCGCCATTGAACTGAGCAATGCGAATACCATCGGGTTCCAGCACTGACCTGACCGCACGGCCAATTTTTTGGGTATGGGCTATGAGGTTTTGTAAGTCCTCGCAGCGGATATCAAACAGGTTACGGGCAGACACCTTGGGGATCACCAGCGTATGGCCTTTGGCCTGCGGAAACGCATCCATAAAGCTCAAAATGCGTGCGTCCTCATAGACCTTGGCGCAGGGGATATCGCCGCTTAGGATCTTGGCGAAGATGTTTTTCGGGTCGTAATCACCGTAAAGGCTCATGAAATCGGCTCGTCCATAGCGCAATGAGTTATATAATCTCTCTAAAGGACTATGCCTTGCCCGCCAAGACAGGTAATGAGAGCGCATGTTAAATTGGGTGCTTATTGCTGTGGGCGGCGCAATCGGATCGCTGGGGCGGTATGGCCTGACGCGCCTAAGTGCGGTTTATCTGCCAATGGGCGGCTGGCCCTTTGCGACCTTTGCCGCCAATGTTCTGGGCGGGTTGCTGATGGGTATGCTGATGGCGGTGGTCATGCGCTCACCGGCCCCGCTTGAACTTGAGCGCCTGCGGCTGTTTGTGGGCGTAGGTATTTTAGGCGGGTTTACCACCTTTTCGACCTTTTCGCTGGAGGTCGTGCAGATGCTGGAGCGGCGCGACTATGTTCTTGCCAGCAGCTATGCGTTATTATCAGTTTTACTGGCGGTGGGGGCCGTCATTGTTGGTCTTTATCTGACCCGAAAGTTTGTGTTTTAAGATGTCGAACGAAGTCAAAACCCTTTATGTTACCGACGGCGAAGACGGCGTGCGCGTCGATAAGTTTTTCAAGCGCCGCTGGCCGCACATCAACCACATCCAGCTCAATAAGCTGCTGCGGTCAGGTCAGGTGCGCGTCGATGGCGGCCGGGTCAAGGCCGATACCCGGCTGAGCACCGGATCGACCGTGCGTGTGCCGCCACTGCCGGCGGCTCCCTCTGAGGATCAGCAAAAGCGCGAACGGGCGACCTTAAGCCCCCATGAGATTAAGTACGCCAAGTCGTTAGTGCTCTATGAGGACGAAGACGTCATCGCCATCAACAAGCCCGCGGGACTGGCGGTTCAGGGTGGCACCAAGACCAAGAACCACATCGACCGGCTGCTGTCGGCGTGGGGCGAGGGGCTGGAGCGCCCGCGTCTGGTGCACCGGCTCGACCGCGATACGTCGGGGGTTCTGTTGCTGGGCAAGACCCCCAATGCCGCCGCCCGTCTGGCCGGGGCCTTTGCGCGGCGCAAAGCCCATAAGACCTATTGGGCGCTGGTGGCGGGTAATCCTAAGCCTGAAGAGGGCTATATCGATACGCCTTTGATTAAAAAGGGCTTTCATGATCGCGAAATCGTTATGCCTGCCGACATCAAGGAACAGGGCGCCGAAGCGGCCGAGACCGAATATGTCACCATCTCCCGCGCTGGTCCGCGCGTATCGTGGATGGCGTTGCGCCCTCATACCGGCCGCACCCATCAGCTTCGGGCCCACATGAAGGCGATTGGTCATTCGATCCTGGGCGATCCGAAATATGCTGATGAAAAATCAGGCGAACTCAGTGTCGGCTTAGGTCTGCAACTGCATCACCGCCGGATTGAACTGCCGCACCCGACTCACGGAACGCTGATTGTTGAGGCGCCGCTCGATCCGGTGATTGAGGCGGGTTTTGCGCGCTTTGGGTTTACGCCCGATGAAGCCGAAACCGACCCGTTCGCCAAGTCAGGCAAGAAGCGGTCGCGGTAAGGCATAAGGCGTAGTATTACCGCTGTAATTTGTACGATCAATATTGTGCAATTTTTGCGTTATTTTTAGTGTCAATTTGTCAAATTTGATCTAAATTGATTGTTAAAGCGCATCCCTTAAAGTGTGCAGTGGTTTTGGGAAAAGATGCGCGCTTAAAATAATATAGCTATAAAAAGTAAGCCCTGATGAGTTTAAAGCTGGCGGTTTTTGATGTGGACGGCACCCTTGTGGACAGCCGTGGTCCGATTTTACAGGCCCTGATCGAAGGTGCACGCGCCGTGGGGCTGGATACGCCGTCTTACGAAGAGGCGCGCCATATCGTGGGTTTATCGCTGGTTGAGGCGCTGCAACATTTGCGTCCTGAGGCCGATGCAGCCCTGATCGAGGCCTATGCCCATGAGTACAAACAGGCGTTCCTGCGCTTTCATGCCGATCCGGATTTTCGCGAAATTCTCTATCCCGGTGCCGAAGCGACCTTACTGCGTCTTAAGGCCGAGGGCTGGCTGATCGGAATGGCGACGGGTAAATCGCGCCGCGGGGTCAATCGTGTGCTGGATGTGTTTGGCTGGCACGATATTTTTGACGCCAGCTATTGCGGCGATGACGGCCCCTCAAAGCCGCACCCGTTTATGGTCACGGAAAACATGCGCGTGCTGGGGGTTGATGCCTCACAGACCCTGATGATTGGTGATGCGTCATTCGATATGCGCATGGCGCGTGAGGCCCGTGCCCATGCCATCGGTGTGTCGTGGGGTTTCCACACGGTTGAGGAACTGGATGCCGCCGGTGCCCATCAGATCGTGCATGACTTTACGGAACTGGATGGGGCGCTTAACGCTTTTGAAGCCCGCGCGGTTGCGTAATACGCTGAGGCGGCCTATTTGAGGCGCATGAGCATACCCGAAGATAAACCCGCCAAAAATGCCGATAAAATCGGTTTCCGTCCCAAACGCTTCTGGAAAGAGGCGGCGTTTGCGCAGACGCCCGATGGCTTTGCGGTAACGCTGGACGGGCGCCCCGCCAAGACCCCGGCGGGTAAGACTCTGGCCCTGCCTAATTTCGCGCTGGCCGCCAAGGTCGCCGCAGAATGGAACGCGGTCGCAGACGTGGTTGAATTTAACGACATGCCCCTGACGCGGCTTGCTTACGCCGCCCTTGACCGGATGGAAGGCACGCTGCCGGAGGCTCTGGCCGAGATCGGGCGTTATGCCGAAACCGACCTGTTGTGCTATCCGTCCGACTATCCGGCGGAGTTAAACGCGCGCGAATCCGCAGGCTGGGATCCGATCCTGAACTGGGCTGAAAAGGAACTGGGCCTGCGGTTCGAGCAAAATCTGTCGATCGTCCATAAGCCTCAGCCCGAAGCCACCGTGGCGGGGTTAAAGGCATTGGTGGCATCGGCCACTATTTATGAACGGGCCGGACTCATGGCGGCGACTCCGCTGCTTGGGTCGGTTATACTGGCGCTGGCATTGTTTAAAGGGCGGGTTACGGGCGAAGAGGCACACCGGTTATCACGTATCGGCGAGGCGTTTCAGGCCGAGACCTGGGGCGCGGATGCCGAGGCTACGGCCCGTGCCGATATTCATCGCGCACAGGCCGTAAGCCTTGAGGGCTGGTTTAAGGGGTTGAAAGTCTGAGCCTTAATCAGGCCCGATAGTCATGATCATGGCGGGCGACGCGGCGGCGCACATCAATCTGGCCGATCATGGTCAGAAGCACGATATGGAAGTCGGCAATTAGCGCCCACAGCGGATAGATAAGCTTAGAGCCATCATGCTTTTCAACCACGGTATGCGCCAGCCAGGCCAGAGCGTAGCTGACAATCAGCCCGGCCAGAAACAGCAGTGGATTACCATCCCATATAGCCACCAGAAGCGTCGTGGCACTTATGGCTATGGCGGCATAGTGCATAAGCCGCGATAAGGGCTGGCGCGGATGACTTAAGTAATGGTCGAAAAAGTGGATATATCTTTTGAACTGGGGCTCGGCTTCAGCTTGCAGGTGCGGGGTTTCCATCTGTCCTTAGTCCTTATTTGAAATGCGGATACTTTTGTCGGATCAGTATTGGTCCACGTTTATGAAAGTTCACGGGCGCATTGGTATAAGACGTCGCGATGGCCATATCTGGCGTGGACTTAAACAGGATAATACCACGCTATGTATTCAGACGGCAGAGGATTGGCGGTTAACAGCCTTCACACCTTTGTGTGCGGTGTTTTGTGACCGTTATTGTTTTTTAAAACTGTGTTCTGTTCTGGTTAATATGCGCATCAGCCGCCGTTAATAGCCTGGTTAAGTGTGCGGCGTCAGCATGTAATGGTGAAAACTGAATGCTGCGTAGGTAATCAATTAAATTTGAGCGTGCTGCGGAAGGTTGCTCAACAATTTTAATGCCTTTGCCGCGATCATACATATGCCCGTGATCTGCAAAATTTGCGCGGGCGGCGGTCAAAGAGTAGCGACTGTTTGGTCCGCCACGAACATCATGGGCGTCGTAATCGTTCTGACCGTCATCTTCCCACCAACAGATGACACATATTCCCCATATTTCGGTGGCCTTCAACGTCGGAAACTTACAACAAGGGCAAAGCACTGTGCGAGGATAGGTCATATCTTAGAGCCTATAGCTCACAGCTTCTCGCCCGGCAACTGACTGGCTTGTTTGATCCAGTCGATAAACTGAGCCTCATCAAAAGGTTTATCCTGATAGATATCGAGATAGCGCACCTCAGCCTGCTTGGATTTGCCGGGCGGTACCGGATCGAGTGAGGTGCCGCGGAAGTAGGTGACCTTCACATATTTGGTGAAGCAATGGAACGATACAAACCAATAGTCGTCTTTGAGGCCGTAGAACGGTGTATTCCATTTAACAGCTTTGCGCACACCGGGGACGGTCTGTTCGATGAGCGCATCCAGACGGCGGCCGATGTCCTGCTTCCAGTCCGGCATGGCGTTGATGTAGGCCTGAACCGGTGCGTTGCCATAGCCCTTTGGGATTTGCGGATTTCCGCCGGACAGTAATACAGGGGTGTCGGATTTCATCTCGGTCATCAGGGCCTCTCAGTGCGACGATCCGAACATATAACCACGATATCGCTCACGGATGGTTACAAAACATAATTTCAAATGTGACTGCCTGAGGGCTGGACTTTATCTCGCACATGCAATATTGACAGCGCTGTCATAGATGTTTTTGTGTGTTATCTGGAGAAAAATTCATGGAAAAGTTGTTCGAAAACTTCATCAGCGCCCTGATCGCTATGGGCTTTGCACCCGGTTCGGCATCGAACTAAGCCCCATTTTAAGAGGAGTTTTTAAATGGTGAGCCTTCTTTATTACTACTTTCAATATAAGCAGCAACAGCGTCGCGCTCGCGGTTGAGGTAATGCTCGATCGGCGTGCGTAACGCCTTATCGCGAATATAATGGGCGGAATACACCGCCTGCGGCAGATAGCCCCGCGCCAGCTTATGTTCGCCCTGCGCCCCGGCTTCGACCCGTTTGAGGCCATGTGCGATGGCATAGTCGATGGCCTGGTAATAGCAGACCTCGAAATGCAGAAACGGTATCTGGCGGTTGCAGCCCCATTGCCGGCCGTACAGCGTATCGCCCCCCAGATAATTGATCGCCCCCGCAATCGGATTTGAGCCGTCATAGGCAAAGATCAGCACGATCTTATCTCGCATCCGCTCCGTGATCAGGCTGAAAAAGTCGCGATTGAGATAGGGGCGACCCCATTTGCGATCAGATGTATCTTCAATAAATTCATAAAGATGATCAAGGTGGGCCTCAGAAATGTCCGCACCCTTTATCACGCGCATATCGAGATGGCTTAAGTCGCGCCGTTCGCGACGGATGACCTTGCGCCGGTTGGAGGACAGGTCAGCCAAAAAATCATCAAAGGTGCCATAGCTGCGATTTTCCCACCAGAATTGCTGATCCTGACGCAATAACAACCCCATATCGCCCATCATCTGCCATTCATCGTGGGTGGGGAAGGTGACGTGCAGCGACGACAGCCGGTTGTGGTCGCACAGATTGGTGGCGGCGTGCACCAGCGCCTGTTTCGTCGCGATGTCCGTTGCCAGCAGGCGCGATCCGGTCACGGGGGTGAATGGCACCGAGGCTTGCAGTTTCGGGTAATAGCGTCCGCCGGCATTCTCATACGCCTGCGCCCATGACTGATCGAAGACATATTCCCCGAACGAATGGGTTTTGACGTAGAGCGGCATGGCGCCGCGTAAACTCCCCGCCTCATCGCGGGCCAGGAGGTGAACGGGCTGCCAGCCCGCGTCTTCGCCGACGCACCCGGTGGCCTCCAGCGCTTCGAGGTAGGCGTGGCTGGTGAAGGGGTTGCCGTCGGTAGTAAGCGCATCCCACTGTACCGCGTCAACCTCGCGCAGGCGGTTGCACAGGGTTATGTTCAAAAGCGGCTGATCGGTGTCGGGCATGAGGTGTGGTCGCTTAATCCCCTCTCCCTGCTTGCGGGGAGAGGGTGGGGTGAGGGGCCGACGACATTCGCAACAGCACCACATTCAGGATTTGCCCCTCATCCGGCCTGTCATCTTCGATGTCAGCCCACCTTCTCCCCGTATTACGGGGAGAAGAGGTTTAGTTAGCGCCGATCCTTGACCTCAATCTGGGCGTCGATTTCGACCGCAAACCCCAGCGGAATCTTATACATGCCAACGGCCGAGCGAGCATGCTTACCGGCTTCGCCCAGCACCTCGACCATCAGGTCGGAGCAGCCATTGATGACCTTGGGGATATCGTAAAAGTCAGGGCCAGCCTGCACGAACGCATTCAGTTTTAGCACGCGCACGACATTATCGAGGTCGCCGTCGCAGGCCGCCTGCATCTGGGCCAGCAGGTTGAGCCCGCAGATACGCGCAGCCGCAACGCCGTCTTCCAGTGATACGTCAACACCGACCGTGCCCTTGATGCCGCCATTGGCATCGACCGAGATCTGACCCGAAATATTCACGATATTACCGGAGCGGGTGTAGGAGACATAGTTGGCCACCGGGGTTGCGGCAGCGGGCAAAGTAATGCCTAAGGATTCCAGGCGGGCCTTAACTTGAGACATGGGGGTTACCTTTGAGTAGGGCAGGGTGGTTGGCGCCTTATAAGCTAATCTGCAAGGCTTTTAGAAGCGGTAATTTTCAGCCGGCTTAGTGCCGCGTGTGCTTATGTTACCGCTTGCGTTTACCTTTTGTTACCTTCCTTTTCACCTCGCCTTAAGACAGTTGGTGTAGAGATTTAGACTAAAGGTGAGCGAATCGTCTCTTTGAGGCGGGCTTAGCAAGCGCATCCCGAAAAGTGCCAAGCGGTTTTCGGAATAAGATGCGCGTCAAACATAAAATTAGAAGGCGCCGATCCGACAGGATCGTGCGGGTTCTATATGGAATTGGTGATGACCCCTAAAAAAGTCCTGATCGTTGAGGATAACGAGCTGAACATGAAGCTGTTTCATGATCTGCTTGATGCGCAGGGCTATGAGACCCTGCAAACCCACGAAGGGCTTCAGGCTCTGTCTCTGGCGCGTAAACACTTGCCCGACCTGATCCTGATGGACATTCAGTTGCCGGAGATTTCCGGCCTTGAAGTCACCAAATGGCTGAAAGAAGACGATGAGTTGTCGCACATTCCCGTGGTGGCGGTGACGGCCTTTGCCATGAAGGGCGACGAGGAACGCATTCGCGAAGGCGGCTGCGAGGCTTATATCTCAAAGCCGATTTCGGTCGCGCACTTTCTGGATACCGTGCGGCGTTATTTGGGGTAGCCACCGCGCTCAAGAAGCGTAGTGTTAGCGCAGGAAAAAACATGACTGCCAAAGTCCTCGTTGTCGACGATACCCCCGCCAATGTGAAGCTGCTTCAGGCTAAGCTTGAGGCGGACTATTACGACGTGATTGTGGCTGAAACCGGCGATGAGGCCATATCCAAAGCCGTGACGGAACAGCCTGATATCATCCTGCTGGATGTCATGATGCCGGGCATGGATGGTTACGCGACCTGCCGCTGGCTGAAAGAGCACGCCGCTACCAGCCATATCCCGATCATTCTGGTCACCGCCCTTGACGGCCATAACGACCGCCTGTCAGGGCTTGAGGCCGGGGCCGACGATTTCCTGACCAAGCCGGTCGATATTGCCCTGTTGACGGCGCGCCTGCGGTCACTGGTGCGGCTTAAGGTCATGATCGATGAACTGCGCCAGCGCGAAGCCTCCAGCCGGCGCCTGGGCATGATCGATGAGGCCGACCGTCAGCGTCAGATGGCAGCGCCAGGCAATGTCTTTATCATCGATGACAATGAGCGTCAGGCCGAGCGGTTGATGGGGCTATTGGGCGCCAACCACCGCTGCGCCTATGAGACCGATACCGCCCGTGCGCTGGAGATTGCGGCCAAGCGGGTTGATCTGGTGATCATCAACCTGTCGGCCAAAGCCTTTGATCCTTTAAGGCTTATTGCGCAGTTACGCTCCCATGAGGCCACGCGCCATAAGCCGATCCTTGGCATTGCCAGCGCCGAGGATCGCGAAGGTCTGCTAAAGGCGCTGGAACTGGGCGCCAATGATATTATCGTGCGGCCGGTCGATGGTCAGGAACTGTCGGCCCGCGTCAAAACCCTTATTCACCGTAAACGCTATGCCGATCATTTGCGGGTGTCGCTCGACCGGACGATGGAGTTGGCGGTAACCGATACCCTGACGGGTTTGAATAACCGCCGGTTTATGGATCATCAGTTGCTGCGGCTAATAGCGAAAGCCAATAAGGGCGGGCCCAAGGTGTCGCTGCTGCTGGTCGATATCGACCACTTCAAAAAGGTCAATGACACCTATGGCCATGACGGCGGCGATGAGGTGTTGAAAGAATTTGCGCGCAGGCTTTCGCACAATGTCCGCGCCATCGATCTGCCGTGCCGGATGGGCGGAGAAGAATTCGTGGTGATCATGCCCGAAACCGAAGCCAGAGACGCCGCCATGATCGCTGAGCGGGTGAGGGCGCAGGTGGCCGCCAAGCCGTTTGTCCTGACTGATGGGCGCGCGCTCGATGTGACCATATCGGTAGGGGTATCAACATCCAAGGGGGCGGGCGATACGCCGGATACTCTGATGAAACGCGCCGATCAGGCCGTTTACGAAGCCAAGCAGTCGGGTCGCAACAGGGTAATCGTCAAGGCGGCCGCTTAATTCAGGATTTGTGGACGTCGCGAAAAAGCAGCATATCTTTGACACGGCTTGATTTCTCAGCATCGAAGCCGCAGTTTTCCGGCCCTTCCTGCGGATTAGCGTAGGTGCCAAACAGCATGTCCCAGATGGGCAGGCCGTAGTTTTGGGCGTGGTGATCGCGCCGGTGATGAATGCGGTGCATCTCCGGCCTTTGGGTAATGTAGCCCAGCCATCTGGGGGTGCGCTTGTCGGCATGGGCTACCAGATCAAACAGCGCCGCCAAAATGAGCGCCAGCGCCAGAGACAGGCCGTTTACCCCTAAAATGCCGTAGGCGACGCCCACGTTCAAAAGCACCGCCATCAGTGAGTCTAATGGATGAAGATAAAAGGCTGTCAGGGCTTCGATCCGTTGCGGGGCATGGTGTAACTGATGGGTGAGACGCCACAGCGTATCGGATTGATGCGTAGCACGGTGCCACCAATAGGCTACGAAACTGGACAGTAGAAACGCCATAACGCCTCCGGTGACCGGATCGATATGTTGCTGCATATGCAACAGGGATGTTTTTGAAATCAGGGTTTCAAAGACGAAGCCTGCGCCGACGATTACTGTGAAATTTAGCGCATTAAGCCCACCTGCAATCAATTGCCAGCGTTTGTCACAGGTAGCGCCTGAGGCCGGGGCAATAACCTCATGGGTGAAAATTAGAGTGAAGGTCAGGGCGGTAATAAAATAGACAATTATCATAAGGCTGTCCCCCGATGCCAAGCTTAATATTTATAGCCTTAGCGGGAGGCCCTATCAATGCCGCTTATTTTTCGGTTTCGGCGGCCCATATCCCGACCCAAACCGGCGGCTGAGGCTGATCGAAATCGTGGGGGCCTGACGGGTAGTATAGCTCAGGCCGCGGGAATCGCGGGTTTCTGTCACGAACTTGGTTTTGGTGGTTCTGAACACATCCTGAGCCATGACGGTCAGGGTCAGGGTGGGCGATAGCGCGTGGTTATAGGTTGCAAACACGCCGGTGTTGCCGACCATATAGCCGTAATCGTTAATCTGCTTGCCTTGAGAGTTGAGGTTCACGGAAACGCTGTGGCCTTTTTTTGAAAAGTAATTCAGGCCGATCTGGCTGCCCACCGTGACCTGAGACCGGTCGGGCATATCGGGGAGGGTCATGTCGATCTCAAAAACATTGAGCGTCACATTAATCGACAGGTTCGGCTTTAACTGGCCTCTATAGTCGAACTGCACGCCGGTTTGATCACTTTGGCCGGCATTGCGGCGTGAGATCTGCACGACCTGATTGCCAGCATTTTGCGGGTCGTCGATAAAGGTGCGGACATTGCTGATGATCTTGCGGTTTTGCAGGCGGTATCCTCGCACCGACAGGCTGATCATGTCTTTGGCGTACTCGTAAGATCCCTCAAAAGAGTCGGTTTCCTGGGGCTTCAGGTCAGGGGTGCCGAGGCTGACCTGCTGCGCCCCACCATATCTGAGTGTGGGGTTAAGATCCCAGGCCGTCGGCCGTTGCAGGCGGCGTGAATAGTTGAAGCGCAGCTTCTTTTGCTCGGAGATCACATAGGTGGCAAAGGCGCTGGGGTTCAGATTGGTGTAGTCGATCTTAACCGGCGCGCCCGTGGCGGCATCGCGGCTTTCAAACTCAAGCGCCTCAGCCCGTAGGCCACCCAGCACCACCCAGTGATCGCCCAGCATGGTCTGGTACGTCGCATAGGCCGCGCTGATGGTCTGTTTGTAGGCAAAAGGATTGCTGAAGGCCGGATTAAGCGCAGGCGTCTCAACGCCCGGCGTATAAAGAAAGCTGCTCTCATTAGTGTTGTCGGCATCGTCATGGGTGATCTGAAGGCCGGTGGTAACTTCGCCGGACTTAAGGCCCTTGTTGTAATCGATGCTGAAGGCGGCGTTGGTGGTTTCGGATGTGTTGCGGGAGTTCTGCGCCCGCAGGCCCTGATTTTCCGGTACAGAGGACAGGCTGTAGTCGGACAGATTATCGCTGCGGTTGGTCGATGTGTTGCGATTGACCTTCAGATCGACCTTGAGCGCGTCTCCGGCCGTTTGCCCCGTCCGCGTCCAGCCCAGCCCAAGGGTCTGGGTTTCGTTGTCAAACCGAAAGGCAGAGGCGCTGTCGTAAAGGTCAATGGGGGCACCTGTTGCATCGGATCGGGCGGTCCGGCCTTCGCCGCCGCCTGTGCCGGAGGAGGATAGGTAGCTGAACTGACCACTGAGCGAATCGTTGTCATCCAGTTGGTAGTCGGCCGACCCGTTGACCATACCCAAACGGCTTTCGAAGTCCGACAGGTTCGACGTATCTGTGGCCATGAACGGGCGACCATCGGGGGCCAGTTGCGCCAGACGAAAATCGGAGCGGGATTCGCTCCTGAAATCGGCAAGGTTGGCAAAGGCTGAGACCGTCAGCTTGTCCTTATTGTACTGGAAGGCGCCGTTGACCATGCCTGCGCCGTTGGATGAAACCTGCGCGGTTGTGCTGGCGAACCAGCCCGGTGGCAGAGACCTTTTGGTGACGATATTGATAATACCGCCAGTGCCGTCTGAGCCATATTGTGCGCCGGGAGTTGAAATGACCTCGATCGAAGCGATCATGCTGGAAGGCATGGCACGTAAGGCTGCGGCGCGGTTGTCACCGACATACATCAGCCAGGGGCGGCCATTGACCAGAACCTTGGCCTGATTGCCGCGGATCGTCACATTGCCATCAGCATCTACATTGACGCCGGGTATTTTCTTTAGCGTGTCTTCGGCCGTTGCCGTTTCGTGGTCCGGGTCTTTGGTGACGTCATAGACCTGACGGTCGGTGCGGTTGAGCGGCTTTTTGCCCTTTACGGTAACTGTGGGGGCGGTGTCCGTTTTAGGTGTTTCTTCTGTGTTCGACGCTTCCTGAGCGTGCACAGGCGTGACTGCCAAAGCTAGCACAGTCGCTAATATCCACTCGCGCATCACGTTTCAAATCCCCCGACTCCCGCATAATTATACCATATATGATAAGTTAAGGTTGTGAACCGGTCGCGCAAAATAAAAACCGCGCCGGTTGCCCTGACGCGGTTTTTAAATGTTCGGTTGCCGGAGGGCTGATTACTTAATCTTGCCTTCGCGGAATTCGACGTGCTTACGCACCACCGGATCATACTTCTTCAGTACCATCTTTTCGGTCTTGGTGCGGGCGTTCTTCTTGGTGACGTAGAAGAAGCCGGTATCCGCCGTCGAGTTCAGGCGGATCTTAATGGAGGCTGGTTTAGCCATGATAAAAATCCTTATAAACGGGTGCGCACCGGACACTATCCGTCGCAGAAATTCTTAAGAGCGGGGGATATGACAAAGACGCGACCATAAGTCAACTGCCTTGGCGGAGATTCATGAACCTATCTCCGCTTTTTGCCACCCTTGCCGCCCTTACCGGCCTTCTTCTCAGTCACACCTTTGGTGCGGCCTTTGGATGGGCCCTTAGGCGGGCCTCCGGTGGGCCTGCGCGACGGGTTGCGGGAATCAGCCCGGACCCGTGCCCCCAGGCGCGGGCGGGGCATGTTCGGGTCATGCGGTTCAGGCTCGCTGATCGCCTCAAACACCAGCCCGCCAGTCAGCGGCATGGCCTCCATCAGCTTGACGACGATTGAGCCACCGAGGCGCCAGCGCTGATGGGTGCGTTCACCCACAAGCGCATGGGCCTTATCGTCATGGATGTAGTAATCATCGCGCAGGGATGAGACTGGCACAATGCCGTCCGCGCCGGTATCCAGCAGGCGCACGAACAGGCCAAAGCGGGTCACCCCGACGATCCGGCCGGCGAAATTGGCCCCGACGTGTTCTTCCAAATAGGCCGCGATATAGCGCTCAATGGCTTCACGCTCAGCCGCCATAGAGCGGCGTTCCGTGGCCGTGATGTGGTCGGCAGTATCGCTAAGGGTCTTGACCTCATAATCGGTCAGGCCGTCATCGCCCAGCTTGAGCGCCCGGATCAGGGCCCGGTGCACGATCAGGTCGGCATAGCGCCGGATCGGGGAGGTAAAGTGCGCATAGCGATCCAGATTAAGCCCGAAGTGGCCAAAGTTTTCTGCCGAATAGTGGGCCTGCATCTGGGTGCGCAGAACGACTTCGTTGATTATCTCAGAGTGCGGGCCTTCGCGCTGCGAATCGAGCAGCTTGTTAAACCGCAAGGTGTTGGGCGCCTCTCCCTTGTTCCAAGGTAATCCAATCGTCGACAGGAAATCGGCCAGATTGGTGATCTTTTCCAATGAGGGCGCTTCGTGGACGCGGTAGATCAGCGGCGATTTGTGCTTCTCCAGGGTTTCCGCGGCGCTGACATTGGCCTGAATCATCATCTCTTCGATCAAGCCGTGGGCTTCCAGCGACACCCGCGGCTCAATCGCAATTACGTTGCCTTCTTTGTCGAGGTGCACCTTGCGCTCTGGTGAATGGATATGCAGCGGCCCGCGCACATTGCGGCCTTTGGTCAGGCAGGCATGGGCGGCCCAAAGGGGTTTGAGCAAGCTCTCCAGCAGAGGCGCGGTCTTATCGTCCGGCTCACCGTCTATGGCCGACTGGGCCTGCTCATAGCTGAGCTTGGCGGCAGACCGCATCAGGCCGCGCACGAACTTATGGGCGATCTTGGTGCCGGACGCGTCAAACACCATGCGCACGGCCAAGGTCGCGCGGTTCTCATTTTCTTGCAGCGAACACAGACCGGACGACAGCACATGGGGCAGCATCGGCTCAACCCGGTCGGGCAGGTAGGTCGAGTTGCCTTTTTCGCGGGCGTCGCGATCCAGCGATGAACCGGGTTTTACGTAATGGGCGACATCGGCAATGGCGACCCAGACCACATAACCGCCAGCGTTGGCCTCATCATCGTCAGGGTGGGCATAGACGGCGTCGTCATGGTCCTTGGCGTCCATCGGGTCGATGGTCACAAAGGGCAGGTCACGCAGGTCGGTGCGGCCTTTGAGGTCGGGGGCAGTGGCTGATTTCGCTTCGTCTTCGGTCGAAGTCTTAAACCCGATCGGCAGACCGTGGGCATGGACCGCCATGACTGAGCCGACCTTGGGGTCGGTTTCATGGCCGACAATCTCGATCAGGGTCGCCGGTTGCGGGCCATAGCGGGTCAGCCCCCCTTGCGGGCGCGCCATGACGACATCGCCGTCTTTCAGCTTATCAAGGTCGGCGCCAGTCAGGACATAGTTTTCTTTGGATTTGCGATTGACGCTTTCCAGCCGGATTTCGGGCTGGCCTTTTGCACGTTTGGTTTTGCGGATCACACCGATGACCTTGGGCGCGCCCTGATCCAGAACCTTGATCAGGTGGGCGATCCACTCCTCCGGCGTTTTTTCAAAGCGCACATAGACGCGGTCGCCCAGACTCGGCGGAGTTTGCGCTGCGGACTTTTTAAGCGGGGCGAGGCGGGCGAGCGGGGCTGAGTCACGCTCGTCTTTTCCCCACTTGACCCATAATTCGCCGTCGACATCCTGAGATACGACCGTGCCGGCGCCGGTATCGGGCAGCACCCCTTGCGCGCCGAAGGTTTTGCGGCCGCGTTTATCGAGTTTTCCGGCTTCGGACAGGGCTTTCAGGCGCTGCCTGAGCGCGCGCCGGTCATCGCCTTTCAGGCCAAACTTACGGGCCAGATCATTGACATCGACCTCACGGGCGGCGCTCAGCGCCTCAAGCAGGGTGTCATCGTCGGGCAGACCCGCAGAGTTACGTGGAGGTTGGGGTGCGCGGGGCGGCTTGGGGATTTTTATCATCCCCCTTTAGTAGAATTAACCGGCCTGCGCGGCAAGCGGTTCTTGGTTCTTCTCCTCCCTACGTAGTGGGGAGGTGGCGCGGCGAAGTCCGCGACGGAGGGGGATTCTTAAGCGCCGGAGTGTTCACAATGGCGACGCCATCCCCCTCCGTCTGCTCATTTCATTCGCATCCACCTCCCCATGCCTTTGGCACAGGGAGGAGGGAGCGTAATCTCCTCCCTATTAAGCCTCTTGGCGAAGATGGGGAGGTGGCAGACCGCCAAAGGCGGGATGACGGAGGGGGATAGCGCCGTAGATGCTTTACGCCTCGGCCTTTTTCTTTGCGGGCGCTTTTTTAGCCGGGGCTTTCTTGGCAGCGGGTTTTTTAGCGGCCGCCTTTTTGGCCGGAGCCTTCTTCGCCGCCGCTTTTTTCACCCCACCCTTGGCCGCGATCAGTTCCAGCGCCTGCTCCAGTGTCACCGTTTCCGGCGTCACGTCCTTGGGCAGGGTGGCATTGACCTTGCCGCATTTGACATAGGGGCCGTAGCGACCGGACATGACCTGAATCGGCTCGTCATTGTCAGGATGTTTGCCGAGTTCTTTGAGTGGCGTAGCGGCAGAGCCCTTGCCCTTGGCATTGGCCTTTTTCTCAGCCAGCATGACCACGGCGCGGTTGATGCCGACCTCGAAAATCTCATCGAAATTGGCTAGGTTGGCATAGGTGCCGTCATTAGCGATAAACGGCCCGAAACGCCCCAGACCCGCCGTTATCGGCTTATTGTTTTCCGGATTGATGCCGATTTCGCGCGGCAGGCTCAACAGCTTCAGCGCGCGTTCAAGGTCGATCGACGCCGGTGGCCAGGCCTTGGGCAGGGAGGAGCGTTTGGGCTTATCCTCTTTCGATTCGGCTTCGCCCAACTGCACATAGGGGCCAAAGCGTCCGATTTTGAGGGAAACGACCTTATCGGTGGCCGGATCCACGCCCAGTTCGCGGTCGCCCGATGCGCCACCGTCTTCGGATGCGCTTTCAGGGTTGCCAACGGGGCGCGTAAACTTACATTCCGGGTAATTGGAACAGCCGATAAACGCCCCGAACCGTGAGGTTTTCAGGCTCAAAAGGCCATTGGAGCATGACGGACAGGCGCGCGGATTGGTGCCGTCGCCCTTGTCGGGGAAGATGTGCGGCCCCAGCGCATCATTGAGGCGATCCAGCACCTCAGAGACACGGAATTCCTGCACCCCACCGGCGGCAGCGTGGAAATCCTGCCAGAATTCGCGAAGCAGCGCCTTCCAGTTCAATTCCCCGGCGGAGACCAGATCGAGCTTTTCTTCAAGGTCGGCAGTGAAATCATATTCGACATAGCGCTTGAAAAACTCTTCAAGGAAGGCCGTGACCAGCCGGCCCTTATCCTCGGGGATAAAGCGGTTCTTATCCATGCGCACATAGGCACGGTCGCGTAAGACCGTCAGAACCGACGCATAGGTCGATGGGCGCCCGATGCCCAGCTCTTCCATCTTCTTGACGAGCGTGGCTTCGGAATAGCGCGGGGGCGGTTCCGTAAAGTGCTGGGCGGGCTTGATAGCGTGAACGCTGGCGGTGGTGCCGACACGCACGGCGGGCAAACGGCCACCGTCCTCATCACCATCATCATCCTTGCCTTCTTCATAGACCGCCAGATAGCCATCAAAGGTGATGACCTGACCGGTGGCACGCAGGGCGATTTGTTTGTCGGGGCTCAACAGGTCAATGGCGGTTTTTTCAACCTTGGCCGCTTCCATTTGCGAGGCCATGGTCCGCTTCCATATCAACTCATAAAGCCGCGCCTGATCGCCTTCGAGGCGCAGGGTTTCCGGGCGGCGATAGAGCGAGGTTGGGCGCACGGCTTCGTGGGCTTCCTGCGCGTTCTTGGCCTTGGCCTTATAGAAACGCGGGGTTTCCGGCACATAGGCGGGGCCATAGCGTTCGCCGATCAGCTTACGCATCTCGGCAATGGCATCAGGTTCGACGTAAACGCCGTCGGTCCGCATGTAAGTGATCAGACCGGTGGTTTCGCCGCCAATATCAACGCCTTCGTACAGTTTCTGCGCGGTTTGCATGGTGCGCGAGGCCGAGAAGCCGAGTTTACGCGACGCTTCCTGTTGCAGGGTTGAGGTGGTGAACGGCGGGGGCGGGGTGCGCTTGCCGGGTTTCTGATCGACCTCGGTGATGGTGAAGTTCGACGCGGCAATGGCGGCTTCAGCCCCCTTAGCCGCGGCTTCGTTGGGCAGGTCGAACTTGCCCAGTTTTTTACCATTTAGCTGGATCAGCTTGGCCGAAAACGGCGGCGAATTGGCCGACACCTCGGTATCGACGGTCCAGTATTCTTCGGTTTTGAATTTTTCGATCTCGACTTCGCGGTCAACGACGATTTTGAGCGCCACCGACTGCACCCGTCCAGCGGAGCGCGCCCCCGGCAGCTTGCGCCACAGAACCGGCGACAGGGTGAACCCTACGAGGTAATCGAGAGCCCGGCGAGCCAGGTAAGCCTCAACCAGTTCCATATCCAACTGGCGCGGGCTGGCCATAGCCTGCTCGACCGCGGATTTGGTGATGGCGTTGAAGGTCACGCGCTCAACCGTCTTTTCCTTGAGCACCTTTTTCTTATTCAACACCTCAAGCACATGCCAGGAAATGGCTTCTCCTTCGCGGTCGGGGTCGGTCGCGAGGATAACGCCATCAGACGCTTTGGCGGCGTCGGCGATTTCGCTGAGGCGCTTGCTGGCCTTGGGATCGGCTTCCCAGATCATGGCAAAGTCGTCGTCGGGCTTAACCGATCCATCCTTGGACGGCAGGTCACGCACATGGCCGTAGGACGCCAGAACCTTATAGTCCTTGCCCAGATATTTGTTGATGGTTTTGGCCTTGGCAGGACTTTCGACAATTACCAGCTTCATAAGGCTTTGATGTATCCGTTTAAAAAATAACGATGAGCCTGAAATGGGAGCAGGCTTCAAATATGCCAGCCTTAAAGCGCTTTCGCCAAACTGTGAAGCGGCTTTTTCGGCACTGAGAAGCGGAGATAAGGTTCATCGGGCTGTGAATGTAACTTTTGAGTACGGTTTTAATTGAAAAGGGCACAGGGTTTATAATAAAGATTTGCAACTTATGGTAATTTTATTTACTGTTTCAACTCAATGGGGATTTGGCGCTCATAATATTCCTTGCCTGCGGGCATCAACGCATCAGGAGGCATTATGCAGGATTTAGAACATGGAGCCGAGTGCGGTAGTGTCCCGGCTGATGAACAGGCCGATGTGCTGGTCTACATCGGCGATATGGCCCAATCGTTGGCGCAAATGGCGCAACAGGTTGGTCATCATACCTTAAGTGAGCATCTGTACCACGCGGCGCAAAAGGCGCGCGCTAATTTGTGAATAAAAACCGGCGCAGGCCTGAACCTGCGCCGGTGCTTCATTCAGCCATTTGCTTCAGGCCGGTATTTCACTCAGAACGTGTAATCGAGGGTGACCATCGCGCTGCGAGGCGCGGCGTAGAAGGACTGACCCCAACGCAGACCGCCCCAGTATTTCTCATCAAAGGCGTTTTTGATGTTCAGTGAGGCACGAACCTTGTCGGTGACTTTCACGCTGCCGAACAGGTCAACCACGCTGTAGGCTTCCTGCTTAATGACGGTGGTAAGCGCGGTGGTTTCCGTGTCGCTTTGCCAGCGAAGCGAGCCGCCCAGCTTCAGATCACGGTATTCAGGCAGGCTGTAGGTCGTGGCGATCTTCAGCGACTGGCGTGGCAGGTAAAGACGGGCATCGTTGCCGGCGCTGTCTTCGATCGACAGGTCGGTCCAGCCGCCATTGACGCTCCAGTTTGGCGTGATCTTGCCGGAGACTTCGAACTCATAGCCTTTGACGATGGTGTCAATGCCTTCGTAATAGGAATCCCAGGTGTTTGGGATATAGCCTATGAATTCAGCCAGATCGCTCTGTTCCGATTTGAAGACCGATGCGGTGGCGTACAGGCGGCGTTCAAACCATTCAGACTTGACACCGGCTTCATAGCTTTTGCCTTGGGCCGACGGCAGGCGATTGCGGTTGATATCGACTTCGGCCTGAGGGTTGAAGATGTCGCTGTAGCTGGCATAGAGCGATACATTGGTGTTGAGGTCGTAGACCACGCCGGCATAGGGGCTGACCTTCTTTTCATCGCGGTCCTGCGTGACGCCGTAAGAAACGCCGTCAGTCTTAAGATCAATACTGTTCAAGCCAACGATGCCTTTGAGGCGATCGGTGAAGTTCAGATGGATGGCGGCATAGGCGCGGAACAGTTCGTCCGTGACTTCGGCCGCTTGATATGGCGTGGCGAAGGCGGGCTCTGCCGGGGCGACGATGCGGTTGCCCTGATAGGCCGGATAGGCAAAGGCGGCCGATGCACCGGCCCAGCGGTCGGTGTCGCTCTTGACGGTATTGAAGCCCAGAACGACCTCATGCTCACGGCCGAACAGGGAAACCGAACCGTTGGCCACCACGTCAAACAGGTGCTGCTCCCAGTTCGACGGATAATAACCGGCCGCCGCCGCGACGCCGAGGCCCGTTGTTTTGTCCGGATAGTTATAGGCATAGACCAGCTTGGCTTCGTCGCTCAGGTCCTTGTAGGTATAGACGCCCTTGACCGTCCAGCCGTTATCAAAAGCGTAGGACAGTTCGCCGAACGTGACGGCATTATGCGTATCCCAGTAGGTCCACGATGCTGAGGAGTTGGCCGATACGTCGTAATTGATGGGCGTGCCGTCCGTATAGACCAGAGGCAGGGCGCCCCAGTTGTTGCCGGTGGCCAGGTTATCCTGCTTGGAATGGCCAACCGTGGCATTGAGCTTTTCGGTAATGTCCCAGGTCAGAACGCCGTAAAAGACATTCCGGTTAACACCGTAATAATCGAGATAGGATTCGGTATCGGTATTGGCATAGACAAAGCGGCCACGGACGGTACCGTCGGCATTGAGCGGGCCTGAGACATCACCGGTCAGGCGCATATTATCCCATGTGCCGTAGCTGGCCGACAGGTTGGCGCGGAAATCCTCAGTGGGGCGCTTACGGATATAGTTGATCGTCGCCGACGGGTTGCCGGTGCCGGTCATCATGCCGTTGGCGCCGCGCACCGCTTCGATCCGGTCATAGATGGCCACGTCCAGCGCCCCGGTTTGCAGGCCCCAGTCGAGCGGTTGCCCCACGCCGTCGACCTGAAAATTCACAACATCAAAGCCCCGTGAATTATAATAGGTACGGTCGGTTTCTGAGGCTTCGACATTGATGCCCGGCAGGGTGGCCAGAAGCTGATTGGCTTCGGTCAGAGCGAATTCCTTCATCTGCTGGGCGGAGACGATGGTCACCGACTGCGGTGTTTCGCGCAAGGACAGGTCAAGGCCGGTGGCGCCGGCGGATTCGCGGATGATGCGCTTACCCAGCACGATGACTTCGCGGACTTCGCCCGCGTCGGCTGCATCATCGGCGGCGGCGGGCAGGGAGAAGGTCAGGCTGGACAGGATGAGGACTGAGGCGGTCGCCCGCAGGGAGGATTTGAGCATAGGATTAAGGCCTTTGTTTGAACTGGTCACACACAAAGTCGCCAGTTTATTTTCAATAATGCGTCGCAATGACTCTTGCGGGCGCGGAAGTCAACTTCGATTGAGAATTAATTGCAAATTGATGAGGCTATTGACCTATTTGCAACAGCATCGCCTTACGGGCCGTGAGCCAGCCTCGCGCCGCGGTCAGGGTCAGCCCGACGCCTAACAGGATCAGCACGATATTGACCTGAAGTGCTGCGGCGGTGAACGACATGTGGGTCGCCTGATGGACACCGGCCATCGCCAGCAGGCTCAGACCCAGAGCCAGCCGCATCAGGCGTGACACGTCGGCAATGGGTGTGGTTAGGCGTGCTGTGGCCAATGTGGCCACAGCCATCAACGCCATGCCGCCCCAGAACACCGGAACGGGCGGGACATTAAGTCCCATGCCCAACGCAAAGGTCGCCGCAATCAGGGCGGGTGAGCCATAGATCAGCACGGTCCACAGGCGGTGGATGAGCGGGTGGGGCTTTCCTTTTTCCGCCGATTTGATCAGCCAGATATCGAGGCCAGCCGCGATCATGACTGTCAGGCCAAAGCCCAGAATGACGTAGATCAGCTTAACCGGCCAGCCGCCAAACGATCCGAAATGCAGGTCATAAAGGCTGGCGGCGACCTGACGGCCAGCCGGGCCATCTGACAGGTGGTAGCTGCCCTTGAGGTTACCCTGAGAATCAAACCGCCACGCCTCACCGTAGACCAGACGCTGATTGGGCTTGGTGGTGATTTCGATAAACTCGGTCGGGGTGCCGACCATGCGTATGGCGATAAAGGTTATCGGCTGATCCGGCTGGGCAGCCTTGAGGTTATTGACGGCGTTGATCATGGCGCCGTCCTGAAGCGGTAAGCCTCCGGTGGCGGCGGTCACTTCTTCGGGGGTGCCAAAGATTGGCTCATAGGCTTTGAGGCTGTTGCCATCGTAATAGAGCGCGCCCATCACGAGGGCTACCAGTTGGCCAAGGCCAATCGCGGTACCGGTCAGGGTAATGATCAGCCCGAACGGCAGGGTCCACGCCCCGATGCGGTTATGGATGTCGGCGCGGGTCAGATGGCCCTGACGACGCACCCGGATGGCAAAGGCGTCGCGGAACATCTTGGGGTGAGACAAGGCCCCGCCGATCAGCAGGGCCATCATGCCGACCCCGAACAGGCAGACCACGATCATCCCAAAGGTTTCCGGCAGGTGCAGATAGTAGTGCAGTTCGGTCAGGAAGTGGGTCAGGTCGTGGCTGGCTTCGCCGACATAGCGCCCGTCCTGATCATAGGCGCGGGATTCGTGACCATAGCCCACCGTCAGGCGCGGCATGGCCTGCGACGGGGTGGTGATATAAAGATCCGTGTCCAGCGGCCCGCGGTGATCATCCGCCAGCATAACGGCGCGCATATCGGCGGTGGCGCGGGCAATGGCTTCGGGGCTGGCGACGGAGAATTCGGGCACATTGGGCCGTTCCCAGCGCTCAACCTCAACATAATAGACCCCGGCCCAGCCGGTCATGCAGATCAGGTACAGGATGCCGCACAGGGCAAGGCCCAGAATTTTATGACCGCTCAGCAAACGGCGAACAAACGGGGCGGGGACTTTGGGCCAGACGGACATATTTAAACGCTTCCGTTGAGGATCGGCAGGCTGACGAGGGCAGAGGCGGCGGCGCCTGTGGCGACGATCAGGCCGGTGGCCCGCCACGGACGCTGGGCTGCCACAGCCACAATCAGGGCGACGGCAAATGACATTGTGAAGAAAAACACTGCCCAGGCATAACGGGTGGAGCCATGTCCCGGCATATAGGCCCATGCCAGAAGCCCCATAGCCATGCCGGTAAGGGGGGCGGCAATCAGGCAGGACAGCAGCCGCGCGGTGATGCGCAGGCCTTTACCGGGGGAGGCTGTGGGCTCTGCGGCGTCACGTTCGCGGCGCTCACGGGCCGGTGCGGCGGATTTCCAGCCTCTATAGCCCTGCCAGCCAATAATGATCAGCGGCAGGCTCATGAAAAACAGAAACCCGACCGACAGGCCAAAATCCGGTGTATAGGCCCGCATCCACAAAGCCGCCGATACGAACAGAAACGCCCAGGCCAGCGGCACAGCAAGCCCAAGTGCAAAAGCGGGCAAACCTTCGCCGCGCCATTTGGCATATAGTAAACCAATAGCGGCGGCGATCAGAGCGATAGCAATGAGAGTAAGTAGCAATGTCATTGGCTGGCGATATCAAATTGGCTTTGTAGTGTAAAGTAAAATGCGAGGCATTTGCAGTTTGGTGTGGTTTACCTTAGGCGAAAAGGCGTTGTTTCAACCACTGCGCGCCGTCCTCCAGCGCCTGTGCGGCCAAAGGCGCGATGGACACGGCCTCAAGGAAACTGTGGGATGCGCCGGGATAGACTATGGTGTGCGCGTCCCCACCGGCGGCGTGCATTTTATCGGCCAGTTTCAGGCTCTGGCCGCGCAGGACATCGCACTGCGCCACCGCGAAAAAGGCCGGTGGCAGGCCGGTCATGTCGCCACGCATCGGCACGACCAGCGGGTTCTGGCGCTCATCGTCGCTGTTGAGATAATTGTCCCAGAACACGACCATTTCTTCGGCGGTCAGCATATAGCCGTCACCGCCGTAGCGCTCGATGTCCTCCGGTGCGCACACGTCATCGAAGGCACCGTAATTGAGCAACAGACCTTTGAGCAGATCGCCCTGGCCGCTATCGCGCAGGCTTAAAGCGGCGGCCACCGACATATTGCCGCCGACCGAATCCCCGCCAATAGCTATGCGGTCCGCATCGACACCTAAGACGTGCGCATGGTCGTGTACCCAATGAATGGTCGCTAAAACCTCATTCAGCGCGACTGGAAAGCGGGCGGCGGGGGCGTGGCTGTAGTCTACGCCGATGACCATAAACCCACTGCGGGCGGCATATTCACGCATCAACCGGTCATGGGTGTCGATGGAAAACAGCATCCAGCCGCCGCCGTGGACATAGATCAGAACCGGTTTTGGTTCAGGTGAAGGCCGGGGATCATGCAGACGCACGCGAACCGCACCATAAGGTGTCGGCACCCTGTGTTCCTCGGTGCGGGCCATGACCGGGCCGCCCTTCACCCACGGTTTGCGCACCGCTTCGGCCACGGCGCGGATCTCTGTGGGCGACAGGGTCTCAAACGGCGGATGGCTGCGATAGGCCTCAGACGTAATGGCGATAAAGCGCGCAATATCGGCGTCTAAATCGGCCCCTGCCAAGGTTAAAATCTGCGCCGTCATGTCGTCATACTTTCCGTGCTCTGGTGGTATCTTTTTAATCAACTGTGTCTGGCTTGCTATAGGTGATGGATCGAAAATCGTCTAATTTGGGCCATATGGTAGTTAAGGCGATCCGCAGCACCCACGGCGAAGATTATCAGCACGTCAATCGCCCGATTGCGGTGCTGATCGACGAATATCCGACGGGTTTTGTCGATCCGCCCCATGCCCACGAACGCGCCCAGCTCTTGTACGCGACCGAAGGCGTGATGACGGTGATCACCGATGCGGTCAGCTTCACCATCCCGCCCCAACGTGGGGTGTGGATGCCGGCTGGTGTCCGTCACGAAGCCCATTGTCGTGGTCATGTGTCCTTAAAAACCCTTTATGTCGCCTCTGAAACCGATCCGCGCTTGCCGAGCCGGTGCCAGAGCCTGAAGATTTCCCCGCTTCTGCGGGAACTGATTATCGAAGCCAGCCACCTGCCGATCGAGTATGCCCTGACCGGACGCGACGCGCGGATCATGGAGCTGATCCTGGATGAGATTGCCGAAGCGGTTGAGCATCCGGTGTCGGCGCTCAATGTGCCGATGCCGTCCGATCCGCGTCTGGTGCGCATCTGCCGGGCGATCATGGATGACCCCTCAAGCGAAGATGACCTTGACCACTGGGCCGATGTTGCCTGCATGGGGCGGCGCACCTTTACCCGTGCCTTTCGCCGTGAAACTGGCGTCAGCTTTTCCGAGTGGCGCCAGCAGGTCAGGCTGGCCGAAGCCATCTCCATGCTGTCGCAAGGCAAGTCGGTCACCTCAGTCGCCTATGATGTCGGTTACAACAGCCCGTCGGCCTTTACCGCCATGTTTCAGCGCGCGTTTGGCGCTTCGCCCAGCCAGTATTTTGACCCGAAAGGGCAGCCCAGAAGCTAGGCCAGAAGTTAGACGCGGTCGGGATTGTAGGTGCGCATCTGTTGCGTCAGATCATCCTCTCCTTCCTGTGTCAGGCCGTTCAGAATATCGGTGAAAACGTCGTCGCGCTCATCCTGCCCCAGCTTGAAGGCGGCATTTGATGAGACGATGTCGGCGCGAAACCCGATGATGCCGCGCGCCAGTCGGTGAGCGCGCTCACCCATCTCAGCCATCGACCATGAATTGGGACGGCCGTTCTCCATCGCGGCAATCAGGTCATTGAGATCAGCTTCGATGCCGGCGGCATCCTCGATAAAGCTCAGGTCACATTCAAACGCTGCCGACATGTAGTTCCAGGTCGGGGCCTGAGTGCGGTCGGTCATCCATGACGGCGACACATAGGCGTGCGGGCCCATAAACAGGATCAGGGCCCGCGGGTGGGCCTTGATCCGTTCGACCTGCGGGTTTGATCGGGCAAAGTGTCCGGCAAAGGCGATAAGTTGGCCGTCTGCATTTAAGCGTGGGCGCAAGGGCAGGGGCGTCGCCCCGAAACCGGCACCTGTTGAGACGATCCAGGCAAAGGGGTGAGCTTCGATCAGGCGCATGATATCCGCATCGCTGTGCGGCGCATATTTAGGCGGTTTCGGATCCATCATGCGTCGTACACACTCAGTTGAGCAAAGGCCCACAAGGTCGCCATCTGGGCATAGACATCCAGCAGGCCCGACGCGCTTTGGTGGCCCGCAGTCATATTGACGCGGAACAGGATGGGCTTATCTGAGGTCGTGTGGGCGCGCAGGTTGGCAACCCACTTGGCGGCTTCCCAATAACTGACCCGGTCATCGCGCACACCGGCGGTGGCCAGTACCATCGGATAGGCGGCGTTGCGGACATTCTCATAGGGCGAGATCGAGGCGATATAGTCATAGGCGACCGGATCAGCCAGAGGATCACCCCAGTCCGGCCGGAAGGCGGGCACCAGCGGGTGGGTGTCATCGGACATGGTGTTGAGCATATCGACAAACGGCACCTGCGCGATCACCCCGGCATAGAGATCAGGGCGCAGGTTCATGGCGCCGCCGACCAGCAGCCCGCCCGCTGACAGGCCGTAGGCGACGATCTTACGTTTTCGGGTATATTTCTGTTTGATCAGATACTCGGCGCAGGCGTTGAAATCGGTAAAACTGTTGGCCTTTTTGAAACGCCGTCCATTGAGGAACCAGTTGCGGCCTTTTTCCGAGCCGCCGCGCACATGGGCGATGGCATAGATAAAGCCCTGTTCGACCAGAGCCAGAGCGGGGATGGAAAACTCGGCCTCCGATGACAGGCCGTAGGCGCCGTAGCCATAGAGCAGCAGCGGTGACTGACCGTTCAGCTTGGTGCCTGCCCGCATCAGTACCGTTACGGGCACGGTTTCGCCATCAGGAGCCGGGGCTATCAGGCGGCGCACCTCATAGTTTTCCGGGTCGAAATTGGCGACCGTCTGGCGGGCAATGATGGTTAGGGTGCCGGTGGTCATATCGTAATCGATATGGTGCGGCGGGGTGCGCGGGGACTGATAGATCAGGTGTAGGGTTGCGCTGTCAAAGACCTGATAATCAGCCAGGGTAACATCATAGGCCGGTTCCTCGAAGCCTGCATATGCCGGCTCCCCGTCCTTACTCAAAATCATGATCTCAATCTGCCCCTCACGGCGCTGGCGGATGACCAGATGATCCTTAAACGGGGTGACGCTGAGGATGTGGGTTCCTGCGGCATAAGGCCGGAACGGTTGCCAGTCAGAGGCGGCTTGACCGGGCCGGGCGGTCATCAGCTTGCCATCAATCGCACCGTCCGCATCCGTTGTGACAACCAGCTTGCCGTTCCAGTCGCAGACTTCGTAGTGCAGGCCGGGATTGCGCGCCTGCATCAGTTGCGGCGGTGTGGTCGGCGCGCCTGCGGGGATCAGCCGCCATTCGTCGACATCGGGGCCGGAAATATGAATGAAGTTATAGGCATCTGACGCCATCCGCCCGATCGAGACAAACAGGGCCGGGTCGTTTTCTTCGTACACTAAGGTCTGCTCAAGTGGCCCACGAGTATTGGCGCGGTAAACCTTGGCCGGACGACCATATGGATCGCGCCAGATCCAGAACACCCACTGCGAGTCAGCGGATATGGTTAGGCCCGACCAGCCATAGCCGTCTTCCCAAGACCGGATATCGCCGGTTTTAAGGTCATGAACGCAGATGCGGTGCCGGTCGGAACCTTTCAGGTCTTCGGCCCAGACAAACAGGCTATGGTCGGGGGAGATTTGCGCTTCGATGACGCGGTAATAGCTCTGACCGCGTGACCGCGCCTGTTCATCGAGCAGCACCTGCTCATCGCCGCCGCCTGCGAGTTTGCGGGCGTGCACCAGATGATCTTCGCCGGGGCGAACATAGGTGTAGTAGATATATCCGCCTTTGGGGGGTGACGGGATCGGGTCTGAGGCCGCCGCCATAGCCATCATGTTGACGGCAAAGGTGCCCTGCCACGCCTGGGTCGGGATCATGACCTGATTGGCATAGGCGTTTTCAGCGTTCAGATGGGCTTCAATCTCAGGGTCGAGCGGGCGCTCGCCTTTCAGAAAGGCGCTGTAATTCGGGTCGCGCAGCCAGGCATAGTTGTCGATACGCACCCGCCCAAGCTGCTCAATTCGTTTGGGTCGTATCGCGGGCATGGGCGGTGGCAATGCCCCCACTTGAGCCCAAGCCCCCAAAGGAGCCGACATGAACGCCGCGGCAGACGCTGATACTAAAAACTGTCGCCGGTTCATGTCGGGTATCCTTACGAAATCTAACTAAATCAATACGCCCACGACAGCGAGACGCCAACCGTGCGCGGGCGCACGATACCTTCGCCGATGCCGTTGATTTCGGCGACCGTACGGGTAACGCCGCGCTCATCCGAGATATTGTTGGCAAAGACCGAAACCGTGGTCTTGCCCAAAGTGGCGCGCAGGCGGGCATTGATCAGGTTATAGTCGCCCTGAAGGTTCGGTGTCGCCCCCGGAATGGAGGAGTTCATGTCGCTGTAACCCTCTGAGACATACTGATGGGTCAGCATCAGCACCGGACTATAGCTGCCGCCAAAGCGGTAGGTTGCCGTATTGGCGACCGTCCATTCCGACGACCCGGCCAGACGTGAACCCTTTGGCGCCGTACCGGCCCACAGGATGAACAGGTCTTCGGTCAGGACAGCATCCGTATAGGTGATGGCGGTCGACAGATCGAGGTTGTCGGTCGGCCGGAAGGAGATCGAGGTCTCAATCCCCTGCGATTTGGCCGAGCCGCCATTGGCCGCATAGTTGAAGAAGTCCGGCGTTTGCAGGCGAAGCTGAATGTCCTGCCAATCGACATAGAACAGGGTTGCATCAACCAGCAGCTTATTGCCCAGCCAGTTGGAGCGCATGCCCAGTTCATAATTGACCAGTTCGTCCGACGATGACCCGGACGGGATCGGGAAGGCGCTCAGGCCCGGTGTATTGGGCGTGCCAAACCGGAAACCCTTGGAGACCAGACCGTACATCATCAGGTCGTCAGAGGCCTTATAGGTCAGCGACGCCTTGGGCGAGAAGCCTTCCTCGGTAGTTTTCGATGTCGCGGGCGTGGACGCGGGCGCGCCGTAAACCCCAAAGCCTGCGGAGGTCGGCGTGTCGGATACGGTCGTTTTAAACAGACGACCACCAAAGGTCAGTTTCCATTTTGGCGCGAAGTAGTAGTTGGCTTCCCCGAACAGGGCGGTTTCAGACCCCTTTACGACGCTGTAGAAAGCGTTGAAAATGTCATCATTGGGCGCGATCACCGCCCCGGACCCCGGCCCAAACAGCGGCGAGGCGTTAAACTGCGCGGCGGCTCCGACTGAGCCCAGTTGTTCATAAAGATCCTTGTCCGAGCGGAAGTAGCTGGCCCCGATCAGCCATTCAAATTTATCGCTGGGCGCGGAGGCCAGACGGGTCTCAATCGAGCGGCCCTCTGAGCGGCCACCGCTCTGGATATAGAGCGGATTGGTCAGGTTCAGACCCAGATCGGCATTGTAAATCGCGCGCAGGCCGTCGAAATCGAACTGCCAGTCCTGTGCCTTTTTCTGGTAGGAGGCCAGACCCGTAAAGGTCGCCCAGCCGAGATCATGATCGACGCGAAGACTGTGGATCTGAATGTCGGTATTGACCGGCTCATCAATGGCGGTCGAGCGCTTAAGATCGCCCAGGGCCGGAATCTGATAGGACGAATCCTCGGCATCAATGGTCTGGAACAGGCTCAGCCAGGTTACGGTGGTATCCGTCGTCGGCGTAAAGGTCACGGAGACCCGCCCGCCGGAGGTGGTGATGTCGTTGGAGCCGTCCTTGCCCAGACCGATATTGTCAAGATAGCCCGACTGCTTATCGTAATTGCCGACGATGCGGATCGCCAGCTTATCGTCGATGATCGGGATATTGGTCATGGCCTTAAGGCCGGGGCTTAAGTCGGCATTTTCGGTCTGCGACAGGGTGGCCTCGATAGCGGCATCATAGCCGCTGGTATTGGCGGTATTGACAATATAGTTGACCGCACCACCCAGAGACGCCGCGCCAAACAGGGAGCCTTGCGGGCCGCGCAGCACTTCGACGCGGTTGACGTCAAAGGTGTCGATGTCAGGCACAGCGATGGTCCAGCCGGGCTCAGTCAGCGGCACGTCATTCAGGAAATAGCCGGTGGTGCCTTGCCCCTGGGCGTTGCCGGAGGTGGTGGCAATACCGCGCAAGGTGACGTGGGAGACGCCCGGCAGATATTTGTTAAAGGTCACACCCGGCACGCGGCCGATATAGTCCTCAAGGCTCTGGGCACCGAGGGCTTTAAGTTCATCGGAACCAACCGCGCTGACCGAGCCCGACACAGCCCGCACGCGCTCAGAGCGTTTAGAGGCGGTGACGATCACTTCGACGGTCTCTTCAGCGGTGGTGGTCTCTTGCGCCATCGCGGCGACGGGCATGATGAAAGCGGCGGTAGCCAGTGAAGCACCGGCCAACAGATATGTTTTTAAGTCACTCAGTTTTTTCATGATGTATCCCCTACATGAAGCCCACGGGGGACAGCCCCGCCGGTCTGTAACGCCTTTAAACCCCTATGCGGTGCGACCGCGTCTTAAGAGCGTGTGTGACGACTGTATGACGGCCCTGTGAACCTGACACAGCATGTGGGGCCAATTATTAACGCAAACGGGCCACGGCCAAAGGTCGTGGTTTTCTGTGGCAAAAAGGCGCGTTAATACAGGTAGCATGAGTTTTAACTCATGCTACCTGGCAAGGTCGACTGACCGCCCGAGCTTATGCGAGGAGCCATGCGGCGTTTGAGCTGAAAAGGATAAAGCCACGAATGTGGCACTTTAATTTCAGGGGTTCTTTCATGATCTGCATTCATTCGCCAGCAAGTAAAGGTCAGAACCCGCAAAGCTTTTTCCGGCATGGCAATCTGCGTGACCATCCTGAAACGTCAGAGCGCTACCGCATCCTGCTTGGGGCTGTAAAGGGGCATGAGATCGTTGAGGCCCGCGATCACGGCACAGACCCGATCAAGGCGGTGCATAGCCCCGACTATATAGAGTTCCTGATGACGGCGTGGGGCCGCCGGTCTGAGTTGGCGGGTATTACCGATCAGCTTGTGGCGACCCAGTTTCCGAGGGTTGGCATGAATGCCCGCCCCACCGGATTGCAGGGACAGTTGGGGTTTTATCTGGGCGATACCTCGACCTCGATCCGTGACGATACCTGGTCAGCCATTGCGGGTTCAGCCCATGCGGCGATTGATGCGGCCGATTATGCGCTTAAAGCCGGTAAGGCCTACGCCCTGTGCCGCCCGCCGGGCCACCATGCCTATGCAGGATACGGCAGCGGGTTTTGTTACCTGAATAATGCCGCCATCGCCGCCCAGAGACTGCGCGATGCGGGTGCTAAGGTCGCCGTGCTCGATATCGATGTCCACCACGGCAACGGCACCCAAGGCATATTTTATGGCCGCGATGATGTGCTGACGGTTTCCGTGCACGCCGAAACCTCAGCCTATTTCCCGTTCTATTCCGGCTATGCCAATGAAACCGGTGCCGGTACGGGGGAGGGCTTTAATCTCAATCTGGCGCTTGAGCATGGTCTGGGTGATGACCCTTGGCTGGCCGCGATGGCGCGCGGGCTTGACGCGATCCAAGCCTACGGGGCCACGGCCCTCGTGGTATCGCTGGGGCTTGATGCCTCAGAGCATGACCCGATCGGGGTGCTTAAGGTCACGACCGATGGGTTTAGACGGGCAGGCGCGCTGATTGCTTCTGCCGCGCTTCCGATGGCGATTATTCAGGAAGGCGGCTATATCTGCGACGCCCTGCCACACAATCTGGCGGCGTTTCTGGCGGGAGCCAATTAAAGCGTTACCAAGATCTGGTAGGTATGGCCCGAAGTAATGCCGGTAATCACAGGCACCTCTAATGCCGCGCCATCGCACACCACGCCCTTAGCCTCACCGCGCCGGATGATGACCTCAAAGGTTGCCCCGCGGAACAGGCGTGTCACCGTCACCTCATCCCAATGTGCGGGCAGTTGCGGGTTGAGCCGCAAACCATCCTTAGTCCCGCTCAGGCCCAGCAGGCCATCAATCAGGCTATGATAAACCCAGGCCACCGTGCCGGTGTTGAACAACTGGCTGGAACGGCCTGCGGTGCGCGGATGCTGACGGTAGGCGCCGCGATAATAGTTCGGGATAAACACCGGCATTTGCCCGCGCTGAAGATAGTCGGACTCATCCGGCCCGGTGACCATTTTGCGCAAGAGTTCAAAGCCCTTATCGGCCTGACCGATCTGAAACAGGCTATAGATATAGAAGATGGCGGCATGGTTATAGACCGCGCCGTTTTCGGCCGAGCCCATCCATTTCTGGGTCACCCGCCCGACATCATCGCGCATGGCCGAATAGGGCGGGCCGAGCATCTCAACGCCGTAAGGGGTTTCAAGTTGTTCCGTAACCGCACGCATCATCAATGATTGATTTTCGGGTGTGGCGGCGCCACTCAGAAACGACCATGTCTGCGGGTTGAGATATATCCGGCCTTCCGGGTCAGAAGCTACGCCGAACACCACATCATCGTCGGTTATGCCGCGCGCATACCACTGTCCGTCCCACAGGTGGGTGTTGGCGGCTGTGTTCAGATTATCTACACCGGCGCGCATGGTTGCAGCCGTCGTGCGATCGCCCGCATCGGCGCAGATTTGCGCCCATAACCTCAACGCATAACCGCTGGCCAAAGTCAGCCAGCCGGACACGCCCTTGCCCTTATAGCCGACCATGTTCATCGGATCGCACCAGTCGCCTTGGGCGATGTAGCTCAAACCGCGATGATCGCGTTCTTTGAGCAGCCAGTTCATGGCGGCGGTCATGCGGTCGCGGACCGTCAGGCTCAAACCCGTCACGGCATTGGTCACGACCTGATCGAGCAGGGCATAATCGCCGGTTTCGCGCACATAGGCATCCAGCAGGATCGGCAGCCAGACGCAGTGATCGGTGTGCGGCACCTGATTGATATATTTCAGCTCCGCCCCTTCGACCAGCAGCACGCCGTCGGGCATGGCACCTGTATCATGCTGCTGCGACAGGGCGGTGATTAGCGCAATCCGCGCCGCATCGGGCCGGATATAGACCATGCCGAGTGCGTCCTGAAGGTAGTTGCGCGTCTGCGGATCGGTGGTCAGGCGGTTGACATCGCCGTGGTAATAGACCTGCCGCGCCAACCAATGATTGACGAACTGATCAAAGTGCGCATCCGGCGTTTTGATCTTAACGACCCCGGCACCTGCCGCAATATAGGCCTGATAGTCACGGCGGGCGGTCGCAAAGCCCTCCGCCGACAGATAGCGGGACTTTATTGTGGCGATTTCGGCCTCATCAAAAGCCGGGCCGAACAGAAAACGGTGGGTGGCTGACGCGCCTGCTTCCAGCGCCAGATCGAATGTCATAACGGCGGTCGGCGTCTCATAGATGGCGTCCTCACAGGCCAATTCCTCGCGCAGGGCGTCCGGATTATGCAGGCCACCTTCGCCTTCAAAGGCTTCGCGCCGACATTCCCAGGCGGACGGCGCGTGTTCGCTCAGGAAAAAAGTCTTGTCCTTGAAGTCCTTGTTTTTGAAATAATCCGCGACCTTTTGGTAGGGCGTGACGCAGGTGGCGATGATGCCATTCAGCCCCGCATCAAAGGTCGCGGACTGATTCATCCAGCTCATGTAACCGATGGTGAAAAAAGGATAAAATCCGATTGTCCTCATCCGGTTTGTGAGGTTGGTGACCGTCACTTCCCACAGTTCAACCACATCATCGACGGGCAGGTTAAGGGTGATATCGACCCTGACCCCCAGATGCTCGATCTGCCATGTGATATCATGGGTCGACAGGGTAAATGCGAACTTGTCCGGCACCACGCGCACTGGCTCATAAGGGGCGGAGAAAATCTCACCCGTCTCTTCGTCCTTCAGGTAGAAAAAGCGTCCCGGATGGTGGGCGTAATAGGGCTGCTCCGGCTGCATGAAGGTCTTGGCTTCAAGGTTCGGGGCATAGGCGTACTTGGCCGGCTCCGGCTGCATGAACTGCGACGTGGCAAAGCCGCGCGCATTCATATGCAGCATCATCTTGCGGTTCCACAAAAACCCGGACGCCCGCGGCAGGGCGGTAGGTGAGGTCAGGGTGCAGGTGTGTCCATCATTGATTATCAGGTCAGTCATGTGCGGCCAGTTTACGCTCGGCTAAATCTATTTGAATGGTTTCGAGTTGAGTTTTCGTCAGGCCGTAAAAGCCGGTGACAATGGCGGCAAACAGCGCGATGGCCCCCGGCACCAGGGTCATAAGAATAATAATGCCTGACTGCGACGCGCCGGTCTGGGCCTGATTGGCGACGTAGCCCAGCGCCGAAAACACAAGGCCAATAACAAACGATGCCAATGCGCCGCCCAGCTTTTGAGAGAACGTGGCCGCTGCAAAGGTCATGGCTGTGGCCCGCCTGCCGGTCTTCCACTCGTTATAGTCGGCGGTGTCGGCATACATCGAATAGGCCAGCGGTGATTTGGGTCCCAGCACAAGGCCGATCAGGATTTGCAGGGCAAACATAATCTCAATCTGATCTTTCGGTACGAAATAGAACAGGATGCACAGGACGCCTACGATCGCCATCAGCACCATCAGGATATGTTTCTTATCGAAAAACCGGGTCAGAATCGGCGTGCAGGCCGAACCCACGGCCAAAGCAATGCCGTAAACTGTCAGGAAACTGCCGATCAGATCAGGCCGTTCCACGTAATATTTCATGTAATAGGCCGAGGTCGACATACGCAGCGTGATGGTGATCATGATGATCAGGGCCAGAAAGAACAGCACCACCCACGGCCCGTTCTGGGTCAGGTCTTTGACATCGCGCAGGGGGCTGTTGACCGTCTGACTGATCGGTTCAACCCGCTCACGGGTTTGCCAGAACATGTTCAGGAACAAAAGCGTTGCGACCGCGCCGTAAACGATCATGGCGATCTGCCAGCCGTGGGCTTCGTTGCCCTGACCGAAAAATGCGACCATCTTGGGCGTGCAATAGGTGACGATCGTGCCGCCCAGAAAGCCTCCGATAAACCGGAAACTGATCAGGGTCGAACGATCCTGACCGTCCGCCGTCATCACCCCTGACAGCGCATTATAAGGGATATTGATGACCGTATAGATCAGCATCAGGATCATGTAGGTCGCATAGGCGTAGATGACCTTTCCGCCCTGATCGAGGTCGGGCGTGGTAAAGGTCAGAACCCCTGCGGCGGCCAGCGGCAGGGCGGCCCACAGGATATAGGGCCGGAACTTACCCCATTTGGTTTTGGTGCGGTCGGCAAAGGCCCCGATGACCGGATCGGTCATGGCGGCGATGATTTTGGTCACCAGCAGCATGGTGCCGGCGGTCGCGGCCGGAATACCGAATACGTCGGTATAGAAAATCATTACGAAGGCAGAAATGGTCGTCCAGTAGAAATTGAACCCGACATCGCCGGCGCCGTAGCTGATTTTTTCAAACAGTCCGACTTTTGCGGGCGGGCCCGCGTTCCCCATAGTGTTCATGTACCGCTTCCCTGACGTTTTTATATGTTTAAAGATTTGATAACAGGCAATGTTAGCGCTGTCATTACTCTTCGTTAGGCGTGGCGGGGTCAGGCGGGGCGGGCTGATTTTTAGCGGCTTTGGTTTTGACCTTTTTGCGGATTTCCCGAAGCTTCAGTCCCTGCATAAGCGACAGGGTGCCATCCATCGCGCCCTTATCCGGATCGGCAAAGGCGCGGCCATAGGTTTTGACGCGCATGGCCACGCTGTCGATAAATTCGGCTTCCCATTCAGATAAGTCCACGCCCTGCTCAGCCGCTTCCCGGCGCGCTTTTTCAAGCAGGCGGACGGTCGCTTTTTGCAGCGCTTTTTTCGAGTCGGCGGGGGAGGGCGGTTTGGCCTGTAAGCCAGTCTTTGCCGGCATAGGCGCGTTGGGTTTAAATCCGGCTTTGGCCTTCAGCGGTGATTTTTGACGCAGGCCTTTGGGTGGCGTCTTAGATTTAAACGCCATGCTATCGCTCAATCGTCATGAAAAAAGCCCGCATCGCTTAAAGATGACGGGCTTTTGATCTAAAAATCAAGCCAGATCAGATTTCGCCGATCGCCGACAGGTAGAGATCGAGCAGGGCTTCTTCTTCCTGACGCTTGACCTTGTCCTTTTTGCGCAGGGATACAACCTTGCGCAGGATTTTGACGTCAAAGCCTTCGCCCTTGGCTTCGGCATAGACTTCCTTAAGGTCGCCGGCGATCACGGCCTTGTCTTCTTCAAGGCGCTCGATGCGCTCGATGATCGTGCGCAGGCGCCCTTGGGCAGCGGCATTGATAACGTCGTCCGACGTGATGGAATTGGCGACATCATCGGCCATGACTAAGGTTCCTTTTGATCCTGAAATTCGCGTTAAACATACCGGAGCGATTCGCGGGCCTCAATGCGCAGGGGAATTTGTGATCGGCTTTTGCTGTGGATAACCAAGGTGGTGCCGTCACCGCCCGGCGAGGGACTAAAATATTATGCAAAAAGCGCTTAAAGCCCGGCTTTAAGCGCTTTTAAAATTTGCAAATCAGCCAGAGCCGATCTGACGCGTAATTAGCCTTGCTTGGCCTTGAAACGCGGATCGGTCTTGTTGATGACATAGACGACGCCCTTGCGGCGCACAATCTTGCAGTCCCGGTGGCGGGTTTTCAGAGACTTGAGCGAGCTACGGACTTTCATTGGTCCCAACCTGATTTCTATAAAAGCGTGAACGTAATCTGCCAGACATCCGGCACCCTTAAAGGGCGCGCAAAGATCGCCGACAGCGATGAATGAGGGCGGGTAATTAGGCGAAGTGTCTGATCAAGTCAACGTGATTCACGATGATTTCGCACCACAGGCGTCAAAATAATCGCGCCCGATCCCAAATTTGTGAGTGACAAACCCTATCTGTGCCACAATCCGGGGTTGGAATGTCATAATGATCTGAGATAGATTCAGCAATGACATCAATAATCTGACGGGAGTTTTCATGGTGGGCCGCTATCTGACACTGGCGTTATTTTTGACGGCCTGTTCCTCGGCGACCTCCATTCCGACGCCGATTGATCCGCCAATACCCGCGTCTACGCCATCAAAGCCTGATCCGCTGGTGACAACTCCGGTGACTTCAACCCCATCACCGACTGTGGGTAAGGTCGATTACCCGTCATTCTATCACTGGCGCGACGACTTTATAAATCGGGCGGTGGCCAAGGGCTACGACCGTGCCTTTGTGACGGAAGCCTTAAGCACGACCGCGCCGTCCGAGCGGGTGGTGGCGCTGGACACCAAGCAGCCGGAATTTTCCAAGCCGATCAGCGCCTATGTCAAAGGGGCGGTGACCGCGCCGCGCTTTGAGGCCGCGCGCGCTAAGCTGGCTGCCACGCCCCATGTGCCGGAAATTGAGGCGACCTATGGTGTGCCCGCCGCCCTTTTGGGCGGTATCTGGACGATGGAAAGCGATCTGGGCCGCATTCAGGGTGATTTTGATGTCATCAACGCCTATGCGACCCTGGCCTTTGATGGCCGCAGACGGGCGTGGGCCGAGACGCAGCTTTTGATGGCGCTCGATATTCTCAAAGCCGGTAAGGTTGATCGCACTACGCTTAAAGGTTCATGGGCCGGGGCGATGGGCCAGACCCAGTTCCTGCCGGAAAACTATGTCAAGCTGGGCGTCGATGCCGACAAAGACGGCAAGGTCGATATCTGGAAATCCGATCCGGATGCGCTGGGCTCTGCCGCCAATCTGCTGGCCAAGGCGGGCTGGAAGGCCGGTCAGGCGTGGGCGGTTGAGGTGATTTTACCCGCGGGTTTTGACTATTATCTGTCGGAAACCGAAAGCCAGACGCCGGAGTGGTGGGCCGCAAAGGGCGTTGTGCGGGCGGATGGTGGCACCTGGACTGCGGGTGAAAAGCTGGAAAATGCCACGCTGATCCTGCCGTCAGGGGCGGGCGGTCCGGCCTTTCTGGCCCTGCCCAACCATTTTGTGATCCGCAAATATAATAACTCCACGGCCTATGCACTGGCGGTGGGGTTACTGGGTGACGGCATAGCCGGTAAGCCCACTCTGAAAACCCCGTGGCCGGAGGAGCAGCCCCTGTCGACCGCACAACGGGTTAATACCCAAAAAGCGCTGCTGAAAGAGGGCTTTGATCCCGGTATTGCCGACGGGGTAATAGGTGTCGGTACGCGTAAGGCTCTGCGCGAATGGCAAAGGGCCAATGGCCGCCCCGCCGATGGTTACCTGTCGGCGACGCTGGCCGATGAACTGTCGGCCAAAGTGACCGGCTATACCATTCTGGGCCCGACCTCACCTCAATAATGGTAAAAAAACACGGTTAATCGAAACCGCCCCTTAAGGATTAGCTCTTAACCTGAGCCGAATCGTTGTGTTTCGGCTTGGCTTAGGGTCTCATGTTTCAGATTATTGGTATTGTTGTTCTGTTCGCCACGGTGTTCGGCAGTTACATCTGGTCGGGCGGGTCTATGGCGCCGATCCTGCACTCTCTGGCCTACGAACTGACCGGGATTCTGGGGGCGGCGATCGGCGCGACCCTGATCGCCAATGACCTGCATACCCTCAAAGGTATGGGGGGCGGCATGGGCAAGGTATTCAGCGGGCCTAAGTGGAAGTCATCTGATTATCGCGACCTGTTGTCTTTGTTGTTTCTGCTGACCAAGACCATGAAGTCAAAGGGCGTGATCGCGCTGGAAAGCCATATCGAAAAACCGCATGATTCCACGATCTTCAACCGCTTCCCGAAGATCATGAAGGACCACTTTGCCACCGATTTTATCTGCGACACCCTGCGCATGATGACCATGAACCTCGAAGACCCGCATCAGGTCGAAGATGCTATGGAAAAGCAGCTTGAGAAACACCATCACGAAGCGCTGCATCCGGCCCATGCTCTGCAAAACATGTCTGACGCCCTGCCGGCGCTGGGGATCGTGGTTGCGGTTCTGGGGGTTATCAAGACCATGGGCTCGATCACCGAGCCGCCGGAAGTTCTGGGCGGCATGATCGGCGGCGCGCTGGTCGGTACGTTCCTGGGTGTTATGCTGTCCTACGGTCTGGTCGGGCCGTTTGCGTCGCGCCTGAGCGGAATCGTCGAGGAAGAGGGCGCGTTCTATAAGATCATCCAGTCGGTGCTGGTCGCGCACCTGCATGGCAATGCGGCGCAAATCTCGGTTGAAATCGGCCGCGGCAACGTGCCATCGACCATGCAGCCGAGCTTCCTTGAAATGGAAGAGGCGCTTAACTCAATCCCGGCCGAGGGCTAACTGCGCCGGTTGATGTGAACCTTGACGGCGGGGCTGCCCTGGGGGCATACTCAAATCCGCATTATTTGACACGATGCCGCTTTATTTTAGGCGGTATCGTCGTTTACGGTGTATGCCGTCTGGCTTATATGCGCCATTAACCTTTCATCATATTCGCCTGATTTGAGAAAATAATGGCGGCTTTATGGAATGCGATCACAAATTTGTGAAATACCCTCTTGCGAGACTCAGTCATTTTCGGTATGTCTTGAATCAGGGCCTAGGTAGTGACTCTAAGTTACGTCTCTGGCGCCTCTTAACGTTAAGATAAGGATCTGGATCCATGACCTCCAAAATCGTTCGCTCGGCCCTGGTTGCCGCTGCTGCTGTTGCTGCTCTGTCGATCGCTGCTTGCTCGAAGCCTGCTGAAGCTCCTGTTGAAGAAGCTGCTGCTGAAGCTTCGGAAGCTGCTGAAGTTGCTACCGAAGCTGCTTCGGACGCTGCTGAAGCTGCCTCGGCTGCTGCCGATGCCGCTGCTGCTGCTCCGGCTGCTGAAGCTCCGGCTGCTCACTAATTAATCGGCCCTGAGGGCCATTGATTAGACAAGAATACGAAGGGTCGCCTACTATAGGGGCGGCCCTTTTTCTATTGGTAAACCGTAACCATGCCTGATGCCCGCGATCCTGAGACGCACGACCCGCAGCTTTATTTTGCGGAAGACGGCAATCCGCGCTCGGAGCGGTTCGGCGATATCTATTATTCGTTGCAGGATGGCCTGAGCGAAACCCGCGCGGTGTTCCTGAACGGCTGTCACATGCCGGATATCTGGGCGGATAAGCGCCAGTTTACCGTAGCGGAACTGGGCTTCGGCACGGGGCTGAATATTGCGGCCCTGTTGCAGATGTGGGCGGATAATCGCTCAGAAAACAGCTACCTTCATATTTTCAGTATCGAAGCCTTTTTGATGAGCCGCGAAGACGCCGCGCGTGCCTTGAATTCCTGGCCGGAACTGGCGCCGTTTTCTGAGGCGATCCTGAACCAGTGGCCGAAGTCACGTCAGGGTTTTCACGTTATGGACTTCCCGCAGTGGGGCGCGCGTTTAACACTGGCCCTAAACGATGTGCGTGCGGCGTTGACGCAATGGAACGGTAAGGCTGATGCGTGGTTTCTGGACGGGTTTTCGCCGGCCCTGAACCCCGATATGTGGGCCGAGGACGTGTTGACCCTGATCGGGCAACACTCACGGGCAGGGGCGCGGCTGGCGACCTTTACGGTGGCGGGCGCGGTGCGGCGTGGTCTGATTAACGCCGGTTTTGAGGTCTCCAAACAGCCGGGCTTTGGCAAGAAGCGTGAGCGGCTGGAGGCGGTATTTGCGGGGGAAGCCCTGCCCGATCCCGCTCAAACACCGCGCATACTGGTCATGGGGGCGGGGATTGCCGGCTGTTCGCTGTCCCATGCCCTGACACAGCTTGGGTTTGATCATGATCTGTGCGATCCGGGTGGTCTGGGGGCTCAGGCCTCAGGCAATCGGGCAGCGCTGGTAACGCCGCGGCTTGATGCCGGGGGCGGGGCGGTGGCCCAGCTTTATGCCGATGCCCATGCCTATGCCACAGGCCTTTACCGGCGCTTGAGTCCGCAGGCGATCCTGCACGAAGGGGTCTTGCAGCGCGCCCAAACCGAACGCGACCGGGCGCGGTTTGAAAAGGTCGCGACGCAACCGTGCTTTGCCAGTGATGCTCTGCACCCCCATGACGATGGTCTTTTCATGGCTGAGGCGCTGGCGGTTGAGCCTCTGGCGGTACTTAACGCCCTGACTGCCGGGCGCACGATCCATGCCGTACCGCCCCGCGATATGGCCGACTATGACCATGTGTTTTGGGCGGCGGGCGCAGGTGTATGGGATCAGGCCTTTGCATCTCACCTTGATCTGCGGCCCGTGCGCGGTCAGGTCGAGGTGGCTGCTACCCCGGCTGATATTCCGCCTCAAGCCCAATTTTTACCTCAAGCTTGGGGCGGTTATGCCATTCCGCTGCCGGAGGGTGTGCTGTTCGGGGCCACTCATGATCGCGAAGATCGCGGGGCGGATGTTCGCGATGCTGACCGGATGAAAAACATAGACACCCTGTCGAAAGCCTTGCCGGAACTCGCGGCACAAATGGAAGCTGCGCAATTGACCTCGCGGGCATCGGTGCGGGTGACGACGCGCGATCATTTACCGGCAGCCGGTACTTTGTCACCTGGCGGCCATGTATTGACCGGACTGGGCGGGCGGGCCTTTTGTCTGGCGCCCATACTGGCGCACGATCTGGTGGCGCAGGTGTTTGATTTACCATCACCGCTTATGGCATCGGCGCGACAGCTTGTTCAAATTGAACGTGTTTTGACCTGATACACCCTCCCGTGACATGATTTCGCCGGAATCCGGGCTAACTGTTCGTTTCTGGATGAGGGAGATCATAATGCGTCACCGGAACGGTATAATTACAGCAGTCATGGCATCAGGTCTGGGGCTGGTTCTGGCCGGTTGTGCGGCCAATCCTGAAACTGTGGCGCAAGCGCCCGACCCTTCGGGGCCCGGATCTGCGGGTAAGGCCGCGCAATGTTTCTATGTCGACGATGTGCGCAGTTACTTCACCCCCAATGACGATGTGATGGTGGTTGAAACCTACCGCAAGCAGAACTACGCCCTGACCATCGCGCCAGCCTGTATCGGCCTTGATAATGCCGGCCGGATCGGCCTGAGATCGCGCGGCGGCCTTAGCCGGGTGTGCGGGCCGTTCGATGCCGAAGTGCTTTATGCCGAGTTTGGTGACAATCGCTTGAGGCGCTGCAATATTACCGATGTCCGCGCGGTCACTCAGGCCGAGTCTGATGTGCTGACCGGCGCGGATAAGGCCAAAAAACGCAAGGCTGACAAGAAACTGGCCAAGGAAGCGGCGGCGGCTGAACCCAAATAACCGGAGGATATGATGACCAGAATCGCATCGAAAATAGCTCTCGCGGCCGTGACGTGCGGTATGTTGTCCGCCCCGGTTTTTGCGGCAACGCCGGTCGCGCAAAGCGTTAAACCCGATGAACCCAAACAATGTTATGACCTCGGCAATATGCGCAGCCGAATGGTGATCGAGCCTGACAGCCTGTTGATTGAGGATGCGTTTGGCAAATATGTTTTGCTGAAACTGACCGCGCCGTGCCGTCATATCGATGAACTGGACAAGATTGGCTTTGAGTTCAACGGCTCAACGCAACTGTGCCGCAAAACCGATGTTAAGATCCTGCATTCGCGCAATACCGAAGCGCCTTTGCGGTGCCTGATCGACACTATGACGCCTCTCACCAAGGATGAGGCCAAGGTCTATATGACGCCCAAACCTAAAGAGAAATAACGGAGAAATTTCATGTCCCGCCTTATTCCTGTTGTGGCCGGTTTGCTGGCCGGATCGGCTCTGATTGCGGGCCATGCCGCGCTGGCTCAGACCGAGGGTGCGCCGCAAACTGAAAAACCGGTGCGCCAATGCGTCAGCGGCGGCAATCTGGACACGACCGTGGTCGACGAAGACACTCTGCTGGTCGAAGAACGCGGACGTGGGGCTATGGTCATGAAGGTGTCCGGCTGCCGCCTGAACCATTTCGATCCCCTGTTGTTTGAATATCGCGGTACGACCCAGATTTGTAACCCCATTGATGTTCAGATGTCGGTGATTTACGCGCCGGGCTTCAAATCGGCCTGCTTTGTCGATGAGCTAAAGCCGGTCAGCCTTGAAGAGGCCAAGGCTATCAAGGCCAGCTTGTCTAAGAAAAAGAAATCGAAGTAATCATGGTCGGGCGTGCTCACCCTTGCGCCGGTTCATAAAGCGATCTTTTCATTGGCTGTGATGGTCAAGTTGCGGGCTGGGCGCCCGATGAGACGCAAAGTGACCTTTTGCGGGGTTTCAGAAATGCCGAGCAGAGCCACAGGGTTACCGGCGGTGTTGGTAATCAGACGCGCTACGCCCTCAATCCGGCCAAGGGTTTTGCCCCCCAGATCAAGATCAGCCCCGCGCGCGTTGTAACGGAGCTTGGCGGTCGATCGGGCATCGGTCGGCAGGCGAAACTGCGCCCCTTTTGAGGCCGCATGGTTGGGGCGGATATTCCATTCCAGCCGGTCAGATTCTTCGACCACTCCTGCCAACCGCCAGGTGTAATCCATCATCACCAGCGCCGCCGGGGAATAGTCCGGCTCATCGCCGTCGCGGGTAAATTCGGCGGTTATGGGGTTCATCTGCTGACGGAAGGTCATATCTTTGATCAGCCCCTCGCACCAGCGATCCATCATGACCGTGAACTCGGCCGTGCGGCCATAATGCTCGAACCAGCGTGGGGCGCGAAGGGCCGTTAGCGCCTGTGACGGCCCGCCCCAGGTGTTGGCGGTGATGGGGCGCACAAAAGTTGGGTCATCCAGCGCGATCGAGGGCAGGGGATAGGGCGCCCAGAACGCCGCAGGATTGTGGATTTGCCGCGTCCACAGATCGTCAAACAGGGCCTGATCCGGCACATGTTCACCGCACACACGACTTAGGATGTCGCTGCGGATGCGGATGAACTGGCTGCCTGCGTCTTCGTCATAAAAGGCGGCGTCTTCGGCGACATATAACCGTTTCAAAATCAGATCACGGATTGCGGCCGCCCGTTCTGCCCACATATCGGCCTCTGAGGTTTTGCCCAAGGCGCGGGCCATGTCGGACAGGGCCTTGCGTGCGCCATAGGTTGTGGCCGACAGGTCAGGACACAGGCGCGGCAGTTTGAAACCTTCCGGGTAGTATTTGGCGTCTTTGTTAGGACACTGCGGCGGAATGCCCTGCCATCTGGGGCTGTTGTCGTGGCCGGTATCGTAGGTGCAAAAGCCTTCGGTAAGGCCTGTGCCACGGGTATTGCGGTATTTCAACAGCCACCCGTCCCACATTGATGCGCCGCGATAGGCCGTCTCCAGTAACTCCTGATCGCCGGTGGCGCGCGCCAGTTCCCACGCCGTGGCGGCAATCGGCACGACCATCTGGATCTGTCCAAAGCCGGTCTCAGTAACCTTATTGTTGCACGGCAACTGGCCGTCCGCGCGTTGCAGCTCAAAGAAGCACATATGGCTGTTACGGGCGACATCAGGCCGGAATTTGCGGTAAACCAACGCCTCATGCGGGCCGCATTCCATCCAGATGCCCTGATAAACCGAGCCTTCGATCAGAATGGGCTTGGAATAGCGCGGCATAACCTGCGTGTTTTTGACGAGAATCGACAGGGCCTTATCATAGGCTGCCTGCCATGCCGCATTGGTCGTTGTATATTCGGGTTGCGAGGGGCTTTGCGCTATAGCGGGGCCCGCTATCAGGGCGGCAGCGCTGGACTGGATAAAGGTGCGCCGTCTCATTTGGCCACCTCATGGTCGACGCGGAACCAATCGATATCGACATGGCCGTTCGTATCGCGTTTATTGAACGTAAATACCCCCGGCCGTGAGCCTTTCCACCATGAGAATTTGGCAAGGGCCGTGGGTTCGCCCAAGGCGGTAAACGACTTGCCATCAAGGCTGTAGGCGAAATGGGCGATCTGATCCTCACCGACTTCGGCGCGTAGGGTGACAGTATTACCCATCAACACCGGGCCTGCGGTTTCAACACCCGCCGACGCAAAGGTGATCCGGTTAACGCCGCCGTCGCGTATCACGCCGATCCAGACCGGCTTGACCCCAAACAGGGTAAGGCCCGCCCGCTGACCGTCCGCCATGCCGGAGACATCCAGTCGCGCGGTCGAGCGCATAAATGGCCCGGTCAGCATTTGGGTCAGGGTATTGCGCGCGGTCGTCAGGTGCTGTGCCTGACCGGCCTTAAGGCGCAGGTAGCCTGAGTGCTCCGACAACGACCAGCGCGTATTATCCGGGTTATGGTTCCACTGCCATTGTAAGCCGAGTTGCGCCGCATTGAACTCATCGGACGCCTGCATCCGCTCACGGCCAATCGTGCCGGTATCAGGACGCAGATAGGTCATGACCGGCTGACCAGAAACCTTGCCCGCAATCGGCTCGCCCATGACCGGCCAGTCATCGGCCCAGTGCACGGGTTGCAGATGGTTGATCCGCCCGAATGCGCCGGTCGAGTTGAAATGCAGGAACCACCCCTGACCCGAAGAGGTTTCGACATAGCCGCCCTGATGCGGGCCTTGCACCTTGGTCGTGCCGGGTTCCAGCACCACCCGCCACTCATAGGGGCCGTAGATATCCCTGGCGCGGCCCACGGCCTGCGGGCCTTTGTCGACCCCGCCGATGGGCGCGAAGATGTAGTAGAATCCATTGCGTTTGATGAATTTCGGCCCCTCAAGGATCGGCAGATTGACCTTGTCCTCAGCAATCACCACCCCGTCATCCAGCACACTCAGGCCGTCGGGGGCCATTTTGCGCAGGATCAGCGGTCCGGCGCCGACGTGGCTGTGGACGAGGTAAGCCTGACCGTCATCATCCCAGATCGGGCAGGGGTCTTCGAGGCGGGCCTCCTTGACGATATGTACCGGTGCCGACCAGGGCCCCTTAGGATCGGTGGCGGTCGAGACATAGATGCCCTCATCCGGCGTTGCCCAATAAACATAGAACCGGCCGTTGTGATGGCGAATTGACGGCGCCCATACCCCGCTGGCATAACGGGTGCCGATGACGGGCTTCGATTTGGTGTCGTCGATCTCAAACGGCCCCGGCAGGTCATATTCGGGCGCGAACGGTAATTTTGGCAGCACATGGCCGATGATCGTCCAGTTGATCAGGTCGCGCGATTTGAGCACCGGTATCCCCGGTGACAGGTGAAAGCTGGAGGAGACGTGGTAATAGTCGGCACCCACGCGGATCACGTCCGGGTCCGAATAGTCGGCATAGAGGACGGGATTTGAATAGGTCGCCGTCGCAGGTTTGACGGTGGCACATCCAGTGAGCATCAGAGCAGCGATCAGGGCAGGGGCGATGCGGTTCACAGGCACACTCCGCTTATTTTAGTCTTTCTGGCATTAGTTTTAATGACATATTCGGGGCGTGGATCAGCGCCGGCCGGGGTGACCTTATAGTCGATCAAGGTCAGGCCCGTTATATGCCGCGCCCAAAGGCCGTAGGCGGGCGCATCACCGATACCGTCAATCATATGCGGATCAGGGTATGCGCCATACATCTCACCAATCGCCGTCTCCACCAGTACAGTTTTGGTGCTTGGGTTCTGAGCGACCTTAAAATCGCGGATGACGACATCTTCGATGCTCTTTTCAGGGATGCCGATAAAGTACGACCCGCGCGGGCCGCAATTCTCACCAGTGATACGCTCAAACACCACGCGCCGCAAAGTCCCGATCGGGGCGGGCGGATCGCCGGGCTTGACCCGTCCGCGCTTTTCCAGCCGCATAAAGATCGGACTGCGGGCGCGGATGATTTTGACATCGCTGACCAGCAAATTTTCCGCCGTGCCGCCGTCGACCATTTTCCAGGCCACGCCGGAATCCGCCCCCACCACCTTGACGCGGCGCATGTCTTCACTGACCCCGCCGATAAGGCAATGCCGGACAAAGACGTTGCGGAAGGTGCTCTGGCTGTCCGTACCCAGTTTCACCGCGTTGCAGGACGTAAAGAACGTGGAGTGCTCAACCAGAATGTTCTCACCCGGACTTTGGGCCGCACCTTTAAAGCACATGGCATCATCGCCGGAGCTTATGTAGCAGTGGCGCACGATGACATGACGGCAGCCGTCGATATCAAGGCCGTCATTGTTGAAATTAGCCTGATTTTCGACCTTGATATGCTCAATCAACAAATCGTCGCAGTTAAGATAGTTCTGCATCCAGCACGGCGAGTCTTTTAGGGTAATGTCGCGGATATGCACCTTCTGGCAGTCGATGATACGGATGACAAACGGCCGCCCCGGTGTGCCGTGAATGGTCTCAAGGCCCGGAAAGTTTTCTTTTGAGCCGCGCCCATCGATTTCGCCGTCGCCGCAGATCGAGATATTGGTCAGGCCCTCACCAAAGATCAGGGACTGGTTCATGCCCATATTGGTGTCCTGCACCGTCAGCCGTTTAGCGATCCGCTCAGGGTAGTCATTGAGATCAAGACTGCCCAGCAGGCGCGCCCCCTTAGCCACTTCAAAGCGGATATTGGATTTCAGGTCGATTGTGCCGGAAACATAATCGCCCTTAGTGAGCCTGACCGTGCCGCCACCGCGTGCCGCCACATCGTCAATCGCCGCCTGAATGGCCTTTGTGGCCAAGCCGCCGGTATAGCCATGATCTTCAGGCGTGACGACCAGATCCGGCCCCTTCCACGGCTTAAGTCGGGCGGTCAAATCCTTGGCCATCCGCTCAAGGTCGGCACGCAGTTTCACCGCCCAGTCCGGCATCTGGCAGGTGGCGGCATGACTTAAACCGGGCAGCGAAAGGGTGCCTGCAAAAGCTGTGGCACCGGCACCAAAGCGGCGTCTTGAAACTTGTGTCACTGGGGTTTCCTCTTTTTTTATGCTGTGACTATCCCGCACAATTCACACTTAAACCATATGAAAAAAATCCGGCAGGCACCGCCCGCCGGATATATGAGTTTACGCAGAACCGCGGGAGGACCCGGCTCTGGCGGGTTCAAAAAAACTGAGCGCATCCCCAAAAGTGTTGGCGGTTTTGGGATCAAGATGCGCGACAAAAGTAAGACACGGAAGACGGGTACAGGGAGTAAAAGGGTATCCCGCCTTCCGCATATCGGATCAGAATCTGAGATTCATCCCGAGATAGTAGACCCGGCCTTCGACATCATAGGTCGCCGTCCAGGTATTGGCATTGGCCTGAGCGCTGCCGACCACAGGCGGGGCTTCGTCGCTCAGGTTGTTGATACCGCCGTAGACTTCGACGTTTTGGGGTAGCTTATAGGCAAACGACATATCCAGATAATGCTGCCCGTCCAGCACCGGATTGGTGATGGTGTTAAGCGCGGGCGGCGTGCCGCCTGAACGCAGCGGTAGCAGGTAGTTGTCGCGGGTAACCTCACCGATGTAGCGGTCGCGTAAACTTAGGGTCAGCGGGCCGTTGCGCCAGGTGACGCGCGACACGCCTTTCCATTCCGGGATCGGCTGGCCGCAGGTCGGGCCATAGGCGCCGACACATTCGTTGGTCAGGTTCGGCCGGGCCTGCAGCGGGGTGCCGGTGAACTCTTCGGTATAGGTCCAGTTGGCGCTCAGCTCAATCCGGCTGCCGCCGTCGAACAGGCCCCAGTCGATACCAAAGCCGTACCGGCCATTGAGGTCGATACCGGAGGTTTTAAGGCCGCCGGTATTGGCATTGGTGGTCGCCACATAGTTCGGGCCGGTGATTTCACCGGTGACCGGGTTGCGGGTAATGCCCTGACAGAACTCGCTCGATGCGCTGCCGATGATGCGGTAACACAGATCAAGCGTGTTTTGCAGGCCGCCGCCGAGCGGCGCGATGGCACCTTCAAGCTCGATGCTGAACCAGTCGACGCTGACCGCCAGACCGGGCACGGCGCGCGGTGTGAAGATCAGACCAAACGTATAGGTGTCTGACTCTTCTTCCCCGACCATCGGATTGCCGCCAATGGTGTTGCCGATGATGGTGTTGGGCTGGACGCCGGTGCCGAACACGGCTGAGACGGGCACACCCGTGGCAACGCAGACATCGCGTACGGCCTGGGTTTGCTGGGCTACGGGGGCGCGGCTGGAGCACGGATCGGTGGCAGAGGCAAAGTTCAGCGATTGACCGCCGTACAGTTCACCCACGTTTGGCGCGCGGATGGCGTGCTGGAACTGGCTCCTTACGGCAACATCATCAATCGGCTGCCATTCGGCCCCGACGGAGTAAGTCCATACACCGCCAACCCCTTCGAGGTTGTAATCCGAATAGCGGAAGGCCCCGTTGATGTTCAGGCGCTTGGCAAAGGGCGCATCGGCCAGAATGGGGGCGCGCACTTCACCAAAGATTTCACGCACAATCGTGCTGCCCGCGGTCGGTTTGGCGGCATTGAAGCCGGACACGTCACCTGACGACAGGAAGGTGTCCGGGGTATATTTGGCGTAATTATAGCGCCACTCAAAACCGGCGTTGAAATCGACCGGCCCTGCCGGAAGGTCAAAGGCTTCACCGGCGATATTGGCGGCCAGAACCTGCTGTTCGGCGACCTGGACGTTGGTTGAGTTGATGGCAATGGCGGCGGCCCCGGCCTCAGAGATATTGGGGCCAAAGACGTTCAGCACGGGGGCTGCCCCACCGACCGACAGCAATGATTGCGCAAAGCGGCTGCGTGAGACGCTGCCTTTCTGGCTGTCGGTGTTCTGGGTGCGGGCATAGGAATAATAGGTGTCGTAGCTGAGGTTGCGTAAGAACCCTTCGGACACGCTGCCCAGATTGCCGCGCAGACCAAAGGCGGTGCGGAACACATTGCGTTCGGATGAGTTGAAGCGGTTGCCGACCTCGGCCAGACGCCGCCCGATCCCAAGCACGGCCAGACCATCGCCCGGCGTGGTCGAAAAGGTCGCGGTGCCCTGAGTGATATTGGTGGTGCCGGTTTCACGCAGATCGAGCTGGCGGGCGACTTCCTGCATCTGGGTCGACAGATACGGATTGTTAATATTGATCAGGAAGTTGCCGTTAATGTTGGTCGGCGCGAGCTGCATGTTGACGACATTGTTCGAGAAATGGGCCTCGACATAGCCGGTGACTTTTTCGTTGAACTCATAGTCAATGAAGCTGTTGATCATCCAGCGGCGCTGGGGGATGATCAGGTAGTTGGCGGGACCAAGGTTGAAATCATCCTGCGGTGTCAGGGCCGGACGGGCCTGAGTGCCGGTGTCGCCAAAGGTAAAACCGCGTGCTCCTGCACTTTGCAGGCCCGCCGCCAGCAAGGCCGCATCAAGACCGGCATTGGACTGGGCCGAACCATAGGTCGGTATGCCAAAGAAACGGCCATTGGGGATGTCACCCGACCCGCCCGCGATCAGACCCGGACGGCCGCCCGCGCTCAGGCAGGTCTGGCCGGACGGCACACTGAGCGGGGTTCCGGGCTGGGTCTCGCTCCAGCTCGCGGAGGTAACGCAGCCGTCTGACAGCGACAGGTACGCAAAATCGCCGCGCTCGCCGCGGGTGATCGAGCCGCGATCCAGATAGTTGAGCGACACGACGGCATTGCCTTTGTCGTCGGCAAAATTACCACCAAGTGTCAGGTCAACCGTATGGGTGGGGGTGCTGGTTGGCTGATCCCAGCGACGCTGGACGCTGATTTCCGCGCCATCGAAATCGTCACGCATGATGAAGTTGACGACGCCGGTGATGGCATCGGAGCCATAGACCGCCGAAGAGCCGCCGGTGACGACTTCGGTGCGCTTAATCAGGGCGGCGGGGATGGTGTTGATGTCGGTGACCTGATCGGTGCCGGAAATCGCAAAGCGGCGGCCATTGACCAGCACCAGATTACGCTGGGCGCCAAAACCGCGCATATTGAGTGTGGCCGTACCGCCCGGAACCGTATTGGCGGTCGGGCCGTTGTTTTGGGAGCCGATAAACTGCGGTGTGGAATTGAGCAGGGTTTCAACGTTCTGGGTGCCGGTCAGCTTGACCTCTTCGGCATCGACAACAGTGACGGGTGTTGGGGCCTTGAAGCCGCGATTGGCCAGACGCGAGCCGGTGACCACAACCGTTTGCGGTTCTGTTTCCGGCTCCGGTTCGGCGGCATCGCCTGCACTTTGGGCCAGGGCGGGGGTGGCGGCGGTCGTGACGCTTGCCGCGTCCCGCGCCCGCAGCGAAATTACCTTGCCATTGTCTGAGGCGACTTCGAGGCCGGTATTGGCGATCAGTTGATTAAGGGCGGCGCGCGGTTCCAGATTGCCGGACACGGCGCGGGTCTGGATGCCCTTCAGGCGACCGGCGGGGGCGATGATCTGCACACCGGCCTGACGGGCAAATTCCGGAATGGTCTTGACCGCCTCTTCGGCCGGCACGTTGAAGGTTTTGGCCCCCGCATAGGCGCCTGTTCCAAACACCAGCCCTATGGCGGTCGCGCCGACCAGCAGCAGCGACTTTCTCGAATGTCTCATCCTTGGTTTCCTCTTTTTCAGTTCGCTTTATGAAAGGCTCGCGAACTTCTGAAACCTAGACGCTGGGTGCCGGTTATTTCCGCTATGGGGTGGCAAAACTTTTTTAACCTTATTGCGCGGATCCTTATCAGGTCAGGATTTGCGGCGTAGACGCACCTGATTTTCGCTGACCTCTGCACTCAGGTCGAAACTGAGCGCCACGGCTTGCGCAAAGCCCACCGGGTCGGTCGATTGAAACAGGCCGGTGATTTCTTCGCGCGCGATCGCCGGATCGTCAATCACAATACGGGTATCGCTGTAGCGGGCAAAGGTCGAAATGGCTTCGCTCAAACTCTGGCCCTCAAACGCGATCCGCCCTTCGCGCCATGCCAGCGCCCGCTCGACCTTATCGGCGGGCAGGGGGGCTTTGGTCAGGGTCTTGTCATCAGCGCGGGCCAGCGTATTGGCGGTCAGCCGTAAAGTGCCGGACTGGCGGTCGCTAAGCTCGACCACGCCTTCGCGCACCATGACCAACAGCGGGGCGGTCGCAAGCTTTTGCACGGTAAAGCTGGTACCGATGGCGCGGACGGTGGCATCTGCGGCCTTGACGATAAACGGTCGGGCGGCGTCTTTGGCGACATCGAACAGGGCCTCGCCATCGATCAGGTGCACCAGACGCTGAGCCGAACTGAAACTGATCTTGACCTTTGACGCGGTATTCAGACTGATGACGGAGCCATCCGATAAGGGAATAACCTTCATTTCCCCGCGACGGGTTTCAAAAATCTGACCGTGGTTTAGGGCAAGGGCCCCGATACCGGCGGCGGCCAAACCGGCGGCCAGCCCGCCACCCCACATCATCTGACGGCGTGAAATGATGGGTTGCGGGGCAAACTTGGTGACATCAAAGCGGGTTCCCAGCGCCTGAGCGCGCTCAGACACCATCGAGACGGCCTGCGCGCGCGCAAATGCACCGGCGCGGCGGGGATCGCCCGCCAACCACGCCTCAAGAGCATGATCGTCCTGCGGTGATAAGGCACCCCGATCCAGCCGCGCGACCCAATCAGCCGCCGTTTTGTTGATATCCTTAGCTGTCTCGTCTGCGCTCACGCCGGGCCTGATCTTTGTTCAACTTAACTCCCCATGCCTTTGACGCACGGGCACTGTCATTTCCGCCATGTGAAATCATTTTCATGAGCATGTAAATGCTGCGGCTCATGTGTTTCTCAACTGTACTCTCCGATAAGCCCAGCGTTTTAGCGACATCGCGCTGCGATAATCCATGCACGCGGCGCAGAATAAAGACCTCACGGATCTTGCCGGGCAGGGTGGCGATGACGCCCGCCAGACGGCGCAGTTCGTCACGATCGGCGACCTGATCTTCGGGCGAAAACTCAAGGGCGGCGGCTTCGAAATAATCGAGATCGCTGACGGCCTGAAAGGGCACGACCTTGGCACGGCGAATGTGGCTGACCATGACCGAATAGGCGGTCTGGAACATGTAATTGCGTACATTAGTGATTGACGTTACCGATTCGACCGTGATCAGACGGGCATAGGTTTCCTGCACGATGTCGTCGATTTCCAGCCCGGCAACTTTGCGCCCGCTCAGCCAGCCGCGCAGCGCCGGTTCATGTGGCAAAACATGTCGTGATAACCACAGAGCACGCTCGGTAGAGACCCGCATGGCCGGGGCTCACCCGAACCAATCGATTGAAACACAAACCTGCGTCATAAATTTCATCTTCCCGTCAAAGTCCGCCGTTAGGTGGCTGAACTGGTGTCTTCCCGAAGTGATCCTGACTGGATCTTATGTTTTTATCGACACCGGTGTCATGATACGATGATCGATGTCGGCGTTTTGTTAGCGGTAACATGTGTTTTGTGATCTGTCAATTTCACATGTGATCGATTTTGATTTGAGACTTTCCAATACAAAAAGGGCGCCTCCGTTGGCGGAAGCGCCCCTTATGAAACAAGAGTTTTTGCAGATTAATCCAGCAGGCCGTAAGCCGGAACCGTCAGGAAATCCCGGCAGGTATCGGCCAGTGCCAGTTCGGTAAACAGCCGCACCGCCTCATCAAAACGGCCCTTACCCCACGCCCCAAGCGCGTTCATCTCATCCTCGATCAGGCCCAGCACCCGTTCGCGGGTGACGATACTGCCGTCATCAAGGGCGGCATGATGCCGGATCCATTGCCAGACTTGCGTGCGCGAAATCTCAGCGGTGGCGGCATCTTCCATAAGGTTATAGAGCGGCACAGCCCCCTTACCGCGCAGCCACGCCTCAATGTACTGGATACCAACGCGGATATTTTCGCGCAGGCCCGCCTCCGTGCGCGCACCTTCGTGCATCTGCAAAAGGTCAACTTGGGTGGTCGTCACGTCCTCACGCAACACATGAAGCTGGTTCGGCGTCGGCATCAGGCGGTCAAAGACCTCCATCGCGACCGGCACCAGATCGGGGTGGGCGACCCAGGTGCCATCGTGACCATCACCGGCTTCGCGTTCCTTATCGGCACGGACGCGGGCAAAGGCGGCGTCATTGGCCGCAGGGTCGCCTTTCACCGGTATCTGCGCGGCCATACCGCCCATGGCAAAGGCCCCGCGCCGGTGGCAGGTCTTGATCAGTTGGCGTGAATAGGCCCGCAAGAACGCATGGCCCATGACCATTTTGGAACGGTCGGGTGTCACAAAGGCCGAATGTTCCGCTAAGGTTTTGATGAAGCTGAAGATATAGTCCCAGCGCCCGCAGTTGAGCCCGGCCATATGATCGCGCAGTTCATAGAGTATCTCATCCATCTCAAAGGCGGCAGGCAGGGTCTCGATCAGCACGGTGGCCTTGATGGTGCCGTGGGGGATGCCAAGCGCGCTTTGGGCGAACTCAAAGACCTCGTTCCACAGGCGGGCCTCCAGGTGGCTTTCCATCTTTGGCAGGTAAAAGTACGGCCCTGAACCGGCGGCGATGGCGGCTTTGGCGCTGTGGAACATATAAAGCCCGAAATCGAACAGGGCACCGGAGACAGGGGCGCCGTCGACACAGATGTGCCGCTCCTCCAGCCGCCAGCCGCGCGGCCGCACGATCAAAGTGGCGGGCGTATCACTGAGCCGGTACGCCTTGCCCGAGTGCGGGTCATCATAGGACAGGGTGCCCGCCCAACGGTCTTTCAGATTGATCTGGCCGTCGATGCAGTTTGAAAAGGTCGGGGAATTGGCGTCCTCGAAATCGGCCATAAAGACCTTTGCGCCCGAATTGAGCGCATTGATGATCATCTTGCGGTCAACCGGGCCGGTGATTTCAACGCGTCGATCGGTCAGGTCCGCGGGGATCGGCCCTACGCGCCAGTCGCCATCACGGATGATTTGGGTTTCGATCAGAAAATCGGGCAGGGCACCGGCGTCAAAGGCCTTTTGCCTCTCAAGGCGGGCCGCCAGCAGCATCCGCCGCCTTGGCTCAAACCGGCGATGCAGTTCGGCTGTAAAGGCAAGCGCATCCGGCGTCAGTATTTCAGCCATACGCCCGGTGATGGGGGCAGTGATTGTGATATCTGACGTCATATGTGTATCGAGAGCCATCGGAAAAGATCCATTCGCTGTAGCAGGATGAAGGCAAGCAAGAAACCCCACCTTCCGGCCCTTTCTTAGCGCTTTATCGCTTCGCTACTTAAGAGCCGGGCCTCCCTCCTCCCCAACAAGTTAGGGAGGTATGATTATCTTATACCTCCCCGGCATGCCGGGGAGGGGGACTGCGCCCGTTTACGGGCGGGGTGGTGGGGGTATCAAAAGTTTGCCGCCTGCGCGGGGCTTTTGGGGGTAGGGCGCAGGCGGCATATGGGCGCTTATGGTTTATTTGGGTGCGCCTTTATTCGTATCCGTGAGCGGCTTCGTTGATGACCAGGGTTGGCATCTGTGAGAAGTCAACGGCCACGGGCTGACCGTTGTGGGCCGGGCCGGCCTTAAGCTGGAACGTGCGGATGACATGTTCCATGCGGCGGCGGACTTCGTGGGTGGCATCCGACATCGGATTAAGCTGCAACGGTGCCAGACAAAAATCGATGATGGCGTCGGGGCGGGTATAGGTGTTCATGGTCTTTTCCTTTTCTGTAGCTCAAGCGCCGCATGGCTACCTCGCATAAGCTCGGGCGGCCGGTCGGCCTTGCCGGATTGAACATTCAATCCGGAGGTTTTTACTCAGCCGCCTCAGTGATGAACTGAGCCGTCTCGGTGGAATCTTTCAAAGCCGTGGTCGATGACTGGCCGTTTGAGATGGTCATGGCGACGGCATCGAAATAACCGGTGCCGACCTCGCGCTGGTGGCGGGTAGCGGTGTAGCCGGTGGCTTCATTGGCGAATTCACGCTGCTGAAGCTCACTATAGGCCGCCATGCCGCGGTCGCGGTAACCGGACGCCAGCTCAAACATGCCGTGGTTCAGGCTGTGGAAACCGGCTAGAGTCACAAACTGGAACTTGTAGCCCATAGCGCCCAGTTCGCGCTGGAATTTGGCAATGGTTGCCTCATCCAGCTTGGCCTTCCAGTTAAAGGACGGCGAGCAGTTATAGGCCAGAAGCTTGCCCGGATGATGCTTATGCACCGCCTCGGCAAAACGCTTGGCGTCTTCAAGATCAGGGTGCGACGTTTCCCACCACAGCAGGTCGGCATATTTCGCGTAAGACAGACCACGGGCGATGCAGTGATCAAGACCAGTGCCTTCCTTCAGGCGGAAAAAGCCTTCCGGTGTGCGGTTATCGCGGTCGATAAACGGATGGTCGCGCTCATCGACATCAGACGTGATCAATTGCGCTGACTCGGCATCGGTACGGGCAACTGTCAGGGTGGGAACCCCCATGACATCGGCGGCCAGACGCGCGGCAATCAGGTTGCGCTCATGGGCTTGTGTCGGGATCAGAACCTTGCCACCCAAGTGGCCGCACTTCTTTTCTGACGCCAGTTGGTCCTCGAAATGCACACCGGAGGCGCCAGCTTCGATAAAGGCCTTCATGATCTCAAAGCTGTTCAAAGGCCCGCCGAAGCCGGCTTCGGCATCGGCGACGATCGGCGCGAACCAGTCACGTTTGGCGCCCCCTTCAGCGTGCTCAATCTGATCAGCGCGCTGAAGCGTGCGATTGATGCGGCGGCACAGTTCCGGCGCGGCATTGGCCGGGTACAGCGACTGATCGGGGTACATGGCGGACGCCGTATTGGCATCGGCCGCGACTTGCCAGCCGCTGAGATAAATAGCCTTCAACCCGGCGCGAACCATCTGCATGGCCTGATTGCCGGTGACGGCACCCAGGGCATTGATATAGGGCTCATCATGCAGCAGTTCCCACAGGCGGTTGGCACCGCGCTCAGCCAGAGTGTGCTCGACCGCGACCGAGCCACGCAGGCGCAGGGCCTCTTCGGGGCTATAGGGGCGCGCGATGCCGTCGAAACGGCCTTTAGGGGCGCTGGGGACTAAATCCTGAAAAGTGGTCATGTTGGTGATCCGTTTTTGGGGAGGTGAGGGTGATTAAGGGCTTTTGTATTTTGTTGCGGGGGTGTCAGGCGAAGCTGTGCGGTGGGACGTCGGCCTCGATTTCAGTGGCGTCATCGACCGCTTGGCGCCCTTGAGCGATGCGGTCGCGTAAGGACAACAACTGCGATTGACGCTGAAAGCCGGTCAGGCACAGGCCGAACGACGACAGGTAAAGATTGACAAAATCCGCAGGCGAAATCGTCATCAGTGTCATATCGTGCGAATTTGTCATAATCTGTCTCCGATCTAGCCTAAGCATTTTGCCGTGGCGGTAAGCTGATTAAGCCTGTTGCAAAAAGGAAAGTCGATATTTTGCGCCCTGTTTAAACGGTCATTGGGAGAATTGTGACCTTGCAATTTTTGTAAAATTGTGACAATATGACAAGTCTATTTCCTTCTCCCCGCTTGCGGGGAGAAGGTGGCGCGCGATTTATCGCAAGCCGGATGAGGGGCGGGCCTTGCTGCGGTATGGTGCGGTTCGTCTCTTATGCGTTTAGCCCCTCACCCCAACCCTCTCCCCGCTGTTCAGTTGCGCTATCGCTGCGCTGTCTGAGCGCTGCGGGGAGAGGGGGAGACATGAATGTCCGAGCTTGATCGAAAACTGTTCTTAGGCGGGCGCTTTAAGCGGCTGCGAAGTGAGCTGGGCCTGACCCAGACCCAGATGGCGGCTGATCTGGGCGTCTCGGCGTCCTACCTCAACCACATCGAGCGCAACCAGCGGCCGGTAACGGCGCAGGTGCTGCTGAAGCTGGCCTCGACCTATGACCTCGATATGCGCACCTTTACCAGTGAGGCCGATCCGGCAGGCGAAGCGCACCTGACGGAAGTTTTGGCTGATCCGATGTTTGCTGACCTGAAGGTGCCGCGCCGCGAAATCGCGGACCTTGTCGCCAATGCGCCGTCGGTGGCCGAGGCTCTGCTGAAACTCTACCGCGCCTATGGCGAGCGTAAGCGTCTGGACGGACTGGAGCCCGGATCGGTCGCCAGTCTGAACGATCAGTCGCCGTCCGATTGGGTGCGTGACCAGATTCAGTCGCGCTTTAACTTTTTCCCGGAGCTGGATGATCTGGGTGAGGCGCTGTTTACCGAACTGGGCAGCGACAGCCATACCTTAGAGGCTCGTGCCGAACAGGTCTTGCGCACCGAATATGGCATCGAGGTGCGTTTTATGCCGACCGATATCATGCTGGTCTATCAGCGCCGCTATGATCCGCACCGTAAACGGCTGATGCTGTCGGAAAGCTTAGGGGCGTCGTCGCGGGCATTTGCGGTTCTGTATCAGCTTATCCTGCAACGGCATGGGCTGATGATTAATGATCTGGTCGAGCGGGCGCGCACACCGGATGCGGTATCGGGCAGGCTTTATAAGGTGTCGTTGCTCAATTACCTGACGGCGGCGACCCTTATGCCTTACGGGCGATTCCAAGCGCAGGCGGAAGGCTGCGGTTATGATTTAGAACTTCTGCGCAGCCCGTTCGGTGTCAGTTTCGAACAGGCCGCCCAGCGCCTGACGACGCTCTCCCGTCCCGGAAGCCGGGGTGTGCCGTTCTTTCTGATGCGCATCGATCAGGCGGGCAATGTCTCTAAAAGATTCGCCGCAGGCAAGTTTCCGTTTTCGCGCTTTGGCGGGGCCTGCCCGCGCTGGAATATCCATCAGGCGTTCCAGACGCCGGGGCGGATCATCACCCAGGTCATTGAGACGCCGGATAAGACCCGCTACTTCACCCTGTCGCGCACGATTGACCGGTCTTTGCGCGGCTGGGAAGGCGGGGTGTCGGGCGATCAGGCCATCGGCCTTGGCTGCGAACTGAAATATGCCGAAAAGCTGATCTATGCCAAGGGGCTTGATCTGACCCATCCCGCCGCGATTGAGGTCGGACCAATGTGCCGGCTGTGTGAGAGGCCCTATTGCCGGGAGCGTGCGGCCCCGCCGGTGACCCGTCCGCTCCAGATCGATGAGTGGATCAAGGGCGTCACGGCCTTTCCGTTTGCGACGTGAATTCTCCTCCCTATCAAGCCTTTGGCGTAGATGGGGAGGAGAAAAACGACTAATCCACCGGCTCCGACTTAAGCAGGGCCAGCACCATCGTCATATGCGTCTGGCGCCATTTGGCCAGATCATAGATATCGGGGTTGCCGGTCACCATGCGCGTCACAAACATCATGATGGCGGGCGCGCTTAAGATATCTTCGACCCCTTCAAGATGGCGATGGGCGTGGGGGTGGAACTCCCCGCGCGCGATGCCATGACGGATCAGTTCGTAAACATAGGTCTTTTTCACGCCGACAAAATTTTGGGTATAAAACTCAGCGATTTCCGGCACACGGCCGCATTCGGCAACGATCAGCCGGAAAAACTCAATCGACTGCGGGTCACTGACCAATCGCTCATAAAAAAAGTTGTGCTGTTCGCGTAGCTGATCCTCGGCAGAACGGTCGGGATCAACGGCAAACGCCTGCCGTTTTTTAAGCATCGGCTCTATAAAGGCGTTGGCGACGGCATAGAACAGGTCGATCTTGGCCGGATAATAGACGTATATTAGTGCCTTACTGATGCGGGCGCGCTTGGCGATGTCTTCTAATCGGGCGGCGGCATAGCCTTTTTGAGTAAACTCTTCAAAGGCCGCCGCCATGATCTGAGCCGGGCGCTTTTCCTTGTTGGCCTGACGCACACCGGCGGGTTTCAGGTTGAAATGCTTGCCTAAAGACTGGGTAACGGCTTCAAACGGGCAGACGCACTGATCCACGGCGGTGGTTTGGGCGGTATGATCTGAGGGGACAGGTTTTCTTGACAATTTGTAATGCGAGTTTCGTTGACTTGTTAGTCAATGAATATATATCTCGTCTCGGATAAAACAAGTTATTTGGGGCTTTTCATGCGCTCAGGGCAATGGTTGCGGCACACTTATAATTCTTCGCGCCCGGATTTAAGATTAAGGTTGGGAGCGGTAGCCTTGCTGGCCGCGCTTAGTCTGTCGGCCTGCCACGAAAAGCCTGAAAAGGCCGAAGCCAAGGATACTCATCTGGCGCTGGTTGAGGTCGCGACCGCTGGCGGCGCGACCGTGCCGGTCGTGATCACCGGCTCAGGCACCGTCTCGGCCTGGCAGGAAGCGCCGGTCGGTGCCGAAACCGGCGGGCTGACGGCGGTGGCCCTGCTGGCCGACGAAGGCCAGTACGTCAAACAGGGGCAGCCGTTGCTGAGGATGAACGACGCGGTTCTTCAGGCCCAACTGAAGCAGGCGCAGGCTCAATTGATGAGCGCCAAGGCTCAGCAGGCCCAGGCCGAAAACGACTATCGCCGCTATAAGGAACTGGCCGATAAGGGCTTTATTTCCGCGTCCGGCCTTGATGCCAAACTGGCCCAGCAGCAGACGGCGGCGGCGGCGGTTGCGACCGCTCAGGCCAGTGTGCAGGAAGTCACCACCCGTCTCAATCAGGCGACGGTACGGGCGCCGGTATCGGGGCTGATCACTTCGCGCACCGCCGTGCAGGGCCAGATCGTAGGCGCAGGTGAGGAACTGTTCCGTATCGCCCGCGATAACCGGATTGAGCTGAATATGGAAGTGGTTGAATCCGAGCTTGCCATGCTCAAAGCTGGTCAGGCCGCCACCGTCACCGGCGAAACCACCGGCCCGATCGCCGGGTCTGTGCGCATTGTGACGCCGATGGTGTCTCAGGATACGCGCCTTGGCTATGCGCGCGTATCGATCCCCGCCGATGCGGGTTTGAAGCCCGGCATGTTCGCACGCGGTGAAGTCAATGTCGGCAATCAGCCGGTGGTGACCATCCCGCAGAAAGCTGTGATCTATCAGGCCAATGTGCCCGCAACCTTTGTGGTGGGCGATAAGAATAAAGTCACCCTGCGTAAGTTGAAAACCGGTGAGCGTCTGGGCGACCGCGTGGTCGTAACCGAAGGTGTGACTGAGGGCGATCGTGTGGTCACCTCAGGGGCAGGCTTCCTCGTTGATGGCGACACCGTCCGCATCAAAGGGCCGCAAGTGGCGAGCGAGCAAAAGGCCGCTGCCGCTAAATCGGGGGCAAAGTAATGTCTGAACCGCGTCAGATTAAGGATCGGGGCGGGATATCCTCCGCGTCTATCCGCAACCCGATCCCGACGATTGTCTTCTTTCTGGTGATGATCATTGCCGGCTGGGGCGCATTCAATGCGCTTCGCATCAATAACTTCCCCGATGTCGACCTGCCGGTGGTGTCGGTCACCGTGCTGCAATCGGGCGCGGCACCCGCCGAACTGGAGACGCAGGTTACCCGCATCGTCGAGGATTCGGTAGCGGGGCTGGGCTCGGTCAAGCATATCAACTCCTACGTCAATGACGGCGTCTCAACCACAGTCGTGCAGTTCCAGCTTGGCGTCGATCTTGAAAAATCGACCAATGATGTGCGCAATGCTGTGGCTGGCGTCCGCGCCAATCTGCCGTCCGATGTGCTCGACCCCATCGTCCGGCGCGAAGAGGCGTCGGGTGAGCCGCTGATTACCTATATCATCCGCGGCGAGGGCATGAATCCTGAGCAATTATCGTGGTTTGTCGACAACGACATCTCGAAAAAAGTGCTGGCCAAAAACGGTGTCTCAAAGGTCACCCGCGACGGTGGTGTTGACCGCGAAATCCGCATCGACCTCGATCCGGCGCTTCTGGCAGGGCAGGGGATCACTGCCTCCGAAGTCAGCCAGCAGTTACGCAATATCAATATCAACCTGCCGGGCGGGCGGCTTGAGGTCGGCGGCTCTGAGCAGTCGATCCGCACCCTCGGAAACGCCGGTTCGGTCGACATCTTACGCGACACCCGCATCAACCTGAATAATGGTCAGTCGGTCCGTCTGGGCGATCTGGGGCAGGTCAGCGATACCTGGTCTGAGCCGCGCAGCCGTGCCCGCTTCAATGGTCAGGAAGTGGTCGGTTTTGCTGTCTACCGCACCATTGGCTCCTCCGAAGTCGATGTCGCCGTGGGCGTGCGTGAGGCTATCGAAGAACTCAAAAAGGCTAACCCCAATATCACCCTCGAAGAAGTCACGGCCTCGGTCGACTGGGTGAACGAGAGCTATCTGGCGTCGATGGAGACGCTGGCGATCGGCGCGCTTCTGGCGGTGCTGGTGGTGTGGCTGTTCCTGCGCGATTGGCGCGCGACCCTAATTTCGGCCACGGCCATGCCGCTGTCGCTGCTGCCGACCTTTTTCATCATGTGGGTGATGAACGAAAGCTTCAATATCGTCTCGCTGCTGGCTCTGTCCCTGACCATCGGGATTCTGGTCGATGACGCGATTGTAGAAATTGAAAACATCGTCCGCCATATCCGTGACGGCAAAAAACCCTATCAGGCCGCGATTGAAGCTGCCGACGAAATTGGCCTCGCCGTTGTGGCGACAACCGCGACCATCATCGCCGTGTTCGCGCCGGTGGGCTTCATGCCGGGCATTGTGGGTCAGTTCTTTAAGTCCTTTGCGGTGGCGGCCTGTGTGTCGGTGTTCTTCTCGCTGGTCGTGGCGCGGACCATTACCCCGCTGATGGGCGCCTATCTGATGCGCTCCGATCCGGGTAAGGAGCACCCCGATCCGTTCTGGATGAAGGGCTATCTCAAGACCCTGAACTGGGGCTTAAGTGGGCATCTGCGCTTTATGAGCACCCGTGTGGCGCTTACGATCTTTGGCGTCATTGTGCTGGCTCTGACCGCGCTGATGGTCTTTGGCGGCGTCAGCGGCGCGCTCAAGGCTCCGGCAGGTTTCGACCCCATGTCACTGATCGGGCCTGCCCTTACGCTGATCGTCGGTGGTCTGATTGCCTTTGCCTGTTTCAAAAAAGCCGGAAAACTGCCCCGTGGTGAGAAACTACGCACCCGCTGGGCCGTGCTGGCCATCGGCATCGGCTTCTTTATCGGCTCGATGGCGGTCGCAGGTCTGCTACCGGGTGAATTTATCCCCGTTGGCGATAATGGCCGGTCCTTCCTTAAGGTCGATTTGCCGCCCGGTTCGCGTCTGGATGAAACCGATAAGGTCGTGAATGACCTGATGGCCGAAATCAGCAAGCGCGACGGTGTGAAATCCGTCTATGCGTCAGTCGATGTCAATAAAGCCAACTTCACCATCAATCTGGTGCCGCGTCACGACCGGAACTTCTCGCAGCAGGATTTCGAGGCCGACTTCAACCAGTTCGTACTGCAATATCCCGGCATCCGCTCGACCTTTGGGCAGGAAGGCGGCGGGGGCGGAATCACCAGCTTTACTCTGGTGTCCGATGATCCGGTGGCGCTGGCCGAAGCGTCGCGTGAGCTTGAGCGTCAGATGCGCGGCTTGCCGGAACTGACCAACGTATCCTCCGCCGATAACCTGACGCGGCCGGAAATCATCGTGGTTCCAAAACCCGATCAGGCGGCATTGATGGGCGTGTCGGCGGCGGCGATCTCACAGGCAGCACGCGTGGCGACGGTGGGGGATTTCGATCAGATTCTCGCCAAATATAATGTCGGTGACCGTCAGATCCCGATCCGCGTCCTGCTGAAAACCGATGCGCGCACTGATGTCGCCAATCTGAATGACCTTAAGGTGCCGACGAAATTTGGCACCTCGGTTCCGCTGGCCGCCGTGGCCGACATCCAGTTTGCCGCTGGCCCTGTGCAGATCAACCGCACGGAACGCTCCCGTTCGGCCACCATCAAAGGCAATATCGCAAACGGCATTGCGGCCGGTATCGCTCAGGACGCCGTGCGCGCCCTTCCGGCCATGAAAAACCTGCCGCCTCAGGTTAAGGAAATCGTCACCGGCGAACAGGAAGATCAGGCCGAAATGGGCATGGGCTTCATGATCGCCATCTCGACCGGCATTATGTTGATGTATGTGGTGCTGGTGCTGCTGTTCAAAAGCTTCACCCACCCGGTGACGATTTTGACCGCATTGCCGCTGTCGTTCGGCGGCGCGTTCTTCCTGCTGCTGGTGACAGGCAAATCCATGTCCATGCCGGCTTTGATCGGTCTGATCATGCTGACGGGGATTGCCGCCAAGAACTCGATCCTGCTGGTCGAATATGCCATTGAGGCCATCAAGCACGGCATGACCCGTCATGACGGCCTGATGGACGCGGCCCACAAACGTGCTCGGCCCATCCTGATGACGACGGTGGCGATGGGCGCAGGCATGTTGCCGATTGCGATTGGCTGGGGCGCCGATGTGGCCTTCCGCCAGCCGATGGCCATTGCGGTCATTGGCGGGTTGATTACCTCGACCCTGCTCAGCCTGTTGTTTGTGCCGGTGGCCTATACTTTCATCGACGACATCAGCCAGTTCTTTGGCCGCCACACGAAAAAGTACTTTACCGCCGAAGGCAAGGACGAGGTGGAATCGCAATCTTTGGCCGATTAGGGCGTCGCCGTTGCTAGGAGGTACTTAAGTGTACCTCCGTCGCTAGGCTCCTGCTACTCGTCTCAAATCTTACGATTCCACAGCCGGTGGGTTGTATAGTTTTTCTCCTCCCTATGCTTTGCATGGGGAGGTGCCGAGCTTGCGAGGCGGAGGGGGAATCCCCTCTCCCTGCTTGCGGGGAGAGGGCTAGGGTGAGGGGCTTTTTCTTAACTAAGGCCCTTTCGTGGTTAAAAAAATCGTTCTATATATGTTCGCATGTCCGATTTGTTTGAGGCCGCGGGTCTCACCCCGAAAACACCTGACCTGACGCCGAACGACAGCGGTTATAAACCGCTGGCTGACCGGCTGCGGCCGCAGTCGATTGCTGAGGTGGTGGGGCAAGGGCATCTGGTCGGGCCTGATGGGCCGATCCGGCGCAGCGTCGATCGCGGCTTTTTGCCGTCCATCATCCTGTGGGGCCCGCCGGGGGTGGGTAAGACGACCCTGGCACGGTTGCTGGCGTCGTCCGCCGGTTATGAATTTCAGCAGATTTCCGCTGTCTTTTCCGGCGTGGCCGATCTGAAAAAAGCCTTTGAGGCCGCCCAGATGCAACGCAATATGGGCAAGCGCGTCGTGCTATTTGTCGACGAAATCCATCGTTTTAACCGCGCCCAGCAGGACAGTTTCTTACCCTATGTCGAGTCTGGCGTGGTGACCCTGATTGGGGCCACGACCGAAAATCCGTCGTTTGAGCTGAACGGCGCTCTGCTGTCGCGCTGTCAGGTGTTTGTGCTCAAACGGCTGGATGATGAGGCGATGGAAACGCTCATTGCCCGCGCCGAAGCCCATCTGGGGCGCGCCCTGCCGCTGGAACCGGAGGCGCGCGAAACCCTGAAAGGGCTATCGGACGGAGACGGGCGCTATCTGCTGACCCTCATTGAGACCATCGACCGTATGGGCTTTGAGGCGCCGATCAATTCCGAAGCCTTACTTCAGCACCTGCAAAAGCGCCGGCCCAACTACGACAAAGACCGCGAAGGCCACTATAACCTGATCTCGGCCCTGCATAAGTCGGTGCGCGGCTCAGACCCCGATGCGGCGCTGTACTGGTTTGCGCGCATGTTACAGGGTGGCGAAGACCCGCTCTATATCGCCCGCCGGATGCAGCGCATGGCGTCCGAAGACATCGGCGCCGCCGATCCTATGTCGCTGATCATGACCAATGCGGCGCGCGAAACTTACGAAGTCTTAGGCTCCCCCGAAGGTGAACTGGCGATCGCGCAGGCGCTGGTGCACATGGCCTCAGCGCCCAAATCGAACGCGGTCTATGTGGCCTTTAAGGCCGCCATGAAGGCCGCGCGCGACACCGGCGATCTCGACCCGCCCGAAGTCATCCGCAACGCGCCGACCAAGCTGATGAAAGATCTGGGCTACGGTGAGGGCTATATCTACGACCCTGATGACCCCGATGGCTTTTCAGGCCAGAACTATTTCCCGAATGGTATGCCCCGCCCGAAATTCTACGACCCCAAGGGCGATGGCCACGAAGGCAAGGTCAAAGAGCGCCTCGACTATTGGGCCCAGTTGCGGGCATATAAGCAGAAGCGGTAATTTTTTAGGGGTTTTATATGGGCAGTTTCTCGATCTGGCATTTGCTGATTATCATCATAGTTGGCGGTTTGCCGGCTCTTTTGTTGCTAGTTGTAAAACGTCAGCCAGGTAATCGCTTCGGCCCACAGCCTGTCAGTATGGGCATGGGTGACGCGATCGTGGTGTGTCTGAAAAAGTATCTTGATTTCAAAGGCCGCGCTACGCGATCAGAGTTCTGGTGGTTCTATCTCTTTAATGTGCTGGTCAATATTGTAGCGGTTGTGCTGACGGCTATAACAGGAATTGAGGCATTTGGGGCTGCTTCATACGCTTTTTTTGTCCCAAGTTTAGCCGTGGGGGCGCGTCGTTTGCACGATATTAACCGCTCCGGCTGGTGGCAGTTACTTAGCTTCGGTTTCGGGATTTTCGTGCTGATTTATCTATGGGCACAACCGTCGCAAAACGACCTTGAGGACAAGGCCGCCGTGTTTGATTAGGCTTTTGCTGGGGAGAAGGGGGAATGCTGGCGGTATTTTTGATTGTGCTTGTGGGGCTTCCCGTTGGTGGCGCGGCCGTCATCATCTTTCTATGCGCCCTGCCGTTTCTGCGTAAATTGCAGAAAACCTCCAATCGTTTTGGTGCTCAGTCTCCAACGGCCACGATTGTTCAGGCGGGAACGGCAGGCTTTACGCGGGCATTTGATTTTAAAGGCCGAGCGAACCGGCTGGATTTCTTCACGTTTGCGATTGTCGTGGGCATATTGTGCGGTCTTAGCCTGTTGGCGGCGGTAATTCTGGCCTATATGGCGCGGGAAAACCCGACATGGTGGTCGGCGGCGCCGCTGTTGACGATCCCGCTGCTGGCCATCCCAAGTCTTTCGGTCGCTGTACGCAGATTGCACGATGTCAACCAAAGCGGCTGGTGGCTGCTCTTATTGCTGGTGTTTGGTTACTTCATTCTGCTCTACTGGTTTTTGCAGCCGCCGCAAACTGACGAGGTTGCTGTAGGCGAAGTTTTTGTCTAAGTCCGGTGGTGTGCGGCCACGTAAGCCTTTAAGACCTGCTGCATGCGCGTGAGGTGACCCTTGCCACCGGTTTCGGAGACGAAATAATCGAAAACCTCTGAATCGATTTTTAGGTGTACGGATTTCTTTGTGGGCGATTTCAGTTCGGCCTTTGCCCAGAATTCGGCACCTAACGCTTCGCCTTCGGAGGCGTCAGGGGTATGAAAAAGCTCACCCTTTTCCTGCATCTTCCTGAGATCGCTTAAGGATGCCTGTTTGATAGTGCTCTTGTTCAAGGCGACCTCCTTTCCATGCTGTGATTAAACGTATTTCGTCATCTCTCAGGGTGTAGACGATAACAAAAACTTCGTCACCCACCATGCCCATCGAAATGAGGCGTTCTTCGCCGTAGTCTTTGCGGTCATCGACGCGGGTTAAAACGTCGCCTTCGAAAATTAGCGCCGCATATAAGATATCGACTTGCCGCTCCTTGATTACGGCCTGTCGCTTGTCTTCATTCCATTGGAAGCGCATGGGAGAATTCCTAGTTTAACTTTGATTTGGGTCATTCTGTTCTCCTGTGCAAAAATAATGTACACTTTTTGCATACATTATGCAAGTGCTAATTCGTGAGACTTTGACCTTAACGCCCAACCCTGATACTTCGCGGGCATGACCCCGAAAAAGCAGGACAAGATCAGCCGTAAAAAGGCTTCGCGCCATTCGCCCCAGCATCAGGCCGCTATTGCGCGGCGTGACGCCAATGGCGGACGCAAACCTCAGACGCCTAAAAACCTCAAGGCCATCGACCGGCCGATCGCGCTCAGTGAAGAGGCTGTGGCGCTGATCAAATCGATGCTGGTCTATGAAGACGCCGAGATCATGGGCTTCAACAAGATCTATAACCTGTCGTCCCAGGGCGGGCGTGGGCCGGATTTTCACAACCTTGATGACCTGTTGTGGGCCTTTGCCAAGTCGAACGGTAAGAAACCACGCCTGATCCACCGGCTGGATCGCGACACATCGGGCATTATTCTGGTGGCCAAGACCAAGCCCGCAGCGTCGTTTCTGGGTAAGGCGATGATCGCGCGCCAGTTTCACAAGACCTATTTGCTGGTGGTGTCCAATCCGCATAACCTGAAAGATCGCGGGGTGATCGATGTGCCGCTACGGCGCGAAGACATTGGCCGCGAAGCCTATTCGCGGGTGTGCGAAGCTAATCACCCCGACGCGCTGGAATCGCGCACTCATTATGAGGTGGTTTCGCGTAACTCAGAGGCGGCTCTGGTGGTGGCTAAACCCTTTACCGGACGTATGCACCAGATCCGCGTTCATATGGCGCATCTGGGGTGTCCGATTGCCGGTGACCCGCGCTATGGCGGAGCCTTGAGCCTGGGCGGGCGATCGGTGAAGCGCCTTATGCTGCACGCGTTTCAGCTTGAGTTTCCGCACCCCGCAGGTGGTAAAAAGATGCTTTCAGCGCCGGTTCACGAGGAAATTACAAAGCTTTGTGCTGATCTGGAACTTGATATGGGTGTTTATACATAACGAAGATATTCATTTTATTGAAAATTAAGGGTTTGTTGGTAAAAATTACATGGTTGACATAATTTAATAGTTAAGCGCGCTTATCCTTAACCGTATAGTCAATTTTGTTTACCTTATAAATTTTGACTTTGTTAAAGCCTGACGCCGTATTTTGATCTCTGTGGCTGGGATCAGTGTGGTGTGATGGCTTTGGCAAATCTGTGGCAGCGTTTTCGCGCGAACAACCGTGGCAATGTGGCGGTTATCATGGCGTTTTCAGCCCTGCCTATCGTGGCGGCTGTCGGTACCGGGACGGATCTGGTCGGTATCATGCGCGCCAAGGCCAAGCTTCAGGATGCGGCGGATACAGCCGCCATTGCCGGGGCTCTGGTGGCGTCGGTGTCCGATACGGCGCAGGAAGACGCCGCCGATCAGGCGTTTAATAACAATATCAGCGAATCCCGTATTTTGTTGAATGCGTCGGGCGACCTGTCGACCGCGACCCAGAACAATATGACCGTCAAAACCTATCTGGCGCAGGCGGATGTCAATACCTTCTTCCTGGGTATGTTGAGTGGTGAGAAAACAGGGGCGATACACATCACGGCCTCGGCCAATGCCGGCGTGACCATATCGGATTCGGAAATCGTTTTCGTGCTCGATAACACGGGTTCCATGTCCAAAGACAACCGGATGACGAACCTGAAGTCGAGCGTCGATACGACGCTGGCGGGACTGGTGGGGTCTGATGGCACTTCGGGCGGCAGCAAGGTGGCCATTGTGCCGTTTGATACTCAGGTCAACATTAAGGGCGTGCCGACTTCCAGCATCGAATATGGTGAGGCCGAAAAGATCGTCTCGTGTTCCAGCCTGTCCGATGGCCGCTGCGGCGCGCTGGTCACCACCCAGACCGCCTTGTGCGCCAGTACGTCGGATGTGTCGGCCTGTACGTCGAACATGAAAACCTACACCTATGCCTACAACAGTAACGGCAAATCCTATATCAAAGTGTTTGCCACGTCCTACTATTATAAATCCGGTAATGGCGGCTGCTATGTTGGCTATAACTATTATAATAGCTGTAATTACATGGTCGTATCGCGCGAAGCGACCTATCAGGTCACATCGAGCACGACGGGGTCTGCGTCCAACGTCGATACCAATTCGACCAAGTATCCGCAGTCAGCCTATTACAACAAACCCAATAATAACTATAGCCTCTACTCCGGCACGGTGACGTCGACCTATGCCAACACCGGCGGTTACGGGTCAGGCTCAACGACCGATATCAAAAATAATGACACCATTTCGGCCAACTCGGACCTGTTGGGGGTCGGCACGACCAACTGGAATGGCTGCGTCATTGATCGCACCCAGCCCTATGATATCTCGGCCGAATCGCCGGATGGCACGACGGCGGCCAAGAACTATCCGGCCTCGAAATGCGCCACCAATACCTTGCTGCCGGTTATGGGTCTGACGACTGACATTACCGCCGCCCGCGCCCATGTGCAAAAGATGGCGCCCGCCGGCAATACCAATGTCACGATCGGCGTGCAATGGGGCATGGAAGTGCTGTCGCCGGGCTTGCCGTTCAATACCGGTGTGGCGTTTGGCACGGAAAATATCAATAAATACATGATCGTTGTCACCGATGGTCAGAATACCCAGAACCGGTGGACCACCAAGACGGCGGATATTGATGCGCGCACGCTGGAGGCCTGTAAGGCCGCCAAGGCCAAGGGCATCACCATCTTTACCGTGCGGGTTATGGAAGGGAACTCATCCCTGCTGGAGCAATGTGCCTCACGGTCGGACTACTACTACAATCTGTCAAACGCCAGTGAGTTGAGCGGGGCCTTGGGCAGCATAGTCCGGTCGATCAAGAAGATCCGCCTGACAGAATAACCGCGCCAGAGCGTTTTCCCATCTAGGACAAATATTAAGCTTTCCCCTGTAAAGTAACGGCCTGAACGATAAAATTCGTAGCGGGACATCTATGCAGAAGCGTATCTTCTCCGGTCTGTGGCAGCGCATTCCAAAAAGTGTGAAGCGGTTTTTGGAAACAAATGCGCGTAAAACCATATATAGCCTTAAGCCTTTTTGCGGTCATCAGGCCGGCAATGTCGCGGTGATCTTCGGGCTGTCAGCCATGACGCTGGTGGTGGCGGCGGGCGGCGGCACGGATGTGGTGCGCCAGATGGATGTGCGCGCCAAGATGCAGGATGCTGCGGATGCCGCCGTGCTGCGGGCGGTGATGTCATCAAAAATGACCGATGAGCAGCGCGAAATCGCCGCCGATCAGGCCTTTGAGAACAATTTTGGCGTTGAGAATGTTGAGAAGTATGACGCCGAAGGTACCATCGGCAAAGAGGTCATCGGCAATACGACCCATGTGACCTATACGGTTGACGCGACCATTGAGAACCTGTTCCTCCAGATCATAGGCATAGAGACCACCACCGTCACCGTGGTGGCCAAGGCCCAGTCTCAGATGCGCAAGTCCGAAATCGCGTTTGTGCTTGATGTCACGGGATCGATGAGCACGGATGCGACCCGCATCGCCAACCTTAAAAGCTCGATGAACAGCGTACTTCTGAGCCTGCTGACGAATGGGGTCAATGCCTCGGAAACCAAGGTCGCCATTGTGCCGTTCAACCCGCAGGTGCGCGTCGATAAAGGCACCAGCTACAGCTATATTGATTACGGTGTCGGCAGCAATTCGGAGGGATGTTCGTCAAGCCCCGGCGACAGCAATCTGTGCAGCTATTATCGCGATATCTATGGCAAGGTCTGCTACCAAAGCAGCAATACGCCGTCTGATACTGCGGCGTGTAAGGCGACAGCCAAGTTCTATTACAAGTCCTATAAGTCGGGCGGGAATGACTGGTTTGATGTCATGGTTACCGCCAGTGGCGGCGGCAAGAATTTCAGCTATACTGACCAGATTCAATTAGGCAGCAAGACCTCAACCAGCACCGGCGGCTGCTCGACCAATTCGGAAACCGGGGTTGAAACCTGCACCCAGGGCGGCAAGACCACGACGTCGACGACCTATACTCTGAAAAAGCAGAACGGCACCACATCAGGCACGCCGTCTACGTCGGGCTTCACCTATGCCGGTGACAAGAGCCTGATCAAATATACCAACAGCTACGGCAGTGGCTATGGTAGCCGTGAGGCTCAGGTTAAGGAAGAAAGCGGGCTGAAAAGCTCAGATGACAACAAGCAGCCGAAAAAGATCGTCCACTATCCGGTGGTACCCGATAGCAAATCGACCTGGACGGGCTGTATTACTGACCGCGAACAAAGCTATGATGTGTCGGCAGACGCCTATACGGTCAACACCAAGGCGCTCTATAAGGCCGTGTCGTGCGCGACCAATAATCTGGGCGTTATCAAGGGGCTGACGACCGACATTACGACGACCAACACCTATGTGCAGGCCCTGAAGACGGGCGATAGCACCAATGTCACGATCGGCATTCAATGGGGTATGGAGGTCTTGTCTCCAGCCGAGCCCTTTGCCAGCACCGTGGCGTTCAAGGACGATACCACACTGAAATACATGATCGTCATCACCGATGGCGAAAACACCAAAAACCGCTGGAGCACCAAGAGCGAAGACATCGACAAACGCACCAAGCTGGCCTGTGAGGCCGCCAATGCTCAGGGGATTACCGTGTTTGTAGTGCGGGTGATGGAAGGCAATTCCCAGCTCTTGAAAGATTGTGCCACCAAGGACGAATATTATTACGACCTGACCTCGGCGTCGCAGTTGAATACGGCCCTGTCCAGCGTGTTTGAAGCGATCAAAAAGACGCGGCTGACGCAGTAGCACTTTTGCCTTTAAGCAATATCGTGTAAGGCCTTCAATCTGTTACGAACTGAGGCCCTGCATGAACGCGAAAATCGACTGGAGCGAGCTGTTTTTCTCATCGACTGGACGCGGGCGGCAGATGCCCTTTGTCATTGCCGGTGTGATCCTGCTGATCGGGCTTGCCTTTTACGAGTCGGTGGTGCCGGAGGGACTCAGGTTTTTACTGGGCCTGCTGGTCTATCCGTTGCTGTTCTTCAGCGGCGCCTGCGTGCTGTCCAAGCGGCTGCATGACCGGGGCCGGTCGGGCTGGTGGTCGGCAGTAATACTGGTGGCATTTGTGATGGTCTGGCCGCAACCGGAAGGCTTTTTCGACTTTATCGGCGTGGCGGTTCTGGTGTGGGCGTTTGTCGATCTGACACTTATGCCCGGTGAGCGCGGCATGAACCGCTATGGCCCGCCGGTCAGGGTGGTTGAAGAAGCGGCCACTTAGAACTCCCCCTCTTGCCAAGAACTTGGGAGGAGGAGCTTTGTTTTCGCGATAGCGGGAATAAAGAGGGGGTAAATTACCCCGCCTGAAAACAAGATACCCCTCTGATATTTATTGAGATCAATAAATATCAGCTCCCCCTGCTATAGGGGGGGTTCTTAAGCGGTCGGCCCAAAGATCGCCTCGAAGCTCTGACGCAGGGCGTAATCAACCTCATCCATCGTCACCGGCAGACCCAGATCGACCAGACTGGTCACGCCGTGTTCGGTAATCCCGCACGGGACTATGCCGCTGAAATGCGTCAGATCCGGTTCGACATTGATACTGATGCCGTGAAAGCTGACCCACCGGCGCAGTTTAATCCCAATCGCGGCGATTTTATCTTCATTGTAGCGCGGCTCAGGCGCCGCCGGGGCTTCGGGCGGCCATATTTCAGTAGTATTGGCGGCCTTGCCGGGTTCTGGTGAACCCGGAGGGGCGGGCATCACCCCCTTATCCCGCCGTTCAACCCACACGCCGACGCGACCATCGCGGATATGACCTTCGACATTGAACCGCCACAGGGCATCGATCACCCAGGTCTCCAGCGCCTTGACGAACGCCCGGATATCCTTGGTGCGCCGGTTGAGATCGAGCATGACATAGATCACGCGCTGGCCAGGGCCGTGATAGGTGAACTGACCGCCGCGTTCGGATTTGAACACCTCAAACCTTTCCGGTTCGATCAGATCATCAAGTTTGGCCGATACGCCCGCTGTATAGAGCGGCGGATGCTCCAGTAGCCAGATCATTTCCGGCGCCTCACCGCGCTGAATGGCGGCGACGCGCGCGTCCATAAACGCCACAGCCTCAGGGTAGGGGACGGGGGCCGGGGCCACTACCCATTCGGGCAAATTATGGTTAGCGTCCGTTAATAAAAAAGAAGGGGTTAACCTGTCATCAATTTTAGTCTGAGAGTGTGGCATAGTCTGTAAATGTGATATCAGCGCCTTAAAAGCAAGGGCTTTGGCGTGAGCGTATTTTGGGGAAGTTTGTGTCTCAGGTTGAATCGGTACCCGTCGAAATCTCGGTTCTTTTGGGCCGCAGCGTGCTTCCGATGCAGCAACTCCTGCGCATGGGGCGCGGGGCGGTGATTCCGCTCGATGCGCGTGAGCATGACGAAGTGTGGATTTTGGCCAACAACCATCCGGTGGCACGCGGCGAAATTCAGATTTTCGAGGAAAAAATCTCGATCGTCGTCACCCGCCCGGCTGATGTTTACGACTTTATGGCCATCGGGAGCTAAGCTGAGCGCAGGTCTTTTGGGCCGTGACCTTAAATTATTCACATTAATTGCAATTCAGCGCTTCACAAATGTGCCAAGGATTGCTATTCCCCGCGCCTCCAGTTTGTGCGCGGTCATGGCGGAATTGGTAGACGCGCAGCGTTGAGGTCGCTGTATCGCAAGATGTGGAAGTTCGAGTCTTCTTGACCGCACCAACCGGATTAAAAAAAGCGCCCCTGACGGGTGCTTTTTTTATGCCTTAAGATGTCACCTTTTGCGGTTGCATTTATTAGCTTTTCAGGCACATTGCCCGCCATCTATCAACAATCGTGCGGTCTGATTTGACGTGAAAGAGAAGGGGTGTTTCGATGTCTCAAAAACCCGAAGCCCCGAATGTCCCTGCCGTTGATACGGGCGAAGATATCGAAATCATCCGTGCCCGCATGATCGCCGCCGAGGCCGAAATCCTTGAGCGTGATGATGATAACCGCCCGCAACTGAACACCCCCGAAGAGATCGAAGATTTCGCGCTTCAGGACGACTATGCCCTGAACCCGGAATATATCGAGCTGGTGGTCGATGCCGCCGACCGCGGCGACGGTATGCGGCTGCGGGAACTGCTGGATGCGCTCCATCCGGCGGACGTGGCCGACCTGATGGGCTTTTTGTCCGAAGACTACCGCGAGCAGGTCATCCCGTGGATTCCGGCATCGGCTCTGGCTGAGGTTCTGCCGGAACTGGATGAGGACATCCGCGAAGAGGTCATGGATACCTTGCGTCCCGGTGATCTGGCCGAGGTGCTTCAGGAACTGGACTCTGATGATGCCGCCGCCGTGCTTGAAGACATGGGGGAGGCCCAGCAGCGCGAAGTTCTGGCCGCCATGACCGCCTCCGATCGTGAGGCGATGGTCACGACCTTAAGCTACGAAGAGGAAACCGCCGGCCGCTTGATGCAGCGCGAAGTGGTGGCCGCACCCATATTCTGGAACGTCGGCGATACCATCGAGCACATGCGCGATCACGGCGACGATCTGCCGGAACTGTTCTTTGATATCTATGTGATTGGCCCGACCCATAAGCCGGTGGGGGCCGTGCCGGTATCGCTGCTGATGCGGTCACGCCGTGAGGTCAGGCTTGAAGACCTGATGGAGCCGGTCACTGAAATTCAGGTTGATCTGGATCAGGAAGAGGTCGCCTATATCTTCGGCAAATATCACCTCATTTCCGCCCCCGTGGTCGATGATGGCGGACGGCTGGTCGGCCAAATCACGGTCGATGATATTGTTAACATCATTCAGGAAGAAAGCCGCGAGGATATTCTGGCTCTGGCCGGTGTGTCCGACGAAGAAGGCCGTGGCTCGACCGTGTTCGAGGTGGTTCAATCACGCCTGCCGTGGCTGTGCATCAACCTGTTCACGGCGTTTCTGGCCTCCAGCCTGATTTCGGTGTTTCAGGATGAGATCCAAAAGCTGGTGGCGCTGGCGGTGCTGATGCCGATTGTGGCGTCGATCGGCGGTAATTCCGGCACTCAGGCGCTAACTGTGTCGGTACGGGCCCTGTCGTCGCGTGAGCTTACGACCGCCAACGCCATGCGCACCGTCTGGCGTGAGGTGCGGGTGGGGTGGATCAATGCGGCGGTCATTGCGCTGTTGCTGGGGGTGGTGGCCGGTATCTGGCAACAGAACCTATTGTTGGGGGTGACGATTGCTCTGGCGATTATGATCAACATCACGGCGGCGTCGCTGGCGGGTACGCTGGTGCCGCTGACCCTGTCGCGTCTGGATCGTGATCCGGCGGTGGCATCGCCGATTTTCGTGACCATGGTGACCGATTGCATCGGATTTTTTAGTTTCCTGGGCCTCGCGGGCATTATTCTATTGTAAAATTCAGCCGTTATGGCTGTTGTAGTGAGGAATTAACCAAGCTGCGCTAAGGTGGGGGCCGTAGCTATGATGCCCCGAAGTCCTGATGTCGGCCTGGCTTTTGCTACAGGGGAGTAGCGATAGAATTATGTACCGTTTTGGGTCAGGATTTGAGATGAGTGGGCGCCTGAAAATTTCCCGCGCCGGGGTCGAACTGATCAAGAGTTTCGAGGGCTTGCGGCAAGTGGCTGCGAAGCTGCCGGATGGTCGCTGGACGCTGGGCTATGGCCATACGTTTTCGGCGCGCGAAGGGGCACGTGTCGGCCCCGAAGACGCCGATGCCCTGCTGCGCTTTGACCTTTTGCCGATTGTCGATGGCATTAACAGCCTTGTCCATCATCCGCTCAATCAGAACCAGTTCGATGCGCTGGTGTCATTTTGCTTCAATATCGGAATCGAGAATTTCGCCCAGTCGGTGGTGCTTAAGCGTATCAACGAAGGCCGCCTGACCGAAGCGGCTCTGGCGATGGATAGCTGGAGTTCGGCCGAGTTCAACGGGCAGACCTATGTGCTGGCCCCGTTAATCCGCCGCCGTGCGGCTGAAAAAAGCCTGTTTCTGACCCCGTCTGAAGATGAGGCGACGGCGCCGCAAATCACGCCGGGTATGGTCGTGCGTCCGGTTGAAGACAGGACGCAGCACGTTCCGCCGTCAGCCTCCGCACCGCATCCGGTGGTGCCACCCATTGCGCCGGTCTCAACCCCTGTGCCGGTTATGGACACACCCTACGGTGCCAGTGTGGTCGATATTGCGCGCTATGCGCCGGCGTCGACGATGGCGACCGGCGGTGAAGACGACGTGCCGATGATGAGCGAATCCGTTCAGGCCGCCTTGATGAAGGCGCAGGCCGAAGCCAAAATGCGTGACGATTTTGAGCGTCTTGAGGCTGTGCGCGCCGCTGATGAGGCGCGTCGCGCCGAAGACGCACAACGTCAGGCAGAGAATGCCCGCCGCGCTAACGAAGACCGTCTGCGGGAAGAAGCGATGCGTCAGGCGCAGGCTCTGGCCGCCGCCCGTGTGGCCGAGCAGGCCCGTCTTGAACAGGAAAAACGCCTTGAACAAGAAAGACAGGCTCAGGAAGCGGCTAAGGAAGCTGCCAAAGAACTGGCCCGTCAGGAACTGATCCGTCAGGAAGCGGCCCGTCTTGACGCCGCCCGTCAGGAAGTGGCGCGTCTGGAAGCGGCCAAAGTCGAAGCCGAACGGATTGAACGTGACCGCCTGATCGAACAGGAGCGTCAGCGTCTGGAGAGTGAACGCCTCGAAGCGCAGCGCTTTGAAGCGGCGCGCCGCCTTGAGGCCCAGCGTCTGGAAGCCGAGCGCCTTGAAGCCATCCGTCAGGAAGCCGCCCGTGAAACGGCGCGCGTCGAGGCCGCTCGTGCCGAGGCCCTGCGCGCCGAAATCACCCGTCAGGAAGCCGAGCGCCGGGAGGCTGCCCGCATCGAGCAAGAGCGTCTGGCAACTGAAGCCCGCGCGCAGGAAGTCGCCCGCCTGGAAGCCGAACGTCTTGAGGCTTTCCGCCAGGAACAGGCCAGATTAGAACAGGCCAGATTAGAACTGGAGCGCGTTGAACAAGCCCGTCTTGAACAAGCCCATCTTGAACAAGAACGCTTGGAACGTGAGGCACAGGCTGCCATTGCCGAACAGGCTCGATTAGAACGGGCCCGCCTTGAGACCGAACAGCGTGAGCGCGACGCCGAAGCTGCACGTCTGAGAACCGAAGCCGAGACCAAAGCCCGCGAACAGGCCGCCGCGGAAGCCAGTGCGGCAGCCGCTCAGGCGGCGGCGCTTTCTGTGCCCCTCGCGGTGCCCTCCGCCGAAGACCAGCAGCGCAAGGCCGAAGCCGCGGCCGCTCTGATGCGGCTTTATTCGCCCTATGCGTCCGGTCTGGGGCAGCCGCTGGCGTCCAAAGCCCTGCCCAAATCGGTGGTTATGCCGACGCCGTCTGCGCCGCAACCGCCAGTTCAGCAGCCGCCAGTTCAGCCGTCGCCAGTTCAATCTGGGCCAGTTCAGGTTGGGCCGCAAATGGCGCAACCGCTGCCAACGCCCTATTCGCCGCGCATTGACCTGAGCGCGCCCGTTGTGCCTTCACCTGTGCTGTCCGAGCCTGCGCCATCCGAAGTCACTCAGCCGGAGGAGGCGGTCAGGTCAGCACCTGACCTGACCTTTCAGGATGAAGCTGAACTGGTCGCCCGCCGCAATCCCTCCAGCGTCGCCCCACCGGTCTTAATCGCTCAACCGCCAGTATCTCCAGTCGTGTCTCCGGTGGCACCTGCCGCCGCCGCGTCAGCGGGCCTGCACTGGCGTGAGCAACTGAACCGTCCGGTCGTGGCGTCCGCCGAAGCGGCCCCCGTGACGGTTGTCGAAACCTTTGAGGAAGTCCCGGCACCCGTCTATCGCACCCATGAGGTGGCTGAGGAGGCTGCGTCCGACGACGATGAATGGCTGAGCGACGGTGGCCGGATCGCCATGAGCGTTGATGCCGACGGCGAGGGTGAAAAATCGATCTGGAAGATGTTTGCCTCGACCCTGCAATGGATCGGCACGTCGGTGCTGGGGCTGGCGGCAATCGGCGGGGCTACGGCGGCCTATTACAAATCGACCAGCGATGTTGAACTGCGCGACGGCACAACCGATTTCAACAGCCTGTCGATCATTTTGGCGATCGCGGGCATGGTTCTGGTCTGTATTTCGGTCTATCTGATCCTGAAGCGATTGGGCGGGCTGAAGGATTAGTTTTTCAATTGAATATTTTTTAAACGTGACTTTGACTAGATGTTTATAAGTAAGAATACTATCGAAATTAATGTCAAGAACGCTCCTATTATAACTATAGGTAGTGTGTAAGCTGTTTTTATTTTCCCTGTTTTGTATAATATTGGTGATATTATTTGTGTTATTATTAGGCATGGAATGCCCAGAAAATAGGAAATATAATATATCTTTTCGGTTATATTTCGGACGATGGAATTTTTTGGCCACTCTGCAAAGCCTAACCCAAAAGGGGATAGGTACCATGTCAAAGCGAGAATTATCGCGATGAATGTTGTCGCTACCAAGAAGAATATATAGTTAGCGAAATTTGCTCTTTTACTCACTTTTGTGATCCTCTGGTAAGAGTATAAATAGCTAAAATTTACATTCTAAATGATCGCAGTTTTCAGTGAGCATGCAATAAATACTTGTGTCCAGTGGGCCAAATCAGCTTATGAAAAGCTGAGCTTTCGTGTGATTGAGTATACCATGTCCCGCCTGTATCATGACCTTTATGAGCGCGCCCTGACCGATCTGTGGCCGCATCTGCCCACAGAAATCGACGGCGGGCGCATCGCCGATCTGGGGTGCCATGACGGAGTGATGAGCGATATTCTGGCCGCCACTTTTCCCAAATCCAAGGTCTATGGCTTTGGTCAGAGCCGTCAGGGCATGGACCGCGCCCGCTCCTTGAGCCGTGATGTGTCGTGGGTGGAAATGCCGCCCGCGGGCTGGGCCGATGAACTGCGCCAGATTGCACCGGGTGGCTTTGACCTCTTGATCAGTCACGGTGGCGCGCCGGCGGGCGATGATCTGACGGATATTGCCCAAAGATTTCGGCCGCATATCAAAAAGGGGGGGCGCCTGATCGTTCAGGTGCCGGTAACGCTCAATGGCTGGATGGCGATCCTGTCGGGCATGGCGGATACACAGGCTGATGATCTTAAAACCTTCTCGGAACTGACGGAAATATTTCCGGAAACTGAGTTTGATCTGAAGTTCTGGTCGAGCCGCTATCTTCAGGTTTTCGACGACCTGACCGATCTGGCTGAGTTTTTGATGGCGCAGGCGGCACGGGTCAATGTGGCGCTGCTGGCCCCGACGATCGAGGATACCTATGCGCGCCTGTCAGGGGATAACAACGTGTCCGCCACCGCCGATGGCCACGGCTGCGCGGCGCTGGAGCATGTCTTTCTGGTCGCGTGTCGGAAGTAGATACCCCTCCGTCTTTTTGGCTTTTCGCCAAAAATCCACCTCCCCATCTTCGCTTTAGCTCGATAGGGAGGAGGGAGGGTATGGGTTAAAACAGCTTCTTCGGCACAGGCTTTATCTTGGGCGGGACAAACGGCGGGATCAGGTGGTCGTCGTCAGGCGTAAAGGCGGGGATGTCCGGGTGGATACTGGCGCCGCGCTTGCGCATGGTCGTGACCGGCCCGTCCAGCTTGGCCAGAGTATCGACCGTGGTCTGATAGCCGCTTTCGACCGCCAGATCATAGGCTTTCCAGTCGCGGATTTCGACCCCGCCGGGTTCAGGAATAATCAGCAAATCGGTCGCGGCGCGGCTCTGGGCCAGATCGGCGGCGGTCGTTATGGTGGCCGAGCGCATCATGATCGAGACGATCGGCGGGCCTTTGCGCCAGTCGCCGCGCCCAAACCAGGTCGGCAGGCTTTTGGGCACCTTGATGTTGCGCGGGTCAATGCCCTTGGCGCGGGTGACATCAACGCCGATGACTGTGCCCAAGTGGGTATTGGCCATCAGGCGCGCCGGAAATGAGCGCATGACGGCCCCGTCGACCAGCACCTGATCATCCTCGATCACCGGCGGCATAATACCGGGCAGTGAGATCGAGGCCCGCAGGGCTTTGCGCAATGACCCGGTCTTATGCAGCTTGATAGTGCCTGACGTCAGGTTGGATGACAGGCAGAAGAACGGGATTGGCATGTCTTCGATCAGGACATCGCCAAAATGCTCCTCAAGGCGGGCATCGACCTTTTTACCGGCGGTCAGGGCGATGAACGGAAAGGAAATATCATCCAGCGGCGACGAGTCCACAAAGGCCGCCCGAATGCGTCGGTCCATTTCTTCCTGCGGCCATTCAAGACCGGCGGTGGCGGCCAGGATCGCCCCCATAGATGAGCCGCCGACAAAATCAATCGGCACATGGGCATCGCGCAGGGCCCAGATCGCCCCCAGATGGGCAAAGGCGCGTGCCCCGCCGCCAGACAGCACAAGGCCTGTGCTATGGCCGGTCACAAGGCGGGCTATGCGGGCGGTGTCAGCCTGAGAGCTGTCGCAGACATGGAACCAGCGGGCGGGTTTGAGTGCGTCCAGCCACAGTTTGGTATGGCGGATGCCTTTGGCGCGGGTGGCCTGATCGTGCTGAATAATCAGGTCGGGCGGGTGCTGCAACCCGGCGCTGAGGCTCAAACCCAGATCGGCGCCGACGGCGGACAGATCGGGCGCGTCGACATGGCTTAAACCCGGCACGATCAGGAAGCTGTGGTCGACCTGACGGGCCGCCAGCAGGCGCCAGTTGGCCTCAGGCTTTTCGGCGACATAGAGCACATAGTCGTGGGCAGCCTCAAGGTCGGAGAACTCTTCGGAGGTTGAGCCATGATAGCGGGAATCGAGCACACAGACCGAATAGCCCATGCCCCGAACCGCTTCGGCAAGGTTTTCGACATAGGGGCGGGCGGGGCGGTCGCAGACAGCAAAAAAGGCAAAAACATTGGGGTTGTGAAGCTGCTGGTGGCCGCGCCCCTGAACTTCACGGGCGCGCAGGATCATCTTTTGCGCCAGGGCCAGCATGACTTCTGGGGATTTGGCCGCCGCCGCCATAAAGGCATCGCGCGGCAGGGCCAGAAGGTCAGTGTCGCGCAGGGCGATGACGGTGGAGGTGTGCTCGGTGCCCGCAAGCAGCGACATCTCACCGGCCGGCTCACCCGGTTTGATTACCCCGATCAGGTTAAGTTCACCGTCGTCCTCGTTTTGGCGGAACACCCCCAAACGGCCCGTGCGCACCAGATAGAGATGATCGGAATCATCGCCCGCGCTAAACAGGCGCGATCCGCCGGTCAGCGTGATCCAGCTTGCGGCCTCTAACGCGGTCGTCGCGAACAGTTTAGCCAGAGCGTCTTCTAAGGACGGAAAGGCATTGGGCGCCGCATCGGGTGTCTTTTTTTTACTCATCAGACTTCATATCCTGAACGCGGATCATATAAACACGGATTATGAGTTGTTTTGGTTAACAGAGCATAGGTGGGTTGCCTCTGACACGCGCAAGGCTCATATGAGGCGAAAAGGAGCGTTTATGGGCCAGGTTCATCTGATCAAGCTGTGTGTCGGGGTCGACAGTGTCGAAGAACTTATGGACTATGAAGCCCATCGCGGGCCGACCTATCCGGTTCATACCCGCCAGACGCCAAAACGAGCGGCGGAGCTACTGGACGGTGGATCGCTCTATTGGGTGATCAAGGGCGTGATCCTGTGCCGACGTGAGATTGTCGATATCGAAAGCTTTGAGGCCGCCGACAGTCCAACGGGGCTGCCTCTGTGCCATATCCATGTGTCGTCAAAGCCGATCTTTACTGAGGCCATGCCGCGCCGTCCGTTTCAGGGCTGGCGCTATCTGAACCTTAAGGATGCGCCGCGTGATATTCGTGATCCCCGTGACGCGGGTGATCTGCCGCCGGACATGGTGGCCGCGCTGAAAGAAGCGGGTGCGTGGTAGGAAAGCCTTAAGGCGAATCCGGTGTAGTGGGGGCTAGTTACCTTGAGTATGGAGGCGATGATATGTCGCTTAACGCCCTGAAATCCGCATCCTATCGTGACCTGATCCATGACGGGTTCGATGTCACCAACGCCCGTGATCTCAAAGCTGTTGATGACTTGCGCCGGTCGCGTGTGGATCTGGATTATGCCCGCAGGCCACTGATCCTGCTGGGGGCGGGTTCGATGATGGCGCGGGCCTTTGTGCAATACTGCGTCGATCAGTTTAAGGTCGTGGCGATCATTGATAACGGGTTGAGCGGCGGAGAACTGTGCGGCCAACCGGTGATCGGTGATGCGGGACTGGCGGATATTCTGGCGCGGTCGCCTGATGCCATTGGCATATTGTGTTGCGGGTCTGAAGCCCCCATGCGCCATTTTCAGAAGGTTTGGGGCGCGCGGGACAATCCGCTGCTGTTCTATTTTGAGGTCATGACGACATTCCCAAAAAACTTCGACGGCGGGGCGCGCGTCAATGATTTACGGGCCTTTGGGGCCCCTGAGATGCTGGCGCAGGTGCAGGCATTTGGGCGAAAAATCCTGACCGATCCCGAAAGCCGTAAGGTGCTGGATGCACTGATGATTTACCGCCTGACATGGGATGAGGCGGCGCTGGAACCGGTGCGCAGGCCGATCGAAGGCGTCTATTTCGACAACACTCTGTGTGCCCCCAATAATCGCGAAATCTTTGTCGATGGCGGGGCCTTTGACGGCGATACGGTGCGTCAGTTCATCGCGTGCACTAAGGCGCAGTATCGCCATATCCATGCCTTTGAACTCGATCCTATCAATGTTGATACGTTGCGGACGAAAACGGCGGATGTGCGCGACCTCAGCATCCACGCCGCCGGTCTATGGAGCCATGCCGACAGTATCGGGTTTGAAACCACAGGCGCTATGGGCAGTGCCATCAATCAGGCGTCCGAAGTGCGCTTACCGGTTGACGCGCTCGATAATATGAATCTGGGTGAGATCACCTTTGTCAAGTTCGACATCGAAGGGGCCGAAGGCCCGGCTCTTGACGGCATGACCCGAACGATTGCGGCCTATAAACCGAAAATGGCCTTAAGCGCCTATCACAAGGCCGATGATATTCCGGTATTGGCGCAAAAGCTGCTCGACCTGCGGTTCGATTACAAATTTGAACTGCGCCACTATTCGTCGATGATCTGGGAAACGGTGTTGTACGCGGGGTAGTGCCTATAGAACCTCCCCTGTTGCAGGGGAGGAGGGAGGCCTGATGTATCAGGCCGGAAGGTGGGGTAAAACCCCACGGAATTACCCCCTCTTCAGTTTAAGCGTGCTTAAACTGAAGCTCCCCCTGCAACAGGGGGAGCTCTTGGGCTAAACCCCGATATTATCGATCAGGCGCGTCGTCCCAAGCCAGGCGGCGGCCAGTATGCGCTGAGGCTCGCCATCGACCGGATCGCCAAGCGTGTCGGCATGGCGCACGGCGATGTAATCGACCTTATTGAAACCGGCGGCGGTCAGGTTGTCGGTGGCCTCAGTCACGGCGACGGCCACATCTGTGCCGTCAACGATGGCGGCGCGCACATGGCGCAGGGCGTTATAGAGCGCAATGGCCTGAGCGCGGTCTTCGGGCTTAAGATAGGCATTGCGCGACGACAGGGCCAGTCCATCCATTTCCCGCACGGTCGGCAACCCCACGACCTCAACCGGCAGATCAAGATCACGCACAAAGGCCTGCACCACCTTTAGCTGCTGATAGTCCTTTTCGCCAAAGACAGCGACATCGGGCATGACCTGATTGAACAGTTTGCAGACGACCGTGGCTACACCGTCAAAGAACTGCGGCCGGAAATCGGTCTCCAGACCCTGCGCGGGGCCATCGACATGGACGCGGGTCACGAAATTGGCCGGATACATGATGTCCGGCGTCGGCAGATAGACCAGATCGCAGCCGACCTCGGCCAGCTTTGCGATGTCTTCAGCCTCGCGGCGCGGATAGCGGTCAAGGTCTTCGGTCGGGGCAAATTGCATAGGATTGACAAAGATCGACACCACTACCTTATCGCTTAAGCTTTGGGCGTGTCTGACCAACGCCAGATGCCCGTCGTGCAGCGCGCCCATGGTCGGCACGAACCCGACCCGCAAACCGTCGCGCTTCCAGGCCGTCACCAACGCACGCAAATCGGCTATGGTGCGGGCAGTTTTCGGGTTTTGCGGAAACACAGGATCTTGAACGACGGTGGCAGACATAGGCGTACGTTAAACCTTTAAAGCAGCGTGGGTATTAACCATCTCTGTTAAGTACATTTTCTAACCCCGTTTTAAAGGGCTATGAAGTAGAGTGGCGTTATGGCGTATCTTCTCCCTCTCAGTAAAGATCTGGCCCCTCTGAGTAAAGGTCTGGTGCATAAGGCGTGGGTCGCAGGTGTGGCGACCTTGAGCCTCGGTATGAGCGCCTGTGAGGGCCCTAAGCGCGACGGTCAGGATTTCCAGCGTCTGGCGGCCCATATCCAATCCATTCAGGTTGATGAGACCTCACCGGCTCTGCCTGCGAAAACCGATCCGGCTACGGCCCCTGTACTGGCGCAAGCGGAAATCTCAGGCCCGCGTGACGACAAGGCGATCAATGTCATCGTCGACACGGCCCGCGACATGGCGGTAGGGCAGGGCGGGTTGTTTACCCAGTATAATAACCTTAAGGTTCAGGTGGTTGATCCGCTGGAGCTGGATCGCAATCAGCCGCCCAAAGGCGTGGTCTTGTCACAGGATGAAGCGTCTGAGACCAAAGTCATAGCCCCGCCCATGACCTTTGCCGATAGTGGTCTGTCGTCGGCCCTGACTGAATCCGAGGTCAAGCCAGCCTCTCAGACCGTCAATAAAGGCCGCACCATCCAGATAGGGTCATTTTCGACCCGTCATGGCGCGCAGGCGGCCTGGGATAAGCTAACCAGCAGCCATCCGGAAATGGCGCGCTTTAACCCGCAGATGCAGAATGTCCGCACCAATGGCGGCAAGGTTCTGGTCCGCCTCAAGGTCGGGCCGGTCTATACCGATGCGGAGGCGCAGGTGTTGTGCGCCAAGCTTGATGTCAAGGATAGCTGGTGCACCCGCGCGGGTTAGTTCGATATGCTGGCCTGTAACCTGCCATAATCACGCCGCAACCGCTCTTTAGGCTGGCGATGAACTGAGTATTAACAATCAGGTAAGACTTTAGTCATAGCTGTGTAGTTAATATCAGGTTATCAATATTCCGCCTTTTTCAGGAGCCGCAGTCCTCATGGAACGTCGTCAGTTAGAACGCCGCCAATTTGTCACCTCAGGTCTGGCCCTGGGGGCAGTACCTCTGATCGGTGGCCTTGTTCCGGGTTTGGCCAATGCCGCCCCGCCCGCGACCTCCCAACCTGTATCTTCGCCGACCTATCAGAACAATCCTGCGTCCGAAGACAGTACCTATTCGCGTGACGAAGTGCTGAATGCCGGTTCCAATTTCTTGGGCGTAACCGTTGAGGCCTTAGGCGGCGCGATCGAACGCATCTTTGGTGACTATGGTGACCGTCCGACTGCCTATATTGCGGGCGAAGAGGGCTCCGGCGCCATCGGGGTCGGTCTGCGTTATGGTAAGGGCCTTGTCCACATGAAATCGGCTCAGCGCCCGACGACGGTGTACTGGCAAGGGCCGTCTATTGGCTTTGACACCGGCGCCAATGCGTCGCGTGTGTTTACGCTGGCCTACTTCCTCGATAACCCTGAGCAGGTGTTTCGCCGCTTTCCGGGCGTCGAAGGCTCTGCCTATTTCATCGGGGGCTTAGGCGTGAACTATCAGCGCGCCGAAGGTATCGTGCTGGCCCCGATCCGGGCCGGTGTCGGCTTCCGTCTGGGGGCCAATGTCGGCTGGCTGTCCTATTCTAAAAAGCGCAATATCCTGCCGTTCTAGGCTGTTATCACGCCTTGCAGAATCAGCCCGGTACGCAGGTTTTACACCTCTGTGCCGGGTTTTTCTTTGGGCGCACGGTGTCTGGCCGTGGCATAACGGGCACAGGGTTGAAGCATCACGCGTGAGCAATAATCCGGTAACTGTATATTTTTTACAGACATTATTCTGTAAAATCAGAAATTTGATAATCCATGTAATCTTACCGTCGCACAACTGACGTGAGCGTGTAATTTATCCGTCGCGGATCTGTCGTCGGCTGAGCCTATGAGCGCCGTCAAAGCCATGTGGGCTTTGGGGATACGACAATGAAAACAGCCTTATTTACCAACGCGGCCGTGGCCGCCATCTTAAGTGCCGCCATCGCACCGTCCGCTTTTGCCGATACCGTGGCCGCACCGGCCGCTGATGAAGCCATTACCGAAGTTATCGTCTACGGTCAGGGCCAGAGCCGTCAGGTTCAGGCGGTTAAGGCGAGCGAACTGGCGCTGGAAGCGCCGGGCACCAGCCCGCTGAAAGCCATTGATAAACTGCCGGGCGTGACCTTCCAGTCTTCGGACCCGTTCGGCAGCTATGAGTGGTCGACCCGCATTGGCGTGCGCGGCTTTAACCAGAACCAGATGGGCTTTACGCTGGACGGCGTGCCGCTGGGCGACATGTCCTATGGCAACCACAACGGCCTGCATATTTCACGCGCCATCACCAACGAAGATGTCGCCCGTGTTGAGCTGACGCAAGGGGCGGGTTCACTGTCGACAGCTTCGACTTCGAACCTCGGCGGCACGTTGCAGTTTTTCTCACGCGATCCGTCCAGTGTTATGGGCGGCGAAGTCGCCGGTACCGTCGGTTCCGAAGCCATGCACCGTCTCTATGGCCGCTTTGAAACCGGTGAAATCGCGCAACTGAACAACCTGCGCGCCTATGTGTCGGTCGCCGATCAGAAGACCGACAAGTGGAAGGGCGGCTCCGAGCAAAAGCAGCGTCAGTTCAGCGCCAAGGCCGTCATGCCGATCGGCGAAGGTGAAATCACCGGCTTCTTCAACCGCTCTGAGCGCCGTGAGCAGGACTATCAGGACATGTCGTTTGACATGATCAGCCGTCTGAGTCGCGACTGGGATAACTTCCAGCCGAACTGGGCTCTGGCTAATCAGGTGGCTGCTGCCTATCAGAACCCGGCCAACTACGCGCCGGTCAACCCGATTCTCGATGGTAACGGTTGCTGGACCGGCAATGGTGCGAACCCGTATCAGGGCGGCGTGAAGTGCATCGACGATGCCTATTACGCCGGTGCGGGTATCCGCGACGATAATCTGGGTGCATTGAGCATTAGCTATCCGCTGACCGACACCATCAGCGTCAAGGCCAGCCTCTATAAGCACACCAACGAAGGTCAGGGCCTGTGGTACACGCCTTATGTGCGCACACCGGCAACGATTGCTAATGCCGCCAATATTACGATCCGTACGACTGAATATGATGTCGATCGTACCGGTGCCTTCGGTTCGGTGATGTTCGATCTGGGCGCCCATCAGGTCAGCGCCGGTCTGTGGATTGAAACCAATGACTTCAATCAGGCCCGCCGCTTCTATGGCGAAACCTTGTCGGCACCGTCGCGCGATCCGCTCGATTTCCAGTCAAACCCGTTGCTTACGCAATGGCAGTATGCCTTCACCACCCAGACCTATACCGGTTATGTGCAGGACGTGTGGACCGTCACCGAGGCCTTTAAGGTCAATTTCGGCTTCAAAGCCGTCAAGGTCAGCAACAAGGTGCGCAGGATTGCTGGCAATGTCATGAACGGCAAGATCGAGTCCGACGACAGCTTCCTGCCGCAGGTCGGCGTGGTCTATAAGCTTGACAACAATATCGAACTGTTCGGCGGCTATACCGAAAACATGGCGGCCTATGTGTCGGCGGCCACGTCCGGCCCGTTCAGCTCACAGTCGCAAGCCAATGTCGACTTCGTAAAATCGTCGCTCGATCCGGAAACATCCAAAACCTTAGAGGGTGGCCTGCGTCTGAACGCCGGTTCGGCCTTCCAGGGCGTTGTGGCGCTCTATCATGTTGAATTTGACAACCGCCTTCTGGGTGTGGCTCAGGGCGCGTCGATCGTGGGTAATGCCACGGTTCTGTCGAACGTGGGCGGTGTCGAAACCAACGGGGTTGAAGTGGCCGGAACGTGGCGCATCACGCCGGAATGGAAGCTCTATTCGTCCTACAGCTATAACGACTCCCAGTATCAGGATAATGTCGTTAATGCCGCGGGCGCGATTTTGGCCAATACCAAGGGCAAGACCGTTGTCGATACGCCTAAGCACATGTTCAATGCCGAAGTGGCTTATGACAATGGTAAGCTGTTCGGTACGCTCGGCATGAAGTTTACGGGTGAGCGCTACTACACCTATGAGAACCGCGGCGGCAAGGTTGACAGCGCCAAGGTGGCCGACTTCACGGCGGGCTATCGCTTTGCCAATGATCTGGATGTGCAGGTCAACGTCACCAACCTGCTGGACGAAGACTATATCTCGACCATCGGTTCGGGTGGCTTTAAAAATGCTGACCTGACGGGTGAGGCTATGACCATCCTGCCGGCCGCCCCGCGCATGGCCTTCATCACGGTCAAGAAGCGGTTTTAAGACCTTTAGAACCTCCCCTCTTGCCAAGGACTTGAGAGGGGAGGGGGACCGCAAGCGTCAGCGTAGCGGTGGTGGGGTAAACTCACCCCCTCTTTCATTTGGCACACCAAATAAAAGCTCCCCCTGCATCAGGGGGAGTTCTTTTTTATAAATGCACCTCTGTCCCCTCAAGGGCGCTGAGCTGGCCCAGTTCCAGTATGCGCATAACCTGATAGGCCTCTTCGGCGGGTACGGGGTTGGGCGCATCGTCCATGATGGCGGCGGCAATGGCTTCGTAAAAGCTTAAGTGGCGGCCGCGTTCAGACATCACGCTTTCCGACATACCGACATGGTCATCGATAATGACCGGCCAGTAGCTGCCTTCATGGGCATCAATCCCAAAGCTCGGATCGGTCGGATCGCCTCCGGCCTTGAGGGCGTCCTCCTGCGGGTCGAGGCCATATTTGACAAAGGTGCCTCTGGTGCCATGAACCTCAAAGCGCGGACCGGCGGCAGGCGTGAGCACACTGGCGCTGACCGTCACCCGCAGGCGCTCATATTTAAGGGTCACGTTGAAATAGTCATCGACCACGCTACCGTCACGCTGACGAGCCATATCGGCCATCAGCGACACTGGCTTGCCGAACAGGCACAATACCTGATCCACCAGATGCGGCCCCAGATCGAACCACAGGCCTGCCCCCGGTACATCCTGCTCACGCCAGCGGTCACGCAGCTTGGGCCGGAAGCGGTCAAAGCGCGAAATCAGGCGGGTGATGTCGCCCAGCTTATCGTCGGCGATCAATCGTTGCACGGTCAGGAAATCGGCGTCCCAGCGGCGGTTATGAAACACCGACAGTAACCGGCCCGCCGCCTTGGCTTCGACCATCAGGGCCTCGGCTTCGTCAAGATTGATAGCAAAGGGTTTATCAACCACCACATGCTTGCCTGCCCGCAGCGCCGCCAGCGCCTGCGGGGCGTGCAGGGCGTTGGGGGTGGCGATAACGACCAGATCGATCTCAGGATCGTTGAGAACGATCTCAAGATCGGGCGCCACGCGCACGCCGGGTACGGCGGCGGTCACATCGGCGGGGCGGGAAGAGACGATGGTGTGCAGCCTCAACCCCTTGGTCGCCCGGATCAGGGGGGTGTGGAAGATGCGCCCGGCATTGCCAAAGCCGACGATGGCGGCATTCACATTAGAAACCATAGTTAAAACTCACACTTATGCGGACATCATCGCTCTGGTTCATCGTCACTTCGTGACGCAGCCAGCTTTCCCACATCAGTATAGTACCTGCGGCGGGGGCCTCGTAAGCAAAGATTTCGTGATCGCGGCGGTGCGGGGTTTTACGCGGCGGGGCGTTCATAAAGCCCATCAGGCGCGGGTCTTCGAACTTTAGCGCCGACGCCTTATCCGGCACGGCGACATAGAATGTGCCGGAAATGACGCTGTGCGGGTGGATGTGGCCGGAATGAAAGCCGCCGGGTTCCAGTATATTGATCCAGATGTTGTCAAGTTTCAGCTTTTTGCCGCCCAGATCATATTCCAGAACCTCAGCAAAGGCGTGGACGTGGGTGTCCAGTTGCTTTTTCAGATCGGCAAACACCGGCGCATATTGGGTGAGGTTGCTCATCGACCCATAGGAGGTATAACCCGGATAGGCGTTTTTTTCGCACCAGTCATGGCCCGCCTCATCGTCATCGGCAAAGGCCCGGCAGGTGTCGTCAATCTCTTCGATAAAGGTCTCGAAACCAGCGCTGCCGGACAGGTCGGCGCGGTAGATTTCGGTAACAAACAGAGGGGTAATGGTGGCGGGCGAGGGTGTTTTCATGGCCCTGTTTAGCGCCGATTTGAACGCCCGGGCAAGTGGCGTTTAGAAAACGGCTTCGGCGGTATCATCCTTGCCCTTTGGGGCTGGGCCGTAGCGGTTGGGGCCTCTGGTGCCTTTGACGATGGAGAGGATGAGTAGGAGGGCGTAGAGGTAGTAAGTGAACGCCATCATGATCCAATCCACAACCTGCTGTGCTTTATAGAAAGGCTCTGTGCCGGGTTCATTAAGAGAAGCAACAAGAAAGGTCGCTGTGAAGCCGATGATGGGGACGAGTAAATGTCCTATTGCAGGCGCAAAAGACCAATTGATATCGTGAAGCCGTTTTACGGTAACCGCAAACACGGGCCATAATGTAATCATTCCAATTAAGCCTGGAATGGTAAGCATTAAACCGTATCGCCCGATATCATCCATAGGGTAATAGTTGCGGATTAGAAAGGCGAGGCCTTCGGTAATCACACGCAGCCCTACCACAAACAGAATAAACGGCAGGCGCGTGACGCGACCTTGGGTCGAGAACAGAAATTTGAGCGCTGACAATGGATTACCCCCCTGCTTGTCATAAGCTTAGAGCGGGGAGTAGGGTCTGTAAATACCGGTTGGTGAAATCAAAACCTCCCCTCTTGGAGGGGAGGAGGGAGGCCGTCAGGCCGGAAGGTGGGGTAAATAACGCAACGGATGCCGTTACAGTAACCCCCTCTTATGTTTAAGCGGGCTTAAACATAAGCTCCCCCTGCATCAGGGGGAGTTCTAATACGCTTCCTCGGCCATACGCGCGGTGCCGGGCGGCGGGCCAAAGCGGTTGGTACGGTTAACCCCCGGAATGATCGCCAGCAGCACAAACAGCCCCAGACTAATCAACGCCATGATGTTTAACCCGATCCCGGCCAGTTCAAACATGCGCGCCAGATGTTCGGCATCGGCGGTATAAAACTGTGAGCGGGTGAAAAAGATCGCAATCCCGATCAGCGGAATAAACTGAACCAGCGCCAGCACTGCCGGCCATTCAATGTCATGCAGCCGCTTTACCGTCACCGCAAACAAAGGCCACATCAGGATCAGTGTAATGATCCCCGGAATGGCGGTCAGCATAATATCATCATATGTCAGGGCGGGCATATAGCGGCGCTGAGCGTAGCCTATGGCTTCGATCATAAGCTTGGCACCAATGACAAACAGCAGAAACGGCAGTCGCGCTACCCGCCCACTCAATGAAAACAAAAACCCCATGATCAATCCCCGTATCCCCTCGGATAAGACGAGTATGCCACTGTTTTGCAACTGCGCAATGGTATGGCGGCCACAGTCCTTGACGGAATTAGCCTGCCGCCCCTTTTTACTCTACCGTCTGGCAGTCGCCGCCCAGCTTGCGCTCATAGGCATCAACCAGCGCCACATATGGCGGCACAAAGGTGTTGGCCGACAGAACCGTGCCATCCGGCAGGGCCTCAGTTTGAGCCACCCGCACTTCAAAGTGCATGTGGATGGTGGTGTACTGCTGTACGCCGTTCTTGAGGCCGAGGTTGTTGGACACCAGCCCCAGTTTCTGCCCGCGCACCACATGATCGCCATAAGCCACTTTGAGGCTGGATGACTGCATGTGCAGATAACGGTAAATGCGATACGGCGGAGATTTACCGGTAATCGCCACCGTCATGGACGCGACCTGAGTAACGACGCCGTCTTCGGCGGCTACGGCCCAATAGGTGTTGGTCTTACAGGTCTTGGGGCGGATATCCTGCCCCTGATGGCCCTTGGTGCCGGTCTTGCACATGACATTGCTGCCGGTGCGGGTCTCGCAGAAATTGTCCTGCCACGGATAGGCATAGTTTTCCGGCGCGCACTGACTGGGGTTATCGGGGCGCTCATAGCCGCCCGGTTTCCACACCTGAGAATTGGCATAGGACGGGGTGTCGGCCAGCGGGAAACAGATGCCTGGCGCCCAGTTTTTGGTATTGGTATAGCTGGGGCCGGATCCGGCGATCAGTTGGGTGGGCGGGTCGTAGGGAAAGGTGGCGGCACCTGAGGAGGCCACCTCCGATGACGTCTGGGAGGCGGTCTCAGAGGCCGCTTCAGACGCGACCTCGGTTTCCGTGCCGACTTCGGGCGTCGGCGTTTCCGGGGCGGGCGTCTGGTCGCAGGCCATCAGGCTGATGGCGGCAAAGCCGATAATGGCGACGGCAAACAGAACCCGGATCATAAGTTCGCTCCTGCAGCACGGGCCTCGGCCAATGCCGCAGCCCCCAGCACCACATCGGTCAGGTCGGCCACGACAGTGCGCAGATAACTATCGGTCTTGCACGCCGCGGCCTCTGAGTCATCGCAGGTCAGATCGGCGGTATAGGTCACGTTGAAGCGTGTAAAGGTCGCGGTCCAGCCGTCTTCGGTACGGTCGATTTGCACGGGCTCGGCCACGCCCTGAATACGGGCGGCGCGCTTTTCCAGACGGCTGATGGCGCCTTTGGGCGCAACCTCGGCGGCGGCATTGCCGGACAAGGTAATCTGCACGCCGTCGCCCTGCGGCAGGTTCATGGAATAGGCGTCCCCGAACGAGATCAGGCGCGCCTGAGCGGTTTTAAGGGCGCCGCCGCTGCGGGGCAAAAGGATCGGCAGGCGGGTTTTGTCCAATTCCGGGCGGGGCAGGCGTGCCGTGATAACCGCCGTGGTTTTAGCGACTATGCCACGCTGGTGGCGGGCGGCAGCGGCCTGCCAGTCGATACGCGGGCGTTGTGGTGTCGGAGCGGTCTGGGGGGCAGGCACGCGGGCGGCGGTTACGGGTACATTCGTAACGGTAGCGCTTTGGGCCACCGCCAGTTGCGACAGGCCAAGGCCTGCGATCGGAGTCAGGATAACTATCCCCATACCAACAGTTACCATCACATAGGGATGGGCCATTTTTCTGATGATCCGGCGACGGATTCGCGTACGTTTCCCTGTCATCTGTTTAGAACCCCCACGCAGGTGTTTTACCGCGTTAAGACTTGTTAACAGATGTGGATAAGTCTGTCATGCCGCGCCTAAGTCCTTAAACCAAAAGGGTGCGGCCTGTGATCGAAAGGCCGCACCCTGATGATTTTATTCGCGCGTCAGGAGATTATTTCTCCAGTTCGAACTCAGCACTGACGGAGATGGTAACATTTAACTCGCCCGCTGCGATCGGGGTGGCATCCATCATCTCAGCGCGCGCAAAGCTTTTGTAGACCGGCTGAGGCGCGTAGCCGCCGGATTCCGATAGGGTGATGATGCGCTTGACCTTATAACCCATAGCCGTTGCATAGAGATCGGCGCGCTGGGTGAGGGCGGCGACGGCGGCTTTACGGGCATTGTCTTCGGCGGTTTTTGAATCTTTCAGGCCGAAATTGATGCCGTCGATCTGGTTGATGCCGGCCTTGACCACTGCATCGATGCTGGTGCCCAGGCGGTTAAGGTCATCAACCTTGACCGTCACGCGGTTCGACGCCTGATAGCCGCGTAAGATCGCCGGAGCATTTTGCGGATAGTCGTACTGGGCATTGAGGTTGAGGTTCGAGGTCTGGATGTTTTTATCCGCAATGCCGAGTTTTTTGAGCGCGGCAAAGACGGCGCTCATGCGGTCGCGGTTGAGCTTCATGGCTTCTTCGGCGGTCTTGGCCTCGGTCATGACGCCGAAGTTGATCGACGCGGTATCCGGCGTGGCCTTGACTTCGCCTTGGGCGCTGAGATTGAGCGTGGTCGGTTTTTGCATCATGTGGGCGGCGTGTGAGGGTTGCGTGTCCTGAGCCAGAGCGGGCAGGGCGGCCGTGCCAGCCATAAGCACCGCGACGGCGGAAAGTGTGGTTATGATGGGTTTGGTCATTGTCGTATAATCCTGAAAAAGTCCCTTAAATCCCGACGTGATCACAAACCACAATTACGGCGCGATTAAGTCTGGGGCATGACGGTATAAAGACCGTCCACATCTGTGATATTTATGCGATCAGCTTCAGGCCGTTTATTAAATGAAAGGTGGTAGGCGAGGAGGGACTCGAACCCCCAACCAGACCGTTATGAGCGGTCGGCTCTAACCATTGAGCTACTCGCCCCCAAAGACGTAATAACCGATTTTATAAGAACCGGCGTCTCTAAGTAATGGCGGACAGAGAGTCTATCTAACCATTGGCGCTAGATACCGCCTATTGCCGCAGAAATAAATAGTTATTTTAAATGTTTGTTCGAAATCTTGCCGCCAACTCGCGCTGGGAATAGCCTACCCTTTGGCGCCAAATGCGTGGGTAAACGCGTGGGTAAACCACCAAATGCGTGGGTAAATGCGTGGGTAATTGTGCGGTATTATGGTGCTGGAAATGGCGGAACGGATTGAAAATCGTTTAACGACGAAATCGGCTGACGCGAAAAAAGAACCTGGCCTCTACGCGGACGGCAACGGGCTTTGGCTTCAGGTCGCGAAACGTGGGGGCAAATCGTGGATATTTAGATATCGATGCGGACGGGCCACGCGAGAGATGGGGTTGGGTTCGTATCGTGATATCGGTGTCCGGGAGGCGAGAATAGCCGCAAGTGCCGTGCGCCAAAAGATCGCCGCAGGCGTCGATCCGCTTGAGGAAAAAAGAGCCGCTGAGCTTGCTGCGAAGGAGGAACAGCGCAGGGCTGAACAAGCTAAAGCAATGCGAATGACATTTGGTGTTTACGCCCGAAGCCTAACCCGGACATGGGTGAAAGACTTTAAGAACAAGGCGCATAGTCGATCCTGGTATGCGACGTTTGGATCAGATCCGGAGGATGGTGTTCGCCCGCCGAAATCCCCATACACGCAGGCAATTCTCGACATTCCGATAGAGGAGGTCTCAACGCCGGAGGTGGTAGAGGTTCTGCAGATCCTTGCCGATCGCCCAGAAACGCAGCGGCGGGTGCGCGCTCGCATTGAGCGCGTTCTGGATGCCGCTAGAGCGATGGGACTGAGATCGGGGGATAATCCGGCGAGATGGGATGGCCATCTCGAGGTCTTGTTGGGGAGACCCAAAAACCGGGTTAGCCGACATTTCGCCGCTCTGTCCCATCAAGAGTTACCAGCGTTCATGCAGAAATTGAGGGCAACTGCTGCTGTGACACTGACAGGGTCGACTAAAGGGAAGTTGGTACAGTTCGACCTCGCCCTACCATCGATGTCAGCACTAGCATTGGAATTCACCATATTGACCGCCGCAAGAACCAGCGAAGTGCTTCTGGCTCGTCGATCCGAATTTGATCTGGACCAGAAACTATGGATCGTACCAGGCGAAAGAATGAAATCCGGGCGGGTCCATCGCGTTCCCCTTCAGGACGGGGCAATTGCAATACTTCGCCAGTTGTGGCCGCTAGCGAATGACCCCGACCGCTACGTGTTTATTGGTCGGGCCGGCGACGGTCATCTCTCAAATATGGCTATGACGATGTGCTTACGGAGGCTGATGGGACGAGGACCAACTGTCCACGGGATGAGGTCCGCGTTTCGTGATTGGGTGGGTGATGAAACCGACTACGCCCGAGAGGTTGCTGAAGCGGCGCTAGCTCACGTTGTCGGAGACAAGTCCGAACAAGCCTATCGAAGGGGAGATGCTTTGCAGAGACGCCGCATGTTGATGGATGATTGGGCGAGATATCTCGACGGCAGTTCTCAGGCTGCGAACACGTCGGCCACATAACTGACTGTCCGACCTTGATGCCAGCTTTGGGTGGAGCGTCGGCGCAACCACCACATCGCCTGGACTTTCTAATTCATCATCCTGTCAGGGCAATCATGATGCGCGGTGGCGGCATTCCGCTACTTGTGTCGTCGTCTGAACGGTTTGCTGTCCCAAAACTCATCGTCTGGGCGTGCCGCCGCACGGATGATGCCTGCCCTTATAGAATGATAGATTTGGGGGGTAGCTGGTATACGTGGCAAGGCAAGGACATGCAGACCGACGTGCTAAACCACTCGGTGGTTTCTGACGTTCCTGCGTTAAGCCAAGCCTCTTGGGTTAGCGCCTATGGGCCACAGGTCCAGTCACCTTCAAGCACCATTTTTGCGCCGTCCGCCCGTTGATAGGTGAGGGTGGCTGGGCGTGGTGGTGACTCCCCACCGCCGGTGGCGGGACCGGTCAGGTTGATACGAACCGTGTGTCCCCGTCCGGTAAAGACGGGGCCATTCACCATCGCATTGAAACCGCCAGGCGCCCCGAGCCGTTCGACATATTGGCCAACCTTTATAACCCCTTGCGAGGATTCATTGGCGACATTGCCTTTGGCGATCAGAAGGGGATCGTAAGTGTCGTTTGAAAAATGACAGCTAAGCTCACCCGGCAAACTGGCAGCCTCCATATCCGCGGCGGTCAAAGCTGTAAGTTGGATTGAAGAGCCATCCCCTCCGGTTGTCTCAGAAGATGCGGACGATGCTACAGTAGACTGGGCAGGCTCTTCCGCAGCGGGGGAGGCCGTTTCCGTAGGCGTTTCGCTAACGGGCGCAGGGCTGCAGGCTAGGAGCATCCAGGGCATCAGGAGAAAGACAAGAACGGATTTACGGTAGAGCCGCTGTCGGTTGTAAGGTATCACAGCCATTCTCCTGATGAAGATTGACGCATTGCCATTCACTGCATCGTACCTGATGATGAATGACCTAAGATAAATTGGGTATTCTATCAAGGTTTTGGCCAGCCGATGAGGCTAGGCCAAAAACACCTTATTTAACATCCTCGCCGTCTTCCTCTTCTTCCAGCATAACAGCGACATCAGCGTTTGCAGATAGCCGCACCCGATCACCGTCTATGCCCGCGACGAGGCCCAGATCGATAAAGTGATGGTGGCCTTTGTGGGCATTGCTTTCCACTTCCAGTTTTGTGAGTTTGATGCGGCCGTCTACAACGCGGTCAACCGTGCCGACGTGTACGCCGTCTGCGCCAATAATCTCGGCATGCTCTTTGATGTCTGCAATATCTACCATATTCGTCTCCAGGTTCGGCCGAAAACACGACCTTATCTGTAGTGGGCCTGCCGACTGTAAAATCACAATGCTGTGCAGGTGGTCAAACCGCTATGAGGCAATCTGGCTAATTTGATGTGACCGTCACAGGCGCATAGCATTCTTATGTTGAGATGATCGCAGTTGTTCGTCAGGCAGGACTGGTCAGGCAGGCTTTGGTCCGGACGTGATCCGCTACGTCGCTGATTGCGATAGGCGGTCGATGTAGGCCCGAACTTCTCTTGCCAGAACATATGTGCATCTACCCTGCTTTATCCGCCTAAACTCTTTGCGCTTCACCAGGCGATGAAATGTGTCGTCGCTCACACCCCCTAGGACATCGCAGACTTTAGAAAGACTCCAGAGTTGATCATGGTCTAAAGCTGACCCTGAAACCGAAGTTGATGAGATTTTGCGTTCATGGACATCTATTGCGGTCGGTTGCATATCTAACCCCCTCTTGGGTGTATGGACCATCAGCATGCCCGCTCACGCGCCTTTGCAAAACCCCGTTTCGAGGTGCAGGGGGCATTATCGTAATTTGTCGAAGCAATAGAGATCAAGGCGATGGCAGGGATAGCCAATCAACCTCGCGTCAATTTTCGGGGCTATCACGCGTCTGCCGTTTCCCCAACCAAGGTTTGATTGTGAAGCTGCCCTTGCCGTCACAATCATACCTTTTCAATTGCTCATCACTTATTGCGTCGATACGGTATTGAGATGAAGGATTTGTGAGGGCAGGCCCTCGGCGCTAGCCTCAATTTGGATGGCTCCCGCCGTCACATGTGATTTTACCACGCCGACGGCGCGACCGTGGAATGTCTTTACGTGTCCTGACTGCAGGCTTTGCGCCTCCATCGGGTTGCCGCTTCCCGCGCCCGCCAGTTGCCCGGCTCCGCTAACTTTAAAGCTCAGCTTCAGGTCGCTATCACGCGCGTAAATAGGCACCCCGTTCCCGTCGAGCAGTTCAGCGGTCACATATGCCAAGCTCTGGCCATCTGCGCTAAGTTCCTGTTTATCGACGGTGACGCGTACGGAGGCCGGATCACCGGCTGTTTTAAGCTCCCATTGACCCGCGGGTTTGCCATCGAGATACCCAATCGCTTTGAGCGTCCCTGCTTTATACGGCACCGCAAAGTTTGCCTTGTATTCGCTATCGACGCCCACTGCCTTTTTGCCCAAGCTTTTGCCATTCAGGAACAATTCAACTTCTGGGAATTCGGAATAGACCACCACATCAAGCGGTTTGCCCTCTTGTCCGCGCCAGGTCCAGCTTGGATGGACATCGTCCAAAGACCAGTCGAGATGTTCGCCGGTTATGGGGAAGTAATCGCGATCGGGCAGATCCGCGGTGCCTTTCGGCTGGGCCACGAATATCGATACCGGATCTATGCCGGTTTTCCACAAAACTTGCCGGTAAAAAGCTGCGGGGCGCTTGCGCCCGGTGGCGTCAATTTCCCCACAATAGGCGAGGTGCCAGGGGTACGGGCCAAGTTTCTGCCAATCCTGACTATACCCCATCCAGCCGATCCCCGTTTCGCCGAGGTAGTCCACGGCGGTCCAGACAAAGTCGCCAATTACGGACGGCATGGTTTCGGCAACACGCCAGTACCTAAACGCATCTTTCGGTGTCGATTCAGACGTGTACATGACCCTCTCAGGGTGATCGATGTGATCCTGTGCGAATTGATTGGCGCGATAGTTCAGGCCAGCGACGTCCAATTCGGCCAAAAGCGCCGCATTATGGGGGCTGTCGACATTAACGCCTTGGGTAACGGGTCGGGACGGATCAAGCTTGCGGACAGTTTCGGCCAGCATCCGAGCCGTTTGAATGCCCTCTGGTGAGGTCTGCTCTGGAATTTCGTTGCCGATGCTCCAGAAAACCACACTGGGATGATTTCGTCCGCTGACGACCATACTGGTCACATCGGCCTTCCAATCGGTCTTAAAAAACCGGGAGTAGTCCATTGGCTTCTTTGACTTATTCCACATGTCAAAGGCCTCATCGATGACCAGAAGGCCCAGTTCATCGGCGGCATCGAGCGTCGCCTGACTGGCGGGATTATGAGCGCTGCGGATGGCATTGTAGCCCGCCGATTTCATCAACCAGACCTTACGGGCGTCAGCATCAGGCAGACCCGCAGCCCCCAGCATGTAGTTGTCATGGTGGATATTGCCGCCACGGAGTTCGATCGATTTGCCGTTCAGGCGCAGACCGTTTTGAGCATCAACCGTTATTGTGCGGATACCGAACCGGGTTTTACGCTCATCCAAGACCCTGTCGCCCAGTCTGATGGTTTGCTTCAGATAATACAGGTTTGGAGCGTCTGTTGACCACAGGGCCGGGTTTTCCACGCTTAAGGTTTGATCCAGCGATATAGAACTTGCCGCTTTGGTGGTCACGCTCCTCTCGGTCTGACTGACGATCCTGCCCGATACATCGACAATTTGTGACTCGAGAGTCAAGCTCGCCGCGTTTTCGGAGCGATTGATGACTGGGGTTTTAATGACAACCTCGCCGCGCGTCTCGGTGGCGATGGGCGTCGTGATCGCCGGCCCGTCGGAATCAATATGGATGCGGTGCAGGGTTTCCAGGTGGACAGGGCGAATGATACCAGATCCGGCATACCAGCGGGATGACGGGTCGGTGTGGTTGACCCGAACGACAACGGTGTTGTTTCCGGTCTTGACCTTGCCGGTAAGGTCAAGCGTGAACGCGGTGTAGCCATAATGGTGTTTTGAGACGTGCTGGCCGTTTACCCAAATATCGGCATCCATATATATGGCTTCAAAATGCAAAAGTACGACGCCCTCAGAATCCTTGGCGCTTAAGGTCAGGTCGCGACGATACCAGCCTATACCGCCCGGCAGATAGCCGGAATCCTGTCCTGAAATGGCCGTTTTGTCGAATGGGGGGGAGCCATCAGGTTTGTCCATGACTGAAAAGTCATGTGGCACGCTGACCTTTTTCCATGTCGCTTCGCTATATGCCGGCGGCTCGGACCCCAGGGATTCCACTGCCGTAAATCGCCAGTCCTGAGACAGATTTATCCGCTCGGCAAGCGCGTGGGGTGCCGACAGGGCGAGTAGGAGCGCCATCGACGAGGGAAACAGCACGTTAAAATATCTCATTTTGCTAACTTTCATATCGCTGAAATAGCGGTTTGGAATGTGGCCGTGTCGGTTTCGACAGGCGCTTAGGTCTGTCCAAATCGTCAACTTAGGCCCTGATCGCCAAATTGACGAGGATGTTGGAGGCACGGCGGCGCGAAGGGCATTAAACCGTTCGAATTCGTAAGACGTCGCCAAACCCGAAAGGCTGGCCCGCTTTGGCCCTAAAAATGATGGTTAGACGGCGGGCGCCATCCCCAGCGGGCAGGTTGAATTTTAAATCTCCAGCGCCGGGATCCGATTTGTTGGCAGCTTCAATACCATCGACGAAGACCGTGCACGCACCCATGAGGTTCAGGCATTCCACCTGGCCGCCAGCTTTGCGAATCCGCTTGAATGGTTCGACGACGGTTGCGCACAGCACGTAGCTATCCGTGGCGAGAGGGGAGAACGGCACACCGGGACGAAACCAGCCCCATGAGTTCATGTCGTTGTCCTTCGGGCGTAGATTGGGGTCTATTGGCGCACTTTGCGCGGGCGCGCGACGCCAACCTTCCGTGATTTGAACGGGGGTCGAGACGTCCTGATAAGGCCACGCTGCGGCTTTTTCGACCTCAATCTCGATTTTTGCGGCGGTCAATCCCGCAGCGGTAGCGGTAATCTGTAGTGTCCCCGCGCTATTTTCCTTCGTTTGGACAATTATCTGGGCCAGCCCGTTGAACAGGGCACGTGTGTTGCCCTTTTCACTGGAGACATCGTTGGGGTTGCCATTGCCCAGTCCGATGATGTCTCCACCGGTGATGTCGAACGTGATCTGATTTTGTGCGATGGGGACATGGCGTCCCCTGGCGTCGACCGCCTCAACCTTAATGGGTTGTGCATCCAGTCCATCGCCCCACATAGACTTGCGGTGTGGCGTGAGTTTCAAAGAAACCGGTGCGCCCGTTGTCTCAACGACGTGCTTTGCGGCAGCCTTGCCTTGCCTATAACCGACGGCGTGTAACGTACCTGGGGCGTAGGGTACCTCCCATCGGTTCATCTCGAAAATGTCGCCCTTTTGTTTACCGAGGGATTTTCCGTTCAAAAACAACTCGACCTCGTCCATATTATGAAAGGCCATGACGCGAATTGGCTGTCCTTGCTTGCCGGACCAGGTCCAGTGAGGCGCTATTCGAAGGACCGGGCTTTGATCCCATTGCGCTTTGTGAAGCCAAAACGCATTCTTTTCGAAGCCGCACAGGTCCATTATGCCGAACTGGGACGAGTTACTTGGCCAGTCATAAGGGGTCGGCTCGCCATGATAGTCAAAACCAGTCCATACAAAAGCCCCGGCTATAAAGTCGCGCTCAGCAATGGCTTTCCATCCCGTCCGATGGGTGGTTCCCCATTCTGCGGCATCATCGTCGTAGGTTGCCTTGATGTGACGGGCATCGTCGGTCGTGTACTCGCCGCGCGTTTGATAGGCTGAGGTGTCTTCCGAAGAGGTGAGAGGGATATTCGGATTTGCTTTGTGAAAAGCGTCATATGATTGATATTGGTAATTAAAGCCGACAACGTCGACGGCTTGGGAAACATTGATGGGCGTGAAAAGACCATCATTCATCGCGGCCGTTACGGGGCGTGAGGTGTCCAGCGTTTTCACTAGGGCGCTCATCCGGCGCACCATTTCGAACCCTTGCTCACTACCTTGCATCGGCTCCTCATTAAACACTGACCAAAGGATAACGCTAGGATGGTTGCGGTCACGGCGTACCAGCCACTCCAGTTCATTCATGTGAATAGGGGAGGGGTTGAAGACCCGGTTCTCGTCCATGACGAGGAAGCCCATCTGATCGCAGAGCTCATAGAAGTACTTGTCTTGCGCGTTGTGAGAGCAGCGTATGGCGTTGCATCCAAGGTCCTTCAAGCGCTGCAAACGATAGTGAAGAATTCCGTGCGGCACGGCCACGCCAACGCCCGCGTGGTCCTGATGTATGCACACCCCTTTTAACTTAACGGGTTGGTCATTGAGAAAGAAGCCACGGTTTGGATCAAAGTGTTGGGTGCGGAACCCGGCAGGCGTTACCACTTCGTCGAGAACCCGATCATGGCTGATTACCTGAGTGGTGATACTATAGAGAAACGGCGTTTCGATATTCCAAAGGCTTGGTTGGCTTACGGTCATACTGCCCGTGGAGACCGCGCGACTAAGCGCCGTCACGGTGGCGGACATTCGGGTCGTTGCAATCGCCTTGCCTTTTGGGTCTCGCACGGTTGACGTGACTTGAACCGTGCGGGCCGTTTTCCCGGCATTGTAGAGAGTAACCTCTAGAGGAATGGTCCACTGGTCGCCGTATTTGACCGGGTGAGCAAAGACGCCGTCCGTAACGATATGGACCGGGTCTCTTTTGACAATCCAGGTGTTCCGGTAAATGCCGGCACCCTCATACCACCACCCTTGCATTTGATCGGCATCGACGCGAACCACCAATGAGTTCAACGACTCGCCGTAGGTAATGTAAGGTGTGATGTCGATGTAGATTGAATTGTAGCCCGACCAATTTCGGTTCACGAGCGTGCCGTTCAGCCAAACGGTGGCGTGTGTGGAAATCCCATCCAGGTGAAGTTCAATGTGCTTGCCACGGTCGGAGGGCTCAAACCTCAAGAGATTGCGGTACCAGGCGATGCCACGTTTTCTGTAGCCTTGCGCAAGGTTCTCGTTTTTGTCTGGAAGTTGAAAGCTCGCAAAATCGTGGGGCAGCGTAACGGTTGACCATTCTGAATCGTCAAAGATCGGAGACGCCGCGCCCCAGGCCGACCCTGCCTTTGCGTTCGCATATGACCAACCATGCCCCATAACTTTAGGAAAAGGCACGTCACCTTCGAGAAAACGCCAGCCTCTATTTAATGATAAGACCTGCCGCATCTTAGAAACCGACTGACCCAAGGGACGTGTGGCTGGCTGCGTCGCGGCGGCGGATGAGGCCGCGACAGGGCCCCAAGCCGATCCCATCACCACGCCGGTAGTTCCCTTAAGAAGGTCACGTCTGTTCACTAAATTAGCCCCTGTTCCCGAAACACCACTTCTGTGGTTTTAATTGTCTGAGTATAATCCCCACCCTAACTGCCGGTGGTGGAATTTACTGCTATATGTAATATTAATGACCTCGCGGATGATGTCAAACTCAAAATGAGAGCGCTATCATTGGTATATTTATGCTTTTGTAGTTCATTTTCGGCGTAAAATATTCGATTGGCGGCTTCGCGGATGGAACCCTTCGAATATGGCAACCCTTAAATTGTAGGACAATCTTGTGCCCGTTTGGACGATAGGTTAGACGAAAAAAGAACGACACAAGCAGGTAATCAGGGAATCCCAACAATGAAAATTCTATCCGGAATTAAATCACGCGCCGTGATGACAGCGTTATCACTTGCACTGGCTGTGACCTCCGGGGCGGCCCAGGGGGCCCCCGTAGACGGTGACAGGACACCGGGCGTCCGAGTTAAGGCGCAGTCAGCGGCGCGAGAACGTTTCAACATAGATCGAGATTGGCGTTTCGCCTTTGGTCACCCTTATGATGCATCCCAGGACTTCAGTCATGGTACCCGAGGGTTCTTCTTTGCCAAGGCGGGGTACGGTGACGGGCCGGCTGACCTCAAATTTAACGACACGGCATGGCGCCGCTTAAACCTGCCTCATGACTGGGCGGTTGAGCTGCCATTTAGTTCACGAGCGAGTGCCAACCATGGCTCAAAGGCTCTGGGGGCCACGTTTCCCGAAAACAGTGTTGGTTGGTACAGGCGTGCACTACCTATCAGCGCGCAGGATAAGGGGCGTCGCATTGCCGTCGAGTTTGACGGCGTCTTCCGTGATAGCGTGGTGTGGGTAAACGGCCACTATATCGGCAATGAGCGCAGCGGCTATTCCAGTTTCCAGTACGACATCACGGATTACCTCAACTATGGCGGTGAAAATGTCATTGCCGTCCGGGTAGACGCGACTATGGAGGAGGGGTGGTGGTATGAGGGGGCCGGAATCTACCGCCACGTTTGGCTGACAAAGACTGACCCTTTGCATGTCGCGCCGTGGGGAACCTTTGTCCGTACCGAGGTGGCCGACGGCTCCGCGGAAATCTCGATCGATGTTGAGATAAGTAACGACGGTAAAGGTGTCGAGGGGTTCACCATCGAACACCTAATCGTAGACGCCGATGGAACGTCTGTAGCCCGTTTTGAAACGTCGCCCCAAACCCTGAACGGGGCGTCGTCATCGCGGGTTGCCGCACAGTTCAAGATGGATAGAGTAAGGCTGTGGTCATTGGAAGACCCCTATCTTTACAAGGCAATCACGCAAGTTAAGCGCAAGGGCGAGGTTGTAGACAGTTATGATACGGTGTTTGGAATAAGAACGCTTCGATTTGATGCCAATGACGGCTTCTTCCTGAACGGCAAGTCCATCAAGTTGCACGGTACGAATAACCACCAGGATCATGCCGGGGTGGGTGTCGCGCTGCCCGATGCCTTGCACGAATATCGCTTCAAGCGCCTCAAAGAGATCGGAGTCAACGCATACCGCGCTTCTCACCACCCGCCGACCAAAGAACTGCTCGAGGCTGCCGACCGGCTGGGCATACTTGTAATCGACGAGCACCGTATGATGGGGACCACCCCGCAAATACGAAATGAGCTGGAGCGCATGGTTCGACGGGATCGAAATCATCCGTCGGTCATCCTGTGGTCAGTGGGCAATGAAGAGTGGGCCATTGAAAACACCGAGGTCGGCACACGCCTTACTCAGGAGATGCAGGCCATAGTGAGAAGGATGGATCCGACTCGGCTCACCACGGTTGCGGCATCCGGGTCGGGCGGAACGCAGGGAACGGCTGCCGGGTCTGAGGTCATAGGCTTTAACTACAAAGCTCAGCATGACATTGATGCCATGCATAAACGCTACCCCGATCGTCCGATGCTCGTGACGGAGGAGGGCCTAACCTTTGCGACGCGCGGTGTCTATGTCGATGATCCTGAGCGCGTCCATATTGCCGCGTACGATAAGCGGTCCGGCGGCGCACGCACAGCGTCCATAGAGGAAGGCTGGCGTTTCAATGCCGCGCGACCATTTTTGTCAGGCATGTTTGTCTGGACCGGATTCGATTATCGAGGGGAAACAACGCCGTTCGGATGGCCTGCGGTATCGTCGCAATTTGGTATGTTGGATACGACCGGTGTCATCAAAGACAGTGGCTATTACCTTAAATCAGTCTGGACCCATGAGCCTATGGTTCACCTTCTGCCGCATTGGAATTGGAGCGGACGCGAAGGTGAAGATATCGATGTGCGCGCCTATGCGAACACGGATGAGGTCGAACTATTCCTGAATAAAAAATCGCTTGGGCGAAAGGCCATGACGGTAGGGGGGCATCTGCAATGGTCGGTGCCCTATCAATCGGGAAAACTAGTGGCAAAAGGCTTTAGGAACGGCAAGCTCGTCGCAACGCAAACGGTCGAAACGACCGGACCTGGCGTGTCGGTTCAACTTGCGGCGGACCGTACGCGGATCAAGGCGGATGGTTCCGATATCTCTGTGATAACTGTGAGTGTCGCCGACAAGCAGGGGCGGGTTGTGCCTACGTCCGATAGTCTGGTGCAGTTCGAGACGACCGGCCCAATTCAGATCATTGGCATGGGCAACGGTGATCCAGGTTCCCATGAGCCCGATAAACCCACCGAGCGCCACCACTTTCTAACGGTAAAGAACTGGCGCGTTAAGGGGGGCGAGGCGAAAGAGGCGCTTCTGGCGCACCTCGCGGATGACGATGCGTCGACGTGGCGCCGACCGTTTCAATGGGTCCCAGAGGACCAAAGGCCACCGGAAAGCCCCTATTATCTGGTTCGCGCGGAATTTGCACGGCCAAAACTGACTGATGATGACACTGTTGAGTTGTTCGTGGCCGACGTGACGCGTGATCAGGTCGTGTATGTTAACGGTGAAGCCGTCGCGCCGGTTCAGCTCGATGGGCTTCTCGTCATTAAGCTCGATCCCGCCAAGATCAAGGACACCAACAGCCTGAACTACCTCATCAGGTCACCGGCGGGCGGGTTTGGTCTACTCGCGCAATCCGCGCAAGAGGGGGGACGGTGGGCGTCTCTGCGGGTGACGACGCCCGCGCCGATTTGGGCGCGGCGTGTATTCAATGGCTATGCCCAGATCATCGTTCAATCTACCGGCGGCGCAGGGCCCGCAACTGTAGTGGCGAAGGCTCAGGGGCAAGCTGCCGCGACCTTAAAATTTACGGTGCAATAGTCTGGCAAAAGACAATGGCTCCTGGGTGGAATTTGCGTGTTGGGTCGATTTTTTGACTTGCGTACATGAAAGATTCTATCGTATGCTGTAGTGCTCAGCAAAAATAATAAATAAATACAATTTGTTAAAAGGTGATTCTCGTCGCTAATTGACAAAAACGTCAAATTTGACTTTAAAAATTGTATTATTAATGCAACAATGTTCAGACAATTGCCAGCGCTGTCAAAGTTTGTTTTGTAGGACATAACTTTCACATGATAGAGCGGAAATGCCCGAGCATTTAGGCTGAAATGGTACCGGTAACGTCCGGTCCCCTGAGCGCGGGATTAACAACTGGCCATGCTGTGAAATAGTCATAAAGCGGGCCTATCGGGAGGAAATTATGGTTAGGAAGAAATCGCGCGCATCATTGATGCGTGACGGGGTATCTGTGGCTGCGCTCGCTATGGTAGCGCTCACATCTCCCGCGTTCTCACAGGCTCAGGCCGTAACGGGGGATGTCGAGGCGACGGCACCTGCCGACGACGGTGTTACGGTGGTGGTAACTGCACGCCGTAAGGCTTTGCAAAGTGCGACTGAGCGGAAGAAAAACTCAGACACCCTTATAGATTCCGTCGTGGCTGACGATGCCGGTAAATTGCCGGATAACTCAATTACCGAGGTGCTTCAGCGCGTTTCCGGCGTGACGATGGTGCGGTTCGCCGCGCTCAACAATCCGGATGCGTTCTCGGTCGAAGGATCGGGTATTCAGGTGCGGGGTTTGTCGGGTGTTACGGCGACGCTCAATGGCCGCGAGGTTTTTAGCGCCAACGGTGGCGGCGGCCTGTCCTGGGGGGATGTAACCCCCGAATTGATGGCCGCCGTTGACGTTTACAAGGCGTCGCGCGCGGACATGATTGAAGGCGGCACGGGCGGCACGGTTGATCTGCGCACCAAGATGCCGTTTGACTATAAAAACCCATCCGTTGAGGGTGCCATCGGCGCCAGCTACGGTGATAAAATAAAGAAGACCACGGGCAGCGCGTCTATTCTCTTCACGGACCGTTGGGACACCAGTGCCGGTGAAATTGGATTGCTTGTCGACCTGGCATTTTCGGAATTTTCCTCCGAGGCCAATTTCCTGCGCGCCGAGCCCTATTACAAAAGAGACGTCGACGGCCAGGCCCGGTATCTCCCGGGTGGCTTTACGTACGGCGATAATCAATTCAATCGCGAGCGCACCGGTTTTTATGAGGCTTTTCAGTGGAAGCCGAACGATCAGTGGACATTCTTCCAGACCGCGTTCGTATCTGAGTACAAAAATGACGATACCGCCGCAGGTGTATTCGTTACGGGGAAAACACTGGTACCGGATATGTCCGGAAACGTCACCTTTGACGCCAATGGTGGTTTGATCAGTGCCGATCGGATGTACCTGGGTTCAAACGGCTACGAAGGCTGGCGCAGTGCGAGCGGCACGGATGGCAGCGGCAATCCATTCCTTCTCGATTGCAACACGCCGTTCAACGGTCAGGCCCAGGGGGTCAACTGGAGTTCATGGCCCCCGACCACCTGTTCCCCCGACTCTATAGGCGTGGGTTCGAGCCGTAATTTTGCGACCTCGGAAACGGTCACGCGAGACTTTTCACAAGGCTTTACCTGGAATCCAACCGATCAATTGCGTGTTCAAGGTGCCCTTCAATTTGTGGACTCGTCAGCGAAATCCACAAACTTTGGTCTCGGTCTCAACTCGACGGTGTTTGCCTACAGTGTTGACTTGAGGGGAGATCTCCCGCAGTTCGTCATCGAGAGCTCTGATCGATTGGAGAACAAGGCCAATTACGGTTGGGATAACATCGCGTATCGGACGACCAACAATCACGGCACCATGGGCGCTGTGAACCTTGATGTCGACTATGCGTTCGATGAGGGTTTCTTTACCACTCTTGAAGCCGGGGTGCGCTATGCCGACCGGGTCGAGCGGGATAATTTTGATGGCACTTACTGGGCAGCCCTTGGCCGCGGTTGGAATGGCTCTAGCCAAAGAACCCTGAACAACGGCGCCGCGGAAGATACTGAACTCTACGATTTCGGCGATTTTTTCCGCGGAGAGGCCAATCTGCCGGCACTTTTCTGGCTGCCGAGCGCCCAACTCATGCAGTCGAATGATGCGATCTATGCGCAATCGACTTACGGGTATGACCAAGAATGTCTCGCAACGACCGACGGGTCGCCGCAATTCAAACCTGATGGTACCTGTACGATTGACAATCCTGATCGTGAGCCGTTGGCAAACGTCTATCACGATCCGTACGGGGCGTCTCGTACTCAGGTCACGACCACGGCCTTCTATGTGCAAGGTAAGTTCCGCAGCGATTCAGGTCTGTTCGGCATTCCTTACACGGGCAATATAGGTGTTCGTGTTGTCAAAAACGAAGTGGAAAGTTCGGGTTTCTTTAGTTTTGGCGACAATCAGTTCTATCTGAGCCAGGCTGAAGCCAACGCCGACTTGGCCGATGATGGCCTTGCTAACAACTACTATGAGACCTTGAATACCGGCGAGAACCGCACCGGTGAGAACGATTACATCAAGGTTTTGCCATCGTTCAATATCAATTTTAAACCAACCGATCAGTTCTATCTGCGCTTCGCCGCAAACCAGACCATGTCACCGCCAGGATATGGAGACATCCGGTCAGTGGGGTCTGCGGGTGTGTCTTTGACCAAAAATACAAATGACCGGGAAGCGGCGGGCCCTGTGCCGGCGGTGGACTTCCCGGACATCTTTAACAATATGACAGCGAACACCGGCAACCCTACCCTTAAACCTACAATGTCGAAGAATGTGGACTTTTCGGCAGAGTGGTACCCGTCGAACAGCCTGAATGTGCACTTCGCCCTGTTCTATAAGAAACTCGACGATCTTATCGTCTATGGCGATACAACGAAACCGTTCTCGGCTACGTTTACACGTCTCGATGGGACGGTCACGACTGTAAACACGACGCAGACAACGTCCGAGGTTTACAATGCGAAAGAGACGGCCAAAATTAAGGGACTTGAGATTGGCGGTCGCAAATTCTTTGATGAGTTGCCAGCGCCGTGGAATGGACTGGGTATTGAAGCAAACTATACATATATCGACTCCTCGAATCCTAGCGCCAAGGCGCTGGATATCAACGGCCAGCTCATGGACGATGTGCCCATCGTCGGTATGTCGAAAGATAATTATAACGTTCAACTGATGTATGAAAAGGATGCCCTGTCCGTACGTCTTGCCTATTCCTGGCGCTCAGAGTACCTCCAGTCGACAAACTCCAATGGCACCAACGGCGACTATACCTACTACCAGACGCCCGCGGCCGGAGGGGCACCGATTGGAACCTTCACCGATATCTCTCTTCCGGTGTATGCCGACGCCTATGGTCAGTTTGATCTCGGCGTAAATTATAAAATCAGTGAGAAGATCCGTTTTTGGGTTCAGGCCAACAACCTGACCAATGAGACAACCCGAACCCTGATGGGCGGGTATCCGGGTGGGCAAGTGTACACGCGCAGTTGGTTCGTTACGGATCGGCGGATTAATCTGGGCTTCAACCTGGCCTTCTAGCCAATGCAGTTGCATGGTCCTCTCCGGCTGTCGCCGGAGAGGACCATGACTGTGTCAGCCATTTTGCGAGGATTGGAGTGCCGTTGTGATTAAAAGCGTCATTATAGTCGGCGGGGGAACCGCGGGCTGGATTACGGCGGCATATTTGGCGGCCGTGCTTAATAACGAAAATTTAGATGGCCTCAAAATTACCCTGATTGAATCTCCTGACATAGGGATTTTGGGGGTGGGAGAGGGGACGTTTCCCAGTATCCGAAAAACTTTGCGCCGCATCGGCATTGACGAGGCCGACCTGGTGAAAGAAGCCAGCGCCACCTTTAAGCAGGGTATAAGGTTTGCCGGCTGGCGACGTGCGCCCGGCAACAAGGGCTCAGGGCCTGATCATTATTTTCATCCCTTCCAGACGGCGAAGACGTCGGATGGACTTGATCTTTTACCGTACTGGCTATTGGGCGCCGCAGGCGATGCGGGGTGGGATGAGGTCAGCACCGTGCAGAAGATCGTGGCTGACAATGCCCGCGCGCCGAAGCTTCATACGCACGAAAATTATGCAGCGCCGCTGAACTATGCCTATCATTTCGACGCTGTCAAATTCGCCGCCGTCCTGCGCCGGCGTGCCATCGAACTGCGGGTTCATCACCTGCAGGGTACAGTGACTGCGGTTAGTCTTTCAGATGACGGCAATATCAAATCGCTAAACACCCATGAACATGGTGAACTCGAGGCTGATTTTTATATCGATTGTACAGGCTTTAAGGCTCAGCTGATCGGCGAGGCGCTCAAGCGACCGTTTACCTCCTGTCGCGATATTTTGTTTGCCGATCGTGCGGTTGCGCTTCAGGTGCCTTACGATAAGCCCGCCATGGCGGTGCCGAGTTACACCATATCGACCGCTCAGGCGGCGGGGTGGACGTGGGATATTGGTCTCGATAACAGGCGGGGGATCGGATACGTCTATTCGTCAGCGCACACCAGTGACGCGGAGGCCGAAAACGTCCTGCGCGCCTATATTGGAGCCAAGGCCGAAAGTCTTTCGCCGCGTCAATTCAGCTTCGAGCCCGGGTACCGGGCGGAAAGCTGGCATAAAAACTGTGTCGCGATCGGCTTATCAAGTGGCTTCTTTGAGCCTTTGGAGGCGACAGGCATCGGGTTTATTGAGATCGCGGCGCTTATTCTAAGCAATCGCTTTCCATTTGCCGGAGACTTCGAGACCTGCGCGCGCCAATTCAATGAGATTATGGTCAAACGCTACGAGCATGTCCGTGACTTTATCAAACTGCACTATAGCCTAACGGAGCGGCGCGACACAGCGTTCTGGGCGGATAATGTTCGGGAAGAAAGCGTCCCTGACAGTCTTCGGGAGCGGCTCGACCGATGGCGGCATCGCCCCCCTGATTTTATGGATGTGGATCTGAACCACGACATATTCACCGACGCAAACTGGCAATATGTCCTTTATGGCATGGGTTTTAAATCAGATCTGCGCGCTCAGGCCAACAGCTTTAAGTACTATGATGAAGCGAAGGTGCATTTCACGGATATTCGCCGGCAGGGTGAGAATGCCTTGAGGCGGCTGCCCGATCATCGCGCGTTGATTGAGCAGGTGCGTCTAAGTGGCTTCCAACCTATTCGGCCCAATTGATTTCGCAACTTAAGTCGAGGGCACATCACGGTGACAACTACCGATCAACATATCCGCCGGATACTTATTGTGGGCGGTGGAACGGCGGGATGGATGGCCGCGGCGGGCCTGTCGAGACTGGCGCGCTCGGGCCAGACTGAAATCATCCTGGTTGAATCTGACAGTATCTCCACGGTAGGCGTCGGCGAAGCGACCATCCCGTCCATAATTGATTTCAACCGGGCTCTGGGGATTGATGAAGATGAGTTTGTCCGTGCGACCCAAGGTACATTCAAACTGGGTATCGAATTTGTCGATTGGAACCGAAATGGAGACCGTTACATCCATCCGTTTGGGTTTCACGGCCTGGATATTGAAGGTATAAAGTTTCATCAATTCTGGCTGAAGGCTTTGCTTTCAGGTGTAGATCCCGGACCTATCGAAGACTATTGCCTGAGCGCTATTGCGGCGAAGATGGGCAGGTTTCACAGACCTGCCCCTGACGCAAAGTTGCCTCTGTCGACGCTGAAATATGCGTTTCATTTTGATGCGGGCCTATATGCCCAGTACTTGCGGCGATACGCTGAAGCGAGAGGGGTGACACGGGTCGAAGGGACGATAGCCGACGTCAAACTTGATAGTGTGAGCGGATTTATAGAGGCCGTCACGCTCAGCAATGGTGAGTGTCTCGACGGGGATTTTTTCATAGATTGTTCCGGATTTCAGGGGCTTCTCATCTCGGGGGCGCTTGGCACCGGATATGAGGACTGGAGCCACTGGCTACCCTGCAACCGAGCGGCGGCTGTGCCCAGCGCCTTGCCGGATGTGGATACGCCTTATACCCGGTCGACGAAGGACCTTGCGGGATGGCGTTGGCGCATTCCGTTGCAGCACCGCGTTGGCAATGGCTATGTATATTGTCGGGACTACCTCAGCGACGATGATGCCAAACGCGCACTCTTACGCCATCTTGATGGCGCACCTTTGGCTGAGCCGAGGATCTTGTCCTTTACTACAGGGCGACGCACGCAAGCCTGGACCAAAAACTGTGTTGCCCTGGGCCTGGCAGGCGGATTTTTGGAGCCGCTTGAGTCGACCAGCATCCATATGATTGCCAGTGGAATATCCCGTTTGCTCAGCCTGTTTCCCGATCGACGGTTTCATGCGGAGGATATTGCCGAATACAACCGCCTGACATCGCAGGAATATGAGCTCGTGCGTGATTTCATCATTCTGCACTATAAAACTATGACCGAGGCGACATCGCCGTTTTGGGCCGCGTGCCGGGCCATGGAGATTCCAGAGAGCCTTCGTAACAAGATCGAACTTTTCAAAGCGAATGGCCGGATTTTTCGCAATGAGGCTGACCTGTTTACGTTGGATAGCTGGGTCTCGGTGTTCTTGGGGCAAGGCACGGTGCCGCAGGGATACGACCCCTTGGTGAACATAATGGATTTTAATGACGTCCAATCTTTCATGACCAAGATAAAGGTCGGCTTTCAGTCAGCCGCAAGTAGCTTGAGTCTTCATAGGCGCTTTATAGAGCAAAACTGTGCCTTCATGCCGTGATTGTGGGTTTGTAAATTTCAATATGTCATACAATTTGCTTGTATGGAGTATAAATTTATGTCATATAAATAATCGTCAAATATTCGTAACTCTCCTTCCTCTCTAATATTTGATGCGTAACCCAAATTGCCCGCCGGGATGCACACTCCTGGCGGGTCTTTTTTTGCGATGTTGTGGGTATATTTGTGTTGTCGGTCGTGCTGGCGATCTTTTCATAAAGGTCGCCACGCTTTTTTACTCAATTTGCGCGCGTCTGGACCTATTGAGTGCGGCGAATAAACAGGGGCTCACACAAGGTTTTGCCCGCGAATTTGGAAGGCTATCCCAAAGTCATGACTGTCCTCGCTGGGGACTGTCACCTGCAAACCCTGTGCGTCACATGCGAATGGGAGGGGGGTGTCTGAGCCTACGATCGCCACCCGCTGAATATTGGCTCCGGCGAGTGCCCTTATGGTGACCACATCAGTGAGTGGGCGACCCAGTATGATCGCATAAAGGATCGATCCCTTGGTCGTGAAACGTATATCGGCAGGCGTGAAAGGTTTTTGCTTACCCTCACTAAACATGCCTGATTCCACGGCGGTTGGACCTTCGCCATATATTTTCCAGGGACGTGTTCCGTAGATGGCCTCACCAAACCGGCTCATCCAACTCCCGATGTCCTGCACGATGCGTCGTTCTTCGCTATCGATTGTGCCGTCACCGCGAACCGGTATCGACAGGAGCAAGTTACCATTCTTCGAGACAATATCGCATAACCGGTGAATGACGGTCTCGGCAGGAAGGTAATCTTTACGGGTGAAGCGGTCGCGGTTGTAGTGCCAATCGCCAATACAGGTGTCCGTCTGCCATGGGTGCGGTTCAATATCCCGGCGCAAGCCGCGTTCGACATCCTCAATCACGGCCATTCGGCGCTCGGCGGGAAGGTGCTTGGTATTGATAACGGCTTCAAGTTTTCCATTATGCCACTGCATCGACGCATTGTAATAGTGAGCGGCGATATCCAGTCCCGCCTGACCAAGCGGCAGGTCAAAATTGTCGAAGTACACGAGGTCCGGCTGATAGGTGTCTATCAGATCCTTGCAGCGCAGGTACCATTGCCGCACAAAGGCCGGGTTTTCTTTGGGTGGATTCTCATCCCATACCCGGTCGTGTTTTTCATGCCAGGCATTGGCGTCTTCAATAGTCGATATTCCACTGGGCAGCGGCATCACCGCGCCGCCGTAAAGGGCTTGCGGGTCAAGTCCGTCCCACCACTTGCCCTTGCCGTCGCGCTTTGTCAGGCGGAAGGCGTCATATCGCTCGCCGTGGCGCGCGCCTTCTGGATCATATCCGTAAGCGGTTTGAAACCAATGCCAGGCATGTGCCGAATGGTTCGAGACGCCGAACTTTAAGCCGCGCGCACGCGCCGCTTTGGCCCACATGCCAATCAGATCTTTCTTGGGGCCAACCCTGACAGAGTTCCAGTCATGAAACTTTGAGTGGTACGCGTCGAAATTGTCATGATGGTTGGCCATGGCCACGAAGTACTTCGCACCGGCCGCTGTGTAGAGATCCAGCAATTCGTCCGGATTAAAGTGCTCGGCGGTCCAGCGCGGGTACATCTCCATGAAACCATTGTCGGCAGGGTGGCCATAGGTTTTGGCGTGAAAATCATACTGATCCGAACCTTGAATATACATGTGGCGGGCATACCAGTCCCCCGCTTCGGGCACACATTGCGCGCCCCAATGTGCCCATAATCCGAATTTGGCATCGCGAAACCAGTCCGGGGCCTTGTAATCTTCGATGAGAGACGACCAAGTGGGTTCGAAGGGGCCTTTGGCGGTTTGGGCCGGCCCCAGCTTGGGTTCGGCCGCCTCGGCTGACCGGGCGCGGGCAGTTGTTGACGCTAGCGCAAGACCCGTCACGCCGTGCAAGAGCATTCTTTTCGTCAGGTTCATATCACCGCCCCAAAGCATTTTAAATTTGATAAGCGTCGTTTATTTGCGCTATTAACTGCCTTATATAAAAGTCTAGCGTGTCGCGTAAGCTTTGGCAATGGCTTGTAGGTATGTGTTGATCAGCCCGCATAGCCGCGTCACCAAGTCTCGGGGACACAGGGAGTGTCAAATGACGATAAGACGCCATTGTCTGGCCTTGGACCTCGTGGCTGAGGCCGATTTGATTGCGCGCTACCGGGCATGGCATGCGCCGGGGCAGGTGCCTTTAGCGGTAACGCGCTCTATTCGTGACGCTGATATTCGTGAATTGGAAATCTGGCAGGCTGGTGATCGCTTGTTTATGATCATGGAGGTCGGGCCGGATTTTTCGCCGGCCGCCAAAGCTGCGGCGGACATGGCGTCAGAGGACGTGCAGGCGTGGGAGCGGCTGATGTGGGAGTTTCAAAAGCCGTTGCCCTTTGCCCAGCCCGGGGAGAAGTGGGTCGCCATGCAAACGATTTATGCCCTTTTCGAACAGCCTTGAACGATACACTATCTAACGCCGGAGGCGCTCTATGAAAACACTTCCCCTTATGCTGACCGCATGTTGGTTCGCGATGTCGGCTATACCGGCTCAAGGCCAGGCGCCGACCCCGCCGCGAAAAGTGCTAAAGCAGCCGGCTAAGCCGATTCCTGATGGGCCTGTGCAACCCAACTGGTCATCTTTGAAAGCCTATTATCAGGTGCCGGAATGGTTCAAAGACGCAAAGTTTGGGCTATTCATTCATTGGGGGGTATATTCTGTGCCCGCCGCACAAAGTGAGTGGTATCCACGGCATATGTACCGCACCGCGGGCGTGATCAAGTTGCACGAGACGCGCTTTGGAGCTCAGGATAAATTCGGCTACAAGGACTTCATTCCACAGTTCAAGGCCGAAAGGTTTGACCCTGACCTCTGGGCTGATCTGTTCGTCGCCTCTGGCGCCAGATATGTGATTCCGGTCGCAGAGCATCATGATGGCTTTGCCATGTACGACTCAAAGCTGACGAAATGGGATGCCAAGGATATGGGCCCAAAACGCGATCTCCTGGGCGACCTGATGGTGTCGGTTCGCAAGCGCGGCCTTAAGTTTGGCGTGTCCAATCACCGTATCGAGCACTGGGGTTTCATGTACCCGACAGAGGGGTTGAAAACGGATTTGTTTGACCCGAAATATGCCGATTTCTACGGACCACCCCAACCCCAGAAGACGGGTATGCCGTCGGGCATGGGCGAGATTATTGACAATGCCGAAGCGCCGCAGTCCGAAGCCTTTCAGGAAGAGTGGCTTCTGCGCACGCAGGAGCAGATCGATAAGTTCCAGCCTGATCTCCTATGGTTTGATAATGGCATAAACCCGAGATCTCTTGATCCGGTGAAGCTGCGTCTGGCCGCCTATTATTATAACAGCGCCGAAACGTGGGGGAGGCCGGTCACACTGACGACCAAAAAGGATGCCTATCTTGAGGGCACGGTCAAGGACTATGAGCGTCAGTGGCAGGCACCGTTTTCTTTGCAGACGGCCCCGTATCAGGTTGACGACGCATTGGGCGACAAGTGGGGCTATGTCGAAGGCATGGGCCATCTCAGTGCGCAGGCGGTGCTTTATCGTCTGATTGAAAACGTGTCACGCGGCGGCAACCTATTGCTCAATATTTCACCCAAGGCAGATGGGACCATTCCTGATGATCAGGCAGCGGTTTTGCGTGACGTTGGGGGGTGGCTGAAGGTGAACGGGGAGGCGATTTATGGCACGCGGACCTGGAAACAGGATAACGATTCCATTGTTCGCTATACCCGCAAAGGTGACACCCTTTACGCTATATTGCTGGCCTGGCCGGAGGATACGCTCAACCTGATGGCCTTGCCTCAGAATATTGGTCGCGCCAAACAAGTAACCCTGATCGGATCGGATCAGCCGGTCAAGTTCACGCAAAATGATGCCGGTATGAACGTGACATTGCCCGGTTCCAGGACTGGCCGTCACGCCTATGTCCTTAAGATTGAAGGGATGAAACTGTCTGACCCCGCCGCCCATTGACGCGGTTTTCGAGTGTCACAATTCGGCGATGGCTTTGAGAACCGACCCCTGATTGGCGATGAGATCTGGAATGACGGATGGCAGGTCAAACAGGGGGAAGCTGTGCGTCTTCAAGGCGTCTGTTGGTATCAAGCCATCACGGATGGCGCTGATGACGCGCGCGAAATCTTCAGACGTCGCGTTGCGGCTGCCGATGAGTTGCATTTCACGTTTATGGAACTCGGGATCGGCGAAGCTGATTGTGTCTTTTACCACGCTGACCAGAACATAGCGGCCACCATGAGCGACATACCCAAAGCCCTTTTCGATAGCTTTGGCGCTACCGGTGCAATCAAAGACGATGTCGAAAAATTCTGCATCGGTGCGTTCTACCAAATAGGCCTCAAGGCCCTCATCTACAACCGCGGTGTTCGATATTCCGACGCGTTCGCGCGCGTATCTTAGCCGCTGCGGGCTGGTATCGATTAGGGTGACCTCGGCGCCCGACATGGCAGCAAACAATGCGGCACCGACGCCGATAGGGCCCGCGCCGACGATCAGCGCCCGGTCACCAAATTGCGTTTGGCCGCGACGCACCGCGTGGGCTCCAACCGACAGAAATTCAACCATAGCCGCCTGGTCATAGGTTAGGCCATCGACGGCAAGAACCGCACTTTCCGGGACCGAAAGATATTCGGTCATGCCACCGTCGATGTGCACCCCGAGTACCCGGATATCGACGCAGCAATTTGGTTTGCCCTTTCGGCAGGCGATGCATTGTCCGCACGACAGGTATGGGTTGACGGTCACAAGATCACCTTCGCGAAAGGCAGATCGCGCGTCTGTCTCAGCCACAGTTCCCGCCAACTCGTGACCCATAACTCGCGGGTAAGCGAGAAATGGCTGATTTCCGGCAAAGATATGGTAGTCCGTGCCACATAATCCGACCCGGCGAATACGGATCAACAGGTCGTCCGGTCGGCGTTCGGGTTTTGAGCGGATATCGACACCCAGGGACTGAGGGGCCTCGCAAATGACTGCTTTCATATCAACCTCTAAAAATCATAACGGACAGTTACTACCGCTTGTGAAAGTTGGCAAGCCGCATTAAGGTGCGGGTCACACAGATGTCGTGCAAAGCGACGCTCAATACAGGCGGAAATAATGGACAACACTCAGACTACACGCAGGGGAGCTGCAGCTCTTTGGCCACTCATCCTTATCACGAGTTTGTTCTTTTTTTGGGGAATCGCCAACAACCTGAATGATGTGCTGATCCCGCAGTTCAAAAAAGCTTTCATCCTTACCGATCTCCAGTCGGGTCTGGTTCAGTCTGCTTTTTACATGGGTTATTTCCTGTTGGCCCTGCCAGCCGCGTTTGTAATGCGCCGATTTGGTTACAAGGCCGCCGTCGTCTTGGGGCTAGTCTTATACGCCACCGGTGCCTTTTTGTTCTATCCGGCCGCCGACAATCATCAGTATGGCTGGTTCCTGGGGGCCTTGTTCGTGATTGCATCTGGTCTGGCGTTCCTAGAAACCTCGGCCAATCCGCTGATCACTGTGCTTGGTGACCCGGACAAGGCCGCTTTTCGATTAAATCTCGCGCAAAGTTTCAATCCCTTGGGCGCACTCAGCGGGATCTTCATCGGCCAGCATTTCATTCTGTCGGGTATCGAGCATGACGAGGTGGCACTCAGCGCCATGTCAGAGGCCGCGCGACAGGCTTTTTACGTCTCTGAGGTCAAGGCCGTGCAGGGACCTTACCTAATAATTGGCTGCGTGGTGTTGCTGTGGGCTGTTCTCGTGCTGGTATCGAAGTTTCCGGTCGCCGCCAACGTTGACGCGCAGAACGATTCCAGCGACGAGATTACGTTTGGGCAATCGGTGGCGCGCCTGTTTTCAAAACCGCATTTTCTGTTCGGTGTCGTGGCTCAGTTTTTCTACGTTGGTGCCCAGGTCGGAATTTGGAGCTTTACCATTCGCTATGCGCAAGTCGAACTGGGCATGGCCGAAAAAGAGGCCGCCAACTATCTCTACTACGCCCTGATCGCCTTTGCCATAGGGCGCTTCGCTGGTACAGCTCTGATGACGCGCGTGCGGCCTGGACTGATCCTTGGCGTATTTGCCCTGATCAATGTGGCCTTGACACTTTATGCGGTCCTATCCGGGGGCATTAATGGTTTGTATGCCCTGACCGCGTCTAGCTTTTTCATGTCGATCATGTTCCCAACCATTTTTGCCACCTCGGTGCAGGGCCTGGGCAATCTGACCAAGACCGGGTCATCGCTGCTAGTCATGAGTATTGTGGGCGGGGCCGCCCTACCGGCTGTCATGGGCCTGATCTCGGATCAGAGCCATATGCGTGCAGGTTTTGTCGTCACGACGATCTGTTTTGCGGTCATCGCCTTATATGCCCTGCGTGCACCGAAGGCCGAGATCGCGCTGACCGGTAGTCATGGCCATTAATCGGAGGGCGTGTCGTGCAACTGCGCACAATCGGTAGGACGACCGTCACCGTCAGCCTTCTGGGGTTTGGTGCCTCAGGCATTGGTAATTTATATCGCGCTATGAGCGATGAGGCAGGCGAGGCGGTTATCAATGCGGCAATTGGCGCGGGCATTCGCTATGTTGATACCGCGCCGCGCTATGGCCATGGGTTGTCGGAGCGTCGCCTTGGAACGGTCTGCAACACGGTGCCTAAACAGGATGTCACGCTGTCGACCAAGGTTGGCCGCCGTTTGACGCCGATTTTACCGCCGCCACCGGGTACCAGCCGGCATGGCTTTGTCGATGCCGATCCGTTTGAGGAGCACTTCGATTATAGTTATGACGGCGTTATGCGCTCATTTGAGGACAGCCTGCGCAGGCTCCAGCGAGAGTCTATTGATATTCTGTTCGCCCATGACCTCGGTCGTATGACCCATGGCACCGATCATCAGCGTCACCTCAGCGCGTTCCTGAGCGGCGGATACCGCGCCATGTGTGAGTTGAGGTCAGATGGTCGAGTCGGCGCTATAGGGTTGGGCGTCAACGAATGGGAGATTTGTGCGGATGTGATGCGTGATGCCGACCTGGATGTAGTCATGCTGGCTGGACGCTACACCTTGCTGGAACAGGCCCCGCTAGATCACTTCCTGCCGGAATGCAAACGGCGTGGTGTCTCGGTTATTGCCGCGGCTCCGTTTAATTCGGGGATACTGGCAACAGGCGCCTCCGGGCCCAAGATTGGCCATTATAATTATGATGCGCCGCCCCCAGGCATCATTGAGCGGGTACGCCGCATAGAGGCTATTGCCCGCGCTCATGATGTGCCGCTGGCCGCTGCCGCCTTGCAATTTCCATTAGGACATCCGGTTGTGGCCTCGGTCGTGAGCGGGATGTCGGGGCGTTCCCAGGTTTTGGCAACGGTGCGCTTGTTGGAGACTTCTATTCCGGCAGGTTTTTGGGCCGATCTGATCTCAGAGGGACTTATGCGGGACGATGTTCCAGCCCCGATCCATATGGCAAGCGCATCTAAAGATCGTCCCAATTCACTTTAATCTCGTCGTTCGGTCTCAGAGAGCCTCCATGTTTAATCATCCGCTTCGTCATGAAACCCAGCTCGTCGGCGCTGTGCTATTGAGTCTTCTCATGGGCCTGAGTGCTAAGGCAGAGACGGCGAGCGGCGAGGCCAGGACGGTTCAGCCGGCGGGCGTGTGGGTGCGTTCCGGCAGTGCCGGAGCCCGCAATGTCACCGATACCCGCGCTGACAAACTGGAAAATATCACGGTGCGTCAGTCGCTGCGTCTTACGCTCGGCGGCGATGCCGTGCAGGTTCGGGTGTCTAATCAATATGGATCAAAGCCTCTTGTCATCGGGGAGGCTAGCGTGCGGGTTGGTGGAGGCCAGATTCGACCGGTGCGGTTTTCGGGGCAGGCCAGATATTCGGTGCCACCAGGCGCGATTGCGGTCAGTGACCCGGTTGCGGTCGAAATTGCGCCATTAAGTGTGGCCGAAGTCAGCCTATACTTGCCCGAGGCGACCGCCGCTACGACGATGCGGCGTGATCCCAAAAATCTGGCGCAGTTTTCGTCGTCCGGCAATTACGTCCAGATCGCTGACATGCCCGTCGTGTCCTCGTCCGCTTACAGCCCATTCGTGACGGGCATTGATGTGCACACGCCGACCGCCAAAGGCACCATCGTCGCGCTCGGTGACTCAATCACAGATCCGGATTGCACATTTGATGATCGACTGTGCCGATGGAGTGACGTTCTGGCAGAGCGCCTGATTAAAGGTGGCAAGCCGTATGCGGTTGCCAATGCGGGTATCTCCGGAAATCGTATTCTGACAGACGGCACCGGGCCCTCTGTTCTGGCGCGGTTTGAGCGCGATGTTCTAAGTGTACCTCAGGCTACCCACCTGATTGTTCTTGTGGGCATCAACGATATAGGTGCGTCCGGACCCGGCCGAAACGGGGCTGCCGATACACCACTCGCCTCATGCGAGGACATGGTTGCCGGCTATAGGCAGATGATCGTGCGCGCGCACGTGCATGGCATAAAAGTATATGGCGCTGAAATTCTGCCGTTTGCGGGCGCGGGTTATTTTTCACCGGACAAAGACGCTGTCAGACTTTGTGTCAACGAATGGATACGCACTTCAAACGCTTTTGACGCCCTGATTGATTTTTCGGCGGCGGTGGCTGATCCCGCCAATCGGGCCGTTCTGGCGACTGGCCTGCAAACCGGTGACAATCTGCATCCCAATCCCGCGGGGCAGCGCGCCATGGGACAGATCATTAATCTCGGATTGTTTGACTAAGGCCGATTTCTTTAGGACTGCTCGTCGCAGGTCTGCCACACATCAATTATTGTTGGCCGGAAGACGGTCACCAAGCTTGCTGGAAATAGCCCGTGCACAGGCGGCCAGGCGTACGCGAGCGTCATCGCGCTTGACCGTTTGCGTGCCGTCGATGACGTCAAGAAATGGCACCGTCAGGGCCGCGACGATGGTGCCATCGAAGCCGAAAATAGGGTAACTCATGTCCGTGACCCCGCGCGTCCGGGCGCTGGGCATTTGCTCGTACCCCTGACGCCTGACCTTATTGAGCCGGTCAAGAAGCGCTCCATGTGCCTCCGTTTCTGTGTCGACCCCGGCAAAGGCCTCATGGCGTTTTGCATCGTCGGCAAATGCCAAAAGCACATGTCCGGAACAGCTCTGAAGCAGGGGAATTTCCGACCCGAGACGAACGACCAGGCCGGTAGGGCCCGGTGTTTCTTGTCGGAGTACAACGAGCCCCCGTATGCCGGTATTGATCACGAGGTGGCAGGATTGATCAATGTCCTGAGCGAGTTCATGCATGAGCGGGGAGGCCACCGTGGTTAGTTCCTGCGCCGGCGTTGCCCTGAACGCCAGTTCAAGAACCTTGTAGGTCACGGTCACCTTATCTGACTTAGGATCACGGAACACCCAGCCCCGGCGTTGCATGACGATGATGACGCGGAAGATTTCGCTAATGGATCTCAGCTTGAGCCGGGTCGCGATCTCGGAAATCGTAAGTCCCTGCGGCTCGGTCGCCAACAATTCAATGACGTTGAAACCCTTTTCAAGGGCCGGGGCGGCGTAGGTATTTACCGACGTCAAGGTTCGGGAGGTGGGCTCGGGCTTTTGCATAAATCCATGACTATTCGGTTGTCGAACCGTTGGCAAGATGTCCTCGCTGCATCCCAAATTGTATTACTTTTGCATCAACGAAAAATCTTTTCTGCGCATGTTGGATCAAGATGTTGCAAACTAGCGGGGATGGTATAAGGTTTCATATAGGAAATGGAATCGCCGTTGCGCGTCTTAAGCTGTTTCCAAAAGCGCGCAACAAAAATGCGTCACAAAAACAGGAAATGAGGAACACATGTCGACACTCAAAAAGGTGGTAATTCGCCGTAAATCACGTCTGTTAGCCACATCTGCGGTGATGGGATTGGCAATGGTCTGCGGTTCTGTGCAGGCGCAGGAGAGTGATGCCGGCAGTTCCGAAGAGATTGAAACCGTGGTCGTGCAAGGCTTCAGGGCCTCGCTTCAAAGCGCCATGAACATAAAGAAGCGCAACGACGGGATCGTCGACGCTATCGTTGCCGAAGACATGGCCAAATTCCCGGATGCCAACCTGGCTGAATCGATTCAACGGATACCTGGCGTGACCCTGACGCGATCCGATGGGGGCGAGGGGCGCAATATTACCGTGCGCGGCCTCAACGCGGGCTTTACGCGGGTTCGGATTAACGGGATCGAAGGCACGACGGCGACCGGCGCCTCGGATATTCTGGGATCTACAAACCGCTCACGTGCGTTCGATTTTTCGGTATTTGCCTCTGACCTGTTTAACGCCATTGAGGTTCGCAAAACCTCCTCAGCTGATGTCGAAGAGGGCTCGCTCGGGGCGACCGTCGATCTGAAAACCGGAAAGGCCTTTGATAATCCTGGCTTTCATTACGCAATATCCGCCCAGTCTTTGAACAACGAACTTGAGGGCGGTAACCATCCGCGCGTCGCGGGCATCATTTCGAATACCTGGGGGCAGTTTGGCGTTCTGGGGTCTGTGGCCTGGTCCAAGCGTTCGCTGTTAGAAGAAGGGTATGAGGCTGTTGACATTCTGGCGGCGAGCCAGGATGGCGGCTTCTGTTCACCGGTAGGCTATGCGCCTCAAAACCCCGCGAATAATGCCACCAAAGGCACCGATGCCGCCAATTGCGCTACAGGCATCCCCAGAACCTCGTCTCTGGCCGACTACACGGATGTTATGGGGCGCACCGATAGCTGGGCGGGCACCAATGTGGCGGGGTCTGGCGCTTTCCATCCGCGCCTGCCGCGCTACCGTCGTTCACTCACCGATTATGAACGTATGGGAGCGACCTTGGCGCTGCAATGGCGCCCGTCAGATGCCACACGTCTTGACCTTGATCTGATGTATGGAAAGTTTGAGAACACCCGTCACGACAACTACATTTTAGCCCTGTCAAACGGTCGGAATGCGGGGGCGGGTGGTAAGCCTTATTCGTCGATTGTTGAGGCCGAGTTCGCCGATGATGGTTCATGGGTATATGGTAAGCTCAACGGCGTTGATATCCGCTCAGAAGGCCTGCGCGATGTCTATACGACGACCTACAAGCAGATCACGCTCACCGGCAGCCATGTCTTCAACGAAAAATTCCGCATCAATGGCTTGATTGGGCTAAATAACTCGTTGCTGGATGAGCCTATCCGTACGACCATTCAGATCGATATTCCAAACGTCAACGGCTTCTCATGGGATTTCCGCGAGAATGAAGATATTCCGTTGTTGACGTTTGGAACGGACGTTGCCAATCCCAACCTATACCTGTTCAACTCAGGCACGGAGCCTGATGGTACGGTTCATGGTGCCTGGAACGGTCGCTTCCTGACCACTGAATCCAATCTCAAGACCTATGAGTTGAACTCAATTTACGACGTCAACGACAACTTCAGCTTCCATGCCGGTGCATCTTTCCGGCAGAATGACTGGCACAATGTCGAGGGTGGTCCTTCGGCGCAGCCGTTCCCGTCCTTGCCCGCCGGGACGTCGCTCGCGTCCTTGACCCGTCAGATCAGTGGTTTTGGGAAGAACCTCGATGGCCCGTCTGGCGTTCTGAGTAGCTGGACCGCCATCGACCTCGATAAATTCCTGGATATCTATAATGTCCATTGTTATTGCTCAAGCGTACCGGGCGCTGCGCCCGCTGTACCTCCGGGGGTGCGCGATATCGCCGAAGAGGTCACGGCCATCTACGCGATGGGCAAATTCAACTACAGTGTCGGATCTGTCGATCTTCGCGGTGACTTCGGTATACGTCAGGTCAAGACTGAGGTTCAGTCATCGGGTATTGTTACGGCTGGCACTACGCGATCATATGTGACTGTGCCCAATGAATATATGGACACCTTACCGTCATTTAATCTGACCGCAATTCTGCCAAACGATCTATATCTGCGGTTCTCGGCGGCCAAGGTCTTGTCACGCCCAGAATATGTTAACCTGGCACCGACATCGACTGTAAATACAACGGTTCAGACTGTGTCTATCGGGAATCCCGAGCTCGATCCGATCCGCGCCGATACCTTCGATCTTCAGGCGGAATGGTATTTTGCCGAAGGCGCGCTACTCTCGGCGGGTCTGTTCCACAAGAAGATTGATACCTTCATCCAAGGCTTTTCCGCACTTCTGCCTTGGAACACTCTGGGTCTGCCAGATGATCTTCTGACCAGCGGTGGCACCTGTTCCATTACGGGTGGTACTCCGGTGTGTCCGTCGTCGCCCACTACTCTGTTTAACGTGTCGCGGTCGGTAAACACCGATGGTGGCGATCTGTCCGGCCTCGAAGTCAGCTATCAACAGCCGTTTACGTTCCTGCCTGGCATTTTAAAGAACACAGGTTTGATCGCCAACTGGACCCATGTTGAGTCTGAAATCGAATATATCACCCGTATCGACAACCCGACGACGCCGGCGAATGAAGAGTTGAAGGTAACGGGCGATTTTACCGGCCTGTCGCGCAATGCCTACAACCTCACCCTTTACTATGAAGATGCGAAGTTTTCGGCTCGGATTTCCGGCAACCACAAAGGGCGGGCTATCAACAACGTTCTGGGCAATGTCGCGGGTCACGATTTCATTTTCACCGATCCGGCCACCTATGTTGACTTTAGCACAACCTACAAGGTTACGCCTCGCCTTAACCTCACGCTTGAAGGCCAAAACATAACCGATCAGGGGGTTCGCTTCGGGCAGGACAAAGAGCGCAACGACACGCGTCTTTATGTCCACTCTGGCCGAACCATCACTGTGGGCTTCAATTACAAATATTGATCTTCCGATCGGTCAACTCATCCCTGGCCGTGACCCTGACTGGCCCTCCGGCTCCTGGTGTCGGAGGGCTGTTTTTTTAATTTTCGCAGACGGGAGTGTTTATGTCCGAACTTAGCAGACGCAATCTGATGACCAGCGTGGCCGTGGTGGGTGGGGTCGCATTTCTGCCGGCAACCGTAACCGCGCAAACCCCTGTACCTTCCGATCTGAAACCCGACGTCCAGAACGATCTCAAGCTGTGGTATGATCGTCCGGCCGATGAGTGGGTGAAGGCACTGCCGGTCGGTAATGGCCGTCTGGGCGGCATGGTGTTTGGCGGCGTGGCCTTTGAGCGCATTCAACTCAATGAGGATACCTTCTTTGCGGGCGGGCCGTATAACCCTACCAATCCAAGGTCAAAAGAAGGTCTGCCGCAGGTTCAGAAACTGGTTTTTGAGGGTAAGTACGCCGAGGCTGAAAAGCTGGCCAATGACACCCTGATCAGCACGCCCAATAAGCAGATGGCCTATCAGCCGATCGGAGACCTTATCCTGTTGTTTCCGGGGCTGGACAACACCTCACGCTATGAGCGCAGCCTTGATCTTGAGGCGGGCATGGTCGCGACGGAGTTTAATGCCGGATCGACCCGCCATCGCCGCGAAGTGTTCGTCTCTGCCGTTGATCAGGTCATGGTCGTGCGCCTGTCGGGGGACAAGGGCAAACCTGTCACTGTCGATATCGGCCTGTCCAGCCCGCAAAAATCCGAAATCGAAACGGTCGATAACACAATCATCATCCGCGGCGTCAGTCCGACCCAGCAGGGCATCGAAGGCAAATTGCCTTTTGAGGTGCGCGCGCAGGTCATCTCGCCCACCGGCACACTGACGGCACGTGAAGGTGGCGTCTATGTCACGGGGGCTGAGGATGTGGTCATCCTGATTGCGGCGGCCACGGGCTATCGCCGCTATAATGACATTTCGGGCGATCCTGCCGCGTTTAACACGGATATTCTGGCTAAGGCTGCACGCAAGGGCTATGCCGCCATCAGAGACGATTACCTCAAGGATTACAAAACGCTGTTTGAGCGGGTCAGCCTCGATCTGGGGCAGGGGGAAAACGGCAAATTGCCGACCGATCAGCGCATTGCCCGCTTTGGCGATGGCAAGGACCCCGGATTATCGGCGCTTTATCTCCAGTACGGGCGCTATCTGTTGATGTCATCGTCGCGCGGGTCGCGGCAACCGGCAAACCTGCAAGGCATCTGGAACGACAAGCTCAACCCATCCTGGCAGTCCAAATGGACGCTCAACATCAATGCCCAGATGAACTACTGGCCCGCCGAGGTCTGTAACCTGAGCGAGATGATGGACCCGCTGGTGTGCATGGTCGAAGACCTGGCCGAAACCGGCGCGCAACTGGCCAAAGACATGTACGGCGCGCCGGGGTGGGTCATTTTCAACAACACTGATGTCTGGCGGGTGGCGACACCGCCGGACGGTGCGGTCTGGGCCCTGTGGCCGATGGGCGGGCCGTGGCTGCTGCAGAACCTTTGGGAGACGTGGCTTTATAATGGCGATACGGCCTATCTGAAGCGCATCTATCCGCTGATGAAAGGCTCAGCCGAGTTCTATCTGGCGACCCTGCTCAAAGACCCCAACACCGGCTACATGGTCACCAATCCGTCCAATTCTCCGGAAAACCGCCATCCGATGAGCTCATCGCTCAGTGCCGGCCCGGCGATGGACAATCAGTTGCTGCGCGACCTGTTCGCCCATGTGGCAGAGTCGGCCAAAGTGCTGAAAACCGATGCGGCCTTTGCCAAGGCGTGCCTTACCATGCGCGCCAAACTGCCACCGGAAAAGATCGGTAAGGCCGGTCAGTTGCAGGAATGGCAGGCCGACTGGGATATGGACGCCCCCGATATTCATCACCGCCATGTCTCGCATCTGTACGCCTTGCATCCGTCCGATCAGATCACGGTGGAAGGCACCCCCGCACTGGCCGCCGCGGCGCGCAAGTCGCTGGAAATCAGAGGGGATGACGCCACCGGCTGGGGGATTGGCTGGCGCATCAATCTGTGGGCGCGCCTGAAAGACGGCGACCGCGCCTATAGTGTGGTTGAGCGCCTGCTGCATCCGCGCCGCTCATACCCGAACCTGTTTGACGCCCATCCGCCGTTCCAGATCGACGGCAATTTTGGCGGGGCAGCGGGGATCGCGGAAATGCTTTTGCAAACACACGGCAAGCGGATCGAGCTGTTGCCCGCCCTGCCGTCAGCGTGGCCGCAGGGACGTTTTGAGGGCCTCAAAGCCAGAGGCGGTTTTGAGGTTGCCCTGTCATGGCGCGACCGGGCGGTAACTGAGGTGACCATTACCGCTAAAAAAGCCGGAAAAACCCGCATAGTGTGGGGCGCGTCATCGCTGGCGGTATCCCTCAAGGCTGGGCAGTCCGTGCGTGTTGTAGGGCGAAATGGGACGCTTGTCAGGGCTTGAAGCTGAAAAGGAGATGTCCATGAGACCTGTCACGCGCCGGGATATGGCCGGTATCATGGCGTTGACGGCCGCATCAACCTGGCCCGCCAGCGGAGCGGCGCGCGCATCCACTCCGGAGATTGATGATGTCCGCATTGAGTGGCAGGTCAATCCCGCAGGGATAGATACCTTGCGGCCGCGATTTAACTGGCGGTTGGGCCGGGCTGAGGCGCCCGCACGTGGCATTTTGCAGCGGGCGTTCCGATTGCGCGTCGACGACGGAACCTCGGTGATTTTCGACAGTGGGCGCGTGAAATCGGCAAAGCTAAGGTTCCAACCGACGCGCCCGTTGATGCTGAAATCTCAAAACCGATATGGCTACACCCTTGATATCTGGGACAACTCGGGCCGCCATGCCCGCGATACGGGCCACTTCCTGACAGGCCTTATGTCGTCTTCAGATCGCCGAGCGGTCTGGATTTCGAATGGCCCCGACGTTATTCCGTCGCCCGCGATAGAGCGGCGGACGGAAACGATACGCCAGGGCGCGGTTATGCCGTTATTCAGGTCTAGTTTTGTAGTCCAATCATCACCGGTGCTGGCGCATCTGTGTGTGGCCGGTCTGGGGCAATATCAATTGTCCCTCAATGGCAAACCGGTGGGGGCGGTCGGACTAAACGGGCACTGGACGGACTACACCAAGACGATCCTTTATGATGCTTATGACGTTACCGGACTTGTTCTGGCGGGCTCCAATGACATCGACGTGGCGCTCGGCAATGGCTTCTTCAATGTGGAAAGTGTTGAGGGGCGCTATGCCAAGCTGTCAGGCCGATTTGGAGCGCCGCAACTGTGGCTCCAAATGCGCCTGGTCTATCCCGACGGACGAGAGGTCTATGTCACCAGCAATGGGCAATGGATGACCGCCAACAGTGGAACATTTCTGTCGTCAATATACGCTGGCGAAGACTATGACGCCCGAACGGTTCCGGCCTTTGTGCCAGCGGTAGAGATAAAAGGGACCGGCGGTGCGCTGAAGGCATCAAGTTTTGCCCCCCTCAGCGTGCGGGAACGCTTGAAACCTAAGGTGACCGTCGCGCGAGTGGGGGACGTACTTGTCTTTGATTTTGGTCTCAACCATTCGGGGCGACCGGTCATAACCTTGACAGACACGCAACCGGGGCAGGTCGTACGGATTCTGCCGTCTGAGCTTTTGCTTGAGAATGGCACAATCGACCAGCAAAGCCAGATTGGTGGGCAGAAGCGGGGCTATAAGGGTATAGGTTTCACCTATATCTGCAGGGGCGGCGGGCTCGAGACATGGGCACCACAGTTCACCTATACGGGCTACCGCTATCTTCAGGTCGAAGGGTCCCTGCGGGCTCAGATATCTATTGAGAGCGACTTTATCAGCGCGGCACTGGATGATACCGGCACCTTTTCATCATCTGACAGCAATCTTGAGGCGATTCATAGCCTCATTCGTCAGGCCTTGGTGAGCAATACAGCCAGCGTACTTACCGATTGTCCGCATCGCGAAAAGCTGGGATGGCTGGAACAGATTTATCTCAATGCCGCGACTACGATGATGAATCTCGACACCGTTCGGCTCTATGAGAAAATGGCGTTGGATATGCGCGATGCGCAGTTGCCGACCGGTATGGTGCCCTCCATCGTCCCTGAGTACGTCAAATTCATTGATAAAAAAGGCAAAGATACGCCGTTCAGAGATTCACCCGAGTGGGGGGCCGCCATCATCATGGCGCCATGGTTTGTCTACCAGCTCTATGGAGACCTTGACATTCTGTCGTCTACCTACGAGGCGATGCAGGCACACGCGCAGTATATGCACACACGGCGGGGGGGCGACGGGCTTATCGAGTTCGGTCTGGGGGACTGGTTTGATGTCGGTCCGGCGACACCGGGCGTGGCCCAGTTGACATCCCTGAAAATGACGGGGACGGCCACCTATATTCTGGAACTCGATACTCTGGCCAAGATCGCTAACTGTCTGGGGCGATCCGCAGCGCCCTATGCTGACCTGGCGAGCCAAGCCAGAGCCGACCTGAGGCGTGCTTTGTATGACCCGGCAACGGGTCGTTTTGATACGGGCTCTCAAACCGCACAGGCCATGGCGATCGTTTTAAACCTGGTACCGCCAGACGAGGTCGCCAGGGTAATGTCAAGGTTGATTGACGATATCCGTACCCACCAAAATCATTTGACGGCCGGCGATATCGGCTTTCACTACGTGGTGCGGGCGTTGAGCGACAGGGGTCGAAGCGATGTCCTCTACCAGATGCTGACCCAGCCCGATAAGCCGTCATATCTTGAGCAGATCCAAAAGGGTGCCACGGCACTGACAGAAGCCTGGGACGGTGCCCCTCACGCCTCGCAAAACCACTTCATGTTGGGACATGCTGAGATCTGGTTCTGGCAGGGACTGGGCGGAATCAATCTTGACTTCAGCGCGGATGCGCCGCTGGTAATAGCGCCGCAGCCTGTAGACAAGGTCGCAAGTACACGCGTGACCTACCGGTCAGTGGTGGGGACCATCAAGTCAGGCCTTTCAGTACAGGGGCGGCGGACCAGGTTATCCGCCACGGTACCGGAAGGGGTTGAGGCGCTCATAAAGGTGCCTACCGTGAAGCCACTTTACGAAGGTAGCCGCCGTTTAACAAAGGGCAATGGTATTACAGATATCGCTTTGGTTAACGGGCAGTCCCATGTTCGGGTTGGGTCCGGCACTTATGAGTTCGAATATGACACGGATGTCTGAAGACCCATTACGCTTCAACGCGCATGGCATTTCTGACGTGAGCGATAAAGCGGTCGTTGAAAGCGAGCGCTGCGGCCCCCAGTGCTGGCGCATCTTCGGCCAGATCGGCCTGAAGGATCGGGGGCAAGGTCAGCCGGCTGCCAAAGACTCGGAGGCGATCGCCCAATTTTTCACACAAGCGATCGATCAAGGCCGGCGGCAATCTGCCACCGATCAAAATCATCTCCGGATCGACGCTATAAATCATGGCCAGCAGAGGCAGGGTCAGGAAATCAACACCATTATCTATCCACGCATCGATAATGTCGCTTTCCGACAAGAGGTAAGGCTTGATGTCGTCAGGATGTTCAACGTCGTATCCGGCGTTTCGAAACTGCGCCCGCAGGTCAGAAAAGACGAACGCGTCGCCAACGGTCTTGCCAAGATCTGTGCGCGTGGGATCCGTTGGATGTATAAGCGGAAGGAAGCTGAGTTCGCCACTGCGTCCGTGGGCACCGCGATGATATCGCTGATTGATGACCAGGCCGCCCCCCAGGCCCGACGAGAACAACAGGTAGAAAAAGCTATTGAGCTTCAGGCCTTTGCCAAAGTGCATTTCACCGATCGAGGCCGCGGCCGCATCGTTTTCAATGTAGACCGGCAGGTGAAAGGTTTCGGAAAGAAGGCGCTGAATATCGGTCTCGGACCACAGGTGATAGCTGTCAGGCTGGCCCGGCAGTCTAACTTCACCCAGGTCGTCGGGCATACCTATGCCTAATCCGATGATGCGTTTGACATCAACAATGCGTTTCTTGGTGATGTGGTCTATTTGCGTCTTGAGGAAGGCAAGGACGTCTTCAGGTAAGGAGAACGCGATCTCTTCACTTATCCGGAAACGGACGTTGCCACTGAAGTCGAGTACGACGAACGTCAAATGGTCGCGGTCAATATTGAGGCCGAGGGAAAATGCCCCATCGGGGTTGATACACAGTTTTTGCGCCGGTTGGCCGCGCATCCCTTCGATCCGACCCGCCTTTTTCACCAGCTTGGTGCGTATCAGCTGATTGGTGATGTTGGAAATAGCCGGCCCCGTCAGGCCCATCATGCGCGCCAATTCGACACGGGTGATTAGACCATGGGCACGGATGGCCTGCAATGTCAGCCAGAGGTTGCGATCGGCAGCGCGCGCAATATTCGTGCCCCCATATTTCTCAGTCGACTCACTCCCGTCGGTTGAAGCGTCGTCAAAATTTTGCAATGAATCGAGGAAAAACAACGACAAATCCAGTCCCATATCTTGCTAGAGCGCGTTCAATCAGGGTGTTGTGGTCATGTAAGGCGCATTCGCGCCGAATGTGCAAGGGCAAAGGGCGCCCGCGTCAGGGCTTCGCGGCGTCAAGGGTTGTTATAAGCCATGCTCGTAATCGCTCAGCCAAGTCATTATCCATCGGTTTTAGCGCCGATCGCGACGCCTGCGGAATATGGGCCGCCGGATCGCCGTTATCCTCAAAAATGTAGTGAGATATCAGCGATCTCCAAGCTTCCCGCTCAGCTCGTGGGAGGTGGCGCACGCTAAGCAAGCCATGGACCAGCCAATTGAAAGGATTGCCGCATTCGGCGGGATAATCGCGCCACCAATAGTTGATGAGCGTATTCACTCCCGTCATAGCCTCGACATGATGCCACCAGGGGCTCGGGATATAGATGGCGTCTCCCGGCTCAAGTTTGCAGCTCATGGCGGCGTTCATGGCATTTTTAAAGCGTGGAAAGGTGTCATAATCTGGTTGCGTGGGATCGGCGAGGCTGACCGGTTGCCCGGCTGGCGTGAAATCGAGGGGCCCCACATAGAGGTTGGCCACCTGATCCGGCGGGAAAAGCGTGAACTGGCGACGTCCGGCAAGGACAACGGCCAGATTATCGGCGACGTCAAAATGGGTCGCGACCCGTGTCCGGTTGCCTATCCACAGCCGTCCGGCCGCATGGGGGAGAACCGTATTGATATTTACGTCTGAAAACCCCGGGAACCTGTCATCGGCAAGGGTCGATTGAATAAACAGGGTGTGTGGGTTTGGCGCGTTGCGTAAGTGCAGCAGGTGCTCAAGGAACACGTTCAAGGGCACTGACTGGCGATTGAAATTGAACGCCGTCAATTTGTCGTCATAGAAGTACCGTCCTTTCGCCTCGGGCGGTGCAATGACCGTCTCAAACGGCTGGCCGCTATCGAAGCTTAGCAGGTGCTTACAGAAGGCCTCATCAGACGCGCGCGCGGCGTTTACGGCTGGCCAGTCCTTGGCAAAACCGCGGATTACGAATGGCAGGCGGCGGGTTTTTATTAGAATTTGAAACTGATCGAGCTCTTTCAAAGTCAGCGTGTCGACAGGTCGCATGTCGGCTCCATTGAAAAAAGGGCCCTGAAGCGGGAGAGCTTCAGGGCCAAAGGCAGACAGTCGAGGGAAGGAATACTGTCTACAGGGTGGGAACTAGAACTTAGCGCGCAACCCAATCATGACGCGACGCTCATAGATGTTTTGATAGGCCTGCTGGTTTTCCCACTGCATGTAGTAGGTTTCTTTTTCCTCTGTAATATTAGAGGCTTGCAGGTAGGCGGTCATGCCCGGTGTGAACTCGTAAGACACTGACGCATCAACATATTCGGTTGGTGCCTGATAGAGGTTGAGGCCTTGCGTTCCCCACAGCAGGTTCTGCGACGCCAGTCGGCGTGAGCGGTAGTTATGGGCAATACGGGCCTGAAGCGGACCATTTTGATACCAGATGGCCAGGTTCGTCTGGTGCTTGGAGTTGTCTGGGAACTCAAGGTCATCACCCGACAGATCCTTGCCCGGACGCGTCGACGGCGAGTAGGTGTAGTTGGCGTCAATACCGAAGTTCGACCAGAAGCCCGGCAGGTAGGTAAAGGCTTGCTTAGCGTTGAATTCCAGACCTTTAAGTACGCCGCCTTCACCCTGACTAGGAGTGGACAGGGTTACAATGCGAGATCCGCCACCGGTTTGATCCTGTTCAAGGGACTGACGGCTGCCGCTAACCACGAAGCTTTCGACCTCAACATAGAAGGCACCGACACTGAGCATTGATCCGGGAGCATTGTACCATTCAAACGAGATATCGTAATTGGTTGAACGCCATGGATCCAGAGTTGGGTTGCCGCTCTCAGATCCACCGATGACGATGAAGTTGAGGTTGGTGTCGAGGGCATAGCTGAGCGACTTGGCACCACCCCACTGCTCGAGGTCCAGCAGAGTCATGTTCTTGGAATAGCCGACGCGGACTTTCATGCTGTCGTTGATATCGGCGACCGCGTTGAATGACGGCAAGACATCCGTGAACGAGCGATTGGTAATGACATCGCCAGCATCCGCCGCGGCCGCGCCATACTGACCACTTACCGGACTGATGAGGTTCTGCTGAACCGAAAGGTCCGTATCAACAATCTGCACCCCGAAGTTCGCCTTGAACGGCAGGACCAGTTCGCCGTTGAGGTTCATCTGCAGGTAGGTCATGCTTTGGGTCAGATCGACGCCGTAGCTGCCGCCCGGGTTGCTCCAGCGGACGGTGCCAGGGAACTTGCCGTTGACATAGGCGAATGGGTTTTCCAGGGCTTCTGGATTGATGCCATAGCCGCTGGGGATACCCGACGCATCGCCGAAGCTTGAAATCGGCATATAGACGCCGGAGCCGAGCGAGGCGAGGGTGGTCGGTGCCAGGGCCGTGTAGAAGTTGGTGCCATCACCTGCGGTACAGGCTGAAGACTGATTGAGCACGACGTCAGAGGCTTTCCACTTGACCAGACAGCCATTGCCACCCGGATTTTGCGGCCCAGCAGTCGACTGGTCTTTGTAGAGCGGCGACAGATAGTCGTAGGCCAGATTATCAACTGAGCGCTCAGAGCGGCGGTAGCCGAAGTCAAAAGTCACATCGTCGGCAAAAGCGTAATTGCCGTCGAAGCGGAAAATATTCATGTCCGCACTGCGGTCATAGTTATTTTCTGAGGAAATCGCATCGATCGCATAATTATCGAGGTCGCCAAAGCGCGCAGCGTCAAACCCTGAAAAGCTGATGGCGGCCCCATTACCCGGATTGTTGACGGTGATCGGTACCAGCCCCGAATAGCCGTTAGGCGCGGTGGCTATCGGTGTGGCGCTGCCGGGATAATAGCCAAAGCCTGCCCCCCACTGACGTTGATCAGCCAGAGTGGCATCAATATAGGCATTGGTGTTTGCTTGTTCGGCCTTGGCGGTGAGGTAGCGGGCCTTGTAGCGTAGCTTGCCGCCCTTATCGTAGGTCAGGGTCAGGCTCAGGTTTTGTGACTCCGAGTCAAACCGGGCGACTTCCGTATAGGAGGAGATGCGCTGCACATTATAGAGTGCGGACTGCACCGAAAACAGGTCCTGGTAGCCGAGGTCGGTAGTCTTGAGCGGCGTGAACCAGCCCCAGGCCGACCATTTGCTTTCGGCGACGAGGCCGACTTCGTTATTCAGTTGGGTTTGCTCGGTGTAGAAATATTCACCGTTTAGTTTTACACCGTCGGCAATGCGCCATTCAGCTGCCAGATTGACACCGGTCCGGTCACGTTTGGTGACCTTATCCATGGCCTTCCAGCCCTGATAGGAAATAAAGCTGTCATTGGTATCGCCATCGCCGTTCTGATCGCCGGTGGAGAACGCCAGCCCATTATTGACGCGGCCGGTTACCGGGTCAAAGACGGCCTGAGTGAACGCCCAGCTTTCGCCGGCTTTACCGGCCCAGCCGAAGTTGCCGTTCATGCCGTTGTACGAGTTGGCGGCAGTCGTGTCGGATTTGGCGACCGACAGCAGGACGCCGAATGTGTCGTTGCGCCAGCTGATCAGTCCGTTAGCCGACGGCTCCCACTCTTCGGTCATGCTGCCGTAAGCGCCTTCAACTGCAGCGGCGACGGTCAGACCATCCTGAAAATCGAATGGCTTCCAGGTCTTGAGGTTTACCGTGCCGGTGATGCCAGCCCCCAGTTGAGTGGCGGTCGCTGACTTATAGACTTCAGCGCCCATCATCAGTTGCGAAGGGATATCGCCAAAGTTTGGCTGGACGTTGGTAATTGAGTTTGCACCCAAAAACGCTTCGCCGTTCAGGAAGGTGGCGACTTGCGGCAGCCCGCGAATATTGATCGCGCCAGCTTCACCGGCTTCACGGCGGACCTGAACGCCAGGGATTCGTTGGAGCGAATCGGAAATAGTTGCGTCCGGGAATTTGCCGATATCTTCTGAGGAGATGGCATCGACGACCTGGATGGCATCGCGTTTAATAGATACGGCGCGCTTCTGCGACGCGCGAATGCCGGTGACGACGACCGTTTCGGTATCATCTTCTGCGGCAGGGGCGGCGGCGCCGTCTTGCGCGAACGATGTCGTTGCCGCGGCCAAGGCCAGAATCGACGTGGCGGACAGCAGCGCCAGTGTGCTGCGTGTGCTCTTCATGTGGACATTTCCTTCTCTGAAATGGGCTGGTCCTTGAGTTGGCCAATCCCTGAGCGCCAACTTGCCGCAAATCGATCTAACAATCAAATTAAATTAAGCAAATTACTTTAATCAAATATCCTGGTCAGGATTAGTGGTATCCTTTTGATTTCAAACGCATGATAGCGTTACCCGTTTGAGATTTGGGGTGTGGCAAAAAAGCCTCTACCTTTTATCCTTTCGTCGAAGTTCCGTAGAGATCGGGCATTCTCACCCGCCATTCTGACGGGAAGGGGGTCTTATTCAGACCGATTAATCCGATCGCAGGATGCAATATGTCGGATGCAACCATCGCTTGACGTTTAAATTAAATAAATTTATTTAATAGAAGCGCGACGGTTATGCTGTGCGCGGAAATTAAAAAATTCGGGAACGCTCTTATGGTATTTTTTCCTTCTGTAGCCGCAGATGATCGTTTTAATGATCTTATCGGTCAGCAACGTGATCTTCTGGCTAAGCCCAATATTGTTGAGGAAAACCATAATGGCATATACAGGCGATGCCTCAATCCGGTGATCACGCCGGATCATGTCCCTGTGGATTGGCGATACGACCTAAGTCCGCAGTCAAACCCACTCGGGCTTGAGCGTTTGGGGATCAATGCGACGTTCAATGCGGGCGCGATTTATATCGACGGCGGCTATCGCGTGGTGGTGCGGGTCGAAGGTCACGACCGCAAATCTTTCTTTGCTGTGGCTGAAAGCGCCACCGGCGTCGATGGGTTTGAATTCTGGGACTATCCGGTAGTTTTGCCGCAGACCGACGAACCTGACACCAACGTCTATGATATGCGTCTGACGCTGCACGAAGATGGTTATATCTACGGCCTGTTCTGCACCGAACGCAAGGATATGAGCCAGCCCCATGACTTATCGGCTGCGGTGGCGCAATGCGGGATCGTTCGAACCCATGATATGAAGACGTGGGAGCGCCTGCCCGATCTGGTGACGCGGTCAGGGCAGCAGCGCAATGTGGTACTGCACCCCGAATTTATCGACGGAAAGTACGGCCTCTACACCCGTCCGCAGGACGGGTTTATTTCGGTCGGGGCTGGCGGCGGTATAGGCTGGGGACTGTCTACGGATATGACGCGCGCCGTCATCGAACATGAAGTCATCGTTGATAATAAAGCCTATCACACTATCAAGGAACTGAAAAACGGTCAGGGCCCGGCACCGATCAAAACCCCTGAAGGGTGGCTGCATCTGGCGCACGGTGTCCGTAATACTGCAGCGGGCCTAAGGTATGTGCTTTATATGTTCATGACCGACCTGAATGAACCTTGGCGGGTAACCCATGCGCCGGGCGGCCATTTCATTGCCCCCCAAGGGGCTGAGCGGGTAGGGGACGTTTCCAATGTCGTCTTTTCAAATGGCTGGATTGTCAACGAATCGTCGGAAGTTTTTATCTACTACGCCTCGTCAGATACGCGGTTGCATGTCGCGGTGTCGACGATTGAGCGTCTTGTCGATTATTGTCTGAACACGCCGGAAGATCCGTTGACGTCGGCGGCGTGTGTCGCCCAGCGCGTCCAACTCATTGAGCGTAACCGCACCCGTTCGGGGGCGAAATGACCCCTTTGGATGGTTTGTTGCACATCCTGAGCGCTGAACTCGAAGCCGAGGCGGAGCGACTGTTTGCGTGGTGGTCAAAACTGGATGGACCGGGCGAATCGTTTGCCGCTGAGGTGGATTTGCAAGGTCGAATAAACCCGAGCGCCGACCACAGCATCATTCTGGCAACCCGGCTGCTATGGTATTTTTCGGCTCATGGGCGCTTGTTCGAATCACAAGCCAGTACTCGACTGGCGCACAAGGCGGCCGCCATTATACGCAGCCGATTTTGGGATAAGGAGCATGGTGGCCTGATCTGGGCGCTCAACCCCGATCTCAGCCCAAAAACGACCCACAAGCAGGCCTATGCACAGGCATTTGGGGCCTATGCCTTCGCGGAATATTATGCTCTGACGCGGGATGCAGAGGCTTTGTCGCTGGCAAACCACTTATTTAACTTGATTGAGCGCCACTATCGGGACGCGGAATTCGGCGGATATACGGAAGCCTTGTCGGCACGTTTTGAGCGCATTGACGATCAAAGACTGTCCGATAAAGATTTGAATGCGCCCAAGAGCATGAACACGCATCTTCACGTGCTTGAAGCCTATACGCGCCTGCATCAGATCGCCCCCCGCCCTGAAACCGCTGAAGCTTTGGCTCACAACATTGACATGTTCCTGCGCCACATCATTGATGACCAGAGCGGACATTTGCGCCTGTTTTTCAAGGCGGATTGGACGGACCTCAGCCATCATGTCTCGTTTGGCCACGACATCGAAGCCAGTTGGCTCTTGTTTGAGGCTGCTGATGTCTTAGGCGATGATGGGCGCCTGCTGCGGGTCAAAGACGCCGCCGTACGGCTTGCGGAACTGGTCAGTTGTGACGGTATCAGCCGCGACGGGGGCATCTACTATGAAGCGGCAAAGGATGGCTCCTCCTTAGATATGGTTGGCGAGTGGTGGGGGCAGGCCGAAGGGCTGGTTGGATTCCTCAATGCCTTTGAACTGACCGGAGAGGATCGCTACCTTGGCCACGCACTGGCCGCCTGGCGATTTGTCGCCACCCATCATAAGCCTAAAGGTTTGGGTGAATGGACCTGGTATCCTGCAGGCGGCGGGCGCAGGGACCCTTATCTGGCGGGGGCCTGGAAGTGTCCCTATCATAATGGCCGCGCCATGATGGAAGCCTTGCACAGGCTTGATCGCATGAAGCCGGAGGCGGCGGGACAGGCGGCGGCCGGATAGGTACAGACGGGGCCCGACCGGGACGTCATCGGGCAAGTTCAGCATAAAAAAACGAAATACTTGGGTGGAAACATGACGCTGGCGGCAATCGATATTGCGATTATATTGACTTACATCGCCCTGACCGTAGGTCTGGGGTTTTGGGTGGCTAAGCTGTCTTCGGGCAGCATGGCCAACTACTTTCTGGCGGGCAACAAACTGCCCTGGTATGCGCTGGGCCTGTCCAATGCGTCAGGGATGTTTGACGTCTCTGGCACCATGTGGATGGTCGGTCTTCTGGTGATCTACGGTGTTAAGAGCGCCTTTATTCCCTGGCTATGGCCAGTCTTTAACCAGATCTTCCTGATGGTGTTTCTGGCGATATGGCTGAGGCGATCCGGCAAGTTGACTGGCGCAGAATGGATCAGTTTCCGCTTTGGTGAAGATGCTGGTGCGCGTGCGTCGCACATCATCAATGTCGCTTTCGCGCTCATTACTGTCGCGGGTTATATCGCCTTCTCGTTCCTGGGGATTGGCAAGCTTGCCGCTGGGTTTTTTCCGTACGAGTTTGCGGCCGATGCCGTCACAAACGAGCGTATTTATGGTCTGATCATCGTGGCGTTGACCACTCTTTATGTCGTCAAGGGGGGCATGTATTCGGTCGTGGTCACTGAAGTGCTCCAGTTTGCCCTGATGTTGGTCGTCTGCGTAGCTATTGGCGTCTTAGCCATGAATGCCGTCTCGCCTGAAATGCTCAAAGCCGCGGTGCCTAATGGCTGGAATAGCCTAGCCGTCGGACTTAATCTTGGCCTTGACTGGAAAGGTGTCGCCGCCACCGCCGCACCAGAAAATGCCGTGATTGCGACCTCGGCCCTATGGCAGATCGATCATGACGGCTATTCGTTGTTCGGCATCATTGTTGGCCTGATGCTGTTCAAGGGCGTGTTTCAATCGATGGCCGGGCCTGCGCCGAATTACGATATGCAGCGCCTTCTGTCAGCTCGCTCGCCCGTCGAGGCGGCCAAGGTCTCCGGCTTTGTCAATGTGGTGCTATTGTTTCCGCGTTATATGATGATTGCGGGACTCGGGGTTTTGGCGCTGGTGCATATTGGTCCGGTCTGGACGCAGATGCAGGCTGACGCCGTGGCAGCGGGCAAACCGTTCACCCCTGACTTCGATTCAATACTGCCGTTCGTTCTGTCGAATTTCCTGCCAACCGGTCTGATCGGGCTGGTGGTTGCCGGATTGCTGGCAGCGTTTATGTCCAGTTTTTCGGCCTCACTCAATGCCGCGCCCGCCTATCTGGTCAACGATATCTATCGCAAATATATCAAGCCGGATGCCTCGGAGAAAACCTATGTCAGCCTGTCCATTCTCGCATCGGCCGCTTTCGCGGTGATCGGCGTGTTTATCGGCTGGCAACTGACGCGCGTCGGCGATTTGATTATGTTCATCGCGGTGGGACTATATGGTGGCTACACCACGGCTAATTTCATCAAATGGTACTGGTGGCGTTTGAATGGCACGGGCTATGCTATTTCTATGGCGCTGGGCATCGGATTGGCCCTGCTGATGGCGGCGTACAAGGTCGAACTGAAAGCGCGGTTTGGCCTTGATGAACTGTCAGGTTTTCCGATTGTCTTTATGATATGTGCGGTGGCGGCCGTCGTTGGCTCATACCTGACCAAGCCGACCGATATGGATGTGTTGAAGGCCTTTTACATTAAGACCCGTCCGTGGGGGTTTTGGGGGCCCGTGCATCAGGCCTGCCTGATCGATGAGCCCAATCTGCAAAAGAACAAAGACTTTGGGCGCGACATGGCTAATGTCGGGGTGGGTATTGTCTGGCAGACCGCCATAACGGCAGCCGCGATCTTCATGATTATCCATGAAACACAGAAAATGTGGATCACGCTTGCGGTCGTGGCCGTATGTACCCTGATCCTGAAATTTAACTGGTGGGACCGTCTGCGGGATTCACCGGACGAGGCATGAGTTACGCCGTCGAACCTGACGTACTGGAAAGCGGGTGTGATATGGTAAGGCGTGTCATTATTGTAGGGGGCGGGACGGCGGGGTGGATGACCGCCGCCAGTCTGTCTCATCAGCTTCGTCATTTGTCGCTCGACATTACCTTGGTCGAATCCTCCGATATCGGAACCGTCGGGGTTGGGGAAGCGACGGTTCCGGCAATACGGGACTATTTCAGGTCCATTGATCTCGATATTGGCGAAGTGCTTCAGGAAGCTAAGGGCACGATTAAGCTTGGGATTGAGTTCACGGACTGGAAAGCGGCGGGCCACAGCTTTTTTCACCCGTTCGGGATGTACGGTGTGCCGGCGGGTGATGTCGGATTTCATCATATCTGGCACAGGTTACGGCAACTGGGCGATAAGGCTGACCTGTCGGAGTATAACCTCTGCACTCAGATGGCGCTAAATCGTCGGTTTGCGAAGCCGCCGGTTCAGCCGCGCGTAGCGTTTGAAGCCTATGACTGGGCCATACATTTCGACGCAGGATTGTTTGCTAAGCTCCTGCGCAAAAAAGCCGAGGCTAATGGTGTGAGTCGCCTTGACGCGCTTATCGAGACTGTGTCGGTGGGGGGCAATGGTCACGTAGATCACCTGTATCTTTCGGATGGCCGTAAGCTTGAGGGCGACCTGTTTATCGACTGCTCGGGTTTTCGGGCGATCGTTATACAAAAGGCATTGGGGACGGGCTTTGAAGATTGGACCCATTGGCTGCCCTGTGACCGCGCCGTGGCCATTCCATGTGAGGCATCGGAGGATCTGGTGCCCTATACTCGGGCACGTGCGCAATCGGCCGGCTGGACCTGGCGCATTCCGCTCCAGCACCGAGTTGGAAACGGCTATGTCTATTCCAGCGAGTATCTATCGGCCGAAGCGGCTGAAGGGGCGCTCAGGGCGCAGCTGGAGGGCCAGGCTCTGGCTGACGCCAACCATATTCGCTTTACGACCGGCCATGCCAAACGCATATGGAATGGCAACTGCATCGCCATCGGGCTGTCGGCGGGTTTTCTTGAGCCGTTAGAGTCGACCAGTCTGGTATTGGTGCAAAACGGCATTGAGAAACTCATCCGATTGTTCCCGGAAACGGGATTCAAGCCCGCGGTGATAGATGAATACAATCGATCGAGCACCCTTGAGTATGAACGCATCAGAGACTTTATCATCCTGCACTATTGGGCGTCACAGCGGCCTGAAGCTTTCTGGAAAAAGTTCAAAGGAATGACCTTACCGGATACGCTCAGCCACAAAATCGAGGTGTTTCGCGCATCGGGTCATCTCGTCCGCTACGAATGGGAAAGCTTCCAGGATCCGAGCTGGCTGTCCATGTATGCGGGGTTTGACATTGCCGCCTACGGGCGTGATCCTCTGGCGGATCGCTATGACGAGGCGCAAATTTTATCAATTGGGCGACAGATGCGCAGCGATATCGCCCACCGTGTATGTCTGGCGCCGCCACTGTAACGCGGCGAAACCGAAACGCGCACGGAACTGGCATCTGACTTGATACCGGAAGATTTGCGATCACTCAACGAAGCCGAGGCGTAAGACATTGACCCACGCTCATACCCACATCTGGACACAATGGCTCGCGCTGTGGAATGGCGATCTTAAGGTCGCCTCAGAGATTGTCGCTGAGGACTACATATTGCATATGTCCCCGATTGGGGGCGGCGGCCTTGAGGCGTTTGCCGGGCCCGAAGGCCTGGCGTCGTGGGTCGGTATGTTGCACGCCGCCCTGCGTCCGCTCCAATTCACCGTTCAGGTGGAGCCCTTGTTTGATCGCGATATGATCGCTGGACGTTGGGTTGCCAAGGGGCAGTATGTTGGCGGATTTCCAGGGGCTAGGGCCGAACCGGGTACGATCATTCAGTTTGCAGGCGCTGATTTTTTGCGCATTAGGGACGCAAAGATTGTCGAGTACTGGTTAAGTTCTGACGTGCTTGATCTTATGCAACCGTTGGGCATAACTATCTGAGTTTGTTACCGCCAGGATGGGGCCGGGGAGGTCATGGCGTGGGCCATTTGCCGCGCGTTTTGGTTACGCAGACGGTGGTGCGGTCTCAGGTTTGAGTGGGCACGGACCGTACGAAGTAAGGCAGTTACCTGACCGCAAGCCATCAAGTCACATTGATTTTATGTGATAGGGTTTAACACCGCTTGCACTATTAATTAGATTAAAATAATTAAATTAATTTATAAAATCTACAGGAGATGACTTTTGACAAAGTGTAACAATGAACGGCGCGGGATGAACCGGCGCCATGTGCTGGGACTTGGAACCGGGCTTATCGCGACCGGGGCAGGCTGTGCGACTATGCCGCCAGTAGCCGCAAGCTTCGTTACGACCGCAGACTCGCAATTTCGCCTCGCCGAGGAGACCTACCGATTCGTGGGTGCGAACATCTGGTACGGCGCATATCTCGGATCACCGGGACCCACTGGGAATCGTGCTCGACTGATGACAGAACTCGATGACATGAAGGCGCTCGGGATTACCAATCTCAGGGTTCTGGCGTCGTCGGAGCTTTCGCCACTAACCAACTCTTTGGATCCGGCATTCAGCAACCGCACACCGGGAGACTATAATGAAGATCTTTTGGTAGGGCTCGATTTCCTGCTCGCGGAGATGGCCAAACGCGATATGAAAGCGGTGCTTTACCTGACCAATTTTTGGGAATGGTCCGGGGGCATGATGGCCTATCTTGAATACACGACGGGGGCCTATATCAACAATGGTGATCCCGCGCACCCGTGGCCCGCTTTCGCCGATTATACCTCGAAATTCTATTCAAATGGTACGGCGGTACAGCTTTATCACCATTATATCCGCACGTTGTTATCACGAACCAACACGGTGACGGGCCGGCGACATGTTGACGATCCAACCATTATGGCCTGGCAACTTAGCAATGAGCCTCGCGCAGGCGGCGGGGTTGAGATCTCTGTTCAGAACATGCCGGTCTATCTCAAATGGATTTCGGATACGGCGGCGCTGATCCGGTCGCTCGACCCAAACCACTTGGTTTCACTCGGGCATGAGGGGTTGATGGGGGCTGTGGGCAATGAGCAGTTCGTCATTGATGCGCACAAGGATGTCGATTACCTCACCGCCCACATCTGGCCGCAAAACTGGGGTTGGGTGGATGGTAAAAATCTGGCGACAACCTTTGACAGTGGCGAGAAGACGGTCGCTAAGTACATCGCCGATCATATTGAGATTGCTAAAAAAATCGGCAAGCCATTAGTCTTTGAGGAATTCGGATTTCCACGTGATGAGGGCGCCTTTCTACCCGGGACCCCCACGGTCTGGAAAGACAAATTCTACGGTATGATATACGCGGCGGTCGAAGATGCCATAAAATCTGGAAGTCCGGTTATGGGCTCCAATTTCTGGGCCTGGGGCGGGGCCGGGCGCGCTCAGCATGCCGACTACTGGCTTCAAAAAGGTGAGACGGCCTATGTTGGTGATCCACCTCACGAGCCGCAAGGTTGGTACAGCGTGTTTAATACCGATACCTCAACGCAGGCCCTCATACGACGACATGCCGACGCTTTGAAAACCGTGTAAAGGTTTCGTGAGACAGTACGGCGTGGCCGTGCTGTCTCACGTGCATAGCCTATCGCCACAAATAGGCAGCACCGCGCACACCGGAGGCATCACCCCATTTGGCGGGAAGCAGGGCACCATCCCAGGCATCTGAGAAAACATAAGGGCGAACCGCGGGCGCCAGGCGATCGTAGAGCTCCGGTACATTGGACAGGCCGCCGCCAAATACAAAAGCGTCCGGATCGTAAAGATTGACGACCGAGGCCACGGTGCGGCCAAGTCTTGAGATAAACCGATCAAAGGCTTCAACTGCCTGTGGACCCTCTTGTCTCATCTCCAGGATAATATCTTCGCAACTCAGCGTGCGCCCTGAGTGCGCGCGAAAATCGCGGGCGAGACCGGTGCCGGACACCCACGTTTCGACGCAGCCTCGTTGGCCACACCAGCAGGGCGGGCCGGGCACTTCGTCAGTCGTCGGGAACGGCAATCCTATATGGCCGATTTCGCCGGCCAATCCGTGCGCGCCTTCAATGAGCTGGTTTCGGATAACCAGTCCGCCGCCGCAACCTGTGCCCAAGATAATGGCGGCGACGCTGCGAAAGCCGACGCCTGCGCCGTCAGTGGCTTCCGAAAGCGCAAGGCAATTAGCGTCATTGGACAATTTCACAGACCGTCCCAAGGCCGAGGTGAGGTCGCTTTTGAAATCGCGACCGTTCAACCAGGTGGCATTTGAGTTGCGGACCACGCCGGTTTTCGGTGAAACGGACCCGGGTGCGCCGATACCTATGCCCGGAACGCTCCATTGATCAGCTGGCAACTGCGATCGGGCCTTTTCTTCCACTGAGGCGACAAGCTGGCGTATCGTCTCCAAAGCCGCGTCATACTCGCCGGGATTGGTTTGGCGCCGCCGCGCCAGATAGGTACCGTTCGCCGTCAACGCGGCGGCTTCGATCTTAGTGCCGCCAAAATCAATACCAATATAATACATTATGCCTCCGAGTTATTTATCATTCTTGATTTGCCTTGACTTGTAGCGACAGACGCAGAAAAATAAAATAAATAAATTAAGTTTATTAAATCCAGGGATCGAAAATATGCACTTTTTAGGACGGTTAACTACCTTAGGTCTGGCGCTCTCGTTAATTTGCGCGCCCATTGCAACCAGAGCCCATGAAACTCTAAAGCTTGAAGCGCCTAAGCCCGATCTGGCGGCGACGCCGCCTATGGGCTGGAATTCGTGGAATAAATACAAGTGCGATATTAATGAGGCGATGGTGCGCCGTCAGGCCGATGCCATGGCCGCGTCGGGCATGAAGGATGCGGGCTACAAATACATTGTCATCGACGACTGCTGGCAGAAAAGCCGTGACGCCAACGGCAATATTCAGGCCGATCCTGAGCGCTTCCCGTCGGGCATCAAGGCTCTGGCCGATTATGTCCATTCCAAGGGGTTGAAGTTCGGGCTCTATTCCGATGCGGGGGTTTTGACCTGTGGCGGGCGTCCGGGCAGCCGCGGCTATGAGTTTCAGGATGCCCGTCAGTATGCCGAATGGGGCGTCGATTATCTGAAATACGACTGGTGCTATACGGGCACTATGGACGCCGAAGCCGCCTATACGATCATGGCCAAGGCGCTACGGGCCTCAGGGCGGGATATCCTGCTGTCGATCTGCGAGTGGGGCGATAATGAGCCCTCGAAGTGGGCGCAAGCGCCCGGCCATATGTGGCGCACGACCGGGGATATCTTCGATGCCTGGGAAGGTAAGTCGGGCTATTCGATCGGCATGACCAATATTCTGGATAAGCAGGTTAATCTATGGAGCCATTCCGGGCCGAACCAATGGAACGATCCTGACATGCTCGAGGTCGGCAATGGCGGCATGACCAAAACGGAGTATGAGGCGCATTTTTCACTGTGGGCCATGCTGGCGGCCCCTTTAATCGCCGGCAATGACCTGTCGACCATGAGTGAGGAAACGCTCAAAATCCTGACCAACAAAGATGTCATCGCGGTCGATCAGGATCCGCTCGGCCAGCAGGCACGGCGCATCTGGAAAGAGGGCGATCTGGAAATCTGGGCCCGGCCACTCAAAGGCGGTGACCGCGCGGTGGTGTTATTCAACCGCGGGGCTGAGGCCAAGACCATCAGCGTGACCTGGGATCAGATTGATCTGCCTGCCGGTTTGCGGGCCGAGGTCAAAGACCTGTGGTCTAAGGCGGTGACCAAAGGCGTTAAAGGCCAGTTCGGCGGCACGGTGGCTGCGCACGGCGTCATAATGGTGCGGATCACGCCGAGGGTATAGGGCATTGGCTGGGGGTCGCGTCGAAGTCGCGTGGGCCTTAAGTCTATGTTATCGGGCCGCCCGCGCAAACCGGCTCATCTGGCCTGACGACAATCGTTCAAAACGGCTGTTAGGTCCAGGTCACTCACCCAAACTTTCACTCATCCATATTTTGGTATACCTATGTCCTCACTCTCTGTAAGGCTGACTGACGTTCAGCGCGATCTGACTCAATGGCTATTCACCGCGGCTTTGCCGATATGGCGAGATGTTGGTGTCGACACGGTCAAGGGGGGTGTTTATGAGGCCCTTGCACTTGACGCGACGCCCGTCGACCTCAATCGGCGGACTCGTGTCGCGGCCCGGCAGGTTTATGCTTACGCTCAGGCCCGTCTTATGGGCTATCAGGGCGATGTGGATACGGTGATCGATGCCGGCTTAAACTGGCTGGCTGGCCCGGCCGCAGCGCCAGACGGTCTTGTTTATGCTGTGCTGTCCCCTTACGGCCAGGTGGTCAAGGATGAGTTCGATTTTTACGACCACGCCTTTGCGTTACTGGCTTACGCCTCAGCCTATCGGGTGCGTCCCGATGACAGACGTCTGGAGGCACAGGCCATACTCGTTCGTGATAAACTTCTGGCGACCTACAAACACCCTGTTCGAGGCTTTGAAGAGGCCAATCCACGAACCTTGCCGCTTAAAACCAATCCACATATGCATTTGTTCGAGGCGGCATTGGCTTGGATCGGGGCCGGCGGCGACAGCCAATGGACGGAGATGGCAACGGAGATATCGCAACTCTGCCTGGACAAGTTCATTCATCCGCACAACGGCAGTCTGCGCGAATATTTCGATGGCGAGTGGAACCCGATAGAGGGGGAGAGGGGCCGGATTATTGAGCCCGGCCATCAATTTGAATGGGCGTGGCTTCTGGTGCGCTGGGCTGAGATCAGCGGCGACGACAAATTCATCGCACCGGCCAGGCGCCTTGTGGAGATCGCTGAAGACTTTGGAACTGACCACGCTCGAAACGCCACTATTTTTGAGTTGTGGGATGACTTTTCAGTAAAGGATGACAAGGCACGCCTGTGGGCGCAGACGGAGCGAATCAAGGCCTATGTTGCAATGTGCTCTCTGGCGGCCACGGCGGACGAGAAGAGTGGTTATGTCGTGAAACTCATTGAAAGTGTCGAAGGGCTAAAGCTCTTTTTGGAGGTGCCGGTCAACGGGCTTTACCGCGATAAAATGAATTCTGACGGCAGTTTCGTACAGGAAGCCGCCCCCGCATCGACCCTTTATCACATCATATGCGCGATTAATGAACTCAACCTAGTAGATGGGGCAGGTCTGTCGATTTTGTAGCCTTCAGTCTTCCAGTGATCGCAGAGTTAAAATAAGCGGCTGCCACACCTGGCAAACTGTGCTGGCGTCGCCAACAGGATCTGTCTAATGTCGGATTAAATTTCGAGACTTGAGACGACCCGTGCGCGCAGGGCCATAGGACGAGTGGAAGTAACGGTATGAAACATAATCAAATTACATTCAAAATATTGTTGCTCGCGGCGGGGCTGTTGGCTTCCGGAGCGATGGCTCAGGCCGATCTGAACGATCCGCGCACAACAGGGCCATCTCCCGATCTGGTGGCCCCCTATAGCACGCCCTCCGCGCGCATAATCGTTAAAACCATACCGTTTCCGCAGAACGAGGGGCCCAAGGTCCACTCAGGATTTAAGGTTGAACCCTTTGCCGAAGGCTTGGAATCGGCGCGTCAGGTCGTCGTGCTACCCAACGGCGATGTACTGGTCGCCGAAGCGACAACCGAGAAAAAGCCAAACGATCCGACTTTTAAGGACAAAGGCGCCAATCGTATTCGTTTGCTCAGAGACAAGGATGGGGACGGAAAGGCGGAAACGAAAACGATATTGATGTCGAGCCTTCGTCAACCTTACGGCATGGTCTATACCAACCAGCGCCTCTATGTTGCTGATACTGACGGCATATTCTGGATACCTTTTAAGCTCGGAACGACCGAAGTCTCTGAAAAGGTCAAGAAAACGCGCATCGCCGAGTTCAAACCGGGCGGGTACAACAATCACTGGACCCGTAATCTGCAACTGTCGAAGGACGGCAAGGTTCTCTACGTCGCGATCGGTTCGGCTTCTAACGCGGGTGAGTACGGCGAGGACGAAGAGGTCCGTCGCGCCTCGATCCTGAAGATTGACCTCAAGACGGGCAAAGAAACCCTTTTCGCCAGTGGGATACGTAACCCGGTCGGCATGGCGCTGGAACCGAAATCCGGTGTCTTGTGGACCTCTGTTAATGAGCGTGATGAACTGGGTGATGACCTCGTGCCAGACTACATCACCAGTGTGAAGGAGGGCGGTTTCTATGGCTGGCCCTATAGCTATTACGGCCAGAACGAAGACCCACGCCTGAAGGGGCAGCGTCCTGATCTGGTCGCCAAGGCCATAAAACCTGACTATGCCGTTGGCCCGCATGTTTCGGCTCTCGGTATTGTCTTCGGCGCAAAGACCGCCTTTCCGGCCCGTTTCCGTGAAGGTGTGTTCGTCGGCCGTCATGGGTCATGGAACCGGCAGAGCCTAATAGGATATGATGTTGTCTTCATACCGTTTACCGACGGCAAGCCGTCCGGCCCGATGGAACTGTTTCTATCAGGCTTTACCGCCGACACGGACACGGTCTATGGCCGCCCGCGCAGTCTGGCAGTGGCCAAGGATGGCAGCCTGCTCGTCACCGATGACAAGGGCGGCTTTATCTATCGTATAACTGCTGACTCAGCGTCGAAGTAGGTGATTGATCTCAGTCGTTTGTGCTTGAAATTGTTTGCGCGGCCTTGACGAAAGGCAACCGGTGTCAATAGGGTCGCGGTATAAACATAAATCTGACAGCGGAGCGGCGAAGTGAAACAAGCACGGGGCGTAAGCCTGGTTTTCGTATGCGCGGCTCTGACCTTCGCCCCTTTGCCCATTGCGGCAGCCACACAGGCCGAACCTGCCAAGACGCAGACGCTGATGCTATCAGGCACCGGGCCTGATGACGCCGTACCATGGGATTTTACGGTCAATGGCGGGATGAGGGCGGGCGAGGCGGCGAAGATCGCCGTGCCGTCCAACTGGCAGACACAGGGATTTGGTCATTATCAATACGGCTATGACAAGGGGCCGCGCGCTGCTGACACGGGCACCTATAAGCGCAGCTTTACCCTGCCAGCTGACTGGAAAGATAAAAACGTCCGCATCGTGTTCGACGGCGTGATGACCGACACGCTGGTTATGGTCAATGGCACGGTGATCGGGGCGGTGCATAAGGGCGGCTTCAACCGCTTTAGCTACGATATCACCAAATTCGTCACGGTCGGTGAGGCTAATACGCTTGAAGTCGAGGTCAACGAGGCCTCAGCCAACCTTGCGACCGACATCGCCGAGCGCCACGGCGACTATTGGGCCTTTGGGGGGATTTATCGCCCGGTGTGGCTGGAGGCGACGCCGGCGGAAGCCATTGCGCATGTGGCGCTGGACGGTCAGGCTGACGGAGATATCGTCGCTGATGTGGCTCTACGTGCACCCAAGACCGTAACGAGAGTGGTCGGTCAAGTCGTGTCTCGTGACGGCAAGCCCTTTGGCGCCCCGTTTGAGGTCGCCCTTCCGGCGGGCGGCGCGGGCAAAGTCCGTCTGAGCGGGCACATTGATAACCCCGCCCTGTGGTCGGCTGAGACACCCAACCTCTATTACCTCGATGTAACGCTCTATTCAGGCGAAACGGCCATCCATACGGTGCGCGAACGCTTTGGCTTTCGGACCTTTGAGATCCGCGAAGGCGACGGCCTCTACGTAAACGGTCAGCGCGTCATGATGAAGGGGGTCGTCCGCCATACATTCCGTCCCGAAACCGGTCGGGCGATCACCCGCGAACAGGCCTATGACGATGCGCGTCTTATCAAGTCGATGAACATGAACGCCCTGCGCGTAGCCCACTACGCGCCGGACAAGGCGATCCTTGAGGCCGCCGACGAGCTTGGGCTATACATCATCAATGAACTCTCGGGCTGGCAGAAGGCGCATGATACGGAAAACGGCCGCAAGCTGGTGCGCTCACTGGTCGAGCGCGATGTCAATCATCCTTCAATCCTGATCTGGGCCAATGGCAATGAAGGGGGCTGGAATAGCGAACTCGACGGCGATTTCGCGCTCTACGATCCTCAAGCGCGGCCCGTTATCCACCCTTGGGCGCAATTCGGTGGCATCGATACCAAGCACTATCCGCGCTATCCCGACCTCATGACGCGCCTATCGGGCAAGATGCTGGTCCTGCCTACCGAATTTTTACACGGTCTTTATGATGGCGGCCACGGGTCAAGCCTCGACGATTACTGGAAGGCCATGACGGCGTCGACAAACGGCGCGGGCGGCTTCCTGTGGGTGCTGGCCGACGAAGGTCTGGTGCGCACGGATCGGAACGGCCGCATCGACTCTTACGCCGCCTACGGGCCGGACGGCATTGTCGGGCCTCACCACGAAAAGGAGCCGAGCGTCGACACCATCCGCGACATCTGGTCTCCGGTTCAGATCGAAGCGCCCGTGCTTGATTCCGGTTTTACCGGCGCGCTGAAGGTGCGCAACGGCTACGATTTCACGTCGTTGTCAGATGTCAAATTTAAATGGGCGTGGGTACGCTTCGCCGGGTCGAACGCCAAAACAACGCAGGCAAAGGTGTTGGCGAGTGGTACGCTGGCCGGTCCCGCCGTCGCGCCGCATCACGCGGGCGATCTGTTGGTGCCGCGGGTCAATAACTGGCAAACCGCGGACGCTTTGCGCCTGACGGCGGTCAAGGGTGACGAGACGCTCCTAACCTGGGTCTGGCCGACAATGACGAAAGACGCCGATGTGGCCGGCAGTCGCGCGGGCACACCCAAGGTCGAGCGAGAAGATGGCGCGATCCGGCTGGTGGCGGGCAAGGTGTGGACGTCGTTCGATCCGGCGACGGGTTTGCTGACCAGCTTCAGCCAGAAAGGTAAGACGCAATCTCTGTCGAACGGCCCGCGTCTGGTGCTGGCGCGGCCGAAGGATAAGTCCGAACCGGTCTGGACCGTGCCCACCGACGCCGGTAACGGCGTCTATAGCTTTGATATGCCCGCCATGGCCAATACGGCGACCATCGATTTGGGTACGGTTGAAGCCGATGGCTGGGCCAGCTTCAGACTGGAAGTCTCGCCGGACGGCAACAACTGGAAACTGGTCTATGAAGGCGGACGCGTTTTGCCGCGTGACGGCCTGACCTACAGTTTCGCGCCGCAACCGGTGAAAGCCATCCGCATTTCCAATCTCGCCGGGGTGCGCCAGACGCCGAAGGTGGTCTCGGTCAAGCTCGGCTATGAGGCGCCTCGATATGCCTTGCCGCAAAGTAAAAGTGTGACGATCACCACCGGTACGGGTAAAGATGCCCAGACCGGCAAGCCTGTCGCCTGGCTGGAAGCCCTGAATGCGGGCGGCCTCGACAAGGTGCGCTGGACGCTGCGCGAAGATGGGACGCTGGCCCTCGAATACGGGTATAGCCTCAGCGGGCCGATGCTCTATCACGGCGTCGGTTTCGATAAGCCGCTGGGGGAGATCACGACGGTGCGCGGCCTCCTGCGCGGTCCAACGCCGGTTTGGCAGAACCGCCTGCGTGGGCCGGTGCTGGGCGTGTGGGACATCGCCGCGCACACCGGCAAGGGTTTGCGCCCGGAAACGGCAGGATATTTCGCCGATCCGCGCTGGATCAAGCTGACCAGAGGCAAAGATAGTCTGAAGATCACCAGTTCGGGCGTGCCCTACGTGCAGATCGGCAAAAGGCCGGAGGATTTCCCGACGACGACGGTGGAGTTCCCCAACACTGATATCGGTTTCATGAACGCTATCCCGGCCATGGGGGCCAAGTTCCAGGCCGCCGACCTGACTGGGCCGCAGGGGCAGCCGTCCATTGCGAAGGGCAGCTACAGCGGTCGTCTCATCTTTTCGTTCTGAACGAGATCAAATTGCAGGACGAGGCGCACGCTAAGGTCATTGCCTCTGCATGATGGCAGCGACTCATTTCTGTAACCGTTGGGCGATACGCGACGACTTCGTCGAGCTTCATAGATCGAGCCGCGCAAAAAGATCATCGGGAAGAGTTCTTGTCGCCAGATGGTTGGATGATCGTGCCGCATCTATATGTGAGGATCGGCTTTCAAGCTTAGCCGCCGTTTCGTGCGGGGTAAGGGGCAGGCGCCTTATGAAAAGGTGGCATTGGCATTGGGAGCCGATGGCAAGCATGGTGCGGCGCTTCGTCATCTGTGACTGAATTGAGACCGTTTGGGAGGTCTGCGCTCTATGTATGTGGCTTGCCAATATGTCTGATGTCCAATTCTGTACGACAGAAGCGAGTCGGCTTAGGCGAAGTCAGACGAAATATGGAGTTGAGATATGAGCCTGAACCCTGAAGGGACGCAACTGTATTTGCGGCGCCTGACCGCTATTGTCGCGGTCATGGAGGCATTGCCGACGCCGATCCTAAAGGGAAGGGCGTGCGTGCTGGGGACACTCACAGCTGTTCGCAGGCGGGTTGACACTCTTCTGGTCGCTTGGGACACGCGCGCGATGACGGATGCGGATCGCCGTCAGCTGGCGCTTGATGCTTCGACATTGAACTGGCTCCTTGACGACACTTCGCCTGAATTCGAGGGCATATATTTCGATGTGCCTGATTTGGGTAGCAAGCTTTCGTTCGTCGAGGCCATGGAGGGGCTGAAGTCGTCTTTAGGCGATGCGATTTCGTCATAAGGATCTGGCGAGACGCCGAGGGTGATTGCCAAAACGTCGATAAGCCGTATGACGCAAACCTCTCGCACGATTTACATGTGGCCGGTTTCCTCAATTTTAAAAGCTTGCCGCCGTAGCTTGGCTGCACGCTGTTTATCTTCGGCCACCTCATCGGGACGAGCGCCATCTCGTTCTTTAAGGCGCGCACACTCATCCAGGATTTCCGCAAAGAACCTAAGCTTGAAGGCGTGGGCAAGTGTCTCAATCATTGGGTACTTATTTGCATACCATTTTTGGTAACTGTCGTGGCGATAAGGCTTTAGATGCCCATAGTTGTTGCCGCCGCAGCGTCGGGTACAGGCGTCAATTCTGAAACAGGCACTTTGTAAACGGGGAAGCGGTCGTCATCCCAGATGACATATACGTCGGCGACATCAAATGTTTCCGCCTCATCGTGTTTTGAGATGACGACCACGTCGTCCGAGCCTGGGTTAGATGTCACAGTGCCCAATCCTTTGTCTGCGTGCTCAATCCGGTCGCCGTCCTTCAATACTGACATGTCCGTCTCCCTGAGTTTGGCATGGCCATCAGATTGAGACTATAGCCATAAGGGGACAATGCCGTTTGAGGGTGAGAGTGTCACACCTGTAAGCGGTAATAGAACCATCGTGATTGGGGAGCGCCTCACACTTCGGATGGTGTGCGCTAAACTAGTCTAGATGCTCACGGTATCGGCGCAATGACACCTGTACCGGCCTAACCTGTGCTTTGCGCTGATGCTACGCTTTCCTACCTTTTGGCGTCGCAGGTTTACGGCCAGCGGCGCCCAGGCCCATTTGCTTGGCAAGCGCTGAGCGAGACGCCGCATAGGTGGGGGCGACCATGGGATAGTCTTTGGGCAGTCCCCATTTGGCGCGATATGCATCTGGGGTCAGGCCGTATTTGGTCGACAGGTGGCGTTTAAGGGACTTGAACTGACGACCATCTTCCAGACAAATTAGGTAATCTGTACCGATGGACTTTTTAATCGATACCGTCGGAGTTTTAATATCCGGAACGGCAACGTCAACTTTCCCTAATTGCTCAAGTGTCCCATGGACACTGAGGATCAGCGCTGGAAGTTCGGCAGCCGGCAGTGAATTCTTAACGACAAAAGCCGACACGATATCGACGACCATGCCTGTGACTGTTTTCTCTTCGTCCATATTATGCCCTCGAAATATATGTCTTTAAAACTGCAAAAAGATTAGGCGTTTAGGCGGTCCTTCACGGTTTTACTGGGCAGGAAGGCCAGTTTTTTTGACGCCGCGATTTGAACGGTTGCGCCGGTCGACGGGTTGCGGCCTGCGCGGGCGCCACGTTCCTGAACTTTGAACTTACCAAACCCTGGTAGATTAATGTCTTCACCCAGGACGGCGGCTTCCGTGATGGCTTTTAAGATACCATCGACAATCGATTTAGCGGCGGCTTTCGTCAGCCCATGGTCGGCGGCGACTTTATCGATCAGATCTGACGTGTTCATGAGGGGCCTTATGGTCAGTGGAATGGTGAAAGATTGAGATGAATAGCTAAACTTCACAAGATATCGTCAAGTGTGCTGCATTATGGGGATCGAAGACCGCGAAATTCGATTTCGCTGAGCCAAATCACCTTCAATATCAAAGAAAGGTCGGGTCCCGGTCTTCAGTGTCCGGATTGAGCGCGGCATGGGCTTTGCCGGCGTAACTGTCCAGGCGATCCTTCATGACGTCAAAAGCCGTCATGTTACCACGCGCCAGCATCATCATAATGGCGGGAAGGGTCTCAAGGGTATCTGAGGTTAGGGCCTCCGACTGCCCATGGCCGTAAACCGCGAGTTGGGTATAGTCTTTGATGAGGGTGATCTGTTCCGGCGTTAATTGCATGCGTGTCTTTAGAATAGTTCAATCTGGGGAGGCAAGGCCTCTGTCATCAGAACCGCATCTGGATCGTCCTTTTTCGGGCCGGTTAGGACAATTTTGAGCGCGGCATCCGGTAGGGGGCGCTGCAGGGTGAGAGCGTCGGCCACGGGCTGCGTCATCCAGGCTTCGATATCATCGTCACGGGTGAGGATAACGGGCATCGCTTTTGAATGGACCGCCCCAACCTCGGCATTTGGTTCGGTCGTCAAAAAGGCGTACAGATCATCGGTCGTGGGACCGTCCGTGACCTTGCGCACAGACGACCAGGCTGGCACCCATATGCCCGCAAAAAATGCTAGTGGGCGACTGTCATCAAACGCAAACCAGGTATTGACCTTGGATCCATCCGCTTGATTGGGTTCGCAGAAAGAGGTGAAGGGCACCAGGCATCTGTGTTCAACGCCTAACCATTTGCGCCAATGAGGGGACGTCGTAGTGCGAACATTGGTAATGCCGCGGTCGTAGTTTTTGCCTTGGAGGGCAAAGGCGGGTGAGGGCATGCCCCAACGCGCCATGGCCAGCTCCCGGCCGCGCACGGTGTTGCGGACAATAGGTCCAAAACCATTGGCAAATATTGCCTCAAATACGGGCAAGTTACCAATCTGGCTTTGCATCGCCTTGGTCAGAGCCATAATGGCTTTCTGATTGCTCGTCATTGCATAGAGATTGCACATAGTCAGCTCCTGACGTGATCAGGACACGCAATCCTATAATATAGGTTTTGCCAAGCGTTTCTCTGGCCTTGTCATGTCCGTGCATGAGAAATCAGACCTTGCCGCCGCGCTCAGAGGCCGTGGCTATAGTTCATTGAACGTAAACTCCAAAGCGGACGTTGCAACTACAACGAAATCCAAAGCCATCCGCGAGTAGGGGATGTTATTTTACCATAACAACCGAATGGCTGTTTTATCTCGGCCTTCTTAGCATGTGCAAAAGAAGGATGCTTTGATGCTATCAGAACCAAACACACCGGACGACATGGCTGGGTTTGACCAATTGTCGCCGCCAGGATTCGCGGGCGCGGTGACGGTAGGGGGTGCGACTGGAAACCCCAAATCCAGAAGGCGCAAGGGGGTGGCGCCGCCACCGCCTGAGTTGGAGGAAGCCATCAATACGGTCTGGTTGTAAGCCAAAAAAAAGCCGCGCATTGCGGCGCGGCTAAAGTCTACAGGGAGGAAACGCCCAGGAAGGGCAATCAGCGCCGAAGCGCCGAACGCTTTTAATCTAGGGTGCGCTGCATCACAGTTCAAGAGGTGAATGTCAGGCGCGTGTCAACTTAGGTTACATGGCGTGGTCCGGTTGTGATCGGGTGCACCCTCAGCCCTAAACACCTTCTCAAAAAAGTTCATCAATAATTCGACCTCAAGGTCTTGGAGACTTTGAGGAAAAAATTCCTTTAGCGGCAAACCGACACCGCACAGTCAGGATTCTGGCAGGTGGGGGGGAGTTGACTCTGATTTCATTGTGGAACAAATGTAGAACGAAATGGCCGGTTATCGGCCGCATTTTTATCCATAACAGTGCCAGAAGGGAGCTTTTATGTCATGCCCGCCGTCAACCCTACCGTCATTACAGAACTACGTGAGCGGATCGAGGGGATCGAAAATCTTGGTGCCAGAACCCGCACGATCTTGCCCTTCGGTGTGCCCGAAATCGATCGCCGGCTTCCAAAAGGCGGTCTGGCCCTTGGGGCGCTTCATGAAGTGGCCGGTGGCGCCGATGGAGCGATAGATGGAGCCGCCGCCGCGTCATTTTGCGCCGGGATTGCCGCAAGAGCCGGGGGAAGGGTTCTGTGGTGCTATACTCAGGCGGATCTGTTCGCGCCAGCCTTGGCAACGTCGGGACTGACTGAAGATCGGGTTGTGTTTTTTGAAGCCCGTGACGAAGCTTCGATCCTAGGGTGTTTTGAAGAGGCGCTCAGGCACGGCGGTCTGTCTGTCGTTGTGGGGGAGTTGGCCGGTCTGTCGCGCGTGGCATCTCAGCGACTGCAAATGGCCGCCGAATTGACAGGCACGCTTGCTCTTGCCGTTCGGCGCTGGCGACGTCCGGTCGATGCCCGCGATTTTGGTCAACCTACCGCAGCGTTCACAAGATGGCGTGTGACAGAAATCAACTCAGCGCCGATGCCCGTGCGCGGTGTCGGGCGTGCCCGGTGGCAATTGGAACTTATGCGGTGCCGCGGCGGAGAAACCGCAGATTTTGAAGTAGAGGCGTGCGATGAAACGGGTCATATCGGTATACCTGCCGTTCTGGGCCACGGATCGGATGCGACGGGCGATGGGCAATACCGCGCCGTCGGCTGATACGCCCCTCGTGTTGAAAGGGGCGATCGGGTCACGTCGCATCGTCATGGCTGTCGATGATTTGGGTGTGAAGATCGGCGTCCGCATCGGCATGCCCGTGGCCAAGGCCGAAAGCTTGTTTGGCAACCTCACCATCCTTGATGCCGATCCCGTCCGTGATGCGGACGCCCTCGAAAAGCTCGCCATCTGGGCTTTGCGGCTTTATTCGCCCATTGTGGCGGTAGATCCGCCGGATGGACTTGTGCTCGACATAACCGGCGCGGCGCACCTCTATGGCGGGGAGGCCGGCCTGGTCGCCGATCTCATTACACGCTTGGCTGATCTGGGGATTACGGCCCATGTGGCGCTTAGCGATAGCTGGGGTGCCGCCCATGCCCTAGCTCGGTTTGGGCGTCAGGCGCGTTTGATTGTCGAGGCCGGACATTCAGCTGAAGCCCTGCTACGGCTACCCGTTGAAGCCTTGCGTTTGCCACCTGACATGCTGCCCGATCTGCACCTGCTGGGACTGGATACCATAGGCGAACTGGCCGGGAAGCCGCGACCGCCTCTGACCAAAAGCTTCGGGCCAAAGTTATTCAAACGCATCGATCAGGCATTTGGGCGTTTGAGCGAGCCGATTGAACCCGTGGCATCGCCCGAACTGATCCAGGTTGAGCGGGTCTTTGCCGAACCGATTGGCGCACCCGAGACACTTGAGAAATACACACGCCGCCTGACCGATATGATCTGTAATCGCCTGGACGAGAAAGGCCTGGGGGTTCGCCGCCTCGATCTGCATTTTGTCCGGGTCGACAATCACATTGAGACGATCATGGCCGCTACGGCCAAGCCGGTGCGCGATCCTAAGCGTCTAGGCCGACTGTTGTGCGATAAGATCGAAACCGTTAATCCGGGTTTCGGGGTTGACCGGATGAGGTTGGTTGCAGCCCTAACAGAACGACTAGATGCCAAACAGGTGGAGGCGTCGTGGTCGCAGCCGGCTAAGCCTGATGTCGACGACCTGTGGGATATCCTTGCCAATCGCTATGGACCCGACTGCCTATATCGCGCGGTCTCCGTGGCCACGGATATCCCTGAACGCGCGGTCAAGCGCGTGCCGCCGAGCGCAAGCGAAATGGGGTCGCGCCGCAATGCCGGTTACCGTCGGCCGCAGCGGCTTTACCGAAAGCCCGAAGCTATTCAGACCCTGGCGGCCTTACCTGATCATCCGCCCAAAGCGTTTTCCTGGCGTGGTCAGCGCTACCGGGTGGCCTGCGCAGATGGGCCGGAACGGGTATTAGGCGAATGGTGGCGCAGCGATACGGAACTGGGCAAGGTGCGCGACTACTTCATTCTTGAGGTCGAGGGCGGACAACGGTTCTGGGTGTTCAGATCCGGGGATGGCCAGCATCCGGAAACGGGGGGATTAAACTGGTTCCTGCATGGGAAGTTCGACTGATGGCCTATGTCGAGTTTGAATGTGCCTCCTATTTTTCTTTTTTGCAGGGATGCAGCGCGCCGGATGATCTGTTTGCTCGCGCCAAGGCGTTGGGCATGGAGGCGTTGGCCATAGCCGACCGCAATAGCGTCGCCGGTATGGTGCGCGCCCATGTGGCGGCCCGCGAGACGGGGGTGCGGCTTATTGCCGGGTGCAGGCTTGATCTGAGGGATGGCCAGTCACTCCTGGTCTATCCTATGGACCGCGCAGGCTGGGCAAACCTGTGTCGGCTGCTAACTCTGGGCAAGACCAGAGCCGGTAAGGGCAAATGCGATCTCGACTGGGCCGATTTGGAGGACTTTCATGAAAGTTTGCTGGCCATCTATATTCCCGATCAGGCCTGTGAGATCCTAGGCGAGCGTCTGCGCAAGTTCAAAACACTGTTTGCGGATCGTGCCTACATGGCCCTGACCTTGCGTCGGCGTCAGAATGATCACTTACGCCTGCACGATCTGTCAAACCTGGCCCAAACCTGCCGTGTGCCAACGGTTGTCACCAATGACGTGCTTTATCACATTCACGAGCGCGCCCAACTTCATGACGTCGTCACCTGCATCCGTCATCGCTGCACGATTGACGCCATGGGCGACCTGCGAAACCGATATGCCGACCGCTTTCTCAAATCACCCGAGGAAATGCAGCGGCTGTTTGCCGATTACCCTGAAGCCCTGTGCCGGACAGCCGATATCGCGGACCGGTGCCGGTTTTCATTGACTGAGCTGGAATACCAATATCCTGAGGAGCGTCTTCTGCCAGGACTATCAGCCATTGAGGCCTTGAAGCGCCTGAGTTGGGAAGGCGCTAAATGGCGATATCCGGAAGGGGTGCCTAACACCGTCATAGCGCTGCTCAAGCACGAACTGGCACTGATCGATAGCCTGGATTATGCCCCTTACTTTCTGACGGTGAATGCCATTGTCCAGTTTGCTCGTAGCCGCGATATTTTGTGTCAGGGCCGAGGCAGTGCCGCCAATTCCTGTGTTTGTTACGTCCTCGGTATTACCTCCGTCGACCCCAGTCGGAATGAACTCCTGTTTGAACGGTTTATTTCGGCGGAGCGCAAAGAACCGCCGGATATTGATGTCGACTTTGAACACGACCGACGCGAGGAGGTACTGCAATGGGTGTTTAATACCTATGGACGCAACCATGCGGCGCTTACGGCCGTCGTCACCCGGTTTCGCACCCGCAGGGCTTTGCGCGATACGCTCAAGGTCCTTGGGTTTCCTGAAGACACCATTAAGACCCTGGCCTCGCAGATCCGCCATTGGCATTCGTCTGGCTTCGACCCCGCCATGGCCAGGGAGCTTAATCTCAATATGGCGGATCGTCGCCTGCGACTGGCGTTTGAGCTACATCTATTGCTGCTCGATATGCCGCGCCAACTCAGCCAGCATCCGGGCGGGTTCGTCCTGACTCATGACCGCCTTGATGAGCTGGTGCCGATCGAGCCGGCCGCCATGAAAGATCGGCAAGTGGTTGAATGGGATAAGGACGATATCGATGTTTTGAAAATCATGAAGGTCGATTGTCTGGCGTTAGGGATGCTGTCGGCGCTCAAGCGTGGTTTCGATCTGCTGGCTGAGGCCAAAGACCGGTATGTAGATATGGCCTCTATCCCGCCTGAAGACCCTAAAACCTACGCCATGATCCGCCGCGCCGATACGGTTGGCGTATTCCAGATCGAATCCCGTGCGCAGATGGCCATGCTGCCTCGGACGAAACCCCGGACATTTTATGATCTGGTCGTACAGGTGGCAATCGTCAGGCCGGGGCCCATTCAGGGGGATATGGTGCACCCGTTTTTACGGCGAAAGGAGGGGCTTGAAGCGGTGACCTACCCGACCCAGGAACTGGAGGCCATTTTAGGGAAAACGCTGGGCGTACCGTTGTTTCAGGAACAGGCGATGCGGGTGGTCATCGTTTGCGCCGGTTTCACACCCGGACAGGCTGACCTGATGCGCAGGGCCCAGGCTACCTTCAAAAAAACCGGAGGGATCGGGGCTCTGTCGCAGGACATTATCGATGGCATGACAAAAAACGGCTATACGCAAGAGTTTGCCTTAAGCCTTGTCAAACAACTTGAAGGGTTTGGCAGCTACGGATTTCCGGAAAGCCATGCCTTCAGCTTTGCGATTATCACCGAAGCGTCCTGTTGGCTGAAATGCCATCATCCCGATGTGTTTCTGGCGGCTATCCTTAATAGCCAGCCGATGGGGTTTTATGCACCGGCACAGCTTATCCGCGACGCCAAGGCTCACGGCGTTGAGGTGCGCTGGTTCTGCCCGAATGCCTCGCGCTGGGACTGTACGCTGGAGCCGACGGGGCGCCTTGGACGTATGGCGGTTCGTTTAGGCTTTCGACTAATCAACGGTATCAAAAGCAAGGATGTGGCTGACCTTATCCTGGCACGTGGTGAGCAGGCTTATAAATCTATCCCGGACCTATGGCGGCGGGCGAAAACGTCTGTGCCGACCTTGCGTAAACTGGCGCGTGCGGATGCCTTTGAGGCGGCGTTCAAACTATCCCGACCGGATGCGCTCCATGCCATTCGGTCATTGGGCAGCGATGTCCTGCCGCTTTTTGACGGTCTTCTTGATGACACCGGCCGCAGTGAATCCGAGATTAACCCGGCTGAGATCACGTTCCGCCGAATGACGGATGGTGCCAATGTGGTTGAGGATTATAATCAGGTTGGGTTCAGTCGCGGGGCACACCCAATGACCTTTTTGCGATCGGACCTTCAGGCGAAGGGCTATGTGACCTGTGACGAGGCCATGGCTTCCAAAGATATGCGTTACGTTCAGGTCGCCGGCATGGTCACGGTCCGGCAAAGGCCGGGATCGGCCAATGGCGTCATCTTTCTGACTATGGAAGACGAGACCGGTATTTCTAACGTCGTTATTTGGGAAAAGACCGCAGAACTCTATAAACGCGAAGTCTTTGGCTCAAGCCTTATCCTGATTACAGGTCAGATCCAGAGGGAAGGGGAAATCGTCCACCTAATTGCCCGCTCAGTCGCCGACCTGTCGCCGATGCTTGCTGACATAGGCGGACGTGACTTGCCCTTGTCGATGCCCCGTCACCCCGGTGATGAAGCACAACATAGTAGCGTGCTTATTGATGCGCTTTTCACCGAGTCGCCTCCGGGGACGGCTTTGGTGAAAAGTAGGGACTTCCGCTGATGAACTAAAAAGCTACCGTTGGTGTTACAAAGCGATGGTCTCTAACCCGGCCGAAGTAACTTCAACTATGAGCTCATTGATGTTCCGACGCACACCATTTTTAACTCCATGTATTCATCGAGCCCAAAATGAGAGCCTTCGCGACCTAACCCCGACTCCTTTACGCCGCCGAATGGGGCCACTTCGCTTGATATGAGGCCGGTATTGATACCTATCATGCCCGCATGCAGCCCTTCTGATACGCGCCAAAACCGGTCAAGATCCCGCGTAAATGCATAGGCTGCTAACCCTGAACGCGTGGCATTCGCCATTGCCAACGCTTCACGCTCGGACTTAAACCTGAATAGGGCGGCCACGGGGCCGAAAGTCTCTTCGTGCGCGATGCGCATTGTATCATTTGCACCCGTAATAATCGTAGGTGTTACAAATAACTCGCCGGTTGGATGAGGACTGCCACCTGTTAAAATCACGCCGCCCTTGTCGACCGCGTCCTGAATATGCTCGAGTACTTTCGCTTTTGATGTCTGATTAATCAACGGTCCTTGGTGGGTTTCGCCATCTAGCCCATTGCCAACCAAAAGTTCTGAAACTCGAAGAGCGAGCGCTTCAGCAAATCTATCGTAAATTCCATCCTGCACGAGGATACGATTTGCACAGACACATGTTTGACCACTGTTCCTAAATTTTGAGACGATAGTGCCTTCAACGGCCGCGTCTAGATCTGCGTCGTCAAATACTAACAGTGGCGCATTCCCACCCAATTCCATTGAGACCCGTTTCATAGTTGACGCGCATTGGGCCGTGAGCAGCTTTCCAATGGCGGTAGACCCCGTGAAACTAAACTTCCCAATATCCGGGTGTCCGGTCAGGATCGGACCGATAGTTTTGGCATGGCCGGTGACCACATTGAAAATGCCGCCTGGAATGCCGACCTCCAAGGCGAGCTTAGCCAGTGCCAGTGCCGAAAAGGGCGTAAGTTCAGACGGTTTTACGACGATGGAACAGCCCGCGGCCAATGCTGGGGCGACCTTTCGAGCAATCATCGCCGATGGGAAGTTCCAGGGCGTAATCGCGGCGGCGACACCGACGGGCCGCTTGCTCACCATTATTCGTTTATCAGGACTTGTCGCCGGAATGATCTCTCCATATGCACGTTTGCCCTCTTCAGCAAACCATGAAAAAAATGACGCTGAGTAGGCGATTTCGCCGCGAGCTTCAGACAGGGGCTTAAGGCTTTTGCGGTTTCCTGATCAAGATAGATTGTGAGCTGTTGTTTTCTCATGGATTACATCTCCACGCCGTCATCAGGATCCATGCTAGCCTGTCTTGCCACCCGCGCTTGAACGCCTTGCAGTGCCCGCACGCGCTGCATTTGGGCATCTAACTCGTCGAGAACCTTCTGCACGTCAAAGGGTGCCGACGCCGCGCCAGTGCGGGCTTCTTGCACCTCGATGTCCAATGTCGGGTGGATATCCAAGCTATTGGGGGCATCCCCTGCCTGATCGCCACTTGCGGGAGCCTGGCTCATATCGGGAAGTGGCAACCAGCTCCAATCATCGTTTTGGATAGCCGGCCATGAACGCCAGCGCTGATTCAAAAAAATCCAGACGTCCCAGGGCCGGAAACTCATCCAGCATGAGTAGCAGCTTATGACGTTTGGACTTTTGCATGTCCTCGGTCAGGCGTCGTCCGACCTGATTGAGGATCAGGCGTATCAGGGGTTTTGTACGTGAAATATCCGACGGGGGCACCACAAGGTAAAGACTGGTTGGGTGGCGGTTGGCAATCAGGTCATGAATACGCCAGCAGCTCTTAGAGGTGACCTCCGCGATGATGGGATCTCTGTACAGCCCAAGGAATGACATGGCGGTCGATAGGACGCCAGATCTTTCATTGGCTGATTTATTCAGCAACTCACGGGCGGCCGAGGCGACGACGGGATGCACGCCGTCTGCGCCGAGATGAGGCGTCGTCATCATAGCCTGAAGCGTAGATGCGAGGTTTCTCTCTGGGTCTGATAGGAACCGTGCGACACCGGCCAGGGTCTTGTCCTTCTCTGCGTAAAGGACATGGAGTATGGCACCGACGAGTAGTCCGTGGCTGGTCTTTTCCCAATGGTTGCGCTTCTCGAGTGAGCCTTCCGGGTCTACGAGGACATCGGCGATGTTCTGGACATCCCTTACTTCGAATATGCCGCGGCGCACTTCAAGCAGGGGATTGTAGGGGAGTGAGGCGGCATTCGTCGGATCAAAAAGGATGACACGGCCGAACCTTGCCCGAAACCCGGCGGTCAGCTGCCAGTTTTCGCCTTTGATATCGTGAATTATGGCGCTGCCTGGCCAGGTCAGCAGTGTTGGGACTACGAGGCCAACCCCTTTACCTGATCGGGTGGGGGCAAAACATAGGAGGTGTTCAGGTCCATTATGACGAAGGTAACTTTGTCCGACCCTACCCAAAACGACACCCTCGTCACTCAAAAGGCCTCCGGCTCGTATCGCTGGCATCAGCGCCCACCGTGCAGATCCGTAGGTTTCGGCAATCCGTGCCTCACGCGCCCGCCAAACTGACAACATGACCGCACAAAGAAATGAAAGCAGACCGCCTGACGCGGCCATCAGGCCACCCCTGTGAAACACATCAGGGGCGTAGGCGTCAAAGGCGAACCACCACAAGAAAAAATGGAATGGATAGTAGACCGGCCACCCATCAATCCTGAACCAGGGCGCCCCAAGTCCGTCCTGAAAGCCCAATTGCCAAGCTGTCCACTGGCTCGAGCCCCAAACCGCCGCGAGCGTTACAGACAGGCACAGCATGATCTGCCCCCACAGAATGCGCGTTGATGCCATGAGCGTAACTCCATAGTTTACTCTCAGTTTGGCATGCTAGCTGGACCGCTCAAGATGGGAGCGGACCGGAGCGCAATATATGTGGCTACCGGGGGAGAATGCCGGTTTAGACTCTAAAATGATAGATGTTGCGGCCGGACTTGGCCCTAAAGAGACATCTGCTCCTTTGATGCGAACGAAAAAGCGGACATTGCCATGTTGCTCTAAAGTTGGCCATGAGGATAACCCCGATGTCGTCCTGCGGGGTAACCCGTGCTGGAATGGAGTTAGCCTTAAGCTCAGCTTCCAGCTTCTGGACAAGTCGAGCTAAGCGGTCATAAGAGTTGTCATATTCCACTAGGCATTCTGATATCAAAGGCGAAGTCACGGATTCCCCTACAGTACGTCTGGTTGCACTGGGCGACACCTTTGCGGTGCCCCGAATCTGATTATTTACTATATACTTGGCGTTGAAATTCAAAATCGTGAACAAACGTCGTGGGAACTGCGGGGTTTTCGGTGACCTTTTGGCGGGTAGGGATCGAGCAAATGCCGTTTAATAAAAACCAGCACTTCGTGCCGCGGTGCCATCTAAAACCATTTTCAAAGGATGGAGATGGCTTAGCGATTAACTTATTCAATCTGGCGCGCCGTCGGGTTGTAATCGACGCGCCTGTGAAAAGTCAGTGTTCAAGTGACTATTTCTACGGAAAAACGCCCCATTTGGAAAGCGCTATAAATACAGTAGAGAATGGGTACGCCAAAATTCTCCCTACGTTATTACACCCAAACGGGCCAATCACGGGCGCCCAGTCTTTGGTGCTGCGGCGGTTCATGCTGTTACAGTATCTGAGGACTGAGGCCAGAGCAAAAGCGTTCGCAAAGAACGTACTAGCCATGACAAATGTTCCAGCGTTTGACATCGAGGTGCCGGCCTTCAGGGAGGTTCTCGATGAGTGTATCCAGTCCGCAATGCTGGAGTTCGGCGACCGAATGAAGATCGTAGATGACCTCAAAGTCTGTCTCTTGCGCAACCAAAGTAAACTCGAGTTTGTGACCTCTGATAATCCGGCGATTCTAGCCAATCGCTGGCATCAAAACGATGTACGGACGAGAAATCGATCTCTCGGCGTCGGCCGTGCAGGGACCAAATTGATGCTCCCTCTATCGCCCCAGATTTATTGTGTCTTGTACGACGGTGACGTTTACTCGATTGCAAACTCTGGCGGCTGGGTAGATGTGGAAAAAAGCGACGACGTCCGAAAATTGAATGAGCATCAAGTTCTGCATTGCGCTTCCAACATTTACTTCAGGGGGAGCCATACGGGGGAGGAGATCGCGGACTTGTTCGAAAGGGTTGGTCACCGACGTCTGCTAGAACCGATGAAAATCGTTCACTCTGTTCTTCGACATCAAGACGACAAGGGTAAACGATATGACGTCGTTCTAAAAGACGAAATCAAGCAAGGCGAGGAAGCGTTAGTTCATGTTAGTACACAACATCCTATCCCATCAGGATGGCCGAGTTTCCTCAAACGGCGAATCGGAGGTCAAGTGGCGACAAATGGCACATTTGCAGGATACACGCGTCGTTGGTGTGTCGACGAGGGTTTTGTAACTGGAGACGGATACTGGCTTGAAAAAGCGTGATTAACGCGCAGACATGCAAATGCATATCGAGGGTATGCCACGAGTCGTGGCGAGCTATTTCAACCGGGTCAATTCGAACCTGCAGTGCGACGTCGAAGATTTTGCGGAAACGTTGAAATTAGGGGGGGGGACAGAACCATGAGATTTATCCCGGACGGACCAGATATACCCGAAGAGCTTCTGACGGCGCGTGACAAGGGAGAAGTGATATTCTTTTGCGGTGCAGGCGTCTCCCGAGCCAATGCGGGTCTGCCTGACTTCTTCAAGCTGGCAGAGCAAGTCATAGACATTCTAGGTGCCGGCAGACGGAGCCCCGCCCGGCAGTTGCTTCAGAAAGCCAGAGAGACCGGTCGGCTGACGGGAGTCGGTGGGTTGATTGCGGCAGACCGCGTATTCGGACTTCTCGAGCGTGAGTTTGAAGTTTGTGACGTACGTGAAGCCGTAGCTGCCGCGATTAGACCGGCGGAAGGCTGTGACCTGACCGCTCACAAGGTAATTCTTAATCTGGCGCGAAACCGGAGTGGCGTTACAAGGCTTGTAACCACAAACTTTGACCTGCTGTTTGAAGCGTGCGACGCGACGTTGGTCGCGAAGGGACCACCGCACCTTCCCGATCCGAGAAACGACAAAGAATTTCAGGGAATTATCCACCTTCATGGAAAGGTGACGCTGGACTATGCATCGCCGGATGACGAAGAGTTTGTCGTCTCAAGCGCCGACTTCGGTCGAGCCTACTTGGCCGACGGCTGGGCAACAAAATTTATCCAGTCTCTCCTCCAACGCTATTACATTGTTTTCGTGGGCTACACGGCCGATGACCCGCCAGTGCAATACTTGTTGGAGGCCCTCAATCTCGATGCAAAGAGCCCGAGACGCATGTTCGCGTTTCAGGAGGGAGATCATACAGAAGCGAGTGCGCTGTGGGAGCGCAAGGGCGTCACAGCAATTCCCTTTCCGGAAGGTGATTTTGCCTCGTTGTGGAGCACTCTCGCCGCATGGTCTGTTCGCGCCCGTGACCTCGACGCGTGGTATGCGAAGTTATTTGAAATGGCCTCGGTTGGGCCGTCCGCTGCGGGTGCGCATGTCCGAGGTCAAATACTAAGTTTGGCAGCGACTACCGAAGGGGCGACCCGGATTGCGAGGGCCGGCCCACAACTGGATGCCCGGTGGCTATTGGTTTTGGATTCTCACCAGCGGTATCTGGACCCCTCGGATCGAAGTTACGTGAAAGACCAAGCGACGTGGTTCGATCCGTTCCACCACCTCTCTGTCGATACCGATCCATCGCCCATGATCAATGATGTCGCCAATCCTTACGACAGGCGAAAGGTTCCGGGGCAAGCGGTCGACGTTCTTATCCCCAGCAGTGCTGACGTCGGCGGAGCCCCGTTCGGCGCTTTGCGCAGCGAGAAACCGATCCTCAGCGAACTGCCAATACGTCTTTTTCAGCTGGGTCAGTGGTTTGTTCAGGTAGCGCACGATCCGGTGGCTGTCTGGTGGGCGGTACAACAGACCGCGCTGCATCCCAAGATCAGAGATCAGCTCGAATGGCGGATGAGGCAGGCAAATGACCTCTTTCCTACGGAAATTCGTCGGGCCTGGCGCTGGTTGCTAACAGCGTGGGCTGACGAACGAAAGGATCCGGATAGTCTGCAGCACCTTGTACTGTCACAGGTGAAGGCAGAGGGGTGGTCGCCTTCGGCCGTCCGATCGATTGCCCTGACACATCGGCCCAAGTTCACGGTCCAGAAATCTTACGGCCTTGTTCACCCGCTTGAGTGGGAGGGTGGCGGCCCGACTGATCAGTTGTTGAAGTTAGATGTCGATTACCCCCATTCTCATCGCCGCACCTCCTTCCCCCCCGAAATGTTGCCATACGCAACAGCCCAATTCCGATCGAATATCGATCTGGCGATTTCCATGGAAGCCGAGGTTCGAGGGAACGAGCGTCTGTATTTTCGAACTCTCGTGGGCGACCAAGGTGAGGTCGGATTCGGCCAGGATCTAGGGGACCTGACGGGCTTGGTCACAAACTATCTCCACATTGTGGATGAGTGGTTTGATGCCGATGCGGCCTCCGCCAAAAGAGAGATCGCTCTATGGCCGGTGCAGGATAATCAAATCTACGCGCGCCTGAGGATTTGGGCTGCGGGACAGGTAAAGGCGACCACTTCAACGGAGGCCGCAGACATCATTCTTGCCCTGTCCGATGAAGCATTTTGGTCAGAGAGCCACACGAGAGAACTTTTGTTTGCTCTTCGGCAGAGATGGCAGGACCTAGATGCCGTAGCTAGGGAGGCAATTGAGAACAAGATCCTGCATAGCTCGCAGATGTGGCCAGAGTCGGTGTCCGGCGGGGTGGAAAGTGCCGAAGCATACTATCGCTTGCAACGACTAAACTGGCTATCGAAGAACGGTGTCGATCTCAGTTTCGACTACGAAGAAGTGGTCAATGGACTTAGGCAGTTGGCGCCCGACTGGAAGGATGATGCGCGCGATGTAGCGGAAACCAACGTGATGCGGGTGGTGTCTATAGGGGAGGATAATGATCCGGGCTCACTCCTGACGGTCCGCATCAAAGAAATTGTTGAAGAGGCACGGCGTGCCGGGCATTTCGATTTTTGGAGCCAGGTCCGTAGGGCGCCGTTTCACGGACTCGTCGAGTCGAAGCCGAAAAGAGCGCTGAAGGCGCTATCTATCGAAGCCAAGTCGGGTCGGGGCGCGCCTCGTGAGTGGGCTGATTTCCTCTATAATAATGCCCGTGTTCAGGACAGCCCGCGTATGAAGTCTGTGGTGGCTGGCCGGTTGATCAGGCTTCCCGCACTTGCTCTTGCCGAAATATCGCATCCTGCAGCGACGTGGTTCGCTAACAATGCGGGTTACTTTTTCAACGAGGGGCAAGAGTTTTTGCCGCAACTCTGGGAACAGCTCATAGCGGCCCTATGGAGCATGGAACCCCAAGACGATCATAAGGTCGACAGGAGTTGGGCTGACTCCGCTATAAATGCGGCGGTCGGGGAACTTGCAAAAGTTTGTCAGGCGGAACGAGGACTTGGGGAAATCGGCCAAGGCGACGGTCTAACGTTGGGAATGAAGCAGCGGTTTGATGACTTGCTGTCTTTGCCGGGTGTAATGCGTAGCCAAGCTATCGTCATGATATCGCGTCAGATCAAATGGCTGGATTACGTAGACCCGGTATGGACGCGGTCAACCATTGCGCCGCTCGCGTCTGATAGTGGCAATGACGGGGACGCATTTTGGGAAGGGCTGCTTTGGGCGGCCGTGGTTCCGAGTAAAGACCTTTACCTCATGCTCAAGGCTGGGCTGCTCGAACGCAGCGCACGGTACGATGAACGATCGAGCTTTAGTCAAAATTATGCTGGTATGGTTTTGGCCGGATGGGGCGGGGCGCCGGATGAGATTGAACCCGAGCGTCTCGTTACCAACGAGGAAATGCGTGAGTTTCTCATAGTTTGCGGAGATGACCTGAGGTCTCAGGTGCTCTGGAATCTACGGCACTGGTCAAAAGACCCTGGATCATCCTGGCATCACCGCCTGATTTCCTTCCTGACTGAGGTGTGGCCTAAGCAACGAAGTGTCAAAACGCAACGAGTGGCTAATGATCTGATCGAATTGGCCATGGATAGTGGAGACCTGTTTCCCTCGATCGTTTCACTGGTCTGCCGTACCGTAGTGCCTGCAAGCCGTGCCCGAATATACGGGATCGCCCAGGAAAAAAGTGATTCGAAGTACCCCGCTCGTCGTTATCCAAGCGCGATGTTGGATCTACTGTGGGCGACCTTGGGCGAAGACTCTGCAGAATGGCCCTACGATATCGATGATGTTTTTGCCATCTTAGAGGAAGATCCAGCGGTGCGGGACGATGGGCGATTTTCTGAACTACGGCACCGAAGGGTGGGGTGAACGAAGGTGAAAGATGATGCGGAATTGTGCCCAGCGTCGACGAAGATCGGCGCCCAGCGGCAATAGCGTGTATCCTGGGCCGCACAAATTGCATTGTACTTCGGTACGTGGAGAGTGAGTACGCGTCGCTCTCCGGCCTATAAATGCAATCTTGGTTTCAAATAGACCTCTAATCATCAAAGCTGCAGCGTCATCATTTCGTGGCGAGCCGTTGCCTGGCGCACCCAGTGTCAGCCGTCCGTCCGCTTTAGGGAGCGGTTCGAGTTTCCGATAAGAATAACCGCTTGGGGCGTGCAGACCGAGTTGCAACCGTTGGCCCTTAGCAGAACTCGCAACGGTAAGCAGCATTTGGAATGCGGAAGTCTGCGTATGCGTTCCGTGTAACGCGCAACTCGGCCGGTGTTCGACACATTCATGTTCGTTGTGTGCCCCTAGAGGTCGTTTTCCCAGTTAAAAAATGACTAGTGTAATGCCGGGCGAGCCATACAATGAATGGTGATGTCGGGAAAACGACGTTCTGCCTTGATTAGGACGCTATCATTAAAATTCGTGTTTTTCCTGTTGGTTCCGAGACTTAATGAAGCGAAAAACTAATTGGTGAACCCGATTCCCAATAAAGAATCTCTTAGGGTGTTGGGGGCGAAAAGAGAAACCACGGAACGCGATTGGGAAAAAGAAGGGCAGCTAACAGGCAACGGAAATGTTCGGCGTTTCCGGCCGGTTGGACCACGGCTTCCTGTGGCCAAGCGCTCTCGATCTCCGCTACCGTCCAGACGTCGAACCCGACTCTGAAGACAATACTCGATCCGTCTTGCATCAGGTCTTCGGCGAACTGATCGAGCCGTCTCGGCAGGAAGGCGATGAGCGACTCGCGATCCATTAGGTGCATCGCCTGGTCTACTTCTCCCTCCAGCCCGAACCACGTACTCGCACGAATCAGCATGAGCGCGAATTCCGATGGTCTGGCGCACAGCTGCGACGCTTCCGAGAAATCGCCAGCCGACCGCGCCAGAAGGTAATCAAAGACTTGTTCAGGTTCTATACTGGCGCTCGCTGATTTCGCACCCGTTTGCAACATGCTCACCGATAGGGTTCGGAGGACGCGCTCTCCGATTGGTTCAAGACACGATTTCTTTATTGCGGAGAGCCACACTGCAATAAATGGCGCTTGCGTCTCGCTCATAAAAACAACTGATAATGCATAATGCTCCAGGATCGCATGCGAGATGCGCTCCAAACGCAAGCGAGAGGCGCTATCTTCTTCGAATCCGGACCGATAGAGGTGCGCTAGTCCGGCCCATCCGAGGATTCTGCTGATGCGTAATGGCAGGTAGAATAAGCCCGCTAAGCCGTCCCGCGATCGCATCAGGGCGAAGCGATCAGCTTCGACATCGGCCCATATTGCATCGAGGGTATTTTCGACCTGGGTAACCACGCGCTCGAGAAGAACGTCGCCCCCCTCTAGCGACCCTATGGCTTCCGCGAAAGGTAGAGTGGCGACCACGCCGGTGGCGGCCACCTCGACGGGTATGAAACCATCTGCTAAGGCGCTCGCCTTGAGGACGGCAGGATCAAGAAACCGTTCGATCAACGCGCGTTGTTGATCCGGCTCTCCCTGCAGGGTGTCCAGTAATGGCGCCATGGCGTCGAGGAAGGCGCGCGAGTCCCAGTCGTGCTCCAGACCTGCGTAGAGACGCCAAAGTGCAGGCATCTGGAGGCGCATACTGTCAGATGCTACGGAATGCGGCCAGCTTGCTAGGCTTGCGCGGGCAACGGCGTCGGCATCCGTACGTGGATTTCGGCAGAAACGCTTTGGTCCAAACAGGTTTAACCCCCAGACTACTGGGCTTTGTTCGGGGGTATCGTAGAGCGCAACTGACACCGCGCGTCCAATGTCAATCAGATCAAGGAAGGGGGATGTGTCGTCAATAAAGGTTGCACCATTAATGCAGTCGAGAACAGCGTTGGTTCCAATGCCGCCGCTCGGTGTATCGCCTGCGCTTTGATTGCGCGCCGACGTAGCGAGCAGGGTAATGCCGGGCGTTCCGACTGCCCCAAGGTTCTCAGGCTTTAGCAGCGCGTTGAGGTCGGCGATCAGGCCACCGCTTTCGCATGCGTCGATGATGATATTGGACTGTGCCGGTGCCTGTTCGCCTAGCATCGTAAAGAGCTGACCCAGCGGTAGGGCGCTTCCGGACAGAAGCCCATACTGCGAATTTGACACAGCCATATAGAAACTACCGTTCTTAACGGCGCCGTGGCCGGCGAAAACGAACGTAAAGCTATCAATTGGCGTCAGGTCGGCAAAAATATCGGCGAGTGCTTTCATTACCTCGGACAGTTGAGGAGAGAGCAAAAGCCGACTTCCGGCCGCATCGTAACCGCCTTTGTCCGGGTCAGTGAGGACCTCGAACATTCGGCGGGCATCGACTTCTGCGCCGTTTAGCGGCGTCAAATGAGCATAACGGTCGCAGCCGATCGCGAGCACAACGCGCCGACTCATTGTTGCAGACCTTTGAAGCGTTGTCGGCGTTCAACTTCGCGCGCCAGCGCGGACCCGCTCTTTTCCTTTATGACGGCGTCCCATTCGTCTCGGAACGATTGGGGTTGATTGTCGAGGTCACGCCTCATGGGTTCGGCGCTGCCGGGTCCGACAAGGATCTCCGGCAGGGTGACTTTGCCGTTACGATCCACACTGAACTCCACTTTCCGCAAGGCATCGAGCATGGCTTCGGCGTTGTTGGCGTAGTCAAGGGCGGACACCGTGTTTCCCACGCGATCACAGGACGCGGTCACCCCCGAAAATAGCATTTCATAGAAGTTGCGCGTCATGGCGTCGTGGAGATGCTGCAGCGCCTGCGGCAGGAGTGCGAGGTTCTGCCCAATGATGTCCTCGAACTTCGTTTCCATGATCGCGGAGGACTCTTTCAGCTCTGATCGCGGCAGGTTCGGCGAGGCGGGGTGGAAGGAGGAGCCTCCGTGTTGATAGTTCTGTAGGTTATCCTGACCGATGACTTCGCTGGCGATCTCCTGATGAAGATTGTTCATGCACTTCGCGAAGGTCTTGGCGAACGCGTGCTGCTCCCGCCCAAACGCGTAGTAGAGTCGAGGATGTGATGACGCAGTATCCGATGTCGTGTCGTCCAAGGCTGACCTGTTTGTTAATGCTGGTCGGCGACTCGCTTCGCCAACTTATTCTCACCTTGCTACTCTAGCGTTATTCACACTGGCAATCTATGCCGAGCTGTCTCCGCCCATCTCACGAACATCCGAAAAAGCCTCCGGCAACTTAGCGTCGCACGTCAAGTATCTCAATTCGCTCGAAGATTGCAATGCCCGTGCACTAGGCTCAACTAATGGGGGCCGTTGCGTTCTACATCTGAGTAAAGTCCGGTTGCAGGGTTTGCCAATCCTTATCTCGCGTGCAAATATCGGGCGCGAGCTGGCCAGTTACATTACTGCTCGACGCCAGCATGAACGCGAGCAGCCGCAACAATCTCTCGCTAGCACATTAATACTATGGTTTATTGCCTGTGTAGTGTTCACGAACCTTAATTTCCAACCGCCAATGCTAACGTTGCCATCTCCTAACCAAGCAACCTTTATATTGGAGGTGAAATGGCTCGCTCTGCCAATGTCTGCTACCGGGAAGTGCGCATGTTGGAAACCGAGATGGCTGCTTTGGGCGCAAGTGTGCCGAGTGGCCCATTGCGGACTCATTTGGATTGAACGATTACGGCCAAAGCGGGTCGGTGAATCATACATGCTTGGCCCATTTCATTGCCAACTCACCCCTAGTTTACGCGATCCATGAACCCACTGGTGGGTTTTTCAGCTAAGCCGGAAGGAATGAAGTCTACAATCTCGCGATTTCGGCTCAATCAATGTTGTTACATTGTTACAACCTAACCTACCAACATATGGTGAGTGAAATTTATTATAATAATTAACAATAATGAGTTTATTTCATTATTGTGTCATGTAGCTGAGGTACGACGCCCTGAACTCAGTTTAGTCAGGGAGCAGTATCATGTCAGGTGCCGATCGGCGCGGATTTTTACGGATGCTGGGGGCCGGCGCTGCCGTAAGCGCTTCGGGTGGAGTGTTTCCGCAGGCCATCGCCAGCGCATTGTCGATTCCCGCCAGCCGGGTGACGGGCACCATTAAGGACGTCAAACACGTCGTCATCCTGATGCAGGAAAACCGTTCATTCGATCATTATTTCGGAACTCTGAAAGGCGTGCGCGGCTTTGGTGATCGTCATCCGGTGCCGATGACGAACGGGCCGGTTTGGAAGCAGTCGGACGGCGCGCGCGAAATCCCGCCCTATCACCTCGACACCAAAACCACCAACGCCATTGCCGTACCGGGCACACCCCATTCGTTCAGCGATTCTCAGGCCGCCTGGAATCAGGGCAAGTTCGGTTACTGGCCCAAGTATAAAAATCCCTATTCGATGGGCTATTATAAACGCGACGACATCCCGTTCCAGTTCGCTCTGGCCGAAGCATTTACCATTTGCGACGCCTATCACTGCTCGATCACCACCGGCACCGATCCGAACCGTATCGTCTTCTGGTCCGGCGCCAACCACGATCCGCAATTGCGCGCCAAGGGCATCAACGGTACGGATGCCGACTCTGAGCCCAATAACCTGCGCTGCTGGATCAAGGGCGCGCTGCCGACGCCGGGTTACACCTATCAGGGTTCGGCCTTCACCTGGCCGACCATCCCGGATGTGCTCGAAGGCGCGGGCGTGTCATGGCGTATTTACCAAGACCCGAATGACAACTGGACCGGGGCCATGCACGGCGGCCTGGCGTTTGAAAGTTTCCGAAACGCCAAGCCGGGCTCAGGGCTTTATGAAAAGGGCATGTCGAACTGGTCGCTGGAGCGATTTGCGCAGGATGTAAAGGATGGCACCCTGCCCGAAGTGTCGTGGATACTGCCGCCCAAGGACTGGTCTGAGCATCCGTCGGCCTCGACCCCACTACAGGGGGCGGAATTTACCGCCGGTATTCTTGAGGCCCTGACCGCCAATCCGGAGGTCTGGAGCCGGACGGTGTTCTTCCAGACCTTCGATGAAAACGATGGCCTGTTTGACCATATGCCACCGCCCGCGCCGCCATCCTATACAGCCGCCGGTGACATGGCGGGCAAGTCGACCCTTGACCTCAAGGGCTTTTATTTCAATGACAAAGACAACAAGTACCGCGTCAAGGACGATACCATCAGCGGGCCGGTAAGACCGTGGGGTCTGGGGCCGCGTGTGCCGATGTATGTCGTCTCACCGTGGAGCCGCGGCGGCTGGGTGACCTCGGAAGTGTTCGACCATACCTCGGTCGGGCAGTTTCTGGAAAAGCGCTTTGACGTCACTATTCCGGCCATCAGCCCCTGGCACCGCAGCGTCTGCGGCGACCTGACCTCAGCCTTTGATTTTGCCACGCCTAATGAACCGGCCTTCCCCAAACTGCCGGATGCGTCCGGCTCACAAAAGGCCGTGCTGGCCCAGATCCACCGTAAGCGCATCGAGCCGCCGGTTGCGATGCAGGCCTTAGTGCAGGAAGAGGGTTCGCGTCCGTCACGGCCTCTGCCCTATGACCTTGAGGTGCGCGCCTTGGTCCGCGACGCGCAGGTCGGCATGGAGTTTGTCAATTCCGGCCATAAGGGTGCGGTCTTTCAGGTTTATGACCGGCTGGACCTGGAGGCCATTCCGCGCCGCTATACGGTAGAAGCCGGAAAGTCGCTCAAAGATGTCTGGCCCACTACCGCGCGCGGCAAAAGCTATGATTTCTGGATACTGGGGCCAAATGGTTTCAACCGCACCCTCAAAGGGCAAATGTCGGTCAGTGAACCCGAAGTGATCTTCAAAGGCGATCCCAAAACCGGGCAGGTCAGCCTGTCGCTGCGTAACCGCCATACGGCACCTCTGACGCTTCGGCTGGATGGCTCGGCCTATGGTGGGGCGGCGGCTGATATTACCCTGAAACCCGGTCAGACCGTAAAACGTAGTTTCGATGCCACCCAAAGCGGTCACTGGTACGATCTGTCCATAACCGCTCAAGGTTTCGAGCGCCGCTTTGCCGGACGGCTTGAAACCGGAAAGGCCTCGGTCAGCGATCCGCTTATGGGCGGAATAGTTGAATTTAAAACCGCTTGATCGACAGGGTATCGAACGTCCGCTTCAAGGTGTCGGTGGCCTGATCATAATCCGCTAATGCCAGGGCGGCGATCAGGGCATCGACCACGCACAACTGGGCGATCCGGCTGGTCATCGCCTCGGTTCGGAACAACGTCTCCCGCGCCATCGTGAACAACACCACATCGGCATGGGCCTGAATGGGCGAGCGGGCAAAATTGGTAATCACTACGGTTTTCGCACCATTGGTCTTGGCCAGTTTGGTTGACGCGACCGTCTCATGGGTAGCGCCGGAATGGGAAATCGTCAGAACCGCCACATCGGGCGTAGTGCGCGACGCGCTGATGGCCTGAATATGGCTATCGATCACGACCTTGGCCTCAAGGCCGATACGCAGCATCCGGTAGTGGGCGTCTTCAGCAATGGGGGCCGAGGAGCCAATGCCATAGATTTCAATGCGCTTGGCGCTGCGAAAAATCTCAACGGCACTGGCCAGAGACTTCGGATCTATGACCGACAAGGTATCGCGCAACGCCTGAATGCCCGAATGAAAAATCTTGCGGCATACGGAGGGCAAATCGTCGTCGCGGTTCAGGTCTTCGTGAATGAACTGAACCGGCTGTACGGTTTCCTGTGCCAGACTGAGTTTCAAATGCTGAAACCCGCTCAGGCCCAGCTTGCGGCAAAAATTGATGACGCTGCCTTCGGACGCGCCCGTGGCTTCGGACAGTTCCGTGACCGACATACGCACAATGCGGTCGGGCTGAGCCAGAACATAGTCGGCAATGCGCTGGGCCCCCTTGGCCAGGGTCGGATAGGCGATGTTGATCCGCACCAGAGCGTTTTCAACCGGGGCATTTTCAGACGGCTGATTTGGGGTCTGGTTTTGAGGCGTGTCGTTCATATCGGTTTCCATTCGGGCCGCCGCCCTATCGCAGATCACCCCCCAAAGCTTTCAAGGCATGATTCTGTGACACCTGATCATGCGACGCGGGCTTTAGCTGAACATATCTATATCTCTGACCACAATCAAACTGAGTTTGGTTCATATTTTCGGTGACTAAGTTGAATTATCTGATGACTTCACAAACGCGGCGGCTGGATGCGGCGCAAGACCTTCTGGCCGCGTCAAAGGCGGTATTGCTTGACTGGGATGGCTGTCTGGCGCTGGGGGAGCGGCTGCTGCCGGACGCTGTGCGCTTTCTTAAAGTGTGGGGCGACCGGGCGGCGGTTGTCTCCAACAATTCAACCCATCTGCCGCAGGTTTTTGCCAGGGTAATGGCGCGCGAAGGTGTTGATTTCGATCCGGCCCGTATTTTTCTGGCCGGCGCCGAAGCCTTAAATGTCACACAGGGTATTCAGACTGCCGATACCGTCATGGTCATCGGCAATGAGGTCATGAAAAACCATGCCCGCAGCCTGGGTCTGATCCTCAATGACGACACGGCGGACGTGATTGTCCTGATGCGCGACACCGGGTTTTCCTACGATCGTCTTGAGAGGATTGTGAACCGCCTCAAGACCGGGGCACGTTTGATTGTGGCGAATCCGGATAAAACCCATCCGGGCGCGGACGGACGGATCGTGCCGGAAACCGGCGCGTTGATGGCTGCCATTATGGCCTGCGTCGAAGGCTGTGGTGTGAGTGTCGATATCATCGGTAAACCGTCACCTCATCTGTTCGCGCGCGCCTGCGCGGCCTTGGGGGTTTCGCCGTCGCAGGCGGTCATGCTGGGCGATAATCCGCTGACCGATGTGGCGGGCGCTGACGCCTTTGGGGCCAACAGTCTGCTGATCAATTCCGCAGACGGTTTTCGCTTTGCCGAACTGTTGGGCCAATAGTGAAGTAAATAAAGCTCAGTTTATAATAATGGTAAAAATGAGTAAAATTCATCCAACTGTCATCATTCGCTTTTTTTAGTGTCATGAGCCGTTGGTAAATTTCACATCGAACCCTGGGCGCTGAGTGTGTTTGCGCAATTACCGGGGGAGCTGCTGCCGGTGGCGTAACCGGTTCCACATTTTGGGGATATATCATGTTTTTGAAAGCACCTTATGGTTCGCTGATGGGCCTGCTGGCTCTCGGTTGCAGCCTGAGCACTTTGGCCCATGCGGCTGACGACGTGGCCGCCGATGCCGCTGAGCCGGTTCAGACCGTCACGGTTGAGGCCAAGAAAATGGCGCGTCAGACCCTGGCCGCGCAACAATCCGAAGCCTACGGAACGGAGGTTCAGATCGTCACCGCCCAGCAGATCGAAGATTCGGGCGCGATTAACCTGGCCGAAGCCATGCAGTTTCTGGTGAAGGGCGTCAACATCGGCTATTCGCCTGACGAAGGTGAATTCACCATTCGCCTTGATGGCGGCGGGGATCGCGATACGCTGGTGGCGCTTGATGGCGTGCCGACCTATGACCGCGGCCCGGCGCTGGAGAACATTTGGGGTGCCACCGCGATGGACCCGCACATGATCGAGACCATCGAAGTTTACCGTGGCGGCAATAGCCTTTATTACGGTTCAAACGGCGGCATCGGTGTCGTCAATATCATCACCAAAAAGCCGGACGGCACCCGTAAAGGCGAGTTCGGCATCTCCTACGGCTCGTTCGAGACGCGCGAAATCTGGGGCAACTATTCTTTCCCGCTCGATAAGGCAGGTAAGCACAGCCTGATGGTGTATGGCACCATGCTGGCGACCGACTCACCGCGAATTTTCGACCCGACCAAGTTTACGGATAACGTGGCGCTGTCCGGTGGTATTCAGGATTATCCCTACAACCGCAACAATATCGGCGCGAAATATCTCTGGCAAATCGACGACAATACTGAACTGCGCGGCAATGTTATCTATGTCGAAAGCTGGTTCCAGGATCCGTTCCCGTCGGGTGAATCCTATTCGCCCAATACCCTGCGCTATCCGATCTTTGATGCGTCGTTTAAAAAGCGATTTAGCGACAACTTCTCGGTTGAAGCCTCCGCCTATTACTCTAATCCCAAGCTGTGGAACGCCGAACTTTATCCGGAAGTCTGCCGTATCGCGGCGGGCTGTATCGACCCGAACAACCCGACCGTCACTATCCCGCGCGGGGCCTGGACGGGGGCTGTCGAGCCGGCCTTTGCTCACGGCTTTGGCACCACCAACCAGTATAAGTCGGGCTACAAGGAAACCGGCCTGACCGTGCGTGCCCTGTGGCAGGCGCATAAGTATCTGGAACTGGTCAGCGGCGTTCAGTACGTCTCTTACAAAGATGACTCGTCCGAAGCCTTCGCCACCCCGGACAATGACTCGGCCACGACCGGCGTGTTCTTTGATTTCCACCCCAAGCTGCCGTTCAGCCCGTCGACTAATATCTCGCTGGCGGTGCGTACCGACTTCTCAGACGCCTTTGACTCTAAGACCATCTATAAGTTTGGCGTTCGTCAGCCGATCGGCAACGCCTATATCCGCGCCAATGGTGGCACCTCTTATTCCCTGCCGCAGACCAATGAGCTTTACATCAACAACCCGCGTCCGCCGCAGGCGACCAGCCCTGTCTTCACGCTCGGCAATCCTGACCTGCTGCCGGAAGAAACGACAACCTTTAACGCCGGTATCGGCTATCGCAATACCTTTGGCGCGTTCACGGTCAGCGGTGAAATCGGCGGGTTTGATACTGAAATCACCAACCGGATTTCGACCACTTCGGGCCTGACGGTAAACACCTATTTCAACTCATCGGCCATCACCAAGATCAAGGGCCTGACGGCTGAGGCTGATCTTTATGTCGGTGATCAGTGGCACTTCGGTCTGGCTTACACCAGCACGGATGCGTCAGAAACCGCCGGCTCACGCAAAGGCCTGCAAATCGGTGAAACCCCGTCATGGTTTGCGACCGGTGCGATTGACTGGAGTTCAAAAGATGGCCGCCTGAAGTTCCAGATGCTGCCACGCTTCCAGGGCGCGGAATGGGCCCGTGGCGGTCCGGCTCTGCCGGGGACGACCAAGCCTGCGGTCGGCGGCAAGGGACAGGACACCGGCGTGCCAAGATACAGCAAGAACTTTGGCAACTACACGGTTGTCAATGCGTCGGTCACCTATCTGGCCGGTGAAAACATGCAGCACCGCTTCCAGTTCCGCGTCGTCAACCTGTTCGACGAATATTACGCCGAACGCTATGGCTACGGGAACAATTTCTACGGCGCAGCCTTCAACCGCGGCGAATATTCCAATACGGATGACCGCTATTTCTACGGCTATCCGTTTGAAGGCAAGCCGCGCAGCTTCTACGCCACCTTTGCCACCAAGTTCTAAATCTTAATCCTAACTTTGTGTGTGTCCCAATCTAAAGGCGCAGGGTCACAAAGGCCGGGCGGGCCGGTTATACGGTCATAAGCGTCGTCCGGTCGCGTGATCCGCGCCCTAAAAAGCCTCATCTCAGAAGGCCATGTTTGAAGCGTATTCAGCGTCTCAGGCATGGCCTTTTTTATTATCATTCAAAAGGTGCTTCATGTTTTCCAGACGATTGTTTCTGGCCGGATCGGCCGCAAGCCTGTGGATACCGGCGATGGCGCGCGCGGCCTCTGGGGCCTATCATTTTACGCTGGGCGTTGCATCGGGCAGTCCGCGCGATGACGGCATGATCCTGTGGACGCGGCTGGCACCCGATCCGCTTAAGGGTGGCGGCATGACGCCTGAACCGGTCAATGTGCGCTGGCGTCTGTGCGCGGACGACCAGATGAAAACGACGGTACGCGAAGGGGTATTTACCACCTCCGGGCGCGAAGGTCATTCGGTGCATGTGCGCGTCGACGGATTGGCGCCGGGCCGCGAATACTGGTATCAGTTCAATTACGGACAGGACGAAAGCCCGATTGGCCGCACCCGCACCTCCAGCCGCAATGATCCGTCCGCCAAGCTGGCTCTGGCCAGTTGCCAGAGCTATGAGAGCGGCTATTTCACGGCCTATGGTGATATGGCCAAATGGCTGCCCGACTGCGTGATCCATGTTGGTGACTATATTTACGAAGGCGGGATCGGCACCCTGGGGGTACGGATGCGTGATTTGGGCAACGGTCAACGACAGGCGTTTGAGACGGTGCGCCTGCACAATTCCGCTGAGATCGTCACTCTGTGGGACTACCGCAATCGCTATGCGCTTTATAAGAGCGATAAGGATTTACAGGCCGCCCATGCTGCCGCCCCGTGGATCGTGGCGATGGACGACCATGAAGTTGATAACAACTGGGCCAGTGATATCCCTCAAGACCCCGAAGCCCAGACGCCCTTAGAGTTTCAGGTGCGTAAGCTGGCGGCGTTTCAGGCTTATTGGGAACATATGCCTATCGAAAAGCCACCGGTAATCGAGCAGCTTAAATCTAAGATTCAGCTCTATGGAAAATATCGTTTCGGCCCGGCGCAGGTGCATCTACTTGATACCCGTCAGTTCCGCTCAGATCAGGCCTGTGGCGATAATCGTAAAGCGCCCTGCGCGGCGCTCGATGATCCGAAACGCACCCTGACCGGCGCGGCTCAGGAACAGTGGTTGTTGAAAGAACTATCGGCATCGGACGCGGCATTTAATGTTCTGGCGTCCCAAACCTGGTTCTCGCCGTTCCGGTATAATGAAGGGCCGGACGACGACGTGCGTAACCTTGATCAGTGGGATGGCTATCCGCTGCAACGTGAGAAGATCGCCAAGGCATTGGCTAAGGCTGACGGCACACCGGTGGTGCTATCTGGCGACTGGCATATCTCCGGGGCGATGACCCTGCATGAAACCCCGACCGATCCGAAGTCGCGCAAGATCGGCTATGAGTTTGCCGGCACGTCGATTGCGTCCCATTGTCCGTGGGCGGGTGACATGATGGCTGTGCGCGATGCCAATCCGCACGTCACCTATCTCAACGGTCAGAAACGCGGCTATGTCAGGAGCACGGTCACCGCCAAAGACTGGCACACGGAGTACCGCGTAGTCACGGATGCAGGCGTTGTGGGTTCAGGTGTCGTAACCGATGCCGAGTTCCGCACTTCGGAGATGTAAGCCGAAATATCCGGGCCTTATCCCTAAGGCCCGGATATTTTTAAAGATAATGTTTCCGCAACCGCACCGATATCTGCTCTAGGATCAGCACCAGCACAAAAATCGCCACCAGTATTGTGCCGACATGGCCGTAGTCATACATGTCATAACGGCCCTTGAGTTCCTGCCCGATGCCGCCCGCGCCAACCAGACCAATGACGGTCGCCATGCGCACATTGCGGTCGAGGATATAGAGGGTCGAGGCGATGTAGTTCGGCCAGACCATCGGCAAGATCGCATGGCGGAAAACCTTAAGGCAGCCCGCCCCAATAGCGCGCAGGGCTTCCTGCGGCTTCGGATCAGCCGCTTCGATATCGTCGGCATAGAACTTACCAAAAAATCCGGCGGCATGAAGCGCCAGCGCCAGTATCCCCGCCATCGGCCCAAAACCATAGGCCAGCACCAGAAACAGGGCGCTGATCAGTTCCGGCACAGCGCGCAAAAGGCTGACCACACTGCGGCTTAACCCCTGAACCCAGCGGTTCGGCGCTAGGTTAGACGCGCCCAGCAGTGCCAGCGGCAGGCCCAGAATGACCGCAAGGATCGTCCCCCACAGGGCGATCTCAAGGGTCTCCAGCATTTTGACCCCGACCGTCATCAGATAGCCGTAGGGCTTGACCAGAATCTCAGTGGTTTCGGTCGCGGCTTCGACCTCAAGCGTGTCGGGGTTCAGGGTTTCAACCTCAGTGGTTTCATGCTCGATATATGAGAACGCAGGCAGATTTTCGCGGTCGAAGTTTTCGATCCGGCTGACCTCAACCCGCTCGGACATCTCCAGCGGAAACAACTGTCCGGCCACGGTCGCAAAACCCTTGGCGACCTGACTTTCGGCACCTGACCCGAATACAGATCCGACCGCTTCGGCGGTCAGGGCCACGGCCTTGGGCAGTTCGACCCGCACCGCTGTCTGCCACAGGACAAACATCGCCATTAGCGACAGGATTAAGGTTTTAAGGCCGTAAGGTTTGGGGTATCGCCACGTCTCGGCGGCGACGGGCGGGGGTATCAGCGGTTTCATGGTCAGGCGGGCTCAGGCTGCAAGGCGGGTATCCCCGGCGTCTGGTAAATGCGGGCGCAGGCATCCGGTGTCAGGTCGGCGGGCGGGCCATCAAAGACCAGTTCACCACTTTTCAGCGCCACAATGCGGTCGGCAAACTGGCGGGCCAGATCAAGCTGATGCAGGCTGCACAGGACGGTTGCCCCACGGGCGCGGGCTTCGCGCACCAGTAAAGCCAGAATGTCTTCGCTCACTGCCGGATCGAGGCTGGCGACCGGCTCATCGGCCAGAATAATGGCGGGATCGAGCATAAAGGCGCGGGCAATACCTACCCGTTGCTGCTGGCCGCCGGACAGTTCGCTGACCCGGCGCGTCAGGTGGGCTTCGCTTAAACCCACCCTATCCAGCAATTCGCAGACCTTGGCCTGATGCTCTCGCGGAAACAGATTAAACAGGGCAGGCAGGGTCGGCACAGCGGGCAGGGCGCCTGCAATGACATTGGCCGCGACGGTAGCGCGCGTGGTCAGGTTGAACGCCTGATGGATCATGCCGATGTTCGGGCGGATGGTTTTCAAATTGCGGGGGGTGATCTCTATGTCACCCACAAACACCTTGCCCGCTGTCGGCTGGTTTAGCCCGTTGACACAGCGCAGCAGGCTGGACTTGCCAGCCCCCGATGGCCCCAGCAGGACACAGACCTGACCCGCAGGAATGGTCAGGGAGATGTTTTTCAGGGCCTGAGTGCCGCAACTGTGGGTCTGGCTGACCGCTTCGAACCGGATCACCGCGCTGAGGCCTTTTTCAGGATTTCGCCCTTAAGCCGGTCGTCGATTCGCGCCATGGTGCGAGCCGCGACGCTGAATTTGGCGGCGGAGAATTTGGTGTCATATCGGTCAACTTTGGCGCCACCATAGCCGCGGATCATGTCAGGCGTCACACCGGGGGCGGTGTGGACCGTTTCAAACGCTGATTTGAGATTGACTTTAAGTGACGCGGGCAGACGGGTATTCATCACAATCGGCGGATAGGGGATGGCGATGCTTTTGGCGATGACGCGGATGCTTTTAGGATCGACCGCACCCTGACGGATGGCCTTATCGAAGCTGTCGAACGACAGGGCGGCGACATCGACCTGATTTTGGGTGAGGGCTGCCAGACTTGAGGCATGGCTGCCGGTCAGGCGTAGTGCCGACAGATCTTTGACCGGGTCAAGGCCCGCATCCATAATCATGCTGACCGGAAACACAAAGGCCGAGGCCGAATTGATGTCACCAAACGCCACGCGTTTGCCCTTGATCTGGGCGACCGTCTTGATGGGGGAGGTGCTGCGGGTAAATAGTCCGGCATAATAGGATGACTGACCCTTTTCGACCGCGACCGCCAGCAGTTCAGCGCACTTACGCTGATGGGCCTGCACAAAGGTGACAGCACCGACAAAGGCGATGTCGGCGGAACCATTGCACATGGCCTCAACCACCGCGCCGTAAGACTGCCCCACCCGGATGTCGAAGGTCAGGCCGGTCTGGCGGCTTATGGCATTGAACAAAGGCCTATAGTCGGCGCGCGTGCCGTCCTCAGTGCCACCGTCCGCCGGTATCAATATGACCCTCAGCGGCTTAGCGGCCATCGCAGGCCCTGACACCGTAAGCGCGGCCAGCATCGCCAGAACAAGAGACACCAGACCTGACCGGAGCATGTGCATATCGTGACCTTACTGTTGACTGCCGCCTTAAAAGGCTCAGTCTAAGGCCCGATCATGACACGGGTATGAATTTCCCTCATTTTTTTCCATGAAAATAATGAGGGAGTGAGGGAAAGGGCTTATCGAGTTGTAGTGTTCGTTTTGGGAGGAAACTGTAACGATAACTTGTGCGTCACTTTTAAGATTGATCGGATTTTAAGTTCTGCTCTCGCCTGCCTTCTTTATAGTCGTCCAAGCTCGTGAATGACCGTCAATTGAATTTTTCGGAATTTGCGAATGACCGCTCTGGGCGCTAGTTTGCCAAGCGGCGGTTACGGAATGCCTGAAAAATTTGGACTAAACACGAATGAGCGCTCTTCGTTCTGTGCAGTGACGTATGGACCGCACTGCAAGGCCGCCTGAATGATTTGATTTGCAGACTTCACATCCGCTTTTGAGCTTGTAGCCAAATCCATACTCACCTTCGGGACCGCTAACAGGGCACCTATTTCGTCCAGTTCAAGGTGCAACTGGGCACCGACAAGCGTGGGTCTGCTACCGGGCGGCAAACATCTAGCGATTTGAGAAAGGATATTTTGTGTCCCATCCGGCGAGCCATTTGCGGCCGCGTCAGAAGGCTTAGACACGTCAGCCGCTGCCTGCAAAGGTGATGCATTAGTAGCAAGGGGCTCTGGTGACGGTATCTCTTCAAAAGGCTTAGCAGTGTCAGCCGTGTCTTGCTCTCTAGGCAATTTTTCGGCTTCAGTTTCAAGGGGACTGTTCTCGGACTGAGCTGGTTTTTCCTCGGAGTTAAGCGGGGCGCTCACTAACCTGACTGATTGGAAGGTAGCAGTGTCATTACCGCTTCCTGTGAATGAATTTGAGGCGATGCCGGAAAGATTGTCAGGCCTTGACGCAAAAATGAAAAGAAAAATGATTAAATGAATAGCCAGTGAAACAAGGCCGCCCAAATACATTCTAGGCCTTAGCAATTGGAGATGACGAGGATTTCTTTCGCTCACCATCCGGAAAAGGCCGCGCCGCCATTCCGTAAATTGCGTCATGGTAAACTCGCGCATTAACTGTATTTTTGAGAAAATTTTCTTCATAGGGTTGCATAAAATTACCGCTTGATGCAACTGTTATCTCAGGGCTGCTTAACGCTAAATTTCTATTCTCCACTTTCAACGCCGTGATTACAATCACGACGGACGAACAGGTGTGACAAATCGGGGGGGTATTCATGAATGTTTTTGGTGCGATTTCAAAATTCACGATAGCGATAAAACTAGCTGCAATTGTTCTATTGCTTGCCGCAATATTTTCGCCGAATGAGGGGCGCGCACAAACCGTCACTCCGTGGGCAGATGCACCTTTTGGAACCAAGGGCTGGTGCACCGTTGCTGGGGGAGCTCCCGCAAATTCCGCATGCTTTGGCGACCCCCAGGCTGCGTGTGCAAAGCAGCATCAAGTTTATGGAGGGCCAGGTGCAAACTATGGTGCCCAAACGGGGCCATACTGGTATTCTAAACGCTGTAAGTGGCGGCACATTCTCGGTCACCATCCATTCCGATCAAGGTTCGCAATATACCAGCCGCGAGTGGCAGACTTTCCTGCGTCAGCACAATCTGGAAGCCAGCATGAGCCGCCGTGGCAACTGTCATGACAACGCCGTGGCCGAGAGCTTTTTCCAACTTCTGAAACGCGAATGGATCAGGCGCAAAACCTACGCCACCCGTGAAGCGGCAAGGCAGGACGTCTTCGAATATATCGAGATGTTCTACAACCCCAAGCGAAAGCACACCAACAATGGCATGTTGTCACCCATTGACTTCGAAGACAGACAACGCATTTTGAAGGCGCAAGGTGTCTAGCAATCTAGGGGCACCTCAAAACTATGAAGCCGCGCTAGGCTCAAGTTATAGCTTCAATCGCCCACTAAGGAATGGTATGCGGCCGGACGCAATAGATTGGGTTAATAATATAGTCCGCGAACTAAAGCCCTACACACCATCCGGTATTCGCGCAGGAAGACGCCAAATTAACGCTTACGTCCGTCAATTAGAGGCTCAAACAGGCCATCGCTGGACAGGTCGGGTAGATTATTACACACCTCCATCGAAGTGAACGCATATGACATTAAATGATCTCAAGGATGTCCTGGAGCTATATGGCTTCAGAAAAACCGGCAAGCAGTTCGTTAAATCGGACGTACATTACATAATTAAACTGGCGATGGATATTTTACCGTCTAGGCTTGTGCATAGAATAATGATTCATTTACATAGAACTGCTGATGATGAGTTTATGGCGGATTTTTCCCTTGATGAAATGTTTATAGAGGATAAATTATTTATAATCAATAGATTGCCTATTAAAGATAAAAATAACTTAGATTATACTTTGTTCCTTCGAAAATTTTCTGATGAGTATTTGCCCATTATGTCAAAGATGGGAACGAATGAGGGTGTTGCCACCCTATATCCTTCACATATTAAGGGCCGAGGGCTTATCACATGGAAATTGAGGGAAGAGTTGAAGAACTTTGATGGGTGGATCGGGATTAATCGTAGCCCATCTACACAATGCCATCATTGTTGGTAAATGTCGCCACAATGCTGTCTAGGTAAATGGATAGCCAGGTGACCTGGCTGGAGGGGCGCAACCTGTTCAGGATCCGCGATTTCGCTGTTGCTACAGGACTACTTAGAATCGGATTTTCTCGCCAGAGCAATATGTCCGCTAGTCGTATTTCGGGGGCTGCCGAATGTCCGGTAAAGGGATTTTGCCGTTAATCGCGAATGTCCGCTGTGGGGCGCGCAGCTGAATACGGTTCTAAGATGTCAAAACACTACGCAATTGATCAGCATGGGTGGCGGGGGGCATACCAAAAATGCGGGCATAGTCGCGGCTGAAGTGAGAGGGACTTGCGTAGCCTACGATAAAACCCGCGCTGGCGGCATCCTTAGCATCGCTGACCATGAGTCTCTGTGCTTCCTGCACCCGTAAAAGCGTGCGGAACTCAAGCGGGCTCATCAGTGTGACCGACTTGAAATGGGCATGAAAGGTGGAACGGCTCATGCCTGCGATATCAGCCGCCTGATCGATCGGGCAACTTTCCCGGAAGCGAGTTCGTATCCACACAATCGCACGGGCAATCTGGTTCATTCGGCTATCAGCCTGAGCCATCTTACGGATGAGGCTCCCGCTGCCACCGGTCAGCAGGCGATAAAGGATTTCACGTATAGCCAAAGGGGCCAGCACGGCGATATCCTGATGCGAGTCCAATAGTCCGATCAGCCTTACCATGGCATCCAGCAATTCGGGCGTTGTCCGGTTTAGCACCAACCCGCCGGAAACATTCTGGGCGGTGGGTATTGCAGGGTTCTGGATCACCAAATCACTTAAGACCGCCATGTTTAGGTCTATTTGCACGCACAGATAAGGCCGCTCTGTCGTAGCTTCAATGACTGACCCCATAACCGGCAGATCGACTGAGGCCACCAGGTAATTGGCAGGATCGTAAACAAAGGCTGTCGTCCCCAATACAGCCTGTTTGCGCCCCTGGGCAATCAGGCAAAGTGTGGGCTCGTAGACCACAGGCATAGGCATAGTCGGAGCGGATGACCGGATAAGCTTCACCCCCGGCAAAGGGCAGGCATGTATGCCGTCCTGCGGGATATGGCGGCTTAAGAGGTCTGTCAGGGTGGTAAGCTTATCCATGCGGTCCTATGCCATGCCTGTAGACCATCAGAAAGGATAATGCTGTCGCTTTCGGACAATCGTGCAAGCTATTCGGACAAATCGTCTACCGCTGATGCTGCGTCTGGGATCAATTGAAGGCCTGACAAACATTTGGCTGGAGTTACCCATAAATGTCATCCACTGCCCTTGATCACTATCGCTTGCTCGGACGATCGGGTCTGCGCGTATCCCCATTGACGCTTGGCACCATGACCTTCGGTTCTGACTGGGGGTGGGGTGCCGACGAAAATGAAGCCAGGCGTATATTTGATGCTTATGTCGAGCGCGGCGGCAATATTATAGATACCGCAGTAAACTACACCAATGGTACGTCGGAGCGTATTCTTGGCGGTCTTATCCGGGACAAGCGTGAGCGCATTGTCCTAGCCACCAAGTTCACTATGGCGCGTGATCCAGGTAATCCAAATTCCGGCGGCAATCACCGCCTTAACCTAGTCCGCTCGGTCGAGGCGAGTCTGCGCCAGCTTGAGACTGATCGCATTGACCTTTTGTATGTCCACGCATGGGATTTCACGACTACACCCGACGAGGTGATGCGCGGGCTTGATGATCTCATTCGGGCCGGAAAGGTTCTCTATGTAGGGATTTGCAATACACCGGCGTGGCGGATCGCGCAGATGCAGACCCTGGCGGACTTGCGCGGCTGGTCGCCTTTTGTGGCGCTTCAGATTGAGTACAGCCTCGTTGAGCGCACGGTCGAGCATGAACTGATGCCGATGGCGCAGGCGATGGGCCTTGGCGTTTTGCCGTGGTCGCCTCTGGGCGGCGGGATACTGACCGGAAAATACAGCCGCTCAGACCTGACGGACGACAATGCGTCGGAGGTATCTTCAGACCGCAAAGGCGTCATCGCCTCGATCGGCCATCTGAACGGGCGCGCTCTCGATATCGCCGATGTGGTGGGGGAGGTCGCCGCGGAGATCGGAGCTTCGCGGTCTCAGGTATCCCTTGCTTGGACCCTTCTCAATCCCGCTGTCATCTCTCCGGTTATTGGCGCGCGCACACTTAGTCAGGCCGAGGACAATTTCGGCGCTTTAGGCATTGTCTTAACCGATGAGCAGATTGAACGCCTGAATGCGGCCAGTGCGCCTGCACCCATATTCCCCGCCCGTTTTATATTGCGGCCCATGGCTCAGCAACTCATGTTCGGCGGCACGACGGTCGACGGTCGACGGTAAATCCTGAGCGTACGGGGATGAGAATTATCATGAGTAAATTCATCAAAATCGCAGGCCTTATTATGGGGCTTCTGATGGTCACCGGTGCCGTTAGCATGACTCTGCCGCCACAGCCGCCTACCCCAAACGACACGAAACAGAAAGAGGATAAGATGCAGCCGCACCCTTATATCGGCATGTGGGTCACAGGCGATGGACGCATCCGCCAGGAACTCCTGCCTAATGGCCGTTACGACGAGGCGCGCGGAGCCCGCAAAAGCGCCTATCAGGGCCGCTATGAAGTCAGCGGCAATCGCATCAACTACTGGGACGATACCGGCTTCACGGCTGATGGTATATTTGTGGACACCAACACGCTCGAACATGGCGGCATGGTGTTTTACCGCGAAAATTGACAATCCCGCCTCACAAAAAGGAATGATTACATGAAACTGACGATTACAATTTTCCGGTTGGCGGTTATGGCTTTTGTGGTGGCTGGCGCACCGATGTCTGCCCAGGCTGGAGGCAGCCCAATGGAACAGCGTAACGAAAAAGTCGTGCGCGATGCCTTTGAGACATGGGCAACCGAGGGTGGGAACGTGTTCAAAATTCTGGCACCCGATGTCAAATGGACCATACCGGGTTCAGGGCCGGTGGCGGGCACTTATCATGGCATCGACGATTTTATGGCCCGCGCCTCTGTGCCATTGGTGCAAAGGCTAGCTGGCCCGCTCAAGCCTAAGGTGCATCACATCTGGGCGGTCGATGATCGGGTCATCATCCGCTTTGACGGATCGGCAATGACGACTTCAGGTGCAACGTACACCAATCAATTTGTCTGGATATTCAAAATGGATGATGGTCAGGTTGTGGAAGCCGAAGCGTTCCTTGATCTGATCGCCTATCAGACCGTAGTTGATAACAACCCCGTCCGGGCACAGTAAGTTCAGCCACCTCTGCTCTCGGGCGGATATTACAGAACGACTATTATCTCAGTTTTTTTCCGAAATGGGCTTAGTAGGGCGCGGAATGGGCAGGAAGGCCACTTATAGCCTCCCTGCCTGTTCAAAAGGGCAGCGATTAAGTGAGCGCACCACCATCAACGTTGAGTATGGCTCCTGTGATTTGCTTAGCGGCAGGACTTGCCAGAAAGGCGACGGCTGCGGCCACATCTGCCGGCTCACCGAAGCGCCCCAGCGGTATCAGGGAGCGTTGCCAGTCTGCGAACTCTCCATTGTCGGGGTTCATATCAGTATTGGTAGATCCTGGTTGGACAAGATTCACAGTGATGCCACGGGGGCCAAGTTCGCGAGCAAGGCCGCGGTTGAAGGATTGCAGCGCAGATTTGGTCATATAGTAGACAGAGCCCGGTTCTCCGACGATCCGATCGGCTCCGGCCGAGCCAATCGAGATGATGCGGCCGCCTTCGGGCAGGTGAGGGATGGCCGCCTGGGCCGCAAGTATCGGGCCGCGGACATTGGTTTCGAACATCGAGTCGATTTCCTCAACCGATATATCGGCAATCAGATTGTAGTGCACAACAGCGGCATTGTTTACCAGAATATCGAGACCGCCCAGCGCGCGTACGGTGGCCTCAATAGAGCGTTTGACGGCCGCCGGGTCGCGGCTATCGGCCTGAATAGCTACGGCCTTTCGGCCTTTTGCCTCAATCGCCTTAACGACTTCGGCGGCGCGATCGGCCGAGCCCGCATAGGTGAGGGCGACGTCTGCCCCTTTTTCGGCCAATGCCAGGGCGATTGCGGCCCCTATGCCACGTGAGGCGCCGGTTACCAAGGCGCGTTTACCAATCAGTTCACTCATTTTCATACCTTTCTATATCGAACGACACATAATTAATTGGGGTGCGTGTGGGCGGCAGTCAACAATTTATATGCCGATCGATACAAAAATAGTGCTGCATTGAGAATGAACCGTCTCAGTGTTATGTATTAATCGATGCAAAAAGCCGAAACTCCGCCCCCCAACGATCAGCCGAACGATAAGGCCGCCTCACCTCGCGTGCGTGGACGCCCCCGCGCGTTCGACCGCGAGGCGGCTCTCTCGAAAGCTATGCGGCTGTTCTGGTGTAAGGGTTTTGCGGCAACCTCTATTTCTGATCTTACCGAGGATATGGGGATAGGTTCACCCAGTCTCTACGCCGCCTTCGGATCGAAAGAAGCGCTCTATGCCGAAGCGTTGCGTTATTATGTGGACAGCAATGATGCCTTTGCCTGGGGAGCGTTTCGCGCGGCGCCCACAGCTAGGGAGGCTGTTGAAGCGTATCTGACACTGCTGGCCAGTGCACTTACTGGAGAACTTTCGGATATGCCCCGCGGTTGTATGGTGACCCTGTCGGCGGTGGGCAGCGAAGGCTACCCAGAACTGGGCGAGAGGGTGCGGGAAGAGAGGTCAGTCGCCTACAATCGTTTGAAAGACCGCTTGGAGAAAGGCATCGCAGACGGCGACTTGCCGTTGAAGACCGACGCTAGGCCCCTGGCACGCTTTATTCAAACCATAGTGGCGGGTATGTCGATACTGGCCCGTGACGGTGCCAGCCGCGAGGACCTTGAGGGCGTCGTCCGCATGGCGTTTCTGGGGTGGGAGGGAGCCGTGAGAAACGCACAGGCCGATGTCAATGCGTCTGAAGTGACATTACGCACTTAACTGATTCACAGTCAGTCATAAATTTGGGGGACATCGATCCTTCGAATTCCATATGCCGTGATCAATCGATTTCGGACCGCAGCGAGTTGCCACATAGACATGAGCGCGAATTTGTCACAAATCGGCTACCGCACCTCCGACGCGGTTCAGGGTAGCCTATACAACTCCGCCCTTCGGGCATGGACTCCTGCCGCTACCAGAATGACCGGAATGCGCGCAAGGGCAAATTATAGCCCTCAAGAGATGTTCGCGCTCTTGGCTCCATTCTCGGTGCAAATCCCAGGTTAGTTCTCAGCGCAAATTAACCCTTCACTTTCTCATCATCCCGTAGCGTAAGGACATCAAAGCCGTGCTTTGTCACGGCGATTGTATGTTCCCACTGCGCTGAGAGCTTTCCGTCTTTTGTGACGACGGTCCATTCGTCATCGAGCGTAACGCCTTTCGCCGTACCTTGGTTTAACATCGGTTCAATCGTAAACGTCATCCCTTCTATGAGCGTTTCACCGCGAGCCTTTTGTCCAAAATGCATGATCTGAGGGGCTTCATGCATCTCGCGGCCGATTCCGTGTCCACAAAAATCACGAACTACTGCGTAGCCATGTGCCTTGGCATGTTTTTCTATAGCGTGACCAATATCTCCTAGATACGCACCTGGCCGAACCTGTCGTATACCTTTCCACATAGCGTCATACGTTACGCGCACAAGTCGTCTGGCGGCGACCGATACATTGCCGATCAGATAGGTTTTGCTTGAATCCGATATAAAGCCATCATTCTCAAGTGTGATGTCCAGATTGACTATATCACCGTCCCTGAGGATCTTACTTTCCGATGGAACTCCATGACAAATGACCTCATTGACCGAGCTGTTGAGAGCAAAAGCGTACCCATATTGCCCTTTGCTAGCTGGTCGCGATTTAAGGTCCTCCGTGATAAACCGATCTACAAGATCATTTACAGCCATCGTGGACATGCCCATCAATTGAACTTTGTCCAGCATATGGAATACTGAGGCCAGAAGACGACCAGCATGAGCCATTTTTTTCAGCTCATCTTCTGACTTAATCATAGAGTCCCCATATAGTTTTTTGCATCGAGGCCAGCTTCTGCAAACTGTTGCCGCATTATTTGATTAAATGACAAGCTCGGGTTCGATTCCGCTATCATGCCGATTTTCATCCAAAATTCCGCCTGTGCATTAATTGACCGGCACATAATCCTACCAGCCTTGCGCACCTCTTCATGTAGCTCGTCGTCTATATTCACTATACCCATGTGCCATTCCTTTATGAAATATATACATACCATGTATATTTCATGTGCTTTCCCGTCTGGCAAGGGGACTCGTTCAATTTGCCATCTTTGTGAATATGGACGATTTGCGCGCCCGGTGGGTCGATAAGCTTGGGCACGAGGCGCTGTCCAACCTTGAAGCCAGTCTTGAGCGACTTGTCGGACTATCATCCATCGATCTTGACGCGCCGGGATCGCTTCTGGGTGATGCCGGACAAAACGGTGACGGGTAACCTGTTTGCTAGATTTGGCAGCCATCGCCAAAGATTGCGGACCCGGCTACCAGTGTTACCCGCAACTAGGCTAATTGCCCTCGAACTACACCTCCAATTAGTCACTTGCGCACTGGGGCGTAGAAAAACTAATTCTGCTCACTGGAAAAAACCATCCGTTACCGGTATGATTTTGACAAGGCCGTACGTGCGGCCCCGGGGCGTCGAAACCCCACACATAGCTGATCGGCGCCGGTCATTCCGGTGCAAGCCTCCTTGACTCATGGTCGGGGAGCCTATGGCGTATGCAATAGGCCCCGGCTAAAGGCCATAGGGACTGTGCTATGTGCGGTTTTCGAACTCCCCGATCTCCAGGATCGAAGGAGGCTTCTTCAGGCGGGGACGTACCGCTCTTGGAAGCCCCAAGGGAACACCGATGCTCACCGAACCCCAATCCCTTGACATTCATGTCGGCATGAAATTGCGGGCACGCCGCCTCGAACTACAGATGTCGGAGGAATGGCTGGCTAGCATGTTCGAGCAGCCGTTGAGCGTCATTGAAGATTGGGAAAATGGCAAAACCCATCTTGATGACTCGATCCTTGCGCGGCTGGCGGAACTTCTGGATGTTCCCGATGGGTATTTCTCTGAGCCTTTGAATTCGGACGGCGGGCTAGGCCAGGCCCTTTGGGTGCGGCCAGTGGACCAATGGTTTGCAAACAGTCTTTATCCTTACGAGCGCCAGTTTGTAGCCGTCGCCCGGCGGATGACCCGGGATGCCGAGGCGGCTCAGGAACTGGTTCACGACGCCTACGCTCAGATTTTATCCGGCGAGAAGTGGCGATCTATCGTCAGCGCACGTGCTTACATGATGACGGTATTGGTCAGTCTGAGTGTCGATCGTTTGCGGCGGGCCAGGATTGTGCCGTTCATTGCCTGGTCTAAGGCAAATGACGCAGCCCTGAGGGACATGTCGCCGGATGCTTTAACCATCCTCGCGGGCAAGGAGGAGTATGCCATTACTTTGGACGCCCTCAACAGTCTACCCCACAAGTGCCGTGAGGTGGTAAGGCTGCGGCGGTTGGAGGATAAGAGCCCTCAGCAGATCGCCCGCCAACTCGGGATCAGTCTCAAGACCGTGGAAGGGCATTTGACCCGGGCTAACCTTCATTTGGCAAGGGTTCGTCAGCAATTGGACGATCCCGGGTCGCGTCCAAAGAAAAAGCGGCGCCCCTTTTTGGGGGCCAAATAGACCTGACCCTACCGTTGCTGTAAGAGAGAGGCGGGACCTAGGGTCCGCATCGCCCGGGATTGTTGCGAACATGCCCACTGAGAAACCCAATGTGGATGAATTACTTGAGGTCGCCGCAGACTGGCATGCCCGTCTGGAGTCGGGTGCCGCCACACGCGAGGCGTTTGAAGCGTGGCGTCAAGCCGATCCGCGTCATGCGGCGGCCTTTGCCCGGATCCATGCCCTTAGTCAGTCGTGGGCGCGATTGAAACATACGCCCTCAGAGGGGCAGGCGATTAGCCTCAATCGGCGTCAAGTGATGGTCGCCGCAGGCGGCGGGGGCGTTGCGGCCTTGGCTGTGGCTGGTGGTTACGGATGGTTGAGATCGAACACGGCGACTGCCGAGACTGCGGCCGGCGAGCGCCGGTTAATCAGGCTGCAGGGTGGCACCAGTCTGCATCTCAATACCCGGACAAGCGTAAGTTGGCAGGTATCGGGCGGCGAACCTCATCTGACCCTAAAGCGGGGTGAAATTTCTGTGGTCGTACCAAGAGGAAGCCCGTCCGCACGTCTATTGGTCTCTGAAAGCCGGGTCACTGTGACGGAGGGGACTTTAAATGCGCGCATGGATGAGGGGGAGGTCGTGTCGATTCAAATGGTTCGGGGGCGAGGCGAGATGGCTACGAATGGTGAGGGCCGGGTCAAGCTTTCAGGCGGGCAGGGCGTTGACCTGGTTCCCGGAGGACTGCAACCGCACGCCCTCAGCGATCATGACGCCGCGGTCATTGATGGCTGGCAAAAGGGGGAACTGGTTTTTGAAGGCGCAACCCTCGATCAGGTTGTCAAAGAATATAACCGCTATCTGGATAAGCCTATCCTCATCACGGCTCCAGAGCTTGGTACGCTCCGGATAGGTGGCCGGTTTCAGGCCGCGGACCCGTCTCAGCTTTTCCGCTCGTTAGAACTCACCCATGGCATCCGGCACCAGCGGGACCCTGACGGAACCCTCCGGCTGGTAAAAGGGACACCAGCTAATTGAGGCCGGCTCCAGACTAAAGGTGGCCGCCCGGTTGGTAAATCGATGTAAGAATTGATCCGGTTCAATCCCAAATGCGTTCTTTCCCAATTTCCAAAAATAGTTTCGAGGGTTTTTCCCCGGCCGTTCGCCTTACCTCTCGCACGTCACACAAGTGACACATAGGCAAGGGGATATTTATGACCACCATTCATCGACAGATGTGGCGCCGGCGGGCGTCTGTGCTCGCGCTCATCGCGGGTTTTAGTCTTTACCTAACGGCCCCGGCGTGGGCGCAGTCAGAGCTTCAGACCTTTGACATCCCCAAGTCCAACCTGGCTCAGGCCTTAAACCAGTATGCGGCCCAGGCAAATTTGCAAATCTTTTACCCCTACGCAGCCGTCGCCGAGGTCGAGGTTCAGGGACTTCAAGGGGCCTTTTCGGCAGACGAGGCATTGAATCGGTTGATTGCCCGCACCCGTCTGGAGGTTGTTGAGCGGACACCGACCTCGATTACACTTGGGATTGCCTCCTCGGCCGTCGCGCAGGCTTCGGGTGCGGCTGATCCTCTTACTGAGGTTATTGTTACCGGAACCTATGTGCGCAATGCTATACCGGCGGCTCCGGTGCGCAGCGTCTCCCGAACTGACATCGAGGCTTCTGGCTATTCCCAGATCGGTGATATTGTCCGCGCCCTGCCCGAAAACTTCTCGGGCGGGATCAATCCTGGCGTGATTGCGGCCACGGGTGGGGGGATCGGCAATGGCAACGTCACCAATGCCTCGAGTTTCAATCTGAGAGGCGTCGGCAGCGATGCCACCCTGGTGCTGCTCAATGGCCACCGCCTCAATGCCGACAGCTATTTTCAGGCGGCGGACATATCGGGCATACCGCTGTCGGCGGTTCAGCGGATTGAGGTGATGACTGATGGAGGTTCGGCGCTATATGGCGCGGACGCGGTTGCCGGTGTCGCCAATATCATTACCCGGCGCAATTTCGATGGTGTCGAACTGCAGGCGACCTTAGGCACCACCACCCAAGGCGGCGGCTCAGAGCAGGGGTACAGCTTTTTGGCCGGACGGTCGGGTGCGCGGGGGTATGGCCTGATCAATATCGAATATGCCCGTCAGGATGAGATAACAACCGCAGACCGACAGTTCACATCGCAAGTTCCCGGCGAAAACTACCTGATCCAGCCGCAGGAGCGGTCAAGCCTGTTTGTTAGTCTTGGCCATCAACTCACGGATCGCATCAGCGTATCTTTCGATGGGCTTTATAGCGCACGCGACGTACGCAATGTCTCCAAGATCACCCCCACCAGTGCCCTTTACCGGTATGATACCTATACGCCGGCCTATAATGGTGCGCTGACCCTCGACGTTGTTCTCTGGTCGGATTGGGAAGCGCGGGTGACGGCGGTGAGTTCGGCCAGCCGTAACAGTTCGTGGACACGGACCCCCACATCTCTGTCTCGGTCACTATACAGGAACGATCTGCAATATATCGAGGCCAGTGCCAATGGCACCTTGCTCAGCACACCGGCGGGGGCGGTGAAACTGGCGATAGGGGCGGGCTATCGTGACGAAGGATTCCGTCGCGGATTGTCCGGGGCCGCCAACCGCATGAGCGTGTCGCGCAGCTTGTCCTATGGTTTTGCGGAGCTCATAGTCCCGTTAATCGAGCCCTCGGATAGGCGGGTCGGCCTGAACGCGCTTGAGTTGAGTGTATCGGCCCGCACTGAAGACTATGATGTTTTTGGGCAGGCCACCAAACCCAAGGTCGGTCTACGATATGTGCCGGTACCCCAACTGACCCTTCGCGGCACCTGGGGTGAATCGTTCAAAGCGCCTTCCTTCAATCAGATGTACTCAGATTCCCTTCTCTATGTCTGGTCCGCTGCCGCCATAGGCGGGACGGGGCCGGGTACGGCGCTGATGACCTGGGGTGGTAATCCTGGGCTCAAGCCCGAAACATCTAAATCGTGGACGCTGGGCGCCGACGTCATGCCGGACTTCATCTCCGGTTCAAAATGGTCGCTAACCTATTTTAATATTGATTACGAAGACCGGGTCGTGCAGCCACTGACCAACTACTCCGCAGGTCTGAGCGATCCGATCTATGCGCCCTTTGTCGTCAATAGTCCGAGCGAAGTGTTAATGGCCGACTTAGTGGCTCAGGCCGATCAAATCTACAACTATTCCGGCGCGCCGTTTGACCCGGCTAACGTGATCGCCGCGCTTGAAAACCGCTATATCAACGCCACGGCTCAGACGGTACGCGGCCTTGACCTGTCGTACCGCCAGCGTTTCAGCGTCAACGGCGGCGACTTGCAGGCCTTTTTCAACGGGACGTTTGTGCGTCTTGAGCAAAAAAGCATTCCGACCGCCCCGAATATCATATTGTCTGGCACGATCTTCAACACACCCGACTACAAGGTGAGGACGGGGCTCACCTGGCAAGGACGGCGACTCAATGTGACAGGGTTGCTCAATTATGTGTCTGAACAGCTTGATACGGGCGTAAGCCCGGCGGTGAAGATCGACCATTGGGCAACATTGGATAGCACGGTAACTTATGAGGTGCCGGGCTATGGCGACTTGGACGGGGTTAGGGTGTCTCTGTCAGTTACCAATTTGTTTGACCGCGATCCCCCCAAAACGCTTAGCCCGACCTATTTTCCGATACATTTCGACAGCACCAACAGCTCGATTATCGGTCGGGCGGTCAGGCTGTCCCTGACTAAGCGCTGGTAAGATGGCGCTTGTTGCACCATTGGCCGGGGTGCTGCTCGCTATGAGCGGGGCCACGGCCGAGGCCAATCGGTGCGCCGATCTTATGCCCGAGCGCGGGCCTGAGCTTTCCGTGGCTAATACGGTCTCGCCTCAGATGCTGGTCAGGCTGCGAGATATAGGGCCGAACTGGAGCCATAGTCCTGATCTGGATGTTTTGTCGCTGTCACCTGACCGCCGCAAGGTCGCCTTCCAGATCCGGCGAGTCGATGCGGCGATACAGGGCTATTGTCTGGGCATGATTGTGCTTGATCTCCATACCGGAGACACGGTCGTAGTTGATATGGGCGGTACCCTGATCCGTCGGCGGGACGATGTCTTTGGCTTGGCCGCTCAGGAAACCGGCTTTCCGGACCTTATCACGCCCCAATGGTCACCAGACGGAAAATGGATCGCCTATCTCCGTCAGGATGACGGGCCGGTCCAGGTCTGGCGGGCTCGGGTTGACGGCGGGGCTTCCGAAATGGTGACGCAATCGGCGTTCGACATCGAGGCGTTTACATGGGCGGCTGACGGGCGAGCTCTTGTGTATCAGGGGCGGCCAGATCTGACAGTTCAGCGCGCGCGGATCAAAGCCGAGGGCGAGGCCGGCTACCGGTTCGATGAGCGGGCTTGGCCCCTTGTGGGGCCGACACCTCAACCCAATTTACCCGTCGAGGCTAGGTCTTTTCGGGTGGAAGTGGGGCGGGAGGCGGCTGGAAAAGTTGAACCGGTGCCCTCAGGTGAGATTATGGTCAGAATACCTGAAGGGGCCATACTTGTGAGCCGACATGAGGGTGGGGCCGTGGCTGTGAGCCGTCAGGCGTCGTCCGGTCATCTGTTTTCACCCACGCACCTGACCGTTCAGTTTGGCGATGGGACTGAGGTCAGGTGTCAGTCAGAAATATGCCACAATGCCAGACGGTTGATATGGAGCCCGGACGGTGCGGCGTTATACTTTCTCCGCTACGAAGGGCCGGCGCAAAGCCAGACTTCGCTCTATCGCTGGCGGCCATGTACCGGCCATATCGAGCGAATACTGCGCACCGAAGATGCTTTAATGGGGTGTGTGGCCGCCGTGTCGGCCCTAATCTGTGCCCATGAGGCCGCAACCCAGCCGCGCGAGATTGTATCTGTCGATGTTAACGACGGCGCAGTGAGGCAGCTGTTTGACCCCAATCCCGAATTCCGAAAAACGCGGTTTGGGACGGTCCGGCGGCTTCACTGGCAAAACCGGTTTGGCCTTGAGGCCTTTGCTGATCTTGTCCTGCCGCCGGGCGATGTTGGGCGAGGGCCGCTGCCTTTGATTGTCGTGCAGTATGACTCACGAGGCTTCTTGAGGGGTGGGACGGGCGACGAATATCCGGTTCATGCGTTTGCCGAGCAGGGCTATGCCGTCCTCAGCTTTAACAAGCCGGGCAGCTATGCCAGGTTCAAAGGCGCACGCAATCTTACTGAATTGAACGCTCTCGACAAAGCGCAGTGGCGGGACCGCGAGAGTATCGATGACGCCCTGGCAAAGGTTATCCGGGACCTAATTGATCAGGGTATAGTCGACCCGACGCGGATCGGCATCACTGGCCTGAGCGATGGCGCATCAACAGCCAGATATGCTTTGATAAATTCAGGTTTGTTCTCGGTCGCGGCCATCAGCACCTGCTGTGAAGAGGCAGTGACCGTCAATGCGTTGAACCAGGCGCGGGTCAAGCAATGGCTCAATGACATGGGCTACCCCGAGCTGACCGCCGAGGATCAGACCTATTGGCGCCGACTATCGCTGGCGCGCAATGCTCGCCGCATAGATACCCCTCTGCTTATGCAGATTTCAGATCGGGAGTATTTGGGGGCGTTGGAGAGCTATGCATCATTGAATGAGTTGAAAAAACCGGTAGATCTATATGTTTTTCCGAATGAATTTCATTTCAAATGGCAGCCATCCCATCGTCTGGCTATATACCGGCGCAGCCTGGCCTGGTTTGATTTTTGGCTAAGGGGTCTGGAGGCGCCGACGGTCGAGGGCGATCCGCAGATTGCGCATTGGCAGCAGTTGAAAGCGAGAATGATCAGGCCTTCGGCCGAGCCGGATCGGTCGTCCACTGAACAACAGGTTTTCCCGAAAAAATCGGGGAAACTAATAAAATAAACTACAACAGTGCGTCCAAGGTGAGGCGTTACCGCGCCCGGCAATGCCCTCTTTTCATCAGGCGCAGTAGTATATTCGTTCGTTGCTTTCTATGCCCCAGAACAGGTGATTCCCCGAAGGGTTAAAAACCACGATGGTAATAGGGTTTTAACTTATCACGCCCACTTTCAGCATAGGTTACAATCGATTCCATAAAAGTTTGCGGGGCGTAAACACGATGACTACTTTCCTGACGGACCTGAAAGTCCTCAAAAAAATCGGGCTGGTCTTGGCCGCCATTATCATCACAAGTTTGGCCGTCAGTGTGACGGTCTGGGTCGTACAGGGGAAGCTTGAAAAGTCGGCCGCGATGACAACACATACCTACGAGGTCATGGGCAGGCTTGCTGATATTCAGGAGGCCATGGTCAATCAGGAAACCGGTGTCCGCGGCTACCTAGTATCTGCGGACACAGCCTTCCTTGAGCCTAAACTTGCCGGTGAAAAAGATGTCCTCACCGCCATAGCTGCCGTCCGTGAACTCACCGCCGACAACGCCGCCCAACAGGAACGCCTGAACGAAGTTGAAGCGCTGGTGAAGACTTGGGAAAATGATGTGGCGGCTAAGGAACTGGCCTTGATGAGCGATCCCGCCACGTATGAACAGGCACGCGCGCTTGAAGCCTCCGGTGCCGGCAAAGCCTCCATGGATGGCCTGCGGGCAAAAATCACTCAGATGGCAGAGGCGGAGTCAAGCCTACTGGTTGCCCGCACAGAGGTCGCTCAGAATGACCGAAACTTTATACGCCTGGTAACTGTCGTCGGCGGGATAATCATCGTGGCCATTTCGGCAATCTCTCTGATGATATTAAACGGTGTGCTCGTCAAACCTTTGGCTGACCTAACCAGAGCGATGCAGGACATCTCGCGCGGCGTCGCCAATATCACCGTGCCCGGTACGCAGCGCAAGGATGAACTGGGCGATATGTCACGGGCTTTTGAGGCCAATGCGGATCGTATAGCCCGCTTGGCTGTCGAACAGACCGAGGGCGAGGCGCGTCAGGTCCTTGAGCGTCGCCAAGGCATGCTCGATCTGGCCGATCAGTTTGAGCGCAATGTCGGCGGCATCGTCGAACTGGTCTCATCTGCCGCCACCGAAATGCAGGCCACCGCGAGCCAGCTTACGGCCACGGCTCAGGAAACCTCGGCCCAGGCCCAGACTGTATCGGCCGCGGCGGAAGAAGCCAGCACCAATGTGTCATCCGTAGCGTCATCAGCCGAAGAATTAGGAGCCTCAGTGGCTGAGATCAGCCGTCAGGTGGAGCGCTCGGCCGCCAAATCCAAGGCGGCTGTAAGCGAAGCTGAGTCGACAGCGGTCATCGTGGCAGAACTGAGCGAAGCCGCGACGCGCATTAATGATATAGTGTCAATGATTTCCGGTATTGCGAGTCAGACCAATCTGTTGGCGCTCAATGCCACCATCGAATCGGCACGAGCGGGTGAGGCGGGCAAGGGTTTCGCCGTCGTAGCTTCCGAAGTTAAGCAACTGGCCTCTCAGACGGGTAAGGCGACCGAGGAGATTACGCATCAGATTGCGGCCATTCAGTCCACCACAGCCAGGGCCGTCAAGGCCATCAGCGACATAACGACGTCGATTTCCGAAATCGATGAAACGGCAAGCATTATTGCTGCGGCGGTCGATCAGCAAAGTGCTGCCACCCACGAAATCGTTTCCTCGGTCTATCAGGCCTCAAGCGGTACGACCGAAGTCACCTCCAACATAGTCGGCGTCGCCCGGGCGGCTGACGAGACGGGATCTGGTGCGACCCAGGTCCTTTCGGCTTCCGGGGAATTGGCGCAGCAAGCGGCGAACCTTCGGACCGAATTGCAAACCTTCCTGGCCACGGTTCGCGCCGCTTAACAAAAAAGAAAGTTGGTGTAGACCGGCGCTATGCCGGTCTGCACTCGCCCAATGTATGGGGCAGCAACTGGATGATCATTGAAAAACAAGCCCATCAGGATCGAAACTATTGGTCTCAATGGTTTTTTTCGGAAGCGAGCGATTTCAGTAACCAGTCATAGGCGCCCCGTGTGAAGAGGCGCATGTCGTCTGGCGCACGCATTTGCCCGCTTAAAAAAACGCTATAGATCAACCGTGCCGAAACGCCAGCTTCATTGCTACCTATTTGAAATTCATCATCTATAAGTTCGGCAATATAGGCTTCGCGCAAGCGGTCGATGTCCTCAACGGCTTGCGCGATCTCGGCCTCCTTCAGACTGGCCGCACGCAAAGCCCGTTCGAACCGATGATCGACCGTTTGCGCCAAAGCCCTCAGGGCCAGGGCCCTTGATCCTGCCGTTTTGTCGACCTGCGTGATAATGGCATCCGTAGCCTCAGTGCGCCACGTCTCAAGCAATGCCTGCCGCAAGGCCTTAACGTCTTCAAAGTGATGATAAAATGAACCCCGCGTGCGCTTGGCATCCCTGCAAAGCGTTTCAAGCGTAATCTGGCCTTCGCGCACGATTAGGGCACGAGCAAAAGTGATCCAATCTTCTTTACTCAGTCGTTTCAAAATGGACGTCACCTTTCGTGGGGTAAACGCAGCAGATTATGACAGGAAGACCAACGCGGAAACGAGCGGGAGCGGGTAAAAGACAAGCTTATCTTCGAGCTTGAAACCACTGCACCATACATCATTGCCGTTGTGTCCACTTCCGCTAAACTTGGGTCCGGGATATATTTAAAGCGCTGATATAGGACGGCAATGGACAGGAGCGCCATAGCTGCCCAGGCAAAAAACGGTCGCCTAGGAATTCTCAGATCTGTCCGAGCCGTACGGGACGCACAAACTCACAATGACACCAGCCCCGGGTAAACACACCCGCGGACAGCCACCAAATATTGAGGGCTGAAGTTGTCTCACTCCTAAATGGCATGGCCAGTAAAACCAAGTGCCGCTGCGACAAAGAACAATACCCACTGCGGTAGTCGCCAAGGAAATAACCCAAACCGTAAAGCAAGCAGCAGGTTCAGCCCGCCGCACGCGAAGGCAAAAAGGCTAATCAGTAGCCCCAAATTGCCGTCCGCGTAGGCGGCCAGAGCGAATAAAGCCGCCATAAATCCCAACATCAGGCTCACAAGATGCCAGCAAAAGTAAAGTCCCACCCTTACTGGCAGGCGTAATTCCGTTTGGACAAACAACGGTCGTACATAAACAGCGCCGCCCTTCAGAATGTGCAGAAGGCACATGAAGATCATCCAGGCTGACGCCACGGCATAGGAAATGTTGATCGTTTCTATAGTTAAAAATACCATACAATATGGTATGGTCTAGGAGGGCAAGGTGTCAACTCTATTTCCGCCAATAGTCATGAGTAAGACGTCGTTTGAGGCTGTACGCGCGATCCTCCAATGGCATCGTCGGCGTGAGGGAGCGGCTCTCATTGGCGTGTCGTGAACGCATATGAGATGGTCTTAAGCGGCTAAGTCATTGATTTAGAAAGAAAGGGCTTGTCTAGCTCCAGTGCGCTGCCCAGGCCTCGGCTTCCAGCAAACTGAGACACCGCAACTGATCGGCTGCGGCTATGGGCTGTCGACCTTCGAGGATTGCGCGCACCAAACCGCCATCAATCACGCCGTTTCCGGCCAGATATCCGCGGGACAGGATATCAGAAGCCTCCCGACGCCCAGCCATGAGAACCTCATTGGCAAGGCTACGGGGGCCGCCTTTCGAGCGGCGCTTGATAATGGCGTCCGGTAGGGCGCCAGCAAAGGCGGCTCTGACCGGGGCGCGATTGAGTCCACCCGCGCACCCGAACCAGGATGGAATAGCGAGGCTGACCTCCATAACCGGCTGGGCGAGCAGAGGGTTCAATTGGTCGAGGGTCTGGTGCTCAAAGCCGTCAAGCAGCAGCTGGGCGCGCACGATCAAGCCGACATGAACGGCCTTTCCGGGTAGAGTGCCCTCTGGTGCTTCCAGCCACGGATGCCATTGCTTCGGTGGCACAGGCCTGAAGTTTGGCGCGAGAAAGCGGTCACTGACGGGCCATTGATACCCCTGATCGGTACGGAAATGGCGCCTCACGGCTGCGGCAATGACGTCACCATAACTTGCCCGGGTTAACTGGCAAATGTCCTCCAGCGTATGCCACAACCCAGGTGTCAGGCCCTGGCACCTGAAGCGGTCGACGAGCGGTGTCGCGGAGGGTGAATAGCCGAACACATTGTCACCGCCGATGCCGCCGATCAGGGCCTTAATCCCGTGCACGGCGGCGAGCTGGCGTTTGTGGCTGCTGTTGGGCTGACTGAAGGCGTAGCCGATAGGGCGTGGCAGATGTTTTGAGACTGACTGCCGGATATCGACGGCCTTATAGTCATAAATGATCTCATCAAGTTCCAGGCTGAGGTGATGGGCGACTTCGCGGGCATAGGGCCGTTCATCGCCCTCACTATCACGTGTGGCAAAGGTCACCGCGCGTGGCTTGAGGCCTTGGTCATGTAGGGCGGCGGCGATCACCGAGGAATCAAGGCCGCCGGACAGGCTGAGCAGGAACTTGTCATAACCTGAAGCGAGCGCTCCAACGGATGACTGGATGGCGACTTTTAACCGCTCTGCCTGATCCAGAAAGGTGGTAGTATGCCCTCTCACCATAAACGGATAGGGGCTCCAGAAGGGCATGTGGGTACGCGACATGCCTCTGGATTGAAGGCAAACCCCCGGCAGCAATTCCTTGATGCCGCAGAGGCCGGTATGTTCTGAGCGCAGATCCTGATGGTATAGCTGGGTTGCCAAATAATCATAGTCAATGGAAGGGGCGATGCCCGCAAACCTCAACAGATCGCGAACGTCGCTGGCGACGACCAATCCGTCTGGCCCTCCGCCATAAAGGCAAGGCAATGCGCCTGACGGATCCCGTGCGACGTCGAGCCTGTCGCCCTGGCTAAGGATGGCGATATAGCTGCCCCAGGCCGCTGTCGCCAAGGCGACAACGCCGTCACGTCGAAGGGATGAGATCAGTGTCGGTGGTGGGCTTTGGATTTCGGTGGCGGACGGTGGCGGGCTGAACAGGCGTCCAATGATGGCCCCATGCCCATCGGGCAGGGCAATGACCGGCGTGTCGGGGGCCGTCAGCACTGTCGCGGTGCCAAGCGAGCGGTGCTGCCAGGGCACTATGTCGGTATCGGCCAGAGCCAGGGTTCGCGCGGCAAAGTCTTGGGTATTCGGTTGAATGAGCATGAAGCGGACCGGCATCTCAGATCACCAGAATCGGTGTATAGGGCTTCACATTGTCGAGGCTGTCATTGAGGACGAGGTGGCGGTGTTGGACCCAGGCATGGGCCGCAAACGGTTTGGTCTGAACCGCGAGAATAAGGTGGCAGTCCAGGCGGTGCGTGAGCAGCAGGTCGGCGAGGGCGAACGACCACCAAAGGCAGCGATCCTGCGTCGCGCGCAGGCGGCGGGTAAGGTTGTAGGCCCGAACTAGCCTGATCAGTCGCTCGCCCCCGGTGGCAGACAATCCGCCTTGACGGGATCGTTTTTTCTGTTGCAGGTAGCTGATCGCCTGATGCAGCGAGGCATGGCGCAGACGCCAGGACGTCTGACTTTGGACGACGAGCGATAAGCCGATCTGGCCGACATCGGCGGGTGATAGGCGACGATTTTTTAATCCCTGGTCACTCAAACTGATGTCAGGGGCCTCATAAAACACCGGGCCCGGTCGCTCAGGGCGGGCGGCCTCTACGAGCAAACCGTTCGAGACGAGCCTCGACACGTTATCATCGGGGTTATCACCCTTGAGGTAGCGGTAAAAACTATGACCCATGTCCGGCGAGGTGCCGATATAGCGGTCGCGGCGCAGATCAAGGAAGATCACCTGTTCGCCGTCAAGGCAGAAGCTGACATCCGGAGCGAGGGCGTACATGGCGGCGCCTTACGTGAAGGAGAACACAGAATGGGCGGCGTATCTCTTCGCCGCCCATGGTCTCAGTCTGTTACCAGGCCCTCGATGGGCTGCTGGCCGCCCCCCACATCATCCGGGCGCCCGGGCTGGCTGCCGCGGGTCTCGTGGCTGGCCCGGCCAAGGTCGGTCAGGGGATCTTCGAAGGTATCGGCCATATCGGTATGGGTGTTCATCATTCTGTCCTTTCCAGTGGGCTATGAGAATTCATAGCGTTTCCAGCTTAGGACGGTTCCGCGGTGGTAATCCTGGAATCAGCACATGGTTTGAAGATCGTAATCAGAGGATCATCTGTCGGAGAAAAGTTTTAGCGTGGCGCGCGGCAACGGCTTACGCTCCCGGATGATGAGTTGCGGTGTGGACACAGCGTACGAGGGCGGGAACCATCTTCAGGCGCTTCTTGTGGTAGACCGACAAAGCGCGACGCAGAGCGATCAGGTCGCCGTTCGACCACAAGGTGAGCAGATGTCTGATTTCAGTCTTTCGGTTGGGAATGAGGCCGTTCTTAAGCCAACGGACGACATGCAGACGGTCATTCAGGCCCGCCACGGCCCGGACGGCTTCACGATTGTCCGCGCTGTCGGCAACGGCCAGAAACAGCCATTCACTCGCAGCGACGATCTCTGCATCAGTTGTCAACTCGAACTCGGGCACACGCCCAGGCTTTACCATGGCTTGCCGGTTCAGCGCCTCTTTCAGGGCGAAGTCGAGCGTGGCTCCGGCAAAGAGATAGGTATCGTGCAATCCTGGTTCGGTGAGGTGGGGCATATAGAAGCCTTCATTGGCATGGGCTTCGACCAGGCCTTCGCCGACCATGCGCTGCAGCGCCATGCGAATGGGTGATCCACTGGTGTGGACCTGCATTTCAAGGAGACCGACATCGATATGGGCACCCGGCGCGAACGCGCCGGTCAGCAGACTGGATTTGATTTTATGATAGACACGGTCACGCGTCAGATACGCCTTGCTCACGAAAATCCCCTCTCTGGACAAGACGGGACGTTCGATCGGCGGTATCAACGCGCAGGGGTCAACTGTCCCGAATTTCCATTCGACAAAATCCAGTTGCTTTGGGTGAGGGCTGTGCCGCGCCGGTTCGCAACCAGTAATTGCGAAGTTGGCGGTAAAGTATTACGTCATGCAACAAACAATTTTGTGACATGATTGTCATATGATCAAATCTCAAGTCCCCGATCACGCTTGGGATGCCAGGCGATTTGCCCGGTGCGTGACAGGGTCGCGCCAACCTCCTGACCCAGACGGCGCTCAATCGATGGCGACCAGGGCACGAGCCGGAAGCCGAGGCCCTCGTCAATGAGGGCGTAACGGCCAGAGGCCAGGTTGAGACGCCGGCGATAGGTGCCCCTAATCTCATCTCCCGGCACCTCTGGTCGGTAGGTCTGGCCGCTGTCCCGGGATAGGGTTTCGGCGGTTGTCTGGAGTTCGCGGTGGGTCAGAGTGGCAATGAGGTTTGCCCGAATGCGAATCTTGCCTTCAATTCTTTCCGCGAGGCCCATGGCAATCAGTTTATCGACGCGTTGTCTCTGGGCGTCATGAACCTCGGCGCCAAAGCCGTGGCTGGACAGCGCCAAGGGTGTTGCCGCCACAAGCGTTCGGTCTAGCCATGTGGCCCCTTCGGCCGCGATCTGAGTGGTGAGGTTTAGGTCGCTGCGCACCACAATCCCGGCCTCGCCGGTGCGGGCGTGAAATTCTGGAGTGGTCTCGACAATGGCGCCTGGTCGGGCTCCCGCCAATCCCTCCGGATCCCGGATACGGACATGATGGACGAGGCCGTCGGTGGCGTCGATAATGGCAAAGCCTGTGCCCTCGAGTTCATCGTCAAGGCCGAAATCAAGCAGGCGGCCGCACACGCGCCCGGTCCCCCGACTGTCAAGGTCAAGGTAAAGCTCGTGGGCGTCTCGGCTTTGGCCAGCCAAAGCCAGGCCCTTATGGAGGCGTTTGATGATGTCATAGCGCTCGCCCATGGCCGTCAAGGTGGCGGCGGTCTGGTTCGACAGCAGCCATTGGCCGGGCGCGACCTGGTTGGCTAGGCCGAAGGCTTCAAGCTGCCGCATCCTGGCCATCTTGTGGGTGTGATCACCTGACGGCTTGGCTGGCGAGGGTGGGGCAAGGTCGATGAGGCCATGACGCTCACCCTCACGGATCAATTGCCGGTCGATATTGGTCAGGCGCTCAGCGGTGATCTGGCGGCGCAACTGCTGTTCGATCTCGTGGGCTGATTTCGGCCCCAGTTCATTTTCGACGAGGTCCTGGGCGCGACCACGAAGGCCCGAGGTAATGTAGGCGCGCGAGATCACCAGATCTTCGCCCAGATCGGTGGTGCCGCGCAGAATAATATGGAGGTGAGGGTGAGCCGTATTCCAATGGGCGATGCCGACCCAGTCCAGCCGGGTGTTAAGATCGCTGGCGGCCTGAGCCATAAGGTCGCGGGCAAATCTCTTGAGGTCGGACAGTTCGGCCGCATCTTCCGGCGAAATAATAAAGCGGAAATGGTGGCGGTCGCTTGCGCAGCGCTCGGCGAAGGCCTTTGCAAGTTCACGGACGTTCTCGGGCGTGGCCTCCGGCCCAAACAGGGTGGCTGTGCTTTGATCCCGGGTGACGCCTTCGCGCTGTAAATATCTCAGGTGGGCGGCAAGGCCCCCCGCGCGCTTTCCCTGCCTGACAATTCGGGCCTTGACGAGCACCCGTCTGTGGGCGTTCATCAGCTTGCGATTAGCACTCACGCCTCGGCGGCCGCCTCGGCCCACATGTGCGCGGTTCTTGGGTGCGCCCGTCCGGGTAACCTGTCCGCCAGCCTTGCGGGTGGCGGCGAGTATCTGATGGAGGGCGGGTCTGAGGCGCTGACGCCCGCGCGATCTTATGGTACCGGGTCTGATAGTGAAGTGGTCTTCATCTGTCATGATGGAACCTTGCGATAAGATGTTGGTTTGTATGTCAAAAAAACTAAATCAAATGTGGCGCGATCTGTGTGCACTTTGCGGTGGTCGCCGTTAAGGGGTTGAATTCGCTCAAATATCTCCAGCCTAACCCCGCCCGCACCTTGCCGTTTTTATCTTGCCATCTTCACTCATCCTAAAAATCCACTGAATTTGATCTCTTTCTTGGATTAAGGGTGGTGGCTTCCGTTGACGATACTGGTTGGCGGAAAGAGACCCGCACGGTCTGGTGACGGCAATGGGACGGGATCCTCGGGCGCTTCGGTTTCGGAGTCGTCGGCCGCTTTTACCGTACGCTGACGCTGCGAATGCGGCTTCGGCTCTGGTTCTGGTGTCGGGAACAGGCTTGACCGTGACCAGTTGTCGCTAATGTTCTGATCCGGATCGGCTTTTAACCTTGTGTTTGAGATGCCGGTTAAACTTGCGATCTGGTCGACATAGAGGCGGGTTTCGGGCGGCAGGTGTCTAACCCCGAGCAGGTACTGATCATAGCGGTGGGGCCCTGCATTGTAGGCGGCAAACGCGCCGGGGACGCCGTAAAGGTCAAAGAGTTCGCGCAGATAGGCGGTGCCGGCCAGTATGTTGGTGCGCGGTTCGGCGATATCATTGGGCAGGCGGTAGCGATGGCGGATTTCGGCAAAGGTTTCGGGCATAAGCTGCATTAAACCGACAGCGCCCTTGGCCGAGCGTGCGTCAGGGCGCCCATCGCTTTCGATCCTGATGACCGCCTCGATCCAGGCACGGTGCACGCCAAAACGCTGGGCGGCGGCGTGGATTTCGGCAGCATAGGTCTGCGCGGTGGCGGGCGGGGCCTCAAGCCCGTTAATGGCCATTATGAGGCTCAAGAGGTAACACGGTCTGGGCATGGGTCAATCCAATCCACTGGCTTTGGGGGTACGCGTCCAGTGCAGGTTCCAGCCTTTTTTGTCGTACGGATTTTGAAACAGACTGGCACGCAGGGGCGCGGGCAGGGCGGGATCATCGAGCCACAGGGCGAGGAATTCTCCAGCCTTGTCGCTGACGCGCTTGTAGGCGGCACCGATTTCCGGGCCGTCAGCATCGCCGGCATGGATGCGGTAATCGGGCTGTTGGGGATGGTCGCTGGTCGGGGCGGGGACGAGTACGAGGTGAACGTCGATAGTCAGGGTCCGCAGACGCCCGCTGTAGAGGCCGCGCAGGCGGGTGAACTGTCCAATCTGGGTCATGGTCTGGCCCGCCCGGGTACGTGTGGATTGCCTGGGTCAGCGACAGAGTTGCGTTCGGATGGCGATGGGAATTCGGCGCCGTCTTGGGCGGACGGGTGATCGGTTTCGACGATAAGGGGGCGCACAACACCCAGCACATAGGATGACGATACCGGTCCAAAATAGCGTCCATCAAAACTGTCAGGCATGGCAGGGCTGATAAGCAAAACTTGGCCGGTGCGCAGACGGCGGCAACCCTGCCATTGGGGCAGGGGACGGTTATAGCGATCGGTGAGCTTGGCGACGGCCACGGGCGCGCCGTTGACAAAGACGGTCTTGTGGTGACGGCAGATGTCGTCACCGGCAATGGCTGCTACAGGCTTGATCAGCGGGATATCTGTGGGCAGGTACCGGCGCGCATCGGCCAGTTGGGCAATCGCCTCCGGAAGGCGGACAAGCAGCAGATCGTAGCGCCTTGGCCGACCGTTCGGATCATTGGTGTAAAGCCCGCGCGCTACACTGGCGCTGGGATTAAAGATCAGGCGCGGCACCGGTGAGAGGCTCGCTGAGAGGCCGATGAGGACAATGGCGCCGGTCGCTAAGGCCGCTATCTGCAGAGCTTGCGACGGTCCGGATTTCGCTTTAGTGTCGGCTGGAGAGTGGGACTGCTCTGGCGTCGTGCGTGCTGGAGCGTTGCGGCCCGAGAGGCCTTTTAACCGACACCAGACAGCCACAGGGCGGTAGCGGCGGGGAGACGGGGCCATCAGGTGTCTCCAGATGTAGTGCGATTCAGAGGGTTGACCGGGCCCGTCGGTGCCCCAATGCTGTGTAGGCGTTCGCCGCGGGTATGGGTACGACTGCCTGATCGTGCCCATGCCTGGAGATCGGCCATGTCGTAGACCACTCTTCCGCCGAGTTTGATATAGACGGGACCGGTGCCGTAGCAGCGATGTTTTTCGAGTGTGCGGTCGGACAGGCCGAGATAACGGGCGGCTTCCGGGGTTCTCAGGAGGCGGTCTTTGGGAATGGGGGGGAGGGGCGCAGCCATGGTCGGAGCCTTTCTCGGTAGGGCTGAAGGTCAGCGGGAACGGAAAGGCAGTGTGGCGGGGCGACGGCGGCTTGGGGATGTGCGCAAATCAAGGATGTGTTTACGCACACATGAGGTGCTGCGGGGGGACAAGATTTATCGCCGTTTGATGATGGGGCTTAGCAAATGCAGGTAGCCGCCGTCGATCAGGCGGGCGGCATCGGTCAGCAAGCGATGAATATGGAACCGCAGAGAGGCGTGGGGCCAGTATTCCTGACTGACACGGCGACGGCCAAACATGGCTTCAGCGATTGATTTTTGGGAGGCGTCTTCGGCCCGGCCGTCACTGGCGCGCAGCATCGCGGCAATCCGTCGTCGCTGGAGTTTGGTCAGGCGCGTATCCGGTGCCGGTGTGGGCGTGAGCAGGCGGATAAGGCGCGACAGGGCGTCGAGACGTATAGCGACATGGGAATCGGCGGGAATCAGGAAGGTGGCGTTTTCGTCTGGCACGGTGGGATCAAGGCGAAAGACCTGCACCTCGTCGGTGCCGTGGCGGATCACTGACAGCGCACCCATATGATCGGAAAATGTCGGCGGGTGAAGGATCTTGATGGGCTTGGCGCCGGGATAGTGCAGGCCACCGATTGGCTTACCGGCGGGCGCCACGATGACACTGCCAGGATTTATCTGGGGTGTCCAGGGCAGGGTCGCCTCAAGGGCGCTTAGGCTCGGTGGCACCGGGACTTCGCAACCCCCAGGTTTCAATAAACGCTTCAGGGACCGGGGCGTGGCGCGAGAGGTCGAGCAGGGTGTTGCGGACCTCGGTCTGATAGTGACGGTTACGTCTCAGGCATTCCCAGGCCAGGCCTTCGGGCGGTAGGTCGTCGAAATAGGCATAGGCGTGGTCTGACCGCCATTGGGACGGATCAGGTAGCATAGGCGCTCCTTTCACCGCAAAGATTGTGCGATGCGGAAACACTATTGAGAATTGCGGTATGTGGGAACCGTAATCGCCTGTAGGGCGCATTAGTGGCGCCTGTCGACCGCATTACTCAGTTACCGGACGAAATCGCCAATTGTTTGTAACCGATTTCGCTCATCCAGCGGGCACGCGACAAATGGCGATCATAGAGGGTTCGGGCGGTGCCGGGGGTAGCGTTGGCGTCGATACCAAATAGGTGAGTTGCGATCTCGCGCCAGTCGGCACCTTCGGCCTCGGCATCAAGCAGGCGCATGTAGAGCTTGAGATGGGTCCGGTCATAGGCGGTTAAAGCCGGGCCATCGGGCACGTCGTCGAGGTATTCGGGTCGGCTCATGCGTCTCCTCGTGTCGGCTGAAAGGCCGGTCGATCCGGCCAGCGCTATCTAACCGGATCGACCGTCATTTGATCATATCTGAAACCTAGCTGACTGGCGCGGAGATTAGCAGTGCAGGCGATTTTTTCCCTGATTTTCGACAATCAGGCGTCGTGGCGGTGACTGTTTGGACCTGCCCCTGCGGCCTGCGGGCAATTTATGATCCCGGCCGGTGACCCGGCCGGGGCTTATGGGGTCAGTTCCCGTTGCGTCGGCTGGGGCGCGACCAGATGAGGGTAAAGGCCTCATGATCATCTTCCTCGAAGAGATTGGCGAAAATGGGAGCATTGAAGCTCGGATCATCGAGTTTTAGGCTGAGATAGTCGCGGCCTTCGCCAGATCTCTTGGTCCAGGCGGCACCGATTTCGGCGCGACCGACCAAAACACGGTGGCTGGGCGCATTATCGCCGGTGGCGCGGGCGTCCGGGACAATACGTACGCCCCTGGCCTGGACGCTGAGCGTTGTGATGTCACCCGAATATTCGTTTGACGAGGTCTTTTTGAAGGTGCCGATGTTTGCCATTGTAAAGTCTCCTTTGAGTGTCGAGCCGCACCATTGCGGCCTCGATGGTGATCCGCAGCCGGAGGCGCCCGCGGGCGCATCCTTTGGACCAAGCGAAGCGGGAGACGGCAGGGCGAAACTTTGTTGGTTCGCGAGGAATGGGCTTTTGCCCAGGGGAAGAAAGTTGAGCTGGCCGTTGCGCCAGAGCGGGCGAGGCGTAGCCGGCCTTCGGCCAGATCGATCCATTGAGAGGCCTGACTGGGGTGCGACCACCTAGAAGATGCAACAGGGCATGCTCGCCCTACACATACGGTCAGTCCAGACGGTTCGGTTACGGCCCGGCGCGGGGGGGCGAGGCTGGCCTTTGTGTAAACGCCGTGAACTGAGGTGGTACATGAGGCATGAGCAGACTCAGGTTTGACTTAAGAGGTCAAGGTTCGATTTCCCGGGGTTAAGTAGAGCGAGACTCGCGCGATGGTTGACAAAGGCGGCATGCTTATTGTTAACCTTCCGCATGGGGATGATTTATGACCGATGCAATTGCCGCATGTCGGCCTAAAACAAACATATTGGCTTTCGTCGTTGGCGGCAGCGCATATCGTGTGAGCATCCACACACAGCAACTTCGCGCTTTCAAACTCGTTCACGATCTATACGCCGACGAAAAATTCAAAAAATGCCGGAACGTGGCAGTCATTGGCGGTGGCATTGCCGGCGTGACTCTTGCAGCGGCTCTGAGGCTCATTGGAAAGAATGTGCTGATCTACGAACGTAAACGACGTCTGATTCCCCTTCAGTATTACAGTCGAACGCGTTACCTACATCCCACGGCTATCAATTGGCCCCAACTGGATCTGGTTCCGCATAGTTCGCTGCCAATCCTCAACTGGCATTGTGATTTCGCCGACCACGTGGCTCTGCAAATTTATAATTCATTCGAGTCGCAGTTTGGCGATCGCCCAATATACGAGACGTCCTGTGAGGTCACTTCGGTCAAAGAAGTTGCAACCCCCCATAATGGTGTCGAGTTCAATGTGACATATGAGCATCTGGACCGTAAGGCGGGAGCGAAGTCGACGCAAACGGTACAGCATGACTGTGTGTTCTTCTGTACCGGCTTTAATTCCGAAAAGATAATTTCGCCTTACTTTGTAACCAGTTATTGGGAGGACTACAGCGTTCGACCCATCAAGTCCTCTTTGCGTCCTCCCCAGATCGCCGTAGTTGGTGACGGTGACGGAGGCATAATCGAAATCATGCGCTGTTTCTGGCGCAGTCGGCATTTTGACGAAATTTACCGGATGATCGCCTGGGACTTTATTTCGCCATCAGTTAGGGATGAGATCATACAGCTTGATGAAGAGCTCAAGAAGCTAGAGGGCCCTTCAGATTTCGAAGATTTAGCCAAGGCCGAGGAGTTTGCAAAGCGACAGTATGAGATATATAAGGGGGCCTTATGCGACGCCATCGCGATCAAGTATCTCCGACAGAAAATGGAGTTCGATACGTCAGTGCACCTTTTCAGTCGGACGTCTCAGCCTTTTTCGGTGAGTGCGTCGCCTCTGCATAAAGCGATCCTATCTTTTCTGCTTGTTGAAAAGGGGTCTGATGGAAAACCATTCGTTCAGCATTTTCCTGCCGATATCAACGGTGTAGAATATAATGAAAAAAATCGGACATATTCCCTTAAAGAACGCAAGGCTGGGAAGCTTGGCTATGAATACGATAGGGTAATTGGCCGAGTTGGACCACTAAGGGGCCATTCCGACCTTTTGACTAACTTTTTTGGCGGTCATCTCGACGATCAGTTCAATAAGAATTCAAATAATTACATGGATTATGCGAACCCATCACCTGAATTGAGCGCGCAGCTGACGTCATTTTATGATCGTGTTCAGGGCGCGAACAAGGCTGGCCGGTTACTCGAGATGACACAGAGCCTGCAGTCCTATCTCCAGCACACTCTTCGACTCTCGATTCGCGATGTCAGCATCCAGGATGCAGTGTTGGTTGTTGAATATTTCCGGGAAAGCACAACTTCTTTAACGAAGATACCAGATAGTTGGATGGGAGTTAGCGTTTTGAAGGTCGAAGCCACCATTAAGCGTTCCGAACGGTAGATCCAGCCTATGAGGCATAAGCCATGATACAGCACACGGTACCCGTAATTAAGATTAACAGCGGCCTGTTTCAGGGAGAGGCGCGCCACAGCGATCCGCATGGGGTAGTGTCGATGTTTGTGAAATCGTCGGACCCGAGTTACGGAAGTGAACGTTTTGCCGTGACGGTTCGTCATGAACTTGACCCGGAAATCGAAGAGGTGAATGTTGAGGTTGGCGGTAAGCTTCTTCGCTTTGGCGATATCGATGACGGAATAGTGAAAAAAGCGATCGCCGAGACTCGAAATAAATCAAATGCGTCCGTGCTGAGAGATGTCAGCGTCATTAAGATCGCTGACAACGTACTGTGCTCGAATTCGGTCGGAAACACCCTCGTCAATGGGGTTACATCGGCGGCCGAGCACTATGTGACGGGTAACGCTGGTGTGAAAATCGGTGATAAATACATCGGCGACGTGTCTACATTGTTCTGGAACACGCCGGTCTCGATCAACAGTCATGAGACGGTTGAACTCGAGGTATTTGGTGTCAAACCATCAGAACAGGTTCTGACGGATATCGGTCGTATTCCGGCCGGATCTTTGGCGACTACGCCTGAAGGTCAGGCGCTTGGCATTTATGTCGGATTTAACGGCGAAATGCTATTCATCGATGCGAAGAATGTATCGAGTGTCCTTGGCATGGAGCTGATGCAGGATCAGATACCGGTACCTTCGTAACGAGCCCGGTATCGGCATTTTTGGTGTAAGTTCATGAAATCGTGGCTTGATCCTGGGATAGCTTAAAGCGGTACACCGGAATGCCGAGTATTTTGGCCTTATCGGCCAGATTGTCCTGAATGCCGGTGCCCGGATAGATTATGACGCCGATCGGCAGGATCGACAGAAGCTCATCATTGCGTCTGAACGGGGCGGCCTTATTAAAGCGGGCCCAATCCGGCCGGAAGGCGATCTGCGTGACCTTGCGGTTGTCCGCCCAGCAAGCCGCGATCTTTTCGGCGCCTTTTTGACTGCCACCGTGCAGCAGGACCATATCGGGATATTTAGCCAGAACCTGATCGAGTTTGGCCCAGATGGGGCGGTGCTCAGTGGTGTCGCCCCCCGAAAAAGCGATTTTGGGATCTGCGGGGAGAAGGACCTCAGCGGCTGCCCGCGCCCGGGCGTTCAGGAACTCGCGACTGTCTATGACCGATGCGGTCAGATGGCTGTGGCTGACCTTCGAGCCGGAGCGGGGCCACCAGGGCGATCCTGTGTAGCGTTCGAAATGCTCGGCAGCCTGATCGCGCATGAGTTCAAAAACGTTACGCCGTTCAATGAGTGACAAGCCCTCCCGGATAAGGGTTTCGAGTTTCACTGAGCGGATTTCGGAGCCGTCTTGCGCCCCCTGAGCGCGGCGCTGGGCTTGTTCATTGCTGTCGAGGGTGCGTTCAAGCCGCTCGAGTGCGCGATGAAACAGGTTGACGGCTGACCAGAGGAGCGGCTCGAGATCCGGTTCAAGGCGCGTATCCTCAAGGGGGGAGACGAGCGCATCGAACAGGTCGGCGAGTGCGCCGGTGATCTGATTGTCGCCAGGCAGGGGGCGGGAATCGGGCTCGTCGGCAAACGGCCGGTAGCCATAAAGTTGCAGTTCCTCCAGGATCTGGCCGGTCGTCGCTGGCTGGCGCGCGGGCGTGAATGGACTGGGTGTCGTCATTGACAGGCTCTCCTGTTCTGGCCGCGACCGTCGCGGCCTTCATGGCGACGCCGCCGGCTATGGGGTGGATCTGGCACCCGAAGCGGCCGCGCCGGGCCGCAGCGTAGCGAAGGATGGCCTTGCGCCATTGCCGGAGCCGCCACACTTGACGGCCGATCGCCCTCTGTGAAGGCCGCCGATCGCCGATCGGGCGAGACCAGGGTCGATGGTGGACACCATGGCCAAGAACGTCGGCGTTTGTGAAGGGCGCAAAAGCCGCTGATGGACGACGTCGGATTCGCGCTAGCGGGACGGGGAGCGCGGTTATTCCGCGCTCCCCTTGGCCCTACAGGTCTCTATTGGGCCGCGACCGCACTCGGATCGTCGTCGTTTTTAATGTCCGGATCGAAGGGCGGCTGATCATCATCGCTGGCTTCTAAGACGTGCACGACCGGGTTTGCGCAGGTATCACCAATGGTAGGCTGATGGTCCGGTGGCAGACGTAAGGGCTCAGGCAGCCATCCGGTTTTGGCCAGCAGCCGTTCGGCGGCCTCGGCCATTTCGGCTTTTTTGAGGTGATCGATGCGCTGCGCGGCGCGTTCGCCAACGCCTTCACGCACGGCCTCAAGAATGCGCGATTTGGGCACGCGGTAGAGATAGTTGCCGACGGTTGCGCGCCAGCCCGCCGCGACAAGGTCAAGTCCGGTCGCCTGCGCCAGACGGTCGGACTGGGCCATCCGTATGGCAAGGCCTTGGGCGCTGATCCCGGACCCGTAGGGATTGGGCCGCTCATAGACCGCATTGATGCCAAAGCTCAGACAATGGGCCAGCAGGTCAAGGCGCGTCAGGTCATCAAGGGCTGTAAGCCACGCCCAAAGCGCCTCGTCATCGTCAGGGATGAGGTCAGCCCATCGGTCATGGCGCAGGCGGGTGGCGAGGGCGGCCGGACTGTCGCTAAGGTCGTCACTTGCGACGGGAAAGCTGACTGGGTTGACATGGACTTCGAGGACATTCCCGCCGCGTCTATAGCCGAAAGCGTCCGAGACGAGGCGGTGCAGGAGGGCGGTCAGCGCCGTGTGCGGACTAAGGGCGAACGCATTCCTGAGGGCAAGCGTACGGTAGGCGGTCAGTTCCGTGAGTAGGCGGTCTGACAACGGCTTTGCATTGTCTTCATCATCGTCTTCCGCCAATAAAGGGGTGCCGCCCACCGAGATGGCGGTGCTCGCCGGCGCGTGGTGTGAGTGTTGGTCGGGGGGAGCGTCAGGGTCATCAGAACCACCCGCGACCCCTTCATCGGTTATTTCAAGGGCGGGTTCATCTTCTGGCCTGACAAAACCCCGCTCAATTAGGACCTCGCCGTCGGAATCGATGGAGATGAAGGCCCCGGCGATGTCGATGTCGGCAGGTTCATAGATCCTTGGCCGGTTGGTAAGGGCGGCCAGTTCAGATTCTATCTCGCCGAGGCGCTGGTCGATATCGTCGGGCAATTCGTCGACGCCTTCGTATTCGGTTTCGATGCGTTCATAATCCTGGGTCAGGCGTGTCTGGCGGGCACGGTCATCGCCACTGAGTTCGGGAGCGCGACCCTTTACGTCTCTTAAGTCGTCCTTGACACCATAGGGCAGAGATATTCGGGCATCGATCCATTTCCAACCCTCGCCGGCGACCACCTCGGCGATTTTGGCGAGTTTGTCGTTGACCAGCCGGTCGAGCAGGAGGGCGTCCTGCAGCCATCCGCCGCGGTCGGGCTCGAACAGGTCGCGCAGAATGACGCCGCCAGCCTGTTGATAAGCTTCAAGACCCAGAAAAATGGCACGTTTGTCGGCTGCCGGAACCGTGGTCTCGGTGAGCATACGGCGAATCTGCCAAGGCTCCTTTTGCCAGCTATGGCTGACGGCCTGCCAGACCTGCTCCTGGCGTTCATGACTGTCCGAGACGGAGAATGCCATCAATTGCTCCAGCGTCATGGCGTCGTCGGCATAGAGGTTCAGCAGGGTGGGCGACACCGTCACGAGACGCAGACGCTGTTTGACGACCTGAACCGGTACGAAAAAGGCGGCGGCGATGTCTTCCTCGTTCATGCCTTTCTCTAGCAAGGCTTTGAAGGCCTGAAACTGATCGAGCGGGTGGAGCGGAGCGCGCTCGATATTTTCAACGAGTGACAGTTCCTCGATAGCAATCTCTGAACCGGCGTCGGAAACAATGCAGGGGATCGGCGTGTGCCTCGTCATATGTTTGTGCTTCACCAGCCACTCGAGCGCGCGGAACCGGCGTCCCCCGGCGGGAACCTCAAACATTCCGGTCTCGGAGCCATCAGGAGCGAGCACAGGTCTAACGTGCAGACCTTGTATGAGGCCGCGTCGGGCTATGGACAGGGCCAGGTCTTCGATGGACTGGCCCGCCTTGATGCGCCTGACGTTGGACTGACTTAGAGTCAACTTGTGAAACGGAATGTCGCGCGATTGCGATCGGATAATTTTAGGATTTGATGTCGTCACGATCTGAACTCCCGACGGGCGGTCGGGAGCCTCTCTCCTGACCTCCAACCCGTCGCAAAGCCAAGCGCCGCCCACTCACTCGAGGGACGGCGCGGACCTTGGGGCCTTGAGGGTTCAGGTCATCTTTTGCAGAAGTTTGCGGGCCTTGCCTTCCAGATCGAGGCGGGCATCCTGATGGCATCTGGTTCTGGCCACCGCCGTTATGCCCTGAACAAAATCAAACAGGCTTTCAGGCGGGTGACCTTCCTCAGTCAGGACGGTTTCGATAATTCGGGCGCTCTCAACCCTCGAAAAACCCTGGGTCTTGAGGAATGTGTCGCGGTCGTCGTCCGTGCGGGCGACGATTTTAGCGCGGGCGGTCTGAATGCCGTTGATAAAGGGCTGCGCAGAAGTATTTGCGAACCGCTCAAGGGCCGGGGCGGCTTCATAGGCAAATCGTGACGCGGCATATTTGGAATGACGGATGGAGATTTCCTGAAAATCCTCGACGCCCCACAGGTTGCGATTCTGACAGACGGCGCGCAGGAAGAAACTGGCCAGTCCGAGGGTTTTGGCACCGACCTCAGAGTTCCAGCAATAGAACCCCCGAAAATACAGGTCCGGTGAGCCATCGGGCAGTCGCCCGGCTTCGATGGGGTTGAGATCATCGACCAGAAAAATGAAAATATCGCGGTCGGAGGCGTAGAGGGTGGTGGTATCGCGGGTAATATCGACATTCGGATTATATCGGCCAGTTGCCCAGTCCAGCGTACCCGGCACCTTCCAGCGTGTATCGCCGGTGCCATCGCCAGCAATCTTCTGAACGGCCTCGACCAGTTCGTGGTCGAAAATGCGGCCGTAATCGGCGCCGGTCACTGCCCGCAATTCCCGCCGTCCGGTATGGGTTTCAAGGGTCTTGATCTGTTCGGCCCGGTGGCTGGCAAGCCCGTATTGCAGGTTTATACCGGCGAGCGGGGCCGGGAGTTGGCGCAAATAGCCCGCCGGAGCCCCCACGAGACTTGCCAACTGGCCAAAACTCCAGTGGGTTGGCACGACCGGATCGGGGGAATCCGGAAGATAGAGGGCGAGGCTTTCCGGATCTGACGAGCGGGCCTCGACGTGGAGGCGGGCGCTGTCCACCACCCGTGTCCGGCTGTGATCGGCGCGGCCACGAACGTGATCGGCCAGGGTTGATAGCGACAAAAATCGCTCATCGGCGGGACGCGAGAACCACTCTGACGAGACGCGGCCATTTCGGGTGCCTCGGCTGACATCAACCTTGTAGCCGTTTTGAGCGCCAATCCCGGCGCGGTCTGTTTCCAAATCCATCATGTCGGAACTCCTATGATCGGGCCCGGGAGACTCTCTCCCAGTCTTCAACCCGTCACGAAGTAGGTCTTCCCCTCTTCCTCTAGGACGCTGGCCCCAAACTTAGACAGGACCCTATTTCATCCGTCGGATACTCACGGCTCATTTTTTACGGCTCATTTTTTTTGGTGTTTCCAGAAGTTCTGCGGCATCGACAAGCGCACATTTCGCTGTGTTACAGATCGACCTGACGTCCTGTCTCTCGAAAGGATACGAAGGCGAATTGTGCGGACATCCCTTTTTGCGCCGACCTATGAGGTCTTCAAACCAGAAATGATATGAAAGCTGAGCCAGTCGGCCCGGTCTTGACGCTGGTCTCGCAATTAGTCACTCAAACGTGACCCCCGCCTAGTACCGCCACGCGCCGCTGAGTACCGAACCAAAAAGCGTGGGTAAATGCGTGGGTAAGCGTTTTTTCTGATTTTGATAAAATAATTAAATCAATGATTTAATTGAATAAATGGCGGACAGAGAGGGATTCGAACCCTCGGTACGCTTGCACGTACACACGCTTTCCAAGCGTGCGCGATCGACCACTCCGCCACCTGTCCGCATTATACCCGCAAGGTCTGAACTGTCGCGGGAAGGCGGCGTTTATACTCACCCGCCCGGAAAGCGCAAGTCCTAATGGCTATGGCGTTTCGTTTTTTCCGTCCTATATAAGAAATCCGAGTTTATTATCCCCAGCTTCAAGGTTGTTTTCCCATGTTCGGTTTGAAAACCCAAATGATTTCAAAAGATCAGGCCCTGACCGGCCGCCCTGACCCCATCCCCACCGACGATATCCACGCGGTGCTTGGCACCCCGATCAAGGGACCGTTCCCCGAAGGCCTGGAGACCGTCGTGATGGCGATGGGCTGTTTCTGGGGTGTTGAGCGTCTGTTCTGGAAGCAGGACGGCGTTTATTCGACGGCGGCGGGTTATATTGGCGGCTATACGCCGAACCCGACCTATAAAGAGGTGTGCTCCGGTCAGACCGGCCACACCGAAGGGGTTCAGGTGGTTTATGATCCGGCCAAAATCAGCTTTACGCAGTTACTGAAACTGTTCTGGGAAGAGCATAACCCCACGCAAGGGTTTCGTCAGGGCAATGATGTCGGCACCCAGTACCGCTCGGCCATCTTTGCCCGTACCGACGCTCAGTATCAGGCGGCGCTGACGTCAAAAGCTGTGTTTGAGAAAGACCTGAAAGCCCGCGGTCTGGGTGAGATTACGACAGAAATCTTCGGGCCCGATCAGGATACGCCCTTTTACTATGCCGAGGATTACCATCAGGGATACTTAGAGAAAAACCCCGGCGGCTATTGCGGCCTCAAAGGCACCGGCGTGGTCTGTGTGATTTAGCGTGTTTACGTTTATACCTCCCTGGCTTGCCGGGGAGGGGGACCGCACGAAATCGCATAGCGATGAGATGCGGTGGTGGGGGCTACTGACTACGCAATGCCCCCTCCGTCCCGTCGCTAACGCGCCGATCCACCTCCCCATCTGCGATAGGGAGGAGAAGATATGCTTACCCATGCACATTGAAGCCGTTATGGCCGAGTGACAGGCCCTGCCAGACGCGCGGTAGCTGATCGGGCAGGTCTTCGGCGATCAGGCCGGGGCCGAACAGATAGGCGGCCTCAGCGTGCATCCAGGTGGCGGCGCAGGCGGCCTCAAACGCGGGCATGCCTTGCGCCAGCAGGCTGACGCACAGTCCGGCCAGCACGTCACCTGATCCGGCGGTCGCCAGCCATTCCGAGGCATTTTTGTTGATCACCACCCGTCCGTCGGGCGCGGCGATGACCGTATCGCGGCCTTTGAGTACCATGACTGCCCCGCTTTTTTGAGCAGCGACCACGGCATCGGCTTCGCGATCAGTAATGGCACCAAACAGGCGGGCAAACTCGCCCTCGTGCGGGGTGAGGATGGTGGGGGCGGTGATCGCCCCAAACAGCGCGTCGGGCCCGCCTTCAAACACGCTCAAGGCATCGGCATCCAGCACACAGGCCTTACCGGCTTCAAGCGCGGCCAACACTAACGCCCGTGTCCGGTCATTTACCCCGGCCGCAGGGCCCATCAGCACGCCGGTGACGCGCGGGTCGGCGATCAGGGCCGCAAAGGCGTCCGCGTCCCTGAGCGGTTTGGTCATGACGGCCTCACACGCCACGGCATAGACCATCAGGGCCGACGGATCGCAGGCGATGCTCACCAGACCTGCGCCACCGCGTAAGGCGGTCCGTGCCGACAGCCGTGCTGCACCCGTCGCCGCCACAGGCCCTCCCAGCACGACCGCATGGCCACGGTCATATTTGTTGCCGTCCGGCTGTGGCCAGTTAAGCTGCCCCGACCACAGGGCCGGGCTGTTGTCGCCCCTCTTAAAACTTGGAGAATCAAGCATTGCGGGCTCCCGATGAGGCCGAAGGCTTTTTCGGTGCGGTTCTGGGTTTTGGGGATTTGGGCTTTGCGGTTTTCGGGGCCGATGTTTTAGCCGCCGTCTTTTTAGCCGGAACTGTTTTAGCCGGCGTGGGTTTCGCCTCTGTTGTGGGCTTAGGCGTCTTCTTTTTCGGAGCCGTCTTTGGGGCCGCTTTGGGAGCAACCGGCGCAGGCGCTTCCATCACGATCGGCATCAAGGGTTCGGCCTCATCGGCAAACGGCACCAGCTTTGCCAGATCCCACACCGAACAGCCGTGATTATAGCGGGCCATACACTGCCGGCCCAGCCGCACCCAGTCTTCGACCATCGCGGCCTGCTGCTCATAGCCGTATTTGGTGAACGGCTGATCGGGGATGAACTTATACTTATAGCGGCCGCGCTCACGAAACGCGTATTTGAAGATGTTCATGCCCTTCTGGTACTGCCAGACATGGGTCAGTTCATGGGCCAGCAGCCCCAGCAATTCCGGTTTTGCCGACAGGTCGTCAGGCAGGCGCGGCCAGTAGATATATGAGCCTCTGACCACGATCACATGCCGGTGGCCCAGTATGTATCGCGCCAGCCAGCCGACCGGGTGGCGGCCATTAATCAGGCGCACCCGCTTAAGGTCGATCATATCGGCCATCCGGCCGGGCAGGGCCTCAATTTCGGCATCACTTAAGGGGCGGTTAGGGGGTGGTTTCATGCTGGCGGCGGGCACTTCATGGGGCTAAAAATCACGCAATTGTCACTACGCTAAACACCCTGTTGAACCTAATGTCGAGGCGATTTTCAGACCTTACAGCAGGAGATTTACATGGCCAAGATACTCGTCCTTTATTATTCGTCCTACGGCCACATTGAAACTATGGCGGGGGCAATCGCCGAAGGGGCCCGAAGCGCTGGTGCCACGGTCGATATCAAGCGCGTGCCGGAGACCGCCCCCGCCGAGGTCGCTAAGGCCGCGCACTTCAAGCTGGATCAGGCCGCCCCGATTGCGACCGTAGCCGAACTGGCGGATTACCATGCCATTATCATTGGTACGGGCACGCGCTTTGGGCGGATCACCTCGCAGATGGCGGCGTTCCTGGATCAGGCCGGCGGGCTGTGGGCCAGGGGGGCGCTGAACGGTAAGGTCGGGGCCGCGTTCACCTCAACCGCCACCCAGCACGGCGGGCAGGAGATGACGCTGTTTTCCATCATCACCAATATGCTGCATTTCGGCATGGTGATCGTGGGCCTGCCCTATAGCCATCAGGGGCAGATGACGCTGGATGAAATCACCGGCGGCTCACCTTACGGCGCCACGACGATTGCCGGCGGCGACGGATCACGTCAGCCGACCGAAAACGAGCTTGCGGGCGCGCGTCATCAGGGCGAACTGGTCGCGCAGACGGCATTGAAGTTGTTTGGGTAGTCTTCTCCTCCCTATCGAGCTGTTTGGCGCAGATGGGGAGGTGGCCGCGAAGCGGACGGAGGGGTACACTATCAGGACAGAAAGAGCCCCCACCACCCCTTTGCTACGCAAAGCGGTCCCCCTCCCCAACAAGTTGGGGAGGTATAAGTATTATTGGATTTGATATTTTCTTTATACTCCCCCAACTTGTTGGGGGAGGTGGCGGCGAAGCCGCCGGAGGGGGGGCTTCGCTTTAACTTTAACCCCCGCCGTAATCCGGTCGCTCCGGAGGGCGCCAGTATTGAACCGGCGCACGCAGAGGGTCTTGCGTATCAATAACCCGCGCTAAGGACGGCTCAGGTATAGGCGCAGGGGCCACGACCTCATCGGACGGGTCATCGATCAGGTCGTCGTCTTCGAGGCCGTAGCCTTCGAAATCTTCAGTCCAATCACTATACACGGACGGTGGGGGTGCCGGAACCGGCTCAGGCTTGGGCCGAGGTGTTTTGGTTTCCGCCGCTTCACGCTCACGCCGCAGGCGGGCCACGAGGGCCGCCCAGTGCGCGCGATGTTCGGCAACTCTTTGCTCGGCTTCCGCGGCCTCGGCCGCTTCCTGTTCAGGGGTGAGCGGCGGCGGGGGCGCGCGGCGTTCAGCGATATCGACGCGGGCATAGAGCCGCTCAATCAACAGGCCGATGCGCACGGTGCGCTCAAGTTCAGGGACATCTTCCGGCGGCGGCAGATCCTCCAGCCGCTCCAGCATCCGGTCGGCAAACGCCCGCAGCCGCGCGCGCCGTTCTTGCGGTGTGTAGCGTTCAGCGGTGTGCGTGTCGGATGTCATCCCCTTAGCATGGGGGAAACCGACGGTGCGGGGATAAGTTACCCTAAAAGCGTGCTCAGTCTGTCGCGCAAGGGTGGCAGGTCGGTTTTGACGGTTTGCCAGACGACCAGAGGATCAACCGAGAAATAGTCGTGGATCATCTTATTGCGCATGGTGCGCATCGACTTCCACGGGATGTCAGGATGGGCGCTGATGAAATCCGGGTCATGCTGGCTGATCTTGTTGGCCGCTTCCCCCAGAATTTCTATGGTACGGATCACGGCGTCCAGCGCTTGCGAATTTTGGCCGAAGGCTCCGGCGGTGTCGAAAGGGGCGGTGTAAATCAAAGCGCGGTCAATCGCCTCAATCATGTGGCCAATATAGCCGATTGTGCGTTCAGGTTTGCTCAAAGGGCCTGAGCCTCACGCAAAACCTTGGTGCGGAAGGCTTCGGGCAGGGCGTCGGGTGTCAGTATGGAAACCGTGAACCCCAGCAGGGCTTCGGCTTCGTCCTGTAGCTGGGCCAGTGTAAACAGGGTGGTCGTCTCGGACGGATCAACCAGCAAATCCAGATCACTCAGGTGCGTGTCTGTGCCCGCCAGCACTGAGCCGAACACCCGCGGGCGCGACAGGCCGTACCGGCTGACGAGGCCGCGCAGTTGAACACGTTTGGCATCAAGGGCTTCGGACGGTTTCATAGAGCGAAGTTTAGCGGATCAGACGGGTTATGGCAAATGAGTGTTTCTTCTCCTCCCTACGCTTGCGTGGGGAGGTGGCGCGGCGAAGTCCGCGACGGAGGGGGCGGCTGAGGCGAGGTAGTCTGCACCGGTTTTAAGGCATCACGCAAAACTAAAGACGGTGGGTGGACATCAGGGCGGCGCTATCCCCCTCCGTCATCCCGCCGAAGGCGGTCTGCCACCTCCCCATCTGCGATAGGGAGGGGAAGTTAGATGGCCTGAGCCTCACGCAAGACTCTGGCGCGACAGGCTGTAACGGCAGACAAGGCCGCGCAGTTGAACACGTTTGGCTGGAGGGCTTCGGAAGGTTTCATGGTGCGAAAACGAAAATTTGTTTAATCGACTTTCTTATTAATTCCCTTCATAGCGGGGAATAACCATATATTGACGTTTAAGTTGACACTATATACCAATTTCAAATTGATCATGATCATGAAGCCATAAATTTATTTTGTGCCAGACTTAGATGGGAGAGCAGGATGACAACGTATAGAGCGATGGAGCAATCAAACAAATGGGCAGAGAAGAGGTTGGTAGTTCTGAAGCAGGTGGTAGAGAAAAGGGTTGCATCCCAGCAAACGACTCAGCAGGGAACTCAAAAAACGAAAGAAAAAGTAACGACTTGAAGCCATTATATGCTCAGTCAGACCGGTCCAGAGAGCTTGAAGAGCCGGTTACTGAAAGGTGGAGGTCAGATACTCGCCGGGATTACGCCCGTGTAATTCATTCTCCTGCATTTAGGCGGCTGCAAGGTAAAACGCAGCTTTTCCCTGGTCATGAGTCTGACTTTTTCAGGAATCGGCTGACTCATTCGCTCGAAGTGGCGCAAATAGCTGAGTCGATTGCGTATATGTTAAATGAGCAGCACGATTATTTTAAGGATAATCCCATTGATACGACGCTTTGCGCTTTAGCAGGGCTTGTTCATGATTTGGGGCACCCCCCTTTTGGGCATAATGGGGAACATGCGCTTGATGACAAAATGCGGGCCTATGGCGGGTTTGAAGGTAACGCCCAGACATTTAGAATTCTTTCACGACTAGAGAAGAAAAAGCGTTCATTAAACGGCGATGATATTGATGACCGCTTAGGTTTGAATCTAACGTATCGCTCTCTAGCGTCAATTTTGAAATACGATAGAGAAATTCCGAATATTAGAGAAGAAAGTGATGGGCTGGTAAAGGGGTATTACTCTGATGATGCAGAGCTTGTGTCAAGGGTAAAGCTTTCGGTCGCGCCTGATTTCAAAGAATCTGGAGGCTTTAAGACTATAGAATGTGCTATAATGGATTTAGCAGATGACATTGCGTACTCAACATATGATCTTGAAGATTCTTTGAAGGCTGGATTTTTAACTCCGGCTTCTATATTGTCATCAGACCAAAGATTGCTTGAGCGCGTTGCTGAAAAGGTTGGTAGGTCGATCGAGACTAGTGTCGATAGTCAAGATGTTTTGGATGTTTTTTTTGAAATATTTCAAGATATAGCTACTGGAGGGGCTCAAGATAGTTCACCTGAGCTTGCTGTTTTTAATATTGTTAAAGGTTTCGAGCAATCTCGTGGCATATCAGAGAATGGGTATCTTCGTACTGAATTAACGTCTCAATTAGTTGGAGAGTTTATTTCTGGTGTAAGATTAAAATTTAATGATAATTTTCCAAATCTTTCAAAAGTTTATCTTGAGAAGGGGGTTCGTAGGAAAGTTGAAACGCTAAAGAATTACACATTTGAAGCGACAATTTTCTCAACGAGATTAAAAGTTGCTGAATATCGAGGTTATGAAGTTGTTTCCCGTATATTTGAGGCGTTGGCCGGCCCAAAAGGTTATTTATTAATGCCTGATGATGTTCGGGGCTTGTGGTTGCAATTTGAAGCCAATGCAAGTGCTCGAATGCGTGTGGTTTGCGACTTTGTTGCCGGTATGACGGATCGTTATGCGTTGGAATTTTATGCTCGTCTTCACTCTGATAACCCGCAAAGTATATTCAAACCTATCTGACATCTGGGTGCAGGGGGCTTGCCCCTTGCGAACCTTTGCTTACCGTCTCAACATCCCATCCACGCTGCACTAGCGAAAAAATATGCACAGGCGGGGGTGGCGTTCAGTCACACTTTCGGGTATACAGCGCGCGATTCAGACATTCTGGGCCGGTTTCGACACCTTCTGTGCTAAGCGGGCTCACGATTTTGCGCATCTTTAACCGTTTGGATGCGCCCCAACCTCTGCCGCCTCTCTGACGCCTGAGAGGCTTTTTTGTGCTTAAAGGCCTTTTATGAACTTAAGAAATATCGCGATTATCGCTCACGTTGACCACGGCAAGACGACGCTGGTGGATGCGCTGCTGGCTCAGTCCGGCGTGTTCCGCGCCAACGAAGCCACGGTTGAGCGCGCCATGGACAGCAACGATCAGGAACGCGAACGCGGCATCACCATCCTTGCCAAATGTACCTCCGTTTTGTGGAACGGTAAGGCCGGTGAGACGCGCATCAACATCATCGACACGCCGGGCCACGCCGACTTCGGCGGCGAAGTTGAGCGTATTCTGGGCATGGTGGACGGCTGTGTGATCCTGGTGGACGCCGAAGAAGGCGTTATGCCGCAGACCAAGTTCGTGCTGGGTAAGGCGCTGAAGCTGGGCCTGCGTCCGATCCTGTGCATCAACAAGGTTGACCGCCCGCACGCCGATCCTGACCGCGTTCACAACGAAGCGTTCGACCTGTTCGCCATCATGGGCGCTTCCGAAGAACAGCTCGACTTCCCGCACATCTATGCGTCGGGTAAGGCCGGTTGGGCGACGATGGACCTGAACCAGCCGTCGGAAACTCTGGCGCCGCTGTTTGACCTGATCGTCGATCACGTCCCGGCGCCTGCGGTGCAGAAGAACGTCGATCAGCCGTTCCAGATGCTGAGCGTTCTGATTGAATCCGATCCGTTCCTGGGCCGCATCCTGACCGGACGCGTGCAATCGGGTAAGGCGGTTCCGGGTCTGGCCATCAAGGCGCTGAACCGTGACGGCGTTGAAATCGAGCGCGGCCGGATCACCAAGGTTCTGGCCTTCCGCGGTCTGAAGCGTCAGCCGATCGACGAAGGCACCGAAGCCGGTGACATCTGCGCCATTGCCGGTCTGTCCAAGGCAACCGTGGCCGATACGTTGTGCGATATGGCGCTGACCGAAGCGCTGCCCGCTCAGCCGATCGATCCGCCGACCATTTCGATGACCGTGTCGGTCAATGACTCGCCTCTGGCCGGTCGTGAAGGCTCAAAGGTGCAATCGCGCGTGATCCGTGACCGTTTGCTGAAAGAAGCCGAATCCAACGTCGCGATCCGCATCACCGAAACGGCGGAAAAGGATGCCTATGAAGTCGCCGGCCGCGGGGAACTGCAACTGGGCGTTCTGATCGAAAACATGCGCCGCGAAGGCTTCGAAGTCGCCATTTCGCGTCCGCGCGTGGTCTATCAGACCAACGAAGAAACCGGTGAGCGTATGGAGCCGATCGAAGACGTCATGATCGACGTGGACGATGAATTTTCCGGCATCGTGATTGAAAAGCTGTCGGCCCGTAAGGCTGAGCTTAAGGACATGGGCCCGTCCGGTGGCGGCAAGACCCGCATCCAGCTTAAGTCGCCGTCGCGTTCGCTGATCGGTTATCAGGGCGAGTTCCTGACCGATACGCGCGGGTCGGGCGTGCTGAACCGCGTGTTCTCGCACTACGAAGCCTATAAGGGCCTGATCGATCAGCAGCGTAAGGGCGTGCTGATCTCCAACTCGGACGGTGAAACGGCGGCCTATGCGCTGTGGAACCTGGAAGAGCGCGGCACCATGTTTGTGGGCGCGGGCGAAAAGACCTATCAGGGCATGATCATCGGTGAAAACTCACGCTCTGACGACCTTGATGTCAACCCTATGAAGGCCAAGCAACTGACCAACGTGCGGGCTTCGGGTAAGGACGAGGCCGTGCGCCTGACGCCGCCGCGTAAGCTGACCCTTGAGCAGGCGATTGCCTATATCGAAGACGATGAGCTGGTCGAAGTGACGCCGCTCAACATCCGTCTGCGTAAGCGCGAGCTGAACCCTTCGTTCCGCAAGAAGCGCGTGAAGGCCGACTGATTTCATGGGGGAACGAACTTCCCCCCAAGGGCTAAGGATCATGGGGGAACCCGTTCCCCCATGTGCCCCCTTTAAGAAATGGAAAAGCCCCCGTGATTAATCGCGGGGGCTTTTTTGTGATTTTAGGAGCTGTCGGCGGATAAGCTAGATATCGGTATTGCGCCCAAATCCGGACATCGGCTGCGCATCCCACCACCGGGCCAGTAAGCGGTCATTGAATTTCAATTTTCTTTGACCAAGCTGATCAACGGGAGGGAGGCAAACTGCAACAGTAAACGTAGACTAAACGAATAAAGTCGAGCGATTGTCTCGGCTTATCACCCGAATTGGCTACGCCTTTACCAACTCTGCGATCTTTGCCGCAACTTCCGCCATCGACTCTTCGGCGGTGCTCAGCCCGGCACGAGAAGCCAAGAGGAGGCTAACCCTCTCAAGCTCCTCATACGTGGTTCCATGCACCACGGGCACGAGCCGCTCACGCCGCAGGAGCGCCGAAAGCTCTTTGTCTGCAACGCCCTCTGTCGGGAGTCGGCGCAGCATAGCGGGCGTAACGAGCACGATACCGACGCGGGAATTGACCAGTCCCTTGTCAATAGCCCGCATCAGTGGCACGCCAAGGCCAAGGTCTTTTTCGCTGAACCACACACGGACACCGCGCGCCTCAAGCAAGTCGTGCAGGTCTTTGGCCGATCCCTGACGGTCATCCCAAGCGTGGCAAAGGAAAACATCTCTTAGATCGGGCTGCGCGACCGCGAGGTTTTCGACTGTCTCGCGTACAGGAGTGAGTGCGCGAACTTGCTCGGGAGTGTACCAGACGCCAGACCCGGACGGTGACCAGCGTGGCTTTGAGCTACGCCGACCTGAGCCGCCACTACCACGACTTCCTGACGTGGATGGAGTGGGAGAGGGCGAATAGCTGCTGTAGCTACTGTAGCCACCATAGGATCGTCCATAGCGGCTACCGCACGCGGGGCAGTTTGCCGCCGCAGCCGCCGAACGGTGTCCTTGACTTGGTGCAGTACATTTAGCCATTCGAACTCCTCACCTTTCTGCGCAATCAATTTGCTTGAAAATTTAGACAGATTAGACCGAAATCGAAAATTTCAGCGACGGTCACGCTTTGACCGATAGCCGCTCCGCCGCCGCCTCAAGCCACGCTCATAGAGCTTATCATGAAGAAGGGATTTTAAGCGGTCTTGCCACCCATCGGTATGCACCACGCGATCAAAATGAGCGTCCTGATCGCGAAGTAGATCAAGCCGCGACCGCTGTGATGCTTTGTCCCAATCCTGGTACAGCAGATAAACTGCGTTGCCATATTTGAGGTTCTCGAACACGACTAGATCTTCGGCAAATTGCGCGCCGAAATAGGAACCAAAACTCCCCTGTCCGCGAATGTAGGCTTTCGGCTCGAAGCCTTCGAACAATCGCACCCGTTCGCGGACATGCTTCTCGAAATCGGGAGCGTTTGAGGGGTGCGCCGATGCTAGCAGACGGGCAACAACCTCATCGGCGGTGCCGGGCGGAAAAATCTGCCAATCAAGCGTAACAGTCGAAATGTATTCAGCTCGCGTTGCATCGCTCGCGAACACGCCAGTGACCCCCGTGTTCTCTTGCAGGACGTTTAGCGCCCAAAGCAGCGTTAGGTGGAACTCGGGCATGTCACGGCTCAGCATTGGGCTGAGAGCAAACTTGACGATCACCTGCTCTCCGCCTTTGTCCTCAAGCACTGTCGGCTCAATGGTCATGCCCTGCGGCTCGAATATTTGATGCTGGTAGACGTCCTTCGTCCACGAGCGCATTGTCCAACCGTTGCGCCCTCCGTCTCCGAAATTGGGAGACTCGAAGGTCCATGACTTCTGGACCTTCGGCCAATCCTCGCGCTTCCGATCCCAGCCGTACGCGTTTCGCTCAGACCACTTTCCAGCATCTGCCGGAGGATAGGCTGGCCCGACGGTAGCAATCCCGGAGTCGCCTGCCGTCAACCCAAGGTGGCTATACAGCCCCGCCTCGATATCACTTCGATTGATTTTCTTGGTTGCAGCGACGGCGATGAGATCACCCTCAATGTCGTCCAGCGCATCCAGCACAAATGAAGGGATTTGACGGTAGTTGCTCTTCCAAGGAAAACGCTTTGCCATTGTGCAACCCTCTGTTGTGACAAGGGAACATATGGGGTCCGAGAGCAAGCCTACAAGTGACGGATTGAAATATTTTTTAAGTAACGGCGCTGGTATGCGCAAGAAATGACCAGATACGACTAAGGAACACATAATGAAGAGCGGCATCGGCATCCCTTCGTCAATTTCCACTGTACGGCGAAATCCCCGATCATGTCAGGGCCCCACATAAGGGACGAAGCGTATGTATGTCGGCTAAGGGCCGCAATGAGCAAGAAGCCGCTCATTCACCGCGCAGATTGCGACTAAGGGCTCGTTATGCGCTGCCGCTTCGGCAGAAACAGCCACAGGCCTGCGCCGACGATCAGGACGACCCCGATCAGGGTAATCAGGTCGATATGGTCGTGGAAAAAGACATAGCCCAGACCTATGCCCCACAACATTTGCGAATACTGGGTCGGGGCGATCTGGCTGGCGGGCGACAGGCGCGAGGCAAACATCAGCAGCATATTCCCGCCGGCGGACAGCGTGGCATAGAACGCAATCGCGACCCACTGCATCGGCGTCGGTGGTACAAAACCGGGAATCATCAGCAGGGCAAAGATGACCAGCGGGAATAACTGACCGGCCCCGAACAGGCTGATCGGCTTTTCGGTCTGGCCAACTTTGCGCAGCAGCACCGACAAACCCGCGCCGGTAAATCCGCAGGTGAGGGCGGCGATATGGCCCAGTTCAATCTCACGAAACCCTGGGCGCAGCACGACCAGCACGCCCAAAAACCCCAACACAATGGCCGCCCAGCCGCTCAAAGTCACTTTTTCATTGAGCGTCCATACCGACATGGCCGTGACCGCCAGTGGCATCAGGAAGATCAGGGCAAAGGCTTCGGCCATGCTCAGGTGGGTGAAGGCCAGCACGCTGGTCAGGATATTGATAACCGACAAAATGCCGCGCAATACCCACAAGGCGGGCCGCTTTGGGCGCACCAGATCAATGGCCGACGTGCCGCGCTTCCACACAAACGGCAGTAGCAGTACCGAAAAAGCGGCGCTGAAAAACCCAAGCTGATAGGCGGGCAGGGCGCCGTGGATGGATTTGATAAAGGCGTCGGAAATCGCAAACGACGCAAAGGCCGCAAAGCCCAGCAAAATCCCTTTTGGCATGACACACATACTCGCCGTTACAAATTACATATGGCCGCGGTTTGCTGCGACTCTTTATAGAAATGGTTTTTAGCACGGCATCGGACATGGCGGGCCCATATATATTTCACATCTTATTGCATTTTGTGGACGTCTCTGGACTGCGCGTGCCCAAAACACCGCCACATTGCGGAGCTTGCGATCGATGTTCAGTGTGAGCGTTAACATGGAATAGATATCAGCACTGTTACATAATAAACTACATGATTGAAAATGATCTATATATTTCAACTGCGATAAAATATTTACTCATGAAAAATTGAGCGAGGATTTTTATTTTTATTGATAAAAAATGCAATCAATTCTTTGTTTTTGTAAGAACAATATTTAGTATTATTGGAGAATTACAGTAAAAAATATGTATTTTAATTGCAAATACTGTGTATTCGTCGCTGTAAATTTGAATTAATTGGTGTCAAAAATATGGCAATTGTATGGTTTGATTGTTTATGTATCAATATTGAAATATCAATGTTCGGTCAAAAATGACATCTGTATTTACAAATTTGTCAAAATGGCTTGACTGATCGTAATTGATCATTAATGATAGAATGAGATAAGATTGGTGAAACGATCAAAAAAGATCATGCACGGGAGATGATCCGACGATGGCGCCGTTAAGGGTGTCGCGGCGGATATATGAACTTTGGATGCCGTTTGCGGTGTCCGGGGGCGCTTCCGGTCAGTCTTAATAATCATCGGCGTGACAGAGGTGCGCCGTGTAACCCTACGCCAGGAGCCCGCAATAGCTATGACTTCCCGTATTTCGCACACATTTGGCGCGCGTCTGCGCCGTAGCCTGAACGTCAGCACCGCGATGGTGGCGGTCGCCGTGATGTCGGCCTCAGGTGCCGCTATGGCTCAGGATGCGGCCCCTCAGGCTGAGGCCGCTGATGACCAGGTTCAGGAAGTGGTGGTCGTCGGTACGCGTTCATCGCTGCAATCGGCGATGAATCGTAAGAAGCGCGCGGGCACGGTCTCCGATTCGATCGTCGCCGAAGATATAGGTCAGTTCCCGGATAAAAACGTTGGTGAAGCTCTGGGTCGTGTGACCGGTGTTCAGTTGGCGCGTGACATGGGGGAGGGCAGCGCTGTCTCGATCCGCGGCGTTGAGCCCGACCTGAACCGCATCGAAATCAATGGCATGAGCGTGCTGTCGACCGCGGGCAATCTGAATGTGTACGGCGGTGGCGGCCGATCCAATGACTTCCGCGAACTACCTTCGGAAATGGTCAAGTCGATCGACGTATTTAAGGGCTTTACGGCTGACATGACCGAAGGCGGTATTGGCGGCACGGTCAGCGTTCAGACGCGTAAGCCGCTCGACTTCAAAAAACCGACGTTCTCGATCACGGCGTCAGCGCAAAATTTGGATACCATGGACGGCTGGAAGCCGCGCACCAGCCTGTTTGGTGCGACCCAGTTGTTTGATGGTAAGCTTGGCCTGATGGGCAGCCTCAACTATGATAAGGTCGTCACTCGCGGCGACTATTACGATGACCATTCATGGGCCCGTCTGGCCGACTTCGATAATTCGGCGGAAAAGACTGCCAGTTACTACAACCAGACCTATGGCCGCGACGTCAGCGACTACATCTCAGGTTTCCAGACTGAGGCAAGCTGTGCCAGCATCGCCGCCGTCGGAACCCTGACCGCTACACAGGCCCGCACCGCCTGTGAAAGCCAGTGGTATGACTATCAGCCGCGCGTGCCACGTTACCGCGTCTGGACCCGTGATGATAATCGTTCTTCAGGCGAGTTTACCGCGCAGTATAAGTTCAACGATCAGATGGACGCCTTTGTCACCTATCAGAAGAACAAGCGTACTCAGGTGCTTAACGACATCAATTATGGCACGGATTTCACGGCTCTGAACCGTTTGAATTATGGCACGGCCTGTAATGTTACCGTCGCCAATGCCGGTGCCGTGCCGGGCGTGGTGGTTGATGAAAATCACAATGTCACCGAATATGTCGTGGGTAATTGCCTTGGGACGACGGGTCGCGGTGGCAACAATGCCTTCAGCATTTCGTCGCGCGATTTCCAGTATGAATCCTCATCGGAATATGTCTCTTACGGCTTCAATTATAATGGTGAGCGCTGGACGGTGAAGTTCCAGGGCGCCAATGCCGAAACCGAGACCTTGAGCGAAACCAACAATGTCAGCGTCACCTATAATACGCCGGGCCTTAAAGTTTCCATCGACCCGAACGGTTCTGCACCGCTCTTCACCTTTGCGGATGGGTTTAGCCCTGCCGACGCCAGCGCCGTCAGCCAGTGGCAGATTCAGTACCGTCCGTCGCAATCGGCTAATAGCGAAGATCAGTATAAGATCGATTTCGACTACCGCGCCGACCTGCCGTTCCTGAAGGCCGTCAAGTTTGGTGGCCGCATGACCGACAGCACAACGTCGGGCTATGGTTACGGCGGCTTCATCGTTGATGCCGGAGCAAACCTAGGCAGCGTGATCGACAATACCGTCATCTATGCCAACTCGGTCAATTCGACGGCGTTGGTTTCTAACGGGGCTACCGCCGATCAGACCGAAGCCGTGTATGGTAATCCGTATGAAACCAATTTCTGGAACACGACCGAAACCTGGTCGCGCGGTTTCTCGAACCAGATTTTCGCTTCGGCTATGACGCCGCTGCCAACCTCATTCTATTATGGTGGCGGTGGTCTGCCTACAGACTGGCTCTACCCGACCTTTAACGGTGTGGCCCAATATCTGGATACCTCGCATTTCAACCTCGATAATCTTTATAAGACTGTCGGCAGCGACGGTAAGCCTTACGACCAGATCCCGTACAACATTCAGGAAAAGACCGATGCACAGTACGTCCGCTTTGACTATGCCTTCCCGGCCTTTGGTTATGAAGTGGATGGTAACTTCGGCGTCCGCCGCGTCCACACCGAAACCACAGCTACAGGCCAGAATACCCGCCGTGAAACCCGCGACGTCAATGGCACGGCCCAGACCGGTATTGTGTCCAACACCCTGACCTCGATGACCAAGGACTATACGGTCTGGTTGCCGAGCTTCAACATCAATACCTGGCTGATCGACAATGAACTGAGCGTTCGTGCTGGTTTCGCCAAGCTGATGGCGCGGCCTCTGATCAACTACCTGCAACCCAGCATCGATTGTACCATCAACTATTCGAACGACGTCAGCGATCCGGGCGCGCTCGATAGCTGCAACGCCGGCAATCCGGGCCTAAAGCCTTACCGTGCCGATCAGTTCGACGTGTCGTTCGAGTGGTATCCGAACCGTGATACCCAGCTTTCGGCCGGCTTCTTCCATAAGAACATTCGCTCGTTCTACATCTCTTCGCGCACGAGCCTTGGGCCAACGGATGTGTTCGGTGATGGCGTGCGTTATGACTACAATACCTATGTCAACGGCGCAGGCGCCAAGATTTCCGGCCTTGAACTGACGGCCAAGACGGCCTTCACCTTCCTGCCGGGCTGGCTGTCGGGCTTTGGGGCCGATGCCAACTACACCTATCAGGAAGCCAAGGATGTCGGCGTCTATAGCCAGCTTGACGGTTCGGAACTGCCGTATCCGGGTCTGTCGTCGGACAGCTATAACGTGACTTTCTGGTACGACAAGGGTCCGATCAATGCCCGTCTGGCCTACAACTATCGCTCGGAATATCTGGTGACGGCGGCGGACGTGTCGCTCAACCCGATCTTCAAGGACCCGACGGGTTATCTGGACGGCAAGATCACCTGGAAGCCGGGGCCTGAAGGCCTGTCGTTCTTCGCGGAAGGCAAGAACCTGACCGAAGAAGACGAGTCGACCTGGGCTGGCGATATCCGCCTGATCAATACCGGCTATTCCGGCCGCCGTTTCTTCGTCGGTGTGACGATTAAGCGCTAATCAACCCAATATCTCCTCCCCGAGATTGGCCCCTCGACTAGTCCTCCTGGTGTCATGACTTTACCGCCGCTCTGAGTAATCAGGGCGGCGGCTTTTTTATGCGCCAGTTAAGCATCCGGTTAAACATTACGACAATTTCATGTTGAGGTGTCGCAAAACCGTTGCGAATGTAAACACTTGGTCATAGGCTCCCCCGCAACAGATTAATGACGGAGTGAGTGACATGGTCGATCGGCGTTCGGTACTGATGGGGGCGGGGGCTCTGATGGGGAGCGCGGCTCTGGGCGGCGGCGCACATGCGGTGACGCCGGTCTCCCCACAGGCGCAATTAACCACTACTTTTGATGCCATCTTTAAGGAGTTGGTCGCCAATTCGCCGATGACGGCGACGGGGCTGGGCCTCGATAAGGGCGATCTGGCGCCGCTTAAGGCCAAACTTGATCCGTCAACACCCGCTGAGCGCGCGCGCGGGCAGGCCTTTCTTGAAAAGTCGATTGCGGCGATTAAAAAGGTTGATCGTGAGAAACTGACCGGCATGGACCGGATCAATTACGATACGGTGCTATGGGACTATTCCAACACGCTGAGCGGCTATAAGGCCTTTGATTTCGGCACGCCTGGCTATCCGGCCCCCTATGTGCTGACCCAGTTGACCGGCAGCTACCAGAGTCTGCCGGATTTCCTCGATACCCAGCACAGCGTTGAGACCAAGGCCGATGCCGACGCCTACATGTCGCGCCTGAGCGGTTATGCAACCCTGCTGGATCAGGAAACCGCCAACTTCAAGGCCGATGTTGCCAAGGGGGTGATCGCACCTGATTTCGCCCTGCAAAAAGCCATCACCCAGCTAAAAGGCCAGCGCGATACCAAGGCCGCCGACAGTGTTCTGGTGACCTCAATCACCCGCCGCACCAAGGAAAAAGCCATTGCCGGTGACTGGCAGACGGCGGCCACCAAGGCGTATGAGACCGAAGTCGTGGCCGCGCTTGATCGCCAGATTGCGGCGTTAGAGGCGGTGCTGCCGACGGCTAAACACGATGCGGGTGTGTGGCATATTCCGGGCGGTGAGACCTATTATGCCTTTGGTGTGAAAACCAATACCTCAACCGACATGACGCCCGACGAAATCCATAAGATTGGTCTTGAAAAGGTTAAGGAAATCAACGCGGAAATCGACAGCCTGATGCGCCCCTTAGGCCTGACCCAAGGCACGACCGGTGAGCGCCTGAAAGCGATGGCCAAGGATCCGAAGTTTGTCTATCCCAATACCGATGCCGGCAAGCAAAAGCTGCTGGATGACCTGAATGCCCAGATCAAGGTGATCGAGGCCAAGATCCCGGACTATTTCGGGGTGCGCGCCAAAACGCCGGTGACCGTGCGCCGGGTGCCGGTGGCCACTGAGCTTGGGGCGCCGGGGGGCTATTACTGGCCGCCGACCCTGGATGGCTCGCGGCCGGGGGCCTATTATATCAATCTGCGCGATACGGCTGAGGTGCCAAGCTGGACTCTGCCGACCCTGACCTATCATGAAGCGGTGCCGGGCCACCACATGCAGATTTCCCTGCAGATGGAAAACAAGAACCTGCCGATGCTGCGCCAGATTTCAGGCTTTAACGCCTATATCGAAGGCTGGGCGCTCTATTCGGAAGAGGTCGCGGCCAATGACATGGGCATGTACGCCACCGACCCCTATGGCCGTATCGGCTATCTGGAAGCGGCCCTGTTCCGCGCCTGTCGTCTGGTGGTCGATACCGGTATGCACCATAAGCGCTGGAGTCGTGAGCAGGCTATGGCCTTCATGGCCACCAATATGGGCGATCCGAACGAGACCGAGATCGAACGCTACGCCGTCTGGCCGGGGCAGGCGCTGGGCTATATGGTCGGCAAGATCAAGTGGCTGGAACTGCGCGCCAAAATGCAGGCAAAGCAGGGGGCTAAGTTCGACATCAAGACCTTCCACGACACGGGCCTTTTGGCCGGGGCAGTGCCTCTGGCCGTGCTGGAGCAGGTCTATAAGGATAAGGGACTGATTTAATTTTTCCTCCCCTGTTTACGGGGGAGGTGGCAGCCGTAAGGCTGACGGAGGGGGCAAGCAGCATCCCCCTCCGCCTCACTAATCGCTCGGCACCTCCCCCGCAAACAGGGGAGGAGGAAGTTTCAGAAACAGGGGTTTGATCATGGACAGACGGAAATTACTCACCGGTGCTGGCGCGGTTTTAGGGGCGGCGGCGCTGCCGTTGAGGGTAGCGGCGCAATCCGCGTCTGGGTCGGCCTCCGATCCGGCGACCGTTAAGGCGCTTAACGATCTGTTCGATAAAATCTTCAACGAAGTGGTCGATAATGCCCCGACACTGGCGACCTCGCTCGGCCTCGACAAAGGTGAGCGCGCACCGCTGAAATATAAGCTCGGTGATGCGTCCGAAGCCGAAGAAGCTCGCGATGCCGCCCGCAATGATAAGTATATCACTGCGCTCAAGGCCATTGACCGCTCCAAACTGTCCGGCATGGACCGCATCAATTACGATACCGTCCTGTGGAGCGGTGAAAACCAGAAATCCGGCTATGATAAGTTCAAATTCGGAAGCTGGGGCTCTGGCCAACCCTATGTGCTGAGCCAGTTGACCGGCTCTTACCGGTCGGTGCCGGATTTCCTCAATAACCAGCACACCATTGAGACCAAAGCCGATGCTGAGGCCTTCCTGAGCCGTATGGAAGGGTTTGCGACTCTGCTGGATCAGGAAACCGAGCGGTTCAAAGCCGATGCGGCTAAAGGGGTGATGGCGCCCGATTTTGCGCTGGATCGCACCCTGGAGCAGATGGCCGCCATTCGCGCCATCAAGGGCGCCGACAGTTCGATGGCCAAGACCTTAGCTACCAAAACCGCCGCCAAGAACATTGCCGGTGACTGGGCGGGTGAGGCAGCCAAACGGGTCGATGGCGTGATCGCCAAGGCGCTGGATGCGCAAATGGCGGCGGTCAAGGCGGCGCGCCCCAAGGCTGTGCATGATGCCGGCGTGTGGCGTTTGCCGGACGGTGAGGCCTATTACACCTTTGCGGCGCGCGCGGGCACGACCACGACCCTGACGCCGGATGAGATTCACAAGATCGGTCTCGATATGGTGGCCGAACTGACCGCCGAAGCTGATACGCGCTTTAAGGCGCTGGGTATGACCAAGGGCACGGTGGCTGAGCGCATGAAGGCCTTGGGCGATGATCCCAAATACCTTTACGACAATACCGATGCCGCCAAGGAAAAGCTGTTGGAAGACCTCAACGTGCAGATCCGCGCCGTTGAGGCCAAGTTGCCGCAATGGTTTGGTGTGCTGCCCAAAACCGCCGTCACCGTGCGGCGCGTACCCAAGGAAATCGAGGCAGGCGCACCGGGCGGTTATTATCAGCGTCCCACCCTGGATGGCTCACGCCCCGGCGCCTATTACATCAACCTGCGCGACACCAAAGAATGGCCGAAGTGGTCGTTGCCGACCCTGACCTATCACGAAGCCTTGCCCGGCCACCACATGCAGATATCCATTCAGATGGAAGCCCAAGGGTTACCGATGTTGCGCCGGATCGGCGGGTTCTCGGCCTATTCCGAAGGTTGGGCGCTGTATACGGAACTGGTGGCGGCGGAAATGGGCATGTATGACACCGATCCTACGGGCTATATCGGCTATCTGCAATCGGCCCTGTTCCGCGCGATCCGTCTGGTGGTCGATACCGGCATGCACAGCAAAAAGTGGACGCGCGAGCAGGCGATCAAATACTTTGTCGACACCAATGGTGATGCGGAATCTGCCGCCACCACTGAGGTTGAGCGTTACTGCGTCTGGCCGGGCCAGGCCCTGAGCTATATGGTCGGTAAGATCAAGTGGGCCGAACTGCGCGAAAAATCCAAAGCCCATCAGGGGGCTAAGTTCGACATCAAGGCCTTCCATGATCGCGGTCTGGTCAATGGCCCGGTGCCGCTTCAGGTACTAGAGCAGGTCTATCGCGACGGCGGGTTTATCGGTTAATCTCCTCCCCATAAAATGGGGAGGTGGCCGCGAAGCGGACGGAGGGGTATTGGCGAACGCAGGTACCCCTCCGTCTGCTCGCTATGCTCACATCCACCTCCCCATGCTTTTCAGCGCGCTAACGCTACGCTGCTTGAGCGCATAGGGAGGAGAAAACTTACGGCAAGTTAGTTGTCGTCGTGACTTCGCAGGTTCTGGGGCCACGCACACGGCTGACCCAAAGGGGCTCCATCAGACGGTCGCCATCATAAAAACCGGTGTCGCAGGCCTCTTCGGCGCGGGAGCGGTTGGATTTGCGGGCATCATAGCTATAGGACAAAGACAGGCTCTGGCTTTCGCCGCCTCTGCGCACATAGCCGTAGGGGTAGCCATATCCGCCGCGATAGGCCGCGTGGCCATAGCCGCCATATCCATAGCCAATCGGATCGTACCCCATTGGGTCATAACCATAACCGTCATAGCCATACGGGCTGTAACCATAAGGATCATAGCCGTAGCCATAGACGCTGTTTTTACCGAAATCGGTCTTGCCGATGGCGATGCCGAGCGTGCCGTGCTCACCAACCGGAATAAGTGAGGCGATATAGCCGCTGCGGTAACCGCCGGTGCCGACACTGACGCTCACCTCGGTCTGAATGCGGCGTTTATAAGGGTTTTCATCTAGCGTCACCGGCCCGTCGCGGTAGCCAATCGGATCGTCCGAGGTGCGCTCAATTTGCGCGCTGCCATCGAGCGTGGCCAGAAACTGGGATTTTGTGGCGTCCAGAGCGGACACCGGTTCAGGCGCAGGGGGGGCATCAATCTCGGTCGCCGCAGGCAGGGTGCGGGCGGTGGCCACCACGTCTTCGCTGGCGTCGGCATAGGCGCTGCCGGTTAAGGCTGCCATCAGGATCGCAAGGGTAACGGGGAACGCACGCATGAACTCTACCTCCACACCGGCACACTGAACCGTCTATGTAGCGGAATTAAGGCGTGTTTTTATCGGATGGGCAAGGGTAGTGTTCTAATGGTCGATGATTTAATCTATCATCAGTGAAACTCCAGAGCCTTAAACTCTCATGACGAACTTATCAGAAAAAGCCAGACGTATGGAACTGCGCCGTGTAAGCGGTTTTCGGCGGCAAACGCAGCAAACTGCTACAGTTCCTGCGGCTAGCTACTTGGTGGCGCATGCCTGTTTCAATTGTCGACGATCATTTAAAATCAATGTCGGCTTTTGGGAATTGCGAGAAGCGGTTTGTCCAATGTGTCGTCGTCCGCTTGCTTGGATGGGCCGATCTTTTAAGGCTCCCAAAAGCTCAGATTTGAAGCAGTGGAAAAAGGTCGAGATACTTTGGAATGCTGGCGTAAGATTCCATAGTTACGGAGGATTGGAAAGGCTGCCAGAGACGTTGAAAGAGGTTCCGTCTTTCTTGCAACGCCTACGTGACCGCGAACTGAAGCGATTCAAATCGAACCTTTAGCGCTTTGCGAAACCCCCTCGCCGCGGGCCAGTTTGGCGATGATATCGTCCATGCGCTTTTGGCGGGTCTGGGGGCGGGCGGCGCTGTGCAGGCGGTAGTAGATGGCAAACAGGTGGGCGCGCTTTAGGCCGTCAAAGGCTGATTTGGCCTGCGGGTTCGCCGCCAGCGCCGCCAGAAAATCGTCAGGGATGACAAAGTTTGCTGACCCGGCATAGGCCTTATCCCAGCGCCCGTCCTGTTTGGCGGCCTCCACATGGACGAGGCCGGACGCCTGCATGAGGCCAGCCGCGATCAGCCGTTCAGCATGGTCGCAGTTTTTCTTTGACCAGTTTGATTTCGACCGACGCGGCGTCAGCCGTTGCAGGAACGACACCTCATCCAGCGGTTTTTTGAGGCCGTCGATCCAGCCCCAAGTCAGGGACGCCACCACGCAGTCTTCCCATGTGACGGACGGCGTGCCGCTCTGTTTCTTATATATCCGCACCCACAGTTCGCGCTTTGTGGCATGATGCTCAGCCAGCCAGTTGGACAGGTGCGCGGGCGTTTCAAAGCTCAGATATTCAGCCGGATCACTCATCAAACTCGACCACCACGCTGTCGGCGGAGCGGCGGGCGGGGCCATGATAGACGGCCTCGATATTATTGCCATCGGGGTCGATCACGAAGGCGGCGTAGTAACCGGGATGATAGGGGCGCTCACCGGGGCCGCCATTGTCGGTGCCGCCCGCTGCCAGTGTCGCTTGATAAAAAGCCTGAACCATCGCCTCATCCCTGGCCTGAAACGCCAGATGGTGGCGGCCGGTCAGGTGGCCGTGGGCGGCCTGACTGTCGGCGCTGGAGACAAACAACTCATCAGCCCAGAAAAAGTCAGGGCCGGTACCGCTGATCGGGATATCGAGCGCCGCAAATACCGCTTCATAAAAACGCTGGCTGGCGGGCAGGTCTCTGACGACCAGTTGGATGTGGTCAATCAGGCGACCGCGATGCAGGCTTTGGGTTTCCATAATGTCTCTCCGTGATGGCGTATTCTGTAACCGCTTATGCTGTCAGTTTTTGTCAGTTGGGTGCGCTGTTTCCGTCATGACAGCGCTGACATTTTTGTTTGAGCGGCGAAAATCCTGTGATAGGTTAATAGTCAAATTAAACATAAAAATTAAATACAGGGACGGTACATGTTTAAATTCAAGGCCTTATCAGGTCTGGTTGTGATGCTGTGCGTGCTGCTGATGCCCGCAGCCCTTGTGGCGCAACCCGCCAGCCTGACACCCGAAGCGCAAACCCAATCCATGCGGCGCGGGGTCAATATCATCGGCTATGACCCGATCTGGAGCGATCCGGCAAGTGCGCGTTTCCAACAAAAACACTTCAAAATCATCAAGGACGGCGGCTTTGATGCGGTGCGGGTCAATCTGCACGCCTTTGCTCATATGGATGGCCAAAATCGCCTGAAACCGGGTTATCTGAAAACGCTGGATGGGGTAGTCAAGGGGGCGCTTGATGCCGGTCTAACGGTCATCCTTGATCAGCACAATTTCAACGAATGCGCCAAGGATGTGCCAGCCTGCCGGGTCAAACTCAAAGCCTTCTGGACGCAGATTTCCGACGTCTATAAGGACGCGCCGCCGCAGGTGGTGTTTGAAATCCTCAATGAGCCGAACATGGCTGTGGATGCGGTGTGGAATGACATGGTGGCGGAAAATCTGGCCGTCATTCGCGCCACTAACCCAACCCGTAATGTCATTGTCGGGCCGGAATCGTGGAACAGCCTTGATAAGCTGTCTAAGTTGAAACTGCCCGAAGCGGACCGGCATCTGATTGTGACCTTCCATTATTACACGCCGATGGAGTTCACCCATCAGGGCGCGCCGTGGACGCCTGGCTTTAAACAGCTTGGGGTGACGTGGGGCTCAAAAGGTGACCGCGATCAGCTTGAGGCCAATTTCGATAAGGTGGCGGCGTGGTCAAAGGCCAATGGCCGCCCGATCCTGCTGGGGGAGTTCGGCGCCTACGACAAAGCACCGCTGGCCTCGCGCATCGCCTATACCGAAGCGGTGGGGCGGGCTGCTGAAGCGCGCGGCTTTGCCTGGGCTTACTGGCAGTTCGACAGCGATTTCGTGGTCTATGATGTGCCGGCTGACAAATGGAACGCGCCGATCCACGGGGCGTTGATCCCTGAGAAGGCATCGGCTGCGGCACCGGCTAAAGAAGAAGACGATATTCTCAAATACCTGATCAACAGTCCGCAGGTCAGCGGCTGGACTGTTTATGGCGAAGGGAAAACCCATGCTCTGCGGCAGGATAAATCCTCTATGGTCAAGACCGCGCTTAAGGTGACCGTACCTGCACCGCGTCCCAATCCGTGGGATATCGGGGCGGCGGTCGCCATCACCGGCAACATTAAAAAAGGCGATAAGCTGGTGTTTGCGGTCATGGCGCGCCTCGATAGCAAGGATCCGGCAGCCAAAGCGCAGATATACACCACGATCCAGCAGAACGAGGCGCCCTATACCGGTATCACGTCCGGCACGATTACGGTGACGCCGGAATGGGATACGCTGAGTTTCTCAGGGGTAGCCAGCGGCGACTATCCGGCGGGTAAGGCCAATGTCGGCCTGCATCTGGGGCATCTGAAAGGGACGATTGAACTGGGGCCGGTCTATGTGCTGAATATGGGGCAATAGCGCCAGGTGAGGTATGGGGCGAGGTACGGGGAGATGAGGGGCGGTTGCCGGGTGGCAATCGCCCTTTGTCTTATGCGCTCTAGTTTTGATAGTCTTGCAGAAGGGCGTTCAGGCGCGCCCCTTCGGGCTTGAGGACGCGGACATAGCGGATGACTTGCCACAGGGCTGAAACGCTTAAGGCTCCGCCGAACAACAGGGCGCCTTGCTGGACATGGGCCAGCTCCATCTTACCCACCAGCATCAGTTGCCACAGGGCCAGACCCGTCACGGCCGGAAAAATAGTCATGATCGTGAGCAGGATCAGGGCCTGAGTGCGGGCGGCGCGGTTCTCATCCGCCATTGCGCGCAAACTGTCGGGCAGGGTGCCTTCGGTGTGGGGAAAGGTCTTCAGGTGGCGGTTAAAGCGGCGGCGCATCAGAAGAAGCGCTACCCACGGTGCGGCCAGCACCAGCAGCACCGCCCATTCGCGCGTGAAATCAAGGCTGTCGTTCTTGATCATGTCATAGCCGGCCACAAAGGTTATTGTGCCCAGTATCGCGCTCATCAACAGGAAGAAGCGATTCTGGCCATCGCGGCGCTGTTTTAAGGTCGTCATCATATCCTCCAGTAAATAGGCCTGTGCGGTTTGGCTCAGGTCGTTGTTATGGGTGCGCCACAGGCGCTCAAAGGCTTCAGTATTCATCGGATGTCTCCTGCATCAGGGCCGATAGACGGGTGCGGGCGTGGGTCAGGCGTGCGCCGATATTGGTCTCAGTCAGGCCGTGAAGGGCGGCCATATCGGCATAGGATGTCTCCTCAAGCCACAACAGCATCAGCGACCGGTCGATGGGTGATAACTGGCGCAGGGCCGCATAAAGCGCGTCTAGCCGTGCTAGAGCCCCGTCCGAGCTGCCGTCATTCAGAACCGCCATATCCGCGTGGGCGGTGTGTGCGCGAAACAGATTGAGATTGTGGCGCTTTTTCCAGGTCAGGGCGCGGTTATGAGCGACGCGGTAGATAAAGGTTGAGGACGCGGCATCACCCCGAAAAGCGGGCATGGCTTTCCATGTGCTGATCATCAGTTCCTGCATCAGGTCGTGCTGATCGGCGGGCTCGGCAAAGGCGCGGGCAATGCGCATCAGCGCGCCCATATGCGGCCTTATCCAGTCATTGAAATCGGCGTTATCCGTCACCCCATGCCCTTTGTCATTCGTGGTGTGTTTGTAAAGGTTAGACGTTTGCGACCCGCCAAACCTTACAGCCGAGCGTAAAAAATCAAAAGGGCGGCCGGAACTGAATCCGGTCGCCCTTTTTGAGTATATATTTGTGTAATCGGCTAGCCGATTACACGGCGGCGGCAATTGCCATCAGAAACGCGACCAGCAAAGTGCCCGGTATGGCAAATACTGAGGCTTGGCCAAGTCTTTCGCTACGCATAATAAAATCTCCTGTGTGTTTTACAGGGTCTATATATGTTGCAAGTGCGAAAGAGTTAAGGGGCGAAGGTGTCGCACCCTTACACATCGTGTAACGGGGATTTGCTGGTGGCGTTAAGGTTTGTGATCACTTTGCGAAGAGTTTCAGATCAATTGCCTCGGCCATCGCCTTAAAGCCTGCTGGCGACGGGTGAATATGGTCGCCGACATCATATTCGGCCTTAAGACGGGACGGATCGGCCGGATCGCGGGTAGCGGCGTCAAAATCGATCACGCCGTCGAAATTACCGGGTGTGCGTATCCAGGTATTGACGGTCTGGCGGTCGGCCTCGCTAAATGGGGTCTGCTTATAATAGTCAAATCCGTTATAAGGCATGATGGTGGCGCCATAGACCTTGATGCCGTGCGCGCGGGCCCGGCGGATGATCTGCTGATAGGCGGTGATCATCTGGGTAATATGAGCTTCGCGGGCCTCATCGCTGATCACGTCTTTGGTGGCACCGTCGCGGGTGAAGGTGCCCAGATCATTGACCCCTTCGAGGACGATCAGATACTTCACCCCGGCTTGCGAGAGGACATCGCGTTCAAAGCGCGCCATTGCGTTGGGGCCTGAGCCGTCATTGAGTATGCGGTTGCCACCGATGCCCATATTGAGCACGCCGAGATTTTTTAGCTTACGGTCGGCCTGCAAGCGTTTGGCCAGAAAATCAGGCCAGCGGTCATTGCCATTGGTGGTCGATCCCCGCCCGTCAGTGATGGAATCGCCGATGGTGACGATGGCTGCACCCTTTTTGGCCTCAACCTCGATGGCGGCGATGTGATACCAGCGATCAACCGCCGTGGCGTTGGTGAAATCAGCGACGGCGACCTGATTGCCGGAAACGCGGTAGGAGGTGGTGCGTGAGCCCGGATGGCCGGTCTGACGCGCCGGCACCTTGGGCAGGTAAAGGCTGATGGCGAGGTCAGATAAGGGCTTGAGCGCCAAATCGACCGGGTCGGACTCATAGGACGCTCCCGCCGGAATAGTGACGGCTGAGCGGCCTGAAAAGCTAAGTACGCGGGCGGCGTCAGCATCAACGCGCGCGGAACCCGCTGTGCCAGGGGCGACGGAGACCGCACCGATAGTCAGGGGCTCAGTGCCAAACGCATTGGAGATACGCACCTTGAACCGCTCACCACCGCGGGATACGCGCACGATCTGGCGCAGGGTGATGTCGGTGGTGCCTGCGGGCAGGGCGTTGTCACCTTCGGCCAGATATTGTGATGACCCCCATGTCCCTATCCACTTCTCTGGCCCTTTTTCTGCAAACGCGGCAGGCGACGACAAAGCAAAAGCAGCGGCCATTACGGCCCACATAAAGCGTTTCATAAATCTCTCCCTTTTTGTGGTAGCCTAAGACTAAAGGCATCCGGCACGCAAGGAGAGAGCATGGTCACGTTTGAAGATGTGCGGGTGATTATCCTCAGCTTTCCCGATACGACCGAGGGCATGTCGTGGGACGCGCGCTCGTTCAAAGTGAACAAAAAGGCTATATTGTTCTGGAATCCGCAATATGACTGCCCGGTGTTTAAGGTGCCTTTTGAGGAGCGTGATTTCCTGCTGGAGGTCGATCCGGACACCTTTTTTACCACCGATCACCACAAGCCCTGGCCGATGATATTGGGGCGGCCTGAGCGGCTGGATATCGACTGGGTGCGCACCAATATCGAGCGGGTATGGCGGGCACAGGCAAAGAAGTCGACGGTCAAAGCCTATGATGCAGGCCGTATTATAAAGAGTTGAGCGCCGCCGTAATTGCACCACAGGGCAGTGGTTCAGTCCTGCCATGACTGCACGGACTTCCAGGCGCCTTAACCCTTATATTCCGGCCATTGGCGTGGCGGTTGCGGTGCATGTCCTGTTCGCTCTGGCCTTATGGACCAAGGGGGTGGCGCTGGTTGTGCCGCCAATGCGGACGATTGAGGCGGTGATGATCGATCTGCCGCCGCAAGAAACATCGCCAGAGACACCTACGGCTGAAACGACGGATACATCACCGCCGCTGCCTGAGCCGCGTGTCAGGTCTGAAACAAACGCACCTGTGGCCGCAGCGAAACCGACATCACCGAGTGAGGCGCCGTCTCCGAAACCGGTTGTTGCCCCTGCAATCATACCGGCGCCGATCGTGGCGCAACCCTCCGTCACGGGCCCGGCCTCAGGCACGGCGCAGGGCGTGGTGACGCCCAAAGCCTATGGTGGTGGTGGCGCACGCGGGGCGCTGACACGGGCTCTGCTGAAACGTGACCTGTGCCAGCAGCAGCGTCTGGCCGGAAAGCCGATGGATAAGGATTGCCCGCTGGAAGATCTGGCCAAGGATGAAAAGGCCCTGCCGCTCAAGCCGCGGGAAACGCGCGCCACCAAGCTGTGCATTGCCGAACGGGAAAAAGACTGGCAGCGCTATCGCGACGGCACCGGTCAGTATCCGGGGCTGCGCGATATGTTCAAGGGGCGCAAGGATTGTCTGAAAGACTGGAAGGACTAACCAGCGCATTGGCTGCGCCGAACTTCGTTTCCAAAAAGTGTGAAGCGGTTTTTGGATCAGATGCGCGACCAATCAACTAACTTCTAAGCGTGTAGTACCCGCCCGGCTGAGGGGCGATCAGTCCGGCGATTTCAAGCTCGCTTAAGGCCGCAAAGCCCAGTGTCATCGACGCCCCCGCAAGCCTGAGCACTTCGTCGCGATGGCTGGGGGTGTGGCTGATCAGGTTGAGAATCTGGGTGCGCAGGTCATCAATCCGGTCATCAATGGCTTCGGGGGCGATATCGTCAAACAGGGCCGAGGTCAGGTAATGGGGGCGATGGTCATCGAAACCGGCCCGCGCCCCGTCATTCAACCCCATCTGGGTCTCAAGGATGCGGATCACGTCTTCGGCGGTTTCGCACAGGTGCGCCCCCTGGCGCAGCAGGTCGTTTGATCCCCGCGCCCTAGGGTCAAGCGGTGAGCCTGGCACGGCAAAGACATCGCGGTTTTGTTCCCCCGCCAGCCGGGCCGTGATCAGGGAACCTGAGCGCAGTTCAGCCTCAACCACAATCGTGCCTAAGGTCAGACCGCTGATGACGCGGTTACGGCGGGGGAAGTCCCTCGCATGGGCCTTATAGCCCGCCGGGCTTTCCGAGATCAGCACGCCGTAGGATTTAAGCGCGGTGTAGAGATCCTGATTTTGCGGCGGATAGACATCATCAATGCCGCCGCCTAAGACCGCAGCCGTGCCGGTCTTAAGCGATCCCTGATGGGCGTGGGTGTCGATGCCGCGGGCAAGACCTGAGACGATGGTATAACCCGCTTCGCCAAGGTCTGCCGCCAGAGTGTGGGCCATCTTCATGCCGGCGGCCGAGGCGTTACGGGCACCGACGATGGCCACAGCTTTGGGGGGCGGGGCGTGTTCACCCAAAAGCCACAGGACGGGCGGGGCGGCGGCGATATGGCTCAGCAGTTTCGGATAATCGGCATCGCCGAGTGTGACCAGACGCGCACCGGCAGCGCGGCTGTTGTTGATCTCGGCTTCAATCATCGCCATCGGGGCCGGGGTGGTGCTGCCGCCTGCGCGTTGGGCCAGAGTGGGCAGGGCCTCCAGGGCACGGATAGCGCTGCCGAACCGGGTGATAAGCTGCTGGAAATTGATCGGCCCGATGCGGTTCGTGCGGGCCAGTCTCAGGCGGGCGACGCGCTCCTCTTCGGACTTCACAGGCGGAAAGGGCGGCGCATCGAACAGGGACATCTAGGCCGTCTTGTCCTTTTTGCCGATTTTAGGCTCGGTGCCGCTCATCAGCCGTTTGATGTTGTCCTTATGGCGGATGTAGATCAGCACGGCCATAAACAGGCTCATCAGCACGAACGGGTAGGGCTGATCGATCAGGAACCCCACCGGTGCGATCAGGGCGGCGGCCACCAGCGCGCTTAAGGAACTAATGCGTAATGTGAATGCCACCAGCAGCCATATGGCCCCGGCAGCCAGCCCCATCGGCCAGGCGGCAGCAAACAGAGTGCCTAAGAAGGTCGCTACCCCCTTGCCGCCTTTGAACTTAAGCCAGACCGGAAACAGGTGGCCCAGGAATGCGGCCGCGCCCGCCAAAGCCATGCCGGTCTGACGTGTGGCGATATCGACGGACAGCAGGGCGGCAAACGCAATCCCGACCGCGATAGCCCCTTTGCCGGTATCACCAAGGAACGTGATGAGGGCCAGATCCTTACGGCCGGTTCTTAAGACATTGGTGGCGCCGATATTGCCGGAGCCAACTTCGCGGATATCAATGCCCGCCAGCCTCGTCGTCAGCACGCCAAACGGGATCGACCCCAACAGGTAGCCGCCGAGGATAGCAAGGGCATAGATGATCGGTTGGCTCAGCACGGTTTGTCCTTAAAACACCCTCCCCATTTATGGGGAGGGGGAACCGCCGAAGGCGGTGGGAGGGGTATTTATTATGCGTTCTCTGGCAAGGTCAATAACTCCCTGCGCGGTTTCATCGGGATTATTAAGCAGGTCAATGGCTTTTATTCTGTAGATACAGATGCCTTTGTTGTTAAGCCATAGGTCGCGGGCTTTATCATGCTGTTGTTGATGGTCATGTGTATGAATTTCGCCATCAACCTCGATGCAAAGTTTGGCTTTTGGGCAGTAGAAATCGAGCACATAAGGGCCGATGGGATGCTGATTGCGAAAGACGATTTCAATCGCCTTGCGGTCTTTCAAGCGTAGCCATAACCATAGTTCAGGTTTGGTCAGGGCTTTACGCAGTTGCCGTGCCCTGCGAATATTCGCGCCCTCTCTGACTGCCACCAGATTTACCCCACCCACCGTCTTCGACGGTCCCCCCTCCCCGCAGGGCAGGGAGGGCGATTACTCCGTCGTATATACTATTCGTCCATCCACCAGCGTTTTTAAGACCTTACCTTGCAGGGTGCGGTTTTCAAACGGCGAGTTTTTGGATTTTGACAATATGTCTTTTTCGCGCAACGCAAACGGCGCATCGACATCGACCAGAATGATGTCAGCGGGCGCGCCTTTTTTCAGTCGTCCGGCATCAAGGCCCAAAATATTGGCCGGATTGATGGTCACGGCCCGCAGCAGGTCAATCAGCGGAATCTCGCGGTCGAAATGAAGCCCGATCAGGGCGGCCAGCAAGGTTTGCAGGCCAATGGCACCCGGTGTGGCCTGAGAGAACGGCAGGCGTTTATCTTCAGCCGGAGCGGGGCAGTGGTTGGACACAATCACGTCAATCACGCCGTCCTCAACCGCATCGACCAGAGCCACCCGGTCGGATTCGGCCCGCAACGGCGGATCAAGGCGGTAAAATGTGCGGTAATCACCGATGTCAAATTCGTTGAACACCAGATGGTTGATGCTCACCGACGCGTAGACCTCCAAGCCCTTGGCCTTGGTGCGTTTCAAGGTCTCAACCGAGGCGGCGGTCGATATCTGATCCACCAGTAACCGCGCGCCGGTCAACTCAACCATAGCCAGATCGCGTTCCAGCGCGATGCGCTCCGCCAGAGCCGACACGCCAGATAAGCCCATGCGCGACGCCATCTCACCGGAGGTGGCAACGGCCCCGTCCGATAGCCACGGCTCCTTCGGGCGGTGGGCGACCAGAGCGCCAAACCCGCCCGCGTAACTGAGAACACGGCCAAAGACCTTGGTATTGATGATCGGCTGATCGACATCGGTGAAATAGAGCGCACCGGCTTCATTCATCAGGCCGATTTCGGCCATCGTCTTTCCGTCGCAGCCCTTGGTGGCGGCCCCGGCTGGGTACACATGCACCAGTTCGATATCGCGGGCGCGCCTGAGGATAAAATCGACCATCGCCGGCTCGTCGATCACCGGATGGGTGTCGGGCTGCACGACGATCGAGGTCACGCCCCCGGCAGCGGCGGCTAAGGATGCCGATTTCAGGGTTTCTTTCTGCTCATGGCCGGGTTCACCGGTCTTGACGCGCAGGTCGATCAGGCCGGGACAGACCAGATTGCCGTCGCAGTCGATGACCTTATAGTCCGCACTGCCGGAGGGCGGCACGTCGGAAAAGATCACATCAGCAATGACGCCTTCGGCAATGATGACCGAGCCCGGACCATCATAGCCGCTTTCAGGGTCAATCAGGCGGGCGTTCACAAGGGCGATGGCGTGATGAGTATTTGGGGTCATTTGCCTTCTGCCTCCAGACGCGCGGCAAGGGACGCCAGCACCGCCATGCGGGCAGCTACGCCCATTTCGACCTGATCCTGAATGAGGGAAATACTGAGGTCATCGGCGACTTCGGAGTCGATTTCGACGCCGCGGTTCATCGGGCCAGGGTGCATGACGCGCACGTTCTTAGCCGCCACTTGCAGCTTTTCGCGATCAAGGCCAAAGAAGCGGAAATATTCGCGGGTCGAGGGGATAAACGCCCCGTCCATGCGCTCAAGCTGTAGCCGCAACATCATGACCACATTGGCCCCGGCAATCCCTTCGCGCATGTCGTGATAGACTTCGCAGCCCCACTGATCGGCATCGCCCGGAATGAGGGTCGCAGGCCCCACCAGTCGAACATTAGCCCCCATTGCATTGAGCAAAATGACATTCGACCGCGCGACGCGACTGTGACCGACATCGCCGCAGATCGCCACCGTCAGGCCATCGACATGACCGAAGGCGCGCCGGATCGACAACATATCGAGCAGGGCCTGTGTCGGGTGCTGATGCTGGCCGTCGCCGGCATTGATAACGCAGCAACCGACTTTTTGCGACAGAAGCTCGGCCGCGCCTGAGGCTGAGTGACGTACGACCAGCAGGTCGGGCTTCATGGCGTTGAGCGTCACCGCCGTGTCGATCAGGGTTTCACCCTTGGCGACGCTTGAGGTCTTGGCCGACATATTGACCGTATCGGCACCCAGACGCTTACCGGCCAGTTCAAAACTCGACTGGGTGCGGGTGGAGTTCTCAAAGAACAGATTGACCTGAGTGCGGCCTTTCAGCAGGTCGAGCTTTTTCGTTGAGCGCCGGTTCATATCGACGAACAGATCGGCCAGATCAAGCAGCGCCATGATGTCGGGCGGATCGAGGTCCTGCGACGCGATAAAGTGGCGTTTGGGGAACGGCAGCAGCCGCTCACGAATCTGGTCGGTGAAATCGGTCATAAAAGGGGGCTATAGGCCGCAATGGCGGACGTGGCAAGGGGAGATGGAATTTAGAACCTCCCCTCTTGCCAAGCACTTGGGAGGGGAGGGGGACCGCAAGCGACAGCGCAGCGGTGGTGGGGTAACAACAACGCGCTGTTCTCCGTTTTACCCCCTCTGAATTTTCGTTGAAAATTCAGCTCCCCCTGCAACAGGGGGAGTTCTTTTGTTAGGCCAGATGAAACAGCCACAATAATATCGGCAGGGTGATCAGGCTCAAAGAGGTGGTCAATGCCACGATGCCGGCCATGAGGGCGGCGTCGCCGCCCATGTGACGGGCCTGAACATAGGCGACGGCGGCGCAGGGGGCGGCTCCACAGCACAGAGCCACGCCTTGCGCTAATTGGTCACCACCCAAAGCGCGGCAGATGCCCCAACTCAGGATCGGCACGATCAGCACCTTAAACAGCGATGTGGCGACCACCAGTCCGGGGCTTTTGAAAATATAGCCAAAACTCAAACCCGCGCCCGCCAGTATCAACCCGGTAGGTATAGCCGCGTCACCCAGCATCTTAAGGTCTTTGTCGATAAACGGCACGCTGGGGGCCTGAGTGACGTTCAGAAACAGACCGATCAGGCACGACAGAAAGATTGGATTGGTGAGCAACTTAAGCCCGATCGCTTTGAATGAGCGGTCGGGCTGGTTGTCGCCGTCCAGTTCACCCCAGCGCGCCAGCACCATGATCGAGGCCATGTTGCTTAAGGGTATCAGCGCGCTCATGGCAATCGCCGCCAGCCCCAAAGCCTCATTGCCGAAAATAGCGGTGGCAATCGGCAGGAACACAAATGAATTAAACCGGATCAGGCCCTGAAAGACGCTGGTGAATGTCGGGCCGCTCAGGCGCAGGAAGGGCTTTAGCGCGAAACCAAGACCTGCCGACAGGATCATGGCGGCGGTGACGCCAATGCTGACCGGCCCGGCCGACAGGCCTGACAAATCCGCGTGCCAGATGGCCGGGATCAGAAAGCCCGGATAAAAGACATAGACCGCCAGCCGCTCAATCGGGTTCCAGACATGCAACGGCAGAAAGCCTGATTTTTTGAGGCCGTACCCCAGCGCGATCATCAGAAAGACCGGCATAATGCCGTTGATGAAGATGTCGGGGGTCATTTATATCGCTCATGGCGCAAGCCGGTAATCGCGCTCATTCCATACCCCTGATGCGGTCGAGCGCGCCCTGTAAGATATAGGCCGCGGCGGAACGGTCGATCACCTCAGCCCGTTTGGCGCGGGTCAGATCCGCCTCTTCAATCAGAAAGCGGTTCATCACCGATGACGACCAGCGCTCATCCCAAAAGGCTATGGGGAGGTCACGCAAACGTAGCAGATTGCGGGCAAAGGCACGCACCGACTGGCAGCGCGGGCCTTCGGTGCCGTCCATATTGACGGGCAGGCCAATGACTATGCCGGACGCATCGCGCTTTTTCATAAGGGAAAACAGATGCTCGGCCTCCTTAGTGAACTTGGTCTTGTTAACCAATTCCAGGGGCGAAGCGATGGTCAGTGAAATGTCGCTGACGGCTACACCGATGGTTTTTTCACCCAGATCGAGCCCCAGCAACCCTGTGCGCGCGGGCAGGAGCGGTTTCAGTTCGGTTACATCAACAACGGCCATGAGGGTGCTGTGAGCCGGAATGCCTGAAAAGTCAACGGCTTTACGCGTCGTGAGTGGTGCCCATTCAGTATTATGGTTTCAAAATAAACAAATTGGCTTGTGGTTAATTTTGTGACAAGTAATTAATTAATTACCAAAAGTTAATCTGTCAAAAATCTGTAATAAATGAACGCAATGTAATAAATAAATTAAGTGTAATGTATGTCGAATATTTAATAAATTTGTTGTTTAAGGCAGTGAGTATTAAGTGTATTTCAAAATTACCGGGGCGATGGGCCTCAAACGATTAGGGAGAGTTCAAATGGTACGTTCGGTTTTTATGGCAGCACTGATGTCACTGGCTGTATTGGGGGCGGGCGCTACGGCGGCGCAGGCTGAGGGCCGCGAGGCCACCAAGACGGTTGTGTCTGTCGAAGGCGTCGATTTCAATAAGTCCGGCCAGGTGGCCAAGGTCTATCGCAAGCTCAAAAAAGCGGCCTACGCGCAATGTGACAGCGGTTATAAGAGCAGTTCGGCTCAGGACAGCCTGTGCGCAAAGGCGGCACTTAGCAGCGCGGTGAGCGAGCTTAATCAGCCGACTCTTACGGCCCTGCACGAAGCCAAGACCGGCACCGCGCAATCGGTCTATGCTGACAACACCAAGGCCAAAGGTGTCAGCCAGTAATTTTTGAATTAAAGATTGTAAAAAAAGCCGCTGATCTTACTGATCGGCGGTTTTTTTATTGACGCGATCACGGCCGCGTCCGGTGCCGAGTGTTTTGGACACCAGATTGCGGGCGGCATTATCGACCACGCCAATCGCCTTTTTCAGCGGCTCATCCGGCCTGCCGGAAAAGGACGTAACGTGGAAATAGTCTGACTGATCCGGCGAAATGTCGGAAAAATAGTAGTTGGAGACGCACGTGCGCGAGCGATCCGCAACCACCGGGCTGACCGAGTGCCAGCTAATCCTGGTGGTTTCCATGACTGCCAGCCGGTTGAAGCGGGCCGTGACCGTCACCGGGGTTTTGCGCTCATCGTCCCATAATTCCAGATTGCCGCCGAAATCGCGGCTCCAGTCCGGTGAGACATAATAGAGCAGGTTTAACCTGCGGTATTTTTGCCGGTCGCCGTCGTGACTGTTGTCGATATGCGGGTTGAGGAAGTCGCCCTTGAACATCATCGATAGTCCGCCGGCGTAGAGCTTGGGGTCGGGCTCGATAGCCTCAAAACCAACCATATCGGCGATCAGCTCAACAATCGCCTTATCCTGCAGCGCATAGGTGATATCGGACAAGATGGGCGCGTAGCCGCTCAGGTCGGTTGAGGTGCGTTTCTTTTCGCGAAAGGTATCGCGGTTGAAAAAGCCGTCACCATCGCGCGGAAAAGCGTCATGGATGCGGTGCGCGTCAACCGCGGGCAGCAGGTCATCCAGTATAAAATGGCGGGTCTTTGTGCCCTGCGGGTTGTGCCACTGCCGGATCAGGTCGTCGCGCTGAGCCGTCAAAGCCTCGCGGATCAGGGTAATGAAGCGATCCTTTTCGGACATGATAACTCCGGTATTCAAGGCAGTAAGCCGCCGCATGTTTATAGCGCTTTGGCGGCCTGTCCAGTTGTGGCGACATAAATTGTGCAAACTTTGCACGGCGGGGCCTTGTCAAGACGAAGCGTAATGTCTAACCCAATCCAATAAAATTTACGTGGAGTCTTAAGCTCATGGCCATTGATGTGGCAACAGTGAAAAAGGTCGCGTCCCTGTCGCGCCTGCGGGAACCCGAAGCGCGACTGGAAAGCCTGTCCGGCGAACTGAACGGTATTCTGGGCTGGATCGAGCAACTGAACGAGATCGACGTGACCGGCGTGGAGCCTATGACCACAGCCGTGGCCGCTGCCGCCCCGCTGCGTGACGATGTGGTCTCCGATGGCGGCAAGGTCGCCGATGTGGTCAAAAACGCGCCGAAAACCGTCGATGGCTTCTTTATCGTGCCGAAGGTGGTCGAATAGTCATGAGTGAACTTACCAAACTGACCCTCAAAGGCGCGCTGGACGGCCTGAAAACCAAAGCTTTTTCGTCGTCGGAACTGACCGAAGCCTTTATCGGCGCGATTGAGCACAGCAACGGCGCGCTCAATGCCTATGTCGAGACGACCTTTGATAAGGCGCGCGCTCAGGCTAAGGCGTCGGATGATTTGCTGGCCAAGGGGGAGGGGCGTGCATTAGAAGGCGCGCCGCTCGGCATCAAGGATCTGTATTGTACCGAAGGCGTGCGCACGACGGCGTGTTCCAAGATTTTGGGCAATTTCGTGCCGACCTACGAATCGACCGTGACCGCCAATCTGTGGCAGGGCGGGGCGGTCATGCTGGGTAAGCTCAACATGGATGAGTTTGCGATGGGCTCATCGAATGAGACCTCGCACTGGGGGCCGGTGGTCAACCCGTGGAAAGCGAAAGACAGCAATCAGGCCCTGACGCCGGGCGGGTCTTCGGGTGGTTCGGCGGCAGCAGTCGCGGCAGATCTATGTCTGGCGGCCACCGCTTCGGATACCGGCGGGTCAATCCGTCAGCCGGCCGCATTTACCGGCACGGTCGGCATCAAGCCGACCTATGGCCGCGCCTCACGCTTTGGCATGGTGGCGTTTGCGTCCTCGCTCGATCAGGCCGGGCCGATCACCAAGACGGTCGAAGACGCGGCGATCATGCTGAATGTCATGTGCTCGCACGACGTGAAGGACTCAACCAGCCTTGATATCGAAGTGCCTGATTTCACGCAGTTTATCGGTAAGTCGGTTAAGGGCCTGCGCATCGGTATCCCTGACGAATATCGCCTTGACGGTATTCCGGCGGAAATCGACGCCCTGTGGGAGCAGGGCATTGCCTGGCTCAAGGATGCTGGTGCCGAGATCGTGCGCATTACCCTGCCGCACACCAAATACGCCCTGCCGTGCTACTATATTGTGGCGCCGGCCGAAGCTTCGTCCAATCTGGCGCGCTATGACGGGATGCGGTTTGGCTATCGCGATCCGGAGGCGACCAGCCTGACCGACACCTATGAGCTGTCGCGCTCAGAGGGCTTTGGCAAGGAAGTCAAGCGCCGCATCATGATCGGCACCTATGTGCTGTCAGCCGGTTTTTATGATGCCTATTACGTTAAGGCCTTGAAAGTTCGTCGGAAAATTGCCGATGATTTTACGCAGGCGTTCCAATCGTGCGATGTGATCCTGACGCCCGCCACCCCGTCGTCGGCCTTTGCACTTGGCGATGAGAAAAAGGCTGCCGATCCGGTGTCGATGTATCTGAACGACGTGTTTACAGTGACGACCAATCTGGCTGGTTTGCCGGGGCTTTCCGTACCGGCGGGCCTCGATCAGCATGGCCTGCCGCTGGGTCTTCAGGTCATCGGCAAGGCGCTGGATGAGGGCACGGTTCTTAACATCGCCTCGGTGCTGGAACAGGCCGCAGGGTTTGCCCACAAGCCGTCGAAGTGGTGGTAAGTTAAGATACCCCTCCGTCTGCTCGTTTCACTCACATCCACCTCCCCACCTGCGGTAGGGAGGAGAATGATCACACGGTTTACCTCCTCCCTACGGAGTGGGGAGGTGGCTGAGAGCACAACGATCAGACGGAGGGGTATAACCTCCCACAAATCTATCCCCGTCGCTCACATCCAAAACTCGCGTTAAGCATGAAAAACATTGGGATCGGGCCCCGATTTTGCATATGCTAACGCCATTGACCTAAGCCGTTGTCAAAACGGCGCAGATTTCGCGCGGATGGTGATTAAGATGATAGCGACATGGCAGGATGCGATTGCGTGGGGCGTACTGGTGTTACCCCTGATCGTGCTGGCCTGGGCGGCCATGTGGTTTGTCAATGTGCAGGCCGAGCGCAACCGTTATGAGCGCTATCAACGCTTTCATACCATTATGGAACAGTTGGGCAGCAAGGACGGCTCAACCGCGGATAAGATGGCGGCGGCCTATGAACTGCGCAACTACCGCGAATATGCCGATGTGATCTCGAAAATCTTCGCCAACGGCCATGTCCGCACCGACGCCAATGACATGCTGCAGGCGCAGTTGAAAGAAACCCTCAAATACGTGCGTGGCCCTAAGACTTAGGGATTAAGTCCCCCTCCGTCAGCCCTCCGGGCTGCCACGGCACGGGCCGCCCCGCTCCCCATCTCGCAAGAGGCTCGATAGGGAGGAGATTATAAAAACGCCGCCGGTGGTGACACCGGCGGCTTTTAGTTTACGGGTTACGCTTACTTAGTATTTGTAAGTGACGCCCACGGTGACCGTGCGGCCAATGCGCGTTTCAAACAGCGTGTCCTCACGGGTCGAGTCGATAAACAGGCGGTTCTGCTCATCGGTCAGGTTCTGGGCTTCGAGTGAGACCTTCAGGCGATCGCTGACGGCATAGGAGGCCGAGGCGTCGACATAGAAGGTGTCATCATTGCCTTGCAGATCGCTGCCCGCCGACGCCGGAATGCCGCGGATGTAGTTGCCGCGATAGGAACCGGTGGCGCGAACGCTGAACTTATCGTCTTCGTAGTAGATGGTCCCCGAAGCCGATTCCCGTGACAGGCCGGTCAGATCGTTGGTGGTGGTGACCGTCGGAGACAGGATGTAGGTGATCTCGGAGCTGATGTTGGTGTAGTTACCCAATACCCCGATATTGGCAAACGGGCCCGGCAGGAAGTCGAGTTCAAACTGGGCGTTCAACTCATAGCCTTTGAGCGGGCCGCCCGGTGTGTTGGTGAAGCGGGCGACGTTGAACAGATCGGTGGCCACGGCACCACTGGCATTGCCGACCAGCAGTTCTTCGGGCAGGCCGAGCTGGTTATAGGGCACCAGTTCGTTGACGCGCTGCACGAAGGTCTTAATGTCCTTATGGAAGTAGGCGACGGACACCAGTGAGCCCGGACGGAAGTACCATTCCAGAGCCGCATCAAAGGTGGTGGCGCGGATCGGGTCGAGGAACGGGTTGTTGATCGTGCCGGTGCGGGTCGTGAAGGTCACGCCGCTGGCCGGGGTAAGGGCGCCCAGTTCCGGACGGGACATGACCTTGGCGGCCGAGAAGCGGGCCAGCAGGTCGGGCGTGATCTCAAACACGATGTTGGCCGACGGCAGGGTGTCGCTGTAGCTGCGCTCGACTTCGTTGCGCAGGCCACGGGTCGGGTAGGTTGAACCCGCGGGAGCGGTTACCGGAATATGGCCGACCGCGAACTGATCGGTGAAGACGGTGCGAATGCCGATATCGCCGCGCACCGGCACCGGCAGCAGGCTGTCGGTGTTGAATTCGGTCATGAAGTAAACGCTCTTGACCGTTTCCTTGATCTGCGACTTACCGGCGCCACATTCAATACCGCAGTACTGGAAGCTGTCGAAGTCAAAGACATCGCGCCACTTGGCGGAATCGACCGCCAGCCAGCTTGAGGGGGCACCATTGCCCCACAGCTCATCCACGCCCGTGATTTGCTTGGTGATGCTGGCCAGGGTTACACCGGCAGGCAAAGCTCTGACCGCGACCTGACTTGGGATCAGGTTGAGGTTATAGGCGTTGAAGTCGTTTTCGCGGTACTGCGCGCCGACCTTGAACGTAATGTCAGAATTCAGCTCATACTTGGAATCAAGATTGATAGTGGTGATCTTGGTCTTGTTGTTGGCGGGCTTGCCCTGAACCGAGAAACCGCCGGTGACCGTGCCGTCAGCCGCGCCCGGCGCGTAGAGGAAGTTGGCCGGATTGGAGACATCGACCCCGAAATTCAGTATCGGCGTCGTGCCGCCGCCACGATAGTCGATCGAAACATTGTCGGCATCGATGATGTCAACAAAGGTTTGCAGACGCATCGGGCCATCCCACACCGATTCCGACGCGCCAATCATACCGGACACTTCAAAGCGTTCGGTAAAGCGGCGGCGGAAGTTCAGGTTGGCTTGCTTGAACTCCGTTGTAAACTGGTCAACCAGACCTTCGGAGCGGATATCCATGCCGTCGAACAGGCCGTAGACCAGCGAGCCATTGTCGTCGAATTCGACATCCTTGACCGAAACCATCGGCTGGCCGTTGTTACCAATGTTACGGGCCAGAGACAGCATAGCGATATAGTTGTCGCGGCGCTCAACCTCGAACTTGGAATAGAGCAGGTCGAGCGAGACTTCGGTATCGCTGTCCGGACGCCACTGGAAGGTCAGGCTGCCGCCGGTGCGCTTGGCGTCCTGCTCGGAGTTCACATAACGCGGAATACGTGGGAAGAACGCGCCCGAACCCGGAACGGCCGCAGCATCGGCGCGACGCAGGTTGTAGATGGTGTTATAGGCCGCAATTGTGCCGGTGCGGGGGTTGTTGGTCGAGCAGTTGGTGGCTGTGGCCCCCTTGGCACCGTGAACAGCCGGATCAGGGCTGATCGACGCGCCGCCGGTCGGTGACACCCACCCGATCGGCGTACAGAACGGCTGCACTTCGGTCAACGGAGGCGTCGTGACCGGAAGGCCTGCGGCGTCGCGGCGGACGGCATTAAAGCCATTGATGTTGGACGGCAGGATATCGACAGCGGAATAGCCGACTTCGCGGATATTGCGATCCTGATAGGTCAGGGTGCCCAGAATGCCGAACTTGCCATCGGCGAATTTCTTGGAAGCCAGCAACGACAGGCGCGGATCGGTAGATTTGCTCACCTCGTTATAGACGCCCTTAGCGGTGAAGCTTAAGACCTGATCTTCGCGGTAGTCGAACGGACGCGGGGAACGCAGGTCAACCGTGGCGCCCAGTGAGCCTTCTTCGACATCGGCGGAGGCAGTCTTGCGCGTCGACAGGGCCGAGAAGATTTCCGACGGGAAGACGTTAAAGTCAAAGCTGCGGCCAGAGTTACCGGCGCCGTAAATGTCGGACGATCCGGTCTGTGACGCGCCTTCAAGGCCGTTCAGGCGCACGCGGGTGTAGCCAGGGCCCAAGCCGCGCACGGAAATGTTGCGGCCTTCGCCACCGTCACCGCGCGACAGGGTCACGCCGGGGATGCGCTGCATCGATTCGGCCAGGTTGGAATCCGGGAATTTGGCGACATCTTCGGACAGGATCGAATCGACCGTACCGGCGCTGTTTTTCTTGACGTTAAGCGCACTTTTCAAGCTGCCGCGAAAGCCGGTCACGACCACTTCGGTCACGTCATCTTCGGCTGGTGTCGGCGCCGTTTCCTGCGCCATAGCGGCACCTGCGGCCAGTGCCAAGGCCAGAACCGAGGCCGTCATCATGGTGGATTTGCTTGGGCGCACGCCCTTGGTCACGCCGTAATTACGGGTGTTTTTCATCCTGTTGTTCCTTTTTACACAACCGCCTCAATTAAGGATAAGGCGGCTGACCCTGGTGCTTCGGTTCTTTTGATGACCGAAGCTGTTACTGATTTTTGTTTTTCATCGCCTTATGAGGGCAATAATTGTCACACTATTACGGATTCTGGGGTTTTCAAACGCAATTTTGCTCAAAAGTGCGCGTAAAAAATCTTATACGATCTTGTGTGGCTTATTTGCATGATGGAAATAATCAGGGTCGATCATGTCTTTTGTTAAATAAAACAAGCTCATGACAACTGTTATGTGGTGTTTTATTACTGCATTCTATGTGCGCTGCAAATAAGCTCTTTTCATTACGCTATCCCCGGTTATTCTCGACCGGCTTTAGTTTTTGGGGACGTGATCATGAAAAATCTGTGGCTGGCGGCGTGTGCTGTGATGGCGATAACCGGAGCGGCTGACGCCAAAACCGTGGTCGTCAACGCTGCCAAGCTGATCGAGGTTGAAACTGGCAAGGTGGTCGAAAAGCCCGCGGTCATGATCGTTGACGGGCGAATCGCGGCGGTCGGCCCGCAGGGGCAACTTAATATTCCGGCGGATGCAGAACTGATCAATTTGCCGGACGTGACGCTGCTGCCCGGCCTGATCGACATGCACGTTCATCTGGATAGTGATCCGACTTACGGCGGCTATACGGGTTTGCAGTTCACCGACCGGTTCTGGGGTATCATGACCGTGCCCAATGCTGAAAAGACGCTGAAAGCCGGGTTCACGACCGTGCGCAATGTCGGGGCCGGTGACTATAATGATGTCGGCCTGCGCGAAGCGATCGAAGAGGGCGTAGTCAAAGGGCCGCGCGTGGTGACGGCGGCCATGAGCTTTGGCGCGACCGGTGGCCATTGCGATTCGACTTACTTTCCGCCGTCGTTCCAGTCGAAAAACCCTTACAATGCCGACAGTCCCGCCGAAGGGGTCAGGTCGGTGCGCACCTTGAAAAAATACGGTGCTCAGGTCATCAAGATCTGTGCGACCGGCGGGGTGTTTTCACGCGGCACCACACCGGGCGGTCAGCAGCTATCCTATGAAGAAATGAAGGCCATTGTCGATGAAGCCCATATGCAGGGGCTCAAAGTCGCGGCCCATGCCCACGGGGCGTCAGGGATCAGGGATGCCATACGCGCCGGTGTCGATACGATTGAGCACGCATCGCTGGTTGACGATGAGGGCATCAAGCTGGCCGTGCAAAAGGGCGCGTGGTTTTCGATGGATATCTACAACACCGAATACACCCAGTCCGAGGGGGCGAAAAACGGCGTCCTTGAAGAAAGCCTGAAAAAGGATCGCGATATTGCCGAAATCCAGCGCCAGAACTTCAAGAAGGCCCTGAAGGCTGGGGTGAAGATGGTGTACGGCACGGATTCCGGCGTCTACCCACATGGCGATAACGCCAAACAGTTTGCGGTTATGGTGCGCTATGGGGCGACACCGTTACAGGCCATTCAGTCAGCGACCGTCAATGCGGCGCAGGCCCTGGGGCAGGAAAAAGACGTCGGATCGCTGCGTGTCGGCCACTACGGCGACCTCATCGGCGTTGTGGGCGATCCGCTGAGCGATGTGACCGTGATGGAACGCCCCGCCTTTGTTATGAAGGGCGGCGAGGTGGTGGCGAAATAATAAGCGCGCTTTTGTCTTTGAAACCTGTCACAAGGTGTTGTGTTCGCCGCCAAATGTTCGGCCTCGTTCGCATCCAGCCCTCACAACAGGAGACGACGATGGCCAAGGGACAAAAAAAGAGCAACAAGGAAGTCCGTAAACCGAAGGCCGCCAAGGTCAAGGTCGAGACGGTATCCGCAGGCTTCAGCAAGGGCCAGCAGGCGACTTTGCTGAACATCAAAAAAGACTAAGCTCTCGCATAAATGCCGGTGTAATTTTTAACAAACCGGCTTGGCCTTGGGATTTGGTTTCGGCTATAGAGTTTGGATGAGCACAGAATCCAACACCAAAACTATCCAGGGCCGCACAGGTCCGTGGGAACTTGTCATCGGGCTTGAAATCCATGCGCAGGTTGCCTCAAACTCAAAGCTGTTTTCGGGTGCCGCCGTAGGCTTTGGCGCCGGGCCGAACGAACAGGTCTCGCTGGTGGACGCCGGTTTTCCGGGCATGTTGCCGGTGCTCAATAAGTATTGCGTTGAGCAGGCGGTGAAGACCGGTCTGGGTCTCAAGGCGCAGATCAATGCCCATTCGCGCTTTGACCGTAAGAACTATTTCTATCCTGACCTGCCGCAGGGCTATCAGATTTCGCAGTTGTTCTTCCCCATTGTGGGTGAGGGCGAAGTGCTGATTGATCTGGGCGATGGCTCACAAAAGACGGTGCGCATCGAGCGTCTGCATCTGGAACAGGACGCGGGCAAGTCGATCCACGACCTTGATCCGAACAACACCTATGTCGACCTGAATCGGGCAGGTACAGCTTTGATGGAAATCGTCTCAAAGCCCGACATCCGCTCGGCCGAGGAGGCGGTGGCTTACTTTAAAAAGATCCGCACCATCCTTGTGTACCTCGGCACGTCCGACGGCGACATGGAAAAGGGCAATATGCGCGCCGATGTCAACGTGTCGGTGTGCCGTCCGGGCGATTATGAACGCTTCCGTGAGACGGGCGATTTCAAGGTGCTGGGTACGCGCTGTGAGATCAAGAACGTCAACTCCTTCCGCTTCATGCAGCAGGCGATTGAATATGAAGCCCGCCGTCAGATCGAAATCATCGAAGACGGTGGCAAGGTCGATCAGGAAACCCGTCTGTTCGATGCGGTCAAGGTTGAGACGCGGTCTTTGCGTTCCAAGGAAGAAGCGCATGATTACCGCTACTTCCCTGATCCCGACCTGCTGCCGTTAGAGCTGGAGCTGGCCTGGATCGAAGACATCAAAAAGTCTCTACCCGAACTGCCGGACGATAAGCGTCAACGGCTGGTCAGCCAGTACGGCCTGAGTGTCTATGATGCGACCGTGCTGATTACCGAGCAGGCGCGCGCCGACTATTTCGAAGCGGCGGCTAAGGGCCGTGACGCCAAGCTGGTCGCCAACTGGGTCACCAATGAACTTCTGGCGCGTCTGTCGAAAGATGGCCATGAGATTACCGACAGTCCGTTGCCGCCCGCACACATTGCAGGCCTCGTTGAACTGATCGAAACCAATGTCATCTCAAGCAAGATCGCCAAGACCGTGTTTGAGCATATGTGGGACGGTAAGGGCGCGGTTACCCCGGCTGAGATCGTGGAAACCCACGGCCTGAAGCAGGTCACCGATACCGGCGCGATCGAGAAGGCCGTCGATGATATCATCGCCGCCAACCCGGACAAGGCGGCAGAGGTCGCCACCAAACCGCAGGCCATCGGCTGGTTCGTCGGTCAGGTCATGAAGGCCACCGGCGGCAAGGCCAATCCCGCTGCGGTCAATGAGATATTGAAAGCCAAGCTGGGGCTGTAAGCCATAATAAAAAACCTCCCCGTTGCGGGGAGGTTTTTTATTGCTACATGCCGCCATCAGTCTTGGGTTCGGTCGGCATGGGCTGTTGCGCTTCAGGCTCTGCAGGCAGAGGCGTTGGGGCCGGAGCGGCGGTTGGATCGCTCATGTTTTGATCAGGCACTTCAGGGCTCATCGTGTCGGGCGCCGGAACGCTGGTGGCGGTGCTGGCAGGGACTGAGCCTTCGGTCGCTTCGGGGGCGACCGTGCCGGTTGGGCCGGCGGCGACGGTGGCCATAGCGGTGGCCTTGGCCTGAGCGTTCAGGGCGGCGGTGCCTTCGTTCTGAGTGGCATTGTCCTGAGCGGTGGTCGGCTCAGCGGTTTGCGCTATGGCTAAAGGGGCGGTAAGCGCACCGAACATAGCGGCGGTAATCATAAGGTTGCGAGCATTCATAGATATTCTCCTTTGATTGCAAATATTACGGATGCCTAAGGTGAGTAATTTAAATGAAGTGCTGTAAAATATCGATTTGTTACGAAGTGGATATTTATGAGTTTGTAAAAACCAGTCTGAGAATACACAAAACGCATATATAAAATTGCCATTTGGACAAAAGAAAAGCCCCCGCAATTTGCGGGAGCCTCAAGTTTAGGGCCATGACCTGCCCATAGGATGCGGTGATCAGAATATGTCGAAGAACACATCCAGAATAATGCCGGTCGTCAAAGCCACCAGGATGATATCGCTGCCGCTATAGACATATTCATAGCCATAAGGGGCGGCGGGCAGATCGTAATAGTACGGATCATAGACCCGGTAGCTGTAGTAATAGCTCGGCAAACGCTGACCGCGGTTCCAGCGGTGGCCATAATACTGGGCGGGCGGGCGGTAGTAGCCATAGCCCGGCGCGTAATAATAGCCGCGCCGCGCACCCTGATAGTCGCGCCAGTCGCGATCATTGCGATAGGTCGGGCGGCGATAGCTCGACCAGTTGTGGTTGCGGGTCCACTGTTGCTGGCGCGCGTAATCCCGGCGGTCGTCGCGGCGATCAGCGCGGTAGTCTTGCCGGTCGTCCCGACGATCCTGACGATAGTCCGGGCGGCTGGGGGTGGGGTCGTTGCGGTAATCCCGGCGGTCATCGCGGCGTTCGGTACGGTAATCTCCGCGATCATCGCGACGTTCCTGACGGAAGTCTTGGCGGTCATCGCGGCGCTCCTGCCTGAAGTCCTGACGGTTATCCTGACGATTATCCTGGCGTTGCACCTGCTGCATCCGTGGATGCTCTGCCTGGCGGTTTTCAGTACGTTGACCGCGGTTTTCCTGACGATTTTCTTGGCGGTTCTCAGAACGGCCTTGCGGGCCACGATTTTCCTGACGCTGTGGTCGATCGTCGCGTTGAGCCACCGTTACGGCAGGCGCCTGACGGTTTTGGTTGCGGCGCACTTCCTGTTGCTGGCGCTCGGACGGGCCGATGGCAGAGCCGGCCAGCGCATCAACGGCAAAGCCTACCCCCATCAGGAAGGCAAACGCGGCGGCGGTTTTGCGGGTCTTCATAACAAAAGTCCTCACTCAATGCGGGGTCAAAAAGGGAGCCGTGTCAGCGCGATTGCGGGTTCGGGCCTTTTAAAACCAGTTCTGCGGAAATATTTTTCCGGATTGCGCCCACTATGGCAGGGCGTGGCTGAACGGAAGCTGAACGGTTTCGTCAGTATTATTTTTCGCGCGCACAAGCTGAATCGCGGATGAAACCTTCGGGGTAGCGGCGATGGTTACTTTGGTGTATTGCGAATTCCAGTGTGTATTGAGATGTGTTAACAAGCTTAATATAAATTATTAACGATAATTTCTGGTATATTTACAAATAATTCTAATTCTATATTTTAAAATTTTGCAATTTTTAATGATTATGTATTTAATTGTAAATGAATGTATTAAAATTAACTTTGTTTTTACATAAAATATTTCATCAAAAATGCGCCATTAACCTTAATTTCACTTGCTGATGAAAAACTCAACTTATCAACAGCAAGGGAACGCGCAAAATGCGCGGTTTAAGTTCAAATGACTATCGCGGCTAATGAAATGGCTCCGCTGCCTCTGCCGACCCCGGATATGGGGTCTGACGACCTGATGCGTCTGGGCATGATGTATTCCACCGGTTCCGGCGGCGCGCCGGTTGATCTGGTATCGGCACACATGATGTTTAATCTGGCGGCCATGCGCGGCAGCTTAGAGGCCAGCGTCTATCGCCGGGAACTGTCCAAGGAAATGGAACGCGAAGATGTGGCCGAAGCTCAGCGCTGCGCCCGTCAGTGGCTGGATCAGGGCCGTATCGGTCTGGTGGCTTAGGCTATCGCAAACATATGCCCCAAAACCGCATAGTGCGGTTGGGGCGCGTTAGTTACTGTTGTACAGCAGATAGGTCATGATGCCGGACGGGATCAGGTCGTTGACGTGCTGCTGCACCCACACACCGGCTTCGGCAATATTGGAGCGCGGCACAAAGATAATGTCGTTGCGGCGGATGGCAAACAGTTCGCCGCTTCTGCCGTCGATGACGTTCTGCAGATTGATAACCCGGCGCATGGCTTGCCCGCTGGGGCCGCGGCGGATGATAACCACTTCTTTGCGGCGGGCGGCGGGCGTAAAGCCACCGGCAGCCATCACCGCCTGAAGGGCATCCATATCGCCTGACATATCAATCCAGCCGCCATTCTTGACTTCTCCACCCACGATCACCCGCATCGGCGTATCGGTCGGCAACACATTGACCGCAGGGTTGCGAAGGTAGGGCGCATAGGCGCGGGCGATATCGGCCTCTAGCTGCGGCACGGATTTGTGAGCGGCCATGACCTGACCCGCCATAGGCAGAGAAATGCGGCCATCCTGCCCCACCACGGCCTGACGGTTAAGTTCCGGCGCGGACGGCACCTGAATATCCAGCTTATCGGTCGGATAAAACGCATAACCGGCATCGGTATCCAGCCAGGCGGAAAAGGCGATAGGTTCGGCTAAGCTTTGCGTTTGCGTGCGATTGCTGGCCGGGCCGGTGGCGCAGGCCGTCAGGGCCGGTGTCACGGTCAGCAGGGCTACTGCGCCTTTGAGAATGTACCGCCGTGAAAGCATTGAGATTGCCCAAAGAAACTAAAATGAATCGAAAATTCACAGACGTTAACAATCTTTAGAAATAGGTAAGGTTTGGTTAATGGCTTGCCGCCAAACTTCACCCAAAGCCTAAAATGCGACCACTTTTTGAGTCGCCGGGTTGAGCTAAGAACAGGCAAATGGTGGCAGATACAGGTAACAGGGCAGGGCGCACGCAGACGGCCAAAACCGTCGATGCCCGCCGTGTATCCAAAATCCAGTCCCATGCCTTTATGCAATATGATGTCAGCGATATTTTCGCCCTGCTGCGACGCGAAATCTGGCTGATGCTGGTCATCTTTGCGATCATCTTCGGGGCCGGCGTGTTTGTCGCCCTGCGTATGAACCAGACCTATACCGCCGGTGCTTCGCTTTTGATGAAGGTCGGGGAGGACTATGCTTACGTCCCGCGCACCGGCGATCCGTCGCGCGGCACCATCGCCACCATTGACGAAGTGGTGCAGTCCGAAGTCGAAATCCTCAATTCCAACGGCCTGAAACGTCGGGTGATCGACAAATTAGGCTACGGCGCGATCATTCCTGACCTGCCGCGTGACTGGGTGCCGCGCAACGAGGCCGATAAGCTTGAAGCCGACAAAAAGGCCATGAAAATACTTTACGGTGGGTTTGAGACCGGCACGACGCCGCAGATCAATGTGGTGCGCTTAAGCTTCAAACACGACAACCCCAATAGTGCGGCCCTGATCCTCAATACCATGATCGACGAATATGTCAGCTATCGCCAGCAGGTGTTTTCGGATGTGACGGCGCCGGTGCTGACTGAGCAGAAAAATGCCTTTGACCGTAGGCTGCACAGCGCCGATGTGGCGTTCGAGAACTTCCTGACCCAAAACGGCGTCGGTGATTTTCAGGCCGCCAAGGCCACCTATGCCAAGTTGCACGAGACTGTGCTGGGCCAGCTTTATGATGCGGATTCACGCATCGCCGAGGGTAATGCCCGCCTGAGCGCGCTCAATGCCCGTGTGCAAAGACTGGCGCCGGAAATCAGCCTGTCGCGCGATCTGGATCTGTCCATTCCGTCAAAGCTTCTGGCGCTCAAGGCCCAGCGCGAGGACCTGCTGGCGCGCTATCAGCCATCAGCCCCGCCGGTCAAGGATATCGAAGCCCAGATCGCTCAGTATGAACAGATGATGGCGTCCGGCCGTGGGCTGGGTGAGCGTGAGCACCGGTTGGGGGTTAATCCGATCTATCAGGATTTGCTGACCGAAAAGCTGCGACTGGAAGCCGAACTGGCGTCCTTGAGCGGCCGGCGGGCGCAACTGAAGGCCCAGGTCGATCACGTCAATACCAAGATGCAGAGCCTGATGGGGCTTGAGGGCGAATATAATAGCCTGTCGGCTGAGCGTGAGGCCCTGCAAACCAATATCCGCGCCTTCACCAACCGGATTCAGGATACCGAAGCCGCCGCTGAAATTGCCAAGGTGTCCGAAGAAACCGTGCGGGTGGTTGACCGCGCTGAGCCGCCGTTGACGGGTAAGAGCCTGAAAAAACTGGTGCTGATCGGGTCATTCCTGTTTGCCGCCTTCACCGCCCTGTGTGCGGGTCTGGCTATGGCCTATAGCCGTAAAGGCTTTGTTAGTGCGCGCTCGGCCTCACGGATGCTGGATCTGCCGGTGCTGACCACGGCGGGGGCGAAAAAGGCGTAAGGGCGTTTCTTACCGCTTCAAAAGTCCCTAGGATGGCGGTTATGCGATTCGCGCTTTGTGCTGTGATGGCGAAGAGTTTTTAACATCATCTCCTCCCCATTTTATGGGGAGGAGATAGACCTGATGGCGCTTTTCTATGGTTGATCTGACGCGTGAAATGGCGGAACTGATGCAGGGCCTTAATCGGGCGATGGGTAAGCCATCCGCCACGATGGGCCGCGCGATCCTGTTTGTGTCGGCCTATGACGGCGAAGGCGTATCGACCGTGGCGCGTGAATTTGCCCGCACCGAAGCCGCCTTTGCCAAACGCCCGGTCTGGTTGGTGGACGCGGATTTAAAGGCGCAAAGCCAGTTGGTGGCGATGGGGACAGAGCCCAAGCGCTTTGGTCCGGCGGGGCCTTTGTGTGCGGCGACGCCTGATGGGTCGGCGTTTTTTACCATTACCCCTCCCGCCCGTGACCGTGACGGCCATATGGTGGCGGATGCCAAGTTTCTGGTGGCGCGGCCGTTCTTTGACGGCAAGCTGTGGGTGACGCGCTTTCGTGAGCAAAATCTGGCACGCGGGCAAACCGCCAAACTGTTCCCACAGACGACCTACTGGCAGGCCCTGCGCCAGCACGCCCAGACCATTATTGTCGATGTGCCATCGGTTACGCGATCTGATGCGGCGCTGAAATTGGCACCACTGATGGACGCGGTGGTGATGGTGGTGTCAGAACCGGATGGCGACCTGTCGGCACGGCTGGCGCTTAAGGCCGACATCGAGGCTGCGGGCGGACAGTTTGCGGGTATGGTCTATAACCGCGCCCGTGAAGTGAAACGGGCTTAGGCTTGTGCCGCGACACACAGTATCCCTAAGACCACAAACCCAACGCCGATGCTTTTGGTGACGGTGATGGTTTCCCCAAATATCGTCATGCCCGCCGCCACCGTGACGACAATGCCGAGTGCTACGAACGGGTAGGCCGACGACAGCGGCACCTTAGAGAGCACAAACAGCCACACAATAGCGCTGAGGCCAAAGCAGAACAGGCCCCCGATCACCAGCGGTGACGTTATAATCGCCAGCGCAATCGCCAGCATATTACCGCTTTGCAGGCTGGCCTGCATGGCCGGGGCGACCATGCCTTTTTTCAGGATGATCTGGGAGCCGGACGACAGGGCGACACTCAGCAGGATGGGGGCGACAAGTTGCAGGTTCACAGAGGATCTTTCAGGTTTATCAAAGCGCGCGGCAACGTTCGATGTCGGCGGTGGGCAGGGGCGGATAGGTCTTGGCGGTATCACGCGAGGGTTCGGTCTTGATCAGATCCCAGGACTGATAGGTCTTAACCGAGTCCAGTTGCGCCAGACAGCCAGCGGTATCGATGGTCGATTGCAGGCGGTTAATATTGTTGATGCCGCCAAAAATGATGACGGTGACCGCAAGCCCCACGGCCACCCAGCGATAACGGCTGAACCATGAGAACGCGGCGACCAGCAGGATCATGGGCATAAAGTGCCAGCTATAGAGGAAGGTGACTTCGCCATAGACTGAATGGAGCAGGGTCTGAAACGCCAGCATAGCGCCGACCCCGATGGCCACGGTGCGCAAAGGCCGGTGGCTGATAGCGCCCCAGACCCCTAAGCCAAACAGAACCACCCAGGCGGCGGTGGCGATCACCGGCGAAAACTCACCTTTGGGGAAGCCGGACGTCTGGTTGCTGGTGACCAGTTCGATGGTGTTCTGCTGCTGAACCTCATCGGGCATACCAATGACGGTGGTGATATACATGCTGCGCAGATTGGTAATCGGGTTCCAGCCGGTTTCGTAGTCACCCTTGGCCTGCATCGACGGCTGGGTGTAATTGGTTTCGCGCATCAGCGGGATAGGGTTGAAGAAGTAGGCGGCCTTTTCAAACAACGGGTTCTGGATGATCGACAGCACGCCGACGGCCCCCAAAGCGATAGTGGCGATGGCAAAAAACGATTTCAGGCGGTGGCGCGCGGCCGTGGCGATCAGACCTGCGGTCCAGTTGGTGGTGGTGATCCCCAGCGTCAGTATATTCAGCACGACCCACCACACGGCTTTGAGCGGGCGGGTATAGGCCAGCAGAAAAAGGCTAAGGATGATCGTGAAGCCCGCAAACGGGAACAGCTCGATCACTGAGCCCCAGAACAGGAAGCAGGCACTGGCCATAAACAGGGCGGTAAATAGCGCCATCGCATATCTTGGCAGGCCCAAAAGACGCACGGTGGCGGCAAACAGCGCGACATTGGCCCCGCAGATGGCAACCGTCATGGCCTTGGCGGCGGCGATGGGAGACAGACCAAGCGCGGTCAGCACATAACCGATTGGGGTCAGCAAAATGGACGAAATCGGATGCACAGCGGTGCGCGAATGGTTGCCCGACGGGGTGACCAGATTTTCCGCGACCCGCCCGACATCCGATTGCAGGAAGATGCTCATATAGGTGTTGATACCCGGCACGCGCTCGGTCTGGGCAAAGGCCCACAGCGAGACCACGATGCCAATGATGCCCATGACGGCGCATAAAATGATATCGGCGCGGGTCAGGGTTGTGGCGTTACCCGCGACCTTACGGTCGAGCCGATCCCATAGTTTGTTGACGGGGTGCGGTTCGACATATTTGTCGTAATATTTGCTATAAATATTTGAAAAGGCTGAAAACATCTGAATTTAAAACCTTCAGAACCTGATCATGGCGGCCAGCATGACCACCCCGCAGGCGGCCACGGTCAGCAGGCTGTTGCGGTCTTTCAGGGCAAACACGATCGGGTCATCATTCATGTCGCGGCGGTGGGCCAGCATCAGGCAGCGCCCCAGCCAGTACAGCAGCAGCGGGCAGATCAGCCACAGAAGCTGCGGGTTGGCATAAAGCTGGCTGATCTTGTCATCGGACACATAGAGCGCAAACACAGTGACGGCGTTAAAGCCGGCTGCCGCAGCCAGTGTCGCCACGATCGGCAGATCGGCCTTACGGTAGTTGCGGTTGGTCGGGTCGGGCAGATCCTGATCAAAGCGCACGGTCAGTTCGGTATAGCGCTTAATGAGCGCAAGCGCCGTAAAGACGAACACTGAAAAGGCCAGCAGCCATTCGGAGACGACAACTGAAATGGCGGCGGCGCCGCCGACGACGCGGATGGTGTAAAGTCCGGCCAAAGCAATGACATCGACCAGCAGTTTACGCTTAAGGCTAAAGGTATAGAGCGTGGTCAGCACCAGATATCCGGTGAGGACTGCCAGAAACAGCGGATTGACCAGAAACGCGCCGGCCAGAGATGCCACCAGTAATATAGGGGCGGCGATCATGGCTGGCAGGATCGGCACCGTGCCGGCGGCCAGAGGGCGGCGCTTTTTCGACGGGTGCTGACGATCGGCGTCAATATCAACCAGATCATTGATAATATAGATCGAGGATGCCGCCAGAGAAAAGGCAAAAAAGGCGGCAACCGCCTGAGTGATCGACGTGACGCTAAAGCTTTGCGAGGTCAGAACAGGCACCATCACAAGGCCGTTTTTGGCCCACTGGTGGACGCGCAGCAGCTTGATCCAGGCCTTGCCCTGCTTGGGCAGGGTCTTGAGGACGACGGCGTTGGGCTCAAGTTTTTTAAGCTTTGCGCGCACGGCACCCGGCGCATTAACGGCGATACATTCGCGCGCCTGCGGCCAGACCTTGAGGTCGATGGCGTCGTTGCCGATATAGTCGAAGCCCTTTTCACCAAACTCGGCGACCAGACGGGCGGCTTTTTTCGCACCCGACAGATTGATCGTCTCATCAGACGCAAACCAGCCGGTAAATATGCCCAGATGGTTGGCGACCGCTTCGACATATTTCTTGTGGGTGGCCGAGGCCAGATAGACTTCGCGGCCGTTATTGCGCGCCTGCTGGATCAGGGCCAGCACTTCGGCGTCATAGGGCAGGTGGGCGATATCGATATCCGTGCGTTCGGCAATATAGGATTTCAGCGCTGGTTTGCCGCGTAAGTAAGCCCCCAGCATCCCAAATAATGACGCGGGATTATTGCCGAGCGCGGCGAAGGCGGACTCGATCAACAGGTCGGATTTGACCAGGGTGCCGTCCAGATCGACCACCAGAGGCGGGGACTGAACCACGGCGGAAATGTCTTTAAGCGCATCGAATTTCATAAAATAACCCCTTTTGCACATAAATAATCAATAAAAATTTGTGCACTGCGCCATAGGCAAGTTAGTTTTAAAGCGGGCCATCAGCAACCTTAAATTGGCCGCTGGCCTTGATACACTGATACTGTAGCGTGTGCGCCACAAAGACCCGCGTTATCTGATGTGCCGTTTTAAAGCGCACATATCGACCATGATCTTCGCCGTTGCAAAAAATCCGCCATGCGAGAGACCTCAAAAAACATATCCCGGCGGTAGCATTATGTTACACTGAAGTGGGAATGGTCGGCAAGGCTATGCACTTAAGGACGAGACTTTCATGACTCAATTACCCCTTATACGCGCGCACATGGCTCCGGTCATTGTGGGACTCTGTGTGGCGGTCAGCGCCTGCTCACGCGCGCCGGAGCCACCGCAAAATCCGCCGGAATTACCGCCTGTCGGTGCTGAGATGCCCGCATCCGCGACGGCGGCAATGCCGTCTGTACCCGATTGGCCAAAAAACTGGGCAGGGCGATGGACGGGCCCCGAAGGTACATGGCTGGAGATCAAACCCTTGAACGGGGCCTTTGAAGTCGCGATCCAGAATCTTGACGGCGTGCGCACCTTTCCGGCGGCATTTCAGCAGGGGGGGCTGGCTTTCACCCGCGATGGCGTGGAACACATCATCCGTGCAGGCAGTGGCGCAGACACCGGCATGAAATGGCTGGCCGATAAGAGCAACTGCCTGATCGTCATGACCGGCGAAGGCTATTGCCGCGGGTAGCCGGATCGGTTAGCAGGAAGCCTTGGAATTCAAAGGAGCCTGCTCATGGCTGATGATGACGATATTATGGTAAAAGACGCCAATGGCACCAAGCTGTCAGATGGCGATAATGTGACCCTGATCAAGGATCTTAAGGTCAAGGGTTCAGGCGGGGTTACGCTCAAGCGTGGCACCCTGATCAAGAATATCCGCCTGACCCCTGATGAAGACGAGATCGAGTGCAGCCACGAAAAAGTTCGCGGTCTGGTGCTGCGCACCGAGTTTGTGAAAAAGGCTTAGGCTGCTGAGCGGCGAGAGTTTTGCCGGAATATTCCTCCTCTCTACGCAGTGGGGAGGTGGCAGTCCGTCAGGACTGACGGAGGGGTATAACCGCCCGTCATGGTACCCCTCCGTCGCTGCGCGCCACCTCCCCATTTTCGCCTAAAGGCTCGATAGGGAGGAGGAAAGGCTTTTTCGTATGATCCGTTTATGGCGATAGGGTGTATAATCCCAAAGAGCGGGGGCCAAGTACTCACGGAGTGGTATCATGGCCATTACAACCTATTCATCGCACTATTCCGATGCCGGACACCGCACCACGGACGGACTGCAGGCGCTTAGTCTGCTGATACTGGCGGTGGCGCAGATCATATCCGCACAGTTACCGTTTATTATGGGCTGGCCGGAGACGGTGGCCTCACAGGCCCGTCTGGTCGAAACGCCGCTGACGCCGGCCGGATATACTTTTGCCATCTGGGGTGTGATCTATCTGTGGTCGCTGGCGTTTGCGATCTGGCAGATACTGCCGCGCCAGTTACATAATCCTGTGGTCAGGCGTGCGGGCTGGCCGATAGCCGGTGCCTTTGCCGCCAATACGCTTTGGTCGTGGTGGGTGCCGCAAAACGGTGTCGATGCCGTCAGCTTCCTGATCATTGTGGCAGGTGTCACCTGTGCCTGTGCCGCCATGCTCAATCTTGTGCGTTCGGAAATTCTGTTGACGCGGGCCGAAGATACGCTGGTGCTGATGCCAATCAGCCTGCTGGCCGGATGGGTGAGTGCCGCGGCCTTTGTCAACGCGGCCTCGGCGGTGCGCCTTTACGGCATAGACCAACTCGACCCCACGAGACCGGGTGTGGCTATGGGCTTTATGCTGACATCTATGGCATTTTTGCTGACTCTGACGCGCCTTGGCGGGCAGATGTTCTACGCCATTGCCGGCATGTGGGCGTTGCAGGGCATTATCGCCGCCAACCTCAATCGCCCCGAAGCCGGGATTCTGAATATTGTGGCAGGGATCGGGATCGCCCTGCTGGCCGCTAATCTGGTCTGGGCCAAAATTCTGGGCCAAAATCAGAAAGCCGGATGAAACCTGAAGTCCCGCAGGGTTAGCGGCCCTGCGGGAAAGTCGGGAGAGGGCGGTTTCTTCTTATTTAGCCGGTACAGGAATGGCGTCAGGCCCTGTGGTGACCGTGTCATTCTTCACGGGCCGTTTCAGGGCTGCCCGGATACCGTTGCCGTAATCCGGATGGATCTTGTCGAAGTGACCGAGCGCCCGCTCAATAATGAAGTCCGGTACCCCGTCCATAGCCGCAGCTATATTGCCGAACAGGCGCGTTTTCTGGGCAGCATCGAACAGGTTGAACAAAGCGCGCGGCTGCACATAATCATCATTGCCGTCGCGGTGATTATAGCGGTCGGCATCGCCTGATATTTTCAGAGGCGGTTCGGCGTAGGTCTCAGTTTGCACCGGCCCGCCAAAGCTGTTGGGCTCATAATAGACATCGGGGTTGCCAGTATCGTTCTGGAAGAAGCGCATGGCCCCGTCCTTGTGATAATGGTGCACCGGACATTTCGGCGCATTGACTGGCAGGGCTTCATAGTGGGTGCCCAGACGGTGGCGGTGGGCATCAGCATAGGAGAAGATCCGGCCCTGCAACACCTTATCCGGTGAGAACCCGATCCCCGGCACGATATTGGACGGCGAAAACGCGGCCTGTTCGATCTCCGCGAAATAGTTATCGGCGTTGCGGTTCAGCTCCAGCGTACCCACCGGAATGACCGGATATTCGTCGTGCGGCCATACCTTGGTCAGGTCGAAGGGGTTGTATGAGGTCTTATCGGCGTCCTCTTCCGGCATGATCTGCACCTGCACGTCCCAGCGCGGGAACTCGCCGCGTTCGATCTTACCGAACAGGGCTTCCTGATAGGATTCGCGCGACTGGGCGATCACGTCGGCGGATTGCGCATTGGTATAGTGCTTATGGCCTTGCTGGGTTTTAAAGTGGAACTTGACCCAGAAGCGCTCACCCGCTGCATTGATGAAGCTGTAGGTATGGGAGCCGTAACCATTCATATGGGTCGGGTCGACCGGAATGCCGCGATCGGACATCAGTATGGTCACCTGATGCAGGCTTTCAGGGCTCAGCGACCAGAAGTCCCACATGGCGGTCGGCGAGCGCAGATTGGAGCGCGGGTGGCGCTTTTGGGTGCGGATGAAGTCAGGGAACTTATATGGATCACGGATGAAAAACACCGGCGTATTGTTGCCAACCAGATCCCAGTTGCCCTCTTCGGTATAGTATTTCATGGCAAAGCCGCGCACGTCGCGCTCAGCATCGGCGGCCCCTTGCTCACCGGCCACGGTTGAGAAACGCAGCAGCATGGGGGTCTGCTTGCCGACCTCAAACACCTTGGCGCGGGTATATTTCGCAATGTCGTGGGTGATGGTCAGCGTCCCATAGGCGCCCCAGCCCTTGGCGTGCACGACGCGCTCAGGGATGCGCTCACGGTTCTGATGAGCCAGCTTTTCGATCAACTGGTAGTCCTGCAACAGAACCGGCCCGCGCGCGCCAGCGGTTAAGCTGTTTTGGTTGTCAGATACCGGTGCGCCGGCGGTAGTCGTCAGTTTAGCACTTTGGCCCGTCACCGGACACTTCGAAGGTTGGGAACTATCTGCGCTCATGGGGGTGTCTCTCCGTCGTTAGAGCCGCCGGTGGTGTGGGGACGTATCGGGCAGCGGAGTGATATTGCGCCCATCAGGCGAATAAGGAAATTCAATTATAATTGAAATGTGGATAAGCAAAATCTATGAAAACGGGGGTGGAATGGGGGGGCTGTGCGCTACCCCGATATCGCGCTATGCTGATCTTTTGAAGGGATGGGGCATGGTTGATATCGCTTATGCGCACGACGAAGATAAGACAGCGTGGCTGCCACTGTGGAACGCCTATCTTGAATTTTACCAGCAGGATCTGCCGGCTGAGGTCACCGATCTGACCTGGGCACGGTTTTTGAACCCGGATGAGCATATGTATCTGCTGATCGCCCGTGATGGAGATGCCGTGACCGGTTTTGTCAGCTTCATGTTCCATCGCTCGACCTGGGCGCGCGGAGGATACGTTTATCTTGAGGATTTGTTCGTGGATGAGGCCCGCAGAGGTCAAGGCATTGCCCGCGCCCTGATCGGGGCGGTTACCGCTCAGGCCCGTGAGCTGGGGGCTGAGCGGGTCTACTGGGTTACTCATACCCATAATACTAACGCTCAGGCCCTGTATGATAAGGTCGCCACCCGCACCGATTTTTACACCTATCATAAGGTCGTCTAAGGCGGTGTGAGCGGTAAAAGCTGTAGCCGTTTCGACACGGTTATTTCCTGCGGATATGATATGCTATCCGCTGATGATCTTAGTCACAGGGGGAGATGATGCTCAAGCGAACATATCTGATCAAAGCCGCTGTAGCGGCCGTGGTGGTAATGGCGGCGGGCCCGGCTATGGCCCAGACTCCCAAATCCTATCCCAAACCGGTGCAGGATCATCTGAAATCCTTATCTGGCATGTGCGCCGAAGTGGGCGGGCGCTTTCTGGATCCGGCCTCGGCCATGCGGGTGGCGGATTTTAACGGCGACGGGCGCGCTGACTATGGTGTTTATCAGGGCGAACTGATCTGCGACGGGGCCGCTTCGCTTTACGGCGGCAATGCCGGATCGCCGCTTACGGTATTTGTATCGACACCTGCGGGATATAAAGAAGGGTGGGGCGGTTATGTCTATGCCGCCAATCTCGACAAATCAGCCGCTGGCGCCAAGCTGTGGGTCGATGTGGCCGGGGCCGACTGCGGCAGCAAGGTCAAGCGCAGCTTTGCCACCGAAGTCTTTTGCGCGCGTGCCCTGATGTGGGTGCCGGCCAAGGGCGAGTTTACCTTTGAGCCCCTGACCAAGATGCGGCTTATTCAGTAGTAGCCGCAGACGAGCGGTGAGGGTTTTCAAATATGACCTCGACCGGCAGGTCAAACACAGCGGCTATCCTGTAGGCCAGATCCAGTGACGGATCATGCTTATCAGATTCGATGGCAATGACCGCCTGGCGCGAGACCCCGATTTTGGCGGCAAGGTCGGCCTGAGTCAGGCCAGCCTCGGTACGCAGAGCCTTGAGGTTGGTTTTCACGCGGTGCGAACCTTACTGTCACGGATGAACGGTGAAATGACCGCAAAGCTGATCCAGAAGATCATGTAGGTGTAATCCAGACCACTGCCCGGCGTTTCTGTGTAGTTTTTGAGAAAGCCCCAGGCGGTGCTGATAAACAGGGTAATGCCGGTGGCAACAATAAAGCGCCGGGTCATGATTGCGCGCATATATTCGTCGCTGCGATCCATAAAGCGCAGGAAAACCAGTATAGTACCGCCGATCGGGATGCTCGGCAAAAGTGCGACTGCATAGAGCAGGGGCGCCTGCGGTGCGCCGAGCGGGGTCATGCCGCGGAAATAATAGCCTGCGAAAAAAACAGCGGCGATATAGACCGCCATCCATATGGCAAAGCCAAGGGTATATTCGGTTATGGGTTTCAGCGTTTTCATGTGAGCGTGTCCTGTTGAGCGCCGGTTGTCAGGCGCGTTGATAAGACATCTGGCCGGATGTAAGGTAAACCTAACATGCGGAAAATGTCAGGTCAAGCTTACATGTAAGGTGCGCCTTACATTTTTAGGGGGTGGGTTTTAGCCGCTTGCGGATAATCTCAAACAAAGGCCCGTCGCGTTTTAGCTGATCGCCTTTGCCCTGTTCCATCAACCAGTAAAACTGGCCGGATTTGACCGCTGGGTTCAGTTCGTAGTCCATACCGTCCCAGACATCTTCGCGAAAACTGTAAAACGCCCAGTGCGCTTTGTGGCCGTCCAGAATTGACAGCACGTCTTCCAGATAGATCGCGCAGTCCGTCCATTGCCGCATACAGCCGAACTCACCGGCTACGATACGGTTTTTCGCAATGCTGCGGGCGGCGGCCCACGCGTAGGGCGCGTCGATATGCGCCTTGACGGCGGTTTTGTCCCATAATTTTTTGCGGGGGCCATGCTGCAGATTCGCGCCCGGATAACGGTGGGGGATATTGCGCTTCATATTGGGGGCGCTGGTCGCTTCATAAGGCTCGTACATATGAAAAGCGTACAGCACGCGGGTGTCATTCAGGGCGCTCGGCCAGTAGTCGAAACTGCGCGCATTGGCGTACCAGCCGGAATCGACCATGACCGGGGTTGCCGGATCAACTGCGCGGATGGCGGTGATAACCCGGTCATAAAAGGCGGGCAGATCGTACAGTGTGCCTTGTTGCCTGGCGTACCAGTCTATCATGACGGCCTGATCGCTATGTTCAGGCAGGCCCGCCTTGAACTCCGGAACCGGCTCATTGATCAGATTATAGGCCGCGACTGCCGGATGATCCTTGAGGGCAGTCGCCAGATCGACCCAGAATTGCGTCGCCTGATGCTGAAAGGCCGCCTCCTGCCACAGGCGGTTATCATATTTACCGTCTGAGGTTTGCTGAGCCCAGCGCGATCCGGGCAGGCTTAGCGGCGCGATCACGACCTTAAGACCGGCGGCATGGGCGCGATCAAGGGTGGCGGTCAGGGTTTTAAGATCAGGCTGCGACAGGCCTCTATAGTCATCGGCGTTCCCGATCAGGAAATCCCGATTATTGCCCGCAGGCTTCCACTTGGAAAAGGTCAGCCGCACCCAGGTCGCGCCGCTGGCCGACAGGGCATTGAAATAGGCCTGATCCGGCGGCGCACCGTTAAATGAATTGCCGCCATGCTGGGGAGTATCCCAGAATGTGATCAGATCGGCCGCCTGCGCCACGCCCGCGTTTATGGTCAGAGCTATCGTGAGCGCAAGGGCTTTCAGGCCGCGTCCGAACATGCCCTAATCCACCGTCAGAGGATAGCCCGCCGCCACCCAGCCGTAAGTGCCGCCGCTTAAGTGCTTGCTGATCTCAAATCCCTGATGCTGGAGATATTCGAGGGCACGGGCTGAGCGGACACCGGCGGCGCAGTACAGGATAATTTCGCGTCCGTCAGCGGGCAGGGCGGCCGGATCAAACACGGACAGGGGCAGGCTTATCGCGCCCTCGATATAGCCCTGATCCCATTCCTGCGGTTCGCGGACATCAATCAGGGCGACATTGCCCGCGTCAAGTGCCGCTTTTAACTCAGCCGGGCTCAGGTTCACAATCGCCATACGGGGCTCCTCAATATCTTATTCTCTATGTCATATAGCAAAGGACAAGGCGGGCAAAGCGTTGATGCGCGGCACCTGTTCCGAGCACAAATGGGCATTGAATTTTGATGCCAAGAAGGTGTTTTTAAGCCGACGCCAAGATCAATTCTGGCGCGCTGAAATCCGGCGTGACCCTCGACCCTTGGGTCGTATCCGTCGGAGCCGCTTACCGGTTTTGACACTCTCTATCGAAGCCGCAGGCGGCAAGGGCTGGCTCCTTTCATGGGTTGTGGAGCCAGCCCTTTATTTGTGCGCGGTATATTTATACTATAAATTGCCTACAATTTTACCTCTTCTGGCGACGGGTGAGACGGGCCGGGACGTTAAAAGTAAGGACTCACTATGATGCCCGCATGTATCGGGCTGAGTGACGTAAAGCGTGATTATTACAGGCGTGACCATGACGGATTTCAAAAGTGTCGATACCTATGAAAACGTCACTCGTGATGTATTCGAAACTATAATCTTGCCCAAAGGGCAACCCGCGATCCTCAAAGGACTGGTGGCCCACTGGCCATGCGTTCAAAAAGCCAAAGAGTCTGTCGAAGCCTTAGCCGCCTATTTAAAGCCGTTCGATAGCCGAAAACCCGCTCTGGTTTCGGTATGTAAACCTGAACTCAATGGGCAGTTTTTCTATAACGACACGATGGACGGGTTTAATTTCCGCAATTTCAATGAAACGGTCAGTTTCGCCCTCGACTGGATGCTGGCCCATCAACATAAACCCGATGTTGAAGCTGTCTATCTGCAAGCATTGGCGGTAGATGTTCATTTGCCAGCCCTGGAAAGCGAAATGGATATGCCGTTGCTGGATGAGGGTGTGCCGCGTGTGTGGCTGGGTAACACCCTGCGTACCCAGACCCATTTCGATCTGGCCAAAAACATTGCCTGCCATGTGGCGGGGGAGAAATTATTTACGCTGTTCCCGCCCGATCAACTGGCCAATCTTTATCCGGGGCCGCTGGACCGCACGCCTGCGGGCGTGCCGATCAGCATGGTGTCGATGGAAGCGCCTGATTTTAAGACATTTCCACGTTTCCGGCAGGCGCTGGATTCTGCTGTGCAGGCCCGTCTTGAACCGGGCGACGCTTTATACATGCCGGAATTATGGTGGCACCATGTGCAGACCACAGGGCCGCTCAATATGCTGGTCAATTACTGGTGGAGCGAAAACCGGCCGGAACTGGTTTCGCCGTTTTTGCCCATCTATATGGCGGCCCTGAGCCACAAACGCTTGCCGCCTGAGCAGCGGGCGGTGTGGCGGGACATGTACGATTATTTTATCTTTGAAAGTCACGGCGATCCCTTGCCGGGCGTACCGGCAAGGGTCGACAGTCTGTTTGCGGAAGATATGACCTCCCCGCAACTCAACCAGTATAAGCTTCAACTCAAAAATATGGTTTAGCCTGCCGGTTTTTTAGGGCCCATGTTCAGCACAAAGGCTGGCCCGATATCGATGGTCTGTGGCGCGTGGGCCAGTTGAACAGCAAAGTTGGCCGTCCCCTTGGGATAGGTGTCTGCCGATGTGGCCGTCACGGTATATAGTTCCCAGGTCGGTTTCAGGGTGATGGTCTTTTGCACCAGTCCGGTATAGGGCGCGCCCGATTGCTGAAGACGCAGAGTGACGGTGCCCGCGGCACCATTTTCTGTCGCCGTGGCCTTGAGCCATATGGCCGTGACAATTTCGTCGCCCTTGGTGATCTTGCCGGTAATCGGCATCTGGGCGGCGGCGTCCCAAGGGTTAGCCCCGGCCTTTGAGATAATCACACGGCGGGCATCACCGCCCTGTACCGTTTCATCCTTGATCGGGGCATTGGTCTGTACGCTGCCGAAGATCTGGTAGCTGGCGACATTGGGATTATTGATCGCTTTTTTCAGGATGTCGTCTTCCTGCGCGTGGGCGGGCGCCGGGGCGCTGACATAAACGCCCGCGCTCAGGCCGAGCGTCAATGCGGCTAAAATACTAAAAGTCTTCATGGTTTCCTCCCTCTGTAGTGTTTATTTTGCAGCTTCGTTATAGGGGCCGATCAGGGTGCCCACGAACCCGCCCGCCTTACGCGTGCTCAGGAATGTGGCGTCCAGACCCTTTCGGATCGTCACCCATTCGCCTTTTTTCAGAGCGTAGGCGAGGTCAAATGTCCCGCCATTGGTTGTGATTTTCAGATAGACCGGCGTTTTCGGCTTGTGCGGGATCTGCGCCATGATCAGGCGCTTACCCGCGACCGGATCATTGGCGGTCTGGCGGATGTTGAGCGCGATCACGGTCTGACCTGCCATTTGAGTCAGGCCAAAAAACAGATAGGCGTCATCGCTTTGGGTGGCCAAAAGCCCCGCCCGGTCGCCGTCTTTTTCCGGCATGTAGGTCACGGCAGTGGTGGCGGTGGCGATATGATGCTGCTGACGGCGGCCAAGGAATGACGGGGCGCCCTTTTTGTCGCCGATGGCCTCGGTCTGGGCTTTCAGCACCAGATCACCTTTGTTGAGACTGTAAAACTCCGTGCGCGGGGTGCGGATACCGACCCAGGCGGGGGAAAGCGTATCGAACTCATCCTTATAGCCGAAATCACCATTCATCGGCACAGCCGGCTTTGGGCCGGCTGGCAGATTCGGTTTGGCGGCGGTGAACGGGATACGCTTGCCGCCCTCAAGGATCATCGGCCAGCCGTTTTCCCATGTCACGGGCAGCAGGAATGTCTCACGGCCGATATTGTAAAGGTCGGGGCCATAGGGGCGGGTGGCCAGAAACGTCGCCCACCAGTCGCCATTTTGCGTCTGCACCAGCTTAGCATGACCCGCTGAGGTTACGGGGTTAGTGCGGGCCGGATCGAGCGTGCGCTGGCTGAGGATAGGATTGCCCTCGAACGGCACAAACGGGCCGGTGATAGCCGGGGCGCGAAACACGACCTGAGAATGCTGATCGCCGGTGCCGCCTTCGGCGGCGGTCAGGTAATAATAGCCGTCCTTATTGATCAGGTGCGGGCCTTCGATCCACGATGGTTTCTGGGTGATGTCGACCCCGCCATTGACGATCTGGGTGCGCGGACCGACCATTTTCAGGGTTTTCGGATCGAACTCCTGCACCCAGATGGCGCGGTGGCCGTCATAGCGCGGTGTCTCATTGGGCGCGCCATTATTGACGATATAGGCCTTGCCGTCTTTGTCCCAAAAGATTGACGGGTCGATGCCTTCGAAGTCAAACCATACCGGCTCCGACCACGGCCCTTTGGGATCGGTCGCGGTGATGACAAAGTTCCCGCTGCAATCGACGCAGGTATTGACGATATAGAAGGTGCCGTCGTTGTATGAGATGTCCGGCGCAAACACCCCGCGCGACGTCCCCAGATTGTCAAAATTCAACTGAGATGGCCGGTTTATCGCGTTACTGATCTGCGTCCAGTTGACCAGATCCTTTGAGTGAAATACCGGCAGGCCCGGATAGTGCGCAAACGACGAATTGACCAGATAATAGTCATCACCCACCCGCGTTATACTGGGGTCAGGATAGTAACCGGACAGGATCGGGTTGATATACTCATTGGCAGCAGGCTTGGCGATGGCGCTTTCCTGCCGTGTGCCGGAATATTCAAAGAACGCAAATCGCGCATCGCCCGCCTGAACCGACGCCGCACAGAGAAGGGTCGCGAGAGAAATGGCACCCGTTTTCAACAAGGTCATGATCCTCTTCTCCTATCTGACGCTGGCGTTTTTAAACGATGCGGCCAGAGCTTCGCGCAGAAGTTTGGGCTTATAATCAACATCGTAGGGGGTTGAGCGTTGCAGGGTCTTATCGGCCCGCGGCGTCCAGCCTTGCAGCCAGCTATATTTGTCGCACATGCCCCAGCACAGGAATTCTTTGAGCTGTTTGTAATCCAGCATCATGTCGACATAGCGGGTCGCGGCCCTGGCGATGGCGGCATCGCGCACTTTGGAATCGGTCGGCAAGTCCTTATCGTTGACATCGAATTCGGTGATCAGCAGGTCATAGTCCATGCCCACGATCTCATCGACAAAGGCTTTCCAGTCCTTGTCCTGCACCTGATCGATATGGCCGTCATTGCCGATATGGCTCTGGATACCCATGCCGTGGATGGTGATGTTCTGATCACGGAACCAGCGCAGCAGTTTCAGCACGCCATTGCGGTGGGTTTCGTTGCCCTTTTCCCAACTCATATAGTCGTTATAGACCAGTTGCGCGTGCGGGGCGTGTTCCTTGGCGGCTTCAAAGGCAATGCGCAGGGCGTCCGGCCCCAGAATTTCGGTAAAAGGCGTTTTGCGGATATTGCCGGTCTGCGGGTCGATGGTTTCATTAACCACATCCCAGGAATGGACCGCTTCGCCATAGTGTTCACAGACCGCCTTGATGTAGTCACGTAAAAAACGCTCGGCCTCTTTTTTGGGATTCGGGCCAAAGTTGTAGTCCTTGATCCACTGGGGCATAAACTCTACCCGGTTCCAGAACAGGGTGTGGCCGCGCAACTTCATGCCGTTTTGTTTGGCAAAGGCCGCGATACGGTCGCCGGGCTCAAAATTATATTTATCCGGCTGGGCGGCGATCACATAGATTTTGTGCTCGTTCTCCGGCACCAGAACTGCGCATTCGCGTTTTAAAATTTCGAGATATTTCTGATCATAAAACGATCCGGTTAAGGCATTGGCATTACCGGCGCCAACGGCGGAGCCGAACAATATCCCTTTGGCTTTGGCAAGTTCGGCCAAAGACGCGGTCGTTTGGGCTGACAGCGATGTGGGCAGGGCGGCGGCTGCGGTCATGAGGGCCAGAGCCTGGCGGCGTGATAAAGTCGACATGGAAGTCTCCTTGGAAACGTACAAAAAAGGGCGCACCAAATAAATTCGATGCGCCCGTAAGTCCTCCTTAAGCCGTTAGTTTAGAACGTGCCGCGGATCACAAAGGTCACCCGGCGGTCGTTCATGAACCATGAACGACCAGCGGTAATCAGTTCGCCGTTCGGTTTGGTGCCGATAACCGCCAAAGTCTTGGTGACCTCATTGGTCAGGTTCACGCCCTGAACGCCGATCTTTACCTGTGGCGTGACGTTATAGAAGAACGAGCCGTCAAGCTGACCCGATGCCTTCTGCATGATCGGCTGGAACGGCACGATCACGTCACGTACGGTAACCAGGAAGTCGTCACGCCAGTTGTAGGCCAGACGCGCCGAGATACCGTACTTTTCATAGAATACCGTCGCGTTGGCATTGTGCTTGGACAGGCCTTGCAGCGGCAGAAGCGAGGTATCGATGATGGCTACGCGGCCAGCCGCTACGTCCGGATCGGTTGCCGACAGCGTGGTTTGCTTTACGCCGTCAGATTCGATGTAGGAGTAGTTGGCATTGACACCCAGACCGTCGAACGGCACCGGCAGGAAGTCGTAGGTTTGCTGGTAAGCCAGTTCAAAGCCCTTGATCTTGCCTTTGTCTGCGGAGTTTACAGGCGTCGTCACCGGGATTGAGAACGTCGCTCCGTTATTGGTGAAGTTCAGACGCTCGTTGCCGTTGGATACGACATTGCTCAGTTCTTTGTGGAACAGGGCCAGGGTCACCGAACCGACCGGGGCAAAGTACCATTCCGCCGACAGATCGATGTTGTTGGATTGCGTAGGCTTCAGTTGTGGATTGCCGACCGTGGTATTGCCGGTGATGATTTCCCGGTTGTCGTTAACCGTCAGACCCGCAATATTGTAGTAGGCGCGCGTCAGACCCATTTCCGGTGGGGTGAGGGTCTTGGACAGGCCGAGACGCAATACCCACTCAGGATTTGGCTGGTATCTTACGTTTAAGCTGGGCAGAAGATAGCGATAGCTGACCTCGCCATCTATAGGGCTGATGGCGCCGTTGCTCCAGTTACGCAGATCGTTGCGGGTTTGCAGCGGCAGCAGACAGAAGCCTGTGACCGGCTGCCCGACAGGCGGGGCCGCGCATTCAGCCTCTGTCCGGAAGGTCGATCTTGGGAAGGCCTGATAGCCGGAGGTCGTCCGATCAGTCTTGGTGTAACGCAGACCGACATTACCCGAAATCTTGCCTCCGTTGTCCATTTCATGACGGAACTGAACCATCATATAGGCGGCACGGTTTGTCTCAACCACCGGATTGATTTCGTTCAGACGGAACGGTGTGCCCGCAATGGTATCGCACCGGTCAAACGCGCTGTCCCAGTTGGCCGAGCGTGTGGTGCCGTCCAGACAGGTTTCCGCATTTGCGGTTATCACGGCACCATTGGCATCGCGGTAAGGCCGCCAGGTGGTGCTCACCCTGTTGGCAAAGTTCAGGTAGGACTCGTAGTCTTTAACCATATTTCCGGCATAGAACAGATAACCGTCCGCACCGACAGGATTGGCGATATCGCCCTGCATGAAATTATCGAAGGTAAAGGCTTCGACCATGCCTGACGATGTGCCCCCACCGACAAGGGTATCATCCATCCAGACGGGCCCGCCCGGCGCACTGCCACCCCAGATTTCCGACAACACACCCCAGTTATACTGGGAGAAGCGGGTGGTCTGCTCACGCTCAGACCAGCGCACCCCGAAATCGACCGATTTTACGAAGTTGTTGTCTTCGAACAGGTACTGGGCGTCTAACCGAACTGCGGTTTCTTCGCCTTCGGATTGCTCGAAGTGATCCATAGCCGAACGCCAGAAGGTGTTGTACGGGCTGGCATATGAGGCGTTGGCGCCGGCTGCATACGGTTGTGGCGCGGTGCCAGAGCCGTTTGGACAGACCGTGGGGCAGGCCTGACCAGCGTTGTTGACAAGGGTCGGACGCTGGAAGCGGATGGTTGGGATATCATCGCCATTGATCTGAATAAACGCATCCTGGAATGACGAGCCCCAGATGGTGTTGTCGATAACGTCAACCGTGGATTTGACGCGCTGGGCATCAAACGTAACGCCCCAGCGGTCATTGGGCGTCCATTTGAAGTTGAAGCTGGCATCCTCAGTCATATATTCCTGCTGCTGGTCGCGGCGGATATTGTTCGACTGGAGGCCGTAAACCGGCGTGCGGTTGTTAGGTGCCGTAGTGTTGGAGTCGGAACGCCAGCCCTGGATGCCTGAGATCAGGCCTGAGGTGAAACGCCCCTGATCGTCGATCGTTACATCAGAGCCAAATACCGGGAAAGCGTCACGGCCATCGGCGGATACGTTATCTGTGGCGATTTCAATGGCATGTTCGGTCCAGGCCTGCGTGGCTTCGGAGCGCAGATACTGGAACGTGGCCAGCATGGTGTCATCGTTTGAACGCCACTGCGCCGCCAGGCCGTAACCTTCACGCTTGCGCTCTGAGATTTGCGAGCGCAGCGCCGCACCGCGCGGGAACCACATGCCATTGGCGGTGTCCGACGTATTGGCTTCGGTACCTGCGTCCAGACACTGAACGGCTGAGGTGGCCACAAGGCCGGACGCCAGACCGTTGATCAGAACGCCCGGTGTGCCAACACCATCGCCATCGGTTGTGCTTTGGTCGGCGGAGCGGTAACGGCAGGCGTAGTTTGAAATCTGCGCGCCATCAGACCGTGTGGTCAGCTCAGAATTCACATAGTTGACCAGCAGGCCTAACTGACCGACTTCGGTATCCCAGCGGTTGGAATAAAGGCCGGAATAGGTCGGGGTCCATTCCTTGGCGAAATCACCATATGAACCTTCGACCGAGAAGGAGATAACCTGCCCCTTGGAATCGAACGGCAGACGGGTGCGCAGGTTGACCGTGCCGGCGATGCCGCCTTCGATCATATTGGCGGACGGGTTCTTAAACACGTCAACACCGCCCATAAGCTCGGACGGCACATCGGCAAAGCTCAGGCCGCGTCCGTTGTTGGCTGAGAACACGTCGCGACCGTTGAGTTCCGAACGGGTCATGTTCAGACCGCGCACGGTAACGCCTGAGCCTTCGACCGAGAAGTGGTCAGGGTCAACCCCGGCGGCAAAGCGGTTGATTGAAACGCCCGGTACACGCGACAGCGCTTCGGTAACCGAACGGTCGGGCAGGGCGCCGATGTCTTCGGCGGTGATCGAGTCGACGATCACGTCGGAGTCACGCTTGATGGCCTGAGCGTTACGCAACGACCGGCGGATAGCGGTCACCACGACTTCGGTTGTATCTTCGCTGGCATTGGCCGTGGCGTTAGCGGTCGCTGCGGTTTCAGACGGAGTCTGCGCAAAAGCAGGACTCATCAGTGCCGACAGAGCGACTGCCGACACGCCGCAGCGCAGCATGGCGGATACGCCGCCACGATGACGTTTGGTTTGTTTCATAATGTTTCTTCCCTGTTATGATAACTTGTTAGCGCTATCATTAAGGCTTTTTTTAAGTTAGGTTATTTGCTATGTCAAGGTAATCGCGAGGCTTTGAAATCTGAAAACTCGTGTAAATATAAAAACATAGCCAGTAGTGACCGGTATTGTCAGACGATGAATACTTATGTCTTATAAATTGGCAAATTATAATACAATAAGCCCGAAAACAGGGCGTGGGAATGAAATGGTCGGGGAGTTTGTCTAAGTGTCTAAAAACTCTGATGAAAAAATAAAGCGTATTGTGATTGTCGGCGGCGGAACGGCGGGATGGATCGCGGCGGCCGGATTATCATCGCTCTATAAGTCTGAGGATTTAAGTATTCGTCTGGTTGAGTCTGAGGCCATTGGTACTGTTGGTGTGGGTGAGGCAACCGTGCCACACATTCGTCATTTTAATGTCAAACTTGGCATAGACGAGCGCGACTTCATGCAAAAGACCTCCGCGACCTTCAAACTGGGTATCGAGTTCTGCGACTGGAATCGTAAAGGCCAGTCCTATGTCCATCCGTTTGGGGCTTACGGCGAGCCTCTAGGCGGCGTGGGATTTCACCATCATTGGGTGCGGATGCGAAAGCGCGGTGACACGCGCTCGATCGATGAATTTTCACTGCCGGTAAAAATGTCACACATGGCGCGGTTTGCCATGCCATCTCCTGATATGCGCAGCGTCGAATCAACCTTTTCCTATGCTTACCAATTTGATGCGGGGCTCTATGCGGCTTACCTGCGCAGCTACGCCGAAGCGCGCGGTGTTGTGCGCACCGAAGGCCGCATCACGGGCGTGACGCAGAACGCGCAAACCGGCTTTGTTGAGGCCGTGGTTCTGGAAAACGGTGAGACGGTTGAGGGGGATCTCTTTATAGATGCGTCCGGTTTCAGAGGATTGCTGATCGAGCAGACTCTAAAGAGCGGGTATGAAGCCTGGAGCCACTGGCTGCCGTGCGACCGGGCGTGGGCGGTGCCTTGCAAAGCGTCGGATGCCAATACGCCCTATACCCGTGCTACGGCGCGGGACGCGGGCTGGCAGTGGCGTATCCCGCTTCAGCACCGGGTGGGGAATGGGTATGTGTTTTCGTCAGGCTTTTTGAGCGAAGACGCGGCGTGCGCCACACTGATGGCTAATCTTGAAGGGGCTGCGCAGGCCGAGCCCAAGATGCTGTCATTCACCACAGGCGTGCGCAAACAGCAGTGGAACAAGAACGTGGTGGCGATCGGGCTGGCGTCCGGGTTTTTGGAGCCGCTCGAATCAACCTCGATTCATCTGATCCAGCTTGCGGTGACCAATCTGGTCGAGATGCTGCCGGATATGCGTTTCTGTGATGATGACCGCGATGAGTTCAACCGCATCATGCACCTTGAGTATGAGCGGGTGCGGGATTTTCTGATCCTGCATTATCACGCCACTGAGCGCGATGACACGCCGTTCTGGGATTATTGCCGGGCCATGACCATTCCGGACTCTCTGGCCTATAAGATGGCTCTGTTTCGCGAGCGTGGCGTGATCGTCAACTACAAGGATGGTTTCTTTCTGGAACCGAGCTGGCTGGCGGTCTATATCGGTCAGGGCGTCATTCCGGAGGGTTATGACCCGTTAAGTGAGCGTATCAGCGATGAGGCGTTGACGCGCTATATGGCAGATTATGCTGGTAAGGTCTCCGCTGCCGTTCAGGCCATGCCCAGCCATGCGGCGTTTCTGGAACAATATTGCCCGTCGGCGGTTGTCACCCGTCGCGCCACGGCGGGAGCGGTCTGATGGCGCGGCTGAAATCCATATTGATCTGCGGCTCTGGCGTGGCGGCATGGTTTATGGCTGCGGGGCTGTCTAAGGCTCTGGAAGGCCAGAATTGTCGGATTACCGTGCTGGATGACGGGGCTGAAGGCGACAGCGCATGTCTGGGCCGGGCCGTCCTCACCTTGCCGTCGCTGCGAGCCTTTCATAGCGTACTGGGAATCCCCGAAGATCAGGTCATCAGGGCCACGCGGGCATGGCCCTATACGGCGCTGAATATGGGCAGCTACCATATCGGCATCGGTGATCACGGCGCGCGGCTGAATGCGGTCGCCTTTCATCACTTCATGACCTGGCGACGGCAACATGGGCAGATTGACAACATTGATGCCTTTTCAATCCCGGCCCTGATGTCCGCACAGGGTAAGTTTACGCGACCTGTTAATGATCCTAACTCCGTGCTGTCCGGGTTCAGTTACGGCCTTGTGCTGGATGTCGGGCGATACAGTGATTTGCTCAGGCACTATGCCTTATCGCGCGGCGTGGACGTGGCTGAGGGGTGTTTGACCAAGGTTGACGGCGGTGCGCAGATTGCCTCGGTTCATCGTGATCAGGGCGTGCCTCTGACGGCGGATTTATATATTGATGCTACAGGGGCGGCCGCGCGTCTCATGAGCACTATGGACGTACCTTTTGAGGCTGATCCCTATCTGAAAGCCAATCGCATCCGTCCGGCCTTGCCTCACGATACGGTGGTTCCGGTGATGACGGCCGCCGGTCAGATGCTGCCGGTTATGGGCGGGACGATTACCGATGATGTCGCGACCGATGGCGAGGGCCGTGCTTTCGTTCAGGGGCGCCGCGCACAGTTCTGGGCCGGCAATGTGCTGGCCGTGGGACATGCAGGCGGCGTGCTGCAACCGTTTATGGGCCATGAACTGCAATTGTTGCACACCAGCCTGATCCGGTTGATCGGTCTGTTTCCGGATGATGGCATGTCAGCGGTTCTGGCAGGGGAATATAACCGCCTGATGATCCAGACCTTTGACCGGGTAAGGGATTTTGTTCTGCTGCCACAGGTTCTGCGGGGGCAGACGGAAGGCTCGCCCGAGCTGATCCGTAAAATTACCCAGTTCAAAAGCCGGGGGCGGGTGGTCATGTATGACGAGGAAACCTATTCGGAGGCTTTCTGGGTTTCGGTCTTTTTGGGGGAAGGTGTGTGGCCGGAACGCTATGACCGCATCATCGATAGCATGGATTTTGAACGTTTGAATCAACAATTGATAAGGATGCGCGATATCATGGCGCGGGCGGTATCTAACATGCCACCGCTTCAATCTGTGGCGGGCGTGCCCGGAGTGCCGGCATGACTCGATGGTGGACGGTCTGTTGCTTGACGATGTCCGGCGCAACCTTAAAAATATCAGATCGGCGGTTGCCCGGACAGTGTAGACCATGCCGGCGCAGGCAGCCTTTATCCGCCACGTCTTCGCCAGCGACACCTTTCTTAAAAGTGCATACATAAGCGCTTGAGTAATCAGGGAATTCAATATGGAAACGATCCGGAACATTGTGATTGTAGGCGGCGGAACGGCCGGATGGATGACAGCGGCCGCCCTGTCCAAGATCCTTGGGCCGCAGTATGCCGATATTACGCTGGTGGAATCCGAAGATATCGGCACCGTCGGCGTGGGTGAGGCGACCATCCCGCAGATCAATATCTTCAACCGTCTGCTGGGGCTGAAAGAAGACGATTTTATCCGCCAGACCAACGGCACCTTCAAGCTGGGGATCGAGTTTGTCGACTGGGCGCGCAAGGGCCACAGCTATTTTCACCCGTTTGGGCCCTACGGCTTTGACATGAAGGGGGTGTCGTTCCACGCCTTCTGGCAAAAGCTCCAGACGCTGGGCGTCAGCGACTCGATTTCTGATTACAATCTGCAGGCGGTGGCGGCGCGCGACGGCAAATTCATGCGGCCGGTTCAGGTTGAAAACTCGCCGCTCAGCACCATCGCCTATGCCTTTCATTTTGACGCCGGACTGTATGCTAAATTCCTGCGCCGGTTTTCTGAAGGTTTGGGGGCGCAGCGCATCGAAGGCCGCATCGTCAGTGCCGATAAAAACGCTGACACGGGCTTTCTTGAGGCGGTCGTGCTTAATGATGGCCGCCGGATCGAAGGCGATCTGTTTATCGACTGTTCCGGTTTTCGCGGCCTTTTGATTGGTCAGCAGATGGGTGTCGGTTATGAAGACTGGTCGAAGTGGCTGCCCAATAACCGGGCCTGGGCGGTGCCGACTGAGCGGGTGCCCTCAAGAAGCGAAGCGTTAGGGCAAAATAAATATGCAAATCCGACACCCTATACTCGCTCAACCGCGCGCGAGGCCGGCTGGCAGTGGCGCATCCCGCTGCAACATCGCACCGGCAATGGCTATGTTTTTTCCAACAACTTCATCGATGAGCAGGCGGCGATGGACACGTTGCTGCAAAATCTGGATGCCAAGCCGCTGAAAGACCCGATGCTGATTAAGTTTCAGGGCGGCCATCGCCATAAATTCTGGGAAAAGAATGTCGTGGCGATCGGCCTTGCGTCCGGGTTTATGGAGCCGCTGGAATCGACTTCCATCCACCTCATTCAGGTTGGTATCGCCAAGCTGTTGCAGATGTTCCCTGATAAGGGGTTCGAACAGGCCGACATCAATCGCTACAATATGATGAGCGTGCGCGAATATGAATATATCCGTGATTTTCTGGTGCTGCATTTTAATCAGACCGAACGCGATGACAGCGAATACTGGCGTTATTGCCGCAATATGGAACTGCCCCCAAGGCTTCAGGAAAAATACGACCTGTTCCAGAGCCGGGGACGGATTTTCCGTGAGAATGAGGAGCTGTTTAACGACACCTCATGGTTCGCGGTTATGGTGGGCCAAGGCATGACCTGGCGCGGTTATGATCCGGTCGCCGATGTCATGACCGATGAAGACGTTAAGCGGCAGTTGTTCGGCATCAAGGACGCGATCCGTAAATCGAGCGACTACATGCCGACCCACGAAGATTTCATTCGCGCCAACTGTGCGATGGATGCGCCGGTTGAGGTGATGTCTCAACTGGCCTGATAAAACCTATTTAAGTTCAATAAAATAAGGGAAGAAGCTATGTCTAAAATCAGCATGTCGCGCCGACTGTTCGGCGCATCGACCGTGGCGCTTATGGTGTCGGCAGCGACCCATGCGGCGGCTCAGGGCGGTGGTAAAACGCTCTATAAAGACCCCAAGGCCGCCCTCGATGCCCGCGTCAATGATCTGCTGGGGCGGATGACGCTGGAGGAAAAGGTTGGTCAGATGATGTGCATCTGGCAGGAAAAGGGCAAGATTCAGACCGATGCCGGTGAGTTTGACGCCAAAAAAGCGTCTGAGACTTTCCCCAATGGCATTGGCATGATTGCCCGCCCCAGCGACCGCGTGGGGGTAAAGCCCACCTCCGGTAATGCCGGCGCCGAGGCCGGTGTCGTCAACCGCAATCCGCTGGAGACGGCGACCTATTGTAATGCCGCGCAGAAATGGGCGGTTGAAAAGACCCGTCTGGGTATCCCGCTGTTCCTGCACGAAGAAAGCCTGCACGGCTATGTGGCGCGGGAATCGACCTCCTTCCCGCAAGCGATTGCGCTGGCATCGTCTTTCGATCCCGATCTGGCCCAAAAGATATTCTCGGTGTGCGCCAAGGAAATGCGCGCGCGCGGCACCAATCTGGCGCTGGCGCCGGTGGTCGATGTGGCGCGTGAGCCGCGCTGGGGCCGGATTGAGGAAACCTACGGCGAAGACCCTCATGTCTGCGGCGTGATGGGTAAGGCGGCGGTACTCGGCTTTCAGGGAGATAGCCTGCCGCTGGCCAAGGACAAGGTGTTTGCGACCCTGAAGCACATGACCGGTCATGGTCAGCCGGAAAACGGCACCAATGTTGGGCCAGCCAATATCTCGGAGCGAATCTTACGCGAAGACTTCTTCCCGCCATTTGAGAAGGTGGTGAAGGAAACAAATATCGCGGCGGTCATGCCGTCCTATAACGAAATTGACGGTGTACCATCCCATGCCAATACCTGGCTGCTGGGGACCATCCTGCGCGGAGAGTGGGGCTTTAAGGGCGTGCTGGTGTCGGATTATTTCGCCATCAAGGAAATGATCACGCGTCACAAGCTGGTGCCCAATGATATCGAGGCGGCCTTCAAGGCGGTTAAGGCTGGCGTTGATATCGAAACGCCCGATACCCAAACCTATCCCAATGTCATTCAGTTGGTAAAAGATGGACGCGTTTCTCAAGGAGAGATCGACACGATCGTTGCGCGTATTCTGACGCTCAAGTTCCAAGGTGGCCTCTTCGAGGCGCCTTATGTTGACGCTAAGCAGGCCGCCAAACTGACGGCGACGCCGGAAGCCATCGCGCTGGCCCGTGAAGCGGCGGTCAAGTCGGCAGTACTGCTGAAAAATGACAAAAAACTGTTGCCGCTGGATGCCAAAAAGGTCGGCAAGGTGCTGGTGCTCGGCACCCATGCCCGCGACACGCCGATCGGCGGCTATTCCGAAATCCCGCGGCATGTGGTCTCTGTCTTGGAGGGCTTGCAGGCCGAGGGCAAGAAACAGGGCTTTGAGGTTGCCTACAGTGAGGCCGTGCGCATCACCGAAAAGCGCGAATGGTCCGCCGATGAGGTCAAGTTCATTGATCCGGCCGTTAATGCCAAGCTGATTGCCGAAGCCGTTGAGGCCGCCAAATCCGCCGATACCATCATCATGGTGCTGGGTGACAATGAGCAAACCTCACGCGAAGCCTGGGCCGACAACCACCTTGGGGATCGTTCCAGCCTCGACCTGATGGGGCAGCAGAACGATCTGGCCAAGGCGATCTTTGATCTGAATAAGCCAACCGTGGTCTTCCTGCTTAATGGCCGTCCGCTGTCGATCAACCTGCTTCAGGAACGCGCCGACGCCATTATCGAAGGCTGGTATCTGGGGCAGGAAACGGGCCATGCCGCCGCCGACCTGCTGTTTGGCCGCGCCAATCCGGGCGGCAAGCTGCCGGTCACCTTTGCGCGTCACGCGGGGCAACTGCCGATCTACTATAACCATAAACCGACCGCCCGCCGGGGCTTTCTGGATGACACCACAAAGCCGCTCTATCCGTTCGGCTTTGGCCTCAGCTATACCACGTTCGATATCTCCGAGCCGCGTCTGGCCAAATCAACGATTGCGGCGACCGATAGTGTGCGTGTCGAAATTGACGTCACTAATACCGGCAGCCGCAAAGGTGATGAAGTCGTGCAACTCTATATCCGCGACGATTTCTCATCGATCACCCGTCCAGTTAAGGAGCTTAAGCACTTTAAGCGCGTGACCTTGGAGGCCGGGGCGAAAACCACCGTCAGCTTTGAGATCACCTCCCATGATCTTGAGTTCTACAACATGGAGATGAAGCGGGTGGTTGAACCCGGCACCTTCACCATCATGGCTGGCCCCAACAGTGTCGATCTGAAGACAACGACCCTGACGGTGGCTTAATACCCAAACGGCGGGCAGGTTCTGTACAAACCTGTCCGCCTGCGCTTATCTGACAATGGGCGCAAAGCGAATGGGGAGAGTGCAATGACAGATTTGAAACGCAGAGGTCTGCTGGCCGGACTGGTGACCGGCGGAGCCGCTATTGGCAGTACAGCAATGGCGCAATCCATCGCCACACCGCAAACCCATACACCTCAACCGCCGGTGACCGATCTGACGGTGGCCGAGCCCGCGCGCGCGCGGGTGCCGGTAGCGGTATGTAAACCGGCCACCGATTGGCCAAATCTGGGGCGGTATCGTGCCGCCAATCTGGTAAGTAGCGCCTTGCCCGCGTCTCAGCGCAGGGTGGTGTTTATGGGCGATTCCCTGACCGACAACTGGGCCGCCCTTGGCTATCAGCCGGAGTTTTTCTTACCCAATGGCTTTGTCGGACGCGGCATTGGCGGGCAAACGACTGCGCAGATGCTGGTGCGGTTCTGGCCCGATGTGGTCGCTCTCAAACCCAAGGTCGTACATATTCTGGCGGGTACCAACGATATTGCGGAAAACGATGGGCTCTATGATCCGGCTGCGACGACCGGCAACATCAGCGCCATGTGTTCGATTGCCAAGGCTAATAATATCAAGGTGGTATTGGCGTCAGTTCTGCCCGCGCTTGAGTTTCCCTGGCGCAAAGGGGTGGGCAATCCAACCGATAAGATCCTCAAACTCAATAGCTGGCTTCGGGACTATGCCGCCTCACAGCGCGCGGGCTATGTCGATTACTGGCCGGTGCTGAACAATGGTCAGAATGGCTTTAAATCTGAACTGGCACTCGACGGTGTGCATCCTAACCGGGCCGGATATTTGACTATGGCGCCGCTGGCTCTGGCGGCGATAAACAAGGCATTGAAAGCGTGATTGATACCCGTACCCGCGTATATGAAAATGTGACGTTTGAGCTGTTCTCACAGGAGATCGTGCCCGCCAACCGCCCGGCCATTATGCGCGGGCTGGTCAGGGACTGGCCAGCGGTTCAGGCCGCGCTGGCGGGCGATGAGGCGGTCGCCGACTACCTGAAACGCTTTGATATCGGCTATGCGGCCGAAACCCTGACCGGCGATCCGCTGATTAAGGGCGCGTTTTTCTACAGTGACGACCTGAAAGGTCTGAATTTTGATAAGATGCGTCTGCCGATACCGGCCACGCTTGACCGGATCTTAAGCCTGCGCGGCGAGGACAGCCCGCCGTCAGTCTATATCCAGTCGGTGCCGATACCGGACTGCCTGCCGCAGTTTGTGGCCGACAACCACATCCCCTTTATCCCGAAGGAAATTCAGCCGCGCATCTGGATCGGCAATCCGCTCAGGGTGCAAACCCACTATGACCTGTCCAACAATGTGGCGGCGCTGGTGGCGGGTAAGCGGCGCTTTACGCTGTTTCCGCCGGAGCAACTGGCCAATCTCTATGTCGGGCCGTTTGACTTTACTCTGGCCGGGCCACCGGTCAGCATGGTGTCGCTGGAAAACCCTGATTTCGCGCGTTATCCGCGCTTTGCCGAAGCGCTGAAAGCCGCCGAAGTGGCCGATCTGGAGCCGGGGGATGCGCTCTATATTCCCTATTTCTGGTGGCACCACGTTCAGTCGCAGGCGCCGTTAAATATTCTGGTCAATTACTGGTGGAAGGACGGCCCGCCCAATATGGGCTCGCCCTATGACGCACTTCTGCACGCCGCCCTGTCGATACGGGACATGCCTGACAACCAGAAACAGGCGTGGAAGGCGATGTTTGATTACTACATTTTTGGCTCGCACGGCGATCCGGTCGCCCATCTGCCGCCTCATATGAAGGGGCCGCTAGGGCCGGTGCCGCCGCAAGTCAGGCCTCAGCTTTTTCAAAAGCTTATCCGCAACATAGCGGGCAAATTATAAAAAAGACACAATAGGGAAAATGCCAATGAAGATCGCTGCGATATCCTTAGGGTTGTTATTGTTGCCGTGGGCGGCGGTGGCGTGCGAGGCGCCGGTAAGTGTGTGCGAGCAGACAGCCAAGGGCAGTTTCCCCCTGATCCGCAAAGGACAGCCGGTCGCCGTCTATGTTGATTCCGGTGCTGACAGCGCCGTGCGTCATGCGGCTGACGATTTTCAGGCCGATCTGGGGCGGGTGAGTGGAAATGCGGCCAGCCTCATTACCGACGCGGCTAAGGTCAAAGGGCCGGTGGTGATCATCGGTGTCATGGGGCAAAGTCCGGTCATTGATAAGCTGATTGCCGACAAGAAAATCAATATTGATAATGTGCGCGGCCAATGGGAAGCCTATACCCAAATCGTGGTTGATAATCCCATGCCGGGTGTCAGGCAGGCTCTGGTGATTGCGGGCTCCGATCGGCGTGGGGCGATCTTTGGCACCTATGACCTGTCGGCAAAAATTGGCGTGGCGCCCTGGTACTGGTGGGCCGATGTACCGGTGGCGCAAAAGCCGGAAGTTTATGTGACGGCGGGCGCGGTGCACGATCAGCCCAAGGTCAAATATCGCGGTTTTTTCATCAATGACGAAGAACCGGCCTTTGGCAACTGGGCGCGTGAAAAGTTCGGCGGTATCAACGCCAAACTTTATGAGCACGTGTTTGAGCTGAACCTGCGCCTGAAAGGCAATTATCTGTGGCCGGCCATGTGGGGTAAGGCGTTCAATGATGACGACCCGCGCAATACGGTGCTGGCCGATGAGATGGGGGTGATTATCGGCACCTCCCACCATGAGCCTATGGCGCGCGCCCACGACGAATGGCACAGGAATAAAGACAAGGGCGTTACCGGCGGCAAGTGGGATTATAACACCAATGCGGCCAATCTGCGCACCTTCTGGAAGGGCGGGATTGAACGCATTCAGCGGGGTGACGGCGCTTTACGCGACAATATCATCACCTTAGGCATGCGCGGTGACGGCGACGAAGCCATGACCGAAGGCACGGCCACGCAACTACTGGAAACCATAGTGGCCGATCAGCGCAAAATCATTGCCGAGGTCACCGGCAAACCGGCCTCAGAGACGCCGCAGGTGTGGGCGCTCTATAAGGAAGTGCAGGACTATTACGATCAGGGTATGAGCGTGCCGGACGATGTTATCCTGCTGTTTGCCGATGACAACTGGGGGCAAATAAGGAGGCTGCCTGCGCTCAAGGAGCAAAGCGTTAGCGCAAAAAGAAATGGCGGCTACGGTGTGTACTACCACTTTGACTATGTAGGTGGGCCGCGCAATTACAAATGGCTGAACACCAACCAGATCGAAAAGACCTGGCAGCAGATGGATCTGGCCTATGCGTCGGGTGCCGATCAACTGTGGATCGTCAATGTCGGTGACATCAAGCCGATGGAATATCCGCTGTCGTTCTTTATGGACATGGCCTGGAACCCGCAGGCTATGACACCGGAAGCGTTAAAAGCTTACCCCGAACGCTGGGCCGCCCAGCAGTTTGGGCAGCAGTATGCGCAAAGCGTTGGCAAAATCCTGACCCGCTATAGCCAACTGGCGGCGCGCCGGAAGCCCGAATTGATGGATGTGGATATCATGGCACAGTATAGGGATGCAGGCAGATTGTATTACGATTGGCACGACCTGAGCCAACGGGCGGCCCAGACGGCAACGAACCTGCCGGGGGATTATTCGGATGCCTGGTACCAATTGATCGGATATCCGGTCGAAGCGACTGAAAATCTCTATGATCTATACTGGACAGTAGCACGGAATCGCAAAGCGGCCGACAATAACGATGCTGGGGCGAATTACCTGGCGGACAAGGCTGAGGCCTTATTTGTAAAGGATGCTGAACTCAGCGCCCGTTATCATATGCTGAATGGCGGCAAGTGGAACCATATGATGTCTCAGACCCATATTGGTTATACGAACTGGCAGCAGCCGGATACGCAGGTCATGCCCAACGTCAAGCGGGTCCCTTATGGGATTTATCATGTGCAGGACTTAGACCCAGTCAGTATAAAAAAACCTGAAGGTAAGGGCTTTGTCGAAAGCAACGGCTATGTCTCAATCGAGGCCGAGCATTTCGCGCGTAAAGTAGATGGCAGGGACGCGCAATGGACAGTCATTCCCCATCTGGGGCGCACCCTGTCGTCGGTGATCACCATGCCTCAGAATGCTGCGCCGTCTGATCCGAAAAAGGGGATGCGCCTTGAATACGACCTGACCCTGAACAAGGATGCGGATACTGAATTGCATATCTATCTGGTGCCGACGCTGGATACGCGCGGGCAGGGCGGACTGAAGTTTGGCATTTCGATCGATGACGGGCCGGTCTTGGTGCAAAGCTTTAATCTCATCCCCGATCAGCCGGATTGGAACAAGGCGGTGTCCGACAATGCCCATGTGGTCAAGGTGCCGCTGAAAGGACTTAAGGCTGGGGTGCATACGCTTAAATTCTGGCGCATTGATGGGAATGTGGTGGTGCAGAAGCTGGTGATCGATACTGGCGGCCTGAAGCCTTATTATCTTGGGCCACAGCAAAGTCTGATGGCGCAATAATTGTCAGACAATTGTTGCGTTTCGTAGCCGGAAGTGATGGGGTGCTTGCCGTGAAACGCGGCTATATCGGGCCTCAAGAACCTAACCATAAGGTCAGCCATGCCAAGCCCCGCCGTATCCGATGACCATCCCTTGCGTCAGCCCCTAAGCGACCTGATGCACGAGCGCGAAATCCCAATTACCCGCTCGCCGGTAACGCTTCGGTCGTGGGTTTATCTGGTGTCACCTGCGGCGCGGGCGGCGGAAACCGCATGGGTCGACAGTCTTGATGCCGAGGGCTCCGGTGCGGCCGAGCGCTGGCGGCTGGCGACCACGGACGATGTGGGCGGGGCGATGTGGGAGCGCCACGGTGAGTTTTCGACCTGGCTGAAATTCAGCCACGACACGCCCAAAGCCTATGGCCGTTCCAGTCTGGGGTTTGACGCGATCTCGGCGGCCGATTTTGCATGGCTAGACGGGGCAGCGGGTGAGGTGTTCCGCAGCGTCGAAATCGCGGTCCTGCCCCATGCGCCCAAGCCTGAACATCTTAATCAATTCATCGGCTTGCAACAGGCGGTGTGCTGCGATGTCTTCGGAGGTGCGGCCCGTATCTGGAGCGATTTCAGGCTGCACCCAAAAGAGAACGAACCGGGCGCCGGACGCATCTATGTACAGGACAAGGGGCTGAAAAACGACGAGTTGTCGCGTTTGCTACAGACCCTGCTGGAGATCGGTAATTACCGCAAGCTGGCGCTGTTGGGCTTTCCGGTGGCGCGGACATTGTTTGCGTGGTTACCGGAGGCCGAGGCGCGACTGGCGCGTATCACCGGCGACATGGCCGGTGATCAGCCATCACGCGCCGATATTCTGGATCAGCTTCTGGCCCTGTCGGCAGAGGTTGAGGCCCGCGTCAATGATGTGCGTTTCCGCCAAGGCGCGACCGAAGCCTATTACCGCCTGACCATGGACCGCCTCAGCGCCCTGCGGGAGCAGCGGGTAGAGGGCTTTTCGACCATGCAGGAATTTATCGAGCGCCGCCTGACGCCCGCCATGCGCACCTGCGAGGCGGCGTTCCGGCGGCTGGATGACCTCTCCACGCGTATCGCCCGGGCCTCAGACCTGCTGCGCGCCAAGATCAGCATCGGATTGGATCTGCAAAATCAGGATCTGCTCAAAAGCATGAACCTGCGCTCGGCCTTGCAGATCAAGATGCAGGGGCTGGTCGAAGGTTTGTCGGTTTTTGCCGTCAGCTATTATATTTTCCATCTGGTCAAATACCTGCTGGAGCCGGTAGTGGGGCATGGCCCGCAGGCGGCATGGCTGAATGCCGGGATTATTCTGGTCATTCTGGCGCTGGCCTGGGGCTTCATCTATCACAAAAAGAAGGCCATTTCACATGATGACCTTTGATTTGCGCGCAACCTGCGTTATGAGCGGCAACTGATATTTTGACGGAGCCCTTTATGACCGACCTGAGCCTGAACGATGCGATCGAAAACATCTATGCGTCGCTGATCGCTGACAATGTCGGACTGGAAGAGCATATCGTCGCCCTCAAGGCCGCTATGGCGCGCGAAGGCGCAAAAGAGGCCACCTTTGAACCGAACCGTCTGGCCCAGAACAACCGTCAGGGCCGCAAGCTGATGCAGTCCTTCTTCAAAAAGCGCGGCGTTACGGTCGTGTTTGCCGGCTAACTGTTCCGGCCTGCATATAGGCGACGATGTCTTTCGACGCGGCCTGAATATCATCCGATATGGCCTTGATCTCATTGGTCAGGGCTGTGAATTCACGGCCAAATTCACCCGCGCGGGCGGCGGAAATACGGGCATTGAAGGAAATCATGCGCGCCACATTGGCGGCAGTAGCGATCTGTTCGGCTGCTTTCATTACCCGAGCGCGGTCTTTGGCGGCATCGGCGGCCTGACCGGCTTCAATGTCAGCTATATCGGCCTCAATAGCGGTCAGGGTATCGGCGATCCGCTCCAGTATCGGGCCGGTAATGTCACTGACAAAAAAGCCGAGATGAAGCGGATTGATCTCCCGCCCGCTATGCAGGTCTTCGGCCCAGCGGCGGGCCGTTGCGATAAAGTCTGAAAAGCGCTGATGCACCGTCTTTTGCGGATGATTGCGGCAGTTGGAAGCCAGAAGCGCTTTCAGGTGCGGCAAGGGGGTGACCGGCTGGCTTACGTCCGTGCGACCGTCGCAGATCAGGGCGTAACTGGCTTCAAAAGTGGTGATAGCCGCATCAAGCGTGCGGTCGGTTTCAAACGCCAGCTCTGGTGTGGCGCTTTGTGAAGCCCGCAACATCAGCAGCAGGCCGATACGCTGGCTCAGCATACGTTGGCGGCCAGCCAGATTGATCAGGGTGGTGGAGGAAAAGGCAGGCGTCATTGACGGCGCGCCCGTAGTGGCGGCGGCGATAGAGGGCATGGGAAAAACTCGCGTGGGGAGGGGAGGTTTTCTCTGAACCGCGGACGCCGTTGCCCGTCTGTGAGATAGGCTAACTATGCCGGTGCTATGTTAAATAAAGCCTTAAGATACCGCGGGTGTGGGCGGTTTTTTCGCCTTAGGGACGTGGCAATTGACGACTTTGAGCGGCACGTTGCGCATCTCACACTGCTTTAACGTCAGCCGCTTATGGAAGGTCAGGGGGCTGTAGAAGGCAAAGCTGATCAGAAATACGGCCAGCATAGCGGCGATGCTGGCGGCCTGCCATTTGACGGCGACCTTAAAGCGCTGAAAGCCGATTTTGACCACCAAGGCCAGAATGAAATAACTTAAACTCAGGGCCGGGATATAGTGGTGGATATACATGACCCGCTTGGTGCCCAGATACATGTGCGCGCCCATAAACACCGCATACATGGCCATGAACGCCATCAGCAGGTTCATATCGCGGGAAAATTCAGGCCCTTTCAGATAGCGACTGGTGCCGCTTAGGCGGCGCATGATCATCACCAGCGCGACCCACAGGGCCACAAAGGCCGTCAGCCACTGGGCGACATTGCCGATCATCTGAACGTAGGAGGTAATGCCCTTAGAGGAGTCCCAGCGGTAGGTGATCGCCTTTGACATCAGCGGCCACAAAATGGGGTGCGACGCATTGGGTTCAGTCTTTACGATATGGGTGAAGTCATTGTTCATAAAGCTGTAATAGCCGCGGGTGGCATCCCACACGATCTGCGGCGTAAGCGGGCGTTCACCGGCCAGATAGTCCTGATAGCTTTGGGGCATATGCTGGCGATCGAAATTACCGGCGGCACTTTCGGGGGGCGGATTGTTCGGATTGATCAGCACATGCAGCGTAAAGACCGCGGCGATCACAGTCACAAAGGTCGCCGCCATCAGAACCGAGGCCTTAAGCGCGCGCGGGATATAGGCCTTGAGTTCGGCACGATGATCATAGGCATCACGCAGGATCAGGAACCCGCCGAGGGCTGCAAACACCACGACATTGACCTTGACCATGACCGCAAGGCCGATCAGCGTTCCGAACGCCGCATACCACATGCCAAGTCTTTGGGCCGGTTTTTCGATCCGTTTCAGGAACAATTGCAGAAATACCCACACGGCGGCCATGACGAACACATACTGAAAGCTGTCGAGCATCGCGGCACGAAAATGGACGATATAAGCGTTTTCAAACACATAGATCAAGCTGAACGCAAAGGCCGTCATCGCCCGGTTCCACAGGGTCAGCATGATCATGTAAAATACGAAAGCACCCATAACCCCAAACAGGGCCGACATCAGCCGCGCCCCGTAGAAGTTGTAGCCGTCCGGCAGAGGGGTTTCCTTCTGGGTTTTCTTGGTCAGGGCCAGCGGGTGGGTATCGATTTTGTCATTTTTACCGGCGATCGCTTCACCGGCGGCGATCAGCATCAGCCCCAGCGGCGGGTGCGAGGCATATGACGCAACACCTTCCTGATACCGCTCGGTAGCGGTAACATAATAGACCTCATCCCAGAAGGCTTTGTTTGGGTCATTGAGGTTATGCAGATAGGTCATGCACGCCATCAAGACGATCAACAATCCGCACACATCCCGGCGCGCGTTTTCACCTTTCAGCCACGACAGGGCTGGATGGTCGAACAGGGCGCGGATTTTTTGGCGTAAGTCGGTGAGGGGGGGCATAATCTAATGGCGGGTAACAGGTTCATGGTTTCTGAAGGCAATTACCGCCCCTGTCAAAAGGATTGATGACACGGACTGTGCCTGCGTCAAAAAAACCCCGTATCATTGAATTTTTAGGTTGTTTCCTGTCCCTTAAAGTCTTAGCTGAAAACCCATATTCCGGGTATGCCCGCGACGTGTTTTACGGAAAGTTTCATTATGTCTGAACTCAACGATCCGCTCTTGTCCCTGACGCCGGATATCACCGTCAGTGTGCGTGAGCTTTTCGGGGTCGATTCGGACATGAAGGTGCCGGCCTTTTCCCACCGTGATGAACATGTGCCGGAGATCGACCCTACCTATCAGTTCGATCCGCAGACGACGCTGGCCATCTGCGCGGGTTTTGCCTACGACCGCCGGGTGATGGTGCAGGGCTTTCACGGCACCGGGAAATCGACCCATATCGAACAGGTGGCCGCACGGCTAAACTGGCCGATGGTGCGGATCAACCTCGATAGCCATGTGTCGCGGATTGATCTTATTGGCAAAGACGCCATCGTCCTGAAAGACGGCCAGCAGGTGACCGAGTTCAAAGAAGGCGTTCTGCCCTGGTCGCTGCAACGGCCGGTGGCCCTGCTGTTCGATGAATATGATGCGGGCCGCCCCGATGTGATGTTCGTCATCCAGCGCGTGCTGGAGGCGCAGGGGCGCCTGACCCTGCTGGATCAGAACAAGGTCATCCGTCCGAATCCGTACTTTCGCCTGTTTTCGACCACCAATACGATTGGTCTGGGCGACACCTCCGGCCTTTATCACGGCACTCAGCAGATCAATCAGGGCCAGATGGACCGCTGGTCGATCGTGACGACGCTCAATTACCTGTCGCATGAAGCCGAGGTTGGGATCGTGCTGGCTAAGCTGCCGGAGTTTGCGACTCCTGAGCGCCGGTCGCTGATTGAGGCGATGGTGCGTGTGGCCGACATGACCCGCTCAGCCTTTGCCAATGGCGATATATCGACCGTCATGTCGCCGCGGACGGTCATCACCTGGGCACAAAACACGATCATCTTTGGCAATGACCCTGAGGTGGCCTTCCGCCTGACGTTTCTGAACAAGACTGATGAGCTTGAGCGCCCGACGCTTGCGGAGTTCTATCAACGCGCGTTTGGGGCGGATGTGAAAGAGAGCGCGCTGAAAGTTAAGGTGATCTGATTTTTAGAACCTCCCCTGAAGCAGGGGAGGGTGCCCGTAGGGCGGGTGGGGTTAACCTGCACCGCTTTTAACCCCACCCCCGCCTGTCGGCGGTACCTCCCCTGAAATCAGGGGAGGGGCTCAAGGTAAGTTATGGCGCAAAAGCCTACCGTCCTGTCTGATCCGTTCCGCAAAGCGCTGGTGCATTCCACCCGCGCTCTGGCCGAGGATGCCGAGCTTGAGGTCGTGTTTGGCCCCGATGGCCCGCGCCGGGACGGCAACCGCCTGATTCTGCCTAATCCGCCGCGCGATCTGGCTCCGCGTCTGGCGGCACAAGTGCGCGGTATCGCGGATCGGATGGCGCTAAAGGTCGCCCACCATAATGAGCCGATTCATGCCCGTGCCCGCCCGGCGGATGAGCGTTCCGGTGAGGTGTTTGATGCGCTGGAGCAGGCGCGGCTCGAAGCCTTGGGCGCGCGGGCTATGGGAGGGGTGCGGCTGAATTTGCGGGCAGCCTTAGAAGGCGATCTCGAAAAAAGCGGCCTGACGCGCAAGGAGGAGAAATCCGATCTTAATCTGGCCGATGTCATGGGTCTGATCGCACGCGAAGCCGTGACGGGCGATCCGGTGCCCGCGTCAGCTCAGCGGGTTGTCAATCTGTTTCGCGATGAACTGGAGGCCAAGCTGGGGGACCGGCTGGGGGAACTGACGGAGGTCTTAAGCGACCAGAAAGCCTTTACCCAGAAGGCCCGTGATATCTTAAAAGCGCTCGATCTGGTTGACGACAGTCAGGACGCGCAGGACGAAAAGAACGACGAGGGCCAGGAAGAAGAGGGGCCGGACAGTCAGGACGATTCCGCCGAAAACGAACCCGAAGCTGATACCGAAGACGATGATCAGGCCAAGCCCGATCAGGACGATCAGGATGCTGCCGGACAGGAGCAGGCCGCCGAGGGGCAGGATGACTACACCCAGATGGACGGTGATCCGCAATCCATGTCGGAGACCTCATCAGATCAGGAGGTCGATGGTGAGGCCGGTGAGGCGCACGAAGGGCAGGGGCCTGATAACGACGCCCCCATCGTCAAGGATTACGATGTCTATACGCGCGAATATGATGAGATTATTGCCGCCGAAGATTTGTGCGATGCCGAAGAGTTAGAGCGCCTGCGTGGCTTCCTGAATCAGCAACTGGCTAATCTGTCCAATGTCGTGTCGCGTCTGGCCAACCGCTTGCAGCGCCGTCTGCTGGCCCAGCAGAGCCGGTCGTGGAGTTTTGACCTCGAAGAAGGGGTGCTTGATGCCTCACGTCTGACACGGGTGATTATCGACCCGTCAGCGCCGTTGTCGTTTAAGCAGGAAAAAGACACTGAGTTCCGCGATACGGTGGTGACCCTGCTGCTTGATAATTCCGGGTCGATGCGTGGTCGACCGATCATGGTCGCTGCCGTGTGCGCCGATGTTCTGGCGCGAACCCTGGAGCGGTGCGGGGTTAAGGTCGAGATATTGGGCTTTACCACCAAGACCTGGAAGGGCGGGCAAAGCAGAGAAAAGTGGGTGCGTGAAGGCAAGCCCGCCCAACCCGGCCGGCTGAATGATCTGCGCCACATCATCTATAAGGCCGCCGATAATCCGTGGCGGCGGTCCCATAAAAATCTCGGACTGATGATGCGTGAGGGCCTGCTTAAGGAAAATATCGACGGTGAGGCCCTGCAATGGGCTTACGCGCGTCTGCTGGCCCGGCCGGAGCAGCGCAAGATATTGATGGTGATATCCGATGGCGCGCCGGTCGATGACAGCACTTTAAGCGTCAATAATGGCCATTACCTTGAGAACCATCTGCGTAAGATGATTGCCGACATTGAAACCTCCGGACGGGTTGAACTGGCGGCTATTGGCATTGGCCATGATGTCACACGCTATTACAAACGCGCCCTGACCCTGATTGATGTCGAGCATCTGGGTGGCGCCCTGGTCGAAAAGCTGGCAGAGTTGTTTGAGGAAAAAACAAAATCTGCAGGGAAGACGCGCTGATCTTTAGCCATCGATGCTAGAGCGTATTTCGTTCACATTGAATCGAAATGTGCTCTAGCCTTTTGTTTTGACGCATTTTTTAAGCGAAAAACCGGTATCCACTTTTTCGCAAAATGCTCTAGAATCGATTTTGGGGACGTGTCATGCGTTTAAGCCTGATGTTTGTGTCGGCCTTTGTGTGTCTGGCGGCCTATGCGTCTCTGGCCAAGCCGGTGAAGGGGCTGTTGACCCCTAAACCCCAACCCTATGATACGCCGCAACGCTTTATCGATATTGAGCGTCTGCCGGTTGAGGGGGCTAAACCTCAGGCGGTTACCTATGCCGTGGGCTATAAGCTGAGGCCGATCGGTACGGACCTGTTTATCGGTCTGTCCGACCTGAAGGCAAGGTACGGGCCTGACGGGCTGATGGTTGAGGCTGTGTCGGATGCCGGCGCCTTTGCGACCTTTACAATCCCTGCAAACGGTGAGCGGCGGGGGCCCCTGACGTTTGAGCTGTTGCGCGGCACGGATGGGCAGGTTCTGGGCAATAAGGTGCTGGCCGATGCCGAAGCCCTGGCGGTCGATGAGCACACCGGCGATCATTACATTGCCTTTGAAGGCGAACCGCGGGTTTTACGGTACAAGGCCAACGGGTTCCGGGGTGCCGCTGAGCGCTTGCCATTGCAAAACCTGCCGTCGCTGCCCGATAATGAAGGCCTTGAGGCCATGACCCTGCTGATGGGCGAGCAAGGGGCGGCGTCCTTACTGCTTGGAGCCGAATCGGGCGGTTTCTGGCTGTGTCCGCTGTCGACCTTTAACTGCGCCGCGATTCGCGGGCCGAAGACGCCGGGGTTTGGCTATGCTCTGGTGTCGCTGAGCGCGCTGCCGGATCGGCCGAACGATATTCTGGCACTGTACAGGTTTTATACGCCGTGGACCGGGCCACGCACAAAACTCACCCATTTGCGCTTTGAAGGCGGTCGGCTGGTGTCAAAGGGAGAACTGATGACGGTTGCATCGCCCATGCCCTATGCCAATTATGAAGGCGTATCAGCCATTCGCACCGAGGTCGGCTACAGGCTCTACCTCATCAGCGATCCAATCGCAGAAGATGAGGAATATACCCTTTTGCTTGGTTTTGACTGGGCGTTTAAGGACTGATCCAAAATGCAAAAACCCCCGAAGCGCAAAGCTTCGGGGGTTTTTTTGAAACGAATATCCGGCAATTAAGCGGCGGCGGTTTCCGCCAGCTTTGCCTTGATCTGCTTCTTCAGGCGACGGGCACGCAGCGAAAGCTCATTATCGTCAGCCTTAACGAGGAACGCATCCAGGCCACCACGGAAGTCCAGCGTACGCAGGGCGGCGTTGGAAATCTTCAGGCGGAAAGATTGGTTCAGGGCTTCGGATTGAAGCGCGGTCTGACGCAGCGACGGCAGGAAGCGGCGCTTGGTTTTGATGTTAGAGTGGCTCACAGAGTGGCCAACCATGGGGCCTACACCCGTAAGTTCGCAGCGACGCGACATAGGATTCACCTTCGTCGAAAATAATGTTAGGCGCGGCGGGAGATGTCTCCCTCACGCAAGAGGTGCGGTGTATAGGCAAAGGCCGTCGTCTGGTCAAGTGAAAATAGCGATTTTTGCAAGACGACGAATGCTTACACGGCGGTCAGTCGCCGGACAAAAAAAGAGTCCGCTCAAATGGAGCGAACCCGAAAATCCGAAGACTTGAAAAACGTCCTGGAAGGGCAGGCCGCCTGCAGGGGAAGCGGCGGCCTGACTCCAAGGGGATTAGATATCGAAGAGTGACGTTCGGTATCTGAAGACAGCTATAGCACAGCTTTGCGGCAATGCAATAATGTTTTTTATGAAACTAAATTGATATCAATTGATACGATATCATTATGTTTTCAGGAGAAAACATAATGATATCGTTTTATTTTTAGCCCTCGCCGGGCGGTGGCTCCGCCACCTTGGCCGCCGCCTCAGTGGCGGCTTGAGCGCAATGTTTCCATTAAATGGCATTCCGCTCTAATTTGAGCCCGGTTTGCGACATTAAAAAAGCCCTCCGGTGATCCGAAGGGCTTTTAAAATCAACAACCTGACAGGTAAGGCTTAGGCCGCGACCTTGTGCAGGGACTTGTTCAGGATGGCGACGGCGGCGTCGCGATCGATCTGCTCGATGGCGGCGACTTCACGGGCCATGCGATCCAGGGCCGATTCGTAAAGCTGACGCTCAGAGTAGGACTGCTCCGGCTGGTTGCCTGAACGGTAGAGGTCACGTACGACTTCGGCGATAGATACCAGATCGCCGGAATTGATCTTGGCTTCGTATTCCTGAGCGCGGCGCGACCACATGGTGCGCTTGATGCGGGCGCGACCTTTGAGTGTGGTCAGGGCCTGAGACATGACGGCTTCGGCGGCCAGATGGCGCAGGCCGGCGGTCTTGGCTTTTTTTGTCGGAACGCGCAGGGTCATTTTTTCATGATCGAAGGTGACGACATAGACTTCGAGTGTCATGCCAGCGACTTCCTGAACCTCGACAGCGGAGATCTGGCCCACGCCATGAGCGGGGTATACGACCTTATCACCTACGTTGTAATCGGAGTTTGCAGCGGCGTTCGACATTGCGGTCCTTTCGTTAAGGCAAGGCGGGAGATCGGGGTTGTCTTTGAGGTATCAGTTATGCAAACTCAGTGCGTGAACGGCGCTGAGGGCAATTAAGGCACAGAAAAACCGATGCCTGCAAACCGTTTGGGGTTTAAAGACATGCGGATATGTGCCAATTCCTGACTAAGACAAGCCTGTCATCCGACCTTTGTCGATGATGCGTCCTTAAAAGGATTTAAGAGGCGCGGGGAGTGAAGAAAACAGTATCAGGCGAGCACCATAGAGCGCGCTGCCGACATAACAGACACGTATCTATCACAAAAATGCGCAAAAATAAAGCGTTGCAGGCAAGATTTATTAACAGGGGCTAAGATTTTTAGGGGATTCTTAGCCCTATTTTAGCCTTATTCTAGATTGCCGGCTTACTTGCCGTCGCCGGGTTTTTCGGAGAAATACTTCTCGAACTTGCCTTCTTCGCGCTCAAACTCTTCGCGATCAGCCGGCGGTGTGCCCTTAACCGATATATTCGGCCAGGTGCGCGAATATTTCGAGTTTATCTCCAGCCACTTGCCGTCGGGCTCATCCTCAGTGTCGGCTTTGATGGCGTCAACCGGGCATTCAGGTTCGCAGACGCCGCAGTCAATGCACTCATCCGGGTTGATGACGAGGAAGTTTTCGCCTTCGTAGAAGCAGTCCACCGGACACACTTCCACGCAGTCCATGAACTTGCACTTTACGCAGGGGTCAGTGACGATATAGGTCATCGAACGCTTTTAGCCTCATCAAGAATACGCAGTCATCTGAATAGGCGTCGTCTTGGCTTTTTTGAACCGCAACTGTCAAGGCAGAATTGGGGTGCCTTAAGTTTAATTTTGCTAATGGGCGCATGTGGTTGCGAATGTGTGGCAAGTGCAGCTATGGCCATCCGGCCTCTGCCATGTTTGGCCGGTAAAGTGTCCTGGCCTCGCTGGCGGGGCCGCGCCGTTCGCCCATGTCCAGCACGGTGATGTCGATCAGCCGGGTACCCAAAGCAAACACCAGTTGGTCGTCAGGCTTAACAAAAGCCCCGGCCTTATTCACACGCTGAGTGTGACCCAATCGGATCAGGCGGATATGGCCCGTCTCACAAAACTTCGCACTCAGGGTGCGGGTCTTGAAAAAGCGGGCGCGCCACAGCCAGACATCAATACGGCAACTTTGTAATAAATCGGCTGACATTAAATCCTTTCCGTTGATGTTTTATCTTCGGCCGGATGTTCCAAATGTCAAATCAAACCCGTGCGACTTAGCCTCGCCCGGCAATTGTTCTTTTGGCGGAGACGTAGTATGCCGCCCGCGGAATGATAGGCCCACAGAGTAACAGGTAAGCGTTATGAAAATTTCCCCAGTGCAGGGCTATGGTCTGGCCTTTTTATCGGCTCTGCTATGGGGGGTATCCGGCACGCTGGGGCAGTTTTTGTTTGAACACAAAGGCATCAATGTCGGGTGGCTGGTCGCCGTGCGGATGCTGATCGCGGGTGTGCTGTTCTTAGGTTTTGTCGCCGCTCGTCACCCGCGGGATATTTTCAGGATATGGCGCACCCCTCAGGATGCCCGCCGGATGCTGGCCTTCGGGCTTTTGGGGATGCTGGCGGTTCAATATACTTACTTTGCGGCGATCGAGGCTTCCAATGCCGCTACTGCGACAGTCATTCAGTATGTCGGGCCGGTGATGATCGCCGCATGGTTTGCGCTCAAGGAAAAGCGCTGGCCCAGCCCACTTGAGGTGCTGTCGATCGTGCTGGCGGTAGCTGGGGTGTATTTTCTGGTGACGCATGGGGATTTGAGCACCCTCAACATATCGCCCATTGCTCTGTTCTGGGGATTAAGTTCAGCTCTGGCGCTGGCGTTTTATTCGATCCAGCCGATCGCCCTGATGCACAAATATCGGGCACCACTGGTCATTGGCTGGGGGATGCTGATCGGGGGCGGAGCGCTGGCGGTTGTGTATCCGCCCTGGCAGGTAAGCGGGGTGTGGGATGCTGAGACCTATGGCTTTATGGCCTTTATCATCGTGTTTGGGACTTTGGTGCCGTTTTACGCTTACCTGACGGCGGTGAAGGTCATCGGGGCGCGCATCTCAAGCCTTATGGCCTGTGCCGAGCCGTTGGCGGCGACTGTACTGGCGGTCATATGGCTTGGGGTGTCATTCGGGGCCTATGAATGGATCGGCACGGCCTGTATTCTGGGCACAATTCTGTTGCTCACCCTGCGTCGTGGGCCGCAGGCGGTATAGTCACTTTTGCCGCAACACCGCAAAGGGCGAATAGGGGTTGATATATTCCGGTTCAGGCCGTTTGGGTTTGCGGCTATCAGCCGATTTTTTCGGGCGCCAGCCGGTGCGGGCATCACCTTCAGCCACATCGCGAGTGTCGGTCTTGGCATAACCCAGCGCGGCCATCAGCTTATCGCCCTGACGGGCGTTGCCGGGAATGGCGGTCATATCCTGATCGCGCACATAGGCTGCCCCCTTGATCCAGACGGCTTTGTCCATCGCCTTGTCGGCAGCATCCAGAACCTTAAGTACAACCACGCCATAACCGGGCAGGTCGATCTGACCTTTCAGGCTCAGGGCGCGGGCCGGGTGGTCGCCCTTAGCGGCGACCTTGCCAAAGGCTTGCAACAGGCGGCGGGCATTGGGCTTGTTCAGGTCGGGCAGGCTGTAGACAAAGCGGTTGGCGGCGATATGCAGGGTGCGCAGGGTAGTCTTATCTTCAGGTGACAGTTTGGTATCAGAATTGCGCAATAACACGCCGCCATTCTCATAAAGCTGATAGGCAATGGCACGCACCGGCGCGGTGACGGCTTCATCCTTTGAGGCGTCCAGCACCCCCTTAAGGGCTTTCAGTTCCTTAAAGGTGGTCTGGCGGACATAGTCACTCAGGCGGCGCGTGGCGATTTCAACCAGATGAGCCTGATCAAAGCTTTGCAGCAGGCTTATACGTGGGGAGAACCAGTCGGAGGCCTCAAGCCGCGCCACCGGCTGGTTTTTCCAGGTGATCACACCACTGTCTTTCAGGCGCAGTTCACCTGATTTGGCGTGGGCCAGCGCTTTGAGCCGCTCATTGATCAGCGGGCGAATGGCGCGGTGGGCCGCTTGCCGCAGGGTTTTGTCTTCGATCAGGCTCTCCCCGGACGTGACGGTAAATTCCAGCCCGCGCAGGGTGCCGACCAGTTGCCCTTCAAGGCGCACCTCGCCGTCAGGGGAGACTTCGGGTTTCAGGTCATCGTCGGTATTGAGCACCTTGAGCAGGGCCGAGGTACGGGCATCGACAAAGCGCTTCATCAACCCTTCGTGTAGTTTGTCCGACAGCCGTTCCTCAAGGTCGCGGGTGCGGTCGCGCCATAACTCAATCTGTTTCAGCCAGTTAGGCCGGTTGGCGATATAGGACAGGGTGCGCACCCCCGCCAGCCGGCCCGCCAATGTGTCGATATCGCCGTCCAGCCGGTCGAGGTAGCCTAACTGCTCCTCAAACCAGTCCTCCGGCACAAAGCCATCGGGCCGCATCCGCGACCAGAACAGAAATTCGACGGTCTTTAAGTGCTCATCCAGACTGACCTTACGGAAATCCGGCAACTGGCAGACATCCCACAGGGTACGCAAACTGACCGGATTGCGAACCTTATCCGCAATGTCGTCGATCTGCACCAGATGGCGCAGGGCCTTTTCGTCCAGTGCCTCCTTGGCCAGCATCAGGGCCGCAGAGGGCGTCGGCCGTGTCAGGCTGCGCAGCAGGGCCTCAATGCTTGCAAACTCAAGCTCACGATTGCGCCACTGGGCGGCCATCAGGCTGTCGAAGCGGTGGTTCTCAATGGCGGCCACCAGATCTTCGTCCATGTCATCGCAATCGCCGGTGACGCCAAAGGTGCCGGTATTGGTAAAGCGGCCGGCGCGTCCGGCAATCTGGCCCGCTTCCTGGGCAAACAGGTGGCGGGTGCGTTTACCGTCAAACTTGGTCAGGCCGGAGAACGCGACATGGTCGATGTCCATGTTCAGGCCCATGCCGATCGCATCGGTCGCCACCAGAAAATCGACCTGACCGGACTGAAACAACTCGACCTGTGCGTTGCGGGTCTTGGGCGACAACGATCCCATAACGACCGCGGCCCCGCCGCGCTGACGCCTTATCAGCTCGGCAATCGCATAGACTTTTTCGGTCGAAAAGGCGACGATGGCGGTGCGTTTGGGCAGGCGGGTCAGCTTGCGCGGGCCGGTGTAGGATAGCTGCGATAACCGTTCACGGAACATGATTTCGCCATTGGGGAACAGGTTGCGAAATAAAGGCGCCACCGTCTTTGCGCCCATAAACAGGGTTTCATACCGCCCGCGAGCATTAAGCAGCCGGTCGGTAAAGACATGGCCGCGTTCGGTATCGCCGCAGAGCTGGATTTCATCGACGGCCAGAAAATCAACCTTGCGCTCCAGCGGCATGGCCTCAACCGTGCAGATAAACCAGGACGGCAGTTTAGGGATAATTTTCTCTTCGCCGGTGATCAGGGCCACCGCGTGCACACCTTTTTCCTTGACGACACGGTCATAAACTTCGCGCGCCAGCAGCCGTAGCGGCAGGCCAATCATGCCGGTCGCATGGCCCATCATCCGCTCTAAGGCATAGTGAGTCTTGCCGGTATTGGTCGGGCCAAGGACTGCCACCAGCCGCCCGTCATAGGGCTTATGAGCAGTGAAAGCGGGGGCGGGGGACAGAGTATCGGGCACGATTAGGATGTAGTGCCCTTATGCGGCTTTGCAAAGACGAAAGTGCGTCAATAGGCAGCTGTGCGCAAGATTAATGAGGGATTACCGGATAGTGGAACGGCATGGAAACGAATCATGACCGAATCAGTGACATCGACAGATGCCTGATTTGTTCTATACTATATATGGTGGCGTGAAATGGCGTTAACCATAAATGACTGGTTCTCTTTTGCGCTGAGTCGTTCTTATAGTCCATATGAAGATTGACGGGCTGCGCACAGTTATTTCACGCGGGCGAGCCGGGCGGACTTCTCAAAGCCTTTGCGCCTGTGCTAAGGCGTGAGCGCGTGGCTCCGTAGCTCAGCAGGATAGAGCAAGGCTTTCCTAAAGCAGAGGTCGGGGGTTCGAATCCCTCCGGAGTCGCCAATTAATCCAGCATGGCCGGATCGCGCAGCATCAGGTCAACCAGTTGCGCCAGATCGGCCGGGTCAAAGGGTTTTGACAATTGCGCATCGGAGCCCATCTTTCGGCTGATGCTTAAGGCCTCTTCGCCGCTGATTTTGGTATCAAGGCCTGCGGACATAGCCACGACCTTGACCTGAGGCCAGGCGGCCTTGATCTCACGGATCCCGCGCAGGCCCCCGATGCCCGGCATGAACAGTTCACACAGCACCAGATCGACCTGCGCCAGTTCAACATAACCGAAGGCGTCCTCCATGCTGGCCGCGTCCGACACCCGATAGCCTGCGGCCTCTAAGGTGTTGCGCGCCACGGTTCTGATCGGGTCACTGTCGTCAATCACAAGAATATGCGGGCGGCGCACGGCAGCGCCCTTGTCGAATGAGATGTCAAGAATGTCACTCATCTGATCTGAGGTGAAGGGTTTGCGCAGGACGAAATCGGCTTTGGTCAGTCTGGCTCTGGTCAGGGTCTCTTCGATGTCTTCCTGAGGCGATCCGGCGGTCATGACGATGATGGGGGCAGACGGTGCCAGTTGCCGGAAGCGGCCGACCTGTAACAGGGCATTATAGGGGCCGACAAAAACATCCAGAAATACCGCCTGCACCGGTGTGTGTGCCAGTACCTGACCCGCTTCGCGCAGGGTTTCAAAGTGTTGGCATTGCCAGCCCTGGGCCTCGATCATCAGGGCAATAATCCGGGCCTGAGTGGGGCTGTCTTCGACAAGGGCGGCCATTGGACGCATCAACAGGCACCATATGCGGTGATGCTTATGCTGAAGCTGAGCGTTTCAGGCTGTGCTCCTCGCGTTTTCATCATGCTGTTTTCCCCTTTCACCTATAAATCGCTAGACTTTTCAATTTGATCATGGGTTAAGCGCGTGATCACAAACGCACCTGATTGTGTTTAGTCTGGGTATGGGGATGACGGTGGGGGTTGAAACTATTGCTGAGATTGCGCGTGAGGCACAGGCTTTGGGGCATCATCCGATGTTTGAGGCTGCGCTGTATGAATATACCGGAGATCTTATCCGGTTTCGCAAAAGCCAGCGTCATTTCAACAAGATCATATCTCAGCAATTCCGGTTCCGGGTCATCGGCCACCTGCTGCATCTGCACGGCCAGAGATATGGGGCTGCGGCTGGAGGTGGCGCGACCTATACCGAGCTGGCTCAGGCGTGCGCTAACTTCAACAGCAGTCCGCGCCACCTGAAAACCATGCTGGGGCTGATGCAGATCATGGGGCTGGTCAGCAAGATGCCGGATACCCAAGACCGGCGGCGTAAATTCTACGTGCCGACGCCGAGGTTATTGGCCTTTGTGCGGCGCCGGGTCATGTGCGCGGCGGTCAGCCTTGATATTCTTCATCCGCGTGCCCGCTACAGCCAGACCCTGTTGGATGATGAAGATATGGTGGTGCGGGTATGGGCTACTGGTGGAGAAGAGTTTGCGCTGGGCCCGGCTATGGCGGAGGCCATGCCGCAGTTCCATCCGTTTTTCCGGGGCCGCGAAGGGGCGGCGCCGTTGATTTTTGCCATCATGCACGCTGATTTCCGCAACGTGCCTTGCCCCAGCCGGTCGGCGATTGCCGCGCAGTTTGGCCTGTCAAAGACGCAGACGACCCATCTGATCAGCGAGGCTGTGGAACTGGGGCTGGTGGCGCTGACGGATACAGGCGCCCCGTGTGCGACGGATTTACTGCGTGATAACTACCGTCGGCTGGTGGCGTTTGAACTGGCCTTTTTTGCCCGCCATATCAGGCCGCCCGCCTGATCCCTTTGGCATAGGTGACAATCTCAAAATCATGGTCGCGTGCGGCCTTCACAAGGCTTTCAAAGGTTTTGATGGTGCAGCCCCAGGTGCTTGGGGTTTCGCGGACATCGTGGGTGTAGAGCACCAGCCAGCTATCCGGAGTGGCGCGGGCGGCCTCTAACCATTTGAGGCCGTTGGCTTCGCCATCAGCGCCTTCGATACCGATGGCCGGGGCCTGATTGAGGTCGGTGCCGGTGGTGATCAGGCCGTGATGCAGGGCGCGGGCCGAAGTGTAGGTATTGTTTAGTACCGCTTTGGCCTGAGGCGAGACATCGCCATACGGATAGGCGAAGGTGCTGATGCCGGTGATACCCAAAGCCGCTAACGCGGCGCGGTTGTGCGCCAGACTTTGGGCAATGGTTTTGGCATCCGCCCGTCCACAATCAAGATGCTCATAGGTGTGGCAGGCGATTTCATGGCCGCGATCGGCAAGTTGGCGCACTTCATTGCCGGTGAGGTACTTTCCCAGATGGCTTTCATTACCCATCAGACCGGTCGAGATAAAATAGGTGCCACGCGCGCCGTAAGCTTCCAGAATCTGCGCCCCTTCGGTGAGCGCAGACTGCGGGGCATCATCAAAGCTAAAGGTGATCAGGGGGCGTTTCAGCCCTTCAAGGCGGGCCGGTTTACGATAGATCAGCTTTGATACCCGCCGCCGCAATTTGCCGTACAGCGAGCGGTCGGCGCTATAGATGGCCTCGCTCATAGGGCGTTTGCATAGATGCTGGCGCGAAAGAGCCGCAGGGCAAACGCGCGGGCTTTCAGCGGCAGGCTTTGGCTTTGCACTGTCGATTTCAGCAGGCCACGCAGCACCTTGCCAAACGGTAACGCCTTGATCAGGCGGGCCATCTTATAGCTGGGATAACGGGTGACGATCTCAGGGTGCTTACGCACCACGCGGGCGAAATTGGCGCCGGACTGCTCATATTTCGACAGCAGGACATCGGCGGTATCAAGGCCCATGTGGGTGGCTGTGTTGTCGATATGATCAATGCCGAAATCGGCCGAGACGCGCATGGCCCATTCGACGTCTTCCCAGCCCCAGCCACGGAACTCCGGGTCAAAGTCATGGGTTTTAAACACGTCCTTGCGCACCAGCAGGTTCGACGTGAACACATATTTTTCAGGCGATTTCAAGCGCTCAGCGGCATCCAGGCAGTCGCTGTGGCCGGCCATCTGGGCATGGAGGGCAAAGGCTTTGGATTTCGGGGCCTTCAGCAACGAAAACCCGCCAAACACGACGGGGGCCTCAGCGCGGGTCATATCGACCCAACGCTCCAGAAAATTGTCCTGATCCGGCAGCATGTCGGCATCGAGAAATAGCACATAGGCCCCACGCGCGGCATCCACCAGACGATTGCGGCCCTTGGCGCGGCCGACATTGTGCTTAAGCTCGATAAAACAGATGGCGATATTCAGGGTATCGAGCAGGTCCATGACCTCAAGGCTCAGGTCCGGACGGCGTGATCCGTCATCCAGCAGAACGACCTCGACCTCATCGCGCACGTCACCGGCAATGGCATTCAGCGCCTTCATCAGTTCGGCAGGGGATTCGCGGAAAAACGGGATAAGTACCGACAGGCGCGGGGTCACGCGCTCATGCACGCTGTTGAAAATCAGCGTCGCTTCGATATCGAGGCGGGTGTCGTGCATGATCATACGCCGAATTTAGCGCGAAATAGATTATAAAATCTTAGTAAGTGTGCCCGAATACCGTGCAAATTGCAAAAATACGCGCAAAATCCGTAAATAATCGCGCCTGTGGCTGATTTTAGCACCAGTTCGATGATGCCGCCATGTGACGGCAGAGTGGCGATTACGGCCATCATCGCGGCTGTACACAGGGCTGTTTTGGCGAGATCCGCAGCAGGGACGGGCAAGGGCAGGGTGCGCAGGCCCAATAGCCACGACCCGATCAGGCCCGCGCCAAAACTGAGGGCGCATGCCCACGCCGCCCCGATCAGGCCCATGCGTGGGATCAGCAACACATTAAGCGCGATATTGGCCACCGCCGGGATCAGCATGGCGACTACCAGCAGGCGGGTCTTCTTGGCCAATGTGAACGCCTGAAGGAAATAATAGGTATTCAGCCCCGAAAACAACGCCCCTAAGGCCACGAGTGTGGTGATGCTCAAGGCCTTGGCGCGCAGGTCTTCGCCGATCATCAGTTCGCCAAAGGCGGGAGCGACCATAATCAGGCCTCCCACAGCCGGAAACAGGATAAAGCTCATGGTTTTGATCTGCTCGGCGGCGGCGGTTTTCAGCGCCTTTTCGCCGCCGGTTTCCAGAGCGTGGACCATAGCTGGTGTGCCTGCGGCTCCGAACCATATGAACAGCACATCCAGTATGCGCGACGCCAGGCTGTAACCGGCATGATAGGCGCCGGCGTCGGCCTCACTCAGATAATGTGCGATTAGGAACCGGTCGGCGGTATATAGCGCCAAGGTCAGCACCAGTGAGGCGGCAATCGGAAAACCATAGTGGGCGTAAGATTTGGCGCGTTCAGCATCAAACCGGCCGCGGACGGCGCGGCCCCAGTCTTCGCGGGCAAAGGCCGGCAAACAGAGCAGGGCAATCACCGCCGCCCCCAGCAAGGGCGATCCGCCGCCGGTGCCGAGCAGCGCAAACATAACCCCAAACCCGAACCCGCCTGCGGTTTGCAGCATATCAAGAATGGAGGCTGAACCTACGCGGCCTTCTGACCGGCGTTGTTCCTGCACCAGTTTGATCAGGCTACGGAACACCACGGCCCCAAGTCCATAGGCGACCGCGATTTTGAGGGCCGGATCATTACCCGCGGGCCATAACCACAGGCCGAGTCCGCAGATGACGGCAAACACGACGGTTACAAACGCAAACAAGCGATAGACACTGCCATAGAGGGCCGGTGCATGTGGATCGGTTTTGGCCTCGGCCGGATAAAAGCGGGCCATCGCGGCTTCCAGCCAGGTAAAACACACGGTCTGGGCCAGAGACGACACCCCGAACGCCAGCGCATAACGGCCATAATCTTCCGGCGACAGGATACGGGTGAACACCATCAGAGTGGCGAACCCGATCACCCCTTGCAGAATATTGGCGGGCAGATAACCGATCAGGCCTTTACGGAACATGGGCGTATTTTGTGGCCATATATCGTGAATGATCGGACGATTGTGTCACGCAAACCTTTAAAAGCCTTGAACGGCCAAGGTGTTATATCCGCATACTTAACGGATCGCCTTACGATCACCCAGTATACACGGCAGCGTCATCATCATAATGTAGAGATCGAGCCACAGCGATTGCCGCTCAATATAGTCGACATCCAGACTAATCCGGCGGCGGACATCGTCAGCATTATGCAGCGGACCGCGTGAGCCATTGACGGCGGCCCAGCCGGTCATGCCGGGCTTCATGCGGTGGCGCCAGGCATACTCAGCCACCAGACGGGCTGACTCGTCCGGGCCGGTCTTCATGCCGATCGCGTGGGGGCGGGGGCCGACCAGAGACATTTCGCCCATGATGACGTTGAACAATTGCGGTAGTTCATCAAGGCTGGTCTTACGGATAATGCGGCCGATACGGGTAACACGCTCATCACCGGCGGTGACCTGCTGCGACGCGGTGGCATCTTCGGCATCCTTGCGCATGGAGCGGAACTTCCACACCATGATTGGCTCATTATTAAAGCCGTGGCGGCGCTGACGGAAAAAGACCGGGCCTTTGCTGTCCAGCTTGATCAGAATGGCGATCATGGCCATGACCGGCGCAAATACGACCAGGGCGGTCACGCCGACGATCATGTCCTGAACCCGTTTGTTAAAGGCGCGCTTATCGTCTTCGGTAATGCCGGAAACCCGCGCCAAAGGCTGATCGGCCATACGCGACAGGGCGGCTTCGCGGCCTTCGTCATTATGCACGTCGACCAGCAGAGAGACTTCGTTCGGCAGGCTTTTCAGGCGGGTGATAATGTCTTTGACGCGGGCCTTGGCCGACGGGTCAAGCGCGACTACGATCTGATCGACATAGGGGGTGATCTTGTGGCTCAGCAGCGCCTTGGTGTCGCCCAGCACCGGCACGCCCAGAACGGTGTCCGGGTTACGCGCCAGCCGGTCGTCAAAAATGCCTAAGATATTGACATCGCGCCGTGCCAGAGCCCCGTCAATCAGGCGCTGGGCGTGTTTGGTGGCCCCGACAATGACGATATTCGGCGTCAGCCGACCCTGCTTGCGCCAGCGCGCGACGGTGGTGAACCACAAAAGATGCAGCAGGCTGAAAAACGCCAGAGAGGCCATCGTCCACATTTCAAGCGCATAGGGTACGATGCCAGGCTCCAGCGTCAAGCGGGTAACGGCAAAGCCTGCTGCGGCGCCAAGGCCAACAGATGCCGCGACTTTTAGCAGGCGCTCCCATAGCTTTTCCGTGCGATTAAGCCGGTAAAGCCCAAACGCTGACAGGGTCATGGCCACCACCAGAGTGGCCACGAGGAAAGGCAGAACCTGCCCGACCGGTAAACTTAGCAAATTGCCGCGCGATTCGGCGCGGACGCCCAGAAACCCAAAGAAAATCAATGCGCATATATCGACCATGCGGAAGACATAGGCGGCCCAGTAACCGCTTTTGCGCTCCCGCAGTGACACCAGCCGCTGGGGACGGAAGGGCCCGCGGCGCACATGCAGGGCTTCGGTCAGGCGCGCACGCTCTGCATCAGGCACCTGACGGTGGCTGTGGCCCGTTTTGGCCGCGTCGGGCCGGATTAGGTCGATGAGCATAGGAGGGCGTAACCATCACAATTTTATTTTATGCCAAGGGATATCACGCATCCCTTAGAGTCACGTTAACGCACATTGTTCAGGCGAATTTACTCAACTTTTAATTGCTTTTTTAATGCCCGAAGTGGCGCGTCAATAGCAGATAAGGCTGATTGTCCCTAAGCTTAACAGCGACATGTGCACAATTTATCTCAGGCCGTTGCCTTTTTGAAACGAACGCGCTAAATCAGCGATAACGGAGACGTGGCCGAGAGGCTGAAGGCACTCGTTTGCTAAATGAGCGTACCCCTAAAAGGGTACCCAGGGTTCGAATCCCTGCGTCTCCGCCATCCAACTTTCCGCCGCGAACCGCCCTTGAACTAAGTGGCGGTTTTTTATTGGCTTTTTTCGCTTGCGCTTTCCGTATGTTTCCGTATCGTTCCGCCGCTATCCGGCATGAAAGTATGGGCTAAAGTATGGGCGGGGAAGATTAATCTGATGGCGGCGCGTGTTTCAAAGCGACTGACAGCTATGGGCGTGATCAAGATGAAGGCCCCTGGGCGGTACGCCGATGGCGACGGGCTTTATTTGCATGTGCGCGATTCCGGCTCCAAAACGTGGATTTATCGGTTTCGGCAAAATGGAAAATTACATGAAATGGGGCTGGGAGCTGTTGCTGATGTCGATCTCAAATCCGCCCGCGAACTGGCCTATGAAGCCAAAAAATTGCACAAGCAACGGCTAAATCCGATTATTGAGCGTAAAACCGGCGGTCTGATCAAGTCCAGCATACCTACGTTCGGGCAATATAAAGAAAGCTATATCGCCGGGATCGAAGATCAGTGGAAAAATGACAAGCACCGGGCGCAATGGAAAATGACACTTGATGTCTATGCCTCCCCGCTCCACAAGCTTAAAATTACCGACATCACCACAGCCGATATCCACGCCGTCTTGCTTCCTATCTGGTACGACAAGCCCGAAACCGCCTCGAGGCTTCGGGGACGTATCGAGAAGGTACTTAATGCCGCCAAGACTGAGGGTTTTTATACGTCTGAAAATCCCGCCCGCTGGAAAGGTCATCTTGAAAACCTATTGCCTCCCCGCAAAAAGCTGACACGCGGCCATTTTGCGGCCATGCCCTACATTGAACTGCCCGCCTTTGTGCAGGATCTGCGCAATAGGGATGCGGTTACTGCGCGGGCTTTGGAATTTCATATATTATGCGCCAGCCGCCCCGGCATGGTCGAGGCCATGACCGATGATGAAATTGACTGGGATGAAAAGCTGTGGGTGGTTCCGGCGGCAAAAATGAAGCTTCCCCGCGATCATATCGTGCCGCTGAGTGAGAGAGCGTTTGTGATTTTAGGGCAGCTTAAACCCTTCATACGCCAGCATGTGGTGTTTTGGGGGCAGAGACCGGGGCGACATATCTCAAGCAATGCCCTGAGGGCTTTAATGCAGCGCATGGGGGTCGGTCATTACACACCGCACGGTTTTCGATCCAGTTTCAGGGACTGGGCTGGAGATGAGACTGACCATTCTGAGGAAACCGCTGAACATGCGCTCGCCCATTCGGTTGGGGATGATACCCAAAAAGCTTACAGGCGGGCCACGGCGTTAAGAAAGCGACGGCAATTGATGGCAGACTGGGCAGCGTACCTCAATGGGACGCCGCCTCAATCAGACGCTTCGCCTCGGTCGCCGGAATTAGGCGGCGACCGAAGAGGGTGATGGCTTTGATTTCGCCGGTCTTTATCCGCTCATAGACCGTGGTTTTGCCAAGGCCGGTCACTGCGCAGAAGTCTTTGATGGTGTAGGACACCGGAGGCATAGGGATGTCGGTCATATGTTAATGTCCTCCGGGCGGAAGTGGCGGGCCTTGGCACCGACGGGGATGGGGAGGCCGGTATAGGTGCCGGTGTAACCGCGCTCATAGACAAAGAAGGCGTATTCCTGCGGCTTTGAGCACTTGGCGTTATACTCGCCCAGTTGCATGGGGGCGCGCTCGGCCAAGGGCAAAAGGTAACGCAGATTGCCCGCCGCGTTATGGTGGTGCAGTTTTTGGCGCTCCTGACCGAACAGGAAGCCGCTACGGGCCAGAATGATCACATAGTCGCAGGATTTTTGGGCCTGCCTGACGATCCGTTCGGCCATGCCTTTGAGGGGCTTATCAAAGGGCGGGTTGGTGAAACAGATATTCAAGCTCTGAGGCATCCCCTCAAAGGTCAGAGCATCACGGACACAGTATCCCTTTCCCCAGTCATAGACATCAGAGGGTATTACCGGGTCGAAAATTTCACGTAAGGGTGCGACCATGTGGCCAAGGCCCGCGCACGGTTCATAGATCACTACGCCTTTGGGGATATCAGGCCAAGAGGGAAACAGGATCGGGCCTAAGACTTCCCAGAGCGCGCGCACCGTCCACGGGTGCGATGGGAAAAGCTGCAGGTGGTTGGCGCGGTCGAAGAATTCCACGCTTTTGAACATATCGGATTGATAGCCGCCGATAGGGGCGGGGCGGTGCTGTTCAGACACCGCCTTGCCTTTGGAGGTCGGGCGCATCATGCGGCACCTGCCTTTACGCGGTTAGCGTAGGCGATCTGGTCAGACGATGGGCGCAGATGAATGAACAGTGGCCTGCGTGCCGGATTTAAAGGCTCAAAGCGGAAAGCGGAAAATTCGACATGGTCGCCTCTGTCATCACGAACCAGAACGTATTGGTCTCCATATTGAGACTGAGCCATAACGCCGCTATATATTTTGCCCAATGTCAGGCCACCTCCCCACTGACTATGGACGCATTTGAGCGCCATAACGGCGGGTAATAGGGGTTTGCCAAAAGCGCTCATGCGGCACCGCCGGTCGCGGTGACCATTTTCCCGGCGTCGGCAAAATGATCGTTCTTTGCGTTTTCTGCAAACAAGGCCGGTTCTTCGCAGAAAATACCGCAATCTGGCATCCGCAAATACTTCATTGGCCTGCCCTTGGCATGAGCCGGCAATTCATCGAGTTGTATGCGCTGGCCCTTATATTTGACCAGTTTAACGCCCAAACGCCGCGACATTTCGGCGCGCGCTGCGAAGACATCAGGGTAAACCACGCGCGTGAGGTTCCAATATGTCGGTGACTGCGCCTTTACACACCCCTGGCAGTTCGCATTGTCGAACCCATCGAGGTAACCCTGCGGGAGTTTAAGGCCCGCATCGGTTACTGCATCAAAGCAGTCGGCCTTGGTCAGCCCTGCTTCGATTAGCACGGGCAGAACATTGGCGCGTTCAGTCAGGACAAATCGATCATGGCGCGTTTTCTCATCCGCTGCGAAACCGAGGACGTGCCAATCAACCTGATTTTCTTTTTCCCAGTGCTGGCGGGCTTGTTTTTTCAGGCCGCGAGTGCAGGGCGCACCGTTGATGCCGGACATGTAGCGTTCTTTTTCCCAGACATCGACGGCAGAGCAGGTCGGCCATTTGGGATTGATGGCCTGTTCAATAGGCCTGCCCAGCCAAGCCGCGACATCGAGCAGAAATCGGAGGTTATCAGGGCCTTCCTCAATGACGGGATTATTGACGATCCGCACATCATGGGTATCGCCACATTGTTCTATGGTCAGTTTTGCGGCTATGGCGCTTGGTGCGCCACATGAAAACCAGACCGCAATGGTTTCGCGGTTGCTCATTAGTCAGCCTGTTGGATTGAGGTGAGAAGGGAGGCCCTGCCGGTCGAGCGTTCGATCCGGTCGCGCCAAGGAAAGAGGCCAAGGGCTCCGCGTACCGGGATGAAATCGACAGGGCGGACGTTTTCGAGCACCCAGCCATAGGGGCCGGTGAACCAAGGGCTGTCGGACTCGGTGACGAAATCTGTGACCGTGGCCACGGCGACAATGCCGCCGTGGCGGGCATCGTTCAGGATTGTGTTTTGACGGCGCAGGCAGTCGCGCGGTGAAGCCAGAGGTGCGGCCTTATCGATGAATTCAAAGGCGTCGGTCATTTCGTGGCGCTTCATGCCCAATGCCGCATGAATGCAGATATCAAAGGGTAAAAAGCTGCGCGGACGCCACGAGCGGTTTTCGATGTCTTTGCCGAGGTTCATGATCGCGTAGGCCCACGGCTGACGGATCGACAGGGCGAGTTTGGGAAGGTCAGTCATGCGGCAACTTTCATAAGTGAGATGATGACGGTTATCAGGAGGGCTACGGCCCCAGCGGCGGCTGCGAACGGCAGCAATGGGTGGTCGTCGCAGTACAAATGAGGTGGGGGTGGCGTCGGCTTTTCCGGTGGGGCGGCAGGCTGAACGATGCCGGTTTGCTGAGCCGTGAAACGGGCATGGCAAGCGCGGCACATGTTCCAATCGTCCTGACCGAAGAAGGTGGCTTCGTCGCCGCACAGGGTGCATTCGGTGTTCGGGGTGAAGGGGGCGGTCATGGTTATGCGTCCCCCGGCGATGTGAGTACGGACGGTGAATCTTGGCGGGCGATGGCCGCCTTAAGCTGATCGAGCATGGGCTTGGTCATATGGATCGTGCCCCCGTCGAGGACGTAATGGGCGTCATCGACAAAATGGATCGATTGACCGACCGAAACCGGCGTGCCGCTATCAACCACCTTGATCTGAATTCCAGAGAGGGCGGGGACGATCATGCTGCACCGCCTTTCAACGCCGAGCGGATCGGAACGCCGGTGCAGGTGAAGCCGGTCAGGGGCTTAAGGGACTGACGAAGGCAGGCGCGGCAGACAAAGCGGCCGAGTTTATGGTCAGGTTGGCAATTATGCTGTTTCATGCGGTTTTCCTGTGGTGGCCGACCGCGATCAGATCGCGGAAGGTGATGTCGCCCCAGATCAGGGCCATGTAGACGGGGACGGTTTTGCCTTCGGGGCGGGCGCGAACTTCGATACCGTCGCCGTCGCCAAGCGGAACGGTGCGGAATTCGAGCGCATGGCGGGGGCGGTTGAGACGGTCGGTGATCAGTTCCACAACTTCCGCTGGTGACCAGTAGAGCCGCCAGTCATAGGCCCGCCCGCAAGGGGCGTCCTCAGTGAAGTGGACGGCAATGCCGCCTTGGTCAGAAAGGGATTTCGTCATCGAGATCGACCTCCGTTTTTGGCGGGACGGGGATGGATTTCGATTTCACGAGAACACGCTGCGCGCGGGCGCAGGTCAGCGGGCCATACACATAGAAGGGCTGGTCAGGGTTAATGTCTGCCAGTCGTTGGGCCTCGGTTTCGGCACTGGCTATGCTGGCGTGATGATAGTTAGGCTGGCGTCCGTTGGGGTTCCAGACCAGCCAGCCGGGATGTGCCGGGGCCGGTTGGTCGGCGTCGTCAAGCTGCGCGTTAGCTTCGGCCATAACCTCAGCCGTTGGCCGACCGCTGACAGCGTTGGCCTGCATTTTTTCAACGGCCATTTTATGGGCAGTGATGGATATCCTGCCCTCATCAAATCCTTCTTTGCGCGCGGCATGGATTAGTAGGCTAAGGTTTAATTGCAGCGCCTCATTTTCAATATAGCCTGGGCTTAAAAGCGATTGTGATCTCTCAGCAAAGCGCGGGTCGTGCTCAACATTAGCTGACGCGATAACTCTTTTTACGAACGCCCAATCGTGGCCGCTTAATTCAAGTCTCATCAGGGTTGTCCTTTTCGGGATTGAGTTAGCCCAGACCGCCAATGGCGGAGGCGTATAGGTCGAAGAGGGCTTCTTCCTCTTGTCGTTTGGTGGGGTCTTTCCGGCGGGCGATCACGACACGCTTAAGAATTTTCACGTCGAAGCCTTCGCCTTTGGCTTCGAGGCCAACTTCCTTAATGTCGATGCGGATGGTTTCGGCGTCATCGAGCAGGCGGTCGAAGCGTTCGACAAAGGATTTAAGGCGCGACTGGGCGGCGGATGTGATGGCATCGGTTTCGGCACCATCATTGCCCGCATTGAGGATTTCCTCGGTGCTCATGCGACCGGTGGCGATGCGACTGGCGTTTTTGATGGCACAGTCATGGCACCGCGGCACTTCGCCCAGGCGGGCGGTCGTCTGCCAATGCCAGCCTTCGGGCAGGGCATCGGCGGGGCCGTCAGCCGTGGCGTCACAGCCGGAGCAGATGAAGCGTTTCATGATCAGCCTCCTTTCTTTTGAGGTTCGCGGCGGAATACCCAGCAGCGCACAGAGGCGTGGGTTAGGCCGGAGTTGATGACCTTGTTCGACTCGACGAACGGGCGGGATTTCGAGTTTTTGAGGTTGGCTTTCAGTTCGTCTGTTGTCGGCGCGGCGAGGCCTGCGCGCTTTACGGCCTGTTCAAACTGCAGGAGGTTGACCGAAATGAAATCGGTGCCACGGCTGTGGTTGAGGCCGCGCACTTCCCCTTCTGGGGTCAGGGTTTTGGGATCGTCTTCGAGGTGATCGAAGATGTCCCAGAACTTAGCCACAGTCTCATTATCGCTTTCGATAAGCTGGTCGCGGGCTATGGCGAGACTGTTAATATGATCGTGGGTGGTGCGCAGAATATCCGGTGTCAGTTTCAGGATCGGTGCGAAGGCCTCTAGCGCCGCATGTAACTGCGCGTGATTAAGCCGTATCCGCCCATTTTTAACCCGGTTGTCAGCGGCCAGAAACGCCGCCTCATATTTATCCTTAAGGGCAGAGAACTTCTCAAGAATGTCTTTTTCCCGTCGGATGATATGGATTATGGTGCCGCTGATGTCGTCCATCGGCCAGTGTTCAAGTTGGGTCGCGGCTTCCTTAGTGTCAGCGCTCCAGCCTTCCTTAGTGAACGCCATCTGTATGATGCGCTCCATAACGGCCTGTTCAGCCACGACCGGTGCATTCTGGTTGATGATCAGTGCGCTTCGGAACGGGCTTTCATCGGTTGAATTGTCGCCGCTGGGTTTCCCGCGTGAGCGCACAATCCGGCCATTGAAAAAGGGCTTTACCTCTGACCAGTCGAATTTTTTGGCGTGTGAATTGGTGTCAGCGCGGTCGCTTTCCATAAAGACGGTCGGCAGATTAGCGACCTTGGCCAGATTGCGGGCGAGCGCGGCGGTTGTGGCCTTGGAAGGGTCAAAGCCTTCGTAATTATCCCGCCCACACAGCTTCCATAGGAATTCGATAAGTGTGGATTTGCCGGTGCCGGGGATGCCCGACATTTCGACAAAGCCCAGAGATTTATGGTGATGAATGCGGACTTGTTCCGCAAAAAACGACAGCAGCCAGAAGACGGTAACGACCATGCCGTTAGGCCCGAAGGCGCGCCACACAACCATGACCCACGAGATATCAAAGGCATCCGGATCGTATTTGATATCAAGGTAAGGATCGCGGCTGGCCAGCTTGAGCTGCATGCTGCCTAAATCGAAATAGTCCTCGGCATTGATTTTATAGACCTTGCCATTTTGGACGGCGAAATCGCCCAGCACCCATGCATTATGAACCGGCTGTTCTTTCTTATCCTTGCGGCCGGAATAGCCAACGAAGGGCAGGGCCGTGACGGTTTTCATGCCGAAGGTCTGTTCGGCCACAAGCCGGTCAAGCTGGCGCGATCCGCCTTCCCATAAAGCCCCCGCAGCCCCCATGAGGGCCTTTTTAAATTCTGATCCGGCTGTTAATGCGGCGGCGGACATGCGCGCCTTAAAGAGGCCCGGTCTGCCATGAACGTCGATGTCGAGAAAAAAATGGTTTTCGCCGGTGCCTAAATCTAACTGAGCGTAGAGTACGCGAAATGCACAGTTGGCGATCTGGGTGACTTCGGCGCATGAACGTGCGGCAAAGTTTTCGGTAACCTCTTCCTTGTCCTTGGTTTCAGTGATCTTTTTTTGATCGAAGGACGCCCACCATGTGCGGCTGTCGTGGATGAAATGGAAGCTGGCGCGCCGTTGTTTTTCCCATAGCAGAATGGCTTTGTCGGTGGCGTTGTCGGCCAGTATCAAGCGGCCATTCCACAGATATTCCGGTATCAGTTCGGGCGTCAGCTTGCCCGCCATAAGCAGGTCATTCCAATCGTGGTCGGCTTTGCTGTCTTCGGGCACCGGCTGAGCCGCCGTTGACCGCCATCCGTTTTTCATGGCTTCCGCATGGTATTTGCGGGTGTATTCAACGCCCGCCCGCCCATTATCGAACGCCCAGATCAATTCTGGGCCGCGCAGGTTTTGTGCCGCGATTTCTTTTTTCAGATCGGCCAAAAACTGATCAGGGTAGTTATTGGTGGACATGGCGGCGACCGAGCACTCACCCGCCTGCCGCCAAGAGCATGTGTCGAAAATGCCTTCGGTGATCCATATGCGGTCTGCACGGGCGAGAACTTCAAGGCCCTGATCTGGCGCCATCCAGACATGTCCGCGATAGGAGCCTATAAAATTGGCTTTGCGGTCGAACCGTCCGGGATGGTCGATCAGACGCTCCCATTTCGCCCCGTTGGAAAGCTGAAACCGCACGGTGGCGGAGGTCATGTTCCGGTCGTAGTCTTTGAAAATTTCCTGAGAGAAGGCTTTGCGCAGGCCCAACAGTTTCAGGCCGCGTGCCCCTTCGAGATAAGCTTCCGCGCTGGCGTTCGGATTTTGAGGGGTGGGCTTTACACGGTTCGACCAGGTATCGAATATTTCAGGATAAAGGCTTTTTACGCTGAACTTTTCGCCGCATTTATTGGCCCGACCGCAGTGAAGCGTCCAGGGTGTGGCCTTATAGGCAAATAGCTCACGGCCTTTGCATTGCGGGCATTCGCCTTTGCGCAGGTTGTCACCTTCGACCTTAAACCGGAAATCGGCCATAAGGCGCGGTAGCAACTCATCATATATGTCCTGTCGCATCGACATAGGGCAGGGGTACTTTCAGAGGCATCGGCAGGCCGATGGCAGACAAGACAATAGCGTTCGCGGCCTGAACCATTAGGCGCGTGGCTTTGGAAAATTCGTCGGGGTAGGCGTTAGGTCGGCTTGGCGACCGGCTCACAAACTAGCCGGGAGGGTCGCGTCGTCTTGATCCATTCAAGGTTCATTACCCATTCGTGTCCGCACTCAGGGTTTTTGCAGGTGTAATATAGGCACCGCGTTCGCGGCCCTAAGCGGTAAGAGCTTCTGGCCGTGGACTTTGCCCCGCACACTTCGCAAGGGGCCATAGGGCCTTTTTCGCGACTGCGTTTGCGCTGGGCGTCCAGCCACTCAGCTCGCTGTTCAGTTGGTTTACTCATGATACCCAGCCCGGATTGATTTGATTGAGGGTGTCCCACCACCATCTTTAATGCCCCTGCTTATGTGAGAGGTCTTCGCCCCATCCATTGGCCTTAATGTCCGCCGGGATGTGCTGATAGGATTCGAGGGCTGCGGCGTCTAAGCTGGCGACCTTATCGAAATTGAGTGTGAGGCTTGCTGCGGGCCGGTCGTAAGTCCGGCGCAGATCGGCCTCTATGTCCTCAAGGCTTTGATCTTTCCGTGCCACTGCTCGGCGGGCGTCACGGTCATAGGCTTCGAGGCGTTCAAGCTCGCGGCTGAGGAAGTCGATAGTGGTAACATCCCCCTCGACGCATCGGCCTTCGCCAATACGGAGGGTGTAGCGCCGCTGCCACTGGATTGCCGGGCCGATGGCTAAATCGGTCAGGGCTTTCAGGGCGTCCGTGATATCAAATATGCCCGCCAACTTCGCGGCTCTGAAATGCTCACGCGCTTTTTGAAAGTCGGGTGCTAAGCACACCTGATCGCCACGGGCGAAAATGCGTTTTTTCACTGGTCATCCCCTTCCTCATCGGTTTCAGGACGTTCGAACCAATCATCCAGCTTGATTTCGCCTTTGGTATATTTGCGCACGGCGACCCGCGTTTCGACCGACGCCGGTGAGAAGCGCTCGTTTGACGGTGGCAGCAGGTTGCGCTCTAATGTCTGCTGGCTTACGCCAATCGCGCGAGCGCCCTGTGCGACGCTCATCCCGTGCTTGAAAAGCCATAGGTGGAATGGCGCGCGTTCAACAGGCTTTGGTGGTTGCGTTGTGTGACAAATTTGCATTGTGATCGAATCAATGTGAGTGGTCGGTGTATGTGGCTACTGATTTGGTGTATCCGGCAATAGTAAATGTGTAGTTAACTCTGTCTATGATGGTGATAACAAACACCGTGTCGTTATTGCACTATCGGGTCATGAAGGATTTGACACCGAAAGAGCAGGCGATTCTTTATGGCCACGCATTGGCGAGGCTACGGGCGCGAACGCGCCTCTCGCAGGCTCAAGCTGCCGAAAAGCTTGGTATTAATCAGCAATCCTGGCAGCGATATGAAACCGGCTCTAATCAGGCATTCCTCGATGTGGCTTTGCAGCGGAAATGCGTAGAGGCGTTGGGCTTCACAATGGACGCGCTTGAGCGCGAGGTCGAAGCCGTGATGGATGGTCGGCCTATGTTCGACATGCCCAGCCCGCCGCTTTTACGCGATGATACAGACCGTCCAGAGCGTCAAAGCCTTGTATTTCCGCTTGATGGTGTCGCGCGCGCGTCACCGGAGGGGGTGCATATTTATCAGGGCGATGGTACCGAAACCTTTGACCTGTCTATGTTCATCGACAAAAACACGCGATTTATGCGGGTCTTTGGTGAGAGCGTTTATCCCTACGCGTCGTCGGGGGGGTATATTTCCTACAATATGGTCGGCGCACCTAAAAAAGATGAAGGCGTCATCGTCCGGTATCACGACGGTCAGGTGTTTGTGAAAAAGTACATCCGGACGACGAATACCCATGTTGAGTGCATTCAATATGAGCCTGTCGAACTTGAGGGCGGCGTCACGGCGTATCAGGAAAGCGTTGTGAAATATCACCTTAAGGACGTTATGGCAGTCTATCCCGTTGGCATCAGAGTGTAAAAAACACTAGCACGGTGTATTTAACACTTGACGGTGTGGTGTAACTCAGTGTTTTAATCAACTCATAGCTTATCACGCTATGGGAGATTACACACATGTTATCCATCTTAGATAATGGCCCTGACCCGATTGACGTGATCGTGGGCATGAACGTCCGCCGTGTGCGCAAACAGCGGGGAATGTCTCAGGAAGCCTTGGCTGAGGCCATCGATCTTACGTTCCAACAGGTGCAGAAGTATGAGCGCGGGGCGAACCGCGTGAGCGCCTCAAAGCTTTTCAAAATCGCCAAAGTTCTGGAGGTTCGCATCGAGAGCCTGTTTCCGGAGCGTGACTGGGATTGTCAGGTCGAAAACAGCGCCCGGTGGGTCGATGACGCCCAAGCGATGTCGGTTGAGCACCCCGAACTGTTTGATGCCTTGGCCAAGTTGCATCCGGGGCAGGTGAAAATCCTGCTGGCGACCGCAAATGGTTTCATCGCGGCTGGTCAGGTGGCGGCATGACACACACACAAAGCCTGATCGGGCCTTATGAGGCCCATACAAATGGCAAATCATGGTGGGTTCAAACACCCGCGCCTTATCGTGAAGTGCTTGCTGAAAATCTGAGCGAAAAGGCGGCGCGTATGCTGTGCCACGTGCCTAATCTGATTGAGGCGCTTCAGACTGCTGAAACATTCATTTCAGGTTTTGAAGATGATGAATTGCAAGACGGGATTAACGACAGACTTTCGATTATCCGTGCTGCGATAGATGAAGTGACAGGCGGTGCGGCATGAGCATTGTCATCGGTTTCGATCCCGCCCGCGCAAATAGCGACGTGTCCGGCATAGTCTGCATGCGGCGCGATCACGACGGGCGGCTGCGCCTGATCCGTGCGAAAACGGCTCAGGTCATGGAATTCAAGCCGCGCCCCGTCATCATCACCCGCCGCGCACACATACGGGCTAAGCTTACCACGGCGGCAATGTCGTGCGCCTCTGACACCATGACGGCGGTGTGGTTGAAGAAGGCTAATCAGGCGGGGTACCTGCCCAGTGCCGAACTGACGGCCCAGCCTGAGACGGTTATAACCGATTTCACGCCGGATGGCTTTGATCCGCGAGACAAAGGCCAAGTATGGCCGTGGCTGTCGATTGTGCTGCTGACCATGCTTGCTATAGCCCTGACGCCGATGGGGTGGCTGCTATGACCCAACCTAACCCATCCGCCTTAGAGGCGTTGAGCCAAATTGAGCTGCTAACAAATGCAGAGCAAGGAAGCCCGAATGAAAAGCGGTTTGCGATCATCCGCGCCGCCCTTCAACCCACAAGCGGTGAGCCGGTAGGGTATCTTGTAAAAAGTCAGTTACCTGACCGTGAATATACAGCATACACGCTAGCAGGCGACATAGAAACCCTTAGAAGACATGGTGCTGAGCTTATCCCTCTTTACACCTCGCCGCCCGATCAGTCCGCACGGATAGCGGAATTGGAGGCGGCGCTTAAATCGGCATGGTTCCATGCAAAACATATGGCCGCGTGGATATCTGATCAGCCTGCTTCTTATTCATTTGAGGGTCTAGGTGAAGATCAAGAGCTAATCGAAAAAGCCCTCACCACCCTAGAGCAAGATCGCCTGAAATCAACTTGACGATGTGTCCATACAATAATACCCCTGCCTGATATCGGGCCGGGGTATTTGGGAGTCGGGGGCTATTATGAACATGACGCTGGCATCTGAAATGCTCCGGGCTGATCATCGCCCCAGCGGTTTCGACTATATGCGGCTTATTTTATCGCTGGGCGTCGTGGTCAGCCACAGCGTCCTTTATTGTTACGGCGATGCCATCGCGTATCAATTCTGGGATAGTCCGGCGCGCCCGGTGCTTAAGCTGATCCTGCCTATGTTTTTTGCCCTGTCGGGCTTTCTGGTCGCCGGAAGTCTTGAGCGATCTCAGACGCTGGTGAATTTCCTTGGCTTACGATTCATACGCATCTATCCGGCCCTGACGGTCGAGGTTCTGCTGTCGGCGCTGCTGATCGGTACGTTCGTTACGATGCTGCCTTTGGGCGAATATTTCACGCATCCCGATTTCCTGCGCTATCTGGTCAATGTCACCGGCCATATCAGCTATTATTTGCCGGGTGTTTTCGAGACCAATCCGTTCCCGCGTCAGGTCAACTCCCAGCTTTGGACGGTGCCCTATGAGCTTAAATGCTACATCGTGCTGGCGATACTGTTTGTGCTGGGCCTGAAACGAAGAAAATTCTTGGTCTGGATCGCCTTGGCTTTGGTCATGGGCCGCGACCTGATGAAAAAGGCGGCGAACGATTGGCAAGGTCTGGAATCGCCCGGCGTGATCGGCGGTGAGTTCTTAGTACCGTTCTTCCTTGCCGGTGTGGCGATGTACCTTTACCGCGACCGGATCGCCTTTAACTGGGTGCTGTTTGCGATCAGCGCCGTGCTGTCGGTTGTCCTTTTGTCATATGTCACAGGCGGCGAGTATCTTGGCGTCATCCCGGCCACCTATTTCACCGTTTTTCTGGGGCTTTGTAATCCGGTCAGGAGCGCCTTTAGCCGTGCCGCCGATTACTCATACGGCATATTCCTCTATGGCGCTGTGGTTCAGCAAACCATCGTGCATCTGTTCCCTGATCTAAGAGAATGGTACTGGAACATCCTCATCGCGCTGCCTATCTGTTTTGTGATTGGCTGGGTGTCATGGAACTGGATCGAAAAGCCCATGATGGGCTTTAGAGGCCAGATCAAGGCCAGTGAAAAATGGTGGATCGGGGTTAAGACCGTGTTGGCCGCGAGAGCGGTGGCGATCTTCAAGCCCCAGTCCACCTCAATTTTAGATTAACAGGAGGAATGCATGACGTTGAAAAAAGAGGCGCTGCTGCCTTTATCGGAATTGTTGTTTTCCATTGAGCAGCAAACCATTGCCGGGGGAACTAGCCTTGACGATGGTGTTCAGTCTATCCTACCCGCCGTTCACTTTGCTGGGAAGCGGCTGGCAGATTTGCATGAGTCTTTGCAGACAAGGGAGCCAAATGTCGATGATGAGGCGGTCGTCCTCGCGGTTATTTCTGACATTAAAGCTGTGGCGAGTAACGAAAGTTACTCTAAGGCGCTGCACTACAGAGGTGTTAATCTGAGCAAGACTGATTTTCCCATTATTTCAAACGATGGTATCGCCACACAAGGTGGAACCATAGGGATTGGAACGGCATTAGCGGCGTTTGAAAACATAGCTTCTCAAGCCTTCACTTGATATTGATCCGGAGGTCGACCAAATATTTCGGTTAACTACCGGTCTCAAGGCTGAGCCGCGTCATGAGACCGCCTCGACCATCCATTGAATGCGAGGCCTCGGCGATCAGCCAGTCATGGTCGTTTATCTCAGTCTTATAGCCGGTCAGTTTGAGCGGGCGCTCTGGCGTCAGGTCTGGACGGCCTAATGCCAAGGGCAGGGACATCTTTGCCTTTGAACGCACCACGCGTTTGTGTTCGGCTTCTGCCGCCTGACGGGCTGAGGCCTCACTGGCAAACGTTCTGCGCAGACGCTTAGGTTTACCGTCGCCATTACCGCCACCGGCAACCACGGTCATTTTGGTGCCGGTGGCTTTGTCGTGATATTGCGCTTCGACGCCGTTATAGGTATCGCGTTCAGCGCGCCCGTAGCGCGCGCCCAGCCCGCACTGGCTGCGATCAATTGTCTCAACGGGTAGGGATGTGCCGCCCGCCGTCTGGCCTTTGCCGATGGGCGCAAAAATGAGCTTGCCCATCTTTACGGTCGCGACGGCATCAAACCTTTTTCCCAATTCCATGATTCGGGCGGAATCGGATTTCGCGCCGGAGCCCAGTGCCGGTACGGACTTTGATTTCAAGTTAGGGTCGATGTGCGCGGTCAAGCCATTTTCAGAGGCGATGGTTTCAACAATATGGCCGACCGTCGTGTTCACAAAGGAGCGCTCACGCCGCACACGGTAGCTGTCGGTAAAGTCCGCGGATCTGGCACGGATAATGATTTTATCCGGATCGGCTTCCCACTCGGCCTCATCGACCTTAAACTCGCCCTTATCGACAAGGCCAATCGGCAGGCCTTGGCCCTGCTGCCAGCCCATTTCGACCTTTAGTTTTTTTCCGGCCGGCGGAATTTCGACCGTGCCGTTTTTGTCATCGATGATAAGCTCCAACTCGTCGGCTTCCTCCCCGCGCTTTTCGGTCAGGGTGAGGGAAATCAGCAGCGGACGCAACTTGTCGGTCAGGTCGCGGCCGTCGAGCGTGATGCGCCAGGTCGCCTTTGGCATCCGTTTTTCAAAACTCATGCGCGGGCCTCAGATATCGGGGGCAGTGGATCATCATCCCGCTTAAGCAAGATGGTGAAATCGGCTTTTCGCGGCTTGCCATCCTTCATGAAAGTGCTGTCGTTTTGAGCGATATTGGCGATATACCATTCGCCGAGCACATCGCCCGACCCGCTGACTAAGGTATAGGCGTCACCGGTTGCCGCCAGATCGCGAATTTCATCCATAGAGGCAAACCGGCCCAGCCCGCCGCCGACCAGCGCGCCGGTCAGGGTAATCGTGTCGTCGCCTTCGCCCAGATACTGCGCAGCGGGCCGCGCGCCAAAACGATCGGTTGTGGCGTGGCGGTAGGCGGTCTGGCGCTGCAGTTCCTGATAGGGCAGGGAGGCCAGTTCAAAGATAAAAGAGCCAAGGGCCATCATCATGTCGGGTGCTCCTTAATCGTCACGGTCGCGGAATGACGCCAGAGACGGTTTCGACAATTCCCGGATCATGTCTTTGAGCTTACGCTCTAAGGTCGCCGCGATGTCGTCGGGAGACTGACCGGGGGCCGCGTTAATTGTGATCGGAATACTGCCGATATGTATAGCGCCTGACGCCTGAGTGGCGGCACCGGCAGCGGTCTGGCTCTGGCGGATCGATGTGCCGGAGAATGGGGACGACACGGCCTCCGCCATTCGCCGCGCTTCGCCCAGCGGGCCATCCATGCCCCGGCGCATCCCAACCCTAAGCCCTTCGGCAATACTGCCCCCGAATCCGGCGAACACGCGTGAAGGGGAATGGATGCCCAATATGCCCTTGAACCAACCGGCGACCTTACCGGCAATGCCAGTGATCATCGATTTCACCAACGCGATCTTATCGGATATGCCGCCGATCAGGCCCTGCATAATGTTGCCGCCGATGGTTTTGAAGGTGCCCCAAAGCCCCTGAAGGTAGGTCAATCCCACAGCAAACGCTGACTTGATCTTGTCCCAATTTTTATAGATCAGGAAACCGGCTATGGCGACCGCCGCGACTATGGCCGTGATGATCAGAACGATAGGGTTGGCCAGCAGCATCAGACCCGCGCGGGCGATACCCTGAGCCAGAAAGATCGCCGCCGTGCGCATGATCGTGAACGCCTGCAGGATGCGCGGGGCAAAACCGATAATCCCCTGCATGACCGGCCCCAGCTTACCCAGCATGAGGAAGCCGTTGTAAAGGTGCGCTATGGGCCCGATGACCATGCCAAAGGCGAACCGTGAGGCCCCCAGCGCGATATTGAGGCCCGCCAGCACGGCAATGGTTTTCACAATGAACGATATGACCTGCGGATTTTTCGAGGCAAACGCCTCAAAACGATCCGCCGCCGTGCGGATATGGCCTGACACTTCTGAGAAGGCAGGCATCAGGGCGGTGCCGACAACCAATGCCAGGCGGGACAGATCGCCCATAATCGCGCGCGCCTGAGTGCCCGCACTGGCCGACCGGATAGCGAAATCCTGATCGACTACGCCGGATGCTTTCAAGGCTTCGGCCCTGATGCGCCGGTATTCCTCCATGTTTTGCACAAGAGGGCGAAGTGCCGCCTGAGCTTGCATATCGCCGAATAATTTAGAGACCTTTGACAGGTCGCCACCAGTCGCTTTTTGGGTTAGCTCGGCTATGGCCTCAAGCGGGGTCTTGCCTTCGGCATAAGCCTTTTTCAAAGCCTTGGGCAGATCAACACCCATTTTAGCGAACTTCTTTTCGGTCTCCTCTGTGTTGAGTTTCGCCAGCAGGTTTTCAACATTGGTGGCCGCTTTTTCTGCGCTGCCTGCGCCTTTTCGCGCGATCTGCAATGCGGCCGACAGATCAGCTACGGCGGGCACCCCCCTTTGACCCAGTGCCTGAGCCTGAGCCGTAAGGTTCGGGAAGAAGGTAGCCATGTCCTTAATTTCAAATGCGCCGTTTTTACCCGCGCTGGCCATCGCATCGAGGGCGCGCGCGGTCTCATTTATAGGGACTTTCAGGTTGTCGAAGTTGGCATATGACGCGGCGGCCAGATCCGCGATCTCGGCACGATAGGCGGTCGCGGCCCGACCGATTGGGGCGATCATCACCCCGGCTTGCTGTGGCGTCATGCCAAAACCTGCCAGAGTATCGACGCCCATGCGCATCGCTTCTGGGATCTGGTGCGCGGCTTTGGCGGCGCGCAGTATATTCCCTTCCAGTTTTTTGGTTTCCGCGACCGTCAGCCCGGCTTTCTGGCGGATATCGATCATGCCGTCTTCGAAGCTGGCGGCGGCTTTACCGGCCAGAAAAAGCGGCGCGGCCATCGCTACGCCGGTCGTTATATTTTCCGTCCCCTTTGACCGCGCGGAATCGCCCATAGCCGAAAAGCGGCCCACACGCGATATCGCATCCTTTTGGGCATTAACCTTTTTGGTGGTCGCTGCGATCTGGGATTCGAGGCGCCTTTGATCGTCCACCATTTGACGGGTAGGAACGCCGACCGCGCCGATGGCTTTTTGAAGCTCCTTAAGCTCCTTACGCTCTTCCTTCAGAGTGTGGTTGAGGCCGCGCAATTTATCCTGCGCGGCCCCACCGGCACCGACGATACCTTTTAAGACGCCGGAGAGGCCATCAACACCCTTGAATTGAAGGAGTAGGGCTAATTTACGCTCGGCCATTAATCCTTGATCCCATTCATAAGGTTATAGCGTTTAATGGCGCCCTGATGCTCCGCGACAAGTTCTTCGAGCGGCAGGGCGCTTAGGGTACCTTGCGTCCAATATCCCGAATAGATCGCGGCGATATCGCGCATCATTTCGTCGATCGATGCGGCTTTCAGCCCCGCAGCGAAGCCGGTGTCAAAAAAATGACCACCTCATTTACCAGCGCTGTAAAGTCGGCCACGTCGATTATGTCGGGATCTGCGAGTTCCTGTTCCGAAATCGGTGGCATTGTCAGGCGCGGCAGAAGCGTCAACATCTGATCGACGTTCGAATTCAGGAGGGCGTTGAGGTTCGTCCCGCGCAATTCACCTGCGCCGGGCTTACGGACTTTGATGGATTTATGTTCGGTGTCGCCCAGTTTGTAGGGCTTTTCGAGATCGACAACGGCAAATTTGGGGTCGGACATGGTCTGACTTTCTTTGGATTAAGGCTACAGGTCGAGGGCGGCGCGCATACCGGCGAGGCGATCCACGCCGTCAATGATCAGAGTCGGGGCCAGAATATCGATTTCGATGACGGTTCTGCCGTCGATTTCGAGGCGGTAGTACGGGCAGTGGGTGGTGATGGTCTTATCGCCCAGCTCACCCGCCTTGGCGGTACCCGGTGCAATCTGGCCGTGGCGACCGCGCATGACAATTTCGACACGCGTCCATTTATTGGTGTCGTCGGACTGATAGCCGCCGACCCAGCGAAGCTGAGTGCCGTCAAGGGTCGGCACCCCAAACTGACGGTAGGCATCGACCAGAAGACCGCCCGCTTTCCATTCGAACTCGATCGGCTCGACCCCCATTTCGATCTTAGCTTCTGACAGCATCCCGCCTGCGCGGTAATCGACCAGCTTAAGCGCGATGTTGGGGAGGGTGACTTCGGGAATCTGGCCGAGGAAGCTACCGCCATCCACGAACAGTTGCATGAATTTCAGGATAGAAGGCAGTGACATGGTATGTGATCCTGTGGCTGAAAAAGAGGTTTAGCCCCCTGACTAATCAGGAGGCGTGATGCTGATTGCGGGGCTTAGGAAATGGCGGGGATGTCCGAGTAGTATTCGGAGGTGATGCGCTGATTTATCGTCAGAGATTCCAGCGGCGCGCACGGCGTATAATCATAGTCGATGATCAGCTTACCGCCCGCGAGCGCGGATGCTGCGTTCTTAGCGGGGTCGTACCACATCTTCGCGCCGATCAGATATCCCTGAGACACCAAGCCGCGCAGGGCGGCGTTGCCGGTGTCCACAATGTCTTTGATCAGCCATTTGGTCAGGGGCTTATCGATAGCCCAGCGGAGCGATTCCCGGATGATTTCCCGCACCGCCGCGCCGGAGCGGACGGCGGTTTCAAAGGCAAACAACGGTTCGTCCGAACAGGTGCGGTTGCCCCAGAAGCGATAGCCGCCGTCACGGATCAGGGCGGTGATTTCGGAATCGTTGAGTTCGGAGGCATCGGTCGATACCCCGGCAATATCGAAGTGAACGCCCTTTGACAGGCCGGTCACACCCTGCACCGGATAGTTGGACAGGGTTTTATGCCAGCCGACTTCCTGATCGATCAGGGCGCGCAGGCCCATAGCACGGGCGACGGCTGAGCCTGAAAAGTCTGAAAATTCCGGCCACAGGAGCATTAACTCGCGTTGCGCAAAACCTGCGCGATAGGTCTTGGCCTCAGCTATGTTTTCGCCGATAGCCGGGGCATAAACAAAGCCGTCGAGTTGTTTGGCGATTACCGCCAGTGCGGCGGTCACCTCCTGAGCGCCAAAGCCCGGTGCACCGATGATTTTGGGGGTGACGCCCAATTGAGATTTGGCAGACAGCAGCGCCTTCGCCCCCGTCTTTTGACCTTCGGTCGTAATGTCGCCAATGACATTGATGTTGGTTGCGCCCGGATTTGCACCCTCGGTGACCCGCACCACGACCACGGTCGGGTTGACCTGATCAGCAATCGCGCGCAGGGCATTGGCCAGAGTGCCGGTCGCGCCCGCTGCCGCGATGGCGGCATAGATATCGGTGAAGAGTCTGGGCGTGTTCAAAGGCAAATCATCAGACGTCGCGGCGGGCGCGGTGCCGACAATGCCGATAACGGCGGTTGAGGCGCTGGCGCTGGGGCGGGTGCCGGTCGTGGTTTCAAGAGTTTTTACGCCGTGATGGTTGGGCATGGGATGGGCTCCTAGAGAGGGACTTTAAGGGCGAAGGCGGGAAACAAAGGCAGATCGAGGCGACGGCCTTCGATATCTATGGCCGCGCCGCCCAGTGCGGATGCCGAATGGAAGCGCACGAGCGTCAGCCTTACGCGCGGCTCCCACCGATGCACGGCTCCGGCGACGGAAGCGGCGATCCGCAAGGACATGGCCGTGTTCATGGGCTGATCGATCAGGGCGAACAGTTCAGAGCCGTAGTCGCGGCGCATAACGCGTGTGCCGAGGGGGGTGGTCAGGATGTCGCGGATAGACTGGACGATATGTTCCATGCCTTCGATGCGCTTACCCGTCAGGCGATCCATGCCGCTCATGTTGGTTGCCCTAACACTTCGTTTCTTGAGGGCGTCATTCCGGCACCGCCGTCTTGGCTGCACCGGCGGATACCCCGCCATGTTTATGGCCCTTCAGGCTGATGGCTGCAGCCAACACATCATCGTCAGACGTGATCTTGCCGGTGGCGTCTACCTTACCAGTGACTTTCACATCGCCCTCGAACTCAAAGCCGTCAGGGGCTTTGAGGATGGCTTTGCCGGTCAGGTCGAGGGTCAGGACATTGGCCTCATAGTCATAATCAAAGAAGGTGCCGTTAGGCATTTTGATATGAACGCGGGGGCCCGTGATCGGCGGGGGATTGGCTGTGGTGTTGAGGCCGCGCAGGATTACGGCGGCTTCGATGTCGGCTTCCATGCACAAAAGGATGACGGACTCGCCCTCAGACGGCGGGCACCAGGTGGACACCGCACCGGCACACTCGCACCACGGCAAAGGCGGGGAGGTGATATCCCCGACCTTAACCGTGGCGGTACCTGTGCTCAGATCGACCGTGTCAATGATCCCTTTGCGGATCACATCGCCGATCAGGCCGGGAATGTCGTCATTGGCGCTCATAGGGCGCACGATCATCGCCCCTCGGACTATGCGCCAGAGGGGCGTTTTGTTGTGTGCGCCTATTACAAAACCTTACGCGGCGGGCGGGGATTCGGGCGGCGGGTTTCGGATGACACCGGTGTTGATCTTAACCTCAACACCGGCCGCGACTTCGGCTACGCGGGCCTTTGTGGCGACCGCGTCATATTGACCGTCCTTCATCACTGCGTTCACCGTTCGGTTATGAGTGACGCCCGCATGGACGAACACAACCGGTACATGGCCATTATCAGCGTCGTATTTGCCAATGGTAGTTTTCATAAAAGGCTCCTTAAACTTTTCCGATGGCGATAAATGTGACTGTGCCCGATGTGCCACCGCCGCCGGTGATAAAGCCGCGCCCTACCGTCAGGGAGGTGGCAGGCTGACCAATCGGCTGATTAACCATGATCCCGTGATTGTCCACGTTCGCATTTGAGCCGTTGGGAACGCAGACGGCAGCAAGGTGGAGTGAGACTGGTTTGCTGAGATTGATGGTCGCTGGCTGGTCTCCATTCAGGACACCTGACGTTCCCCAGTTCACGACAAAGCCACCGGGCATTTGAAAGTGGCCGACAGGATTGGCGTTGAAATCAAATTGATTCAGCAGGGCAAAGGCTTCCAGCGGGTTGCCACGGAACAGGTCGGTATCCATACCAGAACCTGCGCCATCATTTGAGGCCCGCCAGACATCGGCAATATGCGGATCAAACACTATACTGCCCAGATCCGAGCTATCGACCTGGGCTTTAAGGCGGGAGCCAGACCAGCCGATATGGACGATGTTCGGGCCTTGGCCGGAGCCACCGCCTTGCCTGACCGGAACAAACCCTAACCGCCCCGGAATGTCCGCATACCATCCACCCTGCTGGCCATCGAGCAGATCGGAATCGAGGCCTGAGCCCGCGCCATCATTGCCTGCCGACCAGACAATTTGACTGTGTGAGTATACATTGGCGGCATAGAAAGGCACGTAGGAGGCTGGGTCATTGTTATTACCGCGCGCGCGTAATGAACCATCCTCATACATCTTAAGATGGGCGGCGTTTACCCCTGCCCAATGAAAGGCTATCGACGGCGCGTAGGCCGTCGATCTGGTCGCAGTGCCAACATAGCCTATTTCACGGATCTGGATCGGCGCAGAGTGAAAGCCTTCATTGGGCGTATCGCCTGCACTGATTTGCCCCTGACTTCGTGCCGCATTGGGCGTCCCATCGTTCCGCGTGTAAGCTGACGGTGGGCGACCGTGGAACAGGTCGGCATCCATGCCTGAGCCCGCGCCATCATTGCCCGCGTTCCAGACAATCTGACCCGCAGCCCCCATTTGGCCCGCACTTGAGAAAACTCCAGAGGGGTCAAGCGACGCCCGCGCTGCGCCTCCGATTATGAAATAGAGGACATTCGTAGCGCGGCTGAAATAGATGTAATCGGCGGCGTCAAAGTTGAGGATAGGGTTGCCACCCTGAATATCGAGATAGGCCAGTTCATCGCGACGGATAGGGCCTGTGAAAGTATCGCCAGCTTTGTTGGCCGGTGTGAAACCTAAACGGGCGGCAATATTGGAATACCATGCGCCTTGCTGGCCATCGAGCAGATCGGAATCGAGGCCTGAGCCGGAGCCATCGTTTGATGACCGCCAGACGTCCGATCCCCATGCCGCCAGCCACGTAGAAAAGGCAAACCACAGGCTCTTGGCCGTCACGGCGCGGGTAGCGTCGGTTTTTCCTGCAACTTCGGGATCAGTTGCCAGTTCGATCACACCCTGCACTTCGGTTGTCGCCGGCGGGTTCAGGAACTCGGTCGATCCGAATGTTATGGTGGGTGCGGCGATATCCGCCAGTTTGATATCAACCGACAGAAGCAGGGTCGAATTGACGGTCTTTTCCATGATGGGTGACGCCTGACCAAACAGGCCGAACAGGACGCCATTGGAAAGATAAAGCGCGAACGACCGCAGGGAATATACCGACGCGGTTTCATCGCGGATGGTCATGTGGAGCGTGTCATCCGCCACGGCCACGCCACCAAATGTGGCCAGCCGTTTAATCTCACCGGCAAGGGCGGTCATGGTGGGGTTTGCGGTCACCGCCGTCGCCGAGACGCCGATCTGAGTTACCAGAACTGTGTTTGTCCCCGTATTGGCCGCATTCACTAAGGCGGCGCGACCAGCATTGGTGATGACTAAAGACAGGCTCATGGCTGCGCCTCTTGGGATGCTGTGACTTGAGATTGCAGGGCGATGAGCTGAGCGCGGATTTGGCCCGCCGTGTCATAGAGATCGACAATGGACTGAACGCAGTCTGCACCCGTTGAATGCGTCAGGTCTCCGGCGGTGCTTGGCGGCGGACTTTCGGCAATTCCGGAGGCGGCGTCAGCAGGCTCGGGGAGATAGCCGGTTGTTTTGGAATTGGCGATATCGGCGGCTTGGTCGAGGATGCGCAGGCCGTCAGTATCGATACAGACAGTGCGATAGACAGGGCGCTCAATAATGCGCTGAGTTTCACGGTGAATTTCCTTTACGGCGGTTTGGCGCTGGGTTTCAGCAATGGCGGCGTCGCGGCTCAAAATGTTGATCAGGGCCTGTTGCCTGCGGATCGAGGTCATTGCGGCCTCGGCTTGGCGGGCAGATGCCAGTTCTGCTTTCTCGTAAGCGTCCTTGCTGCCTTCAAGATAACCGGCACCAAACGAGAGCGTGACCATCCCAAGGCATAGGCCGAGTGTTTTGAGGGCATCGATCATACGAATAACCCCGACAGGCGTTCCGCGATTTTTTTGGCCGTGGCCAGTTCCAGCATAGCCGGGCCATTGATCCCGCGCCGCACCCATTTGGCGTCGTTGCGGTCGGCAGGCACAGACAGGCTGTTTGAATTCCAGAATTCGACGGCGGCAATGGCCGAATATAGCGGCTGTTCCAGAAACTGCGGCTGAGTAACCAGCGGCCTGCCGACCGCCTTTTCGAGGGCGGCATAGTTGGCCTTGCCGGTGTGCATCAGGAAGCCGCGACCGCGATATTTAAAACCGTCGCCGGAGGCTTCATTACCGTTGCCATTGCGGTTGGCATAGATGCGGTTGCCGATTGCGGCTTCGCCCTGACGGATCAGAAGTGTAGCATCATTCACGCCTTTGACCGCCGAGAATGTGGCGTCCAGATGGGCGGCGTCTTTGTAGTGCAGGCTTTCCGTAAGCCTGCCAAACCAGCCCGATTCAATAGCGGCATTGGCCAGAAAGTGGGCGAGGCGGTAGCGACCGATGATCTGGCCCTTGATCAGTTGCGGACAAAGCGCATCGGCATAGGTTTGCAGCTTGGCGTCCGCTTTGCGACCCGCCGCCATAGCCATCATGGCGCACAAGGTTTTCGCGCCGAACTCACCATCGATCAGACCCGGCTGATAGCCCAGACGGGTCAGGTTCCCTTGAGCGGTTTTCACTTCGGCGGGTGTCATGATTCAGGACTCACGATTGTGGCGGCAATGGATTTCACGGCGGGCGTGGTGCACGGCGCGGCGGAAGGTCAGGGCGGCGGCGACAAGGGAAATCAGGCCAATCACGGCCAAGGTTGGAATCATGGCGTGTTCTCCATTTTCAACTCTCGGCGGATAAAGAATTGCAGCCCGTTCAGCAGGAAGCCGAAGCCCAGCGCCCCCATGATCATGGTCAGCAGAACCGAGACGACAGGCGGGAAGTTGGAATAGACCGTGACGGCGACGCTGACGGTCGCGAAGGCGGGCAGAGCGGACAGATCGGAGATCGCCAGCCAGCGGCGCTTACGACGCCAGTGGCTGAGTTCAACCGGGTCGGTCGGGGGCTGTTTTCCAATGCCAAACAGCATGTATCCCAGCCTGCCCGTAATTGAGGTCAGGCCCGCAAAAAAGCTGATTAACCAGAGAATGGCCAGTTCGGGATGCGTCATGGCCGCACGTTCATCGCGCGGGCGGGCGAAGACCAGTCTGGGATTTTGTCATGTGCGCCTATTACAAAAGGGCCGTGTCGCGCCTTAGACAGAGAGGGGCGCAAATGGCGGCATGAGCGACGCCACTTTCAACGCTATCGATCTTTCCCGCTTGCCCGCGCCCAACGTCATCGAGCCGTTGAGCTATGAGCAAATCCTTGCGGATACCGTGGCGAGCCTGAAAGCCTTCATCCCTGATTTTGATGACACGCTCGAATCCGACCCCATCGTCAAGCTGCTGGAAGTCGTGGCCTACCGCGAGTTTCTGATGCGTCAGCGCATTAATGACGCCGGAAAGGCGCGGATGCTGGCCTATGCAATGGGGAGCGACCTCGATCACATAGGCGCAACCTTTGGGGTTGAGCGACTGATGCTTACCCCTGCCAATCCGGAAACCGGTGCGCCTGCCGTTATGGAAGGCGATGAGGATTTCAGAGAGCGCATTCAGCTTGCGCCCGAAGGCTACAGCGTCGCAGGCCCTGCCGGGGCCTATATCTATCACGCCAGATCGGCTCACAGCGATGTGGCGGACGCCTCCGTCGCCAGCCCTGCGCCGGGTGAAGTCGTCGTCACGATATTGTCCCGGACGGGCAGCGGCGTCGCTACCTCCGGACTGATCAACACGGTTCAAGCGGCCCTGTCCGCCAGTGATAAACGCCCGTTGACTGATGAGGTCACCGTACAGGCCGCGCAGATCATCGAATATCAGGTGACAGCGCAGGTTAAAACCTACCCCGGCCCCGACGGCGGCATCGTTATCGAAAATGGATTGGCCAATGCGCAAGCGCTGGCGGTGCGTCTTCATAAGCTTGGCCGCGACGTGAACCGCGCGGCCTTTTTCGCCGCCATCAACGGCGAAGGGGCTCAGAACACGCTCCTGACATCGCCTGCCGCCGATATCGTTATTGCTGACCATCAGGCCAGCCGATGCACGGGCATAACGATTACGCATGTGGGGACGGATGAATGAGCCTGCTCCCCCCCAATTCTTCACCCTTAGAGCGCGCCGTTGAGGCTGCGACTGACCGCACCCCACCGATCCCTTTGCGGGCGATCTGGGACGCCGATACCTGCCCGCTGCATGTCCTGCCGTGGTTAGCGTGGGCGCTGAGCATCGATAACTGGTCGGCGGACTGGCCTGAGGCTGCAAAGCGTGACCGGGTGCGGATCGCCATCGCCCTGCAGCGGAAAAAAGGCACTGCCCAATCGGTTCATGACGTGGTGCGGGCTGTCGGCGCGCAAGTCGCGATCCGGGAGTGGTTCGAGATGGTTCCGAAGGGGACGCCACACACCTTTGAGTTAGCGCTCAACGTCACCGACGCCAGCGGCGCGCCCGCCAGCGCCGAATACATCGAGCACGTGATCAATGAGGTTCGGCGAACCAAGCCGGTGCGGTCTCACTTTGAATTCGTGCAGGGCCTTGTGGCTCAAAACTCAATCGGGATCGTGCCCGCCGCGCGGGTTGCCACCTTTGCCCGCCTTTCCCTGACCGCCGCTTAAAGGAGCCCAGACATGGCCGACGACACCCCCGAATCCCGACCGATTTCAACGGACGACCTGCGTATGGCCGGAGCCGTCATCAGGGCAGACGTGACCAAGGCTTTCCTCGCCGACAATGGCGCTCTGACCCCAGAGGCCGTGACACCTGCGTTCCTCAACGACCGGGGCGTGGCGATGGATACAGAGGTCATAAAAACCGATGACGACCCCGGTGACTTCACCCTGATTTTCAACAACCGCCTGATCTAGGAGACACCATGTCCACTTCCGCACAGCGCACCATCGATTTGGCGGTTCGTGCCGCCACTGAATGCAAATCAATCCGCACCCTGTTGAACGGCAATAGTGCCGATTTATCGATGCTGACCACGACTGCGAAGACCAGTCTGGTCGCGGCTTTGAATGAACTCAAGGCCAATCTTGACACGGTGGCCGCGTCCATCGGAGCGCAGATTGATGACGCCGCCGTGGCCTCGACCAGCAAAACGTGGTCGGTCACCAAGATTTCAAACCAGATAGCTGCCGCCGTCAATTCGGTCATTTCCAGCGCTCCCGGCGCTCTCGATACGCTGGATGAGCTTGCCGCCGCGCTGGGAGATGACGCCAATTTTGCCGCCAACATCACGACGGCGCTGTCGAACCGGCTGCGCATCGACATCCCCAATCAGGGCCTGACGGCGCAGCAAAAGCTGAACGGCTGCACCAACCTGGGGATCGGCGATCCGGACACCAATTTTGTCACGAGTTTTGAAGGGGGCCTGTAAGTCCTATGGATTTGGTCGCGCGCGTCATCGCCGGTTTTCAACGTGTTGCGGCTGAGATAAAAGCCGTTAAGGCCGCTGGCCAAGGGAAGACGCTGGGACAACCGGGCGTCGGCAAAACGCTTCAGGCTATCTTACCTGATGGCGTTATCTATGCCGACATCCAGTGGCGGCGCGACGGGGCGGAGATTTTCGGTGCGACCGCCCCCATGTATCTGCAGGTGGCCGAAGATGCCAATTGCGATATTGACTGGACGTACGAGAATGTCATCTGGGCCGCGCCTAAGGTGGCAGTGCCTGAGATTTACTTGCTGGGGCCGATTAATCCGACGTCGGCATCGATCATACTGTCGGCAGAGCAAGGCGCGGTTATCTTTAATATCACCGGTGTCGAGCCGGGAGCGACGCCGGCCTTCATGCCAAATGACGGCCGTTTTATCGTCGGCGGCGATGAGGTTAACGGCTGGAAATTGCTGCGCGGAACGTCGGCGGTATCTGCCGGTGAAATTGTTGGCGCGATTGTCAAATCCCACCCGAATGCGTCGAACAGCCCATACAGCACCCCGGTCACAGTATCGGTAACCACGGGGCGCATCCCTGAGATTGACACCATTTATGGGGGCCGCGCTGCCCCTGTGCCACAGTCGTATTATGACTTCGTGCAAAGGGACGCCAACGACCCGAACACCCATCCGACGCTTGGGGCGTCCACCCACTACGCCGTGAAAAACGGCAGGTGGTCAGACGGCACAACGTGGAATACCGGCACAGTTCCCGGTGAAAACGCTATTGTCAGGACGATGACCTATGAGGTCATCTATGATGTCGAAAGCGACGTTAAGATCAAAGACCTGTGCGTTTGTAACGGCGGCACTCTGAAATGGGACATCACCAAAGATACCCGGCTGTGGGTCGATACGATCATCAGTCACGGCGTCTTCTGGATGGGCGATACCACAAGCCCGGTACCGGAAAGCACGACCGCCGGTAAGCCGCGCACTGAGATCGTGTTCTGGCAATCCGAAGCCCCCGGCGCGACGGCGCGACTTGGCCTCAACACGATGGGGCCGACCCGTATTCATGGTGCCGCGAAGGCTGCGCGCTTGACCTGCAACGGCAATATGGCGGTGGGCGCGACTTCCGTTGTCTTAGAAGGCGTGGCCACGGCCAACTGGAAAATTGGCGACAAGATATTGTTCGTGGCGACGACGCTATCCGGTACGACCACAAACGACCCTCAGTATACCGGCCCGACGCAGGCTTACCTTCCCTATGAAGGCAGTGACGCAGTGCGGCAGAATAATGCCGGGTTCAAACTGAGCCACGATGAAGTGCGCACAATCACGAATATCTCCGGCAATACGGTGACGTTCGATTCGGCGCTGACCTATCCCCATAACCGCTATACCGATGTGCTCGATCACGGCGAAGTCGTGGTCATTAAGCCGTTGGTAGCGAACCTGTCGCGTTCGATCCGGTGGCGGTCAGCCGAGACAACGCCGCGCCAGAAGCGCGCCCATTCCATGTTCATGCACTGCGACGATCAGGATATCCGCTTTGTCGAAACGCTGAATATGGGCCGTACCGATACCGATCCGAGCCTTGCGACGCCGGACGGGCGGCTGATTTATACGACTGCCGCTCAGACAGTAAGCGTTACCGATCCGGTCAATGTGCGGGGGCGCTATGCCCTGCATATCCACTGGACGGGGGCATATCTGGGCCGCAGGCAAGTGGTTATGCTCGGCTGTGTGGCATGGGCACCGGCCGGTGAAGTGCCGATACCGGGCTGGGGTATCACCCATCATGCCAGCCGCGCGGCCATTGAAGAATGCCTCGTCTTTAATGTACGCGGCGCAGGTATCGTCACCGAACTCGGCAATGAAATCGGCCAATGGCTGAACAACCTTGTATGTTGGGCGCGGGGTGACGGCTACCCAATTGGGTGGGGCGACCGGTCGGAGTTTTATACCAACCATAACGGCCATGTCGGCAATGCTTACGAGTGTCAGGCGCGGCAAGTCTTATGTCAGGGCAACAAATTTTCATCCTGTAACTACGGCTGGATTTACCATCAGCAAATTGAATATCACAATGCGGCGTTGATCGCACTGCGCACGCCCATAGACACCTCCCTTAGGCTGTTCGACCCGATCAGTCAGGGCGGCGACGCCGGAAACCAGTACCGAGACGATAACACCTATGGCTTGAGAACCGCCCAGATCCCGGACTGGCATGACAATGGCGGGTGGAACGCAAAGGTTGGCTTCTTCGTCGCCCACCGGGGGCCTGAGCGCCAAGACGCGATCCCGATGGTCGCGCGGGGCTTCCACTGCGTCAACGTCAGTAATCCGTTCCATCTGCACAACTATTCAAACAGCTATTATTTCTATGACTTCCTGTGGGTTAACGACACCAAAGGCGGCGTGGGTGGTGTCATCGGTACGGTCAGTTGGCGGTTCATGTTCGTCAACTATAAGATCAAAAATTTCAGTGTCGGCTTCCAAGATATCGGCGGCGGCGCTCTAAATTATGATGGTTTCTGGATCGACGGCCTGTTTGACAATGTGGACACCCATTTCCTGAACAAATGGGACGGCCTTTATATGAACGCGGCCACCCACCACCAAAAAGATGTGATGGGGCCGTGGGTTATCAGTGGGACTGATCCTAAGGCCGTTATTGCGCGTACCTGGGCGAACATTACGCGGGCAGACCTGCCCCAGCCCTATCCGCTTGAGCCCTATGGCCGTAAGCTGGGATCATCCTACCCAGCCGTTGCACCGGGCGATACCCCTTATTTTGTGCTGGGGGATGGCCTAACCACCAACGGCATTGATCTGACGGTGCAGGCCGGGGGTATTACGGGCCAGATCGCTATATTCGGCGTCATCAGGGACTGTGTTGGCGACCGGCGATACCCTGACCACCAAGGCTTAGATACCGGTGGCGTCGGGCTGTCCATCCGTGGCGCACGCACCGGGCCGACCCTGACCGGCGAAGCGCTTGTTCTGCGCAATGGATGCTTTAACGATAACGGCACTTGGAAGTCACGCCTCTGGTTCCCAGACGTTGAGCGCTACAACGGTCACTATTTCCAGTTTCCCGTCGATGTTACGTTAACCGGCTTTTCTGGGTCATTTTTAGCAACAAACACTGTGAACCCGAACGTGAAGCCGCAACTGTCAGTGCTGCCGGAATATATCCCCGGTCGTCAGTTGGTGGCGGATACTAACCCGCCCGTGCTGCAGCTTTCCAATTTGATCGAGCCGGAACTTCGACCCCTGGCGCTACCGCTGCGGGCCAACAAAGCACCGATCTTCTGGACAGTCGATGGGGGCACGGATGCTGCCATGTTCACGGTTACCGATCAGCGGCAACTCGATTGGGCGGGCGGCGTCAAATCAGCCTTTGCGCCGCAAGATGCCGACGGCAACAACAGCTACAATGTTACCCTCAAAGGCAAAGACCTTTATGGTAACGTCTCGACGGCGGCAATTTCGGTCACCCTCCGGCAGGTGTTCGTGTCCGATAGCTTTACGGATGCTGCAGGCACCACCCTACTGGCCCATACCGGCGAGCGCGGGGCGGGGTGGATTGCCCACCCGGCAAGCCCGGATTCGACCACCAATCCATCAGTTATCACCGCTGTGGGCAAGCTGATCCATCCACATACGACCGGCGGCTATTATCTGGCTTCCGGGGTGCCGTCGAGCGCCAACCATTATGTCGAACTCGATATCGACTATCTGTCCCATCAACAAGGCTCGGAAGGGATCATGCTGCGGTTCAATGAGACCGCCATGACGGGGTACCTGATAACTATCGCCCACGAGGAAGAGTTTAAAAAGATTAAAATTTTCCGCATGAGTGCCGGGACTTGGAACTACCTGATCGAGAAAACCTTCATCTGGGATGCGAAAACCAGCAAGCGTTTCAGAGGATCGATCAACGGCAGCAACATCACCGTTACCATCGACGGAGAAGAGTTCCTCACCCGTAGCGACGGTACCGTGACTGCGGCGGGGCGGGTAGGGCTCTATCGTGGACGGGCCGGTATCCAGACCGATGCCATCGGGTTCCAGCTTAATGCCTACCGCGCCGGGCTGATTTCGCCACCCGCTGCGCCGGTAAACACCACCCTGCCGGGGGTCACCGGTAGCAATACTGTCGGGGCGACGCGAACCGCGTCAAACGGCGTCTGGTCAAATAGCCCGACAGGCTATTCGATCCAGTGGTATCGGGGCAACGCTCCGATTGAGGGGGCCAATGGTGCCACCTACACCCTTGTGCAGGCCGACTATGGCAAAATCGTCCGCCCGCGTGTCACGGCCCATAATGCTGATGGCGGGGCGACCGCTATTTATGCTGATGTCACCGAGCCGGTTGCCGGTGTGGCATGGGCCCCAGCCGACTGGACAAAGGTCGCTTGGTACGATGCGCAGGACAATACCACGATCTTTAGCAATACCGGCGGCACCACGGCGGCGGTTGCCGGAGCGGATCGCGTCAGGCTATGGCGCGATAAATCGGGCAACAACAACCACCTGAGTGAGGCCGGAAACTATCCGAGCTACGTCATTGACAGCATCAACGGCAAGAAAGCCGTCAAATTTACGGCCTCCGCGACTGAGCGTCTGACATCAACAGCGTCTTCGATCATCAATGCAGCAACCGGCGACGATAACGGCTATTCTGTTGTTATGGCCGTTAGACGAGGCGCGGGCGGCTCAAGCGGAACGCTGCTCGCATGGTGCATGAGCAGCAATGGCGATTATTTCAGCACGCACCTGATGAACGCCAATAATGGATTGTCGGTTGTACGCAAGGCGGGCGGAGGCACGACCAAGTCAGCCATCAGCCCGGTCAATGTCTTTGATCAGGATGCGTGGGACATCGTCACCATCGTCGTTTCAGGCACCACGGCAGATGTCTGGGTTAACGGCGCGCAGGTCGTTACCGCCGCTGATGTCAACGTGCCGACGCTTGGCACCAATGCCAACCGCTTTGTCATCGGCTCTATTTGGGATTGGTCATGGAACAGCGCGTTTAATGGTGAAATTGGCGAGATCATGATCTCCAATGACACTGCCCGCAATGCGAACCACTTCGGAGCCGAGATATATATGGCCGAACGCCACGGGGTAACGCTGGGATGATCAGCACCATAATTCAGGCCTTAAAATTATCGGCCACTCCGGTGTGCCTTGCGCTGGCGGCCATCAACTATCTGACGCCAGATTTCGCGCTCTGCGGCGGGGCGAATATCTGGGTCAGCATGTGGGGAATGTGGTTAGTTATGGCGGGGCTTCATGTCCCGCCGTGGCTGCGCCTGTTTGAACGGCCCTGATCAGTCTGCCAGATGCTTTAAGACGCTATCGAGCAGATCCTCGCGATCCTCGATCGACAGCCCCAGAAGCTGGCGCATGGCATAGTTTACGGCCTTCTGACCTTTCGCCGGCTCTTCCGAAAGTCCATGCTGGTGCACCGATGCCAGGCGCGCGACATCGCCCACAAAGCCGATCCATGCTTCGCGCTCATTGGCGCCAGATTTCAAGAATCTGGGCGACCGGAGCTTACGGAACATAGCCTTTTCTTTAAGGCTGGGCCGGTTGCGGATTTTACCGCCGCTCTTGTTCTGGTCGTCCGGTGAGACGCCCAGCCACTTGATGATTTTATCCCAGAAAAATGAGCGGATGCCACCGGCTTCGATGTCATAGCCGGTGAGCATCTGGCCATCGCGCATCCACGATTTCATAAGCACCGCGCGCGGAGGGCCAGAACCGCCGGACGGATAGAGGAAGTGAACGGCATAATTCCCCATCGACGGCTTAGGCTTAGGGCGACGGGCTTCAAAGGCCGAGCCATCCGGGTTTTTCTGCGCCTTAATGCGGTCAGACTGAGATTTGCGCACATCACGTGCCACCTTGCGCATGAGCTGGCGGCGACCAGGTGATGACAGATCGCGCAAGAGGCCGGAAACGATAGCCTCCAGCTCCTCAAGCGCCCTTAGTTCACTCATAGAGATTGATCTCTTTCAGGGCCGCGCCATCGGTACCGAGCAGATGGTCGCCACCCACGCCTGTCAGGAAGTACATGGACGGATAACCGGCGATGAACTTGCCGTCCTGATCATAGATTTTTTTCAGGGCCACATTGGCCGCGTCATTGTCGAGTGCGTCATCGCGGTGCGTGATCTTGAAGCCATCCTCAAAGGGCGTGACATCGACCGATTCCGTCAGGTCAATCGTGATATCGAGATCGACGGATTTGTTGTCGAGAAAGTCAGCCTGGTACGAAATCGCCCGATTTGCCCGATCATGGTTTAGCAGGAGGTCGGGCTGATACCGGCGCAGCCACAGCGCCAGAGGCAGAAATACCTGATCCGGATGACCGCCGAAATCGCGCACCTCTATGTTCAGAACGTAATTATACTGGTAGCCGTGATGATCATTGGAATAGCGCAGTGCGACGCTGCCGGTACGGATGAAGATGCGCAGCCGGTCGGGGTTGCGCTTTAGCTCTGGAACACTGCCTTCGATAAAGTCACGCACGGCGGTCGTTTTATCCATGTCTAAATTCCCCCGTAATCAGCCACCCTTTGTCAATCGGCTGATGACCACCCGGCTTTTGATAAATTGAGCGTTTACCTGTAATTTTATTGACGCGGTAAACTGTCTTTCCGTTGTCGCGAATGACTTGCCAGAGCATGAATCAATTCCAAAGCTGAACGATATCGTAGACGGGGACGGACTCGGCCTTTACGACCGGCAATATGACGGCGTGGCCTTCAGGCAGAATGGTGCCGATATCCGACAGTCCATAGTTCATCAAAAGGACTTTCTCGACCATTTCGGCCCTGCCACGCGCCACGCGCCAGACCAGTGCGTCGAGCGTTTCGCCTTGCAGCGCCGTCGCTGTCATTGTTGTGGCGTCAGCCATTAGATCAGTTCCACAGTCGTGCGGCTAACGCCCAAGATATCGCGGATGGCATGGACGCCGTTGCGGCGATGATCAGCCGCGGTCGGCAACTGTTCTTCGGCCCGCTTCGCACCTTCATTGGTGGCGCTCACGTCGCGGTGCGTTTCCATCAGGTCAGCGGTGGCGAAAGACATAACGGCCCGTTTCCAGATAACCACAAGCGCCTTTTCGCCATTGATCTCTTCGTCGCTGACGGCAGCCAGCGAGGGGTGACCCTCGGACAGTTTGTCGAGCCGCCATTCGCGCAGGTCAGCAGTGACGGTAATGATAGCCGCTTCGATGGCCTTGATCAGGCGGGGATCGGGGATAGTAGAGCCGCCGATCCGCATGGTGTCGCGGAAGTTATTGAGGTCGATATCCGGCCAGAACGCCCCGCCTGTAACTTTTGATCCGGGGGCGGAGGCGGGTTCGGGCGGGGATGCTATAAAACCGGACATGTAGCCTCTGCGGTTGAGATAGTTTCGGGGGTGGGGATCAGGTGTCAGGCCGGTGTTTATGCCGTCTGAGACCATCACCGCCCCCGAGCGCCGGGGGGCGGTCTTTAGGTGTCGGAAGTATCAGCCGGGGCGTCCGTTTCACCGTTGGTCTCCGGCTCCACTGGCTCTTTCTTCAGGAGACGGGTGAGGACACCAATCTCCTTTTTGACACCGCAATTGGTATTCAGTTCATAGGCACGACGCAGATGCTTCAAAGCTTCGCGGCGCGCGGCGGATGGGGCGCTGACCGAGGCTTCCTTATTGTCCATCAGCCGGTCAGCTTCGCGCATGAGCAACAGGCCGATAGCCTTATGAAGGTTGGCGCGGGCCTGATCAAACACATCATGGGTAAAGGTCAGGGCGGAGGCCCGTTGCAGATGTTCGACGGGGAATTCGTCGCTCAGGGTATAGGCCTTGATGGCGGCGGTTGACACGGTATCGATCAGGAACGTCGCCGGGGAAGATTTGAACCGTGTGGGCAGATCAATATTGTGTTCAAGGATATGTTCGGCCATCGTGAAGGCCGATGAGAAATTGCCCACATCGAGTTGCCAGACCATCAGATTAGCGAAGATTTCATCCTGCAGGGCAAGGCCTGAGTCTTCTGCAGCGCTGAGGACACCGTAAATATAGTCGTCATATTCCGGCAGCATTTCGCGTTTTTTGGCGATCTTATCTTCGGTGGATTCGATCTGCTTAAGCTGGGCACGGTGCACGCCGAACTTGGCGCGGAGCAATTCATACTCAGTGGCTTCCTTGCCTTCTTGCGGACGGTCTGCGGCCCGCCCGATAGATCCGGCGGCGAGGATAGCGGCTCCGGCAAGGACAGCAATGCGGTGGGCGCGGGCGGGACTGGTCATTAAGCACCTAAAAAAAAGGGGGGAGCGGACGCGCCGATCCCCCTCAGTTGCAGGGAGGAACGGGTTAAGCGGCGTTGCGCTCTTCGATGTTTTCGATCAGGCAGGCATAATCAAGGTCTTCGATGACATAGGCTTCGTTGACCGACTGGAAATCATCTACCTGGTCGAGTTCGGGATTGTCCTTGATGTTGCGGCGTCGGGTGTCTTCCTGCTCATAGATCGACAGGTTGGAAAACTTCGTGATCAGGATTTTTCCGGCCGGGAAAAATGGCGCGCGGTAGGCAGGCAAGCCGCCCAGGCGCTTTTCAGCCATGATCAACTTAAGCGCATTTTCCTCAGTCGGGGCCAGCGGCTGGTTGACCTTCGGCAGATACTTGTCATGCAGGAGGTCACGACCGACAATGGCGACGAGGCCAGTGTCGTCCGCCGCCCAAGATGGCAGGAGTTCCTCAACCGCATCCATAACAATGGCGTCGAGATTCTTATAGACGTTGCTGGCATGGGTGCCGAAATAGACCTTGGTGCCGCCCGCCGGAGCTTTATCCAGCACCTGCGCCGGGGCTTCGACGCGAAGCTTTTGGAGCCAGCCGATGTTGACGTCCTGAAGCTGCGGATTGGCAACAAGATCAGTCGTTGCAGCGGCGGAGGTGCCATTAAAGCCGATGCATATGCGGTCAAGGCCCTGAGCATGGGCGATGTGGTTTGAGATACGCACCTCAAAATCATCGAATTTAGCCCAGCGGTCAACTTCGGCATATTTCAGGTGGGTGTCGAAATTGGTTTGCTTACACAGATACTCACGCCCATCCATAGCGTGGACGGACTTAGTAGAGCGCTTAGTGCCACCGGCGGTATTAGTGCGCGAGGCAATCCGGCGACTGACACCTAGCCCGACGATTTGGGCCGATTGCTCTTTCACAACTTCGATGTTGATCAGCTTAAGGAAGTCAACCGACTCTTGCTGCTTATCGACCAACTTTTGCTGGATGGTCGGATCGACATTGAATTTCGTCTCGGCAGAGGCCACGCCATTGATTAGGGCGATCTGGGAAACGAAGGCGGTAAACAGTTGGCGGGTTTTGTTGCGCATTTTGAGGGGAGGCTCCGATTAAGTGGCTGGGCGAAGGGGGCGCGGGCTAACAGTCGGCGCGCGGGCGGTTATCGCCGCCGGGGGAAACGGGGCGTTGGGTGAAGGTGGTGGCCGGGGTGGTTTCCAGCTTGGTTTGAAGCGCCGCCAGATCGCCGGTCAGTTTGGTGAACCGATCATCGTTAGCCTTGGCGGTGGCTTCGAGCACTGTGCCGATCTTGGCAAAGCCTTCGGCAATGGTCGCTGAGAACTTGGAAAAATCTGGGGCATCGGCGGATGGTGTCACGACCGGTGGCGATGGCTCGGTCTTTGCGGGCGTGGCCAGACCGGTGAAAAACGCCTTCATGGCCGAAAACGCTGAAATGACTTCGCTAGATTCACCAGCCGCTTCGTCTTCCAGTTCCAGTTTGAATTCTTCGGCGGCGGTGATGAGGTTGCCCGCTTCGACTTTGCGCATAGCAAACGGATTGACGGGGGCACTAGCCGCAAACTCCAACATCTCCGTTGCCAGAGAGGCGGGGCTGTCTGTGACGGCAAGGCCCTGCAGGTAAGCCTTGCCCGATTGGGCGAAATTCGGGTTAATTTCGATAGAGGTGTAAAGCTTCTGACGCTTTTTGTTGAATGCGATCAATTCTTCGGTCGGGTCAATCTGTGCCAGCAAGGCCAGCCGCTTTTCTTTTTTGCCGCCGACTTCAACTTCGATCTCTTCAGTTTTGAGGGCCAGCACATCGCCATAGGCTTTAAAAGGCCCGTCCGCTGTCAGGCCACGAAAATGTTCCATGTTGACGCGAGAAGCATAGGTCTGGCGATTATAGGTCGCGGCCATGTCTTCGATGTCTTTGCGCTCGATCTTGCGACCATCGGCGGTCGCGCCCTCGGTGGCTACACGGTGAAACTTCGATTTGGCCATAGCTGGCGGCTCCTTGGGACAAACGGGGCGTAAAAATACGTTTGGGGCCAAAGAGGCGCGGACAGGTGTTTGAAGGCAACGACCCGCTTTTGTAATAGGCGCACATAACAAAACTGAGTAATCGCGAGGCTTCCTATGGCGGGCATAACTGTCCGTTATGACCTGTATCGACCCCTCCTATATCCCTTATGATGCGCGCCGAATGGCGCGTAGCCTCTATTGGCGTGGCTGGGGTGTCAGCGAGATTGCCGAAGAACTGAACCTCAATCCCAGCTCGGTTTCCTCTTGGAAAAACCGGGACAAATGGGATGACGCTCCGGCGATCCGCAAGGCCGAAGACTGCGTGTTGACCCGCTACAATACCTTGATCATGAAGGAGAAGAAGACAGGTTCTGATTTCAAGGAAATCGACCTTATAGGCCGCCAGTTCGAGCGATTTGCGCGGGTGCAGCGATATCAGGAACCGGGCGGGCACGAGGGCGATCTTAATCCGAAGGTCGAGAACCGGAACAAGGGGCCAAAAAAGGCACCGGACAAAAATCTGATCGACGCCGAAAGCGCCGCCAAGTTGATAGAAGCGTTCTCTGAAGGCCTGTTCCAGTATCAGGAAGGCTGGCGTGATAGTTCGTCTTATCGTACCCGCTTTATACTGAAATCACGTCAGATCGGGGCAACCTATTACTTTGCACGTGAGGCCTTTATCCGTGGTCTTGAGACCGGCAATAATCAGATATTCATATCGGCTAGTCGAGCGCAGGCCAATATCTTCAGGCAATACATCGTTGAGTTTGTCAGGGCCGCGACCGGCATAAAGCTGACCGGCGATCCTATGGTGATTGAGCGAACGGATGCCGAAGGCAACATGTTAGAGCCGTTTACGCTCTACTTCCTTGGCACCAATTACCGTACCGCCCAAGGCTATCACGGCGATGTCTATATCGATGAAACCTTCTGGATTTACGGCTTTGACGAAATCTTTAAGGTCGCATCGGCTATGGCGACCCACAAGCGGTATCGCCGGACGTTGTTTTCGACGCCTTCGACCATCGCCCATCAGGCCTATCATATGTGGACGGGTGAGCGGTTCAACCGCCGCCGCGCCAAAGATAAGCGGGTTAAGATAGATGTCAGCCATAATGTGCTGAAAGATGGTCATTTAGGCCCGGACGGTATCTGGCGTCAGATCATATCGGTTCATGACGCCATCGCGGGCGGCTTCGACCTGGTCGATCTTGACGAGTTGATGATCGACTACTCAGTCGCGGAATTCGCCAACCTGTTTTTATGCGAGTTCATTGACGACAGTGAATCGTGCTTCCCGCTCTCGCTGGTCAGGCCGTGCATGGTCGACAGCTATGAGGTGTGGGATGACTATGAGCCCTATGCCTTACGGCCTTATGCCGGTGAGTGCTGGATCGGTTATGATCCGAACAAGGGCAATGTGGGCGATCCGGCGGGCTTGGTGGTTTTGGCCGCGCCGCGTAATTCTAAGGGCAAGTTCCGTGTGCTGGAGCGAGTGCGCCTGATAGGCAAGGATTTCGAGGAACAAGCCGCCGAAATTAAAAAATACTGCCGAAAATACAACGTGACTGAGATCGCCATCGACACGCAGGGCGTGGGTGAGGGCGTCTATCAGATCGTTAAACAGTGGTTCCCGACCGCCAGGTCGGTTCAGTATTCGTCGCAATCCAAAGGCCAGATGGTGCTTAAGGCCCAGAACGTCATGCGCAATGGCCGTCTGGAATTCGACGCGGGCTGGATAGATCTCTATGCCGCGCTGGCTTCAATCCATCCTCAAATTACCGCCAGTGGCCGGGACGTGACCTATGTGTCGCGCCGGTCGGCGGAAACCGGACATGGCGATATCGCTTGGGCGCTTTTAAACGCCCTTTCCTGTGAACCGATGAACGCCACAGACGGCGTCACCCCTACCGCAACCGTGGAGTTTTTCTAATGACCGATGCCGCCCCTGCGACTAAAACACCCGCCACGCGCTCAAAGGGGAAGGTGGAAGCCTTCACGTTTGGCGAGGCCGAAAGCGTTCTGGATCGTCGTGAATTGCTCGAGCATATCGAGTGCTGGCGCAATGGCAAATGGTATGAGCCGCCGATCAGCCTAAAGTCACTGGCACGGGTCATGAACGCCGGATCGCATCATCGGTCGGCTATCGTCCTTAAAAAGAACCTTCTGGCCGAAAGCTTTATTCCGACCAATCTGCTGTCGCGGGCTGATTTTGAGCAATTGGCTTTGGACTATCTGGCGGTGGCAAACTGCTATGTCGAGCGCGTCGATAACATGATGGGCAGGCCGATGGCGCTTAAGCGCTCAATGGCCATGTATACCCGCCGGGGTGTCGAGGCCGATCAGTTCTATTACGTCAATAACCGGTTTCAGGCCCATGAGTTTGCCAAGGGCTCGATCCTGCAAATCATGGAATATGATCTGTCACAGGAGATTTACGGCCTGCCGGAATATCTGGGCGCGCTGCAAAGCCTGTTGCTCAATGAGGCCGCGACCCTGTTTCGTCGCCGGTATTACCTCAATGGCGCCCATGCCGGTTTCGTTTTCTATCTGTCGGAATCGACTCTTGCCGTCAAAGACGTGGATGCCATCCGTGAACAAATCCGCAAGGCCAAGGGTGTGGGGAACTTCAAAAATCTATTCCTGCATGTGCCGAACGGTAAAAAGGACGGAGTGCAGATAGTCCCCATGAGCGAGGCGGCGGCAAAAGACGAGTTCCTTGGCATCAAAAACACGACCCGCGACGATGTACTGGCCGCGCACCGTGTGCCGCCTCAGTTGCTGGGGATCGTTCCAGCCAATTCGGGCGGCTTTGGCGATATCGGCAAAGCCCGCGACGTGTTCTTCGAGAACGAAATCAAGCCCCTGCAATCGAAGTTTCTGCAGATCAATGACTGGCTGGGCGTCGAGGCGGTCGTGTTTAAGGAGTTTCAGCCGGTTGGCGGGGCAGGGGCTTAAAACCCCCAAGGTCTCCGTTGAGATCGCACCCCGCCGCCTTGGGAAGGCGTGGAACATTTAGCGAACATTAAAGCGGAGCGCAATTTCAATGAGTGAGTTATCAACGGTAAAGCCGGTGAGGCCGGTCGCGGCCTATATTGGCGGTAAGCGTGGGCTGGCCAGAAGGATCGGGGAACGTATCGAGGCCATTCCACATGAAACCTATGCCGAAGTGTTCGTCGGCATGGGCGGGGTATTCTTCCGGCGGGATCTCAGGCCAAAGGCGGAGGTCATCAATGATTACAGCGAGGATGTGGCCACATTCTTTCGCGTGCTGCAGCATCATTATGTTGCCTTCACCGATATGATCCGCTGGCGGATATCCAGTCGGGCGGAGTTTGAACGGCTGATCGCTACAGATCCTGACACTCTGACCGACATGCACCGGGCGGCGCGATTCCTGTATCTGCAGCGGCTGGCCTTCGGCGGCAAGGTAGCCGGGCGGAATTTTGGGGTATCGACCGGCAGGCCTGCCGCGTTCGACGTGACCAAGCTGGTGCCGATGATTGAAGAGGTTCACGACCGGCTGGCCGGTGTTGTGATCGAGCGCCTGCCGTGGGCTGAGTTCATCCGGCGCTATGATCGGGAAGGGACGCTGTTCTATCTCGACCCGCCTTACTACGGCAACGAGGGCGACTATGGCCGTGACCTGTTCAGCCGTGATCAGTTCGAGGCGATGTCCGAGGTACTGGCGGGGATCAAGGGCCGGTTCATCCTGAGCCTGAATGACAGGCCAGAGGTGAGAGCGATCTTTAGGAGCTTCGAGATCGAGGCGGCAAGCGTTCGGTATACGATCAGCGGGGCGGACAAAAGCACGATCGCCGGAGAGGTCATCATAGCCAATTAGAGCGCCGTACAGCGACGGTATTTCCCGGCAGGCCTGCGCCTGTCGGGTTTCTTTTTGTGCGCCTGCGACGCTCAGCGGGGCGGGGCGGAATGATACGAGGGCGTCGGTGTCCGGCCCTGCGCGCCGCGCTCGTCCCCCCACCTCGCCCGCGCGCTTTTTGTATCACTTTTTATGCACTTGGCCAGATCAGCGCAGGCCTTACGCGGCAGGGATTAGAGGCAGGATTTAGGTAGGTAGCACACAGCGCAATCTAGCGCAGTCAGGAGCCTGTTTTTCAGGGGTGTGGTAGGCTGCAAATTTGGAAATTTTTTAATGTGAGATTTTGAAAAGTCAGGATGCGTGGCGGGAAAGGAGTAACCTAGTAACCTGAACCGTGAACATTTGCAGATTGTCCGAAAAAAGATGATTTATTTCAATTGTTTACAGGCGGTGTAAAAGTTACAAAAATCTGTAATATGAAGTAATCTTGAGGGGGCGTTTTTGTAATGTCATTGATTTTATTGATTAAATAATTCGGCTGAAAATACATAAATATGAGTAATTAGGTTACAAGAACATTACATGAAATATTACATAAATTACCGTTTAAATTCAACAACATTACTTATGTTACTCCTTTCCCGCCTTAGCTCCGAAATTTTGAAGGCCTCTGCGCTTCGCGTTTAATTTATGTCATAATAAAAGCCGCTGCGATGATCGAGCGACCGCTACCGGCATAGTTATAGCGTCAGCTATTCACGTTGTAGCGGCCTTAAAAGTATGGGCTAAAGTATGGGCTGAAAGGGAAGGAAAAACTAATATATCTCAATTAAACAATTGACTATTATGGATTGTATAAATCCCTGCGTCTCCGCCATCCCACCTCAAGTGGTTGATTGGTCTAAATAATCAAAGGAAAATAAGGGTTTGCGACGGCTGGGTGTTACATTTGTAACAGAAGAGGCACCCTTGAAAACCTACATGGAAAAGGTCGGCGCGACCTACTATTTTTGTCGGATAGTCCCTGAGCACCTTCGGTCTTATTTCAAAACGGCGGGCGGTAAGGCTCGTACTGAATTTAAGATTTCACTTAAAACCAAAGATCGCCGTGAGGCTAATCGCTTGGTCGAGATAAAAGCGGTAGAAATATCAGCTTTACTTACTGAGGCGGAACGAAAATATGCGGCGGGTATATGGATGGCAGCCTGATCAAGCAAATCAACCATGAAATCAACATAACTCTGGCGCGTAAATATGAGCACCTGACGCCGGAAGAAATTCTGGTTCTGGCGTTCTTGAAGAAGCGGCTAATCACCTGATACCAATCATTTAAGTTTATGCGCTGCTTTTTTAATCGCACGGTTCCAGATGTTCTGCGGCACGGCCGGCGCGGTTTCGGACAGGTCGGCCAGTTTGGCAATCAGGTCGCTGAGCCCCGCCTCGGTGCGCGATTGTAATGTTACGATCTCAAGCTGGCGGCGCAGGCTGGTATAGGCGTTGGCGGCATTCAGATGCTGCTGCGATCGCTCCGACCAGCGTAAGCTCGCCTGGAGGATAGAGGTCACCGAGACCAGCCCGCCCAAGGCAAACAAAAGAATACTCACGGCGTCTTTGTGGGTTTCATAGAGGTTGGGCACCACGATCGGCATAGCCGCCAGCAGCGACACCACAAAGCCGCCGATCAGGTTAAACAACATCAATGTGCGTGCCAGGGATTCAAAGGTCTGGGTGGCTTCCCAATGGGCGTGCTGGGAATGGCTGATGCGGGTTTGAGTCTCACGCAATATGCGCGTGAACTCCGTATCTTGACCGCTGTCCATGATTGATTGCCCCCGTCTAAGGTTAGTATTAACCTTTTGCCGCGGGGTGGGCAAGGGGCCGCCTCTGCCGTACAAACGGCACAGATTTAAAGTGAGAAACGATTCATGTGGCAGCCCAGCGAAATTTATCCCGACCCGTCGATTGAAATCCTCGATGCGCGCTTTGAGCGCTATCGCCTGAGCTTAAGTGCGGTCGAAAAGCTTAATGACGGCACACGCTGGGGTGAGGGGCCGGTGTGGTTTGGCGATGGGCGCTTTCTGCTGTGGAGTGATATCCCCAACAACCGAATGTTGCGCTGGGATGAAGAAACGGGGGGCGTTACCCATTTTCGTAAACCGTCTGATTACACCAACGGCCACACACGCGACCGGCAGGGGCGACTGATTTCGTGCCAGCACGGCACCCGCAGCGTCACGCGCACTGAATATGACGGTACAATCACGACCCTGATCGATCGCTTTGAGGGCAAGCGGCTCAATTCGCCCAATGATGTGACGGTCAAGTCTGATAATTCGATCTGGTTCACTGACCCGACCTTTGGGATCGGCGGTGATTATGAGGGCCATCGCGCGACGCCTGAGCTGCCGACGAATGTCTATCGCCTTGATCCGGCCACAGGTGAGGCGATGGTGGTAGCTGCCGATATAGATCATCCGAACGGGATCTGCTTTTCACCCGATGAAACAAGGCTCTATATCGCTGAATCTAACGCAAAGCCTAAACGCATCCGTGTCTATGACGTCGCGACCGATGGGCAGACGCTGACGAATGGCCGGGTGTTTGTTGATTGTGGTGAGGGCGCGCCGGATGGTTTTCGCTGCGATGTGGACGGCAATCTGTGGTGCGGCTGGGGCGGCGGCGCGGGCCTGAACGGGGTGCGCGTGTTTGCGCCGGACGGCGCGGCGATCGGCCACATCCATCTGCCCAACCGCTGCGCCAATCTCTGCTTTGGGGGGAGGGCCAAGAACCGCCTGTTCATGGTGGCCGGGCAGTCGCTGTTCAGCCTTTATGTCAATACCCGTGGCGCGAACTCGGTATAATCCTTTCCCTAAAGGCAAACAAAGGCTTGACCAATCCGGATAGTCAGTCAAACCTGCGCGCAATAAGAAAATGCCACATCAGGGAGTACAGATTGCATGGCAAGTCCAGGGGCAACCGCAGGGGAAACTGCGCCTAAGCACCATAAAGCGACCCAGAACGAAAAACTGGTCATCGCCGCATCGTCGTTGGGGACGGTGTTTGAATGGTACGATTTTTACCTTTATGGCCTGCTGGCCACCTATATTTCCGTTCAGTTCTTTTCGGGCGTGAATGAAACAACCGGCTTTATTTTTGCGCTGGCGGCGTTTGCGGCCGGCTTTGCCGTGCGACCGTTCGGGGCGCTGGTGTTCGGGCGTATCGGTGATCTTGTCGGGCGCAAGAACACGTTTCTGGTGACGATGGGCCTGATGGGGCTGTCGACCTTTGCGGTCGGTTTGCTGCCATCCTATGCCTCGATTGGCGTGGCTGCACCGATTATTCTGGTGGGTTTGCGCCTGATTCAGGGGCTGGCGCTGGGCGGCGAATACGGCGGGGCGGCGACCTACGTGGCCGAACATGCGCCCAATAATAAGCGCGGGCTCTATACGTCCTGGATTCAGACGACGGCGACTATGGGCCTGTTTGCCGCCTTGCTGGTGGTGATCGGCACACGCACGGTCATTGGCGAAGAGGCGTTCAAAGACTGGGGCTGGCGTTTGCCGTTCATCGTTTCGATCCTGCTCTTGATGGTGTCCCTGTGGATCCGGATGCAACTCAATGAGAGCCCGGTCTTCCAGAAAATGAAGGATGAGGGTAAGACCTCAAAAGCGCCGCTGACCGAAGCCTTCGGCAAATGGGGCAATCTGAAATGGGTGATTATCGCCCTTCTGGGAGCGGTCGCAGGGCAGGGCGTGGTGTGGTACACCGGTCAGTTCTATGCGTTGTTTTTCCTAGAGAAAACCCTGATGGTCGATGGGGCGACGGCCAATATTCTGATTGCGATTTCGCTCGCGCTGGCCACGCCGTTCTTTGTGTTCTTTGGCTGGCTATCGGATAAGATCGGGCGTAAACCGATCATCCTGTTCGGCTGTGCGCTGGCGGCAGCGACCTATTTTCCGACCTTCAAGCTGTTGACCGATGCGGCCAATCCGGCACTTGCGGCGGCACAGGTCAGTGCGCCGGTAACGGTCACGGCCCACAAGGACGACTGTTCCTTTCAGTTCGATCCGGTCGGCAAGAACAAGTTTGATGTCCAAAGCTGCGATATCGCCAAGACCTATCTGGCCAAGAGCGGTATCAGCTATACCAATGTCGAAGCGCCGGCGGGCACGGTCGCCAGCGTGAAGGTCGGCGATCAGACCTTTACAGCACCTGATCCGGCATCCCTTTCCGGCGACGCTAAAAAAGCCGCCATCGCTACCTATCAGGCGGATCTGAAAGGCGCGCTGACGGCTGCAGGCTACCCGGCCAAGGCGGATACGACCCAGATGAATAAGCCGCTGGTAGTGGGTATCCTGTTCTACCTCGTGTTTCTGGTGACTATGGTCTACGGGCCGATTGCGGCGTTACTGGTCGAACTGTTCCCGTCCAAGATCCGCTACACCTCCATGTCGCTGCCCTATCATATCGGCAATGGCTGGTTTGGTGGCTTCCTGCCGACCACGGCCTTTGCGATGGTGGCGGCGACCGGCAATATCTATTACGGCCTGTGGTATCCGATTGTGGTGGCGGTCGGCACCGTCATCATCGGGCTGTTGTTCCTGCCGGAAACCTTTAAGCGCGACATTGATCAGTAACGGCGTTTGAAATAGATAGGCCACGGCCCGCACCTGATGCTCAGGTGCGGGCTTTTTTGAAGGACGCCATCCATGACCGAACCTGCCGCCCCAAAAGGCCGCTATGTGGCGCTGGCTTTGCTGGTGGTCGTCTATGCGCTTAATTTTCTCGACCGGCAGATCATCAGCATTCTCAAAGACCCGATTGCCGAAGAACTGGGCCTCAGCGATACCCAACTGGGGCTGATGGGGGGGCTGGCCTTTGCCTTGCTCTATACCACTCTGGCGGTGCCGGTAGCCTGGCTGGCTGACCGGTTTTCACGGGTCTGGATCATGACCGGGGCCTTGGCGCTGTGGTCGGGTTTTACGGCCCTGTGCGGTCTGGCGGGGAACTTTGGTCAGTTGTTTCTGGCGCGTGTCGGGGTTGGTGTGGGCGAAGCGGGGGGCGTGGCTCCGGCCTATAGTCTGATTTCCGACTATTTCCCGCCAAAGCAACGGGCGCGGGCTCTGGCGATTTTTGCCTTTGGCATCCCGATTGGCTCGGCAGCGGGTGTGCTGTTTGGCGGGCTTTTGGCGCAGCAGGTTGACTGGCGCTTTGCATTTATCGTGGTTGGGTTGGCGGGTATTGTGTTTGCGCCGGTATTTCGCCTGATGGTCAAAGACCCGCGCAGAGGTGGGATGGATTTGGCGGTTAAGGCTGAAAAGCCGATGGGATTTGTAGCAACCGCTAAACTGGCCGCAGCAAAGCCCGGTTTCTGGCTGCTGTCGCTGGGGGCAGCGTTTACCTCCATGACCGGCTACGGCTTTATGTACTGGCTGCCGACCTTTTTGGCGCGGTCATTAGAAATGGATTTGGTGTCGCGATCATGGTTTCTGGCGGCACTCCTGCTGATCGGTGGCATGGCGGGGATGACGCTTGGGGGGCTTCTGGGCGACCGGCTGGGGCAGACATCACGGGCGGCCTATCCGCTGATACCGGCGGTGGCCTTACTGATCTGCGTACCGCTCTATGCGCTGGGGGTTAATGCGACGGCGCCGGTGTGGGTATTTATCCTGCTGGTGGTTCCGCAGGCCCTGGGGCTGGTATGGATGGGGCCGGTGATCACGGCGGTTCAGCATCTGGGGCCTGCCGCTTCCCGCACCATGATGTCGTCGCTGTTTTTGCTGATCAACAATCTGATCGGTATTGCGGTAGGGACGTGGTTTTTTGGCTTTATGTCGGATTATCTGCGTCCGCAGTACGGCGAAGATTCAATGAAATATGCCTTCCTGACCGGGCTGTTATTTTATTTGATCGCCGCCGGATTATTCTTTGCGGCCTCGCGCCGGATGACAGCCGACTGGGTCGAGTAACCCTAATGCGCCTTAAGGCGTTCCGGATACATGTCGTAGTTTTGGTCGCCAAGGGTGATGCGCACGGCCTTCATGTGCATCTTGTCCTTATCGAGCGAGCGGTTGCCTAAAATGCTGATGTCATCGCCAACCTTGGCGGTAGTGTCGGTAAAGCCAGAACGCTCGGTCTGGGTAGGATTGCCAAGGTCGATTTGCCACAGCACGCCATCGGCCGCTTTGACGTGTAAAACCGGATGAGGCGGGGCCATAGAGATTTTCTCAACCTTGCCGGTCAGGCGGCTTTGTTCGGCCTCCGCCCACGACCAGCCATGATGGGCCTGAGCCGGCATCAGAGTCCATACCGCCACGATCGCAAGGGCGGCGGCCCCGAACAGCCAGTATCTAAGCGGCAGAGCGCGGATCATGTTATTCCCTGTGCAGGTTTCATTCGCAGCAGCGATTCTCCTTATACGAGTGTGCCTGATGGCCCGTAAGAAATCCATGAGTTTGGTTAAGGCGGGAGCGAAAATTACGGCCCATACTTTTTTAGAGTTGCGATGTTAGCGCTAACCCAATACAAAGGTCTGACAAAAAGCTGCAACTGGTATGACAAGTTAGCGGCAAAAAACAGGGACATTGCCAATGACACCGTCTTATAGAAAATCACTGTACTGGTTTATGGCCGCAAGCCTGATCGCGCTTAGCGGTCCGGCTGTGGGCGCAGAGGTGCCGCATCTGAAACCGCAAGGGTCAGCCACGCAATTGATCGTGGATGATAAACCGTTCCTGATGATCGGCGGCGAGCTGGGCAATTCGACGGCCTCTGACCCTGAGCACCTGAAAACCCACTGGTCAGCCCTGAAAGCCATTGGCGTCAACACCATACTGGCGCCGGTCGAATGGGATCAGATCGAACCCGAAAAAGGCCGCTACGATTTCAAAGTGGTCGATGCCATGATCGCGCAGGCCAGAGAACAGAATATAAAGATCGTGATCCTGTGGTTCGGGGCGTGGAAAAATTCCATGTCGACCTATGTGCCGGCTTATGTGAAGCGCGATTATAAGACCTATGACCGCGCCGAAGACGACAGGAAAGTGGCGCAGGAAATTTTAAGCCCCTACGACCCGGACACTCTGGCGGCGGATAAGGCGGCGTTTGCGGCCTTGCTGGGGCATCTGAAAACGGCCGATACTGACCACACCGTCATCATGGTGCAGGTCGAAAACGAGATCGGCATGTTGCCGGTGGTGCGCGACTACAGCCCGCAAGCCGAAGCCGCGTATCGCAAAGCCGTGCCGGCCCAACTGATAAAATATATGGCGGCGAACAAAGGGCGACTCAATCCGTTTCTGCGCGATCTGTGGGCCGCCAATGGTTTTAAGACCAAAGGCACCTGGGCCGAGGTGTTCGGGAGCGGAACCGAAGGGCAGGAAGTGTTTCAGGCCTGGGGCTTTGCCACCTTTGCCAATGAACTGACGCGTGCTGGCAAGGCGGCCTATCCGCTGCCGATGTATGTCAATGCCGCGCTTAATCATCCCGATAAAAAGCCGGGTGAGTACCCCAGCGCCGGCCCATTGCCGCATCTGTTTGATGTCTGGAAGGCGGCGGGGCCTGACATCGATGTACTGGCCATCGACAGCTACTGGCCGGATTTTGTTGGCTGGGCCGACAAGTTCAAGCGCCATGACAATCCGTTATTTGTGCCCGAAGCCAATCAGGCCGGAAAATCCGAAGCGGGCGGCAATGCCTTTTATGTGTTTGGTGAGCACGACGCGATGGGCTTTTCACCGTTTTCGATTGAGGACCTGCCCAATCCCGCCACCAACCGTCTGACGCAGGCCTATAGCGTTCTGCATCAACTGACGCCGGTCATGCTGGCCCATCAGGGCAAGGGCAAAATGCGCGGTTTTAAGGCCCCCGTCGACATTAAGGGCGTGGTCGATGAAGCGCCGCGCACCTTTGATCTGGGTGGCTATAGCTTCAAAGCGACCATGGTTGATCCGTGGACGCCGAAAGACAAGCAGGACATCGCCTCGCACGGCGGGCTGATCATCCATCTGGGCGGCGATGAGTTCCTGATGGCCGGATCGGGGGTGACTCTGACCTTTGCCGACGCGGCGGCAAACTCCGGCTACCGTATCGGCATTGAGCAGGCCATTGAGGGCAGCTATGAGAACGGCGTCTGGAAAGACGGGCGCTGGCTGAACGGCGACCAGACCCATCAGGGCCGCCATATCCGCTTTCCGCCGGACCGCTTCTCGATCCAGAAGGTCAGGCTTTATCGTTATCACTGACCTGTGACGGGTGTATAGTGCGTCTCACAGATAATGGAGACGCACCATGACCCGGCTTAGGGTGCATCACGTCACCCAGTATAATTATCGCCGCCCGATCGGATTTGGTGAACATCGCCTGATGTTCCGGCCACGCATCAGCCATGATCAGCGCCTGATTTCGTCGTCTTTAAGCATTTCGCCCGTGCCGAGCGATCTGTTCTGGGTGCATGACGCCTTTAATAATTCGATTGCCGTGGCGCGTTTTGGGGAGACCTCTGATCACCTGCGCTTTGAAACGGCGGTGGTGCTGGAACACTCGCCGCTGATCGGGCTGCACTACCGCACCGAAGATGGTGCACGGCACTGGCCATTCGAGTATGACGAAGAGGATATTCCCGATCTGATGCCGTCGATGCAGCGGCAATATAGCGACGGCGGCATGACCGAGGCCTGGGCACGCAAATTCATCAATCCGAATGGCCCGACCAATACGGCGGGCCTGCTCGAGGCCATGACCCACGCCATTCATGACGATTTCAACTATGCGCGGCGCACCAATCCCGGCACCCAGACGCCGGAAATGACGCTCTATAGTCTGAGCGGCACCTGCCGCGACTATGCGCTTTTGATGATGGAAGCCGTCCGGTCGCTGGGCTTTGCGGCGCGTTTTGTGACCGGCTACATCTATGTGCCGACGCGCGATGGTGCGGAACTGCTGGGCGGTGGGGCAACCCACGCCTGGGTTCAGGTCTATTTGCCGGGCGCGGGTTGGGTCGAGTTTGATCCTACCAACGGCATTATCGGCAATCGTGACTTGATCCGGGTTGGGGTGACCCGCACCCCGCGTCAGGCTATTCCTTTATGGGGAACCCACACCGGAACCCGCATGGATTTTTTAGGTATGGACGTTCAGGTTAACGTTACGACGCTGAGTGACGGCGCAGACCCTGACCCACGACCTGAAGGATAGTCATGAAAATCAAGGCTGGTTATGTGCTGACCTATGAATGCCCGCAGCCGACGCCGATGCTGCTGTGTCTGAACATTCATCCGTCGCGGCGGGCCGATCTTTTGACTCCGCAGGATGTGGTGTTTTCACCCAATGTTGAGACGTGGGACTATCTCGATAGTTTTGGTAATGTCTGTACGCGAGTTACTGCGCCGGCCGGGCCTATGACCGTATCGAGCGAGTTTATCATCCATGACACTGGTCGGCCTGACTATGTGCCGCTAGAGGCGGTTCAGCACGACATCCGCGACCTGCCCGATGAGGTTTTGCTCTATCTTTTGGGGTCGCGCTATTGCGAAACCGATAAGCTGGGGGACATCGCCTGGAATCTGTTTGGTCATGTCGTCCCCGGCTGGCCGCGGGTGCAGGCGGTACTGGATTTCTGCCATGACCATATCCGCTTTGATTACCAACTGGCCGACCGTACCCGCAGCGCTTTCGAGGCCTATCAGCAAAAGGTCGGGGTGTGCCGCGACTTTGCTCATCTGGCCCTGACCCTGTGCCGGTGCCTGAATATTCCGGCGCGCTATTGCACCGGCTATCTGGGCGATATCAAGGTTGATCCGGTACCGGCCCCGATGGATTTTTCCGGCTGGTTTGAAGTCTTTTTGGGCGGGCACTGGTACACAGCCGATGCCCGTCACAATACCCCACGCGTCGGACGCATCCTGATGGCGATTGGACGGGATGCGACGGATGTGGCTATATCTACCCAATTCGGGCCGGGTGTCCTAAGTCGGTTTGAAGTCGTCACCGAAGAGGCGGAATATGCGTGATACATATTGATCCGATAGAGGTGAGAGGCGAGGGTGGCACAAGCGAGATTGTGCTGCTGTGTGAACATGCCTCCAACCATATCCCTCAGCATTACAACAGTTTGGGCCTCTCTGAGGCTGATCTTCAGCGCCATATTGCCTGGGATATTGGCGCGGCCGAGGTGACGCGCAGGTTGTCGGATATGTTGGGCACGCCGGCATTTCTGGGCGGTTATTCGCGGCTGTTGATCGATCTGAACCGTCCGCTGGAAAGCCCAAACAGCATCGTCACGCGCTCAGAAGCGACCGATATACCGGGGAATATCAATATTGATAAGGCGGAGCGTGCCCACCGGATCGAAACCATATTTGCGCCGTTTCATGATCAGGTCGCGGCTCATCTTAATGAGCGACAAGCTAAGGGGCAACCCACCCGTATCGTCAGCATCCATAGCTTTACGCCGGTCTATCATGGTGAGGCGCGCCAATGGCATGGCGGTGTGCTGTTCGATAAGGCCCAAACCTATGGTGAGACGGTGCTTGAACGCTTGCGCGAACCCGGTCTGATCCTTGGGGCCAATGTGCCGTACCAGACCAGCCGTGACGAAGACTATGGCATCCCTATCCACGGCGATGATCGCGGGACCCCAGCCATCATGATCGAAATCCGTCAGGATCTTATCAGCGATCCTGCGGGAGTTGATCTGTGGGCGCAGCGACTTTTTAAGGCTTTGTGACTGGATTAGTACGGGCTGCGACTCCATCCGGCAGAGCGACCTTATAGGGACTGAACTCAGGGCGTGGCGTCGGGTAGTCGGTCGAGATGTACTGAGCGCCGGATTTTAGCGCCATCTCGAACCGGCTCGTATCATTCGTGCGGGCTTCGGTAGTGGAATCGTCAGCGCGGGTGCGGACGATAAAGCCTGATCTGACCGCGGCCTGAATACGGTCGAACTGCTTTACCGGATCGTTCAGGGTGAAATAGGCAGCATGATCGGCGCTTTCACTGACCGAATTGACAAACACCGGCAGCCCTTCGAGTGAGGTATGGCCGCGCATATAGACCGCGACCTTGCTCGGGCCTTCATCGAGCGCGAAGAACACCTTACCGCGTGTGGCATTGAGTGAAGGCCAGCCGCCAGCCATTACCCCTTCACGCAGGGTTTTGTGATCGCCGCGCACTTCGTCGGGTGTGATCAGCTTATCTGGCCCGAACACCGAACGGATCTCAGTATCGAGCGCCTCAAAGGCGGCCGCGTCATAACTGAGGGCATCGGTGCCGCCGTCCACGGTTGATTTGCCATCCTTGGCGTTCATCATGATCAGGATCGGTACATGGTCTGGGTGGGTGTCTGACCAGACTTTGATCTGTTGCAGACACTGCACGAAGGTCGCACAATGGCTGCGCACATCGGCGTCCGGCATGTGCAGCACCTTATAGCCGGGGCGGTCCATGCCGGTCGCGTCATAGGCGACGCCGCTCAGGCGGGGCAGGAGAGGGTGGCTATATCGCCCACCGTTGGGATCATACAAAACGTCGATCTCAAGCTGGCGCATGCCCAGATCAAGCTGATCCTTTAGCGGCAGATGTCCGTAGTCGAGCGACCGCGCACCGGCTTCGGAGTGGGTGGCAATCACAGCCAACTCCGCCGGTGGTATGGCAATTTTGTAGCTGTTGTGCGTACCAATCGCTTGCAGGTCGTTCATGTGCAAATCTGACGTTGCGGAAGGTTCTAAATTCTGCGCTATCGCTGATGTAGCAAGGCAGTAAAAGAACAGTGTTATAAAGTGGCGACGCATGGTTCAACTCGTGCAGGCTGCAAATTGGTATGTGTCCGCCGTACCACGGTTACATGACAAATACGCAAATCTAAGTGCGATATCATTGGGTAATATCGTAATTCACATTTCTGCAACAAATTCGCAAAATCCCGTTCACAATTTAGCCATAACGGGCGCTCCATACGCCGTTCCTCCCTATGAAGGCGGCATAATGGAGCCTTACATGTCTAAATTGAATTTGTCTTTGTGGTCGGGTGCGGCGCTCAGCGTCCTGGCCTTCTCGCTGGTCGGCGGTGCCGCCCATGCTCAGGACGCGTCTGAGGCTGCCGTCCAGACCAATGACAGCGATGTTCAGGAAGTGGTCGTGCGCGGCTTCCGTAAGTCGATGGGCGCGGCCCGTCAGGCCAAGAAGACCGCCAACATCACTTCGGAAACCATCGTCGCCGAAGACATGGCCAAGTTCCCGGACCTGAACCTGGCGGAATCGCTGCAACGCCTGCCGGGCGTCGCGATCAACCGTGAAGGCGGCGAAGGCCGTCGGGTGTCTTTGCGTGGTCTTGGGCCGGATTTCACCCGCGTGCAGCTGAACGGCATGGAAGTGCTGGGCAATGTTGACTCGCCGATGGACAGCCGCGGTCAGACCTCACGCGACCGGGCCTTCGATTTCAACCTGTTTGCGTCTGACCTGTTTAAAAAGGTTGAAGTGCGCAAGTCGTTCTCGGCCGAGCAGGACGAAGGCGGCATGGCCGGCACCGTCGGTCTTTATACCGCTAAACCCTTCGATTACGCCACGGGCTTTAAGGGCGCGGTTTCGTTTCAGGGCGGTACAAACTCCGCCACCAAGGATTTCCAGCCCCGTTCCGCCGCTCAGTTTTCCTATAACTGGGACAACAAGTTTGGCGCACTGATATCGGTCGCTTACGGCAAGCGCGACACCGAAGAGCAGGGCTACAACACCTATGGTGCGGCTACCATCAGGGCGCCTGCCAATAACGTGACCAACCTCAGCGCTGCCGATCAGGCCAAGGCCATGAACGGTGAACTTATTTTCCAGCGCGGTAACCGTTTGTCGGTATGGGGTTCCGAGCAGGAGCGTCTTGGCATCACCTCGGCCTTCCAATGGCGTCCGGTTGAAAACGTCACCCTGACGCTGGATGCGCTTTATGGCAAGTTCACCAATAACCGCAGCGAAAACCATCTGGCGACCCGTGCGTCGCTGGGCTCATCGTCAGTTCTTGGTGCGTCAACGCCGCACTCCGGCAATCTGGTCGCTCCGGCACCGTCGCTGAATTCGATTCGCTATGATCAATATAACTCAGTCAACTATGTTGACGCGGCCCACACGGTTTTCGCCACCGAAACCCGTCGCCAGGAAGCCGAGAACACCTTCAATCAGGTAGTGCTGACCGGCCAATGGCAGGTGTCTGATCAACTGACGATCGACGGTCATATCGGCAAGGAAACCTCGGACTACGATTTGCCGATCTCGGACAAGTTCTATACCGAAGCTTTCGGTGGCCTCATCACCGAATACTGGGGCACGTCTGACGCGCACAACACCTATAAGTGGGACACGACCGACGCCAACAACTACCGTGCCCACGAAATCGATTTCTCTTCGACCTATCAGACGACCGAACTGGAAAATGCCGAAATCAACGCGACCTTCGTTCAGAACGACTACCTGACCTACAAAGGTGGTATATCGTACCGCAGCTTCTCGAACAGCGGCAGCCAGTACACCAATGATGACGTCAAAAAGACCGAGTGGGAAAAAGGTACCTGGGGCACCGGGCCGGACAACAAGGTCAATGCCTATGCCATCGTCTTCGATAAGCACGACGATCAGGATTGGATCATCGTTGACTGGGACAAGGCGCTGAAGCACTATGGCATCACTCGCAGCGTCACTTTGCAAAAGCCGTCGAACTATACCGTCAAGGAAGATACCACGGCGGCATACGGTCAAATGGACTGGAACGGCGACTTTTTCGGTAAGCACATGCGCGGAAACGTCGGGGTTCGTGCCTATGAAACCGAGCTGACCTCGGACGGTTTCATGAGCGTCAAACCGTCGGCTACCTTGCCGGCTGTCGTGACTGCTGTGCAGGTGAAGAAGAACTATTCCGGCTTCCTGCCGTCGTTCAACGCCGTATTGGAACTGTCCGACAGCTTCCAGATACGTACCGCGGTTTCGCAAAACCTCAACCGTCCGGGCCTGAGCGCCTATGCCATGCAGGGCTCGGTCAGCGAAGAAAACGGTTATGTGAAGGTCTCTGCGGGCAATCCGAACCTCGACCCCTATACCTCGGATGAGTTTGACCTGTCAGGTGAGTGGTACTTTGGCCGGGTCGGCATGTTGACCGCCGGTGTCTTCCATAAGAAGATCGACGGTTTCATCATCAACCGCACCCTCAACAATGTTAGCTACGCCTCGACCGGCTTGCCGGAAAATCTGGTGGCCGGCGTTGTGGGTACGACCACGGTGAACGAATACACCCGTCCCGTGAACCTGAAAGACGCCAAGCTGACCGGGCTTGAACTGAACGCGCAGACTGACTTTTTCTTCCTGTCGGCGCCGTTTAATAACTTCGGTGCCATCGCTAACATGACCTTTGTCAAATCGGAGACGGAAAACCTGATCCGTGGCCAGTTCGTCGAAGGCTCCCTCTATGGCATGTCGGACGTCAATCACAACCTGACGATCTATTATGAAACCTCGACTTGGGGCGCGCGTATCTCCGAGAACTTCCGCTCGGACTACACCATCGATGGCGGCAGCTTTAACTCGACCACCTATGTCGATGCGGCGGCCTTCTGGCAGATCACACCACGTATTCGCCTGACGGTTGATGGGGTCAACCTGACCGATGAGCGTGAAGAGCAGGTCAACAGCTTCTATAACGGCTTTGGTCAGCAAGGCGCCAAGCGTCTGTGGAACACCACCACATCCGGCAAGACGGTGTTTGTCGGCGTGAGCATGACGTTTTAATTGAGCTCACCCCAAAGTTATTGGCCGTTGGCCAAAATATTTTGGGATGGAATATATATAAGAAACACCCCCGAAGTTCAGACTTCGGGGGTGTTTTTATTTGGCTTTAACAAACACCGGGTTAGAATAAAACCACAGATCCGGCCACGGGTTTTCGCCCAAAGGATCAGCTTCAGGTTCCATCTCGTTGGTCGAAGTGCCACGCAGACGGACATAGCCGTCACGTTCGACTTTGAATGAATAGGAAAGCGTGATGATCTCACCGTCGCGCGTCCAGTCGGCGGGGCCAAAGCGTTTGACCACGCGGGTGGTCGGGTTGGTATCGGCCTTGATATCGCTCTTGCCGGTGATATCGCCCATGATCACATCGACGCGTTTTAGCTCCGGCCGGTCGCCATTGGCATTAGGACCCGCCGGATCGCGCAGGCGGACGTTGAGGGTCACGGTATGTCCAGCCTTGACCTGAGCCGTGCCGCCATTGTGAGCGCCCGCAATCTCCATATCCAGTTCGCTAATCAGGTCGCCGGTGGCGACGAATATCCGCCCGTGTCTCAGGCCGTCAATGATGTCTGACTGATCAGGCTTCGCCCACACATAGGTCTTGGCATACTGACCCGGCCAGAAGTCCTCGCCGCCATCTGCGACATTACGGTGAGAATCCGACGTGGCAGTGATCCAGAACCGGCGGCCTTCGCCCAGAAACGAATCCCACATCCCGCCGACCTTGGCTGTCATGATGTCAAAACCGCCGTAAGTTGGTGAATTGACGTAGTAGCCGCGCTTACGAGGACTGTGCGTGACTTTCAGCGACGTGCCTTGATGGCCCGGCGCGCCTTCCATGCCGACGGCGACGCTTGGGGCGGTGTCATGCCAGGCCCTGAGTTCCCACGGCGTATGTCCATGATATTGGTCAATGCCCTTGGCTGAGCGCGACGGATGGTGTGCAAAAACCAGTGGCTTAGGGCTTAGGCTGTCCATATCGCGCAGGGCTTTCAACATATGTTCAGTCGTATCACGGCCCGGATCATCAACTTCATGAGCGGAATAGCTGTGTTCCAGACGGCGCAGGGTCTCACGCTCATCGGGCCCAACCGGCAGGATAATCGACGAATGATCCCCGCCCGGCGTATCGAATTCCATACCGTAAAATATAATCAGTTCCGGTGTGGCCTTGCGCGCCTCGACCACCTCAGGCCAGGTCTGGTCATAGTGTAACTGCGACAGGCCAAGCCCGCCATGATCGGTCGAGACAAACCATTTCAGCCCATATGTCTGCGCCATCTCGGCGTTTTTCGGGATGGTATAGATGCCGTCCGTGCCCAGCACATACTGCCCGTCCTTAACCTTGCCCGAAAAGCGGCTGTGGACATGGTGATCCCCGGCCAGCCATTGACGCGCAGGTTCTGCGGTAGCCGTGACTGCCAGCAGAGCCAGAATGGAGGTGAGGGTTACAGGTAAGCGCATGGGTACAATCCTTTTAAGACGTACCTTGCCTTACCCGCCCTGTTTGACAGTTATGTTACGATCAGCCCGATGTGAGGGTAACCAGCCCGCTTTTAAGGCCGTCACTGATGGCCCTGACTGTGATGCGGCCCGCCGTTCGATCAGTTTGCACGATCGCCTGCGCCAGACCGTTGAAAAGCTTGCGCTGGGAGGCCTTATCGGCCTCATGGCTGACCGGATTGCCGTTGCCGACGCCAATAACGCTGGCGGGGCCGGTGATCTCGAATGTGACCAGATGGTCGGCCTTAGGCACCGGACGGCCCTTGGCGTCGAACGCCTCAACCTTGAGGATCGCCACATCGCGGCCATCGCCTTTGAGCGTCGTGCGATCGGCGGTGAGCACCAGTTTGGCCGCAGGGCCTGCCGTTTCGCGGGTCTGCTTCATCACCACCTTGCCGCCCTTATAGCCAAAGGCCTGAATCTTGCCCGGCTGATAGGCGACGTCCCATTCAAGGTGGCGGTTTTTGACGACCGGCTTTTTACCCGCCGACTTGCCATTCACAAACAGTTCGACCTCATCAAGGTTGGAATGCACCCAAACCGGAATTTTCTCCCCCTCTTTGCCTTCCCAGTTCCAGTGCGGGAACAGGTGCAGAAGCGGCTCAGACTTCCACCAGGCGCGGTAGTAGTAATAGTTGTCCTTCGGGAAGCCGCAGGTGTCCAGAATCCCGAATTGTGATGAAATGGCAGGCCAGCGGTTATAGGGTGTCGGCTCCCCGCGATAGTCAAAGCCGGTCCAGATAAAGCCGCCGGCGATGAACGACTTTTCGTCGAACAGCGGCCAATAGGCTTCGGCGGTTGAGGCCCACCACGGATGTTCGGTGTCATAGGCGCGCACAAAGGATTTCGACGCATCGGTGACATATTCGCCGCGGGTTGAAACCGTCGAGCCGGTCTCAGAGCCCAGAATCGGAATATGCGGATAGTCGGCGTGGAACTGTTCCATCAGATGGTGACGGTAGTTAAAGCCCAGCACATCGACGACCGAGGTAATGCCCTTGCCGTAGGAGTTATCGAGCGCTGCCGTCACCGGACGGGTCGGATCAAGGCGCTTGCACAGGGCCTTCATGGTCTTGGCCACTTCGATGCCGCGCTCGGTCCCTTGCAGGGGCTCCTCGTTGCAGATCGACCAGGCGATGACCGACGAGTGGTTGCGGTCACGCACGATCATGGCTTCAAGCTGATAGAGGCCCTCTTCGGACGACGACATCTTGCGCGTCTCATCGATGACCACAATGCCCAGCCGGTCGCAGGCCATCAGCACCTCAGGCGTCGGTGGATTGTGCGAGCAGCGATAGGCGTTGTTGCCCATGTCCTTAAGCTGCTGCAACCGCCACAGGTTCAGGGCATCAGGTATGGCGCTGCCGACACCGGCGTGATCCTGATGGTTATTTGTCCCTTTAAGTTTGACGTGTTTCCCATTGAGGAAAAAGCCTTTTTCGGCATCGAATTTAATATCGCGCAGGCCGAAATAGATGACATGGGTGTCGATATGCTGGCTGCCGACGAACAGCTTCGTTTCCAGCCGATAGAGGTGAGGGGCCTCGATCGACCACAGGCGCGGCGCGGGCACCTGAGTGAAGATCGTGCTGTCACGGCGGTCACCGGCCAGCAGGGCATAATCCAGAACATGGTCTTCGGTCACAACCACCTTGCCGTCAGCATCATAGGCGGTAATAACATATTTAACGTCAGCTTTTTCGGCGGAGGTGTTGGCGATGGTGACTGAAACGGAGACCTTGCCGTCGGCGCTACCACGCACCCACACGCCCCATTGCGGGATATGGACGGGATTGGTTTTAACCAGCCAGACGTGGCGGTAGATGCCAGCCCCTTCGTAGAACCAGCCTTCGCCTTCGGTGGCATCGACGCGCACAACCAGCACATTGGGCTTATCGTCGGTATTGATGAAGTCGGTGATATCGACATTGAACGAGGTGTAGCCGCTTTCGTGGCGCTTAAGGATAAAGCCGTTGAAGATAATCAGGGCATTACGGAAGATACCGTCAAATTCGATCCATAACCGCTTGCCCTTATCCGCTGTCGATACCGGCACGATCTTGCGATACCAGCCGATCGAGGTTTCGGGGAAGTCGCGACCAATCGGCTTATAGCCGTGATCCGACGGCGGGTGATGCTCACGCACCGTTTCCGGAATATAATCGGCGTGGGGATTGAACGGCAGCTCCACTGCCCAGTCATGGGGCAGGTTCAGGCTGCGCCATTTGCTGTCATCATAATCGGCCCCAAGGCATGAGGCGACGTTGGCGCCTTGCTTGGCATGGGTGGCCTGAGCCGCCCCATACCGAAAATCCTTATAGATGTCGCTGGCGTGACCGAAATGGAATTTCCAGTCGAAATCCAGCAAAGTCCGTTCGCGCGGCGTCAGATCATCCTGCGGAAAAAAGTCCGCCATATCAACGGTCTTTGCCGGTGTTTTTGGGGCGGCCAGAGCCGAACCGGCGCTTAGGCTCGCACCCAAACTGGTGCTGAGGGCCGCCCCTGTGACGGCAGCGCTTTGCAGAAGGTGGCGGCGGTTCAGATCGGACATCACTGGGTTTCCTCGTTTTTCGTTGGAATTATCTTACAAATAAAAAAGCCGGGCTTTCAAGCGAAAACCCGGCGGTCAGTCTTTCCCCCGTTTTAGTCTTTACGCTCAGAACTTATAGGTTACATCGAACAGGAAGCGCCGTCCGTAATAGCTCATGTCGCCGACGCGGTTACGCTTATAGTCCGTATAGATCTTCATCGGCGTATCGAGCAGATTGCCCGCCTGGAAGCGCAGAGCTATCTTGTCATTGACATTATAACCGGCCGAGAAATCAAGCGTGGTTTCCGGCAGGACGCGCACCAGATTGGTCGAATCCCAACCCAGGATGGCGGTATATTCGGAGTGATACTTGGCACCCAGACGGGCTTCGAACTTGGCGTCCGAATACCACAGATCCAGAATGGCGGTCGTGTCGGCCACGCCGTTCATCGGCAGAGGATCGCTGTCCGGCACCATTTCCTTGATGTTGGAGTTGACGAGGGCGAGGTTCGAGTAAATGCCGAATTTTTCCATCCACGACACATTGAACAGCGTATCAAATGGCGTCTGGAAGGTGAATTCGACGCCTGAGATATAGCCGCCCTTATCCGAATTGACCGGTGAGGTCAGGACATAGGGGCGACCCATGATGGTCTCGGAACGCTGGTCATAGCCGACATAGTTCTTGACGTTCTTATGGTAGCCCGACACGGCAAACAGAGAGTCCGGACGGAAGTAGTATTCATAGGCGATGTCGAGTTGATCGGCTTCGAACGGCTTAAGGTAGGGATTGCCCGCCGAGCCGGTATAGGGTGCGACCGGTGACAGGCTGCGGTTGGCCTTAAGCTCGTTCATCGGGGCACGGGAGATGACGCGGGCCGCCCCCAGCTTGAGGAAGCCGCCACTGATGATCTCGATCTTGGCCGAAGCCGACGGCAAAACCTTGGTGTAGCTTACGCCGCCCTCAGCCGTGGTGACGACCAGCGGGTACTCGGTCCAGGAGCTGTCGGGGTTCTGGAACCAGCCGCCGCCGGAGCGGGATTCACCCGCACTTTGGCTGTCGACATCGACTACGCGAAGGCCGATATTGCCGCTGACCGGCGCGTCGATAAAGGTGCTCTCGAAATTGGCCTGTACATAGGCTTCCCACACCTTTTCACTGACCTCAGAGTTAAACTTCAGGCTCTCCGGATCGGGATTGACCGCATTGGCGCCATAGGCGGTTTGCAACAGGCTGTCGAAATCGCCGTTCAGCATCGACGGAATGTTGAAGTTGTTGAACTTATAGGCCTGAAGCGAAGACCCCGCGATGGTCACGGATAAAGGTGCCGGATACTGGCCATAGCCGCTGGCTTCCTGCTTGGTGCGATCGGCATAGCGTGCCCCGAACATAAGCTCAGTCCAGAAGTCGCCGCTGAACTCACGCTTGAAATCGAGCTGACCGGCGGTCAGTTCATCTTCGACGCGGCCGGGGGTGGCTTCGCCAAACTCAGGTGCGAAGCTTAAGGTCTCCGGCTGCTGGGTCACCGTGATCGACGGATCTTCGGTCAGCAGCCAGGTCATGCTGGCCGGATAGGCGTTCATCTGAACCGAGCGCCACAGGTTGCTGCGTTCGGCGCTGGAATAGGACAGATCGGCCGACACCGTCCATTTGTCATAGGTCCACTTGCCGTTCAGGCCGGTGACCAGCAGGGACTTGTCTTCCTCATAGCGGGCAACGACGGCGGTGATTTCCGACCAGGCGGTGGTCGCCCCGATCAGATCGCCATCGACGATTACCGGATTGGTGTAACTGTTGATATTGCCGCCGGCCCAGTTGCCCCAGTTGTTACCGCCGTACCAGGCCTGATTTTGGTCTTCCTTGATCTTGTACTTGGAATAGAGCAGGTCATAGGTCAGCTCGAAATTGGCATTCGGACGGTATTGTGCCCCGAATGAGGCCGAATAGCGGTCGGAATCAAGATATTTGGCTTCGGCGCCCGCACCCCACGGGGTCGGCACCTTCGGGCCGCCGGTTACGATCGAGCCGGTCGAATTGCCGGGGCGGATGCTGTCATCATTAAAGCCCCAGCCGCGGAAGCTTTCATAGCCGTTCTTCTGGTTCTGGCCGGTCAGGCCGATAACAAAGGCGAATTGGTCATTGACCTTTTTCACCCACGAACCGGACGCACGCCAGCCCAGACCGTCATAGCCCGGAAATTCCGCGCCGCCGTCATAATAGACGCCACCGGCGCGGGTGACGAACTCAGGGCCGGAATAGGACAGGGGACGGATGGTCTGGATATCAACCGTGCCGGAAATGCCGCCCGACAGCAGGCGGGCTTCGGAGGATTTGTAAACAGCGGCACCGGCGACCACTTCGGACGGATAGATTTCCCAGCGGACGTTACGGTCGGGCTCAGACGTCGCCACTTCGCGGCCATTGACGGTGCCAAGCACCATGCGCGGGCCGATGCCGCGGATGGCGGCCTGACTGTCATTGCCGCGGTCGCGTGAGGTGTTGACGCCCGGCAGGCGGGCCAGAGATTCGGCAATGGTCACATCGGGCAGGACGCCGATTTCCTTGGCCGAGATAAATTCAGCGACGCCCGAACTGGCGCGCTTCTGGCCGATGGCGTCACGCAGGGATTTGCGGATGCCGACGACGGTGACTTCTTCGACAGGGGCATCGGCCTCGGCCTGAGCGGTCGCCTGAGCCGTTCCGGCCACGCGTTCGGCGCTGGGGGCGGAAGCCTTGACCAGCACGGCGGCTTTGCCATCATTGGATTTAACCACCAGACCGGTGCCCGCGACCAGTTTTTCCAGCGCGGTATTGACTGCAAACGTGCCTTCGACCGGATTGGTGCGCACGCCCTCAAGGTCGGCGGCGGTCGCCAGAATTTGCAGGTCGGCCTGACGGGCAAAGCTTTGCACGGCTTTGGCGGCGGACTGTTCCGGAATGGAGAAAGCTTTGCTGGCCGCAGCAGGGGCCTGTGTTTCGGCAAAGGCCGGCGCGATCGCAGGCACAAAGCCCGCAAATGTGGACAGGGCGACGGCTAAGGCCAGCCGTGAAGGCCCGAAAAGATGGCTCATATGGTGTTCCCACTTTTATGTGCCAGCACCCTGGGACAGAGTGTGGCGATTTTGCAGACGAAGCCGTTGTGTAGGGCTTCATCCCTCCCTGTAGTTAAGGATGAACCTGCGCAAAATTTCCGCCGCCAGGCCTGCAAAAATTATCATACGAATGGGTTTTTAACCGATAATGATTTCATCGTTCCGGATGTTGACGGTGACATTGAGCGCGCCATGCACCGCGCGGGCAAAGGTTTCCGGTTGATCCGTCCGGAACCAGCCGACCAGACGGGCATCATTCAGGGCGGGGTCGGCCAGCCTGATCTTCTGGCTGTTATAGCGATTGAACTCGTTCACCGCCGTTTGCAGGGTGTCATTGTCAAGGGCGATCTGTCCCTCACGCCAGGCCAGCGCCCGGTCAACCGCGTCGGGGCGGAACTCGACCGTCTTTAGGGCTGCGGCATCGGGTGCAAAGGTGCGGGTTCCGGCGGTGAGACGCGCAGGGGCGGTGTCGGTATTGGTGTTCCAGACTTCGACCACGCCTTCGGTAACCAGCACTTCGGCACCGTGATCAAATTTGCGGACGCTAAAGGCCGTACCCACCGCGCGCACCCGGACATTTCCTGCGGCGACCACAAAGGGGCGGGTCTTGTCTTTGGCGACATCAAACCACGCTTCTCCCCGGATCAGCCTGATGTCGCGCTGGCTGGTTTTGAGGTCGATCTCAAGTCGGCTGTCGGTGTTGACACTGGCAATGCTGCGGTCTTTCAACGGGATCTTGCGCAATTCACCCACTTCGGTCGTCAAATTTACGCGGTCTTTGAGCGCATAGGCCAGCCCCAGCCCCACCGTCAGTGATGCGGCCACGGCACCTCCGCCCAGGGTCGTGAGTATCCGGCGTCTGGTCAGCGGCGGGTGAGGGGCCAGGGTCACGACGAACGGGGTATCATTGAATTCCGGCACCTCAGGCACAGAGCCACCTGCGCCCATAACACTGGCGCGGTCCAGCATCAGCCACGCCGCCTGCGCCCGAAAGTGCGCGCCCTGATGGCGGACATCAGCCATCAGCCAGTCATCAAGCTGCGCCTGAGCCTCGTTATCCCATTGGGTCGAAGCTTGGCGGGCTACCCACTGTGCCGCAATGTCGTCAATAGTTGACATGCGCATTCCGGGTAGGTGCCGGCACAATGTCGGCAGGCGGCGGGTTATCCTCGGCCACACGCTTGAGGATCAGCGACAAGCCTTTAGCGGTTTCTTTTTCGATGATATTCTCGCTCAAAGACAATCGCCGTGCGGTTTCGGCCTGCGACAGGCCGTGAACCTTGCGCAGTTCAAACACCGCGCGGCATCTGGCGGGCAGGGCCTCGATAAAGCCCATGACGCGTGCCAGTTCGCGCCGCGCAGACACAGCCTGCTCAGGTGACGGGGCGATGTCGATACTGCCCAGTTCATCGATATTCTGCACGGTCGTAATCGACACTACCCGGTTCTTTCTGATCTGTTCCAGCATAATGTTGCGGGCCGTCCGGTACATATAGGCCCGCGGGTCTTCGATATGGTCAAAACTCGTCTGACGCAGCAGGCGATAATAAACTTCCTGCACCAGATCGTCACGCTCGCTGGCGGATAAACCTGCGCGCGTGAGCCACTGCCGCAACCCCGCCTCATGCGGCAGAATTTGGCTGCCGACAAAAGCCAGATGCTTGGTGCACATTCCAGACCGAGCGGTCATGACCTGCGCTCCAAAAATGTGGCCATGTGGTATAAGATGCACGAACGGGCATTTTCCGCCGGTGGCGATGTGATTTTTTTTACCGGATTTCGGTTTTGTGCAGGCATAACCATGACGCTTCCCTCACATGACCGTCTGATGCGGGCATTTGAGGGCAGCTAATCACAGGTCTCTGCCTTTGGCTATATATTTGTATGATAATTGTTGGGGTGTGGCTTGTGGGCCGCAAACTACTAAGTCGGAAACTATTCTGACAAAATCAGGGCGGCCGCTTTTGGGGGCACCTTGATTTCCTGAGCCGGGGCGTCTTTCAGCGCGTCCGGCGTGGTCGCAACCCCAGCCAGTATAACGCTTCCCGGTCGCAGCCAACTCGAATAACGGAAATAACCGTCGCGCCGGATCATCGGTACGGCCAGACCGCCGGTGAAATCGCCGCTCAGATACATGGCGCTTTGTCCCGTATCCTTGACCCGGAATGTCAATTCAACCGGATAGACATAGGCCGCTTTGGGCCAGTCGAGTGCGGGCAGGGCCTTGCCGTCGAAATCGAAGAAGGCGGCGTTTTCCCAGTTCGAGCCGCCGCCCCAGCGGGTCTTGCACTTGGTCGACACCCACGCCGGTTCCCAGTAGACGACACCGACCCCGCCATTATCGAGAGTCAACTGCATCAGGTCGTGCAGATAGCGGGCCTGACCTTGCGGTGAAAAACCATAGGCCGCAAAGGTTGAATCCTCCCCCATCAGATTGACGTTGGTATCAAGGTGTTTGTCGGTGAAGGGGTAGGCGGTTTCGACGACCACAATATCCTTGTCCGGATAGGTATGACGTACGCGGTTGATGACGGCGCCTAAGCCCGCCATGTCCATCTTCGACCATTTCTTATAGTAGCTGATGCCGATCAGATCGTAACCGGTAATCCCCGCCTTGGTGGCGTTGAGGAACCAGCTTTCGACATTTTCCGGCTGGGCGATGTGCAGCATTATGCGGGGTGTCTTACCGGCCTTTTCGCCCGCGGCTTTCACGGCCTTGATGCCGGCATTGAACAGGCGGGCATTGCGCTCCCAGTTGGTCGGCTTATGCGGATCGCCCTGTTTCCAGGTCACCGAGCCCATCATCTCGCCATTGGTCTCATTGCCGACCTGCACCTGATCCGGCATCAGCCCCTGCGCGTGCAGGGTCATCAGGGTGTCATAGGTGAAGTTATAAAGTGCCTCGACCTGCTGATCGAGGTTAAGGGGCGCCCACGCCGCGGGCACGAGTTGCTTGTCGCCGTCGGCCCAGTCGTCGGAATAATGGAAATCGAGCAGAACCGGCAAACCGGCTGCCTTGGCCCGGCGCATGGCCTTGGTCACATCGGCCAGATTGGAATAGGGCGTCCACTTCGGATCGTTCCACAGCCGCAACCGCACCAGATTGGCGCCGGAAGATTTGAATATGCCATAGATATCTTCGGGTTTGTCTCCCCGGCGATAGGTGGCGCCGCAGTCTTCCATCTCATTGACGTAGGACAGATCAGAACCGAAATAGTAATCGCGGGATAGTGCGGGGGTGCCTTCGAGCGCGATTAGGCCGCTTAACACAGCGGGTAGGGCGGATTTCACAAATTGCATAAGGGGGTTCCTAAGGTCGTCTTGCCTATAAGGATGCACCGTCAGCCGTTTTCCGCCGTCTGTTGAATTGGGCGTGGCGGCTCATAAAATGGTATCCGCCTCACAAACCGCTCATTTGTAACACATTTGTGTCGTTTGATGAGTTGTGTCCGACTCACGCGTTAGCGGTAACAGTCGTTGCAAACTCGCCTTCTGGGAGTGTAACCGTGCAGGTGACAGTGCCAATGCGAAAAAAAGTCAAATGCACATTAAAATAATTTCATTAGCCACATTTTGGTTAAGGTGCGGACAAGGTTGAGCTTTTATAATTTCCTTATGTGTTTATCCTGACGATACACGGGGTTAAGCCTTAAAAAGTCCTGTCAGGCACCTTGACGTTTAGCGCTGGCGCGGCTTTTTTAGTCACAAATCACTTCGTTGGGAGTAACAAAGTGATCGCCATTTGAATCTTTATGATCCATAATGGCTTGGATTGTGTGTGCATAACGGCCCCTGACAGAGCGTTCAGAACTCGGTATGGGTGTTTGTATCACAAGAAGATTCCCCAAAAGGGCAAAGACGGGCCAAAAGGTCCGGCTTTTTTTGAGGGGAATTTAGGTTTTAACACGGGGTAAACGCTTCCCCCTTTAGTCCTTGGTCAGCCCGTTACGGGTAATGTCCTAATTCAGGAATTGGCGAAAAATGCTCGAACACAAGAAACACAACCCTCTCATTGCTCTGCTCGGTGCGGCTGCACTGTTCATGAGCGTCCCCGGTCTGGCGGCTGCCGCTCCGGCAACCCCGGCTGCTGAAGCGGCGCCTGCCGCTGCTGCTGAAGCCCCTGCGGCTGAGCCTGCTGAAGACGCTGCGGCCCCGGCCGAAGCAGGTCACGGTGAACTGACCGTTGCTACCATGTTCATGATGGCCGTGCCGGTCGTTAAGGTCGTGATGATCGGCCTCGTGCTGATGTCGGTTCTGTCCTGGATTATCCTGGTCGTGAAGATGATCGAATTCAGCAGCCTGAACAAAGCGTCGAACAACTACCTCGAAGCTTTCCGCGGCGCTCGCTCGATCGCTGACATCAACCGCGTTTCGGTGTCTGACGAATTTGCCGGTAACCCGATGGCCGACATGGCCGCTGTGGCGACCGAAGAAATTCAGATCTCCAAGTCCGCTGGCCTGTCGATCTCCGGTGAACACCGCGACTCGACCCTGCACCGCGCGTCGTCCTCGATCAACGCCGTTCAGGCCGGTCTGTCCAAGCGCCTGTCGGGTGGCTTGACCTTCCTCGCTTCGACCGGGTCGCTTGGGCCATTCATCGGTCTGTTCGGTACGGTTTACGGGATCATGAACTCCTTCATCGGTATCGCGAACACCAACACCACCAACCTGGCTGTTGTGGCTCCGGGTATCGCTGAAGCCCTTCTGGCGACCGGTATCGGTCTGGCCGCCGCTATTCCGGCCGTTGCCATGTACAACATCTTCAACACCATGATCGCTGCTTACGGCACCCGTTCGGAGCAATTTGTTTCGGAACTGATGAATACGCTGTCGCGTCAACTCGACAAAGGGGCGTAATTTAGATGGGAGCCAAGCTATCAGGTGGCGGCGGCTCGAAGTTTCATATCGAGCAGAACAGCGAAATTAACGTTACGCCGTTCGTCGACATCATGCTGGTGCTTTTGATTATCTTCATGGTGGCCGCCCCAATGGCCACTGTGTCGGTAGAAGTTCAAATGCCAACAGCCGTCGCCCCACCGCAAGAAAACCCGCCCAAACCGGTATTCATCTCCATCCAGGCTGATGGTGATCTGTTTATCGGTGACGGTCCCACATCAGTCGATGGCTTAGGTGCAGATCTGAAGCGTCTGATTGGTAAGCGTAATCCCGACGAAGAGCGTATCTTTATTCGTGCTGACAAGAAGGTTCGCTACGGCACCTTCATGGAAGTCATGAACGCATTGCAGGACAGTGGTTTCTACAGTGTGGCTCTGGTCGGCGAAGACGGTAACAAGTAAGGAGGGCCCAGACACTATGGAAGAGACCCCCCACAGACGCCGCGACCCGATTCTGGATCCGCCCCCTAACAAGAACAAGGGTGCTATCTTTATCGGTGTCGGTGTTGCCGCCGTATTCCACGTTGCTCTCGGTTACTATATCTACAAAGAAAGGTTCGAGATCAAAGAAGTCCAGTATGTGGATGAGAAGATAGATACGACGCTGGAGGAGCTTTTGCCACCTCCGCCGCCGCCTCCACCGCCTCCGCCACCGCCGCCCGATCTGCCGCCGCCGCCACCTAAGCTCCAGATTCGTGAGCCGGTGGTAACGGATGTACCGGCACCGGAACCTATCCGGATCGAGCCGACCAAGAAGGAAGACCGGGTTGAATATGAGGGCCCCCCTCAGGTCATCCCCGGACCGCCACCGCCGCCTGCACCTGTGGTTCCCGCTGGACCGCGTTACGTGAAAGCGGAATGGGCCAGCTATCCTAACAGCGAAACTTCGCTGAACTTCTACCCACCACGCGCTTTGGACGGTGAAGTGGAAGGGGAGGCTACGGTTGAATGTACTCTGGCCAGTAGTGGTAAGGTTACAGGCTGTACGGTCATCAGCGAAAAGCCAGCCGGTTATCGGTTTGGTGAGGCTACGGTTAAAGTTCTGGTACGCTATGCCCGTGCTAAACCGCAGACTTCTGATGGCGTAATCCAAGAAGGTGACAAGATTAAGATCCGCTATAAGTGGACCTTGAACTAATCCACCTGATACCCGCTAAAAAAACACCCCGCAGGCGACTGCGGGGTGTTTTTCTATGTCAACGCGGTTCGTGCAGGGCGCGAGTTTTTGTGATCACAGTTTATTGACTTTGAGACGCAAAATTCTGCGGTATTCTGATGCTGCTTTCCCCAGCGTCAGATTGGGGAGGCGCAACAACCATAAGTCCTGTCGTTCTTAGGGTTCATGAGCTTTTGTGTGTCACGATGTCGTGGCCAAAGCCGCTTGATATTTTGGCCTTTCGGGCTGACTGCGCTTAATGCCGGTGGCCCAGATATGTGGCATGACAGACGCAACCGACCGGAGGGCGTCACGACCTTTCACAGGGGTTCATCATGTCCGAAGTGGCGCATAATGTTTATCATCCGCTGTTTGCAACGACCGCTCATCGCCGGTTATCGCCGTCCGTTTTGGCCGGGCTGGGCGTTGCGGCCCTGCTGCATGCGGGGATTGCGGCCTATCTGATCAATCAGAATTTTCAGATGATTGAACTGCCGCCGCCGCCCCCAGTGCATATTAATGACGGCGTTATGATCAGGTTTACCCCACCGCCACCGCCGACCCAAGCACCGAAATCACCACCCATTGATCTTCATAAGTCGCCTATAACCCCGCTGGCGCCGCCGCCGATACCGGTGGAGCCGTCACCGGTTGATGCGGGCCCGGTGGTGACGACATCGCCGCCCGCGACGATCGCGACGGGCACACCCACTGAAACTGCGGGGACATCCTCGCAGCCGGCGACAAGCCCTTATGTCAAGGCGCAATGGGCCAGCTATCCGACGGGGGAGGCGGCGCTGAATTATTACCCCGCACGGGCTCTGGATCAGGAAATCGAAGGGGAGGCGTTGGTGGAATGCACATTCAATGCGTCAGGTAAAATCACGGCCTGTTCGGTTCTGTCCGAAAATCCGGCCCGTTACGGCTTCGGTCAGGCAACAGCAGACTTAATGGTCAAACATGCCCGCGCCAAACCGCAGACGGCCAATGGTGCCTTACGCGACGGCGATAAGATGAAGATCCGTTATCGCTGGTCACTCGACTAAAAATTCCTGATACACTGAAAACACCCTGAGTTTCGTCTCAGGGTGTTTTTTATTGCCTTACAACCTCGCCACGGTATTATGAAACTGTAGTGGCAGGGGGCGTTATGGGGTTACGATTTTTAGTTACGGTCGCGGTGATAACCTGCGGGGTGGCGTCCGTTGGTTACGGAGCCTCACCCGCTCAGACGCCACCGACTGAGCGTCCTGAATTTAACAAAATCCCCGAAATCCCGCCGCCGCCGGTTTTCTGGAAAACCTACCCGACCGGCGATCAGGCCTTGGATTATTATCCGGATACGGCGCTTGATCAGGAAGTCCCCGGCAGCGCGACCCTAGAGTGCCGGTGGGACGAAAAAGGCCGTATTACGAACTGTGATATTCTTAAAGAAGCACCGGACGGCTATGGTTTTGGCGACGCTACCCGTCGGCTGCTGATGGTTTATGGGACGGTCGATCTGGAAAAGACCGCAAAGCTGCCGCCGGAAAAGCGGACCATAAAAATCCGCTATCACTGGACGCTGGAAGGTGATGGCATAGTTGACGGTATGATCATCATAAAGCCGACCCTGGCCGACGCGCAGCCATACTATCCTGCGGCCTTGATGACCGGGGATACGGCGGGGATCGTCAGCCTGTGGTGCAAGTGGAAAAGCGAGGGCGGAAAGGACGAAGTCACCGGCTGTGACGTGGTGCGTGAGTTCCCGAAGAACAAAGGCTTTGGAGAGGCAACCCGCAAGTTGTTTGAGGCCAAAACCCGCATCTATTCCACCGGCATAGATACAGATAAACGCGAGGGGGGATTTCCGGTGTTTTTCCTGTGGTACCTGCCGGAAACAGGCGAATTCGATTAGTAACGTGAGGGATGGGGATGATCAACAGAAGTGTGGGCCGTAGCGCAACATTAGTGGCGGGATTTATCATCAGCCTGATAACGGCGGGCGTTGGCGAAGCGCAGGATGATACGGTGGCGTCGGTAAACCCTGCGTCCGCCCCGTCAGAGCAGCCCCTCGTTTGGGCCAGATATCCAAGCGGAACGGAGGCATTAAAGCATTATCCTGCTAAGGCTTTGGACGCCGAACAGTCTGGTGTCGCGCGCATTGAATGTGATTTTGATGCCCCTCCGTCCGGGGAAACTACGAGTTCTATAAAAAGCTGCCGGACGCTTGAAGAATATCCTGCAGGCATGGGCTTTGGTAAAGCCACGGAAGATATTATACACCGCTACGGACGAGTGAGGACACAGTACGGTGAAAGCTTGCAAGCCGGACGCATAACCTTGCGATACAGATGGGTGTTGCAAGGAGGGCCACTTCGGCCTGAAAGTGAGACTATTGGCTTTAAGGCTGGCACTAATGCAGATGACTATTACCCCAAAGGCAGCCAAAAGAGCGCGCATATAAAATTGCGGTGTGCCTATAAGGTTGCTGAGTCAGAGACCGTCGGAGACATAACGCATTGTACCGTGACGAGTGAAAAGCCAAAGGGAACAGGGTTAGGTGCTTCGGCGCAAACCTTGTTTGAGGATAGGGGGCTGGTCGTTTTTGGTGGCCCGACACTTTTGATTCCATCGGAAGGTGAGATATCATTCGGTTTCGACTGGAAGCCACCCGCGGCTAAATGATGAGCCAGATGGTGAGATTGCCTGATTGTAATTTAATACGGGCTGGGCGATAGTTCGTGAAAACTGGAACAGGCATCAGGTGACATCGCTCATGAATTCAAAGCATTTAATCGCAGGTATAGCGGCCATTGCGCTGGTGTCTGTTGCGGCTTGTACCACCAATGAAACCCTTGGGCGGTCGCAGTTATTGCTGGTGGATAATGACCAACTGGCGGCACCGGCGATGGCGGCCTGGCAGGAAACGCTCAAGACCTCAAAAATCTCGACCGATCCTGAGATGAACCGCCGGGTCAAAACCGTTGGAGCGCGTATCGTTCAGGCTGCGGGCCTGTCGGGGCAATCATGGGAATATGTGGTGTTCGATAACCCGCAACCCAATGCCTTTGTCATTCCGGGCAATAAGGTCGGGGTCAATTCCGGCCTGTTCAAGGTCGTCAAGAACGATGACCAACTGGCGGCGGTGCTGGGTCATGAAACCGGTCACAACATCGCTCAGCACGCCGCCGAGCGTTACTCGCAGCAGGTGGCGACCTCGGTCGGTATTCAGGTGGCCGCAGGGGCTACGTCTGGCCGCACTCAGCAGGTGATCTCAAGCTATGGCGGTATCGGCGCGCAACTGGGCGTTATCCTGCCGTTCTCGCGCCAGCATGAGCTTGAAGCCGATAAAATCGGTGTCGATCTGATGGCCAAGGCCGGGTACAAGCCGTCTGAATCGATTGCCTTGTGGCGCAATATGGCCGCGCAACGCACCGGAGGGGCCCAGCCGCAGTTCCTGTCGACCCACCCGTCGGATGAGACCCGTATCAACCAGCTAGAGGCCTATATCAAGTCCAAGGGCTATAACTGATCCTGATCGTGTTTAAGTCTTTGCTGGGCATAATTGTGGGTTTGGCTTAACTTCGCACTTGATCACGGGCGCGGCCTCGGTTAGAGACAGCGCCCTGATCATAAGTCTTATGACTTATGCACTGATGATATGCCGTCTTAGCTCACTTGGTAGAGCGCCAGATTGTGGCTCTGGAGGTAGCTGGTTCGAAACCAGCAGACGGTACCATCACTAATATTTCCTCAAATGGTCATAATGCCGCAGTTCGCCAATCTTTTGTGGCGAAGCTTATGGCTTTGCGTCTAAACAGGCGGCTTAAGTTGAGGCGGATATGCGATGACAGCATCACCCTATAGCGTAATCATCATCGGCGGCGGCATAGTGGGGCTGTGCGTGGGGCTGCGCGCTCTCGATCTTGGGCTGTCGGCGACGATTGTGGCCAAAGACGATGTAACGGCCACGACCTCAGCCATGTCGGCGGGGATGGTGGCGCCGGCGTTGGAGGCCATGACCGAGGCCGATCCAACCTTAAGCTTTGCCCGCTATGCGACGGCGCAGAAATCCTGGACCGCTTTTGCGGACGGCATTGGGCTGACCGCCGTGCTTGAAATGGCGCAACCTGGCGTATGGTTATGGCAACCGGGGCCATCGGCTGAGGATATGCTGAAACGCTTCACCGACATGGGGGCGCGGCCTAAGCTGATGACTGAGCCCGCCTTAGGGGCGATTGGTTATGACGCACCGTTTCAGGGTATCGAACTTTCCGGTGACTGGGTCATTTCGCCGGAGCCGGTGCTGGGCTATCTCAAATACCTGTTCCTTGAGCGCGGCGGGCAATGGCGTGATGCCAATGTCCTTAAGGTCGCCGCCCATGAGGTGGTGCTGGCGGGAGAGGAACGTTTGAGCGCCGGTCATGTCGTGGTGTGCGCGGGCTATGGCTCGGCTCGCTTTGGCGCTGAGGTGCCGTCGCTGTCGGCCCTGACGCCCATTAAGGGCCATTTGCTGGACATGACGCGCAAATCCGATCCGGTGCTGGCGGGGCGTATGGTGCGCTCACCGTGGGGCTATTTTGTTTTCTATGATGGCCTGTCGAAATTCGGCGCGACCATGCAAAGCGGACGCGGCGATGTGGATATCGAAGATAGCGCGGTCGCGTCCTTAAAAGATAAGTCGCTGAAATTCACGTCCGGCCTTATGCCCGCGGTTGATGACGCTGCGGTGGCGCGGGTAGGAGTGCGGGCTGCCAGTCCCGATCACTGGCCGCTCATCGGTCAGGACGCGGCGTCTGGCGTATGGGTGGCCACAGCCATGCGCCGCAATGGCTGGATCTATGGGCCCTATGCCGCTGAGGTGATTATTGCGGGGATGACCGGTGTAATTTTGCCGGACGATGCCGGGGTATATGATCCGAACAGGTTTGGTTAATTTCCTGTTAACTATAAACCGGCAAAATTTGCCGTATGAAATTCGGTTCGATTCCCACATCCGGCGGTGAAGCTGCGGCCCAAGCACAGGGCAAGACCAGCACCAATCCGGTTATGCAGGCCCTGCAACGGGCTTCGCAGACAACTGGCGTGGATTTCAGCTATCTGGTCAAGACCGCCCAGCGCGAAAGCTCGCTTAATCCGCGCGCCAAAGCCCCGACCTCATCGGCGGCGGGCCTGTTTCAGTTTATCGAGCAAACCTGGCTGGCGACCGTCAAAAGCCACGGCGCCAAGCACGGCTACGGGGCCTATGCCAATCAGATCGTCAGGAACGCCAACGGCCGCTACAGCGTGCCGGATGCCGCCGCCCGCAAGCAGGTTTTGGGCCTGCGCTATGACGCCACAGCCGCCTCGACCATGGGCGCGGAACTAACGGCGGGCAATGCCGCTTATCTCAAAGGCCGCACAGGCCGTAATCCGTCGGCGGGTGAGCTATATGCCGCGCACTTTCTGGGGCCAGCGGGGGCGGCGCAACTGATGCAGGCCCATGACAGCCGCCCCGGTGCTTCGGCCGCATCTATGTTCCCGCAGGCGGCGGCGGCCAATCGCTCGATATTCTACAAACAGGGGCGGGCGGCCACGGTCGCTGAAGTCATGGCCAATCTGACCAGCAAAGCGGGCGGGGTGGTGACCATGCCCGATGCACAGCCTGATGCAATTGAGGAAAACCTGAATGGGTTTCTGGTGGCGCGGGCCCAGCGGGTTGATGCCAATCAGGCGTTGCTCGACATGATGTTTGGCTCGGACACCGGCGATAAGGGCCTGCTGTTCCAGACCCAGCTCCTGTCGGCCTTCGGCCCGGAACAGGACGAAGACCGACAGGATAAGGGCGGTCTGTTCGGCTAAGGCCAAATCTCAGGTTTGCGGCGCCAGCAGGGCGTCAGCGGCGGCTTTTTCAGCCGGTGTCATCCGGCCCTCCAGAATTTTGAGCACCGCTTCGGCGTTGGGATGACCGGCTTTCTGCGCCAAGGTCAGCCACGCATAGGCCTTGGTGCGGTCGGTATCGCCACCTTCGCCCTTCATCATCATGACCGCCAGATTGAACATACCATCGGCCTGACCGCGTACAGCGGCGGCCTCAAACCACTTACGGGCGGTGGTCTGATCCTTTGGCAGTATCTGCCCATTGTAGAAATAGGTGCCCAGGGCATTCTGAGCGTCACCGTCGCCCCCGATGGCGGCTTCCTTATAGAGGCTCAAAGCGCGGTCGGGATCGGCCTTGACGTTTTCGCCCAGATCATAGGCCCGCGCCACGGCATAGGTCGCGCCGGGGTGCTTTTGTTTGGACGCATGCCAGTACCAGTCCAGCGCCATCTTCGGATTGGCTTTGATGGTCTCTTCACCGGAATACAAAATATTAGCCAGCGCATATTGGGCAGGGGCATAGCCATGCTGAGCGGCTTCCGTATAGTGCTTCACGGCCTTGGCCAGATCGCGTGGTGTGTCGTAGCCAAAATAATATATGTCGCCCAAAGTTTTTCCTGCAGGGGCATAGCCGACATCATAGGCGCGGTCGAACCATTTCCGAGCGGCCTTTGAATCCTTTGGGACGTCAAAACCGATCAGATATATTTTCGCCAGGGTCATGGAGGCTTCGACCATAGGCGTCATGTAAGTTGAGATGCTCTTACGGCCTGACCGGTTGGGTTGCAGTGCCAGTTTTTCATACCACTTTATGGCTTCGGGAACATTCTTTTCCGTACCCACACCATAAAGGTGCATTTTGGCAATCATGAGTGCGGCTTCATGATACCCTATCTTGCTGTACGATTTTTTGAACATCGCCAGAGATTCTGAGTATCTTCCGGCGTTGTACAGATCGACCGCCTCACGCATAGTGGTGTCGCGGGCTCTGATTTGGGCGCGTCCGGAGGCAAAACCAAAGTCCGCAGGGCCGCATCCGCCAACGCTTCTACGACCGCCACCAAAGCCAAGGCCCTCTGCTGCACGGTCACCATTGTCATCACGTGAGGCATCACCGTAAGGGCTTCGAGCGCTAAATTTGTAATCGCCACTGTCGTCACGGATAAATCGTCGAGCATATCCGTCATATCCGGAGCCGGTAGATGACATAAAGCCACAAGATGAAGCGGAGCTTACATCAATCGTCAGGGAATCTGTTGGTGGGGTGAGTTTCCCAAATACCGTTACGGTGGTGATATCACCTTCTTCTGCATTTGCAGGTTTGGATGCCTCCGGGGCTGGTTTTTGAGCGGGCTCAGTCTGTGCAATTGCTCCACTATGCGGACATGCAACCGCTGCCGCGAGCATAAGCACGCGGGTATGGCTCTTGTTGATCGTTTTCATTTTTCCCCTCCCGTTATCGTTGATGCGTTTAAGACTTTGCCGGTGGCGACAGGATCGCCAGAGCCTGCGCCTTATCGGCATCGGTCATGCGTTTTTCCAGTGCGGTGAGGGCGGCTTTGGCGTTTTCGTGGCCTTTAGCCTGAGCCAGGCGGAACCATACCCAGGCCATGACCGGATCTTTGTCACCGCCTTCGCCCTTCATCATCATGACGGCGAGGTTAAACATGGCCTCATCCTGGCCCTGACGGGCGGCAGCTTCGAACCATTTACGCGCCGACACATCATCCTTGGCGATCTGCCCGCCCTGATAGAAATAGGTGCCCATAGCGTTCTGGGCATCGGCATTACCGGCAAGGGCGGCCTCTTTATAATAGACCAGCGCCTTGTTCGGGTCGGCGGCCACGCCTTCGCCAGCATCATAGGCGCGGGCCACGGCATGGAGCGCACCGGCATGGCTTTGTCTGGACGCCTCATAATACCAGGCGACGGCGGTTTTAACGTCGGCATTGGTGCCGTCGTCGCCGTAGTAATAGATTTCCGCCAGCGAATACTGCGCCGGCGTGAAGCCAAGCTTTGCCGCCTGCGTATAATATTCGACAGCCTTTTTGACATCCTTGGGCGTGTCATAGCCATAATAATAGATGTCACCCAAAGTCTTGGCCGCCGGGACATAGCCGACATAGTTGGCGCGCTCAAACCACTTGCGGGCCTCTTTCGGGTTTTTCGGCACGCCCAAACCGACCATATAGACCTTGGCCATCAGAACGGCGGCTTCGCTTATGGGGGTGAGGCTGTCTTCGGGGTATTTCGGATCAAAGGCGGGCATCTGTTGGGTGATGTCAAAGCGGCTGCCCGCGGCGCGCTCCAGCCACTTCAAGCCTTCGGGGACATCGGCAGTGCCGTGCAGGCCGTAAACATAGATCTTGCCGATCATCAGGGAGGCTTCGACCCCGCCTTCGGAATCGGTCAGCTTGGCGTAGGATTTTTTCGCCATCTCCAGCGCTTCGGGGTATTTCTTGGCATCAAACAGGGCATAGGCTTCGGGCAGGGTCTTATCGCGGCGGGCGATATGAGCGCGCCCGGCCGTGTAGGCCAGATCGCCGGGTGAACAATAGGCCGCAATATTCGATTCAGTTGATTGGCTGCCATCAAATCGGTTCATGAAACCGGCTGCCGCATTGGACGATGTTGAGGCGTCACCATAAGGGCTGTTTTCGCGGAAATAGGTGTTGCCGTCACCCTGAGAGATCGTGCCATCGTCATTATAGGTGACACCGGCGGAGGCCATAGCTTCGGGGCTGGAGTTGCCGGTGGTGGCCGCGATATAGTCCTGAATGAGGTAGGTCTCGGAATTGCCCATGCCTGAGGACATGAAATTACAGGAACTGGCCGTTCTGGGGTTTAGCCTCAGGGCGCGTTCGGCTGTTTTAGGTTTTAGCTTGCCTTCGACAGTTACGGTCGTTTCAGAAGGCGCTTCTGCTGCGGGCGTCGGTGTCGTCGTTTGTGCGAAAACAGACGCAGGCAGGATAAGGCCTGCACTTATAATGAGTGTACGCGCGATAAACGCACCTGTGGCGGCGGTAGATTTCAATGACATGACTGTCCCCCTGAATGTAGTCCCTGTTGGCGGCTTCAATGCGGCGCCGGTTTATTGCGGTACATAATGCCCGCTTTGGTGGAGCCGTCAACTGCAATCAGCTATTGATCAAGATTGATCATCTGTGGGGTGCATCGGGTGATGTCAAAGGCCGCGTCCGGTGCGGGGGTAAACCAAGACGCTCCGGAAACGCGTTTCCCCTTATTGTTTTTGGATTTTTCCGACATCAGGCCTTGACGGGGAGGGAATCCTTGGGCATAAGCGCGACCTCTGTTGGATCGGCTGTGGTGCCTCAAGTGATTGAGGTGTCAGACGCGGTTCGCAAATCAAACGTTCAGGCACGGAATTGAGCCTTATACCGTAGGGCTCGAAACGGTGTCTGTTTTTTTGCTTTCATCTGTCAGGAAACTGGTGGGTGAGGGTGGTAGTTGCGGAATATGCGTTCAGTCTCTTTTTTAGAGCCTGAGTTGGTCTTTGAAATGGTTCACTGCACGCGTTAAACCCGCAAGCTCTTTTATTGGAATACGAGCGATATGGATCGTCAGAATATCCGCATCAGACTCAAGGCCTTCGATCATCGCGTGCTGGATCATTCCACACGTGAAATCGTAAATACGGCCAAGAGAACGGGCGCTACCGTTCGGGGACCTATTCCCCTGCCTACGCTCATTGAGCGTTTCACCGTAAACCGTTCGCCGCACGTCGATAAGAAGTCCCGCGAACAGTTTGAAATTCGCACGCACAAGCGTGTGCTCGACATCGTCGATCCGACTCCTCAGACCGTGGACGCGCTCATGAAGCTCGACCTGTCGGCGGGTGTCGATGTCGAGATTAAGATCTGAGGATATTGACCATGCGGACGGGCTTGATTGCCAAAAAGCTGGGCATGACGCGTTATTTCGATAACGATGGCGTCCATGTGCCAGTGACCGTTCTCTCCCTAGAGGGCTGCCAGGTTGTGGCGCAGCGTACTAAGGATCGGGACGGCTATGTCGCGCTCCAGCTCGGTGCTGGATCTGCGAAAGCCAAGAACACCACGAAGCCGGAGCGTGAGCGCTTCGCCAAGGCTCAGGTTGAGCCCAAGGCGATCCTCGCTGAGTTCCGTGTTTCCGAAGACGCGCTTGTCGACGTCGGGGCTGAGTTGTCGGCTGACCACTTCGTTGAAGGTCAGAAAGTCGACATTCAGGGCACGACCATCGGTAAGGGCTTTGCCGGCGCCATGAAGCGCTGGAACTTCGGTGGTATGCGCGCAACTCACGGTGTGTCGGTGTCTCACCGGGCGCACGGTTCAACGGGTCAGCGTCAGGATCCGGGCCGTACCTTCCCAGGTAAGAAGATGGCCGGTCACTACGGTGTTGAAACCGTCACGACCCTGAACCTTGAAGTGGTTCGCGTCGATGCTGAGCGTGGCCTTCTTTATATTCGCGGTGCTGTTCCCGGTTCGGAAGGGTCTTTCGTTAAGATCCGTGACGCCGTGAAGAAGGCCGCTCCGCAAGGTCTGCCGTTCCCTGCTGGTATCAAGTCTGTAGCTGCCGCTCCGGTCGCTGCAAACGAAGCTCCGGCTGAGGCTCCTGCTGCAGAAGAGGGAGCTGAATAATTATGAAAATCCAAGTTACCAATCTTGATGCTGGTAAGGCTGGCGAGCTGGAGCTTTCGGATACCGTTTTCGGTCTGGAAGACATCCGCTCTGACATCCTGGCCCGCGTCGTGAACTGGCAGTTGGCCAAGCGCCGCGCCGGTACGCACAAGGTTCAGACCCGCAACGAAAATTCTCGTACGGGTAAGAAGATGTACAAGCAAAAAGGCTCCGGCGGCGCTCGTCACGGCTCACGTCGTGCGCCTCAGTTCGTCGGCGGTTCGCGCGCTTTCGGTCCGGTCGTTCGCTCGCATGCGTTTGACCTGCCTAAGAAGGTTCGTGCGCTCGGCCTGCGTCACGCTCTGTCGTCGAAGGCAAAGTCCGGCTCGCTGATCATTCTTGATCAGGCGATTGTCGATGCGCCGAAGACTCAAAGCCTGCTGGCATCTTTTGAGAAGCTCGGCCTCAAGAACGCGCTGTTTATCGCGGGCCCTGAAGTCGATACCAACTTCGCTCTGGCTTCGCGCAACATCCCGAATATCGATGTGCTGCCGAACGCCGGTCTCAATGTCTATGACATTCTGCGTCGTGAAAAGCTGGTTCTGACCAAGTCTGCGGTCGAAGCCATCGAAGCACGCTTTGCAGTGGGAGCTTAAGAGATGGCTGCTACTATTCGCAATTACGACGTTCTCCTGTCGCCGCACATCACCGAAAAGGCCACTCTGCTGTCCGAGCAGAACAAGGTTGTCTTCAAGGTGGCGCTGGACTCCTCCAAGGACGAAGTCGCCTCGGCGGTTGAAGCGCTTTACGGCGTGAAGGTCACCAAGGTCAACACGATCGTCCAGAAGGGCAAGACCAAGCGCTTCAAGGGCATCAAGGGCCGCCGCAACGATGTCAAGAAGGCGATTGTCACCCTCGAAGAGGGCCAATCCATCGACATCACCACCGGCTTGTAAGGAGAGGTTTGAGCAATGGCTTTAAAGCAATATAATCCGACCTCCGCCGGCCGTCGTCAACTGGTTCTGGTTGACCGTTCGGAACTGCACAAGGGTCGCCCCGAAAAGTCGCTGGTCGAAGGTTTGACCAAGTCCGGCGGTCGTGGTGCCGGTGGCCGTATCGCTGTCCGCTTCCGCGGCGGCGGTGCCAAGCGCCTGTACCGCATCATCGACTTCAAGCGTCGCAAGTTTGATGTGGTGGGCACGGTTGAGCGTCTGGAATACGATCCGAACCGTACGGCTTTCATCGCTCTCATCAATTATGAAGATGGCGAAAAGGCTTACATTCTGGCCCCGCAGCGCCTCAAGGCTGGTGACCAGATCATCGCCTCTGAAAAGGTTGACGTGAAGCCCGGTAATGCCGCGCCGCTGCGCAGCCTGCCGATCGGGACGATCATTCACAATGTTGAGCTGAAGCCGCTTAAGGGCGGTCAGTTGGCCCGCTCCGCCGGTGCCTATGCTCAGCTTGTCGGTCGCGACGCCGGTTACGCTCAGATTCGTCTGGGTTCGGGCGAACTGCGCATGGTGCTGGATAGCTGCATGGCTACCGTCGGCGCTGTGTCCAACCAGGACCACATGAACGAAAACCTCGGCAAGGCCGGTCGCGCTGTCCATAAGGGCCGCCGTCCACACGTCCGCGGTGTCGCCATGAACCCGATCGACCACCCGCACGGTGGTGGTGAAGGCCGTACCTCCGGTGGTCGTAACCCTGTGACACCTTGGGGCAAGCCCACCAAGGGTCGTAAGACTCGTACCAACAAAGCGACGGATAAGTTCATCATCCGCTCGCGTCACGTTAAGAAGGCTCGCTAATCCATGGCACGCTCCGTATGGAAAGGTCCTTTCGTGGATGGTCACCTTCTTAAGAAGGCTGACGCCGCGCAGAGTTCCGGTCGCAAAGAGGTCATCAAGACCTGGTCGCGTCGCTCGGTCATCATGCCCCAGTTCATTGGGCTGACGATCGGCGTTTATAATGGTCAGAAGCATGTGCCGGTGATCGTGTCGGAAGACATGGTCGGCATGAAGCTCGGTGAATTTTCGCCTACGCGGAACTTCCCCGGTCACGCCGCTGACAAGAAGGCGAAGAGGAAGTAATTATGTCTCAGACAAAAAATCCTCGCCGCGTTGAAGCCAACGAAGCCCGCGTCAAGCTGGTTTCGGTGCGCATCAGCCCGCGTAAGCTTAATCTGGTCGCTCAATCCATTCGTGGTCTGAAGGTGCAACGCGCCCTCAACGAACTGGAATTCAGCCACAAGCGCATCGCTAAAGACGTTCGTAAGGCTTTGTATTCGGCCATCTCCAATGCCGAAAACAACCACAACCTGGACATCGACAACCTGTTTGTCGCTCAGGCCTATGTGGGTAAGGGCATTGTCATGAAGCGTTTCGCTTCACGTGCCCGCGGCCGTTCGTCGCGTATCCTCAAGCCGTTTTCGGAAATCACGATCGTGGTTCGCGAATTCGGTGCCGAAGCTGCTAAAGGGGCTGCGTAATGGGTCAGAAAGTTAATCCGATCGGTCTGCGCCTCGGCGTCAACCGTACCTGGGACTCGCGCTGGTTTGCGGCCCGTCAGGAATATGCCAAGCTGCTTCACCAGGACCTGAAGATCCGTAAGGAACTGAAGGAAAAGCTGAACGCTGCCGGCGTGTCGCGCATCATCATCGAGCGTCCTCACAAGAAGTGCCGCATCACCATCTACGCTGCCCGTCCGGGCGTCGTGATCGGTAAAAAAGGCCAGGACATCGATAAGCTGCGTAAGGACATCGCCGTCCTCACCGAAGGCGAAGTGTTCCTGAACCTGGTCGAAGTGCGCAAGCCCGAAGTCGACGCCCAACTGGTTGCCGAGTCTATCGCTCAGCAGCTTGAGCGCCGTGTGGCTTTCCGCCGCGCCATGAAGCGTTCGATCCAGTCGGCCATGCGTCTGGGCGCCAAGGGCATCCGTATGAACCTTTCGGGCCGCCTCGGTGGTGCTGAAATCGCGCGTATGGAATGGTACCGTGAAGGCCGCGTGCCTTTGCACACCCTGCGTGCTGACATCGACTTTGGTTTCGCCGAAGCCCTGACCACCTATGGTATCATTGGTATCAAGGTGTGGATCTTCAAGGGCGAAGTCCTTGAGCACGATCCGATGGCTCAGGACAAGCGTTGGGCTCTGGAAGCATCCGGCCCGTCGTCGAACGAGCGTCCGGAACGCGGTGAGCGTAACAACCGTGGTCCTCGCCGCGACCGTAACCAGAAGGAGGCTTAAGAGCCATGTTGCTCCCTAAGCGTACCAAATACCGCAAGGCTTTTAAGGGCCGGATTCATGGTAACGCCAAAGGCGGCTATACGCTGAACTTTGGTTCGTATGGCCTGAAGACGGTCGAGCCTGAGCGCCTGACAGCTCGTCAAATCGAAGCTGCCCGTCGTGCGATCACCCGCCAAATGAAGCGTCAAGGCCGCGTTTGGATCCGTATTTTCCCTGACCTGCCGGTCACGGGTAAGCCTGCCGAAGTCCGTATGGGTAAAGGTAAGGGTGCGGTGGATTACTGGGCCGCCCGCGTGGCTCCGGGTCGCATTCTGTTTGAAATCGACGGCGTGCCGGACGATATCGCTCGCGAAGCTCTGCGCCTCGGCGCGGCTAAGCTGCCGGTTCGTACCCGCGTCGTGACCCGCCTTGACGCCGGCATTGCGCCGGTCGCCGAGGCTGCGGAGTAGGATCATGACCAAGATTGCTGACCTGCGGGGCAAGACCCCTGACCAATTGCACGAAGAACTGCTCAATCTGAAGAAAGAGCAATTCAACCTGCGTTTCCAGAAGGCTACCGGCCAGATGGAAAAGACTCACCGTGTGGACGAGGTTCGTAAGGACATCGCCCGCATCAAGACCCTTTTGACGGCCCAAAAGGCCTAAGGAGAGACCATGCCCAAGCGTATTCTGGAAGGTCTGGTTGTTTCCGATAAGGGCGACAAGACCATCGTTGTGAAGGTTGAGCGCACCGTTCTGCATCCGCTCTTGAAAAAGACGGTTCGCGTATCGAAGCGCTACCACGCCCACGACGAAGCTAACACCTACAAGGCTGGCGAAACGGCACGCATCATTGAATGTGCGCCTAAGTCGAAGCTGAAGACCTGGGAAGTGCTTCCTAAAGAAGCATAGTGGCTTCGCCAAAAAGTTTGAAAGCTATGCTTTCAATACGTTTTTGGCGGGTCAATCCCGAAAAAATGCTCTCGAAGCGGTTCTTCGAGCATTTTTGAGTTTACTTCTAACGCGGAATGAGGCTTATGCCACATTCCGCGAATATTTGTCGGTATAGCGTTGTGGTCTGCTTTGGCCGCAAAACCTGCCGAAAAAGAAATTCAGGTTATGGCGACGGGCCGTCCCGAGCCTTAACCTGTCCATATCGTTGCAAACCAAAGTACACTGAGCGCAAGCGAAGGACTTTGGTTTGAGTCTCAAGGAAGTTTGAACATGATTCAGATGCAAACTAACCTGGATGTTGCCGATAATTCCGGCGCACGCCGGGTCATGTGCATCAAGGTGTTGGGTGGCTCTAAGCGCCGCTACGCCTCGGTGGGTGACCTGATCGTGGTTTCCGTTAAGGAAGCCATTCCGCGTGGTCGCGTTAAGAAGGGGGATGTGCTGCGCGCCATCGTCGTTCGCACCGCGAAAGACATCCAGCGTAAAGACGGATCGGTGATCCGTTTCGACACCAATGCGGCCGTGATCGTCAATAAGTCGTCCGAGCCTGTTGGCACGCGTATCTTCGGCCCGGTTCCGCGCGAATTGCGCGCCAAGAACCACATGAAGATCATTTCGCTGGCTCCGGAGGTGATCTGATATGGCTGCGAAGATTAAGAAAAACGACACTGTTGTTGTGTTGACCGGTAAGGACAAGGGCCGTCAAGGCAAGGTTCTCAAGGTTCTGACCGAAGAAAACCGCGTCGTCGTGCAGGGCATTGCTGTGGTTCAACGCCACACCCGTGCCAGCCAGACGAACCCGCAGGGTGGCATCGTCAATAAAGAAGCTGCTATCCACGTTTCGAACGTCGCTCACGTTGACCCTAAGTCTGGCAAGCCGACCCGCGTTGGTTTCAAGATCGATGGTGACAAGAAGGTGCGCGTCGCCAAGAAGTCCGGTGAGGTCATCAATGGCTGATGAAAAATACATTCCGCGTCTGAAGTCGGTCTACACCGGCACCATCCGCGATGCGCTTAAGGCTGAATTCGGCTACACCAACGAAATGCAGGTTCCCAAGCTCGACAAGATTGTCGTGAACATGGGTATCGGCGAGGCTGTGGCTGACTCCAAGAAGGTTAAGGCTGCGATCAAGGATCTGGCTGCCATCACCGGTCAAAAACCTGCTGAAACCAAGGCCCGTCAATCCATCGCCGGCTTCAAGCTGCGCGAAGGTATGGTGATCGGCGCCAAGGTGACCCTGCGCAAGGATCGCATGTATGAATTCCTCGACCGTCTGATCACGATCGCGCTGCCGCGCGTGAAGGATTTTCGCGGTCTGAACGGTAACTCCTTCGACGGTCGTGGCAACTATGCTATGGGCCTGAAGGAACACATCGTGTTTCCGGAAATCAACTACGACCAAATTGATCAGATGTGGGGCATGGACATCGTTGTCTGCACCACGGCGAAGAGCGACAAGGAAGCCAAGGCTCTCCTGAAGCACTTCCAGTTCCCGTTCACGTCGTAAGCGGGGAGAAAGATATCATGGCAAAGAAAAGCGCAATCAACCGCAATGAGATGGTCAAGAAGCTGGTGGCTCAATATGCCGCCAAGCGCGAAGCCCTCAAAGCGATCGCTGTCGATGAGTCCCTTCCGCTGGAAGAACGCTTCGAAGCCCGTCTGAAACTGGCCAAGTTGCCCCGCAACTCGGCGCCTAACCGCGTTCGTAACCGCTGCGAAGTCACCGGTCGTCCGAGAGCTTTCTATCGTAAGCTTAAGATGAGCCGTATCGCTTTGCGTGAGCTTGGTAACCAGGGACAAGTCCCCGGTCTGACCAAGTCAAGCTGGTAAGGGAGGATTGAAATATGTTCGTTAACGATCCTCTGAGCGATATGATCGCTCGTATCAAGAATGCGGCCATGCGTAAGCGTTCCAGCGTTCTGACCCCGGCCTCCAAGCTGCGCGGTCGCGTGCTCGACGTCCTTAAGGACGAGGGCTATATCCGCGGCTACGAGCTTCTGGAAGTTCCTGGCGAGTTTCCTCAGTTCCAGATTGAACTGAAGTACTTCGACGGTGAGCCGGTCATCGCGGAAATTGCCCGCGTGTCAAAGCCTGGCCGTCGCGTCTATTCGTCGATCAAAGATCTGAAGCCTATCAAGAACGGCCTCGGTATCTCGATCCTGTCCACGCCTAAGGGCGTCATGTCTGACAACGCAGCCCGCGACAATAACGTCGGCGGCGAAGTCCTCTGCCGCGTCTACTAAGGCCGGCTGATAGGAAATTAAGACCATGTCTCGGATTGGTAAAAAAGCTATTGCTGTCGCGAAGGGCGTAACCGTTACGCTCAACGGGCAGGACATCTCGGTCAAGGGCCCCAAGGGGCAACTGGCCTGGACCGTCGTTGAAGAAATCGAAGTCAAATACGAAGCTGACGAAATCACCGTAGCGCCTCGTGGTGATACGAAGCGTCACAAGTCAATGTGGGGCCTCAGCCGCACCCTGATCGCCAATATGGTGAAGGGCGTGACTGAAGGCTTCGAGCAGAACCTTGAACTGGTTGGCGTGGGTTACCGCGCGGCCATGAAGGGTACGGCGCTTGAGCTGCAACTCGGCTTCTCGCATCCGGTCGAAGTGCCGGCGCCTACCGGCGTCACCTTCGTTGTGCCAAAGCAAACGGAAATCAAGATCCAGGGCATCGACAAGCAAGTCGTCGGTGAACTGGCCGCCAAGATCCGCAAAATTCGTCCGCCTGAGCCCTACAAGGCCAAGGGTGTTCGTTATGCCGGCGAAAAGGTTCGCCGCAAGGAAGGCAAGAAGAAGTAAGTCATGGCTCTGTCTCCTCGTGAACAATTGGCTCGTCGCGCGCAACGTAATCGTACGCGCCTCAAGAAGCTCTCCAACGGCCGCCCGCGTTTGTCGGTGTTCCGTTCGGATAAAAACATCTACGCTCAGATCATCGACGATCTGAAGGGCGTGACCGTCGTGGCGGCCTCGTCCCTCGAAGCGTCGGCTAAGCGTGGTTCGGACGCCTCCGCCGCCACTGAAGTTGGTAAGCTGGTTGCCCAGCGTGCCATCGAAGCCGGTATCAAGGACGTCGTCTTTGACCGTGGTGGTTACATTTATCATGGCCGGGTGAAGGCGTTGGCAGATGCCGCGCGCGAAGCCGGTCTCAACTTCTAAGGGGTACGTTCATGGCTCGTCCTAGCGAAAACCGCAATGAGCGTCGCGAACGCACCGAAGAACCTTCGGAGTTCGTTGAAAAGCTCGTCGCCATCAACCGCGTCGCCGCTACTGTTAAGGGTGGTCGTCGTTTCTCGTTCGCCGCTCTGATGGTCGTTGGTGACCAAAAAGGCCGCGTTGGCTACGGTCACGGTAAGGCCCGTGAAGTGCCGGAAGCTATCCGCAAGGCTACCGAAGAAGCCAAGAAGTCGCTCGTTCGCGTGCCGCTTCGTGAATCCCGCACCCTGCACCACGATGGCTACGGCCGTTGGGGCGCCGGTAAGATCCAGCTTCGCGCGGCCCCTCCGGGCACCGGCGTGATCGCGGGTGGTCCGATGCGTGCGGTGCTTGAAACCCTGGGCGTTTCCGACGTGGTCGGCAAGTCGCTTGGGTCTTCGAACCCTTACAACATGGTGCGCGCCACGTTTGAAGCGCTGAAGGTGCAGTCTTCGCCCCGTCAGATCGCCTCCAAGCGCGGCAAGAAGGTTGGCGACATCCTGACGCGCCGTAATGACGGCGCTTCGTCGCCGGAAGCGATTGAGGGCTAATCATCATGGCACAAGTCAAAGTCAAGCAGACGGGTTCGCCCATCCGCCGTACCAAAGATCAGCGCGCAACGCTCGCCGGTCTGGGCCTGAACAAGATGGGCCGTGTCTCCACTCTGGAAGATACGCCTTCGGTTCGCGGCATGATCGCCAAGGTGGCTCACCTGGTTGAAATCGTCGACTAAACAAATGCCCGGAGGAAACTCCGGGCATTTTGCTATTTATAGAAGCTTCCTTCTCCCCGCTTGCGGGGAGAAGGTGGTTCGAAGAACCGGATGAGGGGCCTCTTACATACAGGTTTTGCCCCTCATAAAGGTTTGCCCCTCACCCTAACCCTCTCCCCGCAAGCGGGGAGAGGGAACTACATCAACGCCGAGTCCGCAACGTGCGGGCGCATTCAGATATGAGGCATAAAATGACAAAACTGAACGAAATCCGCGACAACGAAGGCTCCACAAAGGGCCGTATGCGCGTAGGCCGCGGCCCCGGCTCCGGTAAGGGCAAGACCGCCGGTCGCGGTGTGAAGGGCCAGAAGTCCCGTTCGGGCGTTTCGCTGCTGGGCTTTGAAGGCGGTCAGATGCCGCTTTACATGCGTATGCCTAAGCGCGGTTTCAACAACCCGTTCGCGCTGAAGTTCGCTGAAGTTAACCTGTGGCGCCTGCAAGAAGCCATTGATGCCGGTAAGATTGATGCCAAGGCTGAGATCACCGGTGCTGTACTGAAAGCTGCGGGCGTTATCCGTCGTGAGCTTGATGGCGTGCGTCTGCTGGGCGAAGGCGAGCTGAAGTCCAAGGTTACCCTGAACGTCTATTCGGCGACCGCAGGGGCCGTGAAGGCCGTTGAAGCTGCCGGTGGCACGCTTACCCAAACTCGTCCGGCCAAGAAGTCGGCTGAGTAAGTTATCCACGGGTGATGCGTCATCCGGCCAAGGGGCAGGGGGCTTTGATTAACCCTGCCTATTGGCGTTTGGTGCTCACCCGCCTATATCTGCCGGAGGTCGTGAGTCTGAATGATCAGATTCAATTGGGGACTTTCTGATTTTTAAGGATAGTTGATGGCATCGGCTGCTGAACAACTTGCTGCGAATATGAATTTCGGCGCCTTTGCCAAGGCAACGGAGCTCCATAAGCGTCTTCTTTTCACGCTGGGCGCGCTGATTATCTGCCGTCTGGGCACCTATGTACCGGTGCCGGGCATTGATATGGCCGCCTTTGACCGCGCCTTTTCGGGGCAGTCTCAGGGTATTTTGGGCATGTTCAATATGTTCTCCGGCGGCGCCGTGGAACGTATGGCTGTGTTCGCGCTGAACATCATGCCCTACATCTCGGCGTCGATCATTGTGCAACTCATGGGCTCGATCTACGGGCCGTGGGAAAAGCTGCGCAAGGAAGGCGGAGAGGCGGGCCGCAAGCAGCTTAACCAGTACACCCGCTATCTGACGCTGGTTCTGGCCATCGTTCAGTCGTTCTCGATCGCCGCAGGGATGCAGGCGTCGGGGCTGGCGCTCAATCCGGGACCGTTCTTCCTGATTTCGACCGTGACGACGCTGACCGGCGGCACCATGTTCCTGATGTGGCTGGGTGAGCAGATCACCGCGCGCGGTGTTGGTAACGGCTCGTCGATGATCATCTTTACCGGCATTGTCGCGGTTCTGCCGTCGACCATTGCCCAGCTTCTGGCTCTGGCCAAAGAAGGCCAGATCGCGCCACTGGTGCTGCTGCTGGTCGTGGCTGTGCTGATTGCCACGATCGTGTTTATCGTGTTCATGGAGCGCGCCCAGCGCCGTCTTCTGGTGCAGTACCCTAAGCGTCAGGTCGGTAACCGTATTATGGGCGGCGATACCTCGTTCATGCCGCTGAAGGTCAATACGGCCGGTGTTATTCCGCCGATCTTTGCCTCGTCGCTGCTGCTGCTGCCAACTACGATCCTGCAATTTGCCGGCTCCAACCCCGAGGCCATGCCGTCATGGCTGGGCTGGCTGCCGGCGGTGACGACGCAACTGACGCATGGTCAACCGCTGTTCATGGCTATCTATGCGGCCTTGATTATCTTTTTCTGTTTCCTGTACACCTCGCTGGTGTTCAATCCGGACGAAACCGCTGAGAACCTGCGTAAATACGGCGGCTTTCTGCCGGGTATCCGTCCGGGCAAGCGCACGGCAGAATATCTGGATTTCGTTCTGACGCGCATTACCGTGATTGGTGCGGCCTATATCACCATCGTCTGTTTGCTGCCGGAGCTTTTGATCTCCAGCCTTGGCAACAGCTTCTATTTTGGCGGCACGTCGATCCTGATCGTGGTGTCGGTGACGATGGATACGGTCGCGCAAATCCAGTCGCATCTTCTGGCCCATCAGTATGATGGCCTGATCAAGAAATCAAAAATGAAGGGCGGAGCGCCAAGACTCCGCGGGGGAGCCCGATGAACATAATACTTTTCGGGCCGCCTGCGGCCGGTAAAGGCACTCAGGCCAAGCGTCTGGTCGTTGCCCGCAACATGGTGCAACTGTCGACCGGCGATATGCTGAGGGCCGCTATTGCTGCCGAAAGCGAATTGGGCCTCAAGGTCAAGGATATTCTGGCCAGCGGCGGCTATGTGGCGGATGAAATCGTCATCGCCCTGATCCGTGAACGTCTGCCGGAAGCCGAAGCCGCCGGTGGGGCGATCTTTGATGGCTTTCCGCGCACTGTGGCCCAGGCGCAGGCGCTTGACGCCATGCTGGCCGAGCGTGGTACGCAGATCGATAAGGTCGTGCGCCTGAATGTTGATGAAGCGGCGCTGATTGACCGGATCGAGACACGCTTTGCCGAGCAGGGCCGCTCCGACGACAACCCCGAAGTTTATAAGGAGCGTCTGGCCAAGTATAATGCTGAGACCGCGCCGCTTTTGCCCTTCTATGCCGCGCAAGGTAAGCTTGCTGAGGTTGAGGGCATGGGCTCAATGGAAGAGGTCGCCGCCCGTATCGAGTCGGCACTCGCTTAACACCAGATTCCTTTCAGGCTCCCTTAGAAGGCCTGAGAGACACTTTACCGGTTTTGAATTTTCACCCCAAAGCCGGTGTTCAACTCAAGATTAAAGGCGCGGCCCCGCTATATTTCACCTCTGGGTCAGGTCTTGGTCTGCCATTTCGCCGCTCATCCGGCTTAAGGCCTTAAACCTTAAGCTTTTGAGTAAAAAACCATTGACGGATGATGATTCCTTATTATAAGGGGTCGCTTCCGCGAAAATAACACGCGTATTCTTATCAGCTACCCTTTACAAAAGGCGGGCAGATAGGCATACGTGTCGCCTTTCGTTTTTTGGCGCGCCGTCAGGTTGCGCCCCGAGGAGATTTAGACGTGGCCCGTATTGCAGGCGTCAATATACCGACCAACAAGCGCGTCCTCATCGCGCTTCAATATATTCATGGCATTGGCCCGCAAAAGGCCAAGGAAATCGTTGAAAAGGTGGGCATCGAAGATGCGCGCCGCGTCAACACCCTGTCCGATGCCGAAGTGCTGCAGATCCGTGAAACCATCGACCGTGACTATCTGGTCGAAGGCGATCTGCGTCGCGAAGTCTCGATGAACATCAAGCGCCTGATGGACCTGGCCTGCTACCGCGGCCTGCGTCACCGTAAGGGCCTCCCGGTGCGTGGTCAACGCACTCACACAAATGCGCGCACGCGCAAAGGTCCGGCGAAACCTATCGCTGGCAAGAAGAAGTAATCGGGATCGCTGAGCAATGGCTAAGGAACCTACACGCGTTAAAAAGCGCGAACGCAAAAACATCACTTCGGGCGTGGCGCATGTCAACGCTTCGTTCAACAACACCATGATCACCATCACGGACGCGCAGGGTAATGCGATTTCGTGGTCGTCGGCTGGCCACATGGGCTTTAAGGGTTCGCGTAAATCGACCCCTTACGCCGCTCAGGTTGCCGCTGAAGACGCAGGCCGTAAGGCTATGGAGCATGGCGTCAAGACGCTGGAAGTCAGCGTTGCCGGTCCGGGTTCGGGCCGTGAATCGGCTCTGCGCGCCCTGCAGGCGGTAGGCTTCACGATCACCACGATCCGTGACGTCACACCGATCCCGCATAACGGCTGCCGTCCGCCGAAGCGTCGTCGCGTTTAATTTCGTCTAATTCTATTTAACAGCCGCCGTTTCGTTTGATCGCGAAGCGGCGGCCTTTCCCACAATTTGAGGGACGCAATGATCGAAAGAAACTGGCAACAGCTAATTCGTCCCGAGAAGCCCCAGATCGAGTCCGGCGTGGATTCCACGCGCAAGATGCGTCTGGTCGCGGAGCCGCTGGAGCGCGGTTTCGGGGTAACTCTCGGTAACGCTTTGAGACGTGTTCTCCTCTCTTCGCTGCAAGGCGCTGCCGTCACCGCGGTTCAGATCGATGGTGTCGTTCACGAGTTTTCGTCCATCGAAGGCGTGCGTGAAGATGTCGTGGATATCATCCTCAACATCAAGCAACTGGCGCTGCGTATGCACGCCGAAGGCCCTAAGCGCATGGTGCTACGCGCCTCTGGTGCAGGCCCGGTAACCGCCGGTCAGATCGATGTCCCCGCCGATATCGAAGTTCTGAACCCTGACCATGTCATCTGTACGCTGGACGAAGGCGCTTCGGTGCGTATGGAATTCACCGTCCAGACCGGTAAGGGCTATGTCCCGGCTGACCGTCTGCGTCCGGAAGATGCCCCGATTGGCCTGATCGCCGTCGATGCGCTCTATTCGCCGGTCAAGAAAGTTGCTTACCGCGTCGAGCCGACCCGTCAGGGCCAGTCGCTTGATTACGATAAGCTGGTGATGGAAGTTGAAACCAACGCCGCTGTGACCCCGATCGATGCCGTGGCCTTTGCTGCGCGTATCCTTCAGGATCAACTGCAAATCTTCATCACCTTTGAAGAGCCTAAGCCGGCTGTCGTCGAAGAAGGTAAGCCTGAGCTGCCGTTCAACCCGGCTCTGCTCAAGAAGGTGGACGAACTGGAACTTTCGGTGCGTTCGGCCAACTGCCTGAAGAACGACAACATCGTCTATATCGGTGACCTGATCCAGAAGACGGAATCGGAAATGCTCCGTACCCCGAACTTCGGTCGTAAGTCGCTGAACGAAATTAAGGAAGTTCTGTCGTCCATGAGCCTGAATCTGGGCATGGACGTGCCGAACTGGCCGCCTGAGAACGTTGAGGATCTGGCCAAGAAGTTCGAAGACCAGATCTAAGAGACCTCACTTAAAAGTCCCTCGCTTTGCTCAGTGTACTTTTAAGTGTAAGTTAAATATAGGAAGCCGGATGCAAATTTGCGTCCGGCTTTTTCTATGTCAGGCATTGTATATGGCGCCGTATTCCATTGCTCAATTTGAAGATTTCATCCGCCGCCGGACTGAGAATGGCTTAGGTCAACTCACAGACCAAGATTGGGATCAATGGTGCAGAGAATTAGGGTTAGCCCAACAGGTGATTTGTGACCAACTTGCTGAGGCATTAGCCCAACTTTTCCTATCAGGCGAGCGTGATTTTGAATTTTGTAACGGCATTATAATTGAGCTTTTTTATGATCTAAATCGCGGAGTGCCAAGCGGAACGCTGACTCTTTCGCCGTTTTTCTGGAGTGTTTATCTGTCTTTTGATGCTGGAGAATATAATCACGGCAATCCTAGTATTGACCCTGTTGAGGAATTCACGCGCCCGCTTTTAAAGAAAACCCTGCAAGGCCAGTATGTAAGTCCCGCGGACAATACCATTTAGGGGTTTAATCAGGTTAGGGGGTTGACTTTGAAGGCCTGATTTGTCATTAGCGACACCTCGCTATGCGAGACTTATCGGGAAAGACCAAAACCTTGTCCCGGTAATTTCCAGCCACTTTGCGGTTGGACGTTCATGACGGGCAGGGGCCATTCGGGCCGTTGTCTTTAGATCATGGGCTCGTTTTTGGGAGATCGGACAGGCTGCGTGCCGCCGGTCTTTTGGAGATTTTATTATGCGTCACGGTTCTGGTTACCGTAAACTCGGTCGTACCACCGCTCACCGCACCGCCATGTTCGCCAACATGGCCGCTTCGATCATCAAGCACGAACAAATCATCACCACCCTGCCGAAGGCCAAGGAACTGCGTCCCTTCGTTGAAAAGCTGGTGACCCTGGCCAAGTCGGGCACCCTGCATGACCGCCGTATCGCCATTTCGCGCGTTCGCGACGTGGCTCAGGTCGGCAAGCTGTTCGAAGTGCTGGGCCCGCGCTACAAAGACCGCAACGGCGGCTACATCCGCATCATGAAGGCCGGTTTCCGTCACGGCGACAATGCCGCTATGGCCATCATCGAATTCGTCGAGCGTGACGAAAACGAAAAGGGTAAGGATTCCGGCCCGGTATTGTCGGTTGAGACCGAAGAGGCTTAATCCCCTCTCGTTTCATACTAATTTAGAAAAAGGCCCTTTGGATTGCCAGAGGGCCTTTTTTACGTTTGCACTTGCGTAAATTATTGCCGCATAAGCGCGCAGAGCCTGTGAACCTGGCGGTAAGAGGGTTGTGCAGCGCGTTAATTTTATCACATAATTATTTATTGCTACTTAGTTAACGCGTCTGTGATCGTCCGCATAAGGACTGTGACTTTTCTTGCTGAGGTTTATACCCTACGGTTTGGGTGAAGATTAAGGCCACGGGGTCAAGTCTTCACTTTTACATCACCCATATTCCAGGAGGTTGCTATGTCCAATGACGTACAAAGCCATGCGTACACCCCTGCCGCAGGCGCGCCGGTTCTTTCGGAAGCGCTGCTGAGTGAGACCCTTTTCGGGCATGATGAACCCGCGTTTAGCGATGCGTCCGACCTGGACGTTCTGGATCGCATCCGCACCTGCGACTAAGCGAACACCATCGACATATTAAGAGCCTCCGCGGTTGCGGAGGCTTTTTTTATGGGTCGATGTCGTGCCCACTTGTCACCACGCTGACGCATCTTTTATGTAGTCTGTTGTGATGGTTGGGTTATGCCGGGTGCTTTATGCGTAAACAGATTTTGGGGGCAATTGCGCTGGTTATGGTGAGCATGGGGGCGTGCGTCTCCAAACCGTCGGCGCCTGTGGTGCCTGTTGAAGCGGTCATCGAAAAACCGGCACCGCTGATCCTGATATCCATTGATGGCTTTCGCGCGGACTATCTGGATCGTGGCATAACCCCTAATCTGAAAAAGCTGGCCGATAATGGGGCGCGTGCGGCCATGCGCCCCAGTTTCCCCAGCCTGACCTTTCCCAATCACTATACGCTGGTGACGGGGCTGCGGCCTGACCATCATGGCATTATCGGCAACACTATGCGCGATCCCCGTAAGCCGGACGTGACATTCCGGCTGTCGAACCGTGAAGCCGTGACCGATCGCTTCTGGTGGGATGGCGGCAAGCCGTTCTGGATTACGGCGCAGGCGCAGGGCCTTAAGGTCGCGACCATGTTCTGGCCGGGGTCTGAGGCCGATATTCGTGGAGTACGCCCTAGCTACTGGATGACCTATAATGAGGAAATGCCGCACCCTGATCGTATAACGCAGGTCATGGCATGGCTGGATATGCCGACCTCAGATCGGCCGGATGTGGTGACGCTCTATTACTCGACCGTCGACCATGAAGGTCATGATTTTGGGCCGGATAGTCATGAGGTTAATGCCGCCCTTGCCGATGTCGATCAGTCGATAGGGCAACTGATCAAGGGACTGAAATCTAGAGGCATTAATGCCAATATCGTCATCGTATCGGATCACGGCATGGCCAAACACCAGCCCGAAACGTTTGTGCGCATCGCCGATGTTTTGCCGGAAGGCAGTTATGATCTGGTGGCGGGCGGGCAGGTTGTATTGCTTGACCCCAAGCCGGGCCATGAGGCGGAGGTAAACCGGATACTGATCCGCAATAAACCACCGCACATGACCTGCTGGCCGAAAGGCAAAATACCGGCACGCTACCATTTCGGTAAACATATCCGCGTGCGCAAGATTGTCTGCATGGCCGATGTCGGCGGTTACATCGTGGCCCCGTCACGCGATAACTGGATGCCAAAGCCAGAGGGCGGCAGCCACGGATATGACCCCTATGATCCCCAAATGCAGGCGGTGTTTATCGCCAGCGGCCCGGCCTTTAAATCCGGTGTGGCGTTAAAGACATTTGATAATGTCGATGTCTATGGCCTGATCATGGAACTGCTTGATCTTAAGCCTGAACCCTATGACGGCACAGTAAAGCCGTTCAGGCCCGCGTTGAAAGTCGATCATTGAGATCTGATTTTTGTGAGCTTCTGTACATGTTAGGCCAGAGCCGCCCTTAACCGAACCCATAGCGCCAGTCGGCTGAACGATGTGGAAGAAAACCACCATATACTGGGGTCTTCAAAGCCCTTAAGTGCCTGCAGGTGTTGGCGGGCGAGTTTCCATTTGCAAGCGCGTATAAAGGTGAACAATAGCCAGCCATTGGCGAGGCGTATTTCGGCAGGATCAGCCAGATTAGCGCTTAACACGCTATCCGAAGCTTCTTTAAGGTCGCGAATGACCTCTGGCTGCTGGAAATATCGCTCTGCAAGGCGATCTGCATTGGGAGCTTCGTCAAAAGCGGCGTAATAAAAATGCCGTTCCCAATGTGCCCGTGTAATCAAGGCATAGTAACTGGGTTTGTCCGGGTTCATGTGAGCGCGGCCTATGCGGAACATGGTATCGTGATCGCCACCCCATTTTTCACACCGCGCCAGTAACAAATTCATATAGCCTGATAGCGGTACATTATCGGCGGCAAGTAATCGTGCCTCGGCAATGTCGCGTTCGACGTCCTCATTAGGATCCATATTAACGGCCATGAAAAATGCTGCGGCCAGTCCGAATGAGCGATCGATATCGAGAGCCTGCCTGAGGCAGGCTTCGGAATCTTCCAATACATCGCGGTAACGCGCGAATCTCTCAGGCGTAACCTCAACGAAAGTCCCACCACCACGATGACGCCGTGCGATGCCGAACAATATGCCGCCTAGTATGGTGTTGCCTAAAACATCGTCAGGACTATCAACCAGCCCTGCGAATGAAGTCTTCATATCAATCTGGGCGTAAATGAGCTTTATAAGTTCGTAAGCCGCTTCAGGCGATAAACTAGCCACCAAATGCTTTAGTTGTGCCCATTGGCCTTTGCGAACGAACGCAATCGCAGTCTTAAGCTTCATATACCCCCCTACAGCTGCCTCATATAAGACTACATCGTCACCTCACGGGGAGCAACATTATCGGTAGCTGGCGCTTTTGGTATCTTTCAATGCCTTGATAGCGCCGCAAAGACCTCTACATAATTGGATGACTGTTCCTTTTGTGAGCCTGACCCAACCCATGACGACATCTTTACGCAAAGCGGCTTCCATTATCGCCCTGACTATGGCCGGTCTGATGAGCGCCTGCTCAGGCCAGACAGAGCCGCAGGATAATTACGAAGGTTCGGGCTTTCATCAGCAACCGCTCAGCACACCCAACCGCAAGGTGCCCGACAGCGCCATCGGCATGAAGTCGTCCTTTGCGCCGGTCGTGCGCGATACCGCACCTGCCGTTGTCAATGTCTACGCTAAGCGCGTCACCCGCCGTCAGGTCGATCCGTTCTGGCAGATGTTCGGCGGAGTCAATCCGCGCCCGCAGGTCGAGCAATCCCTGGGCTCTGGTGTGATCGTGCGCGGCGACGGCGTGGTCGTGACCAATAACCATGTCGTTCAGGGCGGGCAGGAGTTCATGGTCGTGCTCAATGACCGGCGTGAGTTCCCGGCCAAGCTGCTGCTGGCCGATGAGCGCACCGACCTCGCCGTGCTTCAACTGGAAACCAGCGGCGAAAAGTTCACCACGCTCAATCTGGATGACGGACGCGACCTTGAGGTCGGTGATTTGGTGCTGGCGATCGGCAACCCGTTTGGGGTGGGGCAGACGGTGACCAACGGCATTATCTCAGCGCTTGACCGTACCGATGTCGGGCCGGGCGAGGGGGCGTTTATTCAAACCGATGCCGCCATCAACCCCGGTAACTCCGGCGGCGCTCTGGTCGATATGGACGGTGACCTGATTGGTATTAATAGCTTTATCCTGTCGCGGTCGGGCTCATCAGCGGGGGTTGGGTTTGCCATTCCGTCGGCTATGGTGCGCAGGGTGGTTGATACCGCACTTGGCGGGAAATCAACGCTGGTGCGGCCCTGGCTGGGGGCCAAGGGCGATACGGTCACTTCTGATATTGCCCGTTCTATGAACCTTGCGCGTCCGGAAGGGGTGCTGGTCAGCGACATCTATAAGGGCAGCCCCGCCGATCAGGCCGGATTGCGTACCGGCGATGTGGTTACTGCCGTTGATGGTCAGCCTGTCAATGATGCCCGCGCCATTGCTTACCGCCTCAGTGTGCGTAATCCGGGGGAGACGGCTCAGCTTAACATTGTCCGCGATGGCAAACCGCAGAGCCTGAAAGTGAAGATACAGGCCCCGTCGGCGACACCGGCCAAGGATGAGCGCCTGATCAAGGCCAATGTGCCTCTGAACGGCGCCAAGGTCGTCAATATGTCGCCGGCTGTCGCCGAAGAAGCCGGCATAGACATCTTTGCCGCGCCGCGTGGGGTGCTGGTTTACGGTCTTGAATCCAACCGCGTCTATGCCGCCCGCGCCGGTTTCCGCCCCGGTGATATCATCAAGGACATCAACGGCACGCCGATTACGTCGGCCGCTCAGTTAGAGCAGATCCTGAATACCCGTCCGGCGTCCTGGAAAATCAGCATAGTTCGCCAAGGGCAGACTATGACGGCTCAGTTTAGATCATAAGGGCATGGCGGGTCACAAGATAAAGATTCTGGATGTTCAATCCACGACAGAGAGCATTCTCATCAAGTGTGAGATGAATTGGGACGATTTGGCGGACCCGTTTCCGGCGCCGCTGGCCCCCGGCAACTTATATGTGAGTGACAGCAACCGCGCATCTGTCGCTGAGTTGCATCGTCTCGTCGCCCGCAGTGGCCGAAATGTAACCTTTGAACGCTTTGATCTTCATGATCAAAAATACCCTTTAGCCGGTGAGACGTACTATTATCAAGGGTGGTGGATGCCGGAATTTATGGACGCCGTTATGGATGAGGCGGCGACATGGGAATTACGGGACTATCCTGACAATGGTGACCACGATCACCTGTTATTCAGCTATGATACTATTGCGGCTTATGCTGAGACGACCAAAGGCTACTTTAACGCAAACTATGGGTGGGCAAATATTCCTGATTGGGAAGCCTATGTTCGGGATGACATATACCGGCTGCGCCAGTACCGCGCGGAAAACGCTACGCCGTTCCGCTGAATGTCGCGGGTAAGCTATCTTTATACCTCCCCGAACGTAGAGCGCTCAGGGAGGTATAAAGATTAGTCTTCGATCACGATCGGGGTGATTTTTAGCGCTGTGATCTGGTTGCGCTGGCGGCGCAGAATCTGGAATTTGCGGTCAAAAAAGATGAAGGCCTGACCTGGCTGAGGAATAGTGCGGGCCTCATAGATGACAAGGCCCGCGATGGTCACGGCGTCATCATCGGGCAAATCCCAGTCCATAAAACGGTTCAGGTCGCGGATCGGCACATCACCGTCAACGATCAGAGAACCGTCGGCCTGCTTACGGATACCGGTCTGGGCGGTGTCGTGTTCGTCTTCGATATCGCCGACGATTTCCTCTAAGATATCCTCTAAGGTCACCATGCCCTGCAATGCGCCGTATTCATCGACCACCAGCGCAAAGTGCTGTTTTTGCTTCAGGAATGCGTTCAACTGGCTCTTGAGATTGGTGGTGTCGGGGATGAACCACGGCTCACGGGTGATGGCGTCGATATCGAGGCTTAAGATATCGCCTCTGGCCTTGGTGATGGCGGCAAACAGGTCGCGGGCATGGAGGACGCCGACGATATTTTCCTGATTGTCGCGATAAAGCGGAATACGGGTGTGGCCGATTTTGAGGGCCTCATCGATGATGCGCTCGATACCCAAGTCGGCGTCAATCATGAATATCTGCTTGCGGTGGACCATGATCTGGCTGACATCCAACTCAGACAGGTCAAGCACCCCGCGGAACATGTTGCGGTCGCGCTTTTCGACTGAGCCTTCGTCGTGATGATATTCAATGGCACCACGAATTTCCTGATGGGCGGCCAGTACATCGGTTTCCATCGACATGTTGACGCCAAACAGTTTCAGGGTCTTACGCACGAACCACTGCACCCCCTGCACGATAGGGCCGAAGATATAGACGGCCCACAACACCATCCGCGACATACCGCGCGCTACGTCATCGGGCTTGGTGATGGCCAAAGTCTTGGGCAGGACTTCTCCGAATACCAGAATAAGCACGGTCATGACACCGGTCGAGATGGCAATGCCCATAGCGCCGGGGAACATGGCGGCCAACACCGAGGTCGTCAGCGCCGAGGCCCCGATATTGATCAGATTGTTGCCTAATAATATGGCCCCGATCATCTTTTCCTGATCGGTCAGCAGGCGGTTGACGCGCTTGGCCGCCTTATCGCCGTCGCGTTCAAGCTGGTGCATCCGCCCGCGTGAGGCCGCCGTCATCGAGGTTTCCCCCGCCGAAAACAGTGCGGAGACAAACAACAGACCGACTAAAATCGGCGCCAGAACGAGCAGGGTGGTAAGCATAATCAGGCCTCTATGCGGCTAACGGCACCCTCAGACAGCAGGAAGTCATAGATATCGGCGGCGGGCACGTCCTTGGCCACGAAGGCGTCACCGATGGCGCGGGCCAGCACGAACACCAGTTTGCCGCCTTCGGCCTTCTTGTCGTGGCCCATATGCTCGATCAGGCGCATCCCATCAAAGGGCTCATTGCGGATTTCGGCCATCGTGGTCGGCAGGCCCGATTGCGCGATGGCGGCCACAGCGCGGTCGGCATCGGCTTTTGGGCACAGACCGGCGCGGGCGGAATAACGGAACGCCATCGCCATGCCGATCGCCACCGCTTCACCGTGCAGCAGGGTGTCGCCAAAACCGACCTCGGCCTCAAGCGCATGGCCGAAGGTGTGGCCGAGGTTGAGCAGGGCACGCTGGCCGCCTTCGCGCTCATCGGCGGCGACGATTTCAGCCTTCATCTCGACCGAGCGGGCGACCGCATCGCGAATGGCGTCGATATCGAGCGCCAAAACCTTGTGATCATTGACTTCCAACCACTCAAAAAACGTCTTGTCCCCCAGCAGGCCGTATTTGATGATTTCGGCATAGCCGCATTTGATCTCACGCAGCGGCAGGGTCGACAGCACATCCAGATCACACAAAACCTTGCGCGGCTGATGGAACGCGCCGATCAGGTTCTTGCCGCGCGGATGGTCGATAGCCGTCTTGCCGCCGACGCTGGAATCGACCTGAGCCAGAACCGTGGTGGGTATCTGGATGAAATCGATGCCGCGCATATAGATGCTGGCCGCAAAACCGGTCAGGTCGCCGATCACGCCGCCACCCAGGGCAATCACCACATCCTTGCGGTCAAGACCTGCGTCAACAAAGGCATCGGTGACGGTCTCAAGCCCTTCCCAGGACTTGGTTTGCTCACCGGCAGGGACGACGGTCTTAAAGGTCTTGAAACCGGCTGCCTCAAATTGCGCCACAACGCCATCGGCATGGAGCGCATCGACATTGGCGTCGCACACAATCAGGACGCGCCGGTTTTTCAGATATGGGGAGACGTGGCTCGCCACATCGCTGACCAGCCCGGTATCGACCAGCACGTCATAGGGTTTGAAATCGCCGCCAGCGACAGGGATGGTGGTCATAGTCTTCAGATATCCAGATGGGTTTTGAGCGCTTCGAGCACCAGATCAACACTTCTCGCATGAGACTGATCACCGGTATCAATCGTCAGATGGGCCTCGGCATAATGGGGATAGCGGTTTTTCTCATGTTCACGCAGCACCTCCATCGGGTCGCGGTCTTTCAGCAACGGGCGATGGGGTTTGTTGGCGACGCGGCGGGCCAGCACCTTAAGATCGGTCTTGAGCCAGACGACAATCGCCTTTTGCTTGAGCAGGTCGCGCGTTTGCGGGTGCATGAACGCGCCGCCGCCGGTGGCGAGAACTTGCGGGCCTTCGTCGACCAGGCGGGCGATAACGCGGTGCTCGCCGTCACGAAAGGCTGGTTCACCCAAGGTGGCGAAAATATCGGCAATACTCTGACCGGCGGCCTTCTCAATCTCCTCATCGGCATCGCGGAAGGGCAGGCCAAAATGATCGGCCAGACGCCGGCCGACGGTGGTTTTGCCAACCCCCATCAGGCCGACCAGAACCAGAGGTCTGGGCAGGTCAAAGCGCGGCCTGACATATTCAGTAGTATCGGACGGCCCGGTCATGGGCGGCACAGGTGAAAAAAACAGCTCATAATAATAGGGTTTACATTATATTTAGTGATGTTTTCCAGTGTTTATGCTGAACCACCCGCAATGGGATGTGGGAGAGTGAGATGAAGCGTGATCCGGTTAAGCAGTTTTTGCAAATGATGGCGGTGGAACGCAATGCGTCTAAGCGCACGCTGGAGGCCTACGGGCAGGATTTAGGCGATCTCGAAGCCTTTGCGAAGAATGACTTGCTGGCCTTAAACGAGGGCGATCTGGCACGGTTTTTCGAGCATCTGGATGCGCTGGGCCTGACGGGGGCCACGCTACAGCGAAAACGCTCGGCCATCCGGCAGTTTTACCGCTTCTGTGTCGGTGAAAGTTTCATTCAGGTCGACCCCAGCCGCAAAATTCCGGCGGCGAAAAAAGCGCAGGTTTTGCCTAAAATCATCAGCCGCGAGGAGGTTGAGGCGCTGATTTCGGCGGCCGAACTGAAAGGCCCGCACCATGCGATTCGCCTGAAATGCCTGATCGAAATCGCCTATGCGTCGGGTATGCGGGTGTCTGAGATCGTGTCCCTGCCGCTCGATGCGGTCATGAAAGACCCGGCCTATCTGATCATTAAGGGTAAGGGCGGGGTGGAGCGGCTGGTGCCGCTTAATCCGTCGGCGCGGGCGGCGATCAAGGACTATCTGGAAGTGCGTGAGCTGTTTGTGGCCAAAGGAGACAAAGGGAATGGGTTTCTGTTTGCGTCACGCGGGGGCGATGGCTATCTGACGCGCCGCCGGGTCGGGCAGTTGCTGGATGAAGCGGCGGTGGGAGCGGGCATTGACCCGGCGCGTGTATCGCCGCACGTTCTGCGCCATGCCTTTGCCACCCATCTGCTGGAGGGCGGGGCAGATTTACGGGTGGTGCAGACCCTGCTGGGCCATTCGGACATTTCCACGACCCAGATCTATACTCATGTGGCCGGTGAGAGACTTAGGGAGGTGGTGGAAACCCATCATCCGCTATCTGGGAAACGGTAAGCTTCTCCTCCCTACGTAGTGGGGAGGTGCCGAGTTTGCGAGGCGGAGGGGTATTTTTGTCGCAAAACAAGCTATCCCTCCGTCGGCCTCGCTACGCTTGCCGCCACCTCCCCACTACGTAGGGAGGAGATCTCTCTCATTTTTCGGCTTTCCCGAATGATTGCTTGCTGTATAAGGCCAGACTTTATAATTTGCTCATGGGTTGCGGGTCGATTCCGCAACCATCTTATCTTTACGCGCATCTGATCCCAAAACCGCGCACACTTTTGGGGATGCGCTTGCCGGTGGTTGTGGGATTCCCTGATGCGTCATTATCTCGAATTCGAGCGTCCGATTGCTGATCTCGAAGCCAAGATCGAAGAACTGTCCAACCTGTCCGAAAGCGGCGGTACGGACATGGGGCCTGAACTGGATGCCCTGAGAAGCCGCGCCCATGTGATGCGCAAGGAAGCCTATTCAAAGCTTGAGCCCTGGCAAAAGACGCAAGTAGCCCGCCACCCTGAGCGTCCGCATTTTGTCGACTATATTGACGGTCTCATCGAAGATTTCGTCGAATTGCGCGGTGATCGTAAATTCGGCGATGATCAGGCGATCATCGGTGGTCTGGGCCGGTTCCGTGGCCAAAGCGTCGTCGTTATGGGCCACGAAAAGGGCCACGACACCACCACGCGCCTCAAACACAATTTCGGCATGGCCCGCCCCGAAGGCTACCGTAAGGCCGTGCGTCTGATGGATATGGCCGAACAGTTTGGTTTGCCGGTTCTGACCTTTGTTGATACGGCCGGCGCCTATCCCGGCATTGGCGCCGAAGAACGCGGTCAGGCTGAGGCCATTGCCCGCTCGACCGAACGCGGTTTGACCCTGAAAGTGCCGATGATCACGACCGTGACCGGCGAGGGCGGCTCCGGCGGGGCCATTGCCATTGCGGCAGCCAACCGCGTGCTGATCCTTGAACACTCTATCTATTCGGTGATTTCGCCCGAAGGGGCGGCTTCGATCCTGTGGAAAGACGGCGCACGCGCTAAGGATGCCGCCGACCGCATGAAGATCACAGCACCCGATCTGCTGAAATTCGGAATTGTTGACCGCATCATCGAAGAACCCGCCGGTGGCGCCCATTCCGACCCGGAACTGATGATCCGCACGGTCGGTAACGTGCTGGAAGAAGAGCTTAAGGCCATGAGCTTCCTCAATGCCGATGAACTGGTGGCCCAGCGCGCCGAGCGGTTCTATGCCATTGGCAAGATCGGTCTGAGCTAAGTTTACTACATCTGTGGCAAATTGTGACGTAGCACAGATACCCGCAAACTCTTTTTAAGGTTTCAAGCCTATCGCTTATAAGTGCGCGCCCATGACAGGCGTGATCGCTCCATGGGGATATGAGATGAACCTGAAAATTTTGGCAACGACTGTGGCCGTTATGTCGGTCGCACCCATAGCCGCACAGGCTGTTGAACTGGATTATGTGGGGGCGCGGGTGTCCACACTGGGTCTTGGCGCCGAGGTGGGGGTTGAGGTCAATCCGCTGATCACGGTGCGCGGCATCATCAATAAGTTTGACTACAGCTATGATGATACGCTTGACGGCGTTAAATATGAGGGCGACCTCAAGCTGGGCTCTGTCGGCGCGCAGGTCGATTTGAAGGTGTTTCCCGGCTTTTATGTTACCGGCGGCTACTATGCCAATGACAATAAGCTGGATCTGAGAGGTACGCCGACCGGTAATACAGAAATCGGTGATACGACGTTTACGCCTTCGCAAATTGGCACGATCACTCAAAATACCAAATTCAGCAAAGGCGTGCCTTATCTGGGACTCGGTGTGCGTCAGGGCATAGGCCCAGTTGAGTTGAACCTTGAGGCCGGAGCCTTTATGCAAGGGGCAGCCAAGGTATCGCTGGCATCCAACGGATCGCTGGCGTCGGATCCCACCTTCATGTCTGAACTGGCCAAGGAGCAAAGCCGGTTAGAAGACGAACTGGATGATTTTAAAGTCTACCCGGCGCTCAACGTCGGTTTGCGTATGAAATTCTAATCTATTCCGTTGGAACAGGTTCCAGGAGCGCGGCTTTAGGGTGGCCGCGCTCATAATCAACCTGCACCTGATGCGGGTAGGGGAAGACGATCCCTTCCGCATCAAAGCCTTTTTTGATCGCCAGATAAAGATCGGTCTCGGTCTGGAAGTGATCTCCGGCCTGCACCCAGGTCTGGAGGCTCAAGGTCACGGATGAATCGGCAAAGCCGCGCACGCCGGTCCAGCTCACCGGAGCCTCAAGGGTTTTCGGGTGGTTCTCGGCGATGGTTTTTAAAACCTTGAGCGCATGATCAAGGTCGGTATCGTACCCGACCCCGATCATCATTTCGATCCGGCGCGTGCCATTATGGGTGAAGTTGGTGATCTGATCCGAGAATATCTTGGAGTTCGGGATATTGATACGCAGATTATTGGCATCGACGATTTCAGTGGTGAACAGACCCAGCCGGTACACGGTGCCGGATAGGTCATTGATGCGCACCACATCGCCGATAACATAGGGTTTAATGACCAGTAGCATTATGCCTGAAGCGACATTGCTGAGTGTGCCTTGTAATGCCAGGCCGATCGCCAGTGACGCCGCACCCAAAACCGCGATGATCGAGGTCGTCTGTACCCCAAGCTGGGACAGAACGGCTACCAGACCAATCAGCATGATCAGCCAGTTGACGACCTGAGAGAAAAACTCCGGCAGGGTGCGGTCGGCAGGGTTGTGCGACAGCCGGCGCGCCATCTTGCGCACCATGCCCGACAGCCAGCCTGAGATAATGAGGGTGACCGCCAGTATTATGACGATGATGATCGTCTTTTCGATAATGGTGTCGGCATTACGGCTCAGGTGGGCAATCTGGCGTTCGGCATGGGCCGAATACTGGTCTACAAACGCTTCGATTGCTTTGAAATCAAATGTCATCCAACACCTCTGTGGTCAGCTTGAGGTAATTAAAGACCAAATTTGTGACAGGGTGAACCCTTAAAGCGGATAAATGCGTATCTAATCGATTTTAATCAAACTGATTAAATGGTAGGGTGTCTCATAAATTCAGCGGAGTTGATCATGAACACGCGTGTTGTCACCGCCCATATTCCAGTTGAGTTGGCGGATCAGCTTGATGACATCAGTGCCAGACTCGATCGTCCCAAGGGATGGATCGTTAAACGGGCCTTGGCCTCTTATGTGGAACTTGAGGCCCGCCGCCACGCTATGGTGCTGGAAGCTTTGACGGACGTTGACGAAGGCCGTGTGGTCAGCCATGCCGATATTAAGGCGTGGGTAGACGGCTTGCCCGAATAATCCCTGCATCATGACTATCGAATGGACTGAGGCCGCGCAGCAGGATTTGATCCGGCTTTATGAGTTTCTGGCACCGGTCAACCCTTTGGCGGCGAAACGCATCCTGATAAAAATCATGGATGGTGTCGAAGGGCTGGCGTCATTTCCGCATTTAGGCCGACCACAGGACGCCTATGCCGGCCGCGATGTACGAAGTTTCATGGCCGGAGATTACGAAGTGCATTATGAACTTCGTGCCAAACGGATCGTAATCTTGCGCGTGTGGCACGCGCGGGAGGATCGCTAAGACTTCAGGTGCGGGGTTTGCGTCGGTCTTTAAAAAACGCTTTCAGCAGGTCGCGGCTGTCGTCGCTAAGCACACCGGCGCGCACATCTGGTCGCCAGTGGCAGGTCGGCTGCTCAAAGAACCTGCCGCCGTGTTCCACCCCGCCACCCTTGGGATCGGGGGCACCGTAAACGACCCGGCCTATGCGCGCATGGGAGATGGCGCCCGCGCACATGGCGCACGGTTCCAGCGTCACATAAAGCCACAAATCGGTCAGGCGATAATTGCCCATGATCTGCCCCGCCGCCCTCAGCGCCAGGATTTCGGCATGAGCGGTGGCATCATGGGTCGATATCGGTGCATTTGATACAGTTGTTAGCACCTTTTGACTTGACGGATCGTAGATTAAAGCGCCTATCGGCACCTCACCGGCAAGGGCTGCGTCACGCGCGGCATCCAGCGCCAGTGCCATCAGGGTTTCATCTGTGTGATCCATAGGCTCTTACAGACGATCCGCTGACCAATTTCAAGGACCTAAGTGGTTTAGGCCCTCACTCTTAGAAAGAAAACGACCATGGTCGATGACCAAAACACACCCGAAAACTCAAATGACATTCCGGTTGAAATGACCGATGAGGCCCGCGCCGCGGCCCGCGAAGAAAAGCGCGATAACTTCCGCAAGGCCGCCTTTCTCAAAAAACACGACGCCAAAAAAGCCGCGGATAAAAAAGGCGCTGCCGCCCATTCGGGTGAGCGCATCGCCAAGGTTCTGGCGCGCGCCGGCATTGCCTCGCGCCGCGAAGTTGAGCGCCTGATCGGTCTGGGCAAGATCAAGGTCAATGGCCGCATCCTCGATACACCGGCAACCCTTATTAAACCTGACGATCAGGTCACGGTCGATGGCAAGCCCGTGGGTAAGGCGGAGCCTACCCGCGTGTGGCGCTACCATAAGCCGGTCGGCCTGGTGACCACCCATTCCGATCCGCAAGACCGCCCGACTGTGTTTGCCAACTTGCCCGAAGGCCTGCCGCGCGTGATTTCGGTTGGCCGCCTCGATCTCAATTCGGAAGGCCTGCTGCTGCTGACCAATGATGGCGGTCTGGCACGGGCACTGGAACTGCCGTCGTCGGGTTGGATACGCACCTACCGTGTGCGCGCTTTGGGGCGTACTACACAAGAGCGTCTGGATCGCCTGAAAGACGGCCTGACGGTCGAAGGCGTGCACTATGGATCGATGGACGCCAAGCTTGATAAGGCGCAGGAAAAGGCCGATGGCCGCGCCAATCTGTGGCTGACCGTGTCGCTGACCGAAGGTAAGAACCGCGAAGTCCGTAAGGTGCTTGAGGCGATCGGGTTGAAGGTCAATCGCCTGATCCGTCTGGCCTATGGCCCGTTCCAGTTGGGCGATCTGCCGACCGGTGAGGCTGAGGAAATCGGCCCGCGTGTCATTCGCGAAATGCTGAGCGGGGTGGTGCCGCTCAATAATCTGCCGCTGGAAGGCGCCTCTCAGACCGCCGATGCCCCGCGTCGTGGCCGTGATGACAGCCGTCCGTCGGAGGGCCGTCCTACTGAGGGAAGACGGGGTGGTGGCGATCGTTTCAGCGATAAACGCGGCTTTGGCGATAAACCCGCGTTTGGCGATAGAAAATCCTTCGGCGACAAAAAGCCGTTCGGAGATAAGCCGCGTTCAGATCGCGGTGGCAATGCCGGCTGGCGTCCGAAGTTCACCGATGACCGCGATTTCAAGGAACGCGATTTCGATCATCGTCCGCGCTTTGAAGGCGATGGCGATGCCCGCGACCGCAAGCCGCGTCCGGAGTTTTCGGATCGCCCACAACGCAGCTTTGGCGATAAGCCACGCTTTGATAAACCCAGATTTGACAAACCCAGAGGAGAAGGCGCGGGGGCTGAACGCCCGCGCTTCGATAAGCCTAGATTTGATAGACCCGCCGGTGACCGTCCGGATCGTGGCGGTTTTGGTGACAAACCTCGTGGCGACTTCAAACCTCGCGGTGACCGCCCTGATCGCGGTGGTTTCGGTGATAAACCGCGTGGTGATTTCAAACCTAGATCTGACAGACCAGCCGGTGATCGTCCTGATCGTGGCGGTTTCGGTGACAAGCCCCGTGGTGATTTTAAGCCGCGCGGTGATCGCCCTGAGCGCGGTGGTTTTGGTGACAAACCACGCGGCGATTTCAAGCCCCGTGGTGATCGCCCTGATCGCGGTGGTTTCGGCGACAAACCCCGTGGCGATTTCAAGCCCCGTGGTGATCGCCCTGATCGTGGCGGTTTTGGCGACAAACCCCGTGGCGATTTCAAGCCCCGTGGTGACCGTCCTGACCGTGGCGGCTTTGGCGATAAGCCCCGTGGTGATTTCAAACCCAGATTTGATAAAAGTGGGGGTGATCGCCCCGCAGGCGGCAGACCTTCCTTTGGGGGCAAACCGTCCGGAGGCCGTCCGTCATTCTCCAAACCGGGCGGTTCTGGCCCGCGTTCATCTGGCCCAAGGTCGAATGGCCCCCGTTTTGACGGGCCCCGTAAGCCCAGAGGCGAATAGGCCTCATGCGGATCGTCGGCGGAGACTTGAAGGGCCGCGCCATAGCGACCCCCGAAGGTAAAACGACGCGCCCGACCTCAGATCGGGCGCGGCAGGCCGTATTCAATATCCTCGAACATGCTGACTGGATGCCCGCCTTATCGGGCCTTCGGGTTATGGATGTGTTTGCAGGCTCCGGCGCGCTGGGGTTTGAGGCCCTGTCGCGCGGTTCGGCTTTTTGCCTGTTTGTCGAAACCGATGATGACGCCCGCGGCGCTATTCGCGAAAATATCGAAGCGTTTGGTAAATTCGGCGTGACCCGCGTGCATCGCCGCGATGCGACCCAATTGGGGATTCGCCCGGCATCGGCGGGTGCGCCCTTTGATCTTGTGTTCCTGGATCCGCCCTACCACAAGGGGTTGGGGGAGGTCGCCCTGGTGGAGCTTGTCGAAGGTAAATGGGTGCACGAAAATAGCATCGCCGTGCTCGAAAAAGGGGCCGATGAAGCGACGTTTTTGTCCGAACTGTGGGAAATAATCGACACCCGAAACTATGGTGCAGCGCAGGTTTTCTTCCTGAAACAAAAAATTCTTAAATTATAAGTTTTTGATAAATATAGAGATTTTTAGGTAGTCTCGCGCCTTTGTTGTATAATTGGCGCAAACGCCAAAATAGCGGCTTGACGCCTTTCCAAATCTATCCCCAATATATGCTTAATGAGGGGTTAAATGCCCGTCATGACCCTCGTCGGGAGCCGGGGGCGGCGCTTTTTTAGGGGCGTCAAAAGCGGGGTAAGGGGGCCATGGGGAGAGACAGGCCGTCCGGCATATACCTTGCAGTACTCGAAACAGTACATGCGCATTTTCGCCGAATTTGAACACAGGTTCTTTTCGGGCCGGAGAACTGCGTCTTAAGTTAAATCACTAAAGGGGTTATGTGATGGCTACGCAGACAATGAATATCAATGCGGGGAATATCAACTCGGCAGACATCAAGCCGGTAAAGGGGCGTTCGGACGCTCTTAAGCTGTTGCTAATTGCCGGTTTAAGCGTGCAGGCCTGGGGTGTGCTGATGGGCCTCAGCCTGATTGTACTGAATATCGCCCGCTGATTTTTGAACGCTTACAGTATGAGCGCATTCTGAAAAGTGTGAAGCGGTTTTCAGAATAAATGCGCGTAAAAATAAAACCAAGCTGTAGGCGTTTTTTTATGGCACATACACGGCTCATCGACGCCCGAACAGCTTTTCGATGTCCTTGAGTTTTAGCTCGACATAGGTCGGGCGACCGTGATTGCACTGGCCGGAATGGGGGGTGGCCTCCATCTGACGCAGCAGGGCGTTCATCTCTTCGCCGGTCAGACGGCGTCCGGCGCGCACCGAATTGCGGCAGGCCATATTACCGCAGATTTCGGCCATGCGCTCTTTGAGCGCCAGAGCTTGGCCATGTTCAGCAATATCGTCGGCCAGGTCGCGGATCAGCGCCCCGACATCGCAATCGCCCAGCAGGGCTGGAATTTCGCGCACCAGTATTGACGACGGCCCAAAGGCTTCGATCGCCAGGCCCATCACATCAAGATCGGCCTGCTTGGTCATCAGGCGTGACACATCGGCCGGCTCCATATCGACAATTTCGGGGATCAGCAGGCTTTGGCGGGCGACATGCCCCTGCGCCATCGCGGTTTTCATCTGCTCATAGACCAGCCTTTCATGGGCGGCGTGCTGATCGACGATGACAAGGCCATCCGTGGTCTGGGCAAGGATATAGGTCTCGTGGATTTGCGCCCGCGCGGCTCCCAAGGGATGCTGGCTGGCCACCTCCTGCGGCACCGCGGACAGGTCTATATCGGCGATAGCTTCGGCCAGTTCGCCGTAATGGGGCACCATATCCGCCTCGACCCGCGCGGAGGGCATAAAGGCAGGGGGGGGCATAAAGGCCGTGGCTGCCGACATATAGTTGGGATGCGGCGCCTCCAGCGTATAGGCCAAATGCTGAGGGGTAGGGGACGGATACGCCGGCCGCTGGTAATCAAGGCTGGGCTGAAACGGCGCAATCTGAGGGCGCAGGCCAGACAGGGCCTGATCGGCGATGGTGGTGGCGGCCCTGTGACCGGCCGAGGCGAGCGCATGTTTCAGGGCGCCGATAATCAGGCCGCGCACCAGATTGGGGTCACGGAAACGCACTTCGGTTTTGGCCGGATGGACGTTGACGTCGAGGTCCTGCGGATCGATATCGAGATAAAGCACCGCCATCGGGTGGCGGTCGCGGGCCAGAAAATCGGCATAGGCCCCGCGCAACGCCCCTTGCAGCAGCTTATCGCGCACCGGACGGCCATTGACGAACAGGTACTGATGCTGGCCATTGCCGCGCGAAAAGGTCGGCAAACCCGCATAACCGGTCAGGCGCACGCCTTCGCGGCCCTGATCAATCAGCAGGGAATTGCGCCCGAAATCATCGCCCAATATGGCTGCCAATCGTTTGAGGCGGCCTTCGAAACCGGCGGCCTCTGGAAACAGGCGCAACTGGCGCTTGCCGTCCAGTTCCAAGGTAAAGCCGACATCTTCGTGGGCCATAGCCTGCCGCTTGACCTCTTCGGTAATGGCCATGTTCTCGGACCGGTCGGTCTTCATGAACTTGAGCCGAGCCGGTGTGGCGTAAAATAAGTCTTTCAGTTCAACCCGAGTACCGTGGGGACGCGAAAAGGCGGCGGGGCGCAAGGGCGCGATCCGGCCGCCGTCGACCTCAATAGCATAGGCTGCGTCCTGATCGGCAGGTTTTGAGATGATATTCAGCCGCGCCACCGAACCCATCGACGGCAGGGCTTCGCCGCGAAACCCGAGGGTCTGGATATGCAGCAGATCCCAGGTGCCATCGGCCTGCGGTTTCAGTTTTGAGGTCGCGTGGCGCTCGACCGCCAGCGGCAGATCGATGTCGGACATGCCGCGTCCGTTGTCCTCAATGATAATGCGCGACAACCCGCCCATTTCGGCCTGAATGTCGATCGCGCGCGCGCCGGCATCGATGGCATTTTCGACCAGTTCCTTGATTGCGGATGATGGCCGCTCGACCACCTCACCGGCGGCGATGCGGTTGATAGTTTCAGTCGGTAAACGGGCAATGATCGAACTCATATTCGTAACTTAGGTGAGTCCGCCTTTAGGGGCAACGAAAGAACTCCCCCTGTTGCAGGGGGAGCTTCTGTTTAAGCGCGCTTAAACAGAAGAGGGGGTAAATAAATGGGTGGGGGAAGATTACCCCCTCTGAGATCAAACCATTAGGGTTTGATCTCAGCTCCCCCTCCAAGAGGGGGAGTTCTAAATGCGGTTACGGCTTCTGGAACACCAGCGTCATGCGGTCGGTCTTGCCGCGGATCTTGGGATCAAAGACATTCAGGCTGCGGTCGTCTTCGGGGTGGCTGAGGGCGGGAGAATCGGTCACCAGCTTGAAACCGGCCTTAGTCACGCCGTCGATCACGGTCTGGGTGTCGATGCGGTGGGTGGTGTTGGTATCGCGGGTGCCGGTGCCATCCGGCGCCTTATGGTCGGTGATGATGAAATAGCCGCCGGATTTCATAGCCTTAAACAAAGCCGCGTTCATCTTGGCGACATCAGCTTTCGGATCATTGAAGGTGTCATGGTAAATCATCCCCGCAAAGATGATGTCATAGGGCTTGGCGGGCGACGGAATATCCTCAAACGGGGCCACGACCACGGTGACATTGGCGCGTTTTGAGGTCAGGTAATCAAGGGCGGGCTGCATCTTATAGTTTTCGACCCAACTGGCCGGATTTTGCACATAGATGTGGCCGGTATCGCCCACCACCGTGGACATCAGCATGGAGGTGTAGCCGCCACCGGCCCCCATATCGAGCACGGTGTCGCCGGCCTTAAGATAGGGCAAAAGGAACGCCATTTCCGGTTTACGGGCGGCATCGCGTTCGGTGTGTTGGGGTGGCCGATCAGCGGCGGACATGGCCGATTCGACCGTGACGCTTTGGGCTATCGCGGGGGCGGCTGCGACAGACGCTGTGAGAACAAGGGCTAAGGCAAGGCTTTTATAAAGGCGCATGATTTCCTCCTGCGGTCAGGTGGCGGGAGGATAGGCGAGGGCGGCTGGGATGCAAGTTACATCCGCGTTAACAAAAAAGGCGGCCCGTTAAGAGCCGCCTCTTTTAATTCTTAAAACCACCTGAAAGTATCCGAAGGAACTTTCAAATGAGGACTAAAGGCCCGGCAGCTTGAACTTGGCGTCTTTTTTCTGCTCGATGACAATGGGCTGTTCACCGACCAGTTTGCTAAGGCGTTCTTTTTCGGCGGCGGCATCCAGAGGGGCGACTTCGGCGCCCAGAGCGGCATTAGAGCCCGCGACCACAGGCACATCCGGCTTTTTCCAGAACATGACCGAATCGGCGAACGACTTTTCTTTGTAAGTCAGGTCGCCAAATTCATCATCAACCACATAGCGGGCCAGCGGATCGGCGCGATCCGCCCCGGTCTTAGACGCAAAAATCTTTTCGCCCTCTGAGCGGGTAAAGCCCTGACGCTGACCCAGCAGGGCCTCACGCGCAGCGCTTTCAGGCTGAAGCTCCTGCGGACGGGGCTCACCGGGGGCGGGCGGACGCAGGGCGTAGTCGGGCGGTACGATCAGCGGGGCCTTAGTGACCACGCGGAACTCATCGGGCGTAACCTTGTTCAGACCCAGGGCCGACTTGGTGGATTCGCAACCTGTAAGGGTCAGACCCGCCAGCAATGCCGTACCCAAAACAACCTTAACCGACTTCATATTTCGCTCCAGACCCGCCTGAAATGGCAGGGCACTTAAATTATCTGACCTACCGTTACTGTGTTTAACGACGTATGCCAAGTCCCCAAAGATGAGGAAACCTAACCGGCAATTAAGCCTTTTTTTCGCCCGTAATTAAACTTTCGGGTCGCTTTCCTTGGTGGTGAACACTTCCCAGATCAGCATGACCACGCCGATCGAAATACAGGCATCGGCAATATTGAAAACCCACGGGAAATAAAGCCCGGAAAAGTCCAGAAAATCGACCACAGCCCCGAACCTTATGCGGTCAATGGCATTGCCAATCGCCCCGCCGATGACAAGGCCCAGTGACCAAGCCAGCCAAGGCTTATCGACCTTACGCACCCAATTGACCAGAAATGCTGATACTACGATTGAGAACAGCACCAGCAGCCACCGCCCCAGACCGTCTGCCCCCAACAATCCGAAACTGACCCCGTCATTCCACACCATACTGAGGTGAAAGAACGGTAACACCTCGATCTGCTGCCGAACCGGCAGATTGATGCCAAACAGAATCCAGTGCTTTGAGATCTGATCGAGAATCAGGGCGACTATCGCGACAATCAGACCCAACGCACCATAACGGCTCACACGGCCCTTCAAACGGGTTTCAATCCCCGTCAATATATCAACCATGTAACTTATCCCAATAGGCAACGGCGTCGGCATCGCGGTGCGACAGATCAGGGTAGCGCGGATCGGTCCCAACTTCCGGCAGGATGCGCCATGAGCGCTGACACTTCTGGCCGTGGGCCAGCAACACCACCACGCTCACGTCCTTCACGTCCTCAAGGCGGAAAGCATGCTCCGGCCCCATTGAGTTGGACAACACGGCCTGAGACGTGCGGAAAACTTCAGCCGCATCAATGCCGTCAAAGGCGGCCATCAGCACGTCGTTATCGATATAGACGTGCGGTGCGGCTTCTAACGCGGCGCCGATGACCTTTTCACGGCGTTTTTCTTCTAACGCGCCGGTGACGACATCCAGCACATGCTCGATCTTTTCCCAGCGCGCCGCCTCGGCCTCATTGTGCCATTCAGCCGGGACGGGGGTGAGGGTGCGGAAGACGTTTTCGGAGGCATCAGGGTAGCGGTACGACCACGCCTCCTCGGTGGTGAAGCTCATGATCGGTCCCAGCCACGCGGTCAGGCGCTCAAACAGGATATTAAGCACGGTGCGGGTGGCACGACGCTTAACGCTGTCGGGGCGGTCGCAATAGAGGCAATCCTTGCGGATATCGAAATAGAGGGCCGACAGGGTTTGCGACGCGAAATCCGCGACCGGACGAATGACGCCGGCGAAATCATAAACGCCGTAAGCGTCGCGCACCTGCGCATCCAGCGCGTGAACGCGGTGCAGGATATAGCGTTCCAGTGACGGCATATCCTTATAAGCCACCTGTTCGGCATCGGTGTAGCCGTTGAGCGCGCCCAAGAGGTAGCGGATCGAGTTGCGCAGCTTGCGGTAAGCATCGACGGTGGTTTGCAGGATTTGCTTACCGATACGCAGGTCTTCGGAATAGTCGCTGAGGGCGACCCACAGGCGCAGGATTTCAACGCCGGATTCCTTGGCCACGTCCTGCGGGCTTACGACATTGCCCTTGGACTTCGACATCTTCTCGCCCTGTTCATCGAGGACGAAACCGTGAGTCAGCACGCCTTTGAACGGCGCATGACCGCGGGTGCCGCATGATTCCAAAAGCGACGACTGGAACCAGCCGCGGTGTTGATCCGAGCCTTCGAGATAGAGATCGGCGGGCGAGCGGGTATTCTCGCGGCCCTCCAGCGTAAAGGCGTGGGTCGAACCGGAATCGAACCAGACATCAAGAATATCGGTGATCTTTTCATAGTCGTCCGGATTATAGCCGTTACCCAGAAACTCGGCGTCGGGCAGGGTAAACCAGGCATCGGCCCCACCGTCGCGGATACGGTCGATGATGCGGGCATTGACGGCTTCGTCGCGCAGCGGTTCGCCGGTTTTCTTGTCGACATACATGGCCAAAGGCGTGCCCCAGTTGCGCTGACGGCTGATCAGCCAATCCGGGCGCGTCTCGACCATCGAGCGGATGCGGTTCTTGCCCTGGGCCGGATAGAAGGCAGTTTGGTCGATGGCGGAAAGGGCGGTTTCACGCAGAGATTTTTCAGTTGCGCTAACGCTTCGCTCCTTGAGCGCGCTATCCATCCGAATAAACCACTGCGGCGTGTTGCGGAAGATGACCGGGGCCTTCGAACGCCACGAGTGCGGATAGGAGTGTTCGACCCGACCGCGCGCCAGCAGGTTGCCAGCTTCGATCAGCTTTTCCATGACGACCTTATTGGCGTCACCGAACTTACCGGCCTTCTTGCCTTCGGTTTCCAGCACCTTAAGACCTGCAAACAGCGGCACATGGGGGTAATAGGCGCCGTCAGGGTCAACCGTGTCGGGGATGGAATCAAGGCTGTAGCCTGATTTTAGCCAAACCAGATAGTCGTCCGCGCCGTGACCGGGGGCGGTATGCACAAAGCCCGTACCCGCATCGTCGGTGACATGATCACCAGCCAGCATCGGCACATCAAAGCCGTAGCCTTCATCCAGGGCTGCGAGCGGGTGGGAAAGGGTGACGCCTTCCAGTTCCACGCCGGATTTCACCTGCGTCCACGCGGTGATATTGCCCGCGGTACGGATACCTTCGGCCAGCTTTTCAGCCACGATCAGGCGGTCACCGACCTTGGCCCACGGTGCAAAACCTAAGCTTTCTTCAGAGGCGACTTCGGTGACCTCGTAAAGGGCGTACGTGATTTTCGGGTTATAGCTGACGGCGCGGTTGGCCGGAATGGTCCACGGCGTGGTGGTCCAGATCACGACAGAAGTATTTTCTCCGCCCCCGTTTACGGGGGAGGGGGACCGCGAAGCGGTGGAGGGGGCATGACCGCCAGTGCTGCCCCCCTCCGTCAGCATCGCTACGCTCGCTGCCACCTCCCCATCTTCGCCGGATGGCTCGACAGGGAGGAGGGTTTTCACCGGAAATTTCACCCATACCGTCGGGCTGACATGATCGGCATATTCGACTTCGGCATCGGCCAGCGCGGTGCGCTCGACCGGCGACCACATGACCGGCTTTGAGCCGCGATAAAGCTGCCCTGACATCATAAATTTGTGGAACTCTTCGGTCACCTTAGCTTCGGTATCGAAATCCATAGTGGCATAGCGGTTGTCCCAGTCGCCTAAGCCCCCCAGACGCTTAAACTCCTCGCGCTGGATGTCGATCCATTTGGCGGCATATTCGCGGCAGGCCTTGCGGAACTCAGCGGCGGGGACATCGCCTTTTTTGCGGCCCTTGGCGCGGAACTCTTCTTCGATTTTCCACTCGATCGGCAGACCATGACAGTCCCAGCCCGGAACGTAATCAACATCATAGCCCATCAGGAACTTTGAGCGGACCACGAAATCCTTCAGCAGCTTATTGAGCGCATGGCCGATATGGATATTACCGTTGGCGTAGGGCGGGCCGTCGTGCATGACAAACAAAGGCGCACCCTTGGCCTGACGGGCTTTGCGCACTTCGTTATAGAGGTCGGCTGCCTCCCATTTTTTGAGCATTTCCGGCTCGGCCTTGGGCAGACCGCCGCGCATAGGAAAGTCGGTTTCAGGCAGGAACACCGTTTCGCGATAATCGCGTGCCGCAGTTTCAGTCGTCGTGTCAGTTTCGGAAGCCATTGGGGTAATCTCATCAGGCCGGGTTACGCGTGCGCACAGGGCATCGCACCGGCAAAAAACATGGCCTCAGCGTTTATCAGAGCGAACTTTGATTGCCTAGAGCGCATTCCGAAAAGTGTAAGGCGGTTTTCGGATAAAATGCGCGACAAAAAAGAACTTTTGGGGTGTTATCGGGCTGTCATGACCTTATATTCACATTCGTGTCCGGCCTGTAGCGCACCGTCAAATGACGCGCAGTCTTGTCGCGGTGCAAAAATCGCACTGATCACAAGCCACCACATGGCGGCACAAAACGCGATGATGCTCAAAAACCCATAACCTCGCAGTGACATGGCTTTTGCCTTTATGTTTCTTAAACCCCTATTTTATGTACGGTACTCTCTCATAAGGCGATTATACCGTCCATCAGGTATCAGCATATTCATCCTGTTTGAGGTACATAGTTAGTCATAAGGATGTGGATAAAAAAGGGCGAAACCCGTTGTGTGCAAAGAAAGTGATAACTGATCACCGCTATGTTATTAGGTCGTGTAGTCTGTAACAACAGGTGAAAATTACAGTGAGTCTGTCGAAACTTTATTCGCTATTGCAGCAATTTTTGACGGTATTATTGTGAATGAAAGTCTTTCACGGTAGTTACGTATACCGTTTCATTGTCTTTGGATTTGAGTTTACTGATATCCATGCCGGCCAATTTTGTCGCCAGACGTCGGAATTTTGGGTCATTGTTCTGAAAATAGACCGTAGCTTCGGAGCCTTCAGGATATTGCCGACACAAAAGGGTTTGCAGATGTACGGCGACACTTCTGAGGTAAAGGAACGGTAATTGGTGCTGGGCTAAAGAGTCTATTGATCTGGCCTGGTCCGGGTCGCGCGCAAAGGTAAACATAATAACGGAATGTGTTTTCTCACCTTCTTTTGCCACCCAGTCTTCCCGAAAGTCATTATCTCCGGCGATGTGCTCGTGAAAGTATCGGTTGTGCCCGGTTTCGGTCAGCGGGATGATACATGAAAAGAAAAAGCTGTCCTTGGTGCTGTTAAACCAAAAGTCTTTCAACAGGCCTTTATCAAAGGTGCAAAGCTGCATGAAGGACAAATTATTCTGTGTCCATATGCCCAGATTTCGCTTCATTTTAGAATCAAAGCTGTCTTCCCACGGCGTGTTTTCAAAGGCTTTAATATTGATTCTGGTAATTTCGCCTATATCAGCGTCTTTTTTGGGAAAACTCATGAAGCTGTATTTCATCATATCGCCAGTAAAAACAATCGCGCCTTTTTTAAAAATGAGCTTACCATCGAAGACCTGTGAAAACTGATCCATAGATTTAAAATGCTTAAGCAAAAATGAGGTCTCAGCGTCCTTTATCTGTGCACGCCGTATGACATATAGTATAAGATACATAGATACATGGACTATGAGCACCGCGGGAGCTAGTATCAGTCCTGCGTCCTGTATGGTTTGCATGTGCTGTGGAAAATCACCTGAAAACTTCAACACCGCCCATATGGCGGCCACCAGCACGGCGACTATGCCTTGCCATAAGGTATTCAGCCCTGCCATATTGCCGAGCAGGCGCCGTAAATTTGTATAAATGCGCATCGTTACCCCCCGTACGAATTAAGCGTGGAGTAATAGAGCATGGAATTTTTGATGCGGCAAAGTTACAGGCGTTTAAGAGCCTTTTTCGCATCATCTGTGTCTTTGGCGATTTGCGCCTTAAGCTCATCCAGCGATGAAAATTTCATATCGGGGCGCAGGTAGTGCAGCAGTTCGACCTCGATTGTCTGGCCGTAAACCTCATGGTGCAGATCAAAGACATAGGTCTCAAACCGTTCGCTCAAACCTTCGGCAATCGTCGGGCGACGGCCCAGATTGGTAACCGAGCCCAGAACCTTGCCGTCTTCAAAGCGTGTGCGGGTGACATAGACACCGTATTTTGGCCGGACATAATCACCTAAATCAACATTCAGGGTCGGAAAGCCCAGGGTGCGGCCGATTTGATCGCCCTTGATAACCGTGCCCATATAGGCTTGCGGGTGGCCCAGAATAGCCGTTGCACGTTCAAAGTCTGCGGCCTGCAAAGCCTCACGTACCGCCGATGATGACAGCTTATTACCGTCGGCATCGTCCTGACGATCCAGAATCGTTGTCGTAAACCCGAATTTGGCCCCAAACGCCACCAGATCGGAGGCTTCGCCCGCCGGCTGGTTCGGGCCGCGCTTGCCAAAGCTGAAATCAAACCCGGCACTGACGTGGGAGGCCCTAAGCTGCTCACTCAGGATAATACGCGCAAAGTCCTCAGCACTTAGGGCCGACAGGTTGGCATCGAAATCGCAAATCAGGGCGTAATCTGCCCCCAGAGCTTCATAGGCGCGAAGCTGCTGCGGGACGTGCATCAGGCGGAACGGCTCAGCGTCTATGCCTCTGAGGCTCTGAAAATATTGCTGCGGGTGTGGATCAAAACTGATGACCGCGCTTTTGTGGCCGCGAACGTGGGCGGTTTCGGTCGCTGCCGCAATGACGCTGTGGTGGCCTTCGTGCACGCCGTCAAAGCTGCCGATCGCCACGCACAGGTGCGGCGGGATGCCCTCACCATGCGCCGGTTCATTGATGGCATAGGCCTCAAGCTTACCGTCGGCATTGAGCCGCAGATGAAAGGCCTTAATATGATGGGCGGTGAACGGAGACACGACTATACAGAGACCGGCTTTTTCGGCGCGATGACTTCGGCCACGCCATCGACAAAGACCTTACCGCGCACCCGCACCGTGGTCTGAAGCTCGACGTGGGCGGTTTTTAGATTGATGTCCTTGACGCGAATATGGACGGTGGCTTCATCACCCGGCCGGATGGCGCGCTTAAAGCTAAGGGTCTGGCCGACATATATAGTACCCCAGCCCGGCAAGCCGCCGGCAACCGTCGCCGAAATATAGGCCCCGGCCAGCATGCCGTGCGCGACCTTACCCTTAAACGACGACGCGGCCGCATAGGCCTCATCGACATGGATCGGGTTATGATCGCCGGAAACCTCAGCAAAGGCGGCGATGACCGCGTCGGTCACCTGAAACACACGGCTGATTTCCTGATCGATCATCAGGTCTTCGAGGTACACAGTATTAGCGAAATCGGACATATCGGCTCAGATCGTAATCATAAAGAGCGTCACCGTTATTATGTGGCGGCGTGAAAAGCCAAAGTTTTTTTGCAATCCTGGCTACGGAATTGTGTCCCAAACTGACAAATTTTTTTAGAACCTGTCCCAAAATTTCACCATAATTGTGGTTAATGTAAGGTATATCGTTGTTTTTAAACGGTATTTTTAAAATCGGCTCTTAACCGAATTTTTGTCTGTCTTTGTCATAGTGGCCCTGTCTTCAAATGAAGGGCGTCGCGTGTTGCGGGCCCAAATAATAGGTGGGGCGTTTACATGGCCATCGATATGTCCATGCCGGTTCTGGTCGTAGATGATTACAAAACCATGCTGCGGATCATTTCCAACCTGCTCAAGCAATTGGGCTTTGAAAATGTCGAAGAAGCTTCGGACGGCACCGAAGCCCTCGATAAAATGAAAAAAGGCTCTTACGGTCTGGTCATTTCCGACTGGAACATGGAACCGATGACAGGCTACGAACTGTTGCTGAAGGTCCGCGCTGACGATACGCTCAAGCGCACGCCCTTCATCATGGTCACCGCGGAATCCAAGACGGAAAACGTGATCGCGGCCAAAAAGGCCGGGGTGAACAACTATATCGTGAAACCGTTCAACGCCGCGACCTTGAAGCAAAAAATCACCGCCGTTCTTGGTGATTTCTAAGCTTTAAGCATACTACAGTAGCCTTAAACTATCATAATAACAGGTTCATAAATGGCCCAGGCATCACATAAGGCAGAGACTGACATGGACGGGTTCGACCCCGCTCTGGTTCAGGAACTTGAGCCTAAGCTTATCAATCTGATGCAGCAATCCGAGGCGCTGGTCGCTTTGATGCGTGGCTTTTTCCAGCAGCTTGATAAGCGCCGTTCCGATGAGTTCAGAATCATCGCGGGCTATATCGCCAAGGCCAAGGAAGAGATCCGTGAACTGCGCCCGCATGATTTGTCGCAAGAGCGTATCCCCACTGCGGGGGCCGAGCTTGAGGCCATTACCCGCGACACGGAAAACGCCACCCACACGATCATGAACTGCGCTGAAGCCATGATGGGATTTTCTATTGATGATCCTAAAGCCTACAAGGCCGCGGTCGATGACGAAGTGATGAAAATCTTTGAAGCGTGCAGCTTTCAGGACATCACGGGTCAGCGCGTCTCCAAGGTTGTCAATGTCCTGAAACAGATCGAGGACCGCGTCACGCGTCTGGCCGATAAGCTGGGCATCGAGGACAAGAGTGTTGAGTTGACCGAGCGTGAAAAGCGCGACCGTGATCTGCTGCTCAATGGTCCGGCAATCGGTGGGCCTGAGACCCAGCAGGACTCGATTGATGCCCTGTTTGACGGTGGTTTTGATAGCTTTGACGCGGTAGAAGCTGCACCTGCACCTGCACCTGCACCTGTGGCAAAAGCCCCGGAGCCTAAACCAGAGCCTAAACCAGAACCGGCCCCAGCTCCAGTCCCAGTACCGCAACCGGCACCTGCGGCGAAAGCTCCGGAACCAAAACCAGAGCCTAAACCTGAACCGGCGCCAGCCCCAAAACCCGCCCCACCGGCGCCAGCCCCTGCGCCTGTGGCCGAGGAAAGCAATTCTCAGGATGATATCGACGCCATGTTCGACATGAGCCCCGAAGACCTGAACAAGACGAACTCACAGGACGATATCGACGCCCTGTTTGATTAACCAAGCGCATCCCAAAAAGTGTGCAGCGGTTTTTGGATCAGATGCGCGACAAAATAAATAAGCAAATAAAGTCAGACGAAGATCTGGTGATGGTGAAAAACCGGCCGCGAATCCCCTCGCGGCCGGTTTTTTATGTCCTTAGAACCTCCCCTGATTTCAGGGGAGGGTGGCAGACGATCCTTTAGGTTCGGATGACGGGTGGGGTTAATAGCGGCGGGTTTAATCCCCATCCGGTTAAAGCCGGGGCGGGAAGTGTATTACGCCAACTCTGCCGCCACATACTTCGCCTGAGCGTTCTGGGATTGCAGCACGGCGGTCAGAAGATGCGGATCCAGCTTGCCGTCTGCACCTGTGGCTTCAACAGCGTGAATACCGGCGGCGATGAACAGAAGGTCGAGGTTCTGCGCATTGGCCCCCAGCACATCGGTCGGCAGACCATCACCAATCGCCAGAATGCGTGACTTATCCACCGCTTTGCCGGTCAGGTTTTCGAGCGCGGCATAGCACAGGTCATAGATCGGCGGATAGGGCTTACCGGCCATGATGACCTCACCACCCAGCGCCGTATAAAGATCAGCCAGCGATCCGGCGCACAGGATGATCTTATCGCCGCGCTGAACGATGCGGTCGGGGTTGGCGCAGATCAGCGGAATGCCGCGTTTGGCGGCGATCTCGAAATCAGCGCGGTACTGCTCGATCGTGTCGCTCTCGTCGTTGAACAGACCGGTACAGGAAATAAAGGCGGCGGTTTGCGGCGTGCCGCTACGGTCAAGATCAAGGCCGGTATAGAGGTGGTCATCGCGCTCAGGCCCAACGATCCAGGCCGACCCCAGCGGAGCGTACTGGCTCAAAAACGTGCGGGTAGCATCTCCGGAGGAGACAATGGCGCTGTAGGCATCTTCAAAAACGCCCAGTTCGGCCAGTTGCGCGGCCAGCCCGTCATTGGGGCGCGGCGAATTGGAGATTAGTACGACCGGCCCGACCGTGGCCTTAAAGGTTTTCAGTGCCGCATAGGCCGCCGGAAAATGCCATTTACCGTTATGGATCACCCCCCAGATATCGCAAAACACAGCGTCATAGCGGTTGGATACCGAGGCAAGCGACGTAATCAATTCAGGGGAGGGCATTCGGGCACCTTTAATTGTTCAGCAGCCTTTTAGCGTGTGTGACCAATGAGGCAAGGGCAAGGATTTGAAAAAGCGAATAAATGATCTGACGACAACTGAATAACTCTATCGGATTTGGGCAGAGTATGAAAAAACTGCGGGATAAAGGGCGGATCGGAGGGGGATATGCGCAGCTATAAGATACGGGCAAACAATCTGGAGTTTACCGTCGATGAAGCCGGTGAAGGCGACAATGTCATTTTGCTGTTGCACGGATTTCCGCAAAGCCGCGTGGCATGGACCCCGCTTATGTCGTCATTGGCCAGAACTGGATGGAGAATCGTCGCCCCGGACATGCGCGGTTACGGGGATACGGAACGCCCGTCGCGTCTTAAGGATTATCGCATAGAAGCCTTGACCGGGGATGTAATCGGGCTATTTGACGCTCTCAATGCCAGACGGCGTATTGTCGTCGGCCATGATTGGGGCGGTGTTATTGCCTGGCGTACGGCCTTGGATCATGCCGATAAAATTGATGGACTTACCGTCATTAACGCGCCGCATCCCATTATATTCGACAATTTGCTTAAATCGGGTCTGAAACAAAGACTGCGATCACTCTATGTATTATTTTTCTTGTTACCTTTATTGCCGGAATGGCAGGTTACGCGCCGACGTGGGCAGGGGTTGGTGAATACCTTGAGGCGGCAGTCATCCGGGTTCAGCGATGAGGCTCTGGCGGTATATGCCCGTAATATTTGCACCTCTGGTGCGGCCACAGCGATGATCAACTATTACCGGGCGAACGTAACGCGACTGGTAGCCCCCTATATGCGCAAGTCTTTGCAGGTTCCGGTTCTTATGCTGTGGGGCATGAACGACCCTTTCCTTGACAAAGCGCTGACCAGGGGAAACGATGCCTTAGTTGATGACTTCACCCTGATGCCGTTAGAAGACATTTCCCATTGGGTGCTGGAGGAAGCGCCCGATACGGTTGTCGACGCTATTCAACAATGGGGCCGTGCAAAAGATATAATGACAGCGCTCTAAGCCCGGCGGCGCAGGGGCGGCAGGGTCGAGCGGGCAAAGCCAGCGGGCGGGGCGGTTTCCAGCAAGACCTGCTCCTTAATGGCGCGCGGCTCACCAAACAGATGGCCCTGACCATAGCCGACATCGGCTTCGAGTACGTCGACAACCTGACGCTCAGACTCGATCTTTTCAGCAATGACTTCTATGCCGTAACGCGCCAGCAGCGAGGCATAATCACCGGCGTGAATATCTTTGAGGAACTTCATGGCCGGGCGGCCGTCAATGTCGAGCAGTTGCTCCATCAACAGCTTGGCCGAAATCTTGACAAAGCGCACGTCTGAGCGTTGCAGGTCATGAACATCGAAATCAATTGTCGTGACCTTATCGATCGAGAAGCGGAAGCCCAGATCGGCCAGCTTGGCCATATTGCGCGCTTCGGCAGATCCACGCGCGATAAAGGCGTCCTGGCCCAGTTCAAAGATCAGCGCGCCGGACAGGTCGCGGTTTTCCTTAAGGAACTCCAGAAACTGCGGGAAAAAGCTGTCGTCTCGCAGGGTCGAGAGCGAAATATTGCAGAAAATACCGATACGGCGGTCGTTCTTGGCCAGTTTGCGCACGATCTGCACGCAGCGGAACAGCAGCAGATTGTCAATTGACGGCAACAAACCTTCGGGCTCGGCCACGGTCAGATATTCCGCCGGCATCATCACACGGCCGGTCTCATCGCGCAGACGGGAAAAGCTTTCGTAAAATACCGTCTTACGCTGCGGCAGGGACACGACCGGTTGCAGATAGAGATCAACGCGGTTCTCAATCAGGGCCTCACGCACCGTCTCGATCAGGGCTATGGCCTGCTGCTCCCGGCGCGACATCTGGCGCACGGCTTCGGCGGCATTGGGGCCGCGCCCATAGCTTGGCTGCGCGGGCGCCGGGGTGCGGTTTTGCCATTCGTTCAGGCGATCCTCGATGCTTTCGCCCAGCTTAAGCACCAGCCCTTCCAGCATCTTGACCTCACTGGTCAATTCTTCGGTGCGGGTAGTGCGCTGGTGTTGCACACTGTCGGCCAGATCGAGCATGTCTTTTTGGGTGGCGTCAATGGCTTCGACCATCAGGCGGTGGGCTTCGCGCACCCGGTCGATATCCTTATCGATACGGGCGGCCATCAGCTTTTGGCCCACAAACACATGAAAGCCCGTACACAGGCCCATAGTGCCCAGAAAGGCCGCCACGCACGCCCCGCCGTCAGACCCGCCGCGCCACAACAGGGCGGCAATGGTCAGCGACAAAAAGAAATAGGTGCCCAGCAGCAGGGCAGGGGTGGCTCTGGCCATAAACGCGCGTTCCCGAAGAATCACTAATATGCTTAATGCGCACTATGGGGTGATTTTCCGCAGACGCAAAGGCCAGCGTTAACTTTTAAAGCGGGCTCTAAAACATGCCGTCGGTATTGCGCCGGAACGGACCGTTGTAACCGGTGTCGGTCTTTCGCCGGCGATCCGGCCCGAAATAGGTTGAACAGCGGATAAACGGGCGCGGACGCATGATGATGTTGTCCAGCCGCCCGAGCAGGGCGCGCGCCGTCAGCGGCTTGACCACAAACTCATTAACACCGGCGTCGCGCGCTTCCATCACGCGGCTTTTCTCGGAATGGCCGGTGATCATCACGACCGGCAGATAGGGGTTGGGACTGTCACTGGAATTACGCAGCATACGGGTAAATTCAACCCCGTCGATCGGCTGCATATTGAAGTCGACCAGAGCAATATCGGCATCATATTGGCGCAGAATTTCAAGCGCTTCGGCGCCGTCGCGGGCCTCACGGATGTGGCGCAGACCTGTGCCTTTGAGGATGGCCATGACGATGGAGCGCATGTGCTGATTGTCTTCGACCAGCAAAAGTTTCAAAGCGCCGTAATCTGTCATAACACGCAAGTTCCAACTGCCGTACAGGCGATACTAAGATAATCGTGAAAGTATGGGTACGCTGTTACTTTAAGCTTTTGGCGACCGTTCGTTTTGAAGACTCAGGGCTGCGTGCATCGCAAGCGGTTAAGCAAAACCGCGCCAAATATCAAGCCTTTGGTTCCCGAAAACCAGAATTTAAATATGAAAAGTGATCACGCTTTTTTAAGGGGTGTCACAATCTGCTATCCTAAGGTGTTGTGGCGCTTAACCGACGACTATCAGGCTGGGGTCAAGCGCCCGGTCACGCCATTTGAGTCGCCAGCACAGGTGCGGGCCGGTGGCGCGGCCCTTGGCGCCGACATAGCCGATCAACTGACCTTTCGGGACAAGCTGGCCTTTGGCGGCAAACAGTTGCGACAGGTGCAGGTACATGGAAATCACCCCCTGACCGTGATCAATCAGGATCAAGCCGCCCTCAAAGTGCAGGTCGGGTTCAGCCAGCACCACCCTGCCGGTCTGAGGGGCGTGAACCGGCGTGCCGACGGGGGCGGCCATGTCATAGCCATAATGAGGTCGCGACGGGGTGCCGTTTAAGATGCGCTGATTACCGAAGGTGCCCGACACGCGGTAGATATCCAGCGGCCAAGAAAACCCGTCGCGGAACCAGTCGGCGTCTTCGCGGTGGGCAAAGGCTTCGTTCTTGAGCGCGACCTCGGCGGCGATGCGCTCCAGCAAAGCCGGATCGGTCGGCGTGACCGTGCTTTGCGGCAGGCCATCGACGCGCTGAACCTCATAGCGGGTGGGATAGATTTCGCAGGTCGTCTTTTGGTACTGGCCCGGCACCGGGCCCTTGATCTCAATCAGGCAGTGTGGCGGACTGTCACGATCAAACCCGATAAAAAAGCTGCCGATATCAGAGGCTTTCGTGCGCCATTCGCCGTCCACCCAGACATCGGCGTGGGGATCGGCCTGGCCTATGGCATAGCCGCCCTGACGGAATCGGCCACGAAGGTTTAAGGTGCGTGGGATCAGGGGCACCGCATAGGCGGGCGCTGCCGCAAGGCCGATCAGGCCCGCGGCTTTTAATAAATGTCTGCGATTCAGCGCTGGTTCAGGTCTTTCCATCGGGCCGTGGCTTCTTCAGGGCCGGCAAAGGCTTCCTGAGTGGTGGGGTTCCAGTAGCGCAGGGCCTCCAGCGGGATGTGCTTACCCGACACGGCGCAAATGACGAACTTGCCCGGCTTCATGACGACATATTCGCCGTCGCCGTAATGCAATACGGCCTGATCGGGCAGGGGAGGTTTGGTGTGCATATTCATGATCGTAATATAGGGGTAGATGGCGGCCTAAAACAAGCTCCCCTGATCCGAAGAGGGCGGCGGTGTGACTTTTTTGGGCGTGGGCTTGGAGGTGGGTGGCGTTTGCGGGGGCGCATCGGTGGTGGCGACCACATCGACGACGCCGTCTTTGAAATGCAGCTCCAGCGCATCGTTGGTCGTCACGGCGGCGGCTGACGCTACCAGAGCCCCGTCCTTACGATGCACGCGGGCAAATCCGAGATTAAGCGGCCGGTCAGGGTTCAGGCTCTGGCGCAATTGCTCAAGGGACAACAGGCGGTCGCAGCGTTGTTTTAACTGGCGTTGCACGGCGTCATCCATACGCTGTGTCAATGCGGGCAGGCGGGCATGACTTTCGGCCTGAGCCACGCGGCGGGTGAGGGCGGCCAGGGCGCGGTTTGATAACTGTGTCACCTGATCGGCTTTGAGCGACTGCGGGCGGGCCAGCAGGGCCGGATTAAACCGCCCCGCTACCCGCACAAGTGCGGTTTCATGCAAATTGAGGTTTTTGGACAGACCGCCGCCCAGACGATGGCCAATATAATCAAGTCGTTGCTGAGCTGAATTGATCAGATCCTGCGGCTTGGGCAGGGCGCGGCTCAACAGGGCCACCCGTTCACGGCGGCTTTCCATAGATCGCCCGAAGGTGCCGACGCGGCGGCGTTCCAGATCAAGCAGAAAACCTTTCAGTTCGCTCAACACCGGCGTCGCCATTTCCGCAGCCCCTGTGGGGGTCGGCGCGCGCCGGTCGGAAACGAAATCGATCAGGGTGGTGTCGGTCTCATGCCCTACGGCCGAGATAATCGGTATGGGGCAGGCGGCAACGGCACGCGCCAAAGCTTCATCATTAAACGGCCACAAATCTTCGACCGAGCCACCGCCGCGGGCGATGATCAGCACGTCAGGTTTGGGCGCTTCGCCGCTCTCGAACCCCTTGATAGCGCGGATCACCTGACTGGGTGCTGCATCGCCCTGAACCACCACCGGCCAGACCATGACCCGGCACGGCCAGCGATCGCGGATGCGGTGCAGAATGTCGCGGATGACCGCACCGGTGGGGGAGGTAATAACGCCAATGGTTTTGGGGGCGAACGGCAGCGGCTTTTTTCGCGCCGGATCGAACAGGCCCTCGGCATGCAGTCTGGCTTTCAGGCGTTCAAGCTGGGCCAAAAGCGCGCCCATGCCGGCGGCCTCTAACGATTCAATGACGATCTGGTATTTGGATGAGGCCGGAAAGGTGGTGATCTTACCGGTCACTATGACCTCAAGGCCCATTTCCGGCTGGGCTTTCAGGCGGCTGACATTGCCTTTCCAAATGACGCCGTCGATGGCGGCACGGTCGTCCTTGAGCGTCAGATAGACATGGCCAGACGAATGGCGCGTGACCTTGGAAATTTCGGCTCGCACCCGCACATGGTCGTAGGTCGTCTCCAGGGTGCGTTTCAGGGCACCGGCCAGTTCGGACACCGAATAGGGGGCGGCATTAGTCGATTCGGTCGGAGAGAGAAGGTCGTTAGGCATGACCACTGTTTATTCTGCGTCGAACGGGCTGTCTATATGAAGGATGGTGACCTCAAATCAGCCCACCAATGCCGCCCCCGAACACCGAAGACCGTGGACCTGAACATCGGCTTCGCCCAGACCAATGCCGAGCGTACCCAGCAGCGCGTTGAGCACCCCATCGATCAGCGGGGCTGCAAAGCTCAGCAGCGATCCGATGGCCGACACCGCGGGGCCGACCTTGATCTTGATGCCGGCCAAAATGACCGTCAGATCGACCTTATCGACCAGAGATTGGGTAAGGCTCTGGACGGCATCATCGGTTTTGACGGTCTTGATGGTGTGGTTGTTGATATCGTCTGCCGTGAACGCTTGCGATTTCCACGTCTCGCCGCCCAGCTTGACCTGCGCCTTGGCGGTGGCGCTGATGACGGGCAGGCCAAGGGCGCTGATATTGACCAGGGTAGCGTCACTGACCGTCAGGGTTTTCTTGAAATTGTTGAGATCAGCGGTGTTGATTTCGCCGATATTGACCTGACCGATGCTGGGGCGAACGCTTAGGGTCACACTTTTTGAGCCGGTGCAGGTGATCCCGGCCAGTTTCGCTTCACCTGACGCCAGTTCGACAAAGACCGGCAGTTTCAATGCCTTGACACCCAACGCGCTTAGGACCGATCCGACCCCGCCGATGGAGGCTTCGACATAAAGCCGGGTCTGGGCCGTGCGGATAATGGGCTCGCCGGTACGGGTGACGGTGATCCACGGCGATTTATTGGGCCGCTCACCTATGGCCAGCCAGACCTTGAGGGCGCTTAAACTCGGCACCTCAGACGACAGATTAAGCTCAACCTGCCGGTTTTTATTGGCCGTGGTCAGCATGGCGTTCACCAGCGACAGGGAATCGACCGAAACGCCTGAGTCCGGCCCGCCTTTGATATAGTCCTGATCGCCGTAAACCCCCGGATCGATCAGGTCGTTCAGCTTGATTTTAGTGTCTTTGATGTTGGTCGCCGCCAGAACCTTAAGCGGGCCGCGGGCATTGAGATCGACCTCATCGGCCAGCAGGTTGAGCGCGTCACCCAGTTCCACCTCGGCGTTCAGGGTGTCATCGAAACTGACGGTATCCACCGTGACCGTTTCATGCAGAGCGCTGACGTAACTGAGCAGGTCGATGCGCGCGCCAGCCAGATGATTGTAATCCATCACAGTCAAACTGACGCTGGAACCGGTCAGGCCGCTGAGCAGGCTGTTGAGCAAACCGCCATTGAGTGAAGCTAGCCGTGAGCCGATGCTGAATGCGGCCAGTTGCGTCTGACTGGCGGTCGCCGTGCGCCTGATGGTGATGGAGGGTTTATCCAGCAGCACCTGCCCGAAATAGAGCGGGGCCTGCGCGGTCAGGGTAACTCGGGCGGCATTGGCCGAGGTCAGGGCCGTGGCAGTAAAGCGGTTATCGTGGCTGAGGGCCTGATCATACTGGCCAATTTCGGTGACGGTGGTGATGCCCGCAGCATTGGCGGCGACGGTGGCGGACGCGGCGGCTTCGGCACGGCTGAGGTCGGCGGCGGCGCTCATAGCGGCCAGATCGGCGGCCCCCTGAAGCTTACGGGTGTGAAGAAATATCGAGCCGACATCGACCGCCAGTGCCGCCAGACAAATCACCATGCTCATCGACAGGGCCATGATGATGGCCGAAGCGCCGCGTTCGTCGGTTAAGAAGCGGCGGAGCATGGTGGTCGCCTTTTAATAGCCGCCGCGGGCGACGGCGGCGGTGCGGGTGATGGTTGTGGGCATGCCGGGCAGGGCACCGATCAGCTCAAAACTGCCGCTATCCGGGGTAAAGGTAATGGTAACCTGATAGGTGTTGGCTTGCTCGTTGAGGTTGATTGATAGCTCGCCGGGGGTCATGAAGTCATATTCTGATTTTTGGGCATCGAACATGGATTGGGCGAGGCTTAGCCGTTCCGGCGCGGTCGTCCCGGCAATAGCGGCGCGGGCGGAATCATTGGCCATCTGCTGGACGGCATGGGAGGTCCAGAAATAGCCGCCATAGTCGACAATCCCTGCTAACATAAGGATCAGGATCGGGCTGATCAGGGCAAATTCCACGGCGGTGGCGGCGTTTGTGTTGCGTGCAAAATGCCGGAAAAATGAGGTTCGAGAAAAGCGCGTCCAAGGCTTTGGTCTGCGGCGGGGCCCGGACGCGCTCTTCGCTTCTGAGATGTCATTTATGATACGTCTCATGCAACCATAGATAGTGATTTTTGATTAATGTGAGGTTAATGCCGGTGTTTTTTGATGTTGCGCTCAAAAAAATATTTCGGCCGAAAATGAAATTATGAAGTGCCCCCATATTTCAGGGTGACGTTAATCCTGAATAATCATAGGTTCCGTTTGGTATAACCCCAGCTTTTAAGAGGTAATCATGTCTGCCGAAGACTCAGGTGTGACCGATAGCGTTATTGATATGATTGTGCCGCCGCGTGCCAAGGATCTGGGCGGGTTTCAGGTGCGTCGGCTGCTACCGTTTGCCAAACGGCGCATGGTCGGGCCGTGGATATTTTTTGACCACATGGGGCCGGTTGATTTTGCACCGGGCGCCGGATCTAACGTCCGGCCGCATCCGCACATCAATCTGGCGACCGTGACCTATCTGTTTGAAGGGGCGATCCTGCACCGCGATTCGGTGGGGTCGGTCGCAACGATCGTGCCGGGGGATATCAATCTGATGGTGGCGGGGCGCGGTATTGTCCATTCCGAACGCGAAGTCCCCGAAACCCTGGATCAGCCGCGTCGCATGCACGGCCTGCAACTGTGGCTGGCCCTGCCCGAAGCGGATGAGGAAACCGATCCGGTCTTTTTTCATTACGACAGCGCTGATTTACCGAAAACCGAGGTTGCCAGCGTGCCGGTGCGCGTGATGATGGGGCAGGCGTTTGGTGTCACATCGCCCGTCAAGACCTATTCCCCGACCCTCTATGCCGAGGCGGCCCTTACAGCCGGTCAAACCCTTGATCTGCCGGAGGGGGTGGATGAGATGGCGGTTTATGTCGCGGCAGGAACCGTGTCAGTTGACGGTGTTCCGGTCGATGAATTCCACATGGCGATCCTTAAGCGCGGAGCGACGGCAGCCCTGACCGCGACGACGGATGCCCGCATTGCCATTATTGGCGGTGAGGGCATGAATGAGCGCCATATCTACTGGAACTTTATCTCTTCGCGCCCTGAGCGGATCGAGCAGGCCAAGGCCGACTGGAAAGCCGGTCGGTTCCCCAAGGTGCCCGGTGACGAGATCGAATTCATCCCATTACCGGAAAACTGATATGACTAAAGTTCGCATATATGAGACCCACGCCAGTACCTACAGCGTTGCCATTGAGGTCGGCGCCCATAGCCTGATCGGTGATGAGCCGGCCGATAAGGGCGGGCTTGATCTGGGGCCGTCGCCCTATGATCTTTTGACCTCAGCTTTAGGCGAATGTACGGCCATGACCGTGCGCTGGTATGCCCGCAGTCAGGGCTGGCCGGTTGATCAGATTGAGGTGCGTGTCGCCCACGAAAAGCGCGGGCGGCAGGATGTGTTCACCAAATCCGTGCATATTACGGGTGATCTTTTGACGGATGAACAGCGCTTAAAGCTGATCGAGGTTGCGTCCAAATGTCCGGTTCAGCGCACGTTGCTGGCGTCGGATACGGCGATCGAGACGGTGCCCGATATTGATATACCGGCGCAAAATCGGGCCTGACGTCCGGTAAAATCCCCGTTTCAAGTATATCCGTAAGCATAGAGGCAGGTGCCCATCTCTATGCCATACGGGATGCGTTTAGACTTCAAAACCGAATTTTTACTAAAAATTTACAAGTCTTAACTCATTTTCTTTGTCATTTTTAACGGATTTGTCAAAAAAATAACAATCTGAAATTAAACGATAAAATTGCAAAATTAATCATTTCTTTACCTTTTGGGGGTGGGTTTAAGTAAAAATTTTGACCGCTGTGTTTATTTTTTGCTTTTCATTAGGGTTAATATGCGCTTTATTGCCTCATAGGCGAAAAACGCGCCGGATTCCTCCCTCGGTAGGTGCCGAGACCGGTAACAAGTATAAGAGTTAAACCCATGTATGAGAAAAAAGTCCTGAATGGTTATGTCTTAGGTGGCTATGCTTGCGCCTTTGCCTTTAGCCTTGTGGTCTGGGGTCTGCTTTTGTTTCAGGTCACGAAGTTTGACTTGCCGTTTGATGGCACCTTCAATGCGTCCATGGCTGACGCCAGTGTAAGCCTTCGTCATGAGCCAGTTCGCGGTGAAATGATTACCCGCGATACGCGCCTGCGGGCTGTGCCATCGGCGGGTTAAGCCGTTTCATTTGTAATTTTTAGGGCTTTACAAACCCGAACCGCTTTTCAATAGTGTCGTCTTTGCGTTGGTTAAGCAGGGCGTCTCTATGAAAAAGTGGGTTTCGGCGGCTAGGTTCAGCACGTCAGTGAGTTTGGTTTTGGCCGCCTTAATGGCCTCCGGCGCAATGGCGGAAACCCGGGACGCACCGCCTTATCAGGCCCCCGCAACCCCCGCCATTCCCGCCGCCCGCGATATTGCCTATACCGGTATGCTGAAGGTGTCGGTTGATGCCACCGATCTGGATCACCGCCGCTGGGTGGTGCGTCAGGTCGTGCCGGTGGATAAGGCTGGTGAGATGGTGCTGATGACGCCGCTGTGGTTGCCGGGTAAGCACTCGGCCCAGAAGTTTGCCGATAAGATTGCCAATGTCCGCTTTAGTGCAAACGGGCAGCCCCTGACATGGTTGCGTGATCCGGTGGCGGTCAATGCGTTCCGCTTTACGGTGCCGGATGGCGTGACCGAAGTGGTGGCCGAGTTTGAATATCTGGCACCCATGACTTCAACCGCGGGACGGGTGGTGCAGACCGACCTGATGGCCAATTTTCAGTGGGAACTGGCGTCCATGTATCCGGCCGGATATTTCACCAGCCGTATTCCGGTGCAACTGACTCTGAAGCTGCCGCAGGGCTGGTCTCATGCCAGCGCTTTGGAAGTGGAATCGACGGGCGCGGACAACACCGTCACCTTCAAACCGATCTCCTATGATAACTTCATCGACTCACCGATGTTTGCCGGCAAATATTATAAGCAGTGGGATCTGACACCTAAGGGCAAAAAGCCGGTTCGCCTCAATGTCTTTGCCGATAAGCCCGACTATCTGGAGGCCAAACCCGAAGTCATCGACCTGCATCGCAAGATGGTGGATCAGTCGGTTAAGCTGTTCAAATCTGAACATTATGACCACTATGACTTTTTGGTGCATCTGTCGGAAGAACTGGGCGATATTGGCTTAGAGCATCACCGCTCATCCGAAAACGGCCACGATATCAAGTATTTTACCGACTGGGCCAATGGCTACATCGGCCGTGATCTGCTGGCCCATGAATTTACCCACTCCTGGGACGGCAAGTTCCGGCGCGGGGCCGATCTTTATACGCCCGATTTTCAGGAACCGATGCGCGGTAGCCTGTTGTGGGTCTATGAAGGTCAGACCCAGTATTGGGGCTATATGCTGACGGCACGTTCGGGCATGTTCACTAAGGAACAAACGCGAGAAGCCATCGCCCTGATCGCCGCCATCTATGACAATTTCAAGGGCACGGAGTGGCGCCCGACGGTGGATACCACCAATGATCCGGTGATCTCCAGCCGCGCGCCTAAAAACTGGCTGTCGATGCAGCGCTCCGAAGATTATTACAATGTCGGCCTGCTGATATGGCTGGATGCCGATACCCTGATCCGCGAAAAGACTGGCAACAAGAAGTCGCTGGATGATTTTGCCGGTAAGTTCTTTGGTATAAAGGACGGTTCATGGGTGGTGGATACCTATGAGTTCAAAGAGGTCGTGGATACGCTCAACAGCGTCTATGCCTATGACTGGGATACCTTCCTGAAAGACCGCCTCTATAAGCCGATGAAGGGCGCGCCGCTCGATGGCCTTGAGCGCGGCGGCTATAAGCTGGTCTACAGTGCAACGCCGACCGACTGGATCAAGTCGCGTGAGAAGGTGCAGAAAAATACTGATCTGAGCTATTCTTTGGGCCTCACGCTCAATACGGCGGGTGATATTACCGCGACCCTCTGGGACGGTCCGGCGTTCAAGGCCGGTCTGGGGCAGGGCATGTCGGTGGTGGCCGTGAACGGCGTGGCCTATGAGGCCGATGGTATCAAGTCAGCGGTGACAGACGCGGCAAAACCAGACGGTAAGCCGATCGAGCTGCTGATCAAAAAGGGCAAAAACTATCGTACGGTGACGCTCGACTATAAGGGCGGCCTGCGTTATCCGCGCCTTGAGCGCATTGCGGGCAAACCGGCCTATCTCGACGATATCCTGACCGAGAAGAAGTAGTCAGATCATAAACAGAAACGCCATGTAACTGGCATAGGCCGCCAAAAAGCCCAGCGCGATCAGGCGGCCTATTTTGCCGAAGATGTAGATGCACAGTCCGGCCAATACGGCGACGCCCAAGGCAATCGGGATATCGACCTGTGTAAACCGCGCGTCGATGGCAATTGGTGCGACCAGTGCTGTCAGGCCCAGAATGGCCAGTATATTGAAAATGCATGAGCCGATGAGATTGCCCAAAGCCATATCGCTTTGGCGCTTAAACGCTGCGATCATGGTTACGGTAAGTTCGGGCAGGGAGGTGCCGACCGCCACGAGGGTCAGGCCGATTACCCCTTCGCTGACGCCAAAGCTGCGGGCGATATTGGTAGCGCCTTTAACGAGGCTGTCAGCGCCGACCACCAGCGCCAATAGCCCCAGAGATACCCAGGCCATCGCCATGAAGATGCCTAACTCAGCCGGGTTGTCCTGAGTCGAAGGTTCCTGCTCCGGGTTGCCACGTTCCAACACGTAAACCACCACCAGATAAGTGATAAGGCAGCCCAGCATGATCTGGGCATCCAGCCGGTCAATGCCGCCGCGATAGGCCAGTACCAGAAGGCCGATGGTGGCGACAATCATGACCGCCACATCGCGTTGGATGCTGGCGCTTTTGCTGTCCATCGGATAGATCAGCGCGCCCACGCCCATGATAAGTAAAATATTGGCGATGTTGGAACCAACCACGTTCCCAACCACAATATCGGGGGTATCTTTCAGCGCCGCCTGAAGGCTGACCATCAGTTCCGGCATGGAGGTGCCAAAACCCACGACCGTCAGACCGATAATCAGGTTTGACAGCTTAAGCCTGCGCGCCAGAGCGGTGGCACCGCGCACCAGGCCTTCGCCACCGATAAACAGGAACGCAAGGCCTGCCATCACCCACACATAATCAAGCTGCGCGATTACCCAGTTGGCTCCGGTATTCAACACCTTATTACCCCCTCGCGCTGCCGTAACAATAGTAAGGGGTATTGCGCGTGTTTTGGCAATCAGTAATCGCGCGAATACCTTAGGTTCACCGCGGTGCCGCTGGCGGTCCCGGTCTGCGACAGGATACTCAAGGATCGCGACAGGGCAATTTCAAGCTGGGTGGCCATGAAACCCTTGGTGTCGGTGACGATTTCGACATAGACATTGTTGGTCAGGTATTTGCCGGCGGCTACGGCGGTGCCACGCCCGGTCGCGTCATCTTCACCCAGTACGCGCAGACGGTCGATACCGGTCGCGGCCCGGAGTGTCCCCAGCGGATTGATGCCATTGCCCCCTGAGCTAAGTTGATTGAGCGACGCGGCCAGTTGCAGGGCCTGAGTGGCCGACAGGTTGGTCACGCTTTCACCGAACAGGATGCGCGACAGGACTTCATCCTGCGGCAAGGTGGGGCTGCTTGAGAAGGCAATCGATGGACGCTGGGCCGTGCCGGTGACATTGATGGTGCCGGTAATGTCGTCCACGACGGTCGAGGCGGCGATCTCGATTTCCGGATTGGTCAGTTGTCCGCCCTCAAAACTGATCACGCCGGTATCAAGCCTGAACTCACGGCCGGCGAAATTATAGGTGCCGCGAATGGCGTTAAGGTTGCCCAGTACCCGCGGGGCGCGGGTGGTGCCGCCGACATTGATATTGGCACGCCATTCCGACTCCAAGCCTAAGCCTGACACAAAAATCTGGTTGTCGGCGCGTACCCGCACATCCAGACGCCAGTCCTTCGGGGGGGCTTTGGGGCGGGGGGGCGGGCCCGAAGTCGCAATGACCGGACGGCGCACGCCTTCCAGTTCAATGATCTCGGCTGCGCCTTGAGTGACAATCTGATAGCGGGTCTGGGGGAGGGTGAGGTTGCCCTTGATCAGCGCGCCGTCATCGCCATTGGTGATATCGAGTGTCCCCGAAACGGTCGATGATATCTGATCCGAGGCTGCCAGACGGGCATTGTTCAGTTTGGCGTTCAGTTGCAGCGGGAAGGCGTTATCGGCCGCCAGCGAGACCCAGCCGGTGGCCGCCACTGTTCCTTCGCCGGCGCGGCCATCGAATTTACGGATTTCGAGACGATCATTGCTGAATTCCCCATCCAGCGTGATGCGGGTGATGCGCGTGCCAAAACCGGAATGTTCGTAGGCCAGACCATTGCCGCGTACGACGCCGCTCAGGCGTGGATCACGCACCTGACCTGAGATATCGGCGGCCACGGCAATATTGCCGGTCATGCTCTGATCGCCCTGAGCTGCCAGCGAAAACAGCACACTGGCCGGACCGTTATAGCGGATGCCGCCGGTGATGCCGCCCTGACGCAGACGCTCAACCCAGTTGGCACCGCCGCCTTGTGGATCAAGCTGCACCTGCATCCGGCCAATGACGCCGCCCAGCAAATTAGCCCCGTTCTGACGGAACACAGCCCGCAGGTCGCCGCGCTCAGGATTGAGGGTGCCATCAATATTGATATCGACGGGGGCGGATACAGCCGCAATCGAGGAACGGGTAAAGTCATCAACCGTCAGGCGCGCGCGCACATCAGGGATGTCATCGCCGTTCTGGCTGTAATCGACACTGCCGGTGGCCGTGCCGCCAATGCCTGCGTCAGGTGCCACCGCATTGATGATGGCCAGATCGAAATCATCAAAACGGGCCTGCGCCTTGATGCCGTCGCCAAACTGTCCGGCCAGTTGCACCTTGCCCTGATTGGTCACAATCGTGGACGGCAGGAGTTGATAACCCGCGCCGCGTTTCACGATCCGGGCCGGAGCCTCGGTTTTAACATTGATACCGTTGACGACGCCGTTCGCGGCGACGCGGTAAAGTTCTGGCGACAGGCTGGCATTAACGGCCAGAGTGAACGGCACACCCGATGAGCCGTTCAGTACCGCCTGCGCCGTGCCGCGATCATTGCGATAGTTGATCTTGACGCGGCCTTTTTCGACAAAAGTGACGTTGTAATTAAGGTTCTGCGCCTGAACATCGGCAACGATTTCTGGCTTTTCATAAAGGGCAATGGTTGCGTCAATCAGGGCGCGTCCGACCTGAATATTATAATCGCCGGGCAGGGTGGCACCCTGGGCGCGGGCGTTGATTTTGGCGCCCTGTACATCATTGATTTCCATCAGGGAGGCGACACCGGTGATGCCGGAACCGCTCAGGTTCAGATCGCCGGCGAGCTTGCCGCCTGCGGTTTGTTGAATGACGCCTTGCGCGTCGATACCCGCCACCCGCGCCTGATGGACGTCCAGCGTCAGCGGCCCGTCACCCGTCCGAATATTGACGTCAGCCAGCAGTGGGCCATAGGCGGAGGCCCCTTCGGCCTTGACATTATAACCGGCTTTGGAGGTGGTCAGGGTCGCCACGACCTCACGTAGTTCCAGCCCAAGGCCGGGACTGGCGGCGGTCAGCACGACTTTCGGGTTGCTGGCAGTACCTGTCACATTGGCGGTGAGGGGGCCATATTGTTTCGATGTGGCCTGAGCCTTGAGGGTCAAGTCACCATTTTTCAGAGCGTATCGTCCCTGAGCGGTCATATTAAAAGATGGCGACGTACCTTTGAAATTATTGAGAATAATATCGCCATTGGTGGCGGTCGAAAATGCACCCGATATTTTGGCATTGCCGCCCAGAAAACTCTGCAAACCGCTATTGAACAGGCGCTTCGACTGAGCCGAAAACGTGCCCTTGATGCCAAATCCGCCGCCCTGACCATTCACAACAGGCCGTTGCACCAGTTCGGCATCGGTGACGACACTGACAATCCCTAAGCCTTCGATCCGATAGTCATTAACCCGCCCCTTGAGCGCGCCCTGATAGATACCGGTGCCAAAATCCGCCACCAGCAAGGCTGTGCCGTTCAGTTTATCCGAGCTGATTTTCATATTATCGCTTAAGATACGGTTGTCGCTGTAGGCTAGATCCCCGTCCAACCGGACATTGGTCAGCAGGCCATCGGCAGCGGCATTGACGCCCCACACCCGCTTGGCGCCGCCCTTAACCGGAATGAGAATACGGTCGCCATCAATGCGCGACCGGCCTTCGATGCGGGCGGCTTCGACGGTAATTTTGTTGAACTTCACCCAATCGGCGGACAGGTCGTAGTCAATCAGCGGACGTTTGAAATCACCGTCAATCAGGGCCTTGAGGTGGACGTTTTTGCCCGACAGGTTTTTATCGATGACCGCCGCCTTGGTCAGTTCAGCATCGATATTGAGCTTACCGAAACGGGCGTTTTTCAGGTCGATTATGCCGTCAGCCTCGATATCAAGCGCGTCGGATTTCAGGGCCAGTTGCCCATCGGCTACGCGATCCTTGAAGGTGGTGGTCAGATCAATATTGACAGCGGGTGTCACTAACGCCTGCGTCACCCCACTCAGCAGCAGGTCAGGCCGCACATTACCCTTAGCCGTAAAGGTGCCATTACGACCGGTCAGGGCGACATCGGCCAGATCGTTATCACCCAGATGACCATCGATACGGCCGTCCCAGACTTCCCAGTTACCACGCCCATTCGCGGTCACCGTCAGGGCATCTTTGAGCCCAATGAGCGCCACAACCGCCCCGTCCTTTGGTGCGATCAGCAGGCCGTCGATGATCAGCCGGTTCTGTTTGGGCGTGGCATCAACCTTAAGCGCCAGACGGTCTGCGCGGGTCGAGCTGGCGGCTGTATTGATCAGGATCTGGCCTTTTTTAAGATGGGCATCACCCGACAAAGTAAGGATTTGGGCATCACCGGCTACACCCTGAGACAGGTTGATGCGCTTTACTGACATCTTGGCGATATCAACCTTCAGGTCAGGTAACTTAAACGGTTCGCTGGGTTTCTTGGGCGTCGGTGTGAACTCAGGACGGCGTAAAACGTCAATCTGGGGCGATGACAATTCGCGGACATCGACATGCTTGTTGAGGTAGGCAAAGGGCCGCCAATCGAGGGTGATCTGCGGGCTTTGGGCGAACACACCTTTGCGGTCGGAGATTTTGATGTCGTGAACCGTGGCCCGTTTATAAAGCGAGCCGTCAATACGCCCGATACTGATTTTCAGGCCATTATCGAATTTCAGTGTGTTGACCCGGTCGATCAGAAAACCCTTGCCCACACCGCTATCAAGCCCCCACACCACAAGCATAAGCAGAGCCGCGATAAACGCGACGGTCAGGCCCGCGATTTTCGCGATGGTGGCGCCGCGCTTAGGCTTGGACTTCGGTTCGGGTTTGGTTTCGGGTGTATCGGTCATCAGAAGGCCTGCCCGATCCCGACATAAAGCGATACCGGCGACTCGCCGTCGCGGCGGCTGATAGGGGTGGCGACATCGATGCGGATCGGCCCGAAATTGGTGTAATAACGCGCCCCGATGCCGATGCCAAAGCGTATATCGTTAAAGTCCGGCGTCTTATCCTGATAGACCTGACCGGCATCGATAAATGGCACGACCCCCAGATTGCCATCTAAGATATTTTTAAAGCGATAGCGCGCCTCAAACGCCATCTCAATCAGGCTCAGGCCGCCGGTTGGCGTGTTGGCAGCATCGCGCGGACCCAACTCCTGATAACCAAAGCCGCGCACACTGCCGCCGCCGCCGGCGTAAAACCGCGTGGTCAGGGGGACATCGATAAAATCGCTGCCTAATATGGTGCCGGTGCGGAAACGGGCCGCCAGAATCGTCTGGTCATTGACCTGCCGATAGGTCGAGACATCGAACTGGTTCTTAATGTTGTTACTGAATAAACCTGACAGTGATACCTGCGGCGTAGTTTCAACAGATGCGCGGAAGTCTTTGGTTGGATTGAGAAGATCGTCAGTCACATCGCGCGCCAGCTTAAGCGGCATGTCGGCGGTATAGTAGTTGATCCAGCTATCGCCCAGCATGCGATCCAGCTTGGAATTCAGGCGGATAGCACTGAACTCAATCCCGGCTGACCAGGTCCAGCGTTTTTGCCAGATGGGGGTGGATGACCTCGACAGGCTGTAGCCCAGTTTGAGTCCTTGCGCCTCATAGGTATCGTAGTCGGAACGGGCCAGTTCGGTCGAAATCAGCCGGGTCAGGTCACGCTTACGGTAATTGGAATGGCGCAGGCTTACCCCCAGCGTCTGTTCATTACTGCCGAGTGTGGTCTCCACAATCAGCGCTCCTTCGGGAGGACGCCAGTTGCGATTGATCCAGCTTCCTTTCAGAAGGACACCCTGACCGGTCGAAAAGCCGACATCGGCGGCCAGTTTTCGCACGCGTCCGGTTTGTTGTCGCACAAGTATATCGACATATTCCGTGCCATCTGGGGCGGGGGCATTGGTTCGCACCGGCTCAACCGAAACCGAGCGGAACAGATTAGTCGCCACCAGCGCCTGACGCAGATCATCGACCATACGGTTATCGTAAAGGTCATTTTCATGGAAACGGGCTATGATTTCGATATGATCGACGCCAAAGGCCTGCTGGCCTTCGGTGGTGAAATTGCGGATACGGGCGCGCGGGCCCGTCTCAACCGGCAGGGTGTAGTCGGCAGTGTAGGTCGTGTTATCGAGCAGAATATCGCGGGGTCCGACTTCGGCAAACGGATAACCGTTTTCCGGCAATTTAAGACTGACGCTGGCCTCAGCCGCCACCACTCGGTCAGCGATTAGGGCATCGCCGGTTTTCAACGGCAGGGCATCGCGGATCAGGTTGGGCGGTGTGGTGGGGCCGGCGGTTATCACAATCTCATCAAGCCGGTAGGGTGTGCCGGGGGCAACCGTTAAGGTCGCCCGCACCCGACCGGGCTGATTCGGCTCATTTTCCATTGAGGTGACGACGGTGGCGTCATAGTAGCCCTCGGCCTTTAGCAGCCGCAACGCCAGTATCTCATCCTGCTTGAGGCGCGCACGCACCATGACGGCATTGGCAGCCTTGCCCTTGCCTTCCTTAAGGGCGCTCAGGTCCCAGAAGGTTTTCTCTAAGTTCAGGTCTTTCAGGCCATTCAACGTGGTGTCATAGGCGATTTCCGGCGTTTGCTCATCAGTGGCCGCAACCGCAGACGGTGCGGGAACCTTATCAAAGTCGGCCAGCGACGGCAGGGGCTCGGTCAGGGCTTCATCGGTGGCGGGCGGGATTTCGGGCAGGGTCTCAAGCGCGATATCGGTTTCGGCATCTGGGGTTTCGGCAGGCGGCAGATCCGGCACCGGGTCTTCGGTCATATCGGCGGGGGCGTCCAGCGTAGGCAGGGCGGATTCGAAATCCTGATCCGTGATAATCGGGGCATCTGCGGGCGCAATTTCGACCGGCGGCGCACTTTGGCCATAGGTCAGCGGTGCCCAAACCATGAGGGCGGCAGCCAAGGCAATCGCGCTGGCGCTGACGGTTTTGGGCAAGAGGGCTTCCTGAAAATAAGGCTTAAATGAATCAAGGGCTTCACGTGTGATCTCAGGGTATTGGCATGACGGCTATGAGGCAAATAAAAATCACATAAACTTAAAGGTTGAACGGCCTCCCGCGCTGCGGGGTAACGGAATTGTTATGTGATTGTGTAAAAATACAAGCAAAATCATAGGCATAATCCATATTGTTTTCTTACCTGTAAGCGCGTCAGATAGTTAACCTGTGCGCTGCATTTAAAATCCACATGAATTCAGGGCGGCCTTAATGGGCGGTCAAAGAGGATGAGATGAAGCCTAAACCTGAGCCTTTGGATCTGTTCAAGGTCGCCCTGTTCCTTGATCTGGACGGTACGATTGCGCCGATCATGCCGCGTCCGGATGACGTTGAACCGGAAGCCGCCCGCAATGGTTTGCTGAAAGCCCTGAATGATAAGCTGGGCGGCCGTCTGGCGGTCATATCCGGCCGTTCCGTCAGCGCCGTCGATCGCATTACCGAAGGGGCTGTGGCCTCCGTGGCAGGTGCCCACGGCTTGGAGCGGCGCACAGCGTCGGGGCTGTGCGAAAATACTCAGGCCCATGCGGCGCTGGATAGCGTTGTGGCCGAATTTCGCGCGCTCAACCGTGTGCTGGAAGGGCTGATTGTTGAAGATAAGGGCGTCAGCGTCGCTGTCCATTACCGTCATGAACCCGACCACAAGACCAATATCATCGGACTGGCCACCCGCATGGCCGAGACTCATGGTCTCAGATTGCAACCGGGTCATGAGGTAATCGAATTGCGCACGCCCGGCCCGAACAAGGGCGATGCCATTCGCGCCTTCATGTGCGAAGCGCCGTTTATCGGCCATGTGCCGGTGTTTGTTGGCGACGACCTGACCGATGAGGTCGGCTTTGAGGCGGTCAACAGTCTGGGCGGCTTTGGCGTGCGGGTGGGGGCGGGAGCATCTGTGGCCCATTATGGTCTGAAAGATGTGCCTGCGGTGACGGCCTGGCTGGAGGAGAGCCTGTTATGCCTGACATGACCGCGCCTGTTGTCGGTGATAGCGTCCAGCCGGTTCTGGCGCAGCACTGGCAGACGCACAGCCTGAACCTGTCTCCCATCGGTAACTGCATGGTCTCGGCCCTGATTGATTCTAATGGGACGTGGGTGTGGGGATGTGTCCCGCGCTTTGATTCCGATCCGGCCTTCTGCAATCTGGTATCCGGTGTGAGCACGAATGATCCGCAGGCGCTGGGGCTGTGGGCCATTGATGTGCTCGATCTGGCCCATGTGCGGCAGGCCTATGGCCGCAATAGCGCTGTTTTGCATACCTGGTTGACCGATACAAACGGCGCCGAGGTTGAAATCATTGATTTTTGCCCGCGCTTTAAACGCAATGACCGGCTCTATAGCCCTGTGTCGTTCTGCCGGATCGTGCGGCCCGTCAAGGGCTCAGCGCGTATTCGCATCCGGTTGCGGCCGGCCTGCAATTATGGCGAAAGCGAAGCCCAGACCACGTCCGGCTCCAACCATATCCGCTACTATGCCTCTGAGGCCATTCTGCGGCTATCGACCAATTGCGCGGTCAGCCATGTGCTGGAGGAGCGCGAATTTCGCCTTGAAGAAGAGCTGTCGTTTTTCTTAGGCCCGGATGAGAGCTTTTCGGTCGATATCCGCACCGGCGTGCGCGACATGCTGGAAAAAACCGACCTGCACTGGCGCGAATGGGTGCGGGGTCTGGCCCTGCCGATGGAGTATCAGGAAGCGGTGATCCGCGCCGCCATTGGCCTGAAACTGTGCGTCTATGAAGAAACCGGTGCGATTATTGCCGCCATGACCACTTCGATCCCCGAAGCGCCGGGGTCGCAGCGTAACTGGGATTATCGCTATTGCTGGATCAGGGACGCCTATTATGTCGTTGAGGCCCTGACGCGGCTGGGGGCGATGCAAACCTTAGAGAACTATCTGAAATATCTGCGCAATATTGTTGACCGGGCTGCCTCCGGCAAGATGCAGCCGGTCTACGGTATTGGCTATGAATCAATATTGACTGAGTCCATTGCCGAGCACCTCAAAGGTTATCGCGGCATGGGCCCGGTGCGGGTTGGCAATCTGGCCTATGTCCAGCATCAGCATGATGTCTACGGCCAGATTATCCTGTCGTCAGTGCAGGCATTTTTCGATCATCGTCTGCTGAGGCCGGGGACTGCGGCCGATTTTGAGCAACTGGAAAAAATCGGTGACAAGGCGTTTGAGGTTTTCGATCAGCCTGATGCCGGTTTGTGGGAGTTCCGCACCTTTGCCAAGGTGCACACATACTCTGCGGTCATGTGCTGGGCGGCCTGCGATCGGCTGGAAAATGCGGCGCTGGTACTTGGCCTGACCGATCGGGCGGAGGTGTGGAAAGCGCGGGCGGCGACGATAAAATCAACAATTGATTCACGGGCGCTTTTTGTCACCGAAGGCGCGCAGGCTAACCTCTATTCATCGGCCTTTGATGTCGATGAGGTGGACGCCAGCCTGCTGCAGATGATCGACCTGCGCTACATCTCAAAGGACGATCCGCGTTTTTTGTCGACACTGGAAGCGGTCGAAAAGATGCTGCGTCGCGGGCCGCACATGCTGCGTTATGCCTTGCCCGACGATTTTGGTGAGCCGGAAACGGCGTTTAATTTCTGCACCTTCTGGCTGATTGAGGCCCTGCATTATGCCGGACGTACCGATGAAGCGCGTGAGTTGTTCGAGGGCATGTTGAAGCAGCGCACGCCGTCGGGCCTGTTGTCCGAAGACACCTCGTTTCATGACGCCACCCTGTGGGGAAACTTCCCGCAAACCTATTCGCTGGTCGGCATCATCAATTGTGCGGTTCTGCTGAGCCGGCCCTGGAAAGACATAAGATGAGTAGATTAATCGTGATTTCAAATCGGGTCAGTCCGCCCGCCGAAGCCGGTAACGCTTCGGTTGGCGGACTGGCGATGGCTCTGTCGGCGGCCCTGCGCGAAGAAAACGGCATGTGGTTCGGCTGGAGCGGGGAGGTGGCTGAAAGCTCCGGCCAGATTTCGATCCAGAAAATCGGCGGCGTGACGGTCGCCCTGACCCACCTCGAAGAACAGGACGTACACGAATATTACAACGGTTACGCCAATAAGACCCTGTGGCCGCTATTTCATTACCGACCCGATCTGGTAGCCTTTGAGCGGTCGTTTGATGAAGGCTATACCCGCGTCAATCAACGCTTTGCGGATACCGTTTCGCCGCTGATTGTCGAAGATGACCTGATCTGGGTGCAGGACTATCATCTGATCCCGCTGGCGTCGAAATTGCGCGAGCAGGGGGTGAAAAACCGGATCGGGTTTTTCCTCCACATACCGTGGCCGGCCATGCGGGTGCTAATGACCCTGCCTAAGCACGGCGAACTGGTTGAGACGATGTTCGACTACGATCTGGTTGGTTTTCAGACCGAAGATAATCTACATGCCTTCACCGAATATGTGATCAATCAGGCGGGCGGCGAAGACTTAGGCGATGGCCGTCTGCGCGCCTATGGCAAGACGATTCAGGTCGGGTTCTATCCGATCGGGATTGATGCCAAGGAATTTGTTGAGGCCAGCCGCTCACAAACCGCCAAGGATTACTGGGATCTGATGCGCGATTCACAAAGTGGACGAAAGATGATCGTGGGTGTGGAAAGACTCGATTATTCAAAGGGTTTAGAAGAACGCTTCACAGCCTATGATCAGTTCCTGCGCGACTATCCGCAGTATGAGCGCAATGTCTTTCTGCTTCAAATCGCCACGCCGTCACGCGGTGAAGTCGGGGCCTATCAGGACATCCGCGGCAAGCTGGATACCCTGTCCGGACACATTAATGGCGAGCATTCAACGATTGATTGGGTGCCGCTGCGCTATGTCAACCGCGCCTATCGCCGCGATGAACTGGCGGGGATTTACCGCGCCGCCCATGTAGGTCTTGTGACGCCTTTGCGCGACGGTATGAACTTGGTGGCCAAGGAATATGTCGCGGCCCAGAACCCGGCCGATCCTGGTGTGCTGGTGCTGTCGGAGTTTGCCGGCGCCGCTGCGCAAATGGGGGATGCGCTGATCGTCAATCCGTTCGACCGTGAAGCGGTATCAGAGGCTATTCATGAGGCCCTGTCCATGCCGCTGAAACAACGGGTTGCGCGTTATGAAAGCCTCATCCACGGCATTATAAGCGAGGATGTCGTAAGCTGGCGCATCAAATTCACCGATGATCTGAAAGGCAAAAAGCCGGTAAAAAAGCCTGAACCTTTGGTGGTGGTCAGCGGCTAAGCCCTTGATCGCAACCCCAAAACGGTCTTAAGTACGGCTCGTTTCAAACGTGACGGGTTTTGTATTATGATCAGATCGCTGAGGATGGCCGCGCTTGCGGCATCGGTTTCGCTTATGGCTGTGGCCGGGGGCCTTGCTCAAGCTGAGACCAAACCCTTTACCTATAATGATCTGATCGAACTTGACCGCGTTAGCTCTCTGAAAGTCGACCCCACCGGACGGTTTGCGGTCATGGCGGTGCGGGCCACCGACCTTGAGAAAAACAAGGGTGTGACCTCGCTGTGGATCAAGGATCTCAGCAATCCCGCGCTCAAGGAATGGCGGTTGCCGATTTCCGATAAAGGCGCCTCAAGCCCCGCCTGGAGCGCCGACGGCAAGTCGATCTTTTACCTGTCCGGCGGCCAGATCTACATGACCGACGCCAAGGGGACTGAGCGCACACAAATCACCAAATTACCGATCGGCATCGACAGCTTTAAGGTCAGCCCCGACGGCAAGGGCTTTGTGGTGTCGATGGCCATCACTGAGGGCTGCGCGGGTGAGGAAATTGCCTGCACGCTCAGGGCCGATGAGGCGCAAAAGGCGAAAAAATCGAGCGGCGTGATCTATGATAAGCTGTTCGTGCGCCACTGGGATAGCTGGTTTGATTTTAAGCGTAACCACCTGTTTTATGTTGGCCTGAATGGGGGCGGAGCGGCGACCTTTGCCACCCCGCTGACCGACGGCTTTGATGGCGATGTGCCGTCAAAGCCCTTTGGCGACGAAGGCGAGTACGAGATCGCCCCCAATGGCCGCACCGTCTATTTCTCGGCCCGTGTGGCGGGCAAGACTGAGCCGTGGAGCACCAATTTCGATGTCTGGCAGGTCGATATGCAGTACCCGCAGGATGTCGCCCAAAAGCCGGAATTGCTGCGTGCGACCACGCCCCACAATCTGACGCCGGAAAATGAGGCGTGGGATGCCGAACCGCGCGTCTCGCCCGATGGCAAGACTTTGGCCTATAAGGCCATGAAGCGCCCGAAGTTCGAGGCCGACCGCTATTGGATTTACCTGAAAGATATCGCAACGGGTAAGGTCACGCCACTGGCCCACGACTGGGACCGCTCGCCCGACAGCCTGACCTGGTCCAAGGACGGTAAGGCGCTTTATGCGGTGGCCGCCGATGTCGGCAAAACCCGCCTGTTCCGCATAGATGTGGAGACCGGTAAGGTGACGCCGCTGACCAAAGACGGTCATATCGCGGGCTTTGATTTCACGCCGCAGGGCGCTGTATTCCTTAAGGATTCATTGGCGGCTCCGGCGCAGCTTTTTCTGCAAGGGCGCGACCGCTCGGCCCTGATTGATGCCACCGCCAAGCCGGTGACCGAGTTCAACAAGGCCCGCCTCGACCTTCGCCCGCGTGGTCAATATGAACAGTTTTCGTTCAAAGGCTGGAACGATGACACGGTCTATGGCTACATGGTCAAACCCGCCGATTTCGATCCGAACAAAAAATATCCGCTGGCCTTCCTGATCCACGGCGGACCGCAGGGTTCGTTCTCGGATGCCTGGTCGTATCGCTGGAACGCTCAGACCTATGCCGGGGCGGGTTTTGTGGCGGTGATGATCGATTTCCACGCCTCGACCGGCTATGGGCAGGCGTTCACCGATGCCGTATCCGAACACTGGGGCGACCGCCCGCTGGAAGACCTGCAAAAAGGTTATGCGGCCATACTTGCGAAATACCCGTTCATCGACAAAGACCGCGCCTGTGCGCTGGGGGCGTCTTATGGCGGCTATATGGTCAACTGGATCGCCTCACAGTGGAAAGGGCCGTGGAAGTGTCTGGTCAATCATGACGGCCTGTTTGACACCCGCTCGATGGGCTATGGCACCGAAGAGCTGTGGTTCACGGAGTATGAGAACGGCGGTGATGTTTATAATCACACCGCCAATTACGATAAGTTCAATCCGGCGCTTCATGCCAAGGACTGGTCTGTGCCGATGCTGGTTATCCATTCCGATCTTGATTTCCGGGTGATGCCGGAGCAGGGGATCAGCACGTTTACAGCGTTGCAGCGCCAAGGTATTAAGTCGAAATTCCTGCGCTTCCCCGATGAGAACCACTGGGTCTTAAAGCCGCAAAATTCGCTGCTGTGGCACCAGACCGTGACCGACTGGCTGAAAGAAAACACCGCAGAAGCAAAATAGTATTGCCGATATTTTTTCTTGGGAAAAGCGGTTGAGGTACTTAAACCTCAGCCGTTTTTTTTATGCGGGTCAGTTGGCCTTAATTATGAGGTATCATCAATTGGGCCACCGATTCAGCAGGGAACCGATTATGGACTTCAGTATTTCAGACCACTTTGAATTCGTTATTCTGAAGCAACTGGAGGAATACGACCAAGCTGAGCAGCGTCTCACTGATGCTGTTCTTTCGAAAGATAGCGACCTTATTAACCTTGCAAGGTTCGATGCACTGCGTATCGGAACCAATGCGATTTGGCATGTTCACCATTTTGCAGAGATTGTATTTACCAGGATAAATGAACGCGGTGCAAAACCAAGTGAAGCCGAGGCTTTTCGTCAAGAAATTGAACATGATCATTGTAGGTGTTTGCGAAGCGGTGCGGCTGTCAATGACATATCTATACTGGCTGATGCTGCGGATGCTTTAAAGCATTCAATTTTAAGACGAACTGACCGTCTTGTGTCTAGTCGAGACCAAGTGTTGGCAACTAGTAGTGAGTATGGGATTATGAGTTATAAATATGGGGGCGTAGATGAAGTGGTTATTCTGTGCAACGACAATACGAAACGTTTTCTGACCACCTGCCTAGAGAATGTTGTAGCGGCTTGGCGCGATTACCTTACCAAACATGGGCATATAATGGCTGATCATGGCACAGACAAATAATGTAGTATTGGTTCTGCGATCCGATTCTTAGCGAGCCCCCATGCGCCGACCGCTGCCCCCGAAGGAAGTGACCTCGTTAAACGATGTGCTGCATGAGGTGTCGGTGCTGGTTAAGCCCCACTTCGGCAAGGGGCGGGCAGCGGACTATATCCCCGAATTGGCGGCCGTTGATCCCATGAAATTCGGCATGGCGGTCGCGACCGTCGAAGGTGACCACTACGGTGTCGGTGATGCCGATGAGCCGTTTTCGGCCCAGTCGATCACCAAGCTGTTTGCGCTGGGGCTGGCGCTCAACCGGCTGGGGGATGAGGTGTGGACGCGGGTCGGTAAGGAGCCGTCGGGGACGCCGTTCAACTACCTGTCGCAGCTTGAACAGGAAGCCGGTATTCCGCGCAATCCGTTCATCAATGCGGGGGCTTTGGCGATTACCGATATTCTGCTGGATGTAGTCAGGGAACCGGCAAATCTGGTGCGCGATTTCATGGGCGTGCTGGCGGGGGAACCTTTGAGCATTGATGATGCGGTCGCGCGATCAGAAATGGAAACGGCCTATAAGAACCGCGCCATCGCCAATCTGATGCGGGCACAGGGCACGATCACCCATGATCCGTCGGCAGTGATTGAGGCCTATTGTCGTCAATGCGCGGTCTCTATCACCTGTCGGCAATTGGCACGGGCCGCCCTTCCATTGGCGGCGGCGGGTTATTCACCGGTGATGGAGGAAAGCATCTTCCCTGAGCGCCTGACGCGGCGGTTGAATGCGCTGCTGCTGACCTGCGGGATTTACGACTCGGTTGGGTCATTTGCCTACCGGGTCGGCCTGCCCGCCAAAAGCGGGGTCGGCGGCGGGATTGTCGCGGTTATCCCCGGCCGCGCAGCGGTGGCGGTGTGGTCGCCGGAACTGGATCGCTATGGCACCTCGGTCGTCGGGGTGTCGGCGCTGGAACACTTCAGCCGCCTGACCAATTGTTCGGTGTTGTGATCCGGGTGTGTCAGCCCCCCTCTGTCACTTCGTGACATCTCCCCCAAATGACATGTTGAGTGTAATCTTCACGATTGTGTGTTGGGGGAGTATAATTTTTTTACTCCCCCAACACACACCTTTGTCGGCTATACTTAACGTATCCCTTGGGGGAGGTGGCGCGCAGCGCCGGAGGGGGGCTTGTGAAACCGAAATATGAACTGGCCCGTGGCTTGCGCAGAGCGCTTACGCCGCCTGAACTCATGCTGTGGGACAGGGTAAAGCTTAGGCAACCGGACGGACCGACCTTTCGCAGGCAGTATGCCATCGGCATCTATATTCTTGATTTTTATTGCATTAAGGCACGGCTGGCCGTTGAGGTTGATGGTGAGGTTCATAACCTGCCCGCTAAGGCGCAACATGATGAGGCGCGTATAAACTGGCTGAAAACCCAGGGCATTGAGACCTTACGCATACCGGCCAAGGATATATTTGAGCGGCCGGATGAAGTCGCTGATGGGGTGTGGTTGATGGCCGTTGAGCGGTTAAGGGCTGGTGTCAGCCCCCCTCTGTCACTGCGTGACATCTCCCCCAAATGAAGCATATACATAGAATTGAAACAAAGTGTGTTGGGGGAGTAATAGTATTTTTTACTCCCCCAACGCACTAACTTCACGATTATACTCGGTGTATCATTTGGGGGAGGTGGCGCGCAGCGCCGGAGGGGGGCTTAATTTGTTTCCAGTCCCAACGCCTGCCGGTAGGTTTCGATTTCGTCCAGCTTGGCATGGAATCCTGACCAGTCGTCGTCGCGGTCGATGGCGGCCCACAGAGCTTCGATATCATCAATCAGCAGGCTGACAGGCTCAGGCGCGGCAAACAGCGGATGTTTCAAAAGGTCTGCATCTTTCGGTTCAAAATTACCCAGCAGGGCTTTAAAATTATCAAAAATTTCGCCGGTATAAAACTGACTACGCGGGCCGGACATAGCGCGATTTTCACTAATTACCCCACCGAACCAGTCAAAATAAACACCCTCAAATGACCCTGATTGCGGATGCAGACTGGCCTGAAGTTTAAACGTCGCCTCAACCAGTGCCTGTTCCTTATCAGCGGTCAAAGGCTTGAGATTTAGCCGGTTAAGCACCGCCTCACGGGCGGCGGCTTCGTAACGCGGGCCAAAGTCATTTAGGCTCCCGATCAGCCGCGCCCCATCACAGATTTGCGCCAGACAGCGCGCCAGTTGCGTCAGGTTCCAGAACACCGCATCGACCTGCCGGCCATAGGCATAGAGCCCGGCCTCATCGAAATAGGCGGCGGTGAAATAGGCATCATAATGCGGCAAAAATCGGTAGGGGCCGTAGTCGAAACTTTCGCCGGTAATGTTCATATTATCGGTGTTGAGCACCCCGTGAACAAAGCCCGCCATCATCCAGCGGGAGACCAGTTTCGCCGTGGCCGAAACGCACAGATCGAACACACGCGCCACCTGATCTTCGCCCTCAAGACCGGCAGCATCGGGGTAGTAAGTGTTGGCCACGAACCCGATCAGGGCGCGCATGGTTTCAAGATCGTTGAGGTAGGTCAGCCGCTCAAACGTCCCGAAGCGGATATGGCTATGCGACAGCCGCACCAGCACCGAAGACCGCGTGGGCGAGGGTTCATCGCCGCGATGGAGTGCTTCGCCGGTCTCAATCAGCGAAAACGACCGTGACGTCGGCACGCCCAGCGCCTCCAGATAGGCGGTGGCCAGAACTTCGCGCACCCCACCTTTGAGCGTCAGGCGCCCATCACCACCACGCGACCACGGCGTGCGGCCAGAGCCCTTGGTGCCTAGGTCGAGCAACCGCCCCTGATCATCGCGGAGTTGCGCAAACAAAAAGCCGCGCCCGTCGCCGAGGTCAGGATTATAATGGCGAAACTGATGGCCGTGATAGCGCAGGGCCAGCGGTTCGGGCTGATTGTCGGGCAGGGGGGTAAACCGGCCGAAATGGTTGATCCAGTCCGCATCGCTTAAGCTATCAAGGCTAACGGTTATCGCCGCGCGATCATTGCGGTAGCGTAAGGTTGTTTGCGGAAAGTCAGCAGCCCTGACCGGATCAAACAGGTCAAGGCCGCTATGGAGCAGGCGCGGATCAGGGATATAGGTCATACCCCTGATGTGGCGCGGAATGTGTCAGTTTACAATAACTAAAGGTATATTCCGAACAGTCGTCCGCAGTATTCCCCCTCCGTCAGCCCTTTGGGCTGCCACCTCCCCACGCACGCGCAGGGAGGAGGGAAGTTGCTTAATACTTTACCCGAAGCGTAACACCGTAGGTCTTGGGCGCGCCCATAAAGGCGTCATAGGTGTTCGAATCCAGCCCGCGATTATAGAAGGTGCCGTTCGACTGAAGTGTCGACTGGAAGCCTGTGCCTTGCAGCGGGGCGTTGATTACGACCTGACGATAGCTCTCATCCGTCAGGTTCTGACCCCAGACTTCGACCATCCAGCGCGAGTCCTCAGACCCGACGCCGATGCGGCCGTTGAGCAGGGTAAAGGATTCCTGCATCTTGAACGGGATGAGGTCGGAGCCGGTGTTGTAGCTGGAGGTGTGCTTGGCCGACAGATTGGCCAGCCAGCGCAGGCCGGCAATCGAGCGGGTATAGGTCACCGACCCTGATGAAGTCCACTTAGGCGCGAACGACATCTGGGCGCCCGGCAGCAGGGACAACTGGGCAAAGCGCGCCGGATTGTTAAGGTCGGCGGCAGTGAACTCAGCATATTTCGTGTCGGCATAGGCAATGCCGCCCTGGAAATTCAGGCCGCGGATCGGGGTTGACCAATACACATCGGCATCCCAGCCCTTTGAGGTCAGCTCAGGGATGGATTCGACCACAAAGGCCGTACCCAGAAATGTGTTGAGCTGGAAGTCGGTAAAGGTCTGATCGAAGGCGGTCAGGTTGAACAGCACCTTCTTGTCGAACAGGGAGGTCTTGATCCCCAGTTCATAGCTGTCGACGGTTTCTGACGGGAAGTACAAAGATGAGTCCGGTGTCAGGCCGGTCAGGGCCCGGTCAAGGTTGAAGCCGCCGCCCTTATACCCGCGCGCATAGGACGCGTAGGTCATGATGTTGTTGTTCCAGCGGTAGGCGGCCTTAAAGGTGCCGGACCACTCTTTTTCGTCCTGTTTATCGGCAACCTGACGGTTATTGAAGGCTGGGTTGGCCCAGAAGGCGCACAGACCGCCTAAGACCGTCGGGCGTGACGCGGCGGGTATCAGCGCCCAGATGCCGGTGGGTGAGCCGCCCGTAAGGCCTGAGCGGGCAATAGCCGCCCCGCAGGTCGCGCCAGAGTCAGAGTTGGTATAAACCGCCGTCATCTCTTTGGTTTCGGCCGTGTAGCGCAGGCCCAGAGTCAGTTCGAGTGAATCCGTCACCTGATAGCTATTATTGGTGAACAGCGCAAACGACTTGGCGCTTTGGGTATAGTGATCGAGCGCGCCTTGCCCGGCCACGAAGTTGGTCCCGGCCGCCCGGCCGGTCAGGAGGGGCAGGACGTTTGCCGCGGTTGTACCCGGAATTTGCTGGGACAACAAAGCACTGATGTAGGCGGCGTACTTGGTGCCGTAGACATAAGAATCCATCCGGTCGAGATCTTCTTCGGCATAGAAGACGCCTACCAGCCAGTTCAGGCGCTCAGTGGCGCCCGCCAGACGCAGTTCCTGAGAAAAGGTTTTGAACTCGGCCGAAAAATCACCGTTGTCACGGCGGTAGAGAATGTCTGCGCCGGTATAGTCGATATCCTGACCATTGACGTTTTCCCAGTTACGGATACCGGTGACCGAGGTCAGGGTCGAATCCAGGAAGGCCAGTTTCAAGTTGGTTTCTATCGAGATGCCTTTGTCGTCAATGAACTGACGGGTATCGCGGTTGGCATAGGCGATCATGTCTTCGGGGCTGGCGGTAAGATCAATCCCCTGGCCACCGGCGGTCAGGGCGTTGATCAGCGCGCCGGTCGGCCCGGTACGGGTCTGCACCGTGACGCAGCAGCGTTCTTCACGGCTCGACCAGTCACCGATGACGCGGATGCTCAGGTCGTCGTTAGGCAGGAACAGCAACTGACCGCGTACGGTCGTGAAATCCTGGGTGGCATCTTCGGTCGTAGTGCGCTGACCGTCGCCGGTTTTGACATCGTAATAGCCACCGCGTTCGCGCTTGGCGACATAGAGGCGGCCTAAGACTTCATCACCGGCGATCGGGCCGGTGACGGCGGCGGAAAAGCCGCGCGCGTCATAATTGCCGACGGTCGCTTCGGCTTCGGCGCCAAAGACGTTGGACGGCTTCTTGGAGATGATATTGATCACACCCGCCGAGGTGTTTTTCCCAAACAGGGTGCCTTGGGGGCCTTTCAGGACTTCGATGCGTTCCAGTTCGCCCAGATCGCCAAAGCCCACGCCGTTACGCGGGCGGTAAACGCCGTCGATGACCACGCCGACCGAGGATTCCATGCCGGGGTTGTCACCGACCGTGCCGACACCGCGGATACGGGCGGTGGTCAGGCTCTCATTCTGGGTCGAGGTCACCGTCAGGCCGGGGGTTAAGACCTGCATATCCTTGATGTCGCGCACACCAGCATCCTGCAGCAGCTTGGCCGACAGGGTGGTGACCACGATCGGCACGTCCTGCAGCGATTGCTCACGCTTTTGGGCCGTGACGACAATCTCTAAGATTTCCTCCGGTTCATCTGCGGGCGGTGCGTCGCCCTGCGCCAGAGCCGGCAAGGCGGTCCCCAGCAGGGCCAGCGAGGTGCCGGTCAGTAAGACTTTGTTAAAAATTTTGCCGCCGCGATGAGATGTCGTTTTACGCATGCCATTTCCCTTGGGTAAAGCAGGGTTTGAAATCCAAATATTCGCGGTGCGAGCATTTGAAAATCATTCTCCGTGTTTCCTGTAACCTGTAGACTTTTTGTTGAACGGTATACGGGCACTTATGAAATCAAGTAACCCTATACAATTACCAAAAATGTATGACACAAGGCTTAAGAAACACAACGGACAAATATTGCGGCATTGCACAATGAAACATCGCCTGACCTAAAGGAAACAGGGCTTTGATATGTCTGTGTTTTGTAGGGGATAGTGCAAAAATTCCAGACAAATCAAAGTTTACGACAGCGTAAGCTTTTTGCAGTTTTAAGGGCTGTTTATGTGAGCAGCCGCACAGGTCGTGAATACTTGAAAACTGAAGTTATCCCGATTTTGTGAAATCTGTGATTTTTATGTCGGTTTGTGACACCAACTTAGGCCGAAAGGGCGCGATTTAGATCGGCTTCGCTTTGCGGCAGGATCAGGGGTTTCACGCCCATATCGCGCAGGGTGCCCGCGTGATCACCTTGCGGCAACAGGGCCAGGATCTGTATCGCTGCCTCCGACTGACTGGTGCGCAGGCGGTATAAAAAGGCCTCCAGCGTTTCGCGGCCATCGGCGTCGGCGACTTCGTTCATGGGGCCGGTGGCGATCAGGCAGGCGTCCAGTTCGGCCTTACCCGCAAGATTGAGCGCGCGCTCACGCGTGGTGGAGGTCAGGCACTTATGGCCCAGCCGCTCAAGGCTGTCGCGTAACTGGGCCGATCTCAAGCTGTCATTGGACAACAGCAGAACCCGCAGGCCGTTGCGCATCTCTGTGGCCACGGCAGGCGGTGCCGTATCGGGCTTTTCGGGACGGCGGGCATGGGGATCAAAGACCAGTTCCACCCAGAACTTGGACCCAAGGCCGACCGTGCTGTCGGCGCCGATGCGGCCGCCCATCATGGCAATCAGCCGCGTTGACAAACTTAAGCCCAATCCGGCACCGGAATGACCGGCGGCGGTGCGCGCAATGCGGGTATGGGCTTTGAAGGCCTGATCCAGTTCGTCCGTATCAAGGCCGGGGCCGGTATCGAGCACATCGACCCGCAGCAGGTTCTCCGTGGTCATGGACACCTTCAGTTCCACCCGGCCGCGGGCGGTATAGGCCAGAGCGTTGGACACCAGATGAGATAGTATCTGGGTAACCCGCGCGCCGTCGGCCATGACCGCGCCCTTATGCGGTACGGCTTCAAGATTAAGCGTCAGCTCAAGGCCTTTGGCGGTGGCCTGAGCGCTAAAGTCCTCAATGACTTTTACGCAGATGGCATCGATATCGAGCGCTTCGGGGGTGATCTGCATCAGCCCCTGTTCGGCGGTGTCATTATCAAGGGTGGTCACCAGCATGTTTTCCAGATGCTGGGCCTCATTGAGCGCCGAATAGATGTGCTGGCGAATGGCGGGGGCGCGGCTGGCCTGAGTGAGGCCAGTGTGCAGGCTGGCGCTTAGCCCTTTCAGGCCGGTGCGCAACTCGTCCGACAGGGTGTGCATCAGGGCGATCTTGCTGGCGCTTAAGCTCTCGGAGGTATCGACGGCGGCGTTACGTTCTCTGGCCAGTCGTAACTGATCGTGGGCCAGTTGGTAATGCTCGCGCAAATGACGGTTGAGAATGAACCCCAGCGCCAGAGCCAGCGCCATGCCGCCTATGGCCAGATTGCTCAGGTCCTGACCACCCGGCACGGCTTTGAGCGCAATCACGGGGCCTGCGGCGGACAGCGGCCCCAGCGTCAGCAGGAACCGCAGCACCGGCGTGCAAAAAAATATGATGCCAACGGCCGCGCCTGCACAGATCAGCAGAAAGATATGGGCATTGTGGCCAGACAGGGCCGCCACATAGCTTAAGGTCATCAGGCCCACGACCCATAAGGCCGCGCTTACGCCCTGATAGACCATGCGGCGGGCCAAAAAGGCTTTCGGCGGCACCTGATCTTCGGGTGTCAGCAGGGCGCGTGACTTGGCGCGCAAATAATGGAAAAACCCCCAGTTAACCGCAAACAGGGTCAGGCTTAAGCCAATAAAGGCTGGTGGCATGAAATAGGACGCCGCCCACAGATACGGCGGCAACCCCACACCAAAGAACCCAAGCGCATAGGGCAGCATCCGCGCCTGTGCCCGCAGGCCGTAATCGAGGATAACGGCCTCATCGACGGCGGGAGGCTGAGTCGTCAAAGGCTGATCGTGGGGTGACATAACGGCTCCGTACTTAGCGCAAACCTTAACTCAAACATCTTGCCGTCCCGTTACCGTATGCGAAAATTATACACTATGTATTCTTAAGGTTGTAATTTTAGGCCATTCTCAAGATAATGTGATCGTTTTTTAGCGCCCAAAGCGAACTTATGACCAAAAAGTAAAGCTTCGTTAGGGATAAGGCGCGACAATCGGGGTTCATATCCGTGCTCTCAGGATTTCGACCCATGATGACCTCAAGACTGGTTTTATCCGACGAAGACCTTAAGCGTCTGGTCAAAAGCGAAAATGCTGACGACCGGGCCGTGGCCGCCCATAAGATTTGCCGGGTCATGGAGCGGCAGGCGGTAGGCGATGCCGAACGCGAAGCCGCCCACGAAATTATCCGCCTGATGGCCCATGACGCGGCCGAACTGGTCAGGCGCGCGTTGTCAGTGACCATGCGTACGTCTGATCTTTTGCCGCACGATGTGGCCATGAAGCTGGCTCAGGATGTGGTATCAGTGGCGGTGCCGGTTCTGCATTATTCGCCAGTGTTTAGCGACGACGATCTGCGGGCGGTGATCGAAGCCGGTAATCCGGCGCGTCAGATTGCGATTGCCAAGCGCGATACCTTATCCGAAGTCGTGACGGGCGCTCTGGCCACCCACGGTGTCGAAGAGGCGGTGGTGATTGCCTGTGCCAACGATAATGCCCGTTTTGACGAAGGCGGGTTTGGCCGGGTGATGGACCGCTTTGGTGAGTCTGAGATTATGCACTCCGTGCTGGTCAACCGGCAGGCCCTGCCGGTGACGGTGACGGAAAAGCTGGTTCATCTGGTCAGCGGCGCCTTGCGCGAACAACTGGTGGCGCGCCATGCGGTCACGCCGGAAACGGCGGCACGTATTGCCGAATCTGTGCAGGAGCGCGCGACCCTCGATATGGCGGGACGCACTCCTAATGCCCATGACCCTAAGACGCTGGCGCGACATCTGGTTGATTTTGGCCGCATGACACCGTCGCTGATGCTGCGGGCGCTGGTGCGCGGACAGATGACGTTTTTCGAGCATGCTCTGGCGGAGCTGTCGGGTGTGCCTCATGAACGCACCTGGCTGATGATTCACGATGCCGGCTCGTTGGGTTTGCGGGCGATTTATGATCGCGCCGGTTTGCCGGGTGGCATGTTTGCAACCTTTAAGGCGGCGGTCGAGACCTACCATGACCTTAAGGCCGAGCAGGGGCATCTTGATCCCATCCGCTTGCAGGAACGCCTGATCGAGCGTTTCCTGACCCAGACCCCAACGGCGTCGCGCGAAGATATCGCCTATCTGATGGAGCGTCTGGATTTTGACCACAAGGGCCATTCATGGGCCAATCTGCCCAAGGGTGAGCCAGAGGCGAAGTCAGAATTTGAAGCGGCTTAATCACTGATCTGATCACAACAAAAAAGCCGCCGGAAATCACTCCGGCGGCTTTTTTGTTACTGGCGTTTGACGCCTATTCCTTATGGCCGCCACCTATTCCTTATGACCAATGGCGTTGAGGTGTTCCTTAACGCGGGCCTCCAGCGTATCGGCCAGAATTTTGCCGACCGGATGGGTGTCTTCCTTGATGCTGTCGCGTACCGCGGCGCGGATGGCGTCAAGGTGAGCGTCGATCAAATGGCGCGGGGCCTGCAGGCGGATGGCTTCGTCGTCCATCATCTTACACAGCGAGCCGGCGATGCGGGTGACCAGCGGATAGCCGTAGGTCGTACCCAACCCTTTCAGGTCGTGGCAGTGAAAATAGAGCTTATCGGCATTGGCGGGGGTAAAGCCTGTGGCTTTGATCTCGGCCTGAGCGGCTTCGATTTTCTTGACTTCGTCCAGCAGCCAGTCACCGAAATTCGACGACAGATCCGCCAGTGCCGCCTCAGCCTTGGCAATGGCCGCCTGATCAAGGGCGCCCATCTTGCCGCCGACCTTGGCGCGTAAGGTATTGGGAACCTGAATGATTTGAGCTTTTTCCGACATGGCAGAGGGGTCCTTAGGGGCAGGCTTTGGGGGACTTATGATCGCAATCTGCGTTCACCATAACCGGCACAGATTTAAGAACCCCTAAAACAGCGGCCGCTTTTTACGAATTTTGCAGGCAGGGCACGGGCAGGGGCACGGCCCCTGCACCCGGAACCTGGGACGCCAGACATGTCGGTGCCCATTCTCCTCCCTACGCTTGCGTGGGGAGGTGGCGGCGAAGCCGACGGAGGGGGATTGCGCCGCCCTTAATGCCTCCCCGCTTTTGTAGGAATAACGCCTTAAAGGCAGCGTGGTGACAATCTATCAGCCATCCCCCTCCGTCGGCTACGCTGCGCGTGCCGCCACCTCCCCATGCTTACGCATAGGGAGGAGGAAAGCAACTTATCCCCTCTGTTGGCTTTTCCCCCATGCTGAGGGGATGAGCACCGATCTGCAAATTCAGGAACGCTTCACGCCGGAAGAACGGCGGGCACGGTTGCGGGCCTTTGCTGACCGGATGCTGGAGCGGCTGGGTGATCTGCCGTCGCCATACGATGGCCCGGAGCTGGAGCAAATGACACGGGCCGGACTGCTGATCGAGCGCATCTATGCGCGCGTCGATGCGTCCGAGCGCACGGCGTCAAAGCAGCTCACCCCTGAAGAGGCCGCCCGCAGCCGTGAAGAGTTCGGCCTGAAACTGGCGGCCTTGCGCGCCACCCATGAGGCGGTGAGCGCCAAACTGGCCCCGAAACTGAACCCTCTTTCAGAGGCGGAAACGCTCACGCCGGATGAGTTGCTCACGCGCATCAAGGGCCTTGATCTGGCTGATCCTGATTTCGGAATTGATGACGATCTTGAGGATGATCTTGAGGAAGCGTCGCAAACCCCGCCGCGCCTCGATCCGAAAACCGGCCTGTTGTGGCTGAATGAGCGGACGATTCTGGCCACCCAGCACCCGCCGTGGTTTGAAGCCGACGGCGGTGAGATGTACTGGCGCGTCGCCCGCGGAGAGGTCAAGCTGGTCTTGCCGGAGAGCATGTCGGATATCATTGCCGACAGCAGTTAAGGCCCAAAAGTCTGCAAAAAGCCCCCCACCGTCACGCCTTTGGCGCGCCACCTCCCCCAAACAAGTTGGGGGAGTATAGGGGAATGAGATATCTCTTACTTATACCTCCCCGGCGTGCCGGGGAGGGGGACCGCACGAGCCGAAGGCGAGATGTGGTGGTGGGGGCTCTTTTACTACTCGAAGACAAGTTGAATCTGCCTTGCCTCCCCATCTTCGATCGGGAGGCTGTCCGAGCACTGGCCCGGCCGCTTGAGCCAGATTGCATGGTTTTGCATGATGAACTACTGTATTAATACCGTAGAGCATATGCCCATGTATTTTATTGTCTCTGTAATTTCTATTGCCGTGTTTGGTTACACATTTGCATATTCCGCCTGGTGGTTTTACCGAGGCATGCGGGATGGTGAAACTATGGAAATGCCGCCCCGAAATATGTTTCCGTTCCATAAAATCTCGCAACCACCCACGACTATCAAAAGAGATGGTGATGAGGGGCTTGGCTTCTACATAGCCATGACCTTTCACGCCTTCGTCATGATCGCAATCGGCGTTTTGGGATTATTCTGGCTAATCGGTGCCCTTACGCCGTAAACATTTCCGCCAGCACGCGCTCGTCAAAGCCCTTGCCCGCATCGAACAGGATGGTGGCCGAGATGTCGCGGCATTCCTCGATCTGCACATCCCGAACATGACGGACTTCGAAAGTGTCCGCTGATGCGCTGACCGGGCGCTTATCGCCTTCAAGTACCTCAAAGCGCACGCGTTTTGTGTGGGGCAGGACCGCGCCACGCCAGCGCCGGGGGCGAAAGGCGCTGATAGGGGTGAGCGCCAAAGCCTGCGCCGTCAGGGGCAGAATCGGGCCGTGGGCCGAGAGGTTATAGGCCGTCGATCCTGCCGGCGTGGCCAAAAGGCAGCCATCGCAGATCAGTTCTTCGAGCCGCGCCTTATCATCAACCAGAATGCGCAGCTTGGCGCTCTGGTGGGTTTGGCGCAGCAGGGAGACTTCGTTGAGCGCCAGAGCTTCAAAGCTTTCGCCGTCACGATTGGTGGCCCGCATCCGCAAGGGATGAATGAGGGTCCGCTCGGCGGCATAGATACGCTGAACCAGATCGTCTTCGCCGTACTCATTGAGCAGAAACCCGACCGAACCGCGGTTCATGCCAAAGATCGGCACGCTGTCGCCCAAATGCTCATGCAGACATTCAAGCAGGAACCCGTCACCACCCAGCGCCACCACCACATCGGGGCTGTCGCTTGAGCCATACCGTTCAATCAGCCGGTCGCGCGCGCTTTGGGCCTCTGGCCGTTCGGACGCTTTAAAAGCCAGTTTAAGGGGCATCTTTGGTAACCATTAGCGCGCGGGGTGGGCGGCCTTATACGCTGATATTTCAGGAAATCAAAGCGTTATAGCTTAGCCCAATATGGCCTGAAGCTTTTCCCGCGCCATCGCCGGGGGCAGATCAAACACCGGCCGAGCCAGCAGGTGATGGGCACTGGTCACCTTCGGGCGCTGGTTGTTCAGGCGCTGGATCTGCTCCAGCACAGTACCAAAGGCGGCGCGGTCAATGCCAAGCGCAGTCATCGACAGCGCCAGTGTCACGCAGCTTTGGCCGTTCAGGCTGTCACGCAGCTTTGCGCTATTAAGGTTCAGCTTGCGGCCCATGCCTTCGAGAAAGGCGTCAAGCTGGCCGACATTGAGCAGGTTCAGCAGCAGGCCATTGGTCAGGGAAGACAGTTTCAATTCGGCAACCGCCTGCGCCGAGGTGGCCGTAGCGGTAGGGACGGCCAGATACGGAAAGCGCGCGGTTAAGGCGTCGCGTAAGGCCGGGCCGACCGAGGCCATCAGGGCCTTGGCATGGGCCTCGGTAAACAGCGGATGGCGGATCAGGGCCCCGCGCAGGGCGGCATGGCCTTGGGCCAGCTGGCACAGGCTCTGGATATCCTCCGGCTCAAAGCGTGCAGAGGCGTTATTCAGCAACGCCATCTGAACCAGATACGGCGGCAGATTGATAATCGCCTTGACCAGATTGTTCGATAGGCCGGGGCGGCGGGCAATGGCGATCTGATGGGCTTCGGATTGGTTGTTCAGCAGGTTGAACAGGGCCGCATCGCTGAGCGGGGCCTGTTGCAGCATGGCCTGACTGACCTCAGCGGGCAGGGCGCACAGTTCAAGCCGTGCCGCTTCGGGCAGCCACGGCGCGTCGATCAGTTGCGCAATTCGCGCCCTTTGTTCGCGGCTCTCGCTTTTACGGAGGGTGTCGATCAGCAGGCGGGTAAAATGATCAAGGTCACCGGAGGGGCGCGCCTCTCTTGCCGTCGGGGGAACCGGGGCCGGGGCGTCTGGGATACGGCTGACGGTTTGAGTGGCGGTCTTTAAGGCTTCCAGCAGGCTGACATAGCTGTCCCGATCGCGACCGCCAAGGGGGGCGCGTTCAGGCGGCGATGATTTTACAGCGGGTTGAGCCAAGGCACCGTCCGAATCAAGAAGTTCGAATAGGCTCAACAGTGACAAAACAGGGTGAACGATTGCTTAATTTTTACGCTAATGCAGAATTTCGAGGGGTGCGCACGGATTGTATACATTTTTGCAGCGCTATTAATCTTGTTTCAACAGTGTGACCTTAAATTGGTCAGATAAGTAAACAGGAACCGCAGGGCGCAATGTCCCAGACTTCCGAAGGTGTAACAACAGCCACGGTTTCGTCCCTTACGGGGACGGAGCGTGAGATTATGGTACTTGAGCGCGACGATGCGGTTGAGATCATCGAACGTCTGCGTGAAACCCATCATGATCAGCGTGGTCGGGCGTTTTTACTGAATATCACACCGCTTATACTGCGCATGGGCGCACGCTGGGAGGCTAAGCGCGAAGTGGTGTTTGAGCATCTGAAGACCGGGTTTGAGCGGCGGTTTCCTGAGCCCAACTGGTGCATTGCCGTATCCGAAAACACCTGGCTGGCGGTCTTGCCGACCGAAGCGTCGCGCAAAGGCGCCATGTCGGTGGTTGATATGTGGCTGGATCTGGGGAACTTTTTTGTGGGCGACCTGAGCGACGCAGATGTCCCCCTCTATGCCGTTGAGGCCTATGATGTCGATAAGTTTGCGATTGCGCGTATCCGTATGAATACCTTTTTTGAACGCGACGAAGAAGAAGCTCACTCCGTCAGGGCGCGGCCCGGCGCTATGCCCGAAGCGGCGGAAAAGCGCACCGAGGCCAGCCCGCAGATGGCGGCCATCCAGCGTCCGGTGATTGTGGCGCAGTCGGTTGCCTATGCCGGGCGCACGGTCAGGGTGGCGTCCTCGGCAGAGCCTTTGTTTGAGATGCGTAAGATGGTGATGATCGGTCACCGCCTTGAGGCGATGGTTATTGAGGGCAGCGAGAACACCCTGCTGGATCGTAAGGCGCTGGCCAATATGGACTGGAACCTGCGCGAACAGGTCGATGTCGCCAATATCGAACAGGGCATCAAGCTGATCCGCCTGAAAGAACCTGACGCCCGTAAGATGCTGATGGTTGTGCCTGCGGCCTTTTCGACCTTTGCCTCGAACCGTGCGCGGGCGCGTATCACACAGGAAGTGTCAAAAGCGGCGGCTGAGATGAATCTGAAGGTGCTGTTTGAGGTGCGCGGCCTCGATGGTGTGCCGCCGCACCGGATTTTAGAGATTGTCTCCCTGATCAAGCCGTTCTGCATGACGGTGGTGGGCTCTGTGTCGGCCGATCGCAAATCCATTGCCGCCCTGCATAAGTGCGGCCTGTCGGGTGTGTGCGTCGAATATGACGGCGTCAAACGCGAAGACGCTGCGCTCAACGACTATCTGAGTGCGCTGAGCACGGCCGCCAAGGCTTCGGCGGGGGCCTGCATGGTGCAGGGTTTTGATAACTATCGTCAGATGGCGGTGGCGCGGATGGCCGGTGTCACCCACGCCTCGATCAAGGCGACCGCCATGATGAGCGCCAAGGTGTCGGATCAGCCGGCCACGGCTTAGTTTTTTTGACGCCTCACTGAATATTCAGAGCCGTCTTGACGTTATTCCAGTCCACGATCTTGAAGTTCTGCTTCATGCGCGTGGTGGAGGCGGCTTCGCCGTCGGAGTCAACATCGTCCTGCATGACGACAATGCCGTTGGGGTAGGGGCCGACCGGCCCGCCGCGAGCAGCGACGCCATCGGTTCCGGTAACCGCATCAATACCGTTGCCGGCCATGACCGAGAAGCGGCCCTTATAAACCGGATCGGCATTAACCTGCCACACGGCAAAGGCTGAGTCGCCCTGAGAGGAGGCAATCAGATAGGTCGCCTCTCCTTCGCGCAGCAGGGTCAGGCCTTCAACATCGGGTTTCAGAATATCGGATGGGGCGGGGGCAAAATGGACGCGGGTAGCATTGGAAGCCGCGCGCACATCATAGCGCCAGATGCCTTTGGCTTCTTCGCCGATATAGAGCGCGCCGGTCTTCGCATCGATGACGCAGCCTTCGGATTGGGAGCCAACCTCAAAGCGCTGGGTGTCCATGACCGAATAGCCGCCGACATCGTTCAGGCGGGCCACCGCGACATCGCCGCGTTGACCAACCACGACGACGACTGGGCTGATCTTGTCGCCGAAATTGACGGCGGCCATGCAGAAGCCATAGGCCTCAGAGGTGGCTAAGCTGACAAAGCCGAGGTTACGCAGCTTAAGATCTTTGTCGAAGCCGAACAGGGCGACACCGTTTTTGACGCGATCCGACGCGCCGATCAGGGCCTGACCGTCCATCTCCAGCAGGTCGACATTGTTGAGCGGGCCGGTCGGCGCAAAGTCACGGACGCTGCCGTCGATGTTATAGACATAAAGTCCGGCTTTCTTGTCCGTGCCCAGAATGACCGGGGTTTCAGGGCGGTAAGGGCTGACATAGACTTCGGGGTCATCGGCGGCATCGGCAGCCCCTGTGCCGACGGCGATAGTCTCTCCTGAGGCCAGTACCGGCGTACCTGTGCCCTGCGTCATTTTCTTGGAGTCGGAAATCAGTTCAGAGTGGATGCAGCCTGATAGAGCGATCGCTGAAAGTCCTGCCATCAATACTGTCTTGAATTTGTCATGAAACTGTAAAAAAAGCATCTCAAAGTCTCCGCGTCAGAATTTAATATGCCTCATAGCAGTTATTTTTCAAAACGCATGTGCAAAATTAAACTCTATTATTAAGTGTTTAAATGGCGAATGTATCTGGTAATTTGGCAACAGTTGTTGTTTCAGGCTATCGATGTTCTGGTTTGTTATAAAACTGTCATGGCCTGGCGCTACCTGCCCCGCTGTATATTTCATTGAGGGGCACTCATGTTCACCACCTTTAAAAACCGCAACCTTATGGCTGTGACGCTTCTGGCCACCACCGCGCTGGCCAGCACGCTGACGGTTGCAACCGCTTCGGCTGATGCTGCTGCTGACGAGGATGTCACGGAAGTCACCGTCACGGGCCGTCGCCCGATCGCGGAGTCGGAAGCTTCAGCGCTGAAAGCGCAACGCGCCTCTGACTCGCTGGTCAGCATCATTGCCGCCGATGACGTCGGCGACCTGCCTGACCAGAACATCGCCTTCGCTGTTGGTCGACTGCCGGGTGTTGCCATTGAACGCGATCAGGGGCAGGCCCGCTATGTCAACCTGCGTGGTGCGCCGAACTACTGGACGACCTTGTCGTTCGACGGCCTGTCGGTGGTCTCTCCCGAAGGCCGCGCCTCGCGCTTCGACAACATCCCATCGGCCATTGCCTCGCAAATCAGCGTGCAAAAGGCGCTGGTGCCGTCCATGCCGGGCGATGCCGTTGCCGGTAATGTCGATATCCGCACCCGTCGCGCCTTTGATTACAATGGTCAGAAGATCACCGGTAAGCTGGCTGCCGGCCGCGTTGAACTGGGCGAAGGCAATGAATACGACTCGTCGCTGGTCTATTCCAACATCTTCCTCGACGGCAAACTGGGCGTTGTCGTTCAGGGGTCGTACTATAAGCGTGAAATGGCCACGGAAAACTGGGAAACCGATCCCTATCTGACGGTCAATGCGGCCGACATCCGCAAGCGTTTCGCCCAGGAAACCAAGAACAAGCACTACCGTCTGATCCGTGAAAACTATTCGGCCTCGACCCGTCTGGACTATAAGTTCAACGACAATCATCAGGTCTTTTTCTCGACCATCAACACTGTGTTTCATGACGACGAGCTGCGCGACCAGTTCATCTTCCAATTGAACCAAGGCACTAATGCTGCCGGTCAGAGCTACACGTCAACCAATTTCGTCACCGGCAACGACCCGAAGTTCGGCACGGTCTATGGTGCGCGCATTTCGGCCCGCGTGACTTACCGCGACAACGACGACCGTATGTCGACCAATACCTTTGGTGGTGAGCACAAATTCGGTAAGCTCGACGCATCATGGCGCCTGAACTACACTTGGGCTGACAACACCGGGGATAACCCATTGGAAATTCGCTTCCAGAGCCCCTCGACCTTTACCGCTCGCCCAACGGTTGTTTATGACTTCCGTGATGGTGACAGCAATATTGCGACTCTGTATCGTACAACCGGCACAACTTCGGCCCGTACTCAGGGCGCGCAGGTTCAGAACGTCGAAGACTTTGCGATGCCGATGAGCCAGGCCACCCGTCAGAACGCCTCCGAGACCACCGAAGCCTACACGGCCAAGGTTGATTTCGATTATGAAACTGAACTGTTCGGCCGTGAGACCAAGATCGAGTTCGGCGGCCTTTACACCATGCGGGAAAAGAAGAACGAAGTTTTCAACGGCACGGGGGCCCTGTCGACAACCGCCACCTACAGCTCGATCGCTCAAAACGGCGATTATCTGGGTGAGCAGCGTCTGGGTTACACCTTCCGCTACACCGACCGCCAAAAGGCCTATGACCTGCTCAACAGTTCGGCAGGCGCTAACAATCTGGTTTATTCGATCCCTGATTACTGGAACGTCGGTGAAGATATCGCCGCCGGTTATCTGATGGCCACCACTCAGTTCGACTGGGGTAATGTGGTTTACGGTGCCCGTGTCGAGCAGATCAAAAACACCGGTAAAGCCTATGTCGATTTTGACACCTCTTCGGCGTTGAACTACCGTCTGGTTGAAACCGAAAGCGATGAAACTCTGTTCTACCCGAGCATTCATCTGAACTGGAACGTTTCAGACGATCTTAAGGCGCGCTTTGGCGTCACCACCTCGGCGTCGCGCGCAGATTATGACGATATGCGCCCGAACTTCACCATCGATGACACGCTGGACGAAATCACGGGCGGCAACCCTGACGCCAAGCCGGAAAAGCAGGTCGGCTTCGACGCTTATCTGGAATGGTATCAGCCCAACACCTTTATTTCGGCAGGCTTGTTCTATAAGGACATTACCGATGTCCTTCTGCGTCGCAAGGTAACTTTTGGTCGTACCGATCTGAACACCCCGGGCTTTGACCGTTCGACCTACGGCTACAATACCGTTGACAATGGCGGTGACGGCTATCTGCAAGGCGCCGAGATCTATTACTCCGGCAATATTTCGCCGTGGGTTCAGGATGCGGGCCTGCCGACCTGGATGGAAGGCTTTGGCGCCAAGGCGTCGGCAACCTTCACCCAGTCGGAAGTCAAGCTTCTGGCAGTCGGCACGTCTCCTGCCCGGAATATCAACGTTCAGGGCTCGTCCGATGCGATCTATAATGTTCAGGCGACCTATGAAAAGTACGGCCTGACCGTGCGTCTGGCCTATCAGTACCGCACACCGTGGGGTCAGTCGGTCGGTGATTACACGACGGTCGGTGGCGCACTTGTGCCGTCTGGCAATGGCGATATCTTCTGGGATGCCGACGAAGAAGTCGATTTCTCGGCCCGCTATCAGGTCAACAAGAACTTTGAAGTCTTCTTCGACGGTTCCAACCTGACCAATCAAGGTGCCAAGCGCTATGCCGACTCGGTTGGCAATCCGATTGAGTTTGAGAAGTTCGGACGCCGCTTCGTTGGCGGGGTGCGCTTTAACTTCTAAGTGTGTCTTGATCATCTGATAAAGCGCCTGCCCGAAACGGCAGGCGCTTTTTTATGCCACCGGCAACCGGATATCGGCCCGAAGCCCGCCCAGCGGGCTTTGGTCCAGCACCAGTTCGCCGCCGTGGCCACGGATGATGTCCTGTGCAATCGACAGCCCAAGGCCCACACCCTTGATGTTCTGGTTGCGGGCGGCATCCAGGCGTGAAAAGGCCTTCATGGCGTCGTCACGCTTATCAGGCGCAATGCCGGGGCCGTCGTCATCAACATAGATATGCAGGACGCGGGTGGTATTGGCTCTGGTTTCGATCTCTGCGCTGACCGCCACGGTTTTGGCGTGGTGAAAGCCGTTCATGATCAGATTGGTCAGGGCGCGCTGAAGGCCCATTTCACGGGCCGACAGGGTGACATCTTCGCCAAGCAGCGACACAGCCAGCTTATGACCTGAGCGTTCGATACTGTCATTTAGGGTGGTCAGCAGGCTATTGATCGAGACATCATCCTGCGTGTCCTGCATCTCACCGCGGGCAAAGGCCAGATATTCGTCGATCATATAGGCCATTTCCGATACGTCCTGCTTCATGCGCTCGGTCGCGGTGTCCTGCGGGGCCATAGCCAGTTCGAGCTTGAGCCGGGTCAGTGGCGTTCTCAGGTCGTGGGAGACGGACGCCAGCAAGGTTGTGCGCTGTTCGATGTGGCGCTGGATGCGGGCCTTCATCTTAAGGAAGGCGTGGGCGGCGGCGCGCACCTCAGCCGCCCCATAGGGTTTAAAGCCCGGATCATCCTCACCCTTGCCAAAGGCTTCGGCGGCGTGGGACAGGCGCTCAATGGCGCGGACCTGATTGCGGATAAACAGGATGGAGATGGTCGTCAGAATAAAGGTCGCCCCGCCCATCCACAGGATAAAGATATGGGCACGCGTCGCAAAGGCGCGTTCACGGGGGGCGATAACGCGCATGACCCCGCCATCGACCTGAACGCGGATATCGACGGCGCCGGCATAACGGGTCGTGTCGAACCAGAACGGATCGTCAAGCTGGGTTTGTAAAGCGCGCTTGAGCGAGCGATCTAGCGCTGCCCATGGGTTAGGCCGCTTACCTTCGGGCAGGGTCTTGTGCGGCTGATAAACGATCGACAACTGCATGGCCTTTTGGGCCTGTTCGGAGATGCGTGTCATGTTTTGCGTGGTCGGGTCGGCTTCATAGGCATCTACGGCCCAGACAATATCACCGACCAGTCCCTCCGACAGACGCGCCGTAACGGTTTCCCAGTGCATGTCAAAAAACGCCCAGGTCACGGCAAACTGCATGAGACCTATAGGCAGGACAATGATCAGCAGGGCGCGCCCCCATAAGGTCTTGGGGATGCTCCGTTTGATGAACTTTGGCCACAGGCTGATTTTGGGCAGGCGCAAGCGCATTAAGGCTTTTCCATTAATCCGGGGCCAGCATGTAGCCCTTACCGCGCACGGTTTGCAGGTAGCGCGGGTTTTTCGGATCGTTTTCAATCTTGCGGCGCAGGCGGGTGACCTGAACATCGACCGCGCGCCCAGTGGTATCGACGCTGTCCTTGGCCAGTTCCATGCGGTCGACCGGCACATTGGCCCGCTCGGCCAGATATTTCAGCAGTTGGGCCTCGGCTTCGGTCAGGCGCACCAGAGACCCGCCCTTAGTCAGTTCGGAGCGCTCAAGATCAAAGGTAAAGGCGCCGATGTGGATTTCACGCGGCAGAGCGGGTTTCACACCGGTACGACGCAGGATGGCTTCGATCCGCAACAACAGTTCCTGTGGCTCGAAAGGTTTGGACAGATAATCATCGGCCCCCAGCGACAGGCCCATGATCCGGTCATCGGGCAGGCCGCGCGCCGTCAGGATCAGGATCGGCACATTGGAATTGGCGCGCACCCACTTTGACAGCGAAAAGCCGTCTTCGCCCGGCATCATGACGTCCAGAATCAACAGGTCGAAATCCAGAAGCTGCAACATGCGCTTGGCGGCGTCGGCATGGGCGGCAGCCGTGACACGAAAGCCCTGCCGGGACAGGAATTCCTTGAGCAGGGTGCGGATGCGGTCATCGTCATCGACGACCAGCAGATGGCGGGCGGTGGCTTCGGAGGTTGGCGCGGGACTCAAAGGTTTTGTCCTCTCTGTTATCGTAGAGCGTATATTCAAAGTATAGACATGACCAATCAGTTAAAAATGTAAAGCCTGTTACGCGCCCGCCTCTGAAATGCTCACTCAACAGTGATTACCAAAGATTATCAGGTGGGCTTTGGGCGGTTCCACGGCATGTGCGCCAGAACTCTGGCCAGACCGCAGATGCCGGTCAGACCCGCAAAGGTCAGGCCCGCGCCGAAAAAGGCTGCGCCCCAGATAAACAGAGGATTTACAAAGGCACTCAGTAAGGTGAACGCCAAAATCCCCAGCCCGATCGTAAGTTGCGTCTGGCGATCCAGCGGCAAGGTGCGGCGGGGGCTTAGCTTTTCGGTGGCAAAGCCCGCCGCCGACCACGCGCCGATACCGCCGTCCAGATTATGTATCTCCAGATCAGGATAAAGCTGGCTTAAGGTCTGGCAAGCCGACTGACCGCGCCCGCCCTTAAGGCAGTGAACCGCAAGGATGCGACCATTCATATCGGGCAGGGGCGTGGTGCCCAGAGCGCCGAGCGGAATCAGGTGGGCTCCGGCAATGTGTTCGGCGGCATATTCAGAAGGTTCGCGTACATCAATCAGAATGGCTTCATTATGGTTGAGCCATTGTTTTAGCGTTAGGGCGTCAACAGATTTTACAGACATGTTTCACTCAATTTATTAGTAATATCTAATTTATATCAGGCTTGGCAATAAATCAGATAAAGGGTGGACAACAGGGCGGTGACCTTGGGGTTAGCCAGGCGGTAATAGACCATCTGCCCCTGTTTTTCGGCCTCTATCAGACCTTGTGCGCGCATCTTGGCCAGGTGCTGAGAGAGTGCTGACTGAGAAAGTTTAATATTTTCATTTATTTCTCCGACAGATTTCCTCTGATCAATAAGCTGGCACAGGATGAGCAGGCGATGCCGGTTGGCCAAAAGTTTGAGCATGGCCTCGGCTTCAGCGGCATTGCGTTCCAGAACGTCGGCGGGGGTGTCGGGTGTGGGCATAAAATTATTTGTCCTTGTGGCCTTGCAAATATATTAGCATTATCTAATTTATTCAAGAGCCAATGATGGCGAAATTTTATTGAGGTCTAAAACACATGACAAAATCCTATCCCGACATCACGCGTCGTATTTCAGCGAATATGAAGACCCTGCGTCGCGATATTCCTGAGACAATGGCGGGCTTTTCTGCTCTGGCGCAGGCGGCGACCAAAGACGGTGCGCTGGATAAGAAAACCAAGGAGTTGATTGCGCTGGCCATTGGCGTATCGACGCGTTGCGACGGCTGCATAGGCTTTCACAGCGAAGCACTGGTTCGGCTGGGCGCAAGCAAGGCCGAGGTTGAGGAAGCGCTCGGCATGGCCATCTATATGGGCGGCGGCCCGTCGCTGATGTATGCGGCTGATGCCATTGCTGCCTTTGAGCAGTTTATGCCGGCAGCCCAAACGGCTTGAACTTTGGATCAGGCATGAAAAAAGCCGCCGGTGTGACACTGGCGGCTTTTTATTGAGGTGTTTAGAGGTTTATGCGGCACGCAGGCGGGTCACGAAGCTGACCACTTCGGCCTGAAGGTCTTCTGAGCGGCCTTCGAGATCGGACGACAGGCTGAGCAGCGACTGTGCCGCTTCGCCGGTCGATTGGGCCGCGCGGCCGACGCCGGTGATGTGGCCGGTCACGTCGCGGGTGCCAGAAGCCGCCAGGTTGGTGTTATTGGCGATTTCATTGGTCGCGGCCCCTTGCTGTTCAACCGAGGCGGCGATCGATGAGGTCAACTGACCGATCGTTTCAATGGTGCGGACAATGGCGTCGATCGAGCCCACGGTGATGGTGGTTGCCGACTGGATTTCCGAGATCTTGGTGCGGATATCGTCGGTCGCCTTGGCGGTTTGCTGGGCCAGTTGCTTGACCTCGGAGGCCACAACCGCAAAGCCTTTGCCAGCCTCGCCGGCGCGGGCCGACTCGATGGTGGCGTTGAGCGCCAGAAGGTTGGTCTGGGCGGCGATGGCCTGGATCAGGTTGATAACCTCACCGATTTCATTGGCGGCGACCTGAAGGGTCTGGATGGCCTGCTCGGTCTTCTGGGCCTCATCGACGGCCAGACGGGTAACCTCAGAGGTGCGGATGACCTGCTGGTTGATTTCACCAACACTGGCCGACAATTCTTCGGTAGCGGCAGCGACGTTCTGGACGTTGTTGGCGGCTTCGATCGCGGCCGAGGACACAGACGCCGCACGGTGGTTGGTATCGTCTGCCGTTTCCGACAGGCCGCGGGCGGCATCGGCCACAGTGCGCGACGAGTTGATAAAGCGGGTCGCCAGGTCTCCCATATGCTTTTCAAACTCGGAGGCGATCCGGTTACGTTCCTGCATCAGCTCAGTGTAGGCGCGTTTTTCGGCCAGTTGTTGTTCGCCCTTGAGCGCCTCGGCTTCGGCGGCGCGGTCACGCAGGACGCGTATGGAGCGCCACAGGCTGGAAATTTCGTCCTTGCCCTTGGCTTCGGGGATAACCGTGTCGTAAGCACCGTCAGAGATTTTGGTGACGCTGCCGGTGACGTTTTGCAGCGGGCGGGATATCGAATTAATGGCCACCCACAAAGAGGCGCAGACCAGAGCAATGATGCCCGATGCCGCCATCAGCAGAAACAGCATGGCGCGGGTGTCGTTATATTTGTTGATCGCGGTTTCGGAGTGATCAAGATCAGCGCGGATGGTCTTGACCATCGCGTCAATCTCTTGCTGGAATGCCTTGCGGTTTTCACGGTTGGCGTCGTTATTGCCCATGACATTGGCATCCTGCGGTGACACGTCACGGCCGAGGCGGGCGACTTCGCGGCGGAAGGTATTGAATTCCTGCGCGCGGGCTTCAACCTTGGCGAATTCCGGCAGTTCATTGGCGCCAAGGGAGGCTTTCCACGTCGTCAGCATACCCATCATTTCATCAAGGTTTTTGTCGATGCCATCGGCGAATTTCTTGGCGCCATCAATGTCGCTGGCCATATAGACGCCGCGTGATTCCATCACAACGGCGGTCACGATGCGGTTCAGACGTTCACCATTATAGGCGTTTTCATAGGCGCTGCCGTAGTCATCGATCATTTTATCATAGTCACCGATGGTGATCAGGCCAAGGCCGGTGATAGCGCTGGCCATCAGCGCGAACGCAGCAACCAGGGCGAGAATTCTGGACTTTATAGTCATGGGTGTATTCCGGTTAAGCGAAACTCTGAGACCTCCGAACATAGTCAATTATCGTTAACAAAAGCTGATTTTTGACCATCACGTTCAGTTGTGTGGGTAGGTCAATATTTTGATTTCATTGGAAAATAATTTCAAATATAAACGCTGGCATCGGGCATGTGACATGTTACCATGTCCATTAGTTTATGCCCCTAAAAGGATACCACATGAAGACCCGTGCCGCCGTTGCCTTTGAAGCCAAAAAGCCCTTGGAAATCGTGGAGGTTGATCTCGAAGGGCCCAAATTCGGTGAGGTTCTGGTCGAGATCAAGGCGACCGGCATTTGTCATACAGATGCCTACACTCTGGATGGTCTGGATTCGGAAGGACTGTTCCCCTCGATCCTCGGTCACGAAGGTGCCGGCGTGGTGGTGGAGGTCGGGCCGGGCGTCGTTTCCTTAAAGCCGGGTGACCATGTTATCCCGCTTTACACGCCGGAATGCCGCCAATGTAAGTCGTGCCTGTCGCGCAAGACGAATCTGTGCACGGCGATTCGTGCAACTCAGGGTAAGGGCCTGATGCCGGACGGTACGTCGCGGTTTTCCTACAAAGGTCAGGCCATCCACCACTATATGGGCTGCTCGACCTTCGCCAATCACACCGTCATGCCGGAAATCGCTCTGGCCAAGATTCGTCCTGACGCGCCGTTTGATAAGGTCTGTTATATCGGCTGCGGGGTCACGACCGGGGTTGGGGCGGTGACCAACACGGCTCAGGTTGAGCCGGGCGCCAATGCGGTGGTGTTTGGTCTGGGCGGGATCGGGCTTAATGTCATTCAGGGCCTGAAGATGGTTGGGGCTGATAAGATCGTCGGCGTCGATATCAATGACGACAAGGCCGAATGGGGTCGGCGCTTTGGCATGACCCACTTCGTCAACCCTAAGAAAATTGACGGCGATATCGTGGCTCATCTGGTCGAACTGACCGGCGGCGGGGCGGACTATACCTTTGACTGCACCGGTAATGTCGATGTCATGCGTCAGGCGCTGGAAGCGTGCCACCGCGGCTGGGGCGAGAGCATCATTATCGGGGTTGCCCCATCCGGCGCTGAGATCAAGACCCGTCCGTTCCAGTTGGTGACGGGGCGTGTCTGGAAAGGCTCGGCCTTTGGCGGGGCGCGCGGGCGCACAGACGTGCCGAAGATTGTTGACTGGTACATGGATGGCAAGATCGAGATCGATCCGATGATCACCCACATCCTGCCTTTAGAGAAAATCAATGATGCCTTTGATTTGATGCACCGTGGCGAAAGCATCCGTTCTGTCGTAGTCTTTTAAGCAGTTAAGGGAATCGACACACGAACATGACCGACGACGACGACGATATTGTGGATGCCCACGAATTTCACTGCGTGTTTTGCGGAGTGGCGATTGAGGATGAAAGCTCAGCCGTCATGCTGACCGCGACCTGGATGCCGCACTGGCGGGCCGATAAGTTTGCCCCGCTGGCGCAGGATTTCTGGGCCCATTCTGCCTGTCTTGAAAAGGGCTGGAAAGGCCAATGGCCGTGGGAGGAACATATCCTCTACGGCTTTGAGGCCGGGGCCGATAAGGAATACGCCCAGTCGCTGGAGATCAGTGTCGCTCGGCCCGAAGACCGCGAAGAGATCGAGGACATGCTGGAGACTGCCTTTGCCGAAGGTCTGCGGCGGTCATACGGTACGGATCTGGTCGATGCGGTCTTGCCGACCATCTCGAAAATCAACCCCAAGCTTTTGACCAGCGGGACGTTTTACGTGCTGGCCGACATGGACGGGCAGGTGGTGGCGTCGGGCGGCTGGACGCTGGATGATCCGATCACGGGTGAAGTCATTGAAGGCGTCGCTCATATTCGCCATTTCGCCGTTCACCCTGATTTTTCGGGTTTTGGTCTGGGGCGCAAGCTGTTCCGGCATTGCCGTAGCCTCATCAACAATGCCGGAGTGCGCGAAATCCGCTGCCTGTCGGGCCTGAATGCCGAGGCATTTTACGCCAAGCTGGGCTTTGAGCGGGCGGGCGCTATGGATATCGACCTGGGCGGGGTTCCCTTGCCTTCGGTTGATATGCGCCGGCCTGTGAAAGATAGTTAGAATGGAAGTCACGGCCCATCACCGCCTGTTTGGCGGCGATCTGAAATTTGTGCGTCATGATTCGGCGGCGACCGGCACATCTATGGCCTTGAGTGTGTTTACTCCCAAAGGTGAGGGGCCGCATCCGGTGCTGGTGTGGCTGTCGGGCCTGACCTGCACGGCCAATAATTTCACCGAAAAGGCCGGAGCCTATAAAAAGGCGGCTGAACTTGGGATGATTATTGTCGCCCCCGATACCTCCCCGCGCGGAGATGGGGTCGCGAATGATGACGGCTACGATCTGGGGCAGGGCGCGGGCTTTTATGTCGATGCCACCGAGGCGCCGTGGGGCCCGCATTTTCAGATGGAATCCTATGTCACCAAGGATGTACTGGCTTTAATTTCTGAGCATTTTCCGGCGGATATGACGCGTGTGGGCATCAGTGGCCATTCTATGGGCGGACATGGCGCGCTGACGCTAGCCATGAATCACCCGCATCATTTCAAGTCGGTGTCGGCCTTTGCGCCGATCGCTTCGCCCCTCAACTGCCCGTGGGGGCAAAAGGCATTGAGCGCCTATCTGGGCGATGACCAATCCGCGTGGCAGCGTCACGATGCCGCCGCGCTGATGGCCCAGGGGAAGGCGGCTCCCTTCGACGATATCCTTATTGATCAGGGGCTTGGCGATCAGTTTCTGGAAAGTCAGCTTAAGCCGCATCTGGTGGAAGCGGCGGCGGCCAGTGTGGGTCAGAAGATCACCGTGCGCCGCCACGTGGGCTATGACCACAGCTATTATTTTATCACAAGCTTCATCGATGATCATCTGGCGTTCCATGCCGCACGGTTGAAATCGAGAATCTGAAATAACGAAACTGTTAGCCGCCGTCCCCTGAAAATTTCAGGGTAATTTATTGCATCTGCTAAGCTTAATGACTACCATAACAGACGGAGCCGAATGAGGCTTCGTCTGGAATCCACTTTCAATGTTACTTTTTGCCTGTGCTGTTGTGCTGCTGCTGGTAGTGCTGAACGGCATATTTGCCATGTCCGAACTGGCCGTGGTGTCGTCCCGCCGTGCCAAACTCCAAAGCCGTGCCGACCGGGGTGATAAGGGGGCCAAGGCCGCCCTCAAACTGTCCGAAGATCCCACCCGTTTCCTGTCGGCCGTTCAGGTCGGCATCACCCTGATCGGTATTCTGGCCGGCGCCTATGGACAGGCGACGATCGCCAGCGAACTGGATAAGCTGCTGGAAACCAGTGTCCCAACCTTGGCGCCCTATTCCGAAGCCATAGCCACCGGTGTTGTGGTCGTTATGCTGACCTATCTGTCGCTGATCGTCGGCGAACTGGTGCCCAAGCGCATTGCCCTCATTTTCCCTGAAACGATCGCCGGTGTCGTGGCGCGGCCTTTGTCATTTCTGGCCGCAGCAATGGGGCCGTTCGTGTCGCTTTTGACCGGATCGACCATGCTGGTGCTGCGGGGGCTGGGCATCAAGGACGAAAAGGGCGAGACCATCACTCAGGAAGAGGTCGAAACCGCTCTGGCCGAAGGCATGGGGGCGGGGCTGATTGAACCTGCCGAGCAGCAGATGATGACCGAAGTGATGCGCCTGGGCGACCGGGTGGTGCGGGTGGCCATGACACCGCGCCCCGAAGTTTACTGGGTGTCGCTGGATGACCCCGAAGCGGTGGTGATCGATGATATCCGCGCCTGTCCCTATTCACGCTTTGTGGTGGTACGCGGGCAGGACTTTGAAAATCCGGTTGGTGTCGCTCATAAACGCGACATTGCCGATGCCTTTATGCGTGGGGAAAAATTTGATCTCGAAGCGCTGGTCCATGATCCGATCTTTATCCCGGATACGACATCGCTGCTGCACGCTCTGGAACTGTTTAAGTCGTCAAAGGTGCATATTGCCCTTGTGGTCAATGAGTTTGGCACCATCGAAGGGGTTCTGACCCCAACCGATTTGCTGGAAATGATCGCCGGTGATTTTGACGAGGCCCATGACGATGGCCGGTTGATGATCGTGCGCCGCGAGGACGGCTCGTTTCTGGTCGATGGCCGCGCTGATCTGATGGAACTGGGCGACGCCATTGGTGAAAACTTTGAATCCGGTGCGGGCTTTCACACGGTGGCCGGGCTCATTCTCAATGAACTGGGCCGCTTCCCGAAAGAGGGCGAAATCGTCCGGGTCGGGCCCTATGATGTCGAAATCATGGATATGGACGAACGGCGCATCGATAAGGTGCTGTTCCATCCGGAAAACCGATAAGGAAAATGCCAGCTGGCAAAAGCGCATTCTGAAACGCAGTTCGACGTAGTCAAAAGTGTAAGCGGTTTTCGGAAGTAAATGCGCGTCAAAGAAACCAGCGGGCTTTTTTTATCAGGTTTTCGGCAGGTCTTTTTTCTTGTCCATGATCCGTTCCAGAAAGCCCAGCAACAGCGCCGACACGACAAACGCCATATGCAGGATCACGATCCACATCACCTTGTCATTAGCGATGGTGTCGATGTTGAGGAATATCTGCAGCATATGGATCGACGAAATGGCAACGATTGAAGAGGCGACCTTGATTTTGAGCGATCCGGAATCAAGCTTACCCAGAAAGCTGACCTGTTCTTTATCGTCATGATCATCGCCGAACCGTGAGACAAAATTCTCATAGCTTGAGATCATGACCATAACGATCAGTGACGCCACCAGCGCCGCATCGATCAGGCCCAGCATGGCCAGTATCATCTGGTTTTCGGAATAGTCGAAAACGTGGAGCGCGACCTTGTAGAACTTCAGGCAGAACGACACCGCGTAAATCAGCAGCGAGGCCGACAGCCCTAATATGAAGATCACCAGTATCCAACGGCTGGATAAGATCAGGCGCTCAATCAGCCGTTCAAGCATACTTAGGGTTCCTTTGAATATGTCAACGCCCTGTCTTTTCCAGAAAAGACAGGGCGTTGGCAAATAACAAACACCGTGAGTAGGGCTGTAAGCTCACATCAGCCGTGGCGAACCTGCGCCACGAACTGCTGCACTTGTTGGCGCAGTGAGTCCGACTGGGTGACCAGATTATCCGCGGTCTCCAGTACCTGCGAGGAAGCATCTCCGGTTTCCTGAGTGGCGACCGAGATGGAATGGATGTGGCTGGCGACCTCATCCGTGCCTTTGGACGCTTCGTGGACGTTGCGGGCGATGTCGTCAGTGGCCGCCCCCTGCTGCTCCATCGCCGCCGAGATAGCGAGCGCGATATCGCTCATGTCGTGAATGACGTCGCGGATAGCGTGGATGGCCTCAACCGTGCCGCGGGTGGCGTTCTGGATGGCGTCGATCTGCTCGGAAATATCGTCCGTGGCCTTGGCAGTCTGGCTGGCCAGAGATTTGACCTCGGTGGCGACGACGGCAAAACCTTTGCCGGCATCACCGGCGCGGGCTGCTTCGATCGTGGCGTTGAGCGCCAGCAGATTGGTCTGCTGGGCGATGGCCTGAATGAAGTTGATGACTTCACCGACCTTTGAGGCGGCGGATTCCAGTTCCTGAATACGGGCGTCGGATTTGTTGGCTTCCTCGACCGCCTTGCGGGCAATGGCGCCGGACTGTTGTGCTTTCGAGGTGATCTCGTTGATCGAGGCGGTCAGTTCCTCAGACGCGGCGGCGACCGTGCGCACATTGGAGGCTGCTTCTTCGGTGGCCGAGGCGATAGTGATGGTCTGGCCCGACGCATTGGCGGCGATCATGTTAAGCGCTTCGGCCGAGTTTTTCATGTCGCGTGACGCCTGAGAGACCGTCTCGACGATCCCGCCGACCGCCGCCTCAAACTCCTGAGCCAGACGGGCCATGACGACTTTGCGCTCCTCTGAAGCCTGAGCCTGACGGCGGGTGTCTTCGTCGGCATCGGCACGCGCTTTCAGGCGCAGGCTTTCGCGGAAACCCATGACCGCCTTACCGATCAGGCCGATTTCATCGATGCGTTTGGCTTCGGGAACTTCGGCATTGTGGTCACCGGATGCCATGCGATCAAAGGTTTTGCCGAGGCCTTTGAGCGGTGAACCGACCAGACGGCTCAGCACAAAGAACAGGATCAGGGCGGCAATCACAATGCTGAGGGCCGACAGGGTCAGCATGGTGGTGTTGTTTTTATTGGCTTCGGCATTGAGCGTCGCGACCGGTACGGCCACAACCACAGCCCAGCGATCTTTCGTGCCGCCAGCCGATACCGGCAGGGCCAGATAGCGCCAGTCGCCGCCTGTGCCGGCGGCATCAATGGTGGCAGCCTTATTGCCAGCGATGGCGTCCGCAGCGGCGCGGGCCGCCGCAGGATCGACATCCTTCATCAGCTTGCCGGTCTTGGCCTCGTCCGGATAACTGACGGCGATGCCGGAATGGCTGACCAGGGTGACAAAGCCGGTGCCAAACGGCTTTACGGCGGCGATTTCCTTATTGAGGGTATCAAGGGCGATATCGACCCCTCCGGTGCCATAGAACTGACCATCGACCTTGATGGGGGCGCTAAACGTCATGATCAACATGTTCTTGCCGCCAACCGTATAGCTATAGGGCTCGATGGCGATCATGCGATCCTGTTGCTTGGGCAGCAGATAATAGTCGCCGGCGCCGGGTTTATCATAATCGACCAATGGTTCACGGATGGCCTGACCCGACCCGCGGTTCCAGTAAGGCACAAAACGGCCGGTGGCGTCATTGGTTGGTGTATTGGCAAATTCGGCGTCCTTGCCATCGAGTGCATTGGGCTCCCATCCTGACCACACGCCCAATAGATCCGGATTGGTCTCAAGGCCTGCCTTGAGCACGCCGTCATAGACCGCCCTGTCTGTCACCCCCTGCTGGCGGATGGCAGACAGGGCCGTGACGGTTTCCTGAGCGGTGCGCGCCGCCAGATCCAGCCGGTTCTGCACTCTGGCGGCCTGATTTTCGGCGGCCTGGGTTTGCAGGTTCTGGTTCTGGCTGGACAGGGTGGTGTTCGTCTGTTGGGAGATGAACAGGGTGCCAAGGCCAAAGACGACCGCGACGGTCAGCGCGCCAGCGCCGGCGATTTTGGCGGACAGGGAGCGAGAAAACATACAAAGCATCCGGGTTGTGATAAAGCTGTGTGTAAGTCTGTGGTGAATCCCTTGCGCAAAGGTTAACCATAATGGCTGCCGCTATGATGTTTTGATGACATCTGCGCCTTGACTCTTAAGGGTTTAACGGTCATAAGCGCCGCTTCAAATTCGGATACTGCCCGAGTTTAGTACGGATTGATCCTGCGCCGCCGTTGCAATCGTCTGAAACATAAGGGTTTCAGGCCGGTCAGGGTTTGATAAGGTCTAAGATATGTCTAAGCGCCATGCCGCTAAGTACAAACTCGACCGCGTCATGGGTGAAAACCTGTGGGGCCGTCCTAAGTCTCCCGTCAACAAGCGCTCCTATGGCCCCGGCCAGCACGGTCAGCGTCGCAAGCAAAAGATCTCCGATTTCGGGACCCAGCTTCGCGCCAAGCAAAAGTTGAAGGGTTACTACGGTAACATCACCGAAAAGCAATTCTCCAAGACCTACGAAGAGGCCGATCGCCGCAAGGGCAACACCTCGGAAAACCTGATCGCACTCCTCGAGTCGCGTCTGGACGCCGTGGTGTATCGCGCCAAGTTCGTGCCGACCGTTTGGGCGGCGCGTCAGTTCGTCAACCACGGCCACGTCCTGGTCAACGGCAAGAAGGTGAACATCGCCTCTTACCGCGTCAAGGTCGGCGACGTCGTTGAGGTGCGTGAGCGTTCGCGCAACATGGCTCTGGTTCTCGAAGCCCTGCAATCGCCTGAGCGCGATGTGCCGGACTACATCGAACTGGACGCCAAGGGTATGAAGGCTACCTACATCCGCATGCCGGAACTGTCGGAAGTCCCTTATCCGGTCAAGATGGAGCCGAACCTGGTCGTCGAATATTATTCGTCGTAAGGTTTTCCTTCGGGATAGAATTAAAAAGGCTCCGGAGTTTCCGGAGCCTTTTTTATTTAGCTTTCTTTGTGGGTGTCTTCCCAAACTTCATAGGCATCGACCTGTTTTATCACGGTCTCAACAGGTTGTTTGGCGGTTATAGAGTCCCGAAGGCTCGTCAGAAGTTTGAGACATTCAGGATCTTTTATCCGGGGTATGAGGTCCGCGATCAGTGCTGAGGCGGCTGTATAATCGCCGCGAAGGATCAAAAGCCGGATATAATATGTGTTGTACCGGCCATGCGTAAGCTCATAGGCCATTTTGGCGGCATTCAGGGCATTATCATCCGGGAAGCCCGGCTTGTTCTCATTGGCTTGAGCATAGTTATAAAGTACCAGAGCCGAGTTATCATTCAACTGGTAGGCCTTGCCCAATTCGCGCCGGGCATTGACGTAGGCTTTAGCCTTATCCGGCTGCGGGCCGTTTTGGGCCAGTTGCAGGTAGAGCCGCCCGAGCCAGTACTGAGCCTCGAAATTTTTAGGGTCAGCGGCTAAACGGGCGGTGAGTATGGGCAGCGCCACAGAGGGGGCGCCAAACAGGATCTCTGCCCTTGCGTGGGCCATTTGTGTCAGATCGTCGTTCGGACTCAACGGCGCCTGCTTACGGATACGTTTGAGGAGTTTTGCCCCATATTCTGCATCCGGGCAGGTCAGGGTCGCCGCATTCAGCAGCGGTAGCGGTTCCTTATAATCGGGCAGTTTCGTGACCGTAATCGCGACCTTGGTCTGCTCCAGTGAGGGCAGGGTATAGGCTGTGGCTGGAATGCCTTTCGTTTTATAGTCTTTCAGAACGGTTGAAAACGTTTCGGGGGTTATACCGGTGGTGCTGATGAAAGCCTCCAGCGGCGGTTTGCTTTTTGTCGCGTAGACGTCCAGAAAGGCTTTGAGTTTTGCGCGGCGATCCTTATCGCTCATCATATAGTGGGTAATGACCCAGTTTTGTAAGGTGAGCGCCTTTTCCTTTCTCTCAGCTACTGGTTTTTCGGCAATGATATCAGCAAAGTCCGAAAGATAACCACCGCCTGTAATGTCGGTTTCACGCTCGCCGTAAGTATAGGCATAGGCAATGCGCGGTTCAGGCCTGCCTATAATCACCCGGTTCTCATCAATGATGGTTGTCATCATGTACCAGTTGAGCCCGTTGGCCAGCCAGGCGGGCGGCCGGTAAGAAAAATGCTGAAGCAACCGTGTCCGGTTAAGTGAAAACAGCATGTAGCCAAGGTCGAGGTCGAGCCCCTGAATCAGTTCGCCGCCCATGGCGCTTTCATTATTGGTGTTGACTTCTTTGGTGGAGAAGAACTGATCGCCTTCTTCGCAGACATAATATGGATTGAAGCTGTTCGGTTTCGTGTCGGGCCGCACGATACGGTAATCATTCACATACCGCATCAGATAGAAGACGGTTTTGTCTTGCTGGGGCAGGGGCGCGTCACCCAGATCAATGTAAAACAGATCGCTTATGTACTGAAACGACTCCAGTTTTTGAATATATTCGCGTGTCTGAGCCTCTGTGACATCACTGTAGACTATGAAATTAGGGCTTTCGACGCGTAGCCAACCGGCGGCCTGAGTGGGGACTGCCACCAGCAGCGTAACCAAAGTCATGACCACGGATATGGCCATCCGTTGTAATAATCTCATTTAATCCCCCAATCGGATGTTGATCGCAACATCCCTTTCCCATCGGTCAACGATGAAGATTGATCTCAATAATGTCAATTGTGCCGGTATGGTTATAGTCATGCAAAAACGTAGTCGATATGACTTTTTTCTATCCACAGGCGATAAAGTCGTGTATCCATAAGGCTCTGCGATTTTATGGTTAATGTGGCGTTGCGTATTTGTACGGTAGCATAACGCTTATGGCGGGCCCAAAGGGCCAGCCGGGCGCGCAAGGCAGAAACTTTTAATCCGCGCGCTTTTTGAGGGGCCGTTCGCATTTTGAACGGTATCGGGGAAACGAACAGCACTGGCTTTTGACTAATGCACGGGCAGAAAACCCGGGTGGCGCATGTGCGTCGCTGCAGCAGTTCGTGAGGCAGGCTTTGAGGTACGTACAAGACAAGTACAGGCCCGAAATAGACGGGCTGCGCGCACTGGCACTGTTGCCGGTCATGCTAAGTCATGCCGGTTTTTCAATGTTTTCAGGTGGTTTCGTCGGTGTTGACGTGTTTTTCGTCATCAGCGGATACCTGATCACGCGCATACTGGCTGATGAAATCGGGCAAGGCCGGTTCTCGTTGCTCAGGTTTTATGAGCGGCGGGTGCGACGCATCGCGCCGGCGCTGATCCTTGTCATGGCGGTATCGATCCCGTTTGCATGGTTCACCATGCTGCCCGAAGAGTTTCGCGATTTCGGCCAGAGTCTGGTTGCGGTCAACCTGTTTCTGTCGAACGTGTTTTTTCTGGGCGAAAGCGGTTATTTCGAAGGCGCCTCGGAATACAAACCCTTCCTCCATACCTGGTCTCTGGCGGTCGAAGAGCAGTTTTATGTCCTGTTTCCGCTGTTGTTGTTTGCGGTATGGACGTACGCCCGCCGCTATTTGATGGCGATCTTCGGCGGGATTGCGCTCATCAGCCTGATCTGGGCGGAATACAATTGGCGCCATGATCCTAACGCTACCTTTTACCTGCTGACAAGCCGGGCGTGGGAATTACTGGCGGGCGCGCTTCTGGCGATTTGGCTCCACAATGACCGACATGAAACCGTCCACCCGCCGGTCATGGAGCGCCTGCTCGGCCTGCTGAGCCGGGCGGAAGTTCATCAGATACTGTCTATGGCAGGGCTGATCATGATCATTGCGCCGGTTCTGGTGATTGAACACTTTATTCCCTGGCCTGGCCTGATGACGCTCATTCCGGTCAGCGGGGCCATGCTGATCATTGGATGTGCGCGGCAAGGCACATGGGCATACTGGGTTTTGACCCAGCCTTATCTGGTCGGTATCGGCCTGATCAGTTACAGCGCCTATTTGTGGCATCAGCCGGTATTTGTGTTTGCGCGTCTGCTGTCGCCGGACGGCGTATCGCCGGGTGGGTATATTCTGCTGATAGTGTTTTCGCTGGGGCTGGCTTACCTGACCTGGCGCTATATCGAGCAACCCTTTCGTAAGGGGCTCAAACTGCCAAAATATCAGCTATTTGCCGGTGCCGCGGCCTGTGCAGTGGGGCTGGTGGCGGTGGGCCTGACCCTGCATATCACCGGTGGACTGCCTCAGCGCCTGACGGCCGAAGAGCGCATGATCTCGGCGGGCAACGAATATACCAGCCCCTATGGCAAGGATTGCCTGAACCAGATACCGACCTCGTTCGACAGCTACTGTCGGTTTGGCGACACGTCGGGCCGCACGGTGGCGGTGGTCGGCGACAGCATGTCGACCGAGGTGTCATGGAAACTGGCCGAACACCTGACCGGGCAACCGATCGGTATGCAGCAGTTTACCTGGACCGGTTGCCCGCCGTTTGCGGGGCTTATCCGTCGCGAAGACCCTGAGCCGTGTGCCCAGTTTCACACCAAGGCCCATCAGTATATTCTGGACTCGAAAAACATCGATACCGTCATCGTCGTCTCGAACTGGGCCGACTATTTTAGCTGCCCGCAGGCCCGCCAATGCTACACCTCGGCGGAGCGGCCGGAACTGGTACGCGGCCGTCGGGAACCGGAACGGGAAGCGGCCATTGCCGCGGTTATGGACCGTGAGTTTGATGCCTATCTTAAGGCCGGTAAGAAGATCATCGTGGTCTATCCCATCCCGCAGATGAGCCACCATGTGCCGCGTTACATGTTCTCATCGATCAAGAGTGCGCGCCGTAATCATGATCTGCCCAACCTGTCGCTTGAGGATCATCTTAAGCGCACGCGGGTGGCGCGTAATCTGCTGGATCGCCAAAGCGCCAAGGCGGGGGTCATGTATTACGATCCGGCGCAAAGGCTCTGTTCAGTCACGGCCTCCGGCTGTGCGTCGGAAAAAGGCGGGAAGCCGCTTTATTATGATAATCTGCACCTGAATGGCTATGGTGCCGATTTCCTGTCGTCTGATATCGTCCAGATGCTGGGGGTGGGGCTGCGCGTACAGATCCCTACGCACGAGACACAAAAAAAGACCTGAGTTTACTCAGGCCTTTTCCAAGAATAAGTGGCGAGATTAAGCCGCGACAATACCTTTGTCGGTCAGCAGTTGTTTCAGTTCGCCCGACTGAAACATTTCGCGCACGATGTCAGCACCGCCCACGAACTCTTCGGCGACATAAAGTTGAGGGATGGTCGGCCAGTCGGTATAGGCCTTAATGCCTTCGCGCAGGTCTTCGTCCTGAAGCACGTCAACGCCGGCAAACTCTACGCCCAGATGGTCGAGCACCTGCACGACCAGTGACGAGAACCCGCAGCGCGGCGCATCGGGTGTGCCCTTCATGAACAGGACGACAGGATTGTTCTTGATCGTCGTCTCAATAAACTGGTGGGCTTCGGTGTTGATGTCTGTGCTCACGGTATCAGGCTCCGCATAAATGTATGACTTCGATATAGGCGTGTGGCGGATGGAAATCCAGAGCGGAATGATTTTTGTGGAAATCATTCCGCTCAAGCCGCCATTGAGGCGGTGGCCAAGGTGGCATAGCCACCGCCCGGCGAGGGACTAAGATAAGTATCTAAGCCTTTACGCGGTTTTTCGGGCCATGCTCGGTAAAGCGGGCCATTTCGATCTGGGCCGGGACGGAGGAGGGCATGTGGCGTTCGGGCACCTGGGCCAGCAGTTCCAGTTGGTCCACCGACTTTGGCTCGATCAGCACGCAGGAAATAGCCGTCTGGTGCAGAGCATAAGATAAGCAGAGTTCCTCCGCCGTCCAGTCCGGGGTCTGGTGCAAAAAGGCATAGGTGCCGGCGCCGGTCAGCGGGTTTTCAGGCTTCTTAAAGAACCACGATTTCTTGCCATCCGCCGGCATGAGATCGGAGGCTTTTTTATAGGCATCGGGGTAGTAGTCGCGGGCCAAAACGCACATATCGCTGGCCACCGCCTTATCCATCAGGTTGCGTTTATCCCATGAAGTGTCGAGGTCAAAGCGGGTATCAATGACGTTGAAATCTCCGCTCATGATCACTTCGTCCATGTCGGCGACATCGACAGTGGCGCAGGTGTAACGCAGCATACGGGCTTCTTTGAGGCTCCTCAAAAAGGCGCGGCTGTCTTCGGGCAGGACGTAGTTGATGGGCCGCTCAAAGGCCAGCATGTCGAGCCACATCAGGCCGGACTCCTTGATGGCTCCTTTCAGGCGAGATCTGAGAGGTGTCAGTTCATAGCTGGTGGCCGGGCCGTCAATCGTGCGGCCGTGCGCGGTGCAGCCGATAAACAACAGCTTACGATCGACGACGGAAAATACCTCAGCCGCCAGTTTGAGCAACTCAAGATCGGTGGTGTCGAAATGGAAGGTATTGATGCCGTTTTCGAGCGCCGCCGTCATCAGAGCTGAGGCGGTATTGCGGTTTTTATTGAACGTGTCCCAACTCAGGCGCAGGCCTACGGTTGATAGCGCCATGCCGGAACGTCCAAAGGGGCGGTATCGCATCGCGCGCGCTCCGTCAGGGGGCGCGGGTCTCTAGCGCCAGGGCGTGAATTTCCCCCCCGACGCGACCCTTTAGTGCGGCATAGACGCTTTGGTGCTGCTTGACCTTTGAGAGGCCCGCAAACGACGCGTCGGCAATAATCGCCTTATAGTGATCGCCATCACCCGCCAGATCGACAACCTCGATCTGCGCGTGCGGGAACGCGTCTTTCAAAAGGGTTTCAAGGTCGCTCTGGGCAATGGGCATGATGGGACTCAAAGGCAATGAACATGAAAATCTTAGCCTTGCGGTTATGACCCGAAGGTTAACAAGCTGGTTAAGCTTACGGCGAAAATGGGGGCAGGGGCCAATATTTCAACCATCCGCAACCTGATTTAAAATCAAGGGTTGTGTATTGGGTTTGGTTCAGCTTTTGCGCTTAAGTGGCCGCGCCCATATAGGCCGGCAGCCACGCTTCATTGGCGGCTTTAAGCGACGACAGGCTTAGGCACAGGCCCTTGAAGCACAGGTCTGAGCCGGTCGCGAGACCCACCACCTGCGCCGGTACGCCCGCTTCGGCGGCCTGCGCCAGCAAGGTATGAGCGGATGCGTCTTCCACGCCAACCAGATAGCGGGCCTGATCTTCGGCAAAGGCAAACACATGGTCGTCGAGGTCGCTCGGGTTCTTAAGCTCGATCCCGACCTTAGATGCTAGTCCCATTTCAAGAGTCGCGATCAAAAGGCCACCGTCGCTGAGGTCATGCACAGCGCTGACGGATTTGGACTTGATCAGGTCACGCACGAAGTCGCCGTTACGCTTTTCAACCTTGAGATTGACCTTGGGCGGGGCACCGGCTTCGATGCCGTGGACTTCGCGCAAGTAAATGGAAGAGCCCAGTTCGCCGACGGTTGCCCCGATCAGCACCAGAACCTGACCGGCTTTCAGGCCATTAAAGCCCGCGCGTTGATCATAGTCTTTCAGCAGGCCGACCGCGCCGACGGTCGGGGTAGGCGGAATGGAAACGCCATTGGTTTCGTTGTAGAGCGAGACATTGCCCGATACGACCGGGAAGGCCAGCTCGCGGCAGGCCTCGGCCATGCCGTCAATGGCGCGCACGATCTGGCCCATAGTCTCAGGCTTTTCGGGGCTGCCGAAGTTGAGGTTGTCGGTGATGGCGATCGGATCAGCCCCCACAGCGGTCAGGTTGCGCCACGCTTCGGCCACGGCCTGCTTGCCGCCTTCATAGGGGTTGGCCTTGACATAGCGCGGGGTGCAGTCGGACGTGACCGCCAGCGCCTTTTTCGTGCCGTGAACGCGGACCATACCGGCATCGTGGCCGGTCGAAGAATCGGAGAGGGTGTCGGCCATGACGTGACGGTCATACTGCTCCCACAGCCAGCGCTTTGACGACATGTCAGGGCTGGAAATAATGGTCAGCAGGGCGTCATTGAGGTTGGCCGGGGCGGGGATATCCGCCAGGTTAAGTTCCGGCTCGCACGTAGGCTCAACCCACGGACGGTCATAGAGCGGCGCATCGTCCGAGAGCGGGGCCAGCGGCAGGTCGCACACCACTTCGCCCTTATGGGTCAGCACAATATGACCGGACGTATTGGTTTCACCAATGACGGCGGCATCAAGGCCCCATTTTTCAAACACGCGGTAGCCATCGGCTTCGCGGCCGGGCTTGAGGATGGCCAGCATGCGCTCCTGCGATTCCGACAACATCATCTCATAGGCCGACATGTTTTCTTCGCGCTGTGGCACCTTATCGAGGTCGAGCGTGATCCCAAGCCCGCCCTTACCGGCCATTTCGACCGATGATGAGGTAAGGCCCGCGGCCCCCATGTCCTGAATGGCGGCCACAGCACCAGTCGCCATAAGCTCAAGTGTTGCTTCGATCAGCAGCTTTTCGGCAAACGGATCGCCAACCTGAACGGTCGGGCGTTTTTCCTCGGAATCCTCAGTGAACTCAGCCGACGACATGGTGGCGCCGTGGATGCCGTCGCGGCCGGTCTTGGAGCCGAAATAGACGACCGGCAGACCGGGTTCAGGCGCAGCGGAATAGAAAATCTTATCGGCATCGGCCAGGCCTACGCACATGGCGTTGACCAGCACATTGCCGTTATAGCCCGCATGGAAATTGGTCTCACCGGCAACCGTGGGCACGCCGACGCAATTGCCATAGCCGCCGATACCGGCGACCACGCCTTCGACGATGCGCTTGGTTTTGGGATGGTCAGGCTCACCGAAACGCAGGGCGTTGAGCAGGGCGACCGGGCGCGCGCCCATCGTAAACACGTCGCGCATGATGCCGCCGACGCCGGTCGCCGCCCCCTGATAGGGCTCGATATAGGACGGGTGGTTGTGCGATTCCATTTTAAATATGCACGCCTGACCGTCATCAATGTCGATGACGCCGGCGTTTTCGCCCGGCCCGCAGATGACGCGATCACCGGTGACCGGAAACTTCTTCAGGTGCAGACGCGAGGATTTATAGGAGCAATGCTCCGACCACATGACCGAAAATACGCCCAGTTCGACATAGTTCGGTTCGCGCCCCAGCCGGTCGAGAATGACCTGATATTCATCAGGCTTCAGACCAAATTCGGCGGCCAATTGCATCATGGTTTTGGGGGCGGGGGAAGGAGATGTCGTGCTCATGGGCGGTCTCTAGCGGATTCTTATCACCATGTCACCATGTCAGCCGGAGAGAAACCTTGGGAGGGCACAACAACTTTGCTTTGGAAAAATAATCGGGGAGGTTGCCAGATGCCACATTTAACAATAATAAGGAACCCATAAAGGTCTGTATCCGGGTATGTGGCGGGGGGTAGGTCTTTGTTATTATTGGATCGTCACAAAATATTGGGGGCTATTATGAAGCGTTTAATGGGATCACTTCTGGTTGTTGGCTTGCTGGGTGGCTGTGCAAGCCCTTACCGGCCCGTGCCTTTCGATCAGGCGACATCCGGGATATCAAAAATTCAGGTGGTCGAAGATGCGATACCGGCCAAAACCGGCGTTCGCAAACTGGCTACCAACGGCCAAAATATGGCCGCTGCCACCAGCGGCCTTGGTTTGGCAGGGCTTGTTGTGGGGATGGCGGCTGCGGGTATTGAAGCCGGTATCGCCAACAACCAAAACGGCAAGATCAACACAGTTTTAGAGTCGCAAAAGTTTGATGGTGAAGCGATTTTCGACGAAGCTTTTGAAGCGTCCTTAAAGGGGCTGAATTACGAAGTCTCAAGCTTCAAGGCAGAGCGTGATACCAGCCGCAGCCTCGTGGCCGTAACGCCGCAAGCCAACGCTCCGGACGGAAGCGCTGTGCTCGATGTCGCTGGTGTAGCCTACGGTTACCAGCAGGTCGGCGGCACGAAGTGGCGGCCCTACGTCGTGATTTTGGTCAGAATGGTCGACAGCAAAGACCCTAAAAAAATCCTGCTCGACAATCGCGTCGAATATAATGCGGTGGCCCCCGTGCCCTTGACGGTTAATGTCCCCGGAAATCCCGACTATGCCTTTGATAAGGTCGAGGATATTGAAGCCGATCCGGCCAAGGCCACCGAGGGTCTGAGAATTGCTCTCGTTGAATCGGCGCGGGCGACGGCGCAACTCCTGAAATAGGGGCCATCCCATGCGTAACTTAAAATGGTCTTTTGGCCTTTTGACGGCTGTTTTGGTGTCGGCTTGCGCCTCCACGCCGCCTCCGCCGCCATCCGTAGCGGTTCTGACCCTGTCGGGCGAGGGCTGTGTGGCGGCCCCCTTGCTCACGGATGCGGTGTCCTTAACGCCTGAGAAAAAGAAGGCCTATTACACGGTTTCTACCCTGATCAATGAGGTCAGGCCGTGCTTGACTGCGGATACCGAGGTTAGCCGCTATGTTGTCTATGCCTTGCCCCTGAGTGCGGAAAACCACACCGTGTCCGTTGGCGGCAGGCAAGAGGCTATAAGGACGTTTGCTCCGTCGGTTCGGCTTTTAGATGCGGACGGTAAAACCACACGTCAGTTTGCTGATGATCGCTTTGCGGTTCTCGGCAATATCGTGGGGGTTCAGTTTCGTCCTCTGCCTCATGAACGATATATATTGGTGCAATCGAATCCAAAGCTTGTGGGTAAAAGTGTCAATACGCTCGAGACGCGTATCGGAACAAATCACGGCTACGCGTTAAATCCGGCGACGGGCTATGGCTCCAGCTACCAAACTCAGCATGGCATTGAAAATACGGTGAATCGCGTATTCTCGCACGAGGGTTTTGTCGATGTCACGGTGCAGGCCGCGACGGGCATGATCGGGTTGCCAAACGAGAAATAACGTTACGCAGCCACCCGTTCCATCAGGCTGCGGAATAAGATAGCCCCATCGTCTGATCCCAGTTCAGCTTCGAATGCGCGGTCAGGGTGGGGCATCATGCCCAGCACATTGCCGCGTTCATTCATCAGGCCTGCGATGTCATTGGCTGAGCCATTGGGGTTTTCGACATAGCGGAAAACGACCTGACCGTTGCCCTCAATGGCATTGAGTGTGTCGGCATCGGCCACGAAATTACCGTCAGCGTTGCCTTGCGTCATCCACACGCTTTTGCCGGGGGTAAAGCCCTGGGTGAAGGCGGTGTTGTGGTTTTCGACCTTAAGCTCGATCGGCTTGCAGATATATTTCAGGGTGTTGTTGCGCATCAGGGCACCGGGCAGGAGGCCGGATTCGCACAGGATCTGGAAACCGTTGCAGATGCCGATAACATTGACGCCACGCTCAGCCGCCTTGACGACCTCAGCCATCACCGGCGATAGAGATGCCATAGCGCCGCAACGCAGGTAATCGCCATAGGAAAAGCCACCGGGGACTACGATCAGATCGAGGCCAGAGGGCAGGGCGGTGTCCTGATGCCAGACCATATCGACATGGCCGCCAGTTGAGCGCTCAACAGCCACCTTGCAGTCGCGGTCGCAGTTAGAGCCGGGGAATACGAGTACGGCGGCCTTAAACGACATCTTACGCCACCTCAATGGTATAGGATTCGATGACGGTATTGGCCAGCAGCTTATCGCACATGTCCTTGACCTGAGCCTTGGCCTCTTCGGCGGTGGTGGCCGCGACATCAAACTCCAGCACCTTGCCGACGCGGACGTGGGATACATTCGCCCAGCCCTGAACGGTCGACAGACCATTGAGGGCGCCCTCAACCGCCTTGCCCTGAACGTCCAGAACGCCGGGTTTCAGGAATACGTGAACTTTAGCTTTCATAATTTTCACTTCATCTAATAATCAAAGCGAAAATTTTCGAAGGGCCGCCCCAAGAAAATTTTCTTAATATCGAAACGTAAGAAAGTACACCGAGGCCGCTCTCAACAAGCGAAGCGTTAGAGCAACGCTTTGGGGCCGAGGGACTTTCTTACGAGGTGATTCCACCTTCGATCACCTTGGGCATATCGCCCATGATGCCGAGGCGTTTGGCGACTTCGGCATAGGATTCGATGACATTGCCGAGATCGCGGCGGAAGCGGTCCTTGTCCAGCTTATCGCCGGTCTGGGCGTCCCACAGACGGCACGAGTCAGGGCTGATTTCGTCGGCCAGAATAACGCGCGAGAACTCACCTTCAAACAGGCGGCCATATTCGATCTTGAAATCGACCAGGGTGATGCCGACCGCAGCAAACATGCCTGACAGGAAATCGTTGACTCGCAGGGTCATAGCCAGGATTTCGTCGATTTCCTGAGTGTTGGCCCAGTTAAACGCCGTGACATGCTCTTCGGTGACCATCGGATCTTCGAGGGCGTCGTTCTTATAGTAGAATTCGATGATCGAACGCGGCAGTTGCTGGCCTTCCGGCAGGCCAAAGCGCTTGGCCATGCTGCCTGCGACCACATTACGGCACACCACCTCAAGCGGGATGATCTCGACTTCGCGGATCAGTTGCTCACGCAGGTTGAGGCGTTTGATGAAGTGGTTCTGAACGCCGATATTGTTCAGCTTGGTCATCACAAATTCGGAGATGCGGTTATTGATGACACCCTTGCCGTCCAGAACCGCCTTTTTCTGGGCGTTGAAGGCGGTGGCATCGTCCTTGAAATACTGCACCAGTGTGCCGGGCTCAGGGCCCTCATAAAGGATCTTGGCCTTGCCTTCGTAGATTTTCTTACGGCTTTTGGTGGTCATCACCATCTCCAGTCAAACTAAGAAAGGCGGCGTGGTCAGCAAAAACACCAAAACCCTGATGATAGAAAACATCAGGGGGCGGAGCAGGATTTGCCGTCTGAAACTGCCTTTCGGATACCTTGGGATAAGGCCTGTACATCATATCTGATGCGTGTAGTGGCTGCAAATAATCAAAAACTTTTACGATGTAAATGACGGTTTCGATTGCACGCCGGAATAAGCCGCATTAAAGCTTAAAAGCACTATAGAGGTTTTTACCAGATGACTACGTTTGAAGATCGTTCCAAGGGCTTTGAAAACCAGTTCGCCCACAGTGAGGAACTGGAATTTAAGGCTGCTGCCCGCCGCAACCGCATGGTGGGTCTTTGGGCCGGTGAAAAAATGGGCCTGACAGGCCAAATCCTTGAAGACTATGCTAAGGCCGTCGTGCGCGCTGACTTTGAGCAGCCCGGCGAAGAAGATGTGATCCGCAAGGTTTTAGGTGATCTTAAGGCGTCGAACCTGTCGGTCAGCGAATCAGAAGTTCGCACTAAGGTTGCCGAATATCACGCTCAGGCCCGCGAAGCTTTGAAGGGCGAGCAATAAATCCATACGTCTTTGCAAGACACAAAAAAGGCGGCGCTGGTATGCGCCGCCTTTTTTATTGTCGTTGTCGATTACACGCGCCAGTGAATGAAATTAAACACAAAGGCCGAGGTCATCAAAAGGCAGATCAGCGACGCCACCCAGGTCCACGACACGACCTGAAGGATGCGGGCCTCATGAAAGGCGGCCGGGCGGGCCACATGGGTGAAGTCCAGAAAATATTTGCCGGACTTGCGGCGGCGGCTGGATGATGAGCGACGACGCGGGGCGTCTTCGGCGGGCAAAGTCTCGACCATGTCTTCATCATGCTCGCCCAGGTGATCGATACGGGCGGGCTCTGAGCGGCGGGTGCGCGGGATCAGGTAATCACCGTTGGAATCCAGATGGACCGAATGTTCGTTCAGCACCTTATATTGGCCTTCATAGGGCATGAAGTCGATATCACCGAACAGAGGTTTCAGGCGCTGTTCAAAGTGACGAAGCTGGTTCTTGATGGTGCGGGCATATTCGGCATTGCGCGTATCGATCGCCATCGTGCGGCGGGCATAGTTGAAGCCCATATAACAAAAGCCGAGTGCAAAGGTGAACCATATGATCCGGTAGCCCACATCCGGCACCGAGAACGGGTAGGTCGGGGCAATCAGTTGCATGACCGACAGGGCAAAGCCTGCCATCAGCCCAAGCTGAAAGGGCATGAAGCGGCGCAGTCGCTCCTGCTTTAAGTTATCATGAAAGACATGAAGGTCGACAAGCTTGCTCCACATCGTAAGCGTGGCGGATTGCGGTTCCATCTGAGTACGCCTTTTTCTGTATTATTTCGGCTCAACTAAAAGCTGAGGTCGGAACAAAAGCAAAAGGCGTGCCGTTTAATATTGATCTATTCAAACCGGCCGGAAACCGCAAAGCGCGGGGCACCGGCAAAGGCGGCGACGCTGTTGATGGAGCGTGGCTGTTCGCCGCTGTAGAGGCTTAAGTCATTCATGCGGGGCATGATGCCGCCTTCGATATCGCCGGACGGCGAATGAAACAGGATCTGACCACCCCAGTCCGAGCGCCAGTCGTGGGTGAAGTTCCATTCAAAACTGAGCGCTGCGCCGGAATCCTGGTGCATGGTGAAAAAATCACCGGGGCGATAGGCGGTGGCAATCAAAGACCGCAGTTTCAACCCGCTGAGGCCCGTCAGGTTTTCACAAAACGCCGCAAACTCTGCCGACCAGATCAGGCGGGTGAGATCAAGCAGCGGATGGCCTTCGTCCAGATTTTCAATGGCCGCTTTCGACGTCAGGTCATAACCGAGGTGCAGATAGGACAGGCCGGTCTGGGCGCGTTCCGCCGCCGCCGACAGGCGATCCTGAATGGCCATGTCGTTCAGTTCCGACAATTCGGTGCGTGAAATCACATCGGGCTCACCTTGGGCCGACATCAGGTGCAACTCCCACGCTGTTTGCTGCTCCAGCGCGTGATGCACCTGCAGGGCGTCTTCGCTGTCGAGCGCGCCTTCGAGGCGGATACGGCCCTTGGAGGCAAAGCGGCTCTGGTAACCGGCAAAATCGAAAGCGTCGTTAAGGGCGAGGGACATGGTGTACTCCAAAGCACCTCCCCTGATATCAGGGGAGGGTGGATCGGCGCGAAGCGGCGAGACGGGTGGGGTTACTGCCGCTGGATTAACCCCCCTCCGGCTTTTAGCCGGTGTCCCCCCTGATATCAGGGGGGAGGCTTTACCTTTTACGCCCCAAACACGCGGGCAAAGATCGTATCGACATGCTTGGTGTGGTAACCGATATCAAAGAACGGCTCCAGTTCGGCACGGGTGAAGAATTTCGAGACATCTTCGTCGGCCGACAGGAAATCGAGGAAGTTGCCTTCGCCGCGCCAGACCTTCATGGCGTTGCGCTGAACGGCCGAATAGCTGTCTTCGCGCGACATGCCTTTTTGGGTCATGGCCAGCATCACGCGCTGCGAATAGACCAGACCGCCCAGGCGATCGATATTTTTCTGCATATTTTCCGGATAGATCAGCAGGTTATCGACCACATTGGTCAGACGGCGCAGGGCAAAATCCAGATGGACGCAGGCATCCGGCGCGATGCCGCGTTCGACCGAGGAGTGGCTGATATCGCGCTCATGCCACAGGGCGACGTTTTCCATGGCGGGCACGACGGCGGAGCGCACCAGACGGGCCAAGCCGGTCAGGTTTTCAGTCAGCACCGGATTGCGCTTATGTGGCATGGCCGATGAGCCTTTTTGGCCGGCGGAGAAAAATTCTTCGACCTCAAGCACTTCGGTGCGTTGCAGGTGACGGATTTCGGTCGCCAGACGCTCAACCGAGGACGCAACCACGCCCAAAGCGGCAAAGAACGCGGCATGTCGATCGCGCGGGATGACTTGCGTCGATACCGGCTCGATGCTCAGGCCCATCTTATCGGCGACATAGGCTTCGACATCGGGGGAGACGTTGGCAAAGGTGCCGACGGCACCGGAAATGGCGCAGGTCGAGATTTCTTCGCGGGCGATTTCGAGGCGCTTACGGGCGCGCACGAACTCAGCGTAGTAACCGGCCAGTTTCAGGCCAAAGGTGACGGGCTCGGCATGGATGCCATGTGAGCGGCCCACGGTCGGGGTGAATTTATGCTCCAGCGCGCGTTTCTTAATCGCCGCCAGCAGCAGATCGACATCTTCGATCAGCAGATCAGCCGAGCGCTGAAGCTGAACTGCGAAACAGGTATCGAGCACATCCGATGACGTCATGCCCTGATGCAGGAAACGGGCTTCGGGGCCAACGATTTCCGACACGTGGGTCAGAAACGCGATGACGTCGTGCTTTACAGTGCGCTCGATCTCATCGATCCGGTCGGAATCAAAAGCGGCGTCCTTGCCCTTGGCCCACAGGGTCTCAGCCGCCTCAGTCGGGATCACGCCCAGTTCGGCCATCTTGGTGGCGGCGTGGGCTTCGATCTCGAACCAGATTTTATACTTGGTGGCCGGGTCCCAGATGATGGTGGCGTCTTTGCGGGCGTAACGGGGGATCATGGCGGGCATCCGATTTTGGGGGACAGAAAATATGCGGTTCTGTTGGGCGGATGCGGGCGCTGAGTCAAGATTTAAATGTACTTTTGGGGATTGACGGGGTTAGCTAGGGCTAACGAAAGATAACGCTAACATCAGGGAAGATCAGTCATGGCTAAACGTGTTTTGACGTCGGTCATCGGTATGGGGTTAGCCCTTATTGTGTCGGCCTGCGCTGGTTTTTACGGCGGCGGGGCCGTGGGGCAGCCGCAGTTTCCGAAAGCCTTGCAATACCACTACAAAGAGTTTCCGGCCCTGAACCAGACCGGTTTTTTACCGGTATCGCCCAAGATGGCTATCTATGCCGTGCCGGAAGATGCGCCCGCGCGCAGCGATGTGGCCTATGGCCCTATCGAATGGGTGGTTAAGGATGCGATCAATAAAATAGTCCTGTCCGGTACGTCTGAGCCGTTCGGCCTGAATACCGGATCGGGCAAGGTGGTATACCGGATCGATTTTTCCAGCCTGAAAACACCGGGGCAGGGTTATCTGGTCGGGGTTAAGCAGGGGCAGAGCTATAAGGTCAGCCAACCCTTCGATATCGACCCTAAAGTCTATGACCGCTTGCGCTACGATTCGCTGGCCTTCTTTTATCATCAGCGCGCCAGTGTGGCGATTGAGGCCAAATATGTCGGGGAACGCTGGGCGCGGCCGGTGGCGCACAATCCTGATAAGGCCACCTGCTATGGGCCTAAGGATTTTCGTGGCAATGACTGGGGTGGCTGCCCCTACACGCTCGATGTCTCCAAAGGCTGGTACGACGCGGGCGATCAGGGCAAATATGTCGTCAATGGCGGGATCGCCGTCTGGACGTTGATGAACTGGTATGAGTTCTCAAAGGGCGCTTCTGATTTTGCCGACGGCAAGGTCCACATTCCGGAAAATACTAACGGCATCAATGATCTGCTCGACGAAGTTCGCTTTGAAATGGACTTCATGATGGCCATGCAGGTGCCGGACGGCACGACCCTGAAACTGCCGCGCGGCAACCAGATGAAAACGCTCGATAAACTTCAGTTCAGCACGGTCGATGCGTCGGGCATGGCTCATCATAAGATGCACGATGAGCACTGGACCGCCGTACCCATGCTGCCGCATCTGGATACCGAAAAGCGTTACCTGAGCTATCCGTCAACGACCGCGACGCTTAATCTGGCGGCCACGGCGGCCCAATGTGCGCGCCTGTTCAAAGGTGTCGATGATGCCTATGCCGCCAAATGTCTGATCTCGGCCAAACGGGCGTTCGCGGCTGCGCAAAGATTACCGGATGTGCTGGCCATTGATGTGCTGCAAGGCGGCGGGGGCGGCTATGGCGACCCCAAGGCCACGGATGAGTTTTACTGGGCGGCAGCGGAGCTTTTCATCACCACAGGTGAGGCGGAGTATGAGAAAATCGTGCGGGCATCCCCAGACTATCTGGCCTCGCCCAGCGGTGACGCCCAAGGTAACGGTGATATTTCCTGGGGCTCGGTGCAGGCGCTGGGCACGCTGAGTTTAAGCATCGCGCCCAATATCCCGGCGGATATGCGTGACGGGGCGCGTCAGGCGATTATCAAAACCGCCGACGCCTATGCCGCCCAGACGGCGGGCGAGGGCTATATGATCCCGATGACCCGGCCCTATGTGTGGGGATCGAACGCCGATTTCGCCAACCGCGGCATGATTTTAAGCTACGCGCATAGCTTCACCAAAAATCAGAACTATTTCGATCAATCTATTCATTTGATGGACTATTTGCTGGGCCGTAACCCCAATATGATTTCCTATGTGTCCGGTTATGGCTTAAACGCAATGCAGCACCCGCACCACCGCTTCTGGGCACCGTCGAAGGACAAAACCTTGCCGCCACCGCCACCGGGTGTGCTGGCCGGTGGGCCGCAAAACCGTAATGCGGCTGACCCGGCGCTGAAAGAAATCTTCGCCAACTGCAAGCCGCAGACCTGCTATATCGACCATATCGACAGCTATTCGACCAACGAAGTGGCCATTAACTGGAACGCGCCTTTGTTCTGGTTAGCCGCTTATATTTCTTCAAATTAGTCGCTCAAGCGCCGCTAGGCTCCTCGCCCATGAAGCGTGCTAACGCTTCGCTTTTTGAGCACAAGCGCTCGGGCGGGCGGTCGCCCTTGCCGTTCATCGCGGATGAGCGGAAGTAAAAAGCTGAATAATATCGTTAATTTACCCGCCTGCGGGAGATTAATGTTGGTTAAGTTTGTGTTAATATTCTAAACTGTGCCGCGTTATTCGTGGTAGGATGAGCCGTGGGCACGGCGTTACGGTTTAGGAGATTAAACATGCGCGGTTTGAATATCTCGGTGGCGGTGGCTGCCATCCTTAGCCTGTCCGCTCCGTCGATGCCTGCCTTTGCCGGTGGAGATGATGCGCCGCCCGTAAAGGCCCGTCCCGTCGTTAAAAAGGTCGAAAAGCAGGCCAAAAGGCCGGTACGTGTGGCCGATGTGACGGAAACCGTCAAGGTGACCTCCGGCCCGATGCCGCCGGCGCCGGCGCCCGAACCGGCCAAGGTGCGCGCTGAACTGAAAGAACCTTGCCCGGAAGGCACCAAAGAACATCACGCCCTGCCGACCGACGTGCGCAAGATGGCGCGCGCCGGTCAGTGCTATACGCGCCTGATTAAGCCGCCAGTGACCGAGACCTATCAGGCCAAGGTTGAGGCCACACCTGAGCGCTATGAAACCCGCACCATTCCCGCCGTGACGCGCTGGGTTGAGAAAGACACCGTTATCCGCCCTGAGCGGGTCGAGCGCGTGCGTATCGCCGCCGTTACCCGTCAGGTTCGTGACACCGAGGTGGTAGAAGCGGCCAGCTACCGCGAAGAGATCATCCCCGCCCGTTATGAGTACCGCAAGGAACGCGTCATGGTGCGTGAGGCGCGCGAGGAATGGGTGCTGCAAAAATCGATCGCCCCGAAGGTGGCGGTGATCTCCGCCGGGGACTATCAGCCGGTCGCTTACCGTCAGGATGGCAAGTTGACCTGGCCGGGTAAGGAACAGCCGACCCGCAGCCATGACGGTCACCATAATGATGGCAAAAAGTATCGCAAGGACGCCCGCACGCAGGATGTCTATTGTCTGGAACTGATCCCGGCAGAGTACGACATCGTTGAGCGTAAGGTTGAGATCGAGCCTGAGCGTGTCCGTAAAATCAAAATACCGGCGGTGACCCGTGAGGTGACGCGGACTGAGATCATTGAACCGGAACGCTTTGAAGAGCGTGTCATTCCGGCAGTCTATGGCACCAAAAAAGTTCAGGAAGTGGTCAAAGAGGCCCGCACGGAAAAGATCGTCATCCCCGCGACCTATAGGATGGTGACCAAAACCCGTACCCTAAAGGACGCTGAGCCGGTATGGTCAGAGGTTCTGTGTGAGCGTAACGCGACGCCTGCCAAGATTCGTGAAATCCAGACGGCGCTGAAAAAGCGCGGCTATGATCCGGGCGCGATTGATGGCGTTCTGGGCACCAAGACCGTCACTGCCATGCAGAAATTTCAGGCCGATCAGGGTCTGGCGCAGGGGCAGATTTCGGTCGATGCGGCCAAAGAATTGGGCGTGTCGCTGCATTAAATCCGATGAAGCGGTAACCTGAATCCGGCGACGGGCGTATACACTTACAGTAGTTAGTGTAGGCTTTCGTAAATGCAGGAGGTTACCGTGTTCATCAAACGCATCCGTCCGGGTAATGGCGACATCAGCGAAAACGAGGTCACGCCCAAAGGCGTCTATGATCAGCGCCGCCAGATTATGAAGCTGGGCTTAGGCTTTGGTATAACCGCGGCGGTCGCCGGTTGCGATATGATGGACGGTACGGATGCCGAGGCCGCGCAGGTCAAGGGCAAGCTGGCCTATAAGCCGGGGCCGTTTTCGACCCATGAGAAAAAGACAGAATATGACGCGGTTACCGGCTACAATAACTTCTATGAGTTTGGCACCGATAAGCTCGATCCGGCCAAATATGCCGCCAGCCTGAACACCCGGCCGTGGACGGTGAAAATCGGTGGGCTGTGCGGAAAACCGCAGACGATTGGCATTGAAACCCTTCTGAAAAACGCACTTGAAGAACGTATTTACCGCCTGCGCTGCGTCGAGGGTTGGTCGATGGTTATTCCGTGGATTGGGTTTCCGCTTGCCAGCCTGATCAAGCAGGCTGAGCCCAATTCAAAAGCGAAATATGTTGCGTTTCAGACGGCCGAAAAGCCAAAAGAAATGCGTGGTTTGCGCTCAAATGTTCTCGACTGGCCTTATGTGGAGGGTTTGCGGCTGGACGAAGCGCTCAACCCGCTGGCCTTTCTGGCGGTAGGGTTGTACGGCGATCTTTTGCCCAACCAAAACGGCGCACCGATCCGGCTGGTGGTGCCGTGGAAATATGGTTTTAAGTCGATCAAATCGATCACCGACATCACCTTTACCGAGCGCCAGCCGCCGACTTCGTGGCAGAGGTACGGCGCTAATGAGTACGGCTTCTATTCCAATGTGAACCCGAATGTTGATCATCCGCGCTGGTCGCAGGCCACGGAACGACGCATTGGTGAGTTCCGCCGGCGCGATACCCTGATGTTCAACGGTTACGGTGATCAGGTGGCTGGCATGTACCGCAATATGGACTTGAAGAAGTTTTTCTAAGTCATGGTAAAATCAAATAAAAAAGGCTTTACCTTAGATATCGCTTTTATCTGCCTGTTGTGTCTGCTGCCGCTTCTGTGGCTGATCTGGCGGGGTTATAACGGTGACCTGGGCGTTAATCCGATCGAGACGATTGTGCGCCAGCTTGGGGTGTGGGGCCTGCGATTATTGATTGTCGGTTTGGCCATTACGCCGGTGGCGCGCATCTTCAAACAGCCGCGCCTGATCCGCTGGCGCCGCCCGATCGGCCTTTTTGCCTTTGCCTACATTTTACTGCATCTGACCAGCTATATCGCCGTCGATCAGTATTTCGACTGGGCCGCGATCTGGAAGGATATTGTCAAGCGCCCCTATATCACCTTTGGCATGATCGGGTTTGTGTTGCTGATCCCGCTGGCGCTCACGTCGTTCAATGCGGCGATCAAGGCCATCGGCGGGCGGGTGTGGCGCAACCTGCATAAGCTGATTTATGTCATCGTGCCGCTGGGGGTTTTGCATTATTTCCTGCTGGCCAAGGCCGATAAGACCATGCCGCTGATTTATGGGGCGATCCTGATGGTTCTGTTAGGTTGGCGGTTGTTTGAGGCGGCAAAGCGCCGCCGTTAATCACCCTATTCAAATTGATTTTATCCCTTGGCGCTTGCAAATGCTGGTGTGGGCGGTAAAAGTTTGAAAACTATTGCATTGCAAACTCACCGCCAAACACACGATTACGGGTTTTGTCCTTGGGAAGTCTGATCGCTGCCTTGCTGTTAAGCGCCAATATGGCCAGCTCCGAAATGCCGGTGCGTACCGTCAACTTTACAGACGCGGCCTTTGTCGAACTGGAAGCCAAAGCGTGCGAACCCAGTGGCGATGAGCGTGTCCTGCCGCGTGATCTGGCGATTGCCCAGTTGTTATCACGCTATCCGGTGACGCTGGATGTGACGTTCATGGGGCCACAATCGGTGCCGTTGGGGGAGCGGATAGCCACGACCATCTGCGACGGTGCATCCTGTCAGCCTGCTGAGGCGTCACTGGCGCAACTTCGTAATGCCGCCTCGCGTATGCTGAGCGTGCGTGAGGGGCGGGGCTTTAAGCTGGAATGGAAAGCCAACTGGCCGGAACCCGAAGGCGATATCGCCCGTATAGCTGCCTTTTATGATCCGAATAATGCGGGCTATGTCCTGACCTGCACGACCCCGCCGCCGCCGCCGGTGGTGGCTGAGGTCACGCCGCCAACCGTCACGGAAAAGACCCTGCCCGCCATTCAGGAAAAGCGCAGTTTCCTGTCACGGTTCAGGATCGCGTCAAACGTTAGCCAAACCGAAAAAGAGAAATATTCTCAACGTGATCCGGCCAGAATCTCATATTACAAAAGCGCTTCGGACAAGTCAGCGATCGTCAATATCCGCGCCGCGATTGCCGCGCCTGATATAGCCCAGTGGGGCGATGAAGCCGACGCAACCAAGACCTCGGGCAATATCCGTCCGTTCGTGGCCTATGAGCGGGTCACCCACTGGAACCGTTATAGCGAAGTCAATAACCTTGATTTCGGTATCCGCAGCCGTTTCCGCTTTGCCGATGATGAGGCCGAACATGCCTATATCGGCAATCTGACGGCGGCCTGGCAGTCTGATGATGAATTCCAGTCGTCTCTGACGCGTTTTGAGGCCTCGCTAAAGCCGCCAGTGCAATACTGGCTCTATGGCGATAGTGACCCCAAGCGCGAATACTGCGTATGGTGCCAGAACGCCAACATGACCATTGTGGCGGACTATGTCGGCATTGATGATCCCGGCGATAAGGTCACGCTGAATAACGTTAAGCAATATGGCCGGTTGGGATATGATATTGAATGGGGTGTGCGCCTTAAACGGCCGGCGGGGTTGCCGACCTTTGGCATGAATATGCAATATAGCGCCCGCGAAGATGTGACCTCAAACCGTGCCAGTGCCGACCGGCTGGGGGCGCGGGCTATGTATTATCCCACCGACACCAGCCATTTCGCGTTTGGGCTTGAGTACGACCGCGGCAAGGATTTGACGTCGCTGGTCGAACTGGATCGCTGGATGATCACCTGGGGGTACAGGCAGTAAGGGGGGGGGGGAGCCTCCCCTCTTGGAGGGGAGGGGGACCATCAAGCACGCAGGGCGTAGATGGTGGTGGGGTAAGTTGACGCAAGCCAGAAAATTTACCCCCTCTTTCATTTAAGCTCAGCTTAAATGAAAGCTCCCCCTGCAACAGGGGGAGTTCTTAGGTTCAGATCGACCCGATCTGTTTCATGCTGGCGACGCCCTCGCGGCCCACAATCAGGTGATCGTGGACGGTGATCTTGAGCGGCTTTCCGGCGGCGATGATGGCCTTGGTCATATCGATGTCGCCCTGCGAGGGCATGGGGTCGCCACTGGGGTGATTGTGGATCATCCTACTTTAAAAATAGAGAGTTGATTTAAAAGGGGAAAAATTCCTCGACCTATTTTCAGGGGGTGTTTATGAGGATAGGTAAGTGTCGGGTTGTAGGTCATTCTGGCACCCAAACCGAATAGCTCTCCTAACCTACCGCGTTTTGATCTCTTTCATACTGACTTATTTTGAAGCCAAAATTTTTAGAGTTCGCTGATCCGCCTCGCCACTGCACCACTTGTCGAGAGCCTCGTGGAAAATGAATTCCCGGCTGTTTGCCGCAACTTCGAACAGTGTCATCGATGAGCGAAATTTCAGATCATCTGGCGATCCGAGTAAGTGCTTAAGGGATGGGGCTGGGGCCTCGATGGCTAGTCGTGTTGATTCGTACAGTCGTCGACCCAGTACGGGGTGAGCAAGGTAGGCTTCGGCCTCTAATAGCGAAGTGATGCCAAAATGCGTCGCCATACTGGAAAAGCTCAAGCCTGCCAGTTGCGGAAATATGTACCACATCCAATGTGTGCGCTTGCGTCCGGCGGCGAGTTCCGACGTGACCTGATCGTACACTGTCTCCTGGGCCTCGACGAACCGTTCGAGTCGAAACGGATCGTCGACCATTAGAACAGATCGCCTTGGCCGGAAGCGGCAGGGGGCACAGATTACGCCATCCCGTCGAGATGAGTTCCGTCCTTTCTTCGCCCCGTGGCGACCACGGTCAGGCTGCGGTCGGGCAAGGGACGTTGTAGGTGTTGCACCTCTTCCCATGTTCCGGTCATCCAAAGCTCGCGCTCCTCTTCGAACCGAAGAATCACCGGCATCGCTTTGGGGTGGATGGCTTTTACTTCCGCATTGGCATCTGTCGTCAGGAACCCGTAGAGATCGTTTGTGGTGGGACCTTCTGCGACCTTCCGGACACTGGTGAACGCTGGCGTCCAGATTCCGGCAAAAAACATAAGTGGCCTTTCCGCATTGGCGCCAAACCAATGAAGGATTTTACTTCCGCTGGCTTGATCCGGTTCGCTGAAAGAGGTGAAAGGCACCAGGCATCGGTTTTCAACGCCCAGCCATCGCCGCCAATGTGGTGACGCGGTCGTTCGGACATTGGTCACCCCGGCATCGTAATTTTTGCCAATCAGAAACTTGGCCGGTGTCGGCATGCCCCAGCGGCTCAGGGCCAACTCGCGGCCCCCTGGTGTATTGCGCACCAACGGGCCAAATCCATTCGCGCCGACAAATTCGTAGATGGGCAGATTGCCAACGGAACTCTTCATAGCTTTCGCCAAAGCTCGGATAGCTTCTGCGTTGCTCGTCATCGAATATAGATTGCACATTGGCCGATCCTCCGCGAGCGTCCAATGAAAACCAATACGGTCGGATTGCCAAGCCTATACGGCATGGGCGAGTCGGATTACGCCGTGCCAGGTTGAGTATGGAGCGAGATATGAGCCTAAATCCGGAAGGCACCCGGTTATATCAGCAACGGCTGACCGCGGTTACGGACGCCATGAAAAGTTTGCCACAGCCGATTGTTAAGGGGAGGGCCTGCGCCTTGGGTACGCTCGCGGCCATCCTCAAACGGGTTGAGAACCTCCTGACCGTTTGGGAAACACGGGCCATGACCGAGGCCGATCTTCGTCAGGTGTCGCAAGATGCTTCGACATTGGAGTGGCTACTCAAGGATACTGCGGCAGATTTTGAAGGCGTCTACTTCGGCCTGCCGGAAATGAGCGCTAAGCTGTCATTTGTCGAGGCAATGGAAGCTATAAGGATATCTTTGCAAGAGGCGACAAAAGTCTGAGCCGGGTCAAGTCGTGCCTGTTTTTTTGTGGCAGCGACTGAGGTATTGGTTTGCCTTGGGTACGCCTAATGACTTGAAATACTGCGCTTGTCCGTCACCTCGTCCTCAAGGACGCAAGGCCACCCTTAGCGATAGCGAAGCAATTCAATCAAACCCAATCTGCTAATTCTCAGTTTGAATGACGGGCACACCCATAGGTGGTAACGAGTGTGTGAATTCGACATGGATTGCAATTGAGTACGCAGTGATAAAGGATCAGTGTGGGTGGGATAGATTCGGGGTGTCCAATGATGCGATCTGATAGTTTCGGGGACTTTATCTCGCAAAACTCTCAAGAGACATCGACTGAAGCGCTATTTGACAGGTTCACCTCTGTCATGGGCAGCTACGGCTATGATCGCCTTATTTTTTCCGTTCCCCGCGATCCCGATCTGCCTGAGCATTTAAACCAGATCGGACTGTTTCACCGCTACCCTGAGGACTGGCATAAGTTCTACCTTGAGAAAGATTTTGCGAGAATCGATCCCGTCCTGAAATGCGCCGCTACCTATGACTTTGCGTTTCAGTGGTCTGACCTTGAGCGCGACCTGCCCCTAAGCAAGGCGCAAGTTAAATTCATGCGCTTAGGCGAAGAGGCGGGCCTAAATAACGGTGTGGGCATCCCCTTGCGCGGAAAAGGCGCTCAAATAGCGGGTGTCGCCCTGGCAACGTCCCACAAACAGGACGAATGCCTCAAAGATCTGGATCTGATCAACGCCTACTGCACCTGGTTTTACACGGCGTATAAGCGTTTAAATGCAAAGTCTAAGCCTTCTTTGCCTATCACCCTAACCCCTCAGGAAAGAGAGATACTGATGCGCGTGGCGACGGGACGAACGGATGATGAGATTGGCGCAGCCCTTAACATTTCTCGTAACACCGTTGATTCGCATATGCGCCATATCTTTCGGAAACTTGACGTCAATAGCCGTGTAGCCGCATCCGTGCGGGGTATTATGATAGGTGTTATTCACCCTTGAGGCTTACGACACCATCTGTGCGTCTCAGTGCAAAAGCCGTTAGGGTGCCGGCGGCCAACATCAGAGCTAAAAATATCACCGCAAGGATTAGGCGTGGTGGAAAATGTGAGATCCAATTGCCGCGCCGAATATGAAAGGGCGCGCGGCGGAAATCTCTCATCCGGCCGTTAGTCACAATCTTGGTTAGAAACGGATTGGGTTTGTTCATCAAGTCCTTCTGGTCATAGGCATGGTCTCGACGGGGCGAGGACAAGTCCCGTAGGCTTGCTGTCAATGCCTAAGCGAAACTATGTCGCATTGCGCGGATTATCGTCAATGCAAATCAAGTTCTGGACGCAGGAACTTCGATATGAATGGGGATGCGGGGGGACGTCCGCATCCCCTGCAAGGTCAATTCATCTTGGATTTCAATTCCGAGGACTGACCCTGCAACGCTTGTTCAAGTTCGGCCCACTTTTGGGTCACATAGATGTCCAGTGATTTTTGTGCCGCGTCAGTGATCACCTCGGAGATGGATGTAAGATTAGCGGCCTTGGCTTCCCGGCTTAAATATTCTAGCGCGTTGACTAAACGATCGACAAAATCGTCATACTGCAGATCGTTCGAACCCGAATTATTGGCCGGCTTTCGTGCGAGTTTAGATGGCATGACAAATGCCCTTAACCCGTGAAGTGGCTGTGGGAATATAACTCGAGCCCATGGCACGAGGGTATGACTTCACGGCGCCGGGGGGGAAATCTTTGAAATGTATCATTATAAAGCTCCTAACCACACCCCGATTCAATCATCAGATAAGTGATTTGTGCATAACGAACCTTCGTGATGTCGCATAAATTTTTTCGCAAATATTGCGATGCTCAAGGGTCAGTTTTCGTCAGTTAGAGTACGAACAAGATCCAGGACTTTGCGGCGTGTCGGGCCCTTGCGAATCTTTGGAAAGGATTGCGCGATTTCCAGGCCTTCAGAGGTCAGCAAAAACGCGGACACGGCTTGCTCCGCAGCAATCTCTTCCACGGGGTTGTCATTTGGCATGTTAACATCGAAAAAATAATCAAGTGGGACCTTTAGATATCTTGAAATCTCGTAGAGCTTTGAAGCGCTAATACGGTTCGATCCCTTTTCATATTTCTGAATTTGCTGAAAGGTTACATCGACGGCCAAGCCCAGTTCTTCCTGACTAATGCCCATAAATTTTCGCCGAAGTTTGACCTTGTTGCCGACATGAACATCAATTGGGTGAGGGCTTTTAGCGTCATCGCTCATAGCTTTATATCCTGATTTTTGAGGGAATATTTTACACACTAGGGTTGCAGGTAGCATGTGTTGCACGCACTTACAACGCCTGCGGACCCGGTTGTAATTTACCACATTAGAAATTTATTTATGACTTTAAGCGTGACTGTGACCCTTCAATCAAACAGGCGGTAAGCGCCTGTTCCAGAATATCAGCGATTTCATAGAGTTGCTGCTCAGACGCGGATTGATGCAAAAAAAGCAGTGAGTCGACGATACCCATTAGGGTATCGTCGCGCGTCGACAGTGCTGGCCGCGGATTTATCGGAGTCAAGCGGCCCGACCCTCGCGGGCCAGAAGATAGTTCGCCGTGGACTGCATTTGCTCCAATACGCCCGACAATCCGGTCGTGGCTTCAACGCTTTTGAGTTGATCGTTCGTCACCAAAATAGACGCGGCTTGAATCTTGGGATGTGCGCCGATCTGCATGATTTTACCCAAGCGCTCCAAAGTAATGCCCGATCTCTCGAAGACTGAACGCAGGATAAAGGTTGGCATCAACCCGATGATCTTTTGAATGCCGTTCGCCATCGCAAATTCAAGATAGGCACAGGCAAGCTCGTGACAAATACGGCGCCTAAGGTCTGAGGGGAGGCCCTTGTCAATGCAAAACCTTGTGCCTTCCCAGATTTCCGGCGAATTGAGTAGCGACTTATCATCGACCAATTCCGGCCAATGGTCCGCCAGCATGCAACCTTTGTCGGTGGGGGTTAGCCGGCTGACACCGAGACAATCCTGTCCATTTTCACTGTAAACCAGGTAGACTGCGGCAAGGGTGTCATATTCATCGAACTCCATGCCGTTAAGCGTGCGGACGTCATAGCGTTGGCGTTCAATAAACTCCTGGTGCCGCAGTCTAAGTGAACTGAGATAGAGACCGTAGTGAGCGTTGAGATTGTGATATGAAATGGCGATAATCATGTAGCACCTCCTTTGGAGGCTACAGTCTGAGTCCGCTTGGCGCCTTAAAACATCACGCGCTCGCGTGACCCTAAGGATTTATTAGACCTGACATTATCCCCTTAACGACGGCGGGGAGACGCCCGTTGACCTGAAGCTTATGATAAATACTCCGTAGGTGGCTATCCACAGTGTTGGCGCTTATGCCGAGTTTGCGGCCAATCTCCTCGTCGCTGCAGCCTGTGGCCAGCCAGGTCAGGACCTCGGTCTCCTTAGGTGTTAGCGTCGCAACGACACCCACAGGGGGAGCGTCCCGGCAGTTTAAGCGCTTGAAGCTCAAGTAAAACTGCTGGCAGTAGGCACTGATGAGGTCGAGGTTCGATTGCCGCCCCGGGTTCATCACCGAACATGCCATAGCAACGCCGGCTATCTGGGCATGTTTGCCATGCAGGGGAATGCCTATGCCGTTATTCAGACCAGCCTCTTCGCCTTGCCGGAAAAAGCGGATTTGCCTGTGACTTAAGGTGTGTGTCCGTTCAATGTCACGCCATCTGAAAGCCCACGGGTAGGACCCTGCAAATTTGAGTACCGGATCCAGACTCTCAAATTTTTTCTCAGCATAGAATTTCTGCCAGTCATCGGGATAGTTGTGAAACAGGCCGAGGCGGTTCTGAGCCTTGGATAGCTCAATATCTCTTGGAATTGAAAAAATGATACGATCGTAACCCTGACCTTTCATAGTCTCAACGAAGTGGTCAAACAGTATGTCAGCGTTGAGTATCCGGTTGGTGTGTTCGACATAGTCCTCGAATTTATAGCCCTCAGATTTGAATAACATTTTTAGCTCCCATTACGAATGGCCTCTCACATCGGGCACCTCCCGCCGGATGCTGGCCAATTTAGTTATGGTGAACAATTCGCGCTTTAGGGGAAAATTATCGGCATCACGCGCGCGCGTGATGTTTGACCATCGGTGATGCCCTTACGCTCCAGAGGTTGTTTTCAGATCAGGAGCACAAAATGGACTACGACCGCAGCCAGAGCATCAATGGAATGTTGGCCCCCGCCGACCTCAAACGATTTAGTAAACGCATCCCCTTGACCTGGATCAAGGATGCCTGTCTCGACTGGGCGGTTATCGCCGCCAGCTTTGCCGTTTTAGCTATTACGCAGAATTTTTGGCTGATCCTGCCGGCTATCCTTATAATCGGCAATCGGCAGCACGCCCTGGCCCTACTAGGGCACGACGGAACCCATTTCACCATTTGCTATGACAAGCGCCTCAATGATGGCCTCAACGATCTACTGGCCTGGATGCCCTTGGGTCTGACCGGTGATGGCTATCGAAACCTGCACCTGCTACACCATCGCGATTTGGGCACCGCCCAGGATCCTGAAATCGTTTACAAAGGCCTGCGGGCAAACCAGTGGGATCTCCCAAACCGTTTATCTAGCGTTCTCAAGCTTGCGGTTGGGGATCTCGTTGGTGGTGGGGTGATAGATTACAAAATCATCTTTCAATACTCTAAACCGACCAAGTCGAGCTCGTACGTCATGTTGGGCGTCTGGCATGCGACATTCAATGCGGCTCTCATCGGCCTCGGATTGTGGTGGGTGGCCCTGCTTTGGTATGTATCTCTGCTTACGTCATTTATCATGTTCTTCAGACTACGGATGTGGATCGAGCATCAGGAGACAGATACAACTCAACGGCTACATCTAAACTGGTGGCAGGGGCCACTGCTCGCGCCACATAAGTCCTGGCATCACTGGGAGCACCATTTTTGGCCGTCCATACCCTATGCCCGGCTGTCTGAAATCCGAAAACTCATCTCCAACCCTCCGGCGCAATCCCTTTCGGAGTTGATCCGACGCTATGAGACCTGTGAGGTGTTGCCATCAGGGACTTCGCTCAAAGACCGAGACACACAAGTGTCAGTCAGTCCTTGCGACGTCGATGCAGACGCGCGGGCATGAGGTCTGCGTCACCGACCAAATAAGGCGTTAGCGACTAACCGATCGCTTGGCCAGAGCAAATACCGGGGCAAACGCGCTAAGCGCCGACCGGCTATTGCTCTGGCTGACAGGCTTTAGGTAATATATGTGGTCGTTGATTCTTGCTGAATCGTCAGGACTTGGGGTGTTAGATGGCCTATCAAAAATTCGGCCTGGACCGCCACACACCGGCCGGTGCATGGGTAGAGGCCACTTTAGCGGAATCGGTCGCAGGCATTCCCTACCTATTGCCCTATGTTCGTTCCTGGATGCGCGCCGTCAAACGGGCCGAAAGGCTTGGGCTATATTATGGCCTGGAACTGGTGCCGGAGCCTACCAATGCGCATGATGAAAATGCCATTCAGATCATCGGCGTGGTGGCAAGAAAGTGGCCATTCATGGCACCTATCACCGAGCGGTTTCATATCGGCTATGTGCCGGCCTTGACGGCGGCCGAACTGCAGACGGATATTGTCTCAAAGGGATTGCGTCTGGGCGGTGAACTCCAGAGCATCTATGTGGAAATCACGGGTCATATCGATGTTAAATTCGTGGCTCTGGCCCCGCCGGGACATAGCTTTAACGAACGGCAGGCCAAGCGTGCCTGATCCGGCGTCACCCACCATACCCATTGTCCGGGCCAACTACCCGATCGAAGGTTTGGGGCGGCTTTGGTGAAGAGCCCTGACCAATTTGAAATGTTCGAAGGCGTGGCGGTGACATGTGCGCGAAACCGTAGAGTGAAGGCGTCTAAGGTCGAAGCCTCTATTGATGACGCCGAGATGGTGCGACGCCTGAAGGCTACCGGACGCTACCGTATCTTGTCTAAGCTGTCCCCACGCCCCGTTGTCGAGGATCCGCGGCCGGGTTTTCCCAGAATAGGGGTTATTGTCGATACCGAAACCACCGGACTTAATTTTCGAACGCATGAAGTCATAGAATTTGGCGCCGTGGTCTTTAGTTTTTCGGATGACGGTAAGATTGGCGATGTTTTAGAAGTTTACAGCGGCCTGCAGCAACCAAGCTCTCCGATCGGCGAGGAGATAACAAAGCTCACCGGCATCACCGACGCTATGGTATCGGGACAAACTCTGGACGTAGGTCTTATCGAGCGCTTGCTGAAGGGCACCGACCTGGTCATTGCCCACAATGCCCGTTTTGATCGGCCGTTTTGTGAGCGCATCTCACCAAGGTTTGCCGACCTGCCATGGGCCTGTTCCAACAGTGAGATCGGATGGAGCACGCGTGGCTTTGAAGGCTCAAAGCTCGGTTACCTTGTGGCGCAGTCTGGTTTTTTTCATGACGGCCATCGGGCCGTCGATGATTGCTTTGCCCTACTTGAAGTGCTCACCGCTGGCGATGACCTGGACGGGACGTCCCCTTTTGTTGAGCTTTATCAGGCCAGCCTGCAATCGAGGGCGAGGATCTGGGCGCTCAATAGCCCGTTCGAGGCCAAGGATTTGCTTAAGGGCCGAGGCTACAGATGGTCGGATGGCAGCGACGGCCAACCCAAATCGTGGTGGACAGAGGTGGGCGAGGCGGACTTGGACACCGAACTCACCTACCTGCGCACCGAAATTTACCAGAGGTCGGACGCTGAGCCGCTCGTGCGGCTGATGTCAGCGGTTGATCGCTTTAAAGCCTGACCTTGTGGGGGAGGACTACCGTACGCGAGGCTTTCCGCGTAGTCGACCTCACGTGCAGACTGCGTTTAACTGTGTGCGCCAAATTGCGTAACCCTCTGAGGTCAGATGAACGCCATCGGTCATCGGTAATTCCCGGTCAAGATCGATGAGGGTGACCCCTTTTTCGGCAGCCAGGGTTTTAATGCCTTCATTTAGGGCCTTAATGTGAGTGGCATCAAAGCCAGGCCGTTCAGGCGAAACCGCGGGCAAGGTCGCCACATAAATGTCGTGGCCCTTGGCCTCATCTATCAGGGCGGCATAGGTTTGCATAACCATAGGTACCGGCGTCTTCGATTCGGCCAGCTTGGCATTGTTGGTCCCAAGCGCGAACACGACCCGCTTAGGTTTCGACGCCTCAATCAAGCTGCGTGTCCATGTTGAGGCGTCCTGAATGGTAGCCGAACTGATCCCGGCGTTCAAAACGCTGGCCCCACACAGCTCCGGCAAATACGCAAATTCCGTGAGACTGTCACCGACGATCAAGGTCTCGGCCTGAACCTGGCTGGCTTGTGAAATCACAGCTTTGACCCGTTGTTTAAAATGGTCGACGGGTAGGGCAGGGCCGGGCTTTGACTTTTGGTATTCTACCCCCGCAAGCCCTGAAAAGCCGGTAATGAACAGCACGGCGCAGGCCGCGGCGGTGAGTCGGTAGAGGGTCTTTTTGTTCATTCCTTATATTTATCACGACTTTTTCTCATCCGCTATCCCAAGATGTAAAAGGGATGCAAGACTATTGCGGTGATGCCTTTTCAATGAAAGTCTCTGGATTTCAGCCGCAGTGCCTGTCCATTGGGCATATGTGTGCGGCTGTCCCGGCCTGGCCCGCCGTGCGCAAATTCATCCCCCCGGCCAAAGCGCACCTGTAAAGGGCCTTCAAGCTTATCTATCTCTGACAGTTCAGGTGTGAGGTCTGTAAGGCTACGCGCGATCAAATGGACAACCTCGCCCTCGCGCTGGATCGTCCCTGAGACCAGCAGAAGGCTCGACTGCATCACCGTGCGGCGATAAAGCTCAAAAGTTTTCGGCCACACGATCACATTAATGATCCCGGTCTCATCTTCCATGGTGATAAAGACGACCCCCGATGCCGATCCGGGCCGCTGTCGCACCAACACCAGGCCGGCACACGGGACATATTTACCGTCCTGAGCCAGGCCCGCCTCACGACAGGACAGGATTTTACGATTGGTCAGGCTCGGGCGCAGGAACGTCACCGGATGGTCTCGAAGGCTTAGACCTAAGTGATTATAATCCTGAACCACTTCGCCGCCCCTTGTCATGGCCTTCAGTTGCACCGGGGCTTCCTCAAACTCCGGTATAAACTGATCCTCACTTGCGCGCGCCGCAGCGGCAAATAAGGGCAATTGTTCATCACGCAGGCCCTTAATCGCCCATAAGGCCTCACGACGGCTGAGACCCAAACCTTGAAAGGCGTCACCATGGGCTAAGGTGACCAGGGTGGCGGTAGGGACCTTGGCGCGGCGCCAGACATCTTCAACGCTGGTGAACGCCCGGTCCATACGACTGGCCAGTAGGGTGGCAATATGGGCGTTATTCACGCCTTTGATGGTTCGAAAGCCCAGGCGCACCGCGAACCGCCCCTCGTTTTTGGTAGGCTCCAAGGTACTGTCCCAACGTGAGGCGTTAATGCACACCGGTCGGACCTCAACCTTGTGTTCAAGAGCGTCCCGTATGATCTGGGCCGGTTGATAAAAGCCCATGGGCAGGGAATTGAGTAAGCCGGCGCAAAACACGTCCGGATGCCAACATTTTATCCAGCACGAGGCATAGGCAATCAAGGCGAACGAGGCCGCATGGCTCTCCGGAAAGCCATAAGCCCCAAAGCCTTCCAACTGCCCAAAGGTTTGATCGGCAAATGCCTGGCTGTAGCCCCGGGTGAGCATACCGCTGATCAGCTTGTCCTTAAATTTGGACACCCCGCCCGTGTGTTTGAATGTCGCCATGCTTCGGCGCAATTGATCGGATTCCCCAGGTGTAAAGCCAGCACAAACGACGGCCACCTGCATGGCCTGCTCCTGAAAAAGCGGAACGCCCAAGGTCTTACCCAAGACCTTTTCCAGTTCAGGTGTAGGAAACTCGACCTTTTCCAATCCGTCTCGGCGTCTCAGATAGGGATGGACCATATCTCCCTGAATTGGACCGGGCCGGACAATGGCCACCTGAATGACCAGATCGTAAAAGCTGCGCGGCTTCAAACGCGGCAGCATGTTCATTTGCGCGCGGCTTTCGACCTGAAAGGTCCCCAAGGTATCGGCTTTACGGATCATGGCGTAGGTGCGCGGATCCTCGGCCGGAATGCTCGCCATATCGAGATCAATGTCCTTATGCGCATAGAGAAGATCAAGCGCCTTTTGCACACAGGTCAGCATTCCCAGCGCCAGAAGATCGACCTTCATAAACTTGAGGGCGTCGATATCGTCCTTGTCCCATTCGACGACCTGGCGGTCTTCCATGGTGGCGGGCTCGATCGGAACCAACTCATCAAGCCGATCCTGGGTGAGCACAAAGCCGCCCGGATGTTGGCTGAGGTGGCGCGGTGTCCCTTCAAGCTCTTGCGCCAATTGCAGGGTCAGGCGAATGCGCCGGTCATTGAGATTAATCCCTAAGCCTTGGGTGTGTTGCGGCTGAAGACCTTCGCTGGACCAGCCCCATACCTGCGACGTCAGGGTCTCGATCACATCAAGCGGCAGCCCCAGAGCCTTGCCGACGTCCCTGAGCGCGCCTTTGGTCCGATAACGGCTGACATTGCAGCACAGGGCCGCCCGATCACGGGAATAGGTTTCGTACACCCATTGAATGACCTCCTCACGGCGGTCATTTTGGAAATCGATATCAATATCCGGCGGCTCATTGCGCTCCGCCGAGATAAACCGCTCAAATAGCAAATCATTGCGATCCGGATCGATCGACGTCACGCCGAGCACATAGCACACCGCACTATTGGCCGCAGACCCGCGTCCCTGACAGAGTATGCCCTGACCTCTGGCATAGCGGACAATGGCATGCACCGTCAGGAAATAGGGGGCATAGTCCAGTTGCTCGATCAACGCCAGTTCGTGACGCAGGATCGTCATAACCTTATCGGGCACGCCTTCAGGGTAGCGTTGCCGTGCGCCCTGCCAGGTGTATCGCTTGAGCGCTTCAAGTGCCGACATGCCGGTCAGCACCCTTTCCTCAGGATATTGATAGGTGAGTTCCGACATGGAAAACGTGCACCGCTCGCTGATCTCCATTGTCCGTCGCAGGGCGGCGCCATAAGACGGAAAAAGCCTGGCCATTTCTTCAGGGGGCTTGAGGTAGCGGTCGGCAAAACGCTCACGATGAAATCCCACATCATCAATCGTGGTGCGATTACGAATACAGGTCAGAACGTCCTGAAGTTGACGACGTCCCCGCTCATGATAGAGCACATCATTGGTCACAACCGTATCGACCCCGACCGCCATGGCCATGTTTGACAGATCAAGCAGACGTACCTGATCGTTCTGACGACGGCGTAGACACAGTGACAGGTACGCCCGGTCACCAAATATCATCTTCAGGCGCCGCAGGTTACGAACGGTCACCTCATCAGGGGCGTCGGGGATGAGCACTGCGATCAAATGCTCATGGTAATGACCCACATCATCCCAATCCAGGTCACACTTTCCTTTGCCGGCCCGGCCTTTGCCGAGCGTAAGCAGGCGGCATAAACGACCATAGCCCTCGCGGTTCATAGGGTAGACGAGGACAGAACTCCCATCCCTGAGATCCAGACGACACCCAACCACCAGGCGGACCCCGTGCGCCTGCGCCGCGACATGCGCGCGCACCATGCCCGCCAAACTGTTGCGATCGGTAACGCCTAAGGCCGCAATCCCTAAGACCTTAGCCGTGGCAAATAGCTCATCGGCTGAAGACGCCCCGCGCAGAAAGGAAAAATGACTGGTCACCTGAAGTTCAGCATAACGCATGACGATCACGTAAGGCCCGAATGAATAATGTGTTCACTCTATGTTCTTTTCACATGGGAGTCTATGGCCGCAGGTGAGGCCGGCCATTACCTCTGCCAAACGGCCTTGTGGGGCGGCTCTTTTTTTTTCATGAGCACGTCCGCCGATGACACGCCGTCAAACTGAGTCGGCAAAGACCCTAGGTGATCCATGTCTATTGAAAAAAGAACCATCAGCTTAACCCGGGATCAGGTGGCCTATATCGACGAAAAGGTGAAGTCCGGTGACTATGCCGCCACCAGCGAAGTGATCCGGGCAGGTTTGCGCGCCCTCCAGGAACGGGACCAGGCCATCGCCCGTTGGCTGCGCGAAGAAGCCATGAAGCATGCACCACAATCCGCACCCTTACCCGTCGCAGCCGGGAACGTGGCCCCACACGCTGATGACGATGGGCATGTCGCACACCTTCACACTCAGCCGCTTGAGGATCAGGAGCAAAGCGTGGATGACAGTGGCTCGACTGACGCCGATACGCCCGTCCTAGACCATAGCCTTCAGGGTCTGAAAGAAGAGGTGGACGCGCATCAGGAGGCCTAGACTCCATGAGAATCTGGGTGCGAGCCATGTGCGGATTGGACTGTGCGGGGGCTCATAGGGGCTTGATAGGCGTGATCAAGCGAAAAGGCCGTGCATATACCAACTCTGATCGCCGGTGGCATCAAACTCACCATCGCCCATTCGAAACACCCAGTAGCGTTTGCCAGTCTCATCGACGAGGTAGTAGTAATCCCGGATCGATTCCAGCTCAGGATCACGCTTCCACCATTCCCCAAAGACCCGTTCAGGTCCATCGGCCTGCATGACCCGGCGCCGTATGCCACGCCACTTAAAGGTCCGGGGTGGACTATCCGGCAACAAGGCCAGAACCTCAATGGCTTCAGGCCGGGGCAAAAGCCGTGTCGGCCGCTTCCAGTCATGAGCCCACGGCGTTTTAACCGCGCTCATGGGGCTGATCCACTGCACGCTGCGCTCAGGCAGGTCAGAAGCGGCCGGGCAGGGGCGCTCAATGGTGTTCTCCCCTAGTCGATTGGCCAGAATATCAACCAGAGAGCCGACGTCCGGCGTGTCAGGGCCGATCAGACTGGAGTGCAGTTGGCGCGCCCCCAGGGGCTCCGTCAGTGTGGCGGCCAGGCTCATAACCTCAATCCCAAACCCCGGATCAACAGTATCGAGCTTATCCCCGAGCAACCGCGTTAACTGTTTAACATCCCGCAAAGGGCGCGCCGTCCCAATCCGAACACTTTCCACCCGGTTGTCGACCCGCTGACACAACAGATCGGCGGTGCGGACCCCAAGCCCCGCCACTTCCAGCGCGTCACACAATTGAACAATCAGCTTGAGTGCGTATCGCCTGATCGTCTCGGGTGCGCCAATGGGCTCGGCAAAGACACGCTCCACCCTAATAGTTTTAGCCTCAACCGCCGCCTTGATAGGCTCCCGCTCACGACCGAACGCCTGATCCAGCCGCCGGCCAAGCTCCGGGCCAAACCGCAAGGTCAGCGGTGCCCGCGGCTGAGAGGCCAGATCGCTTATGCGCTCAAACCCCAGTCCCCTTAGACTGTCAACGAGGGCGGGGGAGAGCCGTAGGCTGGCCACCGGCAAGTCGAGAAGAACCTGAGCGGTTTCGCCCGGCGGGGTAATAGGAGACACGCTGCGACCAAAACGCGCCAAAGCATGGGCCGCACCCCAAGTGTCAGCCAAAGTCGGCACGGCGGTAATCCCGGTCTCGCTAAGGCGCCGGGTAACCGTCTCGATCATGTTAGCTTCGCCGCCATGCAGGTGATCCGCCCCCGTCGTGTCGATCACCAGCCCGTCGGGGGGATCGGCGGCAACCACAGGCGACAGGCGTAGCGCCCATAGCGCTAATCGTTCGAGGGCTTGAGCATCTTCGCGGGGATCGGCGTCCATCAGGACAAGATCGCTGAACAGGGCTTGGGCTTTCACTATGGCCATGCCGGGACGCACGCCAATTTTTTGCGCCAGGTCATCCACGGCGGTCACCACCCGTTTGCCGCGCTCAACCCCTTTTAAAACCAGAGGGACCTCACGCCCGGGCGCCCCAGATCCCGACGTCCGGCGCAGCCGTTCGGTCGGCCAATACGGAAGGTAGAGCGATAAAACCCTGCTCATCACAAGCGTCCACTATAAAATCGGCGCAATTCGCACCTTGCACGCGTAACAATTCCAGCGCCCAGCGGGCCCGGGCAACGCCAGGCACGCTCAAGGCTTCCGGCATCACCTCGCTTACCCGCCATTTGGTGCGCGCCGCCGTCGGTTGCCCGAAATCCCCGGCCTCCGTCTCGCGCCGCCAGCGTCTTAAGGCTAAAGCCAGCGTACCCGTGCTTTCAGCCGCAAGCTGCAGGCGTCTTGATGTGGTCATGTCAAGTTTGGCGACCTCGGCAACCACCGCCGTTAGGCTGCCGTGGCGCAAGCCTTCTTCGAACGCCAGAAGCACAGATTTTTCGTCATCAACCCTGACCCGGATCAAACGCTCCGGAGGCAGACCTGCCTGAGCAATGCCGGGGGGAAATAAATCGAGGCGGGTTAGACACCACAGCACCTGGCCACCCGTCCGGGCCGCAATGCCGGCACAAAATCCGGCGGCTGCCGCGCCATCAATGGCCCCGGAGCCGCCACCGGCCACCTCATGCAGAGAGCCTAACGCCAGGCCGCCCCCCGGCAGCCGTTGATCAATCTCCCGGATGCCAAACGGCAGGTACGTCCGCTCGCGACCATCAACGGTTTCCAGACGTCGGATACGGGCTCTGAGATCGGTGAGGGTGGAACGGGACGGGGCGGGCACAGGTTTGCATCTTTCTGAGGCATGAGGGCGCTTTACATTAATTAAGTTCTCTTTTTGTTCCATAAGCGTGGTGGGAGTCAATAGGACGATGGGGGAACGTCGCTCAGATCTAATGCTGACAGAATATGGCGGTAGGGGGATGGAGTCTGGATAAGTTCTACCGGCGCAAAGGGTTAACCTATGGACAGACGGTATATCTTAACCATGAACTTTTTTGCGTGAAGATAGGGTTGCAGGTTACGGGGAGGGCGTAAAGCAAAGGCTAAACACCTATACAATCAGTGGGTGAGTTGCGGACTTGAATTGCATCCAAATAGCGATTTCAATTCGCGGATACGTCGTTTGCGGCATTATCATACAGGGGTGGGTATGGGGATTTAGGCCGTTGGCGGAGGAAGAAATGGCGCAAGTCGATTGGAGGGAGGCCTCGGCCTATCACCCTTTGCTCAAAATGGACCGCGCCGGTTGGGCCTGGCTGTGGTTGCGCCGAAATGAGCGTTATCGCGACCGGGGAGGGCGCGACTTAAACATCGATCTTAAACCTGTGCGAAATGAGGTACAAATCATCCGTGCGAGATCGGCTTTTGATGCCGGTCACTGGGGGGTATCCTTTCGTCGTAGGCGCTGAACACGATAAGGCATGCGTATTCTGGCGTCCGGATTGGGACAAATCAGTGCTGATGGTGCGCACCTTACCCGCCTTTACACCTGAGAACGCGTTTGATCTGCATAGCTATGGTGCGCTCGCCACTGTCCTGATCCTGGAGGAAGGCTTCGAAGTGGTACTGCTGACCGATGGTGTCAGGCATCTGCAACTGTTCGTTCTTGAAGGTTCAGTCCTCAATGGGCCGGTTTATCTTCGCTATGCCTTGTCAGGCTTCAATCATTTGGAAACGCGCATATTAAGTCTGCGGCGCTTGATTGGTCTCCACCAGCACCGCCAGTTCGTACCAAAGCTATACCCGATGGAAACGAAGGCCGAGCGGTGGGTTTTAGCGCTAAGAGCATTTGATGGGTATCTGGAGGGGGCGAGCCAAAGGGAAATCGCCATCGGCTTGTTTGGCCGTAAGGCCGTTGAAGATGACTGGAATGGTCAGTCAGATTTCTTGCGCTTACGGATCAAGCGGCTTTTAAGCCACGGGCGCTTCATGACCCAGGGCGGCTATGGGCGGTTACTAGGTAGGTGAGTGCCGGATGACCTCTTTCCGGAAGACCGGAGTTGGCCCTTAGCGGACACTCACTGATTTTACGCAGCGGCGCAAACCGGACATTCCGTCGGGTTCGGCCTATGGCCTTAAGCGGGCGGTAGAGCTGTTTCCAATGCAGACATATAGCTTCAGGTCCTAGTGCGCCGTTATCAGCCATTGCCTCTGCGCGATCATCTCAAAAACAGATATTGTGAGCGCTTGCAAATTTGGTGCGCGAAACCTAATTCTTCCGTCGAATTTGCGCCCAGAGCGCTTGCCACCATGACAACCTTTCTGGAGTTGGTGACACTGCTTCGGCGAAGACCGTTGTGGAGTTGAGCAAGTGCTTTCGAATGTCAAACCCCGGATCACCAGTGTCTTCAGCGCGATAGTGGTGGCATCCGTGGACCAACATTCGGTCGAGGCCTTCGCGGCGCTTCACCGTATGCTCGTTGCCATCATACTCAAGATAGATGGAGTCGCTTGGCCGACCGTGCCAAGGCGTCAGTATTTGAATGCAAAGTCCAACCGCGCTGGAAGCAAGGACACCATTCGGCCAGATGACCTGGGGCTTGCCGCCGGCGGCACCATAGTTGCGCGCCTCTCGATCAAGGTCTTCTTCCCTCACCACACCAAAACATTGAAGGCATGGTCGCCCAGGCATAGAAAGTACGACCTGGCCAGAGACGAAAAATTCGCCTTCTCCAATCGGGTTCACATCCATCCCCATATCTATGTAAGGGATCATGAACCGCCGACAGAAGCCTTCAAGTTCGTGCTTGGCCCTCACAGAGTCAAGCCCGCCTATGATCAGGTCGCAGCACTTGAATTCATCGATGAAGGCCTGCCAGTGTTTGGCAGCACCCTTAATGTCAGCATTCGGGTTGATGCCGAGGATTAGGCGTCGCGCGATTTCAAACTTTTCGGTTTCGGGCGCGATGTCGTCGAACCGCCCCCCGACTAGTCGATTTAGGTTTGAATCCTCAAGGCTGTCATCGTCCACCAAGACGAAGGTACCGATTCCCACGTGGGCCAACTGCTGGGCGACGTGCGAGCCGCCGCCGCCGAGCCCCGCAAGGCCGACTTTCGCATTGCGCAATACCGTATCGGAATTCGCGCCGAGGAAGCTTTGCCGATCCAACCAGGCCATCTACATATCTCCGTATTTCGATAACGGGGCGCCGACGGCAACGATGTCGACGAAGGATCGAGCTTGATGGTCGGGACCGAGCCATAGGAGCCCATTGGCGCAATCATCACTCAGCACTACGATCCCGTGAGGCATGCGCGGCACCACGTTGAAGAAGCTCGGTACGAAGTCGCCGGCGCTTTGCTTGTCCACGCCGCTGAAATGCTGTCGGCCACATCCACCATGAGTGTGAATGTGAAGGATCGCGGCCGGCGGACGGTAAGCCGCCTGAAGTGCTTTGCGCATTGCGCCCGGGCCGATCTTCACTCCGACCGATGGGTCAGGCATGTAGTCCTCTTCGTCGACGGGACGGTAGGTCCTTGCGGTCAGCAGAAGGTCGGGACCCAGCAGCGCCGAAGCGCCCGCCGTCAGAAAGCCGACCCGTTCATGCGCGAACGCATGACGCCGACCGAGATCCTCCCGGATGGCCGCCAACATGGCTGACGTAATTTTCAGGCACACGTTCATCGAAAGGGCCTCATGTGGTTCGCCAGGATTTCGATCCATGGCAGATGAGCCGGAACATCGCGCCAGGATAGGACTTGCCAGGTACGGCCCATGATGACCGACTCCGTCCAACCAGCGGTGCTTGAATGCGGAATTGCCCGCTCCAAATAGAGGCGGGTTGGATAGCTATCGCGCGCGTGAGGCCAAAGGAGCGCGTCCAAGATGTGAACCTCTCCCTTGGGCCCTATGATCTTGAGCCCCGGCAGATAGACAGCGATCGTGCCGCCCTCCTGCCAGGGCTCAGCCAGAGCGCACACGGCCTTCAACCGCGCGATCTCATGGTTGAGATCGGTCATGACGAGTGACCGCAGTAGGCGTGCGAAACGAAGACCAGCCCTTCGTGAACATTGACAATCTGGTTAGGTTTCAGTTCTTTGAACTCGCCGTCAGGTTTGATCAATTCGAGGACGTAGCCCGGCTTGACGCCGAACGAAGCCATCAGTTCCGCCACCGTGTAGTCACGGCGTTCGAGCTGGAAGACCGCCTCATTATAGATCACATCGACCAACTTCGGGCGCTTACGCAGCTTCAAACGCTCGACACCATCGGAGTCCAGATCGACGAAATCATGATCGTGAAGGACAATGTCGCCATCATCGCGATCCAGGACCAAGACGTCTTCCGGGTGAGCCCCTGCCAGTGTCTTGGCGTGACACACAGCGAGCGCCGATTTCGGCCATTCGAAGCTCAAGCCATCGATGGTGAATCGACGATTGCTGAAGCCTTCGATAACGAAGAAGCGGGTGACCTGGCCGATCGACAGCGTGACGCTTTCGGTCGGGCGGATCGACTCGATTTCGCCAGACGGCAGCTGTTGGAGGACCGCGTAATCCTCGACGGGGTGCTTGCCAGCGGCAGCGCAGATCTGGACGCCAACGACCTTTTCGTCGTCCGTCTCATGGCGCTGAAAATCGAAATTCTCATTGCCGGTTTCGAACACATACACGCGGCGGCCGGGATGACCGTTCACGCCTTCATTGGGGGGAGGAACACTCATAGGAAAAACAATCCTTCAACTGGCCGCCAGCATAGGGATGATGAGAGCGGTGTCGCTATAAAGCACAGACGACTCAATAAATGTCAATGATAAGCACGTATTTATTCATAATGTTTTTATCACAAACATATATTGTTTGTGCTATTGACATCAACGGCCGTTACGGCCTAGCGTTACAACATGTCTGAAATGGAACTATATAAGGTCGTCGGAGCGGCGGTCGCAGCGCAACGCAAAAAGCTCAATTTGACCCAGGCTGAAGTTGCCAAGGAAATTGGCCTAACAAGAGCCTCACTGGCCAATATTGAGACAGGAAGGCAGAAGTTTATGCTGCATCATATTTATAAATTGGCGAACGCCTTATCTTTATCGTCGATATCGGAATTGGTTCCGCCTGCGTTTTTGTTCAGTGCTGAACCCGACAATATTCAGTTGTCCGGCAGTTCGATTAACGACGTTCAACTGGCGCAAGTAAACCAATTTCTACGCTCGATGGGCCGCTCGTCGTGAGCGTTTTGCTAGAAATTCAAGCCGCTAGAGACGTGATTTCCAGGTTTGAAGTCAAGTCGCCACCCGTACATGTCGAGCGAATCGCAAAATCGTTAGGTATCACTATTCAATACGGCGCCTTTGACGACAAACTCTCCGGCATGGCCTTCATCAAGGACGGTGTGAAGGTCATTGGGGTCAACAATGCCCATCACCCGAATCGCCAACGGTTCACTATTGCACATGAACTGGGGCACATGATTTTGCACCAGCAACTTCTCGAAAGTTCAGTTCACGTCGACACGGGCACATTGCGGCGTGATTTCTTGGCTACGACAGGGAGCGACCCCATAGAGATTCAAGCGAATCGGTTTGCTGCTGAACTACTTATGCCCGAGACCTTCCTGAGAGAGTTCCTGAGGGATAAGAGCCTGGACGTTGAGGACGAGGAAAGCCTATCCGAATTGGCTCGACGGTTTAAGGTCAGCACAATGGCGCTTCAATTTCGGCTGCTGGCGTTTCAGGAGCCCTGATAGATCAATATGCCCCTGATTTTCTACGACGTTGAAACCACGGGCTTGAACAGAAGCTTCGATCAGATTTTGCATTTCGCCGCTGTTAAGACGGACGACAATCTGGTTCCAATGGATCGGTTCGAAGTAAAGTCTAAATTGCTACCTAACGTCATACCTGCGCCAAAAGCGCTGAGTATTACGGGACTTAGTCTCTCTGAATTGCACAGTGAAGATCGCCTCTCTCATTATGAGATGGTTCGCGAGATAGTTCAGAAGCTGACTTCGTGGGGCCCAGCAATCTACGTTGGTTTCAACTCGATCAAGTTCGATGAAGAGTTTCTGCGCCAAGCATTTTTCCAGACCCTACATCCACCTTACTTTACCAGTCTAAACGGCAATCTGCGGGGGGATGCTTTGCATGTGGCCCGCGCGACGGCGGTCGTCGCTCCAGGTGTGCTGCAGGTCCCAACGGCGCCAACTGGCAATCCAACTTTTGCCCTGCAGGCATTGGCCGCTGCAAACAACATTCAGGTCAGAAAACAGCATGATGCGGCCGCCGACGTTGAAACAACCATTGCGTTATGCGCTCTGATACGATCGCGAGCGTCAAATATCTGGTCAGCCTTCCTGCGTTTCGTGTCAAAGCAAGCAACGAATGCTTTCATCGCGAACGAGCCCGCTTTCGCCCTGCTGGAAGTGCGTGGCGGCATTCCTGGTCTCACAATGGCAGCAGAACTGGGACGCAGTATTAGCGATCAAAACCTGGTTCATTGCCTTGACCTACGAGCGAATGCCCACGCGATGGCGGAAATGACCGACGAGGATCTCGATGCGCTGGCGGGGACTTACGACGGCGTCTTTCGTAGTTTCCGTACAAATGCCTCGCCCATGCTTTGGGCAGCGTGGGACCTCGACGATGCTTCCGTCACCGGTATCGGTTGCGATCAGGCCGAAGAGAGCGCAGCATTCATAGCTGATCATCCCCAACTCAAGGCACGGCTGCTTGCCTTAGCCCGATCTAAAGAAAAGTTTTATCCCCAGTCGATACACCCCGAAGAGAGACTACATGGTGAATGGATCTCGGATTTAGACGCACGGCTGTCTGTCGATTTTCATAATTTGCCCTGGGAAAAGCGAGGCAGCATCGTCGACAGGATGACAGACATTCGATTGAAAACTTTTGCTGCTCGACTGGCCTATTTCGAACGCCCCCACTTGCTTACCGAACAACATCGCACAGAAATAAGTAGGGAATTTAAGGACCGAATTTGCGTACCGGCAAGCGGTCCATGGCGGACAGCGTCACAGGCTCTGGAAGAAATCGCGACCCTACAGTTAGAGGCTGAGCCCGCACTGAAGTACAGCTTTGACAACTTAAGGGCGTATCTACAAACTCTTCTCACTGCTTGAAATAAAGAATTCCTGACATGAGCACACAGAGCCCAAACATAAAAAGATAAGCCTGTTAAGATAGATCAAGCCGTCTCGGCAAAATCATCTAGATCGTTGAATAATGAAACGCTCACCTTCCGGATACCAACCGAATAAGTTGTTTCGCGGAGGCCCGCTACCATATTGTCGAGTTTTTCTTCCTCACCAGTGCCTTTGTAATATAGAATATAGGTGCTTTTGCGATTTGTGAGGGTGCTCCGAATCCGGCTAACCTCCTGCCACGTGACGTCGTCGCGCGACTTGGGGCTGTAGAAGACGGCGAAATCGGCCTCGGGCAGATCGAGACCGCGCTTTCCGGTGTCTCGCGTGATCAGCAGGAGCAAGCCGTCAGTCTGGCGGAACTGGTCAAGCGTTTGGTCGTTCTGCGACGGCTTCTTCTGGCCGTGAACGGTGACACAAGGATAGCCGACCGCAACAAGCTCCGCTTCTAAGCGTTCTAGGATGCGAATGTTGCGGAAGAACAGGACCCCGCGCTGCCCGGGGTGGCGCTTAAGGATACGGAATAGGGCCTCAGCCTTGCGGCCCAGCCGCGGATACATAACCTTAGTCCCGTCCGGGCCCTCCGGCGGTCCATCGATCCGGCTGACCTGGGCTTCGTATTTGCGCTCGAGCTCCTGATCGTAGCGAAACGTGTCGGCGACATAGGACGACACGTCCTGGGCCATGTCTTCATAGACGAAGTCCGGCAGGTGACTTAGCCACTGCAGGCGTCGTCGCACTGACCATGAGAAGGCGACAGTCCCTCGGCAAGGCCGAGAGCAGGTTTTCGATCGCCTCGTGAAACGTGACCACGGCATCGGCTACGCGGTAGCGCAGGGTCAGGAAATGATCGAACTCATCGATGATCAGAAGCGATACCTGCGACAGGATCTTCTCAGAAATCACGCCGGCTGCCAGACGCGTCCCCATGAATTCCGGCATGCCGAAGATGACCCGGCCGTGGCGGAATTTGGCCATGACATGCCGGTCGTCCTCGCGCGGATCGGCACCAACCGCCGTCGCCGGGAAGGTCGGGTTGAGCCAGGCTGATCTCGTGCCCAGTTGGTTGAGCAGCGTCCTCCGCGGCGCGGTGAAAAGCACGCGGCCGACGGTTCGGTTCTGGAGATAAAGCGCTGCCGCCATGCCGCAGATCAGGGTCTTGCCGGTGCCGGTCGGGAGCGTAAGGACGGCGTGGCGCCCGGCCAGAAGGGCATCCGCGGCCTTATAGGCCGCGGTCACTTGGTAGGCGCGCAGATCATATGCGTTGAACTCGGCGCCGCGATCGAGGGCTTGGCGCAGAAAGGTCCTGGCCTGCGGCTTGGTGATCATCCCTGGGGCTTGAACTGCGCCTTGATGTCAGCCGTCAGAGCCCTACCCAACTGCCAGCCGCTATAAAGCAGGAAGAGTTCCAGGACGATCATGATCCCGAAGAAGCTATAATAGAGCGGCACGAAGATGCTGGGAAAGACCACCTTCAGATGGCAGCTGACATCATGGAAGAAGTAGATGACGCCGATGGCAAACCCTAGGATGATGACCGTCATGATGAACGGTTGCCAGGTATATATCTCCGCCATGGTATAGCGGCACTCCCGCCGGGCGGAGATTTCTTTCTCGTCCGACCCGTTGTTCATGTCCCATTTCGTCCGCAGGCCCTGGAGCTTGGCTAGCCAGTTGCCGAGGTGGACGGAAAAGAGGCTGACTAGGACGCCGAATAGGCTCATCAACGATCCGGCGAGCGAGGTCAGGGTTGTGGGCTCCACGATCAGTTCTCCAGTTTTGCGATCAGTTTCGGAAACAGCATCGACGGCACATCTAGGGTCCGGCGGCCTGGCGAGGTGCTTTTGTTGACCGGCGGCGGCAGTTCAGCCTCTACCTCGTAAAGTTCCTCGAGGATGACGCTCAGTTCGCGGTAACTGACATTGTCGATGGATACCGGGACATATTTGAAGGCGTCGCCACCTTTGTTGTTCTTTTCAGCCTCAGCGTTCTTCGTCTTGAGCGCCGCCAGCAGGTTCGCCTTGCTCTTCTTGCGCCACTCGGTCTGCTGCTTCTCGAGCAGAACGCGGGAGATATAGGCGGCGCGGCCATAGGGGACGGAAAAGTTGTTGAAGATCTTCTCCGCCGAGGGTGCCTCACCCGGATAAAAGACCGGCAGGAGTTCTGTCAACCATTCGGTGTGCTGCTCCGTCATAGACTGGTGACGGACCTGGCCGTTCATCCAGCCCAACATCTGCTGAAGGGCGAATCCCGCCAGTTGCGCACGTTTTCCGGCATCGGCTTCCAACTGCTTGCCGATCACGGGCGACAGGGACGCAATCAGGGCGTCATCGATCTCGACTTCAAATTTCACGGCACCACCCAAATATTAATTTCAATCTGAGATAGCGGAGTTAGTTAAAAAAAGTAAGAGGCAAACCTATACAAAGTGAAGCCATACTAAAATTTCACGCCTAGATCGGGCGAACTTGTCAAGCCCAAGAGCTCGGACTCAGAATCACAAGGTCGGAGGATCCAAAACGCGAAAACCTATTTCGCCGCGAGCTGAGATCTGACGAAGCCGGAATTCGGCTTATCAGCTATTGGCAAGTATGAAAGTTTGAACTATCACAATCATTGAGGGAAATTTTGCGAGACTTAAAGCTTCTGGATCTTAAATGAGTGATCGTCCAGTAGGATTGCGGATCATCGTGTTCGGCGTTGGTGGCGCTGGGGGTAATGCCGTCAACAACATGATCGAAGCCGGCCTTGAAGGGGTCGAATTCGTCGTCGCCAATACCGACGCGCAGCAATTGCAGTTTTCCAAAACTGACGCGCGTGTGCAGCTTGGCATTGGCGTGACGCAAGGCCTTGGGGCCGGTGCGCATCCCGAAGTCGGCATGACCGCCGCCGAAGAATCCATCCATGAAATCGCCGAACACCTCGAAGGCGCGCACATGGTCTTTATCACCGCCGGTATGGGCGGCGGCACGGGCACGGGCGCGGCGCCCATTATCGCGCGCGCGGCGCGTGAACGCGGCATATTGACTGTCGGGGTCGTGACCAAGCCGTTCTCGTTCGAGGGCCGCCACCGTATGCGTCTGGCCGATGCCGGGATTTCCGAGCTGCAACGCTATGTCGATACGCTGATCATTATTCCTAATCAGAACCTTTTCCGCATCGCCAATGAGCGCACCACCTTTGCCGAAGCCTTTGGGCTGGCGGATCAGGTGCTGCATTCGGGCGTACGCTCCATCACCGACTTGATGGTGCTGCCGGGCCTGATCAACCTCGATTTCGCCGATGTGCGCTCGGTTATGTCCGAAATGGGCAAGGCTATGATGGGTACCGGCGAAGCTTCGGGCGATGACCGTGCCATGCAGGCGGCGCAAAACGCCATTCAGAACCCGCTGCTGGATGAAACCTCGCTTAAGGGTGCCAAGGCTGTGCTGGTCAACGTGACCGGCGGTCTGGATATGACCCTGCTTGAGGTCGACGAAGCGGCCAATGCGATATCGTCTGAGGTCGATCCCGACGCCAATATCATCTTTGGGGCCGCGTTTGACCCATCCCTTGAGGGAAAATTGCGCGTCAGCGTCGTTGCCACCGGCATGGACAATGTCGCTCAGGCACCGCCCACATCTCGTGAGCGTAGGGGCTTTACGCCGGTCGCTCCCCTGTCACCAATTCCAAAAGCACCTGAGACTCGGCAGCGCATCGTTGGCCGCATTGTTGACCCCAACGTCGATGACGATGGCCGGGCCATTTCGCGCGCGGCACTCAACAGTGGCTCAGGCCCAGCAAGGCCAAACGCAGCGCCCAGCGCAACGGACGCTCCTCCGCGACGCCATTCGTCGGATGAAGAGACTCGCCATTCGATCTGGAGTGTTTTCCGTACACGCCAGCGCGAGGATTCTTCAAGCGAGCGATCCGCTGAGCTATATCCCCCACTTGCTCGACAAACTCCGACTAATCAGAAGCATGTAGAGACTGAAGGTGAGCCATATACCACTAAAGTGCGTAGTCCGAACGACGCCACTCGAAATACTGAGCACAGTTCTGATTTAAAAATCAGCGAACGTCTTCTGATTACGGCCGACACGAATGATAAGGCAAAAATTCGGCTTGAGATGCTATTTTTAAAGATAAAGCATGAGCTTTCTGGAACAGATTTATTAGCAATATGCAGAAATATAATCGAATACATTTACACATCAAATGTTGAAGAAGGGTCAATCATTACATACGAACACCTATCCAATGGAATTGGAATGGATATGACTGACATAAAATTTCTTTCTTCTATTAATTTTATTTCGAATTCAAATTTCCAAATATTTACCCCTAAGTATTTGTTTGTTGACGGTGAAATATGTCGAAAGCTTCTTTCTCAAAAGGAAATTAGTCATGCAAAATCTGCAGGCGGTCTTGCGCATCCTGTATACCACAGCAAAATAGATGATTTTGAGAGGTACTTGATTCCCGTTTTTGAAGTTGGGTCCGCTTTTGAAAAAATTGAAGATGACTCGGGTATTCCAGAATTCCTCCGACGGTTAGCCAATTGATCTCTATTAGCGATGAAAATTTCATGACTTTAACTGACTTACGCAATCGTTTCGCGGAGTCAGTTCCTGCACGCATTTTAATGGATATGACCTTTGCATCAAATTCTGCGGAACAAGTTCGTGCTGTTGAAGACGCAATTGATTACATAGCACAAGACATGGTTCGACACCGCCAAGCATACCAGGAAAAGAAAGAAGACGAGCTAACAATTTATATAGTCGCCTGCTTAAGATCTATGGGATTTCGAGCGGCGCACGATACGCAATTTGGCGGTCATTGCGATATTGTTGTGGAGGGGCGAGAGAGTTTTCTTTGGATAGCGGAAGCAAAGATTTACAGAGGCTATTCAAAGTTAATTGAAGGGATTCACCAATTAAATTTCAAATATGGTACAGGATTAAGAAATCAATCAAACGCTGACCTTATAATATATCACTATGAAAAACGTGTTGATATTATGCTGCGCGAATGGTTGGAGCGAATACGAAAAGAGTTTCCAAACGATGTAGTATCCGGATGCGATCGAGACGATTTGTCGCTTCGTTCAATTCACCTACATGAATCTACTGGTAGAGAGTTTTTTATCCGACATAAAGCTATTCCTCTACAACTTTAACGAAAGTTTTACTCCGAAGAAAACGACGGCCGGACCACAAGTTGCCTTAAACCTAGCCATGGAAAATAGCTTTGCGGGTGAGCACATTTAGCTGTCGTTCCTTCAGCGGGCTAGCGGCTTTCTCAGAGACTTAGAGCAATTGATATACTCGGCGCAACTCGGCAAAACGACCATGGGTAGCAATATAGTCCACAGGCAAGCTCATGAGTAGTAGCTACTTGTGATTTAGGTCATCGAGTTCGTTTGCCCAATGTCCGCTTTTCCTTCGCGCGACTTTGTGTGTCGTCGAACGGAAATGTCCGGTAATGGGATGGACCGGCTGCTTCCCTTGCGGAACAGTTGGCGTAAACTGCTCCGCTCCACTTTGGAGAAGCATCCCATGGGCAACATTCCTCAATTAGCCTCGATAGGCATCGATATCGGCAAGGACGTGTTTCACCTTGTCGGGTTCAGTACAGACGGCCAGATCGCGTTTCGCCGTAAAATCAAACGGTTGGCTTTGGTCGAGACTTTTAAGACGTTACCGCCTTGTATTGTCGGCATGGAGGCGTGCCTCAGTGCCCACTTCGTCAGCCGATCCCTGCGACGGCTTGGTCATGATCCGCGTATTATCCCAGCGATATATGTGAAGCCGTTTCTGAAGGGACAGAAGAACGACTACAATGACGCAGAGGCTATTGCAGAAGCGGCGCTGCGACCGAACCTGTCGACCGTAACGGAGAAGACGCAAGATCAGCTCGACCTTCAGGCTTGTCATCGCGTTCGCTCCCGGCTGGTATCGCGGCGGACGGCCACCATCAACCAGATCCGCGCCTTCCTGATCGAACAGGGCATCACCGTCAGGGTTGGCGTTCGGGCCTTGCGCAACTCATTGTTTGAGATACTGAAGAACAGGCAGGATGAGATATCACCACGCATGAGCGATCTGATCGTAGGCCTTTATGAAGATTGGCTCTGGCTCGATGAACGCATCGAGACCGTTAGCGGCGAGATCGAAGAGATCAGCCAGTCTGAGTCTAACTGCAAGCGCCTGATGAGCGTGCCTGGTATCGGTCCATTGATCTCTACGGCCGTCGTTGCGGCTATCGGCACAGGTGAAGCCTTCGACAGGGGCCGTGACTTTGGCGCCTGGCTCGGTCTGATTCCGAAACAGTTTAGCACGGGCGGGCGCACGATACTGGGGCGCATTTCCAAGCGTGGCAGCCGATACCTGCGAACTCTGTTTGTACAGGCGGCCAATGTCCTGCTGATGCGACCTCAAAACTGGGAGAAGTTCAGCTTCGGAGAGTGGCTCACCAATGCTGCAGCGCGCATGCATCGAAATAAGCTGGCGGCGGCCTTGGCCAACAAACTTGCCCGAATTGCCTGGAGCGTCCTGAACACCGGCAAAGCATTCGACACCCACAGAATCGAGGTCGAGGCGATTTAACCGCCGTCCTCTACCAAGTTCGCGATTGAGACAACTGCATGGAACGGATCGATAAACACACCCTGAGCCTGGGCGCCCAATTGGTCATTGAACGACCTGTCCGCTAATGAGGCCAAACGTGTGTGCGTATATCCATCAAGGCCACGGCTCGCATGCCGACCAAACAGGCCGAATACATATAAGCGACTTCTGCTATCCCTGCATATTCTCACTTGCGATCGGCAGCCGGTCCATACATTTGGGCGCGAATGAGACTGATCCCGCAGATGGTCCAAGGGTGTCAGAAATTAAAGACCTCCATTTTTCACATAAAAACACTATTGACTTAGAGTGCACTCTAACTCGTATCTGTTGATGCGTCGTGACGAGAACAGGTGCTCATGAAGATCGGTGAACTGGCGAAGCGCTCGGGATTGTCAGCCCATACCATCCGTTACTATGAACGGATCGGGCTACTTCCCTGTGCGGACAGGGACCAGTCGAGCCAGCGGGACTACGACGCATCAATCCTGATCTGGATCGAATTCCTTGGGCGTCTGCGAACGACCGGGATGCCGATCAGGGACATGCTGCGTTATGCAGCTCTGCGGGAGAGCGGCGTCAGTACAGAGACAGAGCGGCGAGAATTGCTGGAACAGCATCGTGAGCGCGTCCGCACCCATGCTGCCGAACTCCAGGCCTCTCTTCTCGTCCTCGACAGCAAGATCGCCGGGTACGCCGGTCAACAACAGAGGATGAAAGATTTTGACGCAACACCACCAGAGCGCCGACGAAAGCCGACTGGAACGCGGGCAGCGCGCGTTCGCTGATATCGACGGCCAGGCCGGAGAGAACGTCGTCGCCTCGCTTGCAGATATAGCGCCCGACTTTGCGACCTATCTGATCGAGTTCCCGTTCGGAGATATCTACAGCCGCCCCGGACTCGATCTGCGCGCCCGAGAGATTGCTACCATCGCAGCGCTGACGGCCATGGGCAACGCTGCTCCCCAACTGAAAGTACATATCGAGGCGGGCCTGAACGTCGGACTGTCACGGGACGAAATCACCGAGATCATCATGCAGATGGCGGTTTATGCCGGTTTCCCAGCGGCGCTCAACGGGCTGTTTGCGGCCAAGGAAGTGTTCGCGAACATGTCCGCGACATAACTGGGCCACGAAGGATCATATGCCGAGGCGTCTGATCATGGGAGTTTGCGGTTTGGCTTGGTGACTGCTTCTGGCGCATGGCAGTAAGTGCGCTATTTCCTAGATCGAAATCCGTGGTTAGACAGAAAGTTGCTGAGAAGTTCTCATCCAATCTCGATATCTCGATATCTCGAAAATCGGGAGTCTTTTTTCGGGCTTTCAGTCAGCCGCACCCCCTATCGCGGGTACATTTCTGACTGTGGCATTGTCACAAACATTAAGGGTGTTTGTGAATAACAGCGTGACCTGTGGATAAAATCATTTCTTAAATGCCGTAAACGGCATTATCATACTTATGGTGAACAAATTACCTAAACGCGGTCAACGCAGTAGGCATGGAGTTGCGGATGATGACGTGCGCTGATCAGTGGAGGGACGGGGCCGCCTACCGGCCGCTTGTCGAAATGGATAGGGTTGGCTGGGCGTGGGCATGGCTTAGGCGAAACCCTCGTTATCGGGAACGACCGCAAAGCGAGATGCCTCCCATTAGCTTCCCCCAGCAGCGCGGGGTCAGAGTAGTTCGTGCACGGTCGGCCGTAGATGCCGGCCAATGGGGGGTATCCTTTCGCATTGGATGAGGTGTCCTTTGGTGATACGGCGCGTGTGTTCTGGCGACCGGACTGGGATAGATCGGTTCTTTTGGTGCGCACGCTGCCAGCCTACAGCGCAGAAAATGCTTTTGACTTGCACCAGTATGGGGGCTTGGCCAACGTCCTGATACTCGAAGAAGGCTTTGAGGTGGTGCTGTTGACCGATGGCGTTCGCCACCTTCAGCTCTTTGTTCTCGAAGGTTCGGTTTTGTCGGGGCCGGTATACCTTCGCTACGCACTGTCCGGGTTCAAGCACTTGGAACCCCGGATTATGAGCCTACGTCGACTGGTGGGGTTACACCAGCAGGGCAGGTTCGTGCAGAAGCTCTATCCCATGGAAACCAAAGCCGAGCGGTGGGTTCACGCTTTACGCGCGTACGACGGTTACACCGCAGGTGCCAGTCAGCGTGATATTGCCATCGCTCTGTTCGGAGAAAGCGCTGCGGACGAGTGGGCGGATGGTTCGGATTATATGCGGCTAAGGGTGCGACGACTGCTCGCCTATTCCCGGAGCATGATTGACGGGGCCTACAGCGATTTAATTAAATGAGGGAAGCCTCCCGATAGCTGTCTTTGTAATCCGCAACCTACGTGCGCCGTGTAAGAACGCTATCCAGCACGCCACTGACCCAATCCAGATCCGTATCGGACATCTTTGCAAGGCGAAGCATGATTGTCTGTAACTTTGGATTTTCGACTACTGGGTTATTGGATGCGATGCTGAAGAGTTCACCGACATCTATATCTAGTGCCGCGCATAGCCGTTCTATGTTTGGAAATCTCGCACCCGACCTACCGGTTTCCATACGGCCGATCATATCTCTACTTAAACCAGCCGCTTCAGCCAACTCAGCTTGAGACATGCCTTTTCGTTTCCGATGGGCGGCTAGTAATGAGCCGAATCTATCCGCAAGTTCACTAGACATATCTACTTGGGTAAGCGGAAAATCAAACCATTGAAATTAATCTGGTTTCCTTATAATTATTATGCGGAAGTAGAGTGCGCGTGTGCATTTAATTTGTCGATTTTTATAATGCGCATGCCACTTCTGAAGAGCCGATTGCAACGCCTTTCACTGTCTTCTTGTCAACACGACTTCGAGCACATTCTCCACCCAATCCAAATCGGAGTCGGGCAAATTGACTAGCCGCAGTAGGATAGATTGTAGCTTCGGATCTCCCACCACGGGATTTGAGACGTTGAGACTAAACAATTCGGAATAGTCAATTTCAAGTTTCGAGCAAATAAGTTCGATGTTTAGGAAGTTAGTCCCATGTTTCCCGGTCTCGATTAAACCGATCATTTCGCGCGTCAAGCCGACTTTTTCAGCTAGTTCAGCCTGCGTGAGATCTTTGTCCCTGCGATGTGCAGCGAGTAAAGCTCCAAATCTAGACATTAAATCATTTCCCATGCCTCATGGTTGTTCAATTTCACAAATAAATAAATTGAAGTGAATTTCGCTTAATTATAATGCGGAAATCAATTGCGCATTCAGTGATAAAATGTCACATTTTTAGAAAGTGCATTTAGTTTCTGAGTGAAAAAGTGAAGCCTCCGGGACCAAATTCTGCGATTCAAGATGATCGGCTCGTGCAAGTGTTGCAGCGTCGCTATAGTTCTGCGGCTCAGGAATTGCCTTGGATTCGTGATGTTGACCGCTGGTTTGCCGATTTCGTCGTGCCGTACGAGCGCCAGTACCTTTGGTTAGCAAAGCGCTTGATGGGCGAAGAGGAGGCAGCTCGCGATCTGCTGCATGACGTCTATGCGGAGTTGCTCACAGGTGAGACGTGGCGGTCCACCAAGAGGCCGCACACGTGGGTGATGCGAGCGGTCCTGACGCGCGGCGTCGACCGTATCCGCCGATCCAAAATCGTTTCGATGCGGGCCTTACCCGATGTCGAAACGCTGGAATTCGCAACGCAGAGCCTTGATGGATTTGAAGCAGTGTCCGTTCGCGAGCAGGTTCGCGCCGGCCTGGACGCGATCAACACCTTGCCAGACATGACGCGGCGCGTTCTGCTCATGCGCAGACTTGATGGGCTGTCTGTGAAGGAAATTGCCCACCGACTGGGCCTGACGGTCAAGGGGGTTGACTACCATATCGCTCGAGGGGCGTTTCTCTTCAATCAGGCCATGATGGACGCTGGCTTTGAAGGCGTGGACACACTAGGGGGAGGGGGCTTTGCGCTTAGTGGCGGAAAGCGCAAGATCGTTCGAGACGTCGATTAGACTACCGCTTAAAATTGAACTATGCTCCGGTAGAAACACCTAAGCGTATCCTTGGGCTGAGCGGAATGACAATCGCATGACATCGGAAGCTTCCACCATCGACGAACTCTCTGAGATCGCCGCGCAGTGGTTTGCGCGCATGGACAGCGGTGAGGGGGATCACGCTGAGTTCGAAGCTTGGCGCGCGGCCGATCCGCGCAACGCCGCTGCCTTCGCCCGTGTCTATGCCTCCATGCGCCAGTTGGAAAAACTTCGGGGGCTGACCGCCCCAGTCGAACCTTTGCCCCAGCCTACGCGTCGAACGATTTTGACGTCTGGCCGCATCGCCGCAGGTGTCGTCGCCATGGTGGCCCTAGGCGCGGTAGCCGTGAACTTCGGCAGCGGTCGCGTCCGCGCCGAGACGGTGGTGGGTGAACGTAAAGCTGTGAAGTTTCCCGATGGAAGCCTACTCGAACTTAATACCGACACGCAGGTGGAGTGGCGGCTGACGGAGGGGCACCGTGATCTGTGGCTGAAACGGGGTGAAATCGCCATACAGATCGCGCCGAACACCAAGGCGTTACGCTTGCAGGCCGGGAAGCACGCCGCTGATTTGGCTCCTGGGGAATATATCGCCCGACTGCGCGACACCTCTCTGGATTTGATAAGTCTGTCCGGCACCGCGACGATTGCTGGCGGGGGCACGCCTCTGGTGAAAATTGCACCGAGGCAGGCCGCGATCGTGACGCATGGGGCGGGGCGGGTGCGGCCGGTATCGTCGAACGATATGGACTTCTTGACGGGATGGCGAAACGACGAGCTGGTTCTGAATGGTCAGGTCCTGAGCGAAGTCGTTGAGGAGTATAATCGCTATCTCGACAAAAAAATTATCATCGCCAACCCAGAGCTGGGCGGTATCACCATGGGGGGGCGGTTCGCCAATCACGATCCCTCAAAACTTCTCGCCGGTTTGGAAGCGTCCTTCGGTATCCATGTGGCGCATGAAAGCCACAGCATCATACTTTCTCGATAAAACGTATTTGTCCGTCTAGGGATTAAATCTTACTCTCTCAATTAGGGATGAGGCTCGCCCGTTCGCATAACGGCCGCCTGTCACGAAAGTGACGTACATCTGAGGGGATAAGTTCATGTATGTAAAATCGCGTTCCTTTTGGGCCACTCGCACCTCGGCCTGGGCGCTTGCCGCTGGAATGGTTGTGCTATCTGCGTCTTGCGCGGGAGCCGACGATGGCAAACGCGCCTATCACATCGAAGCCAGATCGACGGCGTCGGCGTTAAATGAATATGCGCGTCAGTCTGGCGTCGCCATCATGTTTGATTACAGCGAGGCGGCCAAAACCACGGCGCCAGCGGTGAATGGCAACTTCACGCGGGCAGAAGCGCTGGCGTTTCTTTTGGCCAATACCCGCTTCGTCGTGGCCTCCGAATCCGATAGCGCTATTTATTTAAAGGTGTCGGAGAGGCAAGCCAGTGCAATCGGTGACGCCGCCGTCGAAGAACCCACCGAAGTTGTGGTAACAGGCACCCGCATTCAGGACGCCTATCCAACCTCGCCTGTACACGTCGTGTCACGCAAGGACATTGAGCGGTCAGGTTACAGCCAGACCGGTGATCTGATCCGCAGCCTGCCGCAGACCTTCGCCGGTGGCCAGAATCCGGGCATGATGCAAAGTCCAATCGACACCAATAACAACACGTTCAATGCCTCAACCATAAATCTGCGCGGGCTCGGTACCGACGCCAATCTCGTCTTGGTCAACGGGCACCGTCTGGCCGCCGTTGGACCCTACGGCGGCAGCGATATCACCGGCATTCCGCTTTCAGCGCTGGCGCGCGTGGAAATCGTCACCGATGGGGCGTCCGCCCTCTATGGCTCGGACGCTGTGGCCGGTGTCGCCAACTTCATCATACGCAAAGATTATGACGGCGCAGAAATTGGGGCACGTCTGGGGGCCGCCACGCAAGGCGGCGACTTCGAGCAAAACTACACGCTGCTCATCGGGCGGGTCGGGGAGAGGGGGCATGCCCTCGTGCACCTCGACTATTCTAATCAGGACGAAATCCTGACCCAGGATCGAAAAGTTACCGCCAATGCCGGTCCATACAATACGCTGATGCGCCCGATTGAGCGTAAATCGGTCTTCCTCAATGGCGGTTACAGGCTTACCAGTCGCATCGAGTTGAGTGTCGACGCTCTGGTCAACGCGCATAAATCCGGCTCGACAATCCAATATACTCGTACGGGCACCCCCTATCTCGGTTTTAACGATGTCCGAAATTACATGCTGGCACCGGGTCTCGATGTGCGACTGGGCGGTGACTGGAGCCTGAAGGCTGATGTGACCGTTTCGCGCGGAGCCGGGTCTTATGGTTACGCGCCGCTGGGCGGTGTGGGATATACGGACTATTACCGTTCCCTTCTCAAATCCGGAGAGGTCTCGGCGACCGGCACACTTCTGACCTTGCCAAGTGGGCCTGTTAAATTGGCTGTAGGTGCGGGCTATCGTGACGAGGATTATCGCCGGGTCACCCCAGCCGTAGACCATTTCCGTCGCAAGGTCTCGTTTGCCTATGCTGAGGCCCTCATTCCAGTTGTCGCACCGTCGGAGAATCGGACCGGTTTGAACCGTCTCGACCTGACGGTGGCCAGCCGCGTGGAGGATTACGATCGATACGATCTGACCTCGACCTACAAATACGGGTTCCGCTATCACCCGGTGCCCGATTTGGCTATTCGTGGCTCTATCGGCACCTCCTTCAAGGCGCCGGGGCTCAGCGAATTAGCCAGTCCTGTGAACGCGTTACTGTACAGCGCGCAGACTATGGGGTCCGCCTCATCGGGGGTGGCTATGTTGCTCGTTGGCGGCAATGTCGATCTGAAGCCTGAGCGCGCCAAGACCTGGACCATTGGTGCCGACTGGTCGCCAGAGGCGTGGTCGGGTGCCCGTTTATCGGTGTCGCGCTTCCGCATAGATTACACGGACCGCGTTCTGGCACCGGTCACACCGTATACGCAGGCATTGTCCAACCCAGTCTATGCCCCATTCGTGACGCTGGCGCCGACACCGGCTCAACAGGCCGATGCCATTGCCATATCGCGCCGCCTGTCGAACTATAGCGGTCAGGTCTATGATCCCAACACCCTTGTAGCCCTGGCCGACAACCGGAAACTCAATGTCAGTCGCCAGGAAATTGAGGGCACAGATTTTTCGTTCCGCGCACCTGTAGATATTGGCGATCAAACTTTAGAGGTTTTCGTCAATGCGACCTGCCTAGATATCGTTCAGGTCACGGTGGAGGGGATGCCGGAACGCACATTGACCGGAACGGTGTTCAATCCGCCAAAAACGCGCGCGCGGGGCGGGGCGACATGGTCAGTGGGCACCTTCACAACCACGGCCATCGTCAACTACGTGGCGGGATCGCGCGATACCTTCGTCACACCCAATGGTGACGTGGGGTCATGGACCACCGTCGACCTGACACTGGTCTGGCGGCCGGAGGGGACGCGTGCCCTGTCGGATGTTGATATTAGCCTCTCGATACAAAATGCGCTGGATCGTGACCCACCCTATGCCTATGGCCCGGCGTTGACGCAGGAGGGCATTGCCTTTGATAGCGCCAACACATCGGCCATTGGTCGGTACGTGGCCCTAAGTCTGAAGAAGCGCTTCTAAAAGGGCCTCCCATGAATAAAGCCAGAAAAGGGAGCGGCGTTCGCCGCTCCCATGCCTCCCTGCGCGCCTGTGCGTGGGGCGGGGAGTGTTGCACAGGGGCGTTGATGGCGATGGCCATAGTCGCGATGGGCGCGGGGCCCGTTCTGGCGGACGCAACCGCACGCGATTTGGTCGAAGTCGTCGACCTGTCCGGTCTAGCTCTGTCCCTCGATGGGCAATGGGTCGCCTATCGCCGGGAACAGGCCCGCATAGAAGATAATAGCATCCAGTCACACTGGTACGTGGCGCGGGTTGCGGGCGGTGAAGGGCACCCTCTGAGTGACGGGGGTTGGCCACTGCGCGATAGCGCGGGGCAGTCTATGATTGAGGCCCCGCAGTGGTCGCCGGACGGCCGTTTTCTGTATTACCGGGCGGCCTTCAAAGGAGAGATCGAACTCTGGCGAGTCGAGGTGTCGACGGCACGGAGCGAACAAGTCACACGGGCGGGGGCAAATCTCCGGGACTTCCGCCTGAGTGAGGATGGCCGATGGGTAACAGCGTCGTTCTTCCCAAGTCGCGACGCGATCGCACGCGAGGAAGCACGTCAATATGCGCAAGGCGTACGTCTTGACGCATCCGTTCCCATCGGTCAGCCCTTATTCCGATCGAACCTAACAACGGGACAACCGTCGACGGTGCGTTACTCGGGGTCGTGGATGGATCGCGCCCCCCTACTGGCGGATCAGCCGCCGGTCGTACGGCGTCTGGATACGCAGAGCGGTGCGTGGAGCGAGGTTTCAGGCGATCTGGCCGGTGTTGTGAGCGCGAGCACGGCGCTGTCTGGTGAAGTCATGGCCGTGACATCACGGCAGGGACGTCGCGCCGCAATTATCGCTCAAACCAATGAGACGGTTATGGCGTCCTCCCGAACGCGCAGTCTCGTCGTAACAGACAATCGGGGGATGTCTTTGTCATGTGACGCGGTGGCCTGTACGGCAGGAATGCTGGAATGGCTCGTCTGGACGCCCGACGGACGGGCCGTTGTTTTCGCGTCACGGGACTACACGCGCGCGAACGCACAGAGCGTCTACCGATGGTTTCCGGATACGGGCAGGGTAGACAGGGTCGCCCGATCGAACGGCTTACTCAATGGCGGTCGCTTGCCGGAAGCGCCGTGCGCCGTCGGCAATTCCGTTCTCGTCTGCGTGGAGGCCGATCCCCGCACGCCGCCGAGATTGGTGGCTTTCCATGGCCAGGGGCGCCGGAAGGCCATGTTGGATGCCCCAAATCAGGGGCTCTTTGAGGGCAAGCCCCTTGTCGCGGAAACGCTCAACTGGGTGAGTGACGAGGGTCAGGCCTACAGCGGTATCTATTATCCGGCGACCGACGGAACGGGACCCGCCCCGCTTTTCGTCAACTACTACACGTGCCGGGGGTTCCTGCGCGGGGGCTTAGGTGACGAATGGCCGTTCGCCGCTCTGGCGGCGCAAGGAGTTGCCAGCCTCTGCATCAATAATCCGCCGCCGTCGCCGCGAAACGCCCTGACGCGCTACAATCGCGCACCGTCTGCCATCAGCGCCATCGTCAATCGCCTCAGCAAAGAGGGCCAGATCGACCGCTGCCGCGTCGGCATGGGGGGGCTGAGTTTTGGCAGCGAGGTCACCTATTGGACCATGATGCATTCTGACCTGTTAGCGGCGGCTTCGGTTACCTCTACGGCCATTTCGCCAAGCTACTACTGGTATCGCGGGTTCCGCGATCAGGCGTTTCGCGACGAACTGCGCGCGACCTGGGGGCTGGGCGCGCCCGAAGAGACACCAGAACGCTGGAAGGAGATTTCGCCGGCGCTTCAGATCGACCGCTTGCGCGTTCCCTTGCTGGCTCAGGTGCCAGAGCAGGAATATCTGGAAATGCTCGACTTTATTGTACCCATGCGTCACGCAGGTACGCCCGTTGATATGTATGTCTTTCCGGACGAGCCGCATATGAAGTTTCAACCCCGGCATCAGTATGCTGCTTACACTCGAAACATCGACTGGTTTCGCTTCTGGCTGGCTGACAGGATTGACCCATCCAACGAAAAGGCGGAGCAGTTCGCGATCTGGTCGAAGATGCGGGACGCATACAGGGCTTCGCCAAGAAGCGTCAGGTCGGGGTGCCCAACCGCCGCTTCGTAGACCGTAACCACGATTCCATGCGCGCCAGCTCGAACACCCGCTGAAACTCGCGGTCGCGTTTGGCGATGGGCTGGTTAAGATAGGTATTCAATGCCGCAACATCTATCAGGCCCGCGGTGGCCAGTTCACCTTCGCACAGGTAAGGTCGCAATTGATCGCGAGCGCGCTCATATACCTGGCCATAGTAGCCGACAAAGTTGCCTTTGCTGCGTCGGAGGCGGACGCGGTCTGGCAGGCGGTCAGCAAAGGCGTACCGGGCGATCGCGCGATTTTGACCCTGATCGGTCCACATCCACGTTGGGATGCGCAAGCACGTTTCCACGACGGGTTGGCACAAAAGCGGCAGATGAACCTGTGCGGTATAGCGTCGGCCCATGCCCTCAATAAAGAACTTCGAGGAAAGAGACTCCAATGCGTGTTGCGCCTTACCCGGCGGTACGCCGGGTGGTCGGGTCAGCCAGGGATGGTCGAACGGTTGGACGGCGGTGGCCTCATCGCTCAAAAAACGCCTTTCGGCTTTCCACCCGAGGTGCGGCTTAGCAAAAACCTTTTTCAGAACCAGCCTGGCGCCTTTCCAGAGCGTGATATTGTAGAGCGAACAAAGGTCATGCAGCGCTGTCCAGAAACGGGACCCAGGGCCGAACGTCAGTAATGCATCTGCCGCGCTGCCAGCGGTTGACAGGTAACACAACACACTGTCGCCACCAGCGCCCGTGAACAAGGTATCGGTGCGTGTTGGCTTAAAGTGGGTCACAGACATGCGATCAACCGCTGCCTGTAGCATCTCCATGCCCGGAAGAGGGTGCAAGGTCTCCGGTTCGACAATAGCTTCAACGGCCTCAAGGTCGAGTTCCTGATAACTCGTATCGATATTGGACAGGACGGAAACGTCACGCGCGTAGACGCGCTCGTCGGCGCCCGGCACAGGCGTGATCAGATTGAGGGCCGTCATTGGGAAGCCGCGTCCAGCCAGACAGCCTGCGATGATCGACGAATCCAACCCGCCGGAGAGTTCGATGAAGGCGTGCGTCAGGCCGTCGGTCAGCCGTGACATGGTGTGGTCGAGGCTTTGCCGAAGGGCGAAAGTGGCCTCTGGCAAGGTCCGAAATTGTCGATTGCGATCCGTAAAGGGCCACGGCGACCAGATAGGCTTTTGGACGAGGCTTCCAGCCTGCCAGACGCCACTGAATCCAGGCAGAATTTGCGAGATGCCGGTCAGCCCTGTGCGGCCGCCCGCGAGATTGGCATAAACCAGTGTCTGACGCACGAACGTCCAGTCGATGGCCCTGATGGGCAAACCCAGTCCCTGGGCGAGCGTCAGATCCGAGAAAATATAAAGGTGATTGTCATTAAGCGCCGTAAAGCAGTCGAGCGTGCTGAACGGTGAGCGGAGAACCTCCAGATAAGGGCGTTCGGCCGAGGCCGGGAACACGCAAACGAAATTTCCCCAACACTTGGTGAGGAGTGTCCGCCGCAAGTCCTCCGGCGTTATCTGGCCCAACAAGGCTCGTAGGCGCAGACGATCTGACACGTCTTGGTGATACACGTCACCGAACAAAAGAACATCGTTCTGGCATGCCAATCGAATATGGGGTGGTGGGGCGGGCGCGTCGACACGGCTCTGTGCCAAGCCGTGAACATTGTACTTGAGGGCAAACACCGTCACCTCATTGTATCCGAATCGGCTGGAAGGTTTGCGTGCTGCCGAGCGTGTCGTTCAAAATGATGCCATCATGTTCCACCCAGCAGTGCGCGCCAAAGGGCGTCAGGTTAACGGCGAAGATAAGCTTTGCAGCGTGGCCGCGGCGGCGCAGAAAGGCGAGCAACGCCAGCGAGTCCAGCAGGCAGATGGTATCGATGAAGCTGTACCGACGCGCGCGCCGGTGCCTGAGCGCAAGACAGTGAATGTCGGGGTGGGTGCGGGTTGCTGAATTTGGACGGGCTGCCGTCGCTTCCAGAAGGCTGAGGAGGGGCCGGGTTCTTAAGTGCCTCTGAAGGCGACCAACATCCGCGCAGACTTCGAGAATGTCGCCAACGCCGCACCTAGGCTCGCCCTGTCCCATTTCCAACAAGCTGTGAGACGGAACGGGATGGACGACCGGTGAGAACGCGAGGGACGGCTGCGCAGATGGCACGATAATATCTCGGTGTTGCAATGCGTGAAGCGTGTGTGCGGGGAGGTCGTCCGGCACGAGACCTTCCGCGAAAGGGGCCTCCAGTGAGGTGGGGAGATGGAAATACCGGTCTTTGGAAACGTCAAAAAACACCGGTCGCCCCGCAATAAGGCAATAGGTGAGCGTTTTAGGGAGGCGATAACTCTGTGACATGGGGGATGGCGGTTAGGGACAGGCGTGCGAGCGGGCCCGCACGCCTTCCGGCCCGTGTCAGTCTTCGGAAATGCCGGTAGGTTGAAAGCCGTTGGCTTCACCCGAGCCCGGAGGGCCGAGGGTGTCCACAGAGGCGACGCCCAGTTCGATGATATCTTCGACGAGTGGCGCGAAGTCAGTGGTCTTTTCCGTTTGGGTATTCATGGAAAGCTCCTATCAAAGGTTGAAGCCATGGGGATCATGGCAAAACCGAGAGTAGAGCCGAAGCGTGGCTATATGAATTTTATAATACAATTATAATCCGATTATAACGGACGAGGTCTAGGGATCGGATTAGATGCAAGCGCGTCTTATTTTTAGTTCTTGGGAAAACGGCGGTGGAGGAGGCGCACCATCTCCGGTAAGATCGCATATCGGCGCGTAAAGTAGGCGTCCAGCGCGGTCTCAAATTCGATCAGTGGTCCGAAGCGCCACAGAGCAATGAGTTGATCAAGTTCAGACCGACGGTCTGTCAGGAGGTCCTCTTTGAGTATCCGGATCAGGTGCAAACCGTCGTTGGCCCTCCGGACAGTCGCCTCCATGCCGTCATTGCCGCCAGCGATGGCCACGGCGAGAAAAAAGCGGGCAGTGGCATCTGCAATAGACATGGCCTGCATCTCTGGGAAGTCGATCTCGGCGAGGATGTCCGCCCCTGGCGGGGTGCCTTTGCGCGCTGAAGATAAAAGGGCCATATGCAACCATTCATAATGACCGCGGATGATGGGTTCGGTCACGTAGGGAACCGTGAAGCCTTCGCGACGATGGGCTTCCACCAGCCCCTCGGCTGACAGACGCCTCAGCGCTTCGCGAATAGGGATGTGGCTGGTGCCCACAAGCGATTTCAGGCGTTCGTTGTCGATACGCTGCCCCGGCCAGAACAGACCCTCTAAGATGGCCTGTTTGATAATCCCATACACCCTTTCATACGCCAGCGGCTTACCCACCATCGGCCAAACTCCTACCACCGCTCCAATAAAATGTGCGAAACCGGAAGGCGGCGCATCACCCATCAGGTCTCAGGGGATTTAAAGAGTGTGGGAGGAGGGGGGTAAAATCAAGAGTTGTGAAGGAACCAAATACCCGAACGCCCTTCCGAGGCTATTGAATCTAATATGGTTTGGGCGGTTAGCCGATTATAATTGGATTATAACGCAAGTGCGATAAGGACTTAATCTCGACAGATGCGAAAGTGTCACAATTGCGTGTAGAGTTGTTCTAAACTACTCCGGCGGTCGTGCTAACAAGCCTTTGAAAGCAAAGTGTTCCAGTTCGAAGTACGACCGCCCAAAGAGATGTCCCGTTGGGTAAAACGGATGCGCGCATAAGAAAAAGGGGGCTTAGGGGCGGCGAAGTGACGAAGGTCACTTTTTGTCCGTAAACTGACCGACGAATGCAATTATGGGCAAGAGGAAAGCAAAATAAGGATAACCTGCGGCAAGCGTGGAAAGCGGCGTCATCGCGATCGTAAAGAGGGTGAGCGTTGTGCTCTCGCCAAGCGTCTCCCAAGCTTTCATATGACCGATCTTCATACGCCCACCAACGGCCTTAATGTACTTCCCTGCCATGTCGGCGATAGTCGACAGTGTATTTGAGACCGAGCGAAGGAAGGATTTGCGCTCGATACCGGTTCCGCGATCCCCTTCCAGGGGGAGAATGAACGGTACACGTTCGGCTTCCAATTCGGCGTGGACTTCGGGCTCCAGAAGGTCGGTGTCAGCGAGCGTCTCAACGACCAGTTGCGCCGCCTCGATATTCCCACAGGCGCCACGAGATAGGGCCCAGGGCGGGATGGTCAATTTCCGCGTTATGTTCGATCCGAACGCCCATAGGCGCCTCTCCAGCCGAAGCGGAAGACCAGTCCAGGTCATCGGCGTCGAACCTATAGGTTTCGCCCGTCTCCTTGTGGCGAACGATCGCCTTTCCCTCTACGTCTATGTGCATAAGGCCCCCCGCGGCAATCTTCAGCGCCGAAAAAGGGCACGATGCAATCTTCTGGATTTAGGGGGCAGGTAGGCGCTGTTCAAGGGACGCGCTTACTTAAATTTTGTTGTTTTCAAGGGCTTCGGCGACGCGGGCGGGCTCTGGCCAACGCGCCGTGTCGTAATCCATGGTGATGTCACCCCAGAATGACTGTGTCGGGTCCTCGCGGCGGAACGGCGCGTAGACCTCGATGAGGGCGTGTTTAGCGCTTTAATAGCCGGTGACTTCCCGGCGATAGATAGTCTGTTCGTAGTCGATACCCTTATGGAGGGCGACGCAGACTTCCGTAAAATCTCCCATGTCTGTTTGCGCAAGGTAGCGATCCCGCAAGCAATGTATCTTTTCAAAAGATCTAAGGGCTCCGCCCTCGCGCGCCCAAGGGCAGGGGCCTCCGGCCCGGCCGGGCGGTCTCCCCGGCCTTCCGCGCGCTCAGTTCAGACTTAGTTTCACGCCAGTCATCGCTTGTGCAGGTCGGGTGATCCCCCTCCGCCCGACCGCCCTTGCGCTTGCTACCCCGGTCTCGCCGACGGGCAGGGTTTCAGCGCGGCCTTTTGCCCGCTGAAACCCTAACCTAGAAAAGGAACTGGCTATGTCTAAACTTGTTCTCAAGCCCGTCTCTACCGATCTGGTTCAGTCCGGCTTTCAAACCCTGATCCCCTTGGATCGCCTGACCAAATCCCCTGACAATGCCCGCAAGACCCCGCACAGCGCCGCATCTTTGGCCGGTTTGCGCGCCAGTATCGCCGCCAAGGGCATCCTGCAAAACCTGATCGTCAAGGCCGAAGTGGATGAGGCCGGGGCCGAAACCGGCTTCTATTTCGTGACGGCGGGCGAGGGCCGCAGACTGGCCCAGATCGCCCGCGCCAAGGACGGCGAAATCCCCCGTGACACGCCCATGCCCTGCGTCATTCGCGAAACCGATGACGCCCATGAGGTCAGTCTGGACGAAAACGTCACCCGCGAAGCCATGACCCCCGCCGATCAGTATGAGGCGTTCCGCGCCTTGAATATTGATCGCGGCATGGACGCCGCCGAGATCGCCGCCCGCTTCGGCGTGTCGGACCAGACCGTCAAGCAACGGCTGCGCCTCGGCGCGGTGTCGCCCGTCCTGATGCAGGCCTACCGCGACGAAAAGCTGACCCTGTCCCAACTCATGGCCTACGCCGTCACCGAAGACCACGCCCGTCAGGAAGCGGCCTTCGACCGGCTGAAAGGCGTTTATAATGAACCCTACCACATCAAACGTCTTCTGACCGAGGGGCAGGTGCCCCACACCGACCGCCGTGCCAGGCTGATCGGCATTGACGCCTATGAAACCGCCGGGGGCGTCATCGAGCGCGACCTGTTCACCGAAGACGGTGGTGGCTATTTCACCGACGCGGCGTTGCTGGACCAACTGGTCATGCAACATCTGGCGCAGGTTGCCGCTACCACCCGCCAAGCCGAAGGCTGGAAATGGGCCGAAGTCGCTTTGGATTACCCCTATAGCAACGGATGGGGTCGCGTTTACAAGGAGCCGCAAGACCTGTCAGCCGACGACCGCGCAGCTTTGTCGCTTGCACACGAAACCCTCGAAGACCTCGTCGCCCCCTTTGAAGGGGCCGACGAATTGCCCGATGACATCGACCGTCGGGCGGGCGAACTGGAGGCCGAAATCGAGCGCCTTGAAGCGCTGCAAGAGGCCTATCTACCGGACGATATCGCGCGCGGCGGTGTCTTTGTCAGCCTCGCCCATGACGGCACGGTCAATATCACACGGGGCCTGATCCGCCCCGAAGACGAGGTGCCCGAACCGGAAGACGAAGCGGCGGACGCACCGGAAACGGACGGCTTTACCCGCGACAGCACCGAAGCCAACCCAGACCCGGATGCGGAGGAAGACGGGGAGGCAGACGTGGCGGAGGACGTGCCGTTGTCCGACCTCCTGCTGCGCGACCTGACCACCCACCGCACACTCGCCCTGCGCTACGCTTTAGCCGAACAGCCGGAACTGGCCGCACGCTTCCTCGTCCATAAGCTCGCCCTCGACACCTTCTATAGGCAGCGCAGCGTCACCTGTCTCGACATCACCGCCCGCAGCGGACCAATTTCCAGCTTCGCCGACGGCCTGGACGAGACGCCCACGGCGGCGGCGCTCAATACCCGGCATGACGCATGGGCCGAAGGTTTGCCGGATTTTCCGGGCGACCTGTGGGCGCATATTCTGACACTGGACGCCGAAACCTTGGGGGCGCTCATGGCCCATTGCACGGCCTCGACCGTCTTCGCCGTGATCCAGCCCTACATGCCCAAGGCGGCCTATGCCGCGTCTATCGACATGGCGGCGCACCTCGGTCTGGATATGACGGGGCATTGGCGTCCGACCGTGCGCAGTTATTTCAGCCGCGTGACCAAGGGCCAAATTCTCGCCGCCGTGCGCCAAGCCGTGGGCGATGACGCCGCCGACCGTCTGACCAAACTGAAAAAGCCGGAAATGGCCGCTGCCGCCGAGCAACTGGTGGCCGCGACGGGCTGGCTTCCGATGTGCCTGCGTACACCCGTGCTGCCGGATCAGGATAAGCCGGATGAGCCGGATGAGGCGCTGGCCTTGCCCGCGCCGGAGGAGACGGACGGTCTGCCGGACCTGCCCGAAGCCGCAGAGTAGAGGGGACCGGGACCGCTTGGGCGGTCCCGGTCTTATCTTTTTAGACGGTCCCGCGCCGGTGGCGCGGGGCTTTTTTTGTCGCCCCAACGCCCTCGAAAAGACCCGGCAGCGAGGAACACGGGATCGGTTGAGGGGGGCTTCGACCACTCGCCGGTCTCTCATAATTGCCTTTGGCAGGGCTTTGCCCTGAAACAGGCGGGCATAGACCAGAGGCCGAAAAGGTGGCTCACCCATCTTGCACCGCGCGTTCACGTCCCGCGTCGGTGGTACGCTTCCCGTCTTTTGGCGTGTCCCTTCGACCCGATACGGGCGCGGCCATCGGGGGCTGTTTCGGAGGGCCGCAGACGTTTCGCCCCGCCGAGGGCTATTCGAACGGAGCCCCATCCCGATGGAGCCAGAGAACCCGGTGCGGATGTCCCGGCGGGCGACGACGGCGCACGGTTCGCCTCTGTCTGGCCGAGCCGCAAGCCTTGGCGCGACCTCGACGATGAGAGGTCTGAACGCAACCGGCCCTAAGCGCGCAACCGGCGCTGTGAGCTTTTTTCCGCCGCGCTTTGCGCTTTGCATCGCGAAGCAAAAAAGCCCCCACCGCCAGTCCTTCGGCCCTGCGGGTGCGCGCGGTCCGGCCCCGTTCGCACGACCCCCATCGAGGTCGCGATTGGCGCGGCCCGAGCGCAGAAAGGAACAAACCTATGTCCATTATCGGCACTTTTTCGAAATCCGAATCCGGCTTCTCTGGCTCCATCAAGACCGCGACCCTGAACTTCAAGGCCCGTCTGGTCGAAAGCGAGCCCGCTTCCGAAAACGCCCCCGACTACCGTGTCTATACCGGGCCGGCGGAAATCGGGGCCGGCTGGAAGCGCACCGCCGACAACGGGCGCGACTACGTCTCCCTCAAGCTCGACGACCCCTCCTTCCCGCATCCGATCTATGCCAGCCTGTTCCAGGACGAACACCCGGACACCTACAATCTGCTGTGGACCCGTCCGCAGTCGAAATAACGCCTCAACCCGACCCCGTGGCCAGCGCTGCGGGGTCTTTTCGTATGCATGCGGAGGCGGTTGGGGAGCGGCTTCGGGGGGCGAAGCCGCTCCGGTCATCGGAGTCGAGGGGGGGGGGGAATGATCCCGATGACCATGGGGGAACCTATCGCCTGACCCCTGTCGCCGCCACACACAAGGGTGTGAGGCAAATCGAATTGCAGCGTAAAAAAAAGAGACCTCGCCGGGGGCAACGGCGGGGTCTGTCGTTTAGCCTTGAGAGGGGGCGAACGGTCTTCAGGGGGGCTGGGAGACCGTCCGCAAGCCACCGGAGTCCGTGTTAGGGCGTTCCGGCGACTGGAGAACAATATATCCACCGAAAGCAGCGGAATTGAGATCGGAATAAGACAATTTAAGGCTAAGGGCTCCGCCCTCGCGCGGGTCAAGGGAGCGTCCCTGCAGTCCCGTTTCCGGCGGTCTCCCCGGCCTTCCTCCGCAACGGCTCCGTGCAGGCCGGGTGATCCCCCTCCGCCGGAAACGCCCTTGACCCTTGCTACCCCAGCTCTCGCCGAGGGGCAGGGTTTCAGCGCGGTCTTGCGCTGCAACCCAAGCCCAAAAGGAGCGTTTCAAATGTCCAATATCCCCTCTGATCCGACCGCCGTGTCCGGAGCCTTCGCCGTCAATCCGTTCCTCGGCAATCGTGATGGTCGTGTGTCCTCGCAGTGGTTTGCCCGCCCCGATGACGAGCGGTTTCTAAACCTAAATGACCTTTATGACGCTGTGAGAGGGCGGGCCGACAGCGCTCATGTCCGCACCGTCCCCAGTGATCAAGTCCGTGTGGAAGCCAGCTTAGAAGACGCCGAACGCCTCGCTCTGATTTGTCCCGGCAGACCCGATCCGATTGCCCCGACCCATTGGAGTTTCGGCCAACTGTGTACCCTTGTCGGTGCCCCTTCGGGATACCTGCGCCAGTTGCCCGCGCCCCTGTCAGGCATTAACCTGCAACACGGTCTGATGAACCACCGCGCCGAACAGATCAAGACACTGGAAACCGCAGATGGTGGCATCGAATTGCGCGCTGTGACAGGGCCAGACTATGGCCGCATCTGGGACCATGAACTGGTCAATGCCGTGCGCAAGATCGCCGGGAATGGCCTCGGCGAAACCCGCTGGAAAGTTCCCGGTGTGATGGACTGGACGACCCGAACCCACAACCCCTATGTGGACGTGACCAAGGAAACGACCACTCTTTACGCCTCAGACCGGGACGTGTTCCTGTTTTTGGTGGATGATACGCACCCCATCGAAGCGGGACGTTTGCCCAATGGCGACCCCGATGTCTATTTCAGGGGCTTCTATTGCTGGAACTCTGAGGTGGGATCGCGCAGCCTCGGCATTGCGTCGTTTTACCTGCGTGGCGTCTGTCAGAACCGGAATATCTGGGGGGTCGAAAACTTCGAATCCATCACCATCCGGCATTCCAAATTCGCCGCCGGACGCTTCGCCTATGAGGCTGCCCCCGCCCTGACCCGCTTCGCCAATTCGTCCCCAACGCCGTTTATCGAAGGCGTCAAAGCCGCGCGCGAAACCGTGGTGGCAAAGACCGATGACGAGCGCTCAGGCTTCCTCACCAAGCGCGGATTTACCAAGTCGGAAACCCAGAAAATCATCGACACCGTGCTGAAAGAAGAGGGCAAGAAGCCGGAAAGCGTCTTCGATTTCGTGCAGGGCATCACGGCATTAGCACGTCAGAAGCCGCACCAAGACAGCCGCCTCGACCTCGAAATGAAGGCCACGAAACTCATGGCCGCCGTCATCTGAAACCCCTTTCCCGCGCGGTTGGGTTAAGCCGCGCGGGTTCCTTTTTTTGAGCCCGGACCGAGCCCCAGCCCGAGCATTGTCCGGCGGCTCGCCCTGCCTTCGGCAGGGCTCGCGGGTCGAGCATAGTCAGACAGCCACAGGGACAAAGCCAGCGCGCGGGAGGGACGGACGTTTTCGCATCCCCCCGTTTTCGACCCTGCCGGGTCTCGTGTTTCACGCCCAGTCTTGTCGGCAGGCCCGCTCAATTGCGCGCCGGTGTCCACCATCCGACAAGAGGCGAATTCCATGTCCAATGAACAAGATCGTGCGGCCGCCGCCAAGAAGGGCAGCCCGTTTCTCAACACCAAACAAGCCGCGTTTTACATCGGTTTGTCGCCGCGTACCCTGGAGAAGATGCGACCCAAAAAGCGCGGTCCGGCCTATCGTAAGCATGGTCGCCATATCCGCTACCATATCGATGATCTCGACGCGTGGTCACAGGCGCACGGGGTGCAAATTCCGTCGAACGGGGAGGCCAAATAATGCGGCAAACCCCGTCACCCCAGCACCAGCGCCGCCGTCGTGGTCGCCACCTGGTTTTGTCCGGGATCACCACGGCCGCGCTCCTCAGTCTGGCGTTCAATCAGTGGGGTCGGGAGACGCCCATGGTCGTCTACAACGCCAGCGCCAGCGTCCCCAAAGGCTTCTACCGTGTATACCCTGTAAAGGTCCTGCACCGGGGCGATGTGGTGCTCATGACCACGCCGGCGAATGTCCGAGATCTGGCGGACAAACGCCGGTATCTCCCCAAATCGGTTCCCATGATCAAGACCGTCGCCGCACTCCCCGGCGACGAGATATGCGCCATTGGGATGACGATTTTGATCAATGGCCACAGCATTGCCACACGCCAAACCCGCGACGGGCAGGGGCGTCCTTTGCCACAGTGGCAAGACTGCCGATCTCTGCAATCCGGCGAATTTCTGCCGCTCAATCCTAACAGTCCGCACTCCTTCGATGGTCGCTATTTCGGGGCCGTTTCCATGGCCTTAGTACGCGGCCGACTGGAGCCTATGTGATGCGGGCGTTGCGGTTTCTACCGTGCCTAATCACCGGTTTTGGACTGGTAAGCGGGCCGGTGTGGGCGCAGTCTGAGACAAGTTTCTGGCGGGCTTGCATTATGCAAGCGAGTGCAGATTTCGCTATTCCCTTTCCATGGATCGACGCCGTCATACAGGCGGAAAGTGGGGGACGGACGCATTTGAACGGTCGGCCGATCACCTCCAAAGCCGGAGCCATGGGGTTGATGCAATTGATGCCCGGCACCTACGACATGATGCGCGTCCAACATGGTTTGGGACCTGATCCGCACGCCCCCTGCGACAACATCCGGGCCGGTACAGCCTATTTGCGCGCCATGTACGATCGCTTCGGCTACCCCGGTCTGTTCGGCGCCTACAACGCCGGGCCCGGACGGTACGCTGACTGGCTCAAAGGCCGTCCCCTGCCTTTGGAAACGCGCCTTTACCTCCGAACGGTTGTTCGCGCCGAGCCCACCCTGGCCTCGGGCATAGCCATTTTTGTCGGAGCGGACACGCCCCCTGAGCCGGTGCCCCCCGAAGGCGCCAACGGCTTGTTCGTGCCGCTGAGTCAGATGGCGCGACCGGAGGGCGGGCCGTGAAGAGAAGGGAAAAGGGATGGCAAGATAAAACCACGGCCTCCTATGTCGGCCAAGTCATTGTCTGCACATCGGATTTTAGGGAGGCAAGGCCGGGCGTGTGGAGGTGTTTAGGTCTAAAACACTGAAAAGTAACAGAAAAGGTGGCCTCCATGGTCTCAAAGGATGATGAGTTCAAACCTCGGCTCGGAAAGATGCGCGCGAGGGGCGAAGGCAGCTTTCGCGGTCAGGTTTTGCACGCCGTTCAGCGCGCTGGCGGCACGCGAAAGGGCGGCGTGCGCTTTGTCACTAAGGCGCGTATGGGGCGCGGGCGAGCGGTCATCGGTATCCGGCCCAAAGGCAGCCGCCACGTCATTATCAAAGCCCGTTTCACCCGGCTGGCCGGGAAGGGGTTGGGAGCCGCCCGCGCCCACCTCAAATACCTGCAACGCGATGGTACCACACGCGACGGGCGGGCCGGGGCCTTGTATGATCGCGACAATGACCGCGCGGACGGCAAGGCCTTCCTGGAAACCTGCGCCGACGACCGGCACCTGTTTCGGATCATCGTGGCCCCCGAGGATGGGGATCAGTATGACGACCTGAAGGGACTGACCCGACGCCTCATGTCCCAGATGGAAAAGGACTTGGGCACGGGGCTCGATTGGGTGGCTGTCGATCACTTTAACACGGGCCATCCCCACACCCATATCGCCATCCGGGGGCGCGACGATCAGGGGCAGGATCTGGTCATGGCTCGCGACTATATCAGCACTGGCATTCGTGCGCGGGCGGAGGCCCTGGTCACGCTCGATCTCGGGCCACAAACCGACCACGAAATCGCCGACAGTCTGCGCCGCGAAATCGATCAGCCGCGCCTAACCCGTATTGACCGTCAGCTTTGGCGTGACAAGGGCGCGGATCAGACCGTCGTTGCCAGGCATAGTGATGCGTTCCAACATAGCCTTCGCGCGGGCCGCCTCCAGACCCTGGGAGCTTTCGGATTGGCGGAAGACATGGGCGGCGGCCTGTGGCGGCTCAGCAACGATATGGAGACGACCCTACGACAGATGGGTGAGCGCGGCGATCTCATCAAATCCCTGACCTACGACATGAACGGAACGGACCTGCGTCACGCCGTCCTTCATTTGGATGCCAGCGAGCAGGCACCTGCCATCATTGGTGAGGTTCGTCGCCGGGGCGAACTGGACGATTTCGGGGAGCGGCAATATCTGGCCGTGGCCGCGACCGACGGACGCGACCACGTGTTCGACATCGGTCGACTGGGACCGGCCGACAGCATCGAGCCAGGGATGATCGTGCGGGTGGTGTCTGTGACGCCAGAACTGAAGCCTGCCGACCACACTATTTTCCGCGTGGCGACGGCCAATGGCAGCCTTTATGATATTGAAGCTCACCTGAAGGCTGATCCCTCCGCTACCGATACTTTTGCCCAGACCCATATTCGGCGTCTGGAAGCCATTCGACGCGCGACCGGCGGTGTCGAGCGGTTGGAAAGCGGAAGCTTTGTAATCTCACCTTCCTACGGCGAAAACGCACTGGCCTACGAGCGCCATCAGGCCCGCCTCAAACCCGTGCAGATCGAGCGGCTATCGTCCTTGCCTTTGGAGCGACTGGCTCAGTATCCGGGGCTGACCTGGCTTGACCGGGAAATGGGGCCCGATGTCTCCGACGTGGCGTTCGGTGGCCGGGTCGGGCAGGCCCGTATCGCCCGTGCAGCCTGGTTGGCGTCTGAAGGGATGGGCGTACCGGTCGAGGGCCAGCAGGTACTGTCGCCAGCCGAGCGCGAGGGCCTTCGGCGGCGTGAATGGGACTCAATCGCCCGGCGTGTCGTGGCGGACGGCGAGAAGCCCTATGTGCCAGCACGGCAGGGTGAGCGCGTGGAAGGCAAACTTCTGGGCTATCGCGACACCGCCGAAGGACGTCTGGCCGTCATCGAGCGCGCGCGGGATTTTACGCTGGTGCCGTGGCGGCCGGTGCTGGAGCCGCATGTGGGCAAGAGTGTGGCCGGTGTATTCGACAGAGGCACCATCAACTGGTCAATTGGACGCTCCCGAGGAAGGGGCGTGGACTAGGTATCGAATAGACTTAGGAAATCCATACCCTCTATTATTCGGAGTGTTGCTTCTGACGCGTTTTGGACCGCGACTAAACGGGTTGCATTGCCGGACAAATCATCGGTGCCAACCTTTTCTTCGCAAAGATCTGACACACCACGGACCACAATGCCGCCGACAGTGTTGCCAATGTTTACCCGAAGGGTTTCGACCGCTTTTAGTACGCCGTAACTTTCCATATCAACCGCCAGAATCTCACCGGCCTTCCAATGCGATCGATCCGGCTCCGCCGTTTGCATGTGGATATCAAGATGAAGGGAGGTATTTTTATCGAGTAGATAGTCGCGAAATTCCGCGCTGTCGACGACCTGCGAACTCGCTAGAAGCCAACCACTATGAATAGCGCCGCCTGACCGGGCACTGTAGGCTGCCTTGTATTTATCAGGCACGACCGCGTCTGGCACGCGATTCATCCATGTGAGATCGGTGCATAAATCATGCTCCGCTTTCCCCAATAAATCATGTGTCCCCTCGGACTCGATGAATCGGCGCTCGTAGCGAAAAAACGAAGAGTCCATAAATTTGTCACGTTTATCAACAATCAACGCTGCGCCTTGATCGGGAGCATCGCTAAACCTATAGCGGTTTTTACCCTGCTTTTTTGCTCCGATGTCCGCGACCTTGTCGCTCATATACAATTTGGCTTGGTTAGATAAAATAACGTCACCCAATTGCACTTTTTCCGGGTGCAAAGAGCCACCAAGGCCCACCAAAATGACAAGATCGGGATGGAGGCGAGTCGTCGCTTCGGTTGTGCCTAAAACCGCCTCGATATTGCCCATCCCCTTCAGGCCCTGCACAGATATGAGGACGGGACCGACCTCAGAGTGGAAATCACAGGTATAGGTACGTCGAGGCGAAGGCGGCACGTTTTTCCATCTCGTATTACCGCGCGCTCTCAGGACCGAATGAAAGGTGTTGTTTTCTTCTTGCAGCGCTATCACAACGACGATGATGGCTGCGTAAGGGATACCGTGCGGTGGTGCCGGGGTATTTCCCGACGGCTTTGGTCTACGTGAGTTATTTTTCATTTTATACGAATAGCTTTTCCGTCGGCGTTCGCTTTTATATCGATCACGGTGAACATGTCCCTGGTTTCCCACAAGCGCTTAGCGGCAATGGCCACGAGACCGGCCGGAACGTGATCGGGAAAACCGTAGCGAACTGTCACGCACCCCACAACTATGTCGAGCACATCGACTTCGTCACCGAGGGTCGATTGAAACAGGCTTTTAACTCGATAAATCGCTCCGAACACGCCTCGACGGCTCTGCGGTAGATCGGTCCCTAAATTTGCCTTCTTATTTTCCGGCCAAGGCATGTCGAACACGACTTTAATGTACCGGGTCCTTCTGATCGCCTGACCAGATGAATCCCGGCCGGTGTAAACAGTCCTGCCAAAAGGGGCCTGAGGTTCAGAGAGTTTACTTAAAAAATCGTACCTCGCGACTCGAACTAGTTCAGCCATTCGATACTCCATTCAGGTATCCGTGTTCTCAAGAGGAATCGATTCGTGATTCGTAGAAAGTGCGAACTTGCGCAGAAGTTGAAATTGTCGATGGTTAAAGGGTGGCCCGCATCAACCAGACGACTGTAGGGCTCAGCGGCTAGCCGAGCGACGCTGCGTCTATAGTGATACAAGTCAAATAAAGGGGCGATGCAGTTATCAGACAGATATGAATTACATGCCTGTATCCAACTGCTGTTCTGTAGAGGAGTGTCGTCCGCTCTAAGCTGGATCATGGCCTCAACCCAAATGTCCCATCTTCATACTGGGGACGGATTCGTCTTAATTTTGAGTAAAGCCGCTGTGTATGAGTCAGCTTGCCGTACTTTGCGTCGTTCATAGGGATGACGACGGTGTAAAAAATATTCAATCCTTGAAAGTTGCACAGCATTGAAGCCAGTTTTCGATCAATCAAGCCATTTGTGTGCATTTCCGCAATATTGACGAAATACCGATTCACCTCTCGGCGTGCTCGATCGAGTTCACGGCCAAGTTCAGTTCCTCGCGCAAATTCAGAGGTAAACCGTTCTGGAAGGCTCGCACCGAGCTCTGTGTGAAGAAGTGTAAGCTTTAGAAGTGCATCATGCATCTCAGGAGTGTTGTAACGCTGTGTAAATTCCAGATAGAAGCCAGCCTTGTTGGCTTTAGTCGTCTGGTTGTGCGTGACAATCGGCACGATAATCCCTGTGATGCCCGCTAAAACCGCAGCACCTGCCGATACAAACGCCCACAGTACTGCAGAAGTTCCGAAAACTACTCCGACCACGTCCAGTCCCCCGACCCAAACCTTGAAGATAAACACCGTCTTGCAACCTACGCAATCTGCCTATCGGATTCCATTTCCATGAGTGGCGAAAATGCTGCGCTTACCCCTTTGACGGGTATTTGGCTTAGATCAGTCTGGCCCCCCAAAAGAACCAGGACTTCTCGTTTTCTAGGCCTTAGCCCGGACGGCTACTTTGGGCAGGTCTGTTCTGTAGAACGGATATCAAGGGGAGGCGGAAACTTTTTCACTACGGACCTCCGGGTTTAGAGATGTACCGGTGCAGAAAGGAGGTAATGGGTACAAACGGGCTATCTGCGATTTCAGTCAATATTGCCATCATCGCGCAAGTTGTTTTCGGACCTGCGCAATGACCCCCACCAAAATCCTTTTCGGCCAAATCCTGATCGTCCTCGCCATAGTCGTGTTGGGCGCGTGGGCGGCGACGCAATGGGCTGCCGCGCAACTGGCCTACCAGCCGCAACTCGGTCCCGCTTGGGCGGTTTGGTGGGGTGTACCGGTCTATCGTCCGTGGCAAGTCTTCATCTGGTGGTTTCACTATGAGGCCTACGCGCCTGAGGTTTTCTACCGCGCAGGCGTGCTGGCGGCCTCCAGTGGGTTTTTGGCATGCGGTGCTGCGATTGCCGGTTCGGTCTGGCGCGCTCGTCAGGCCAAATTGGTCACCACCTATGGCTCCGCCCGCTGGGCGTCGCGCCAGGAAATCGAAGCCGCAGGTCTGTTTCGAGATAAGGGCGTGTTCCTCGGAAGGGTCGGCGGCGATTATCTGCGCCATGACGGCCCCGAACACGTCATGGCGTTTGCGCCAACGCGGTCCGGTAAAGGCGTCGGCCTTGTGGTGCCGACTCTGCTATCGTGGAACGGTTCCGCTGTCATCCACGATATCAAAGGCGAAAACTGGGAACTCACCGCCGGGTGGCGTTCGACCTTCTCACATTGCCTCCTGTTCAATCCGACCGATTTACGCTCGGCGTGCTACAATCCCCTGCTGGAAGTGCGCAAGGGCCCCAATGAGGTGCGCGATGTTCAGAACATCGCCGATATCCTGGTCGATCCGGAAGGGTCGATTGAACACCGTAGTCACTGGGAAAAAACCAGTCATTCCTTACTCGTAGGCGTCATTCTTCATGTGCTTTACGCCGAGGAGGAAAAGACCCTCGCGCGGGTCGCCACCTTCCTGTCGGACCCGCAGCGCACGTTTGATTACACCCTGCACCGCATGCTCAGCACAAACCATCTGGGGGACAAGGCCCATCCCAAAGCCCATCCGGTGGTGGCCTCTGCTGCCCGCGAAATTCTCAACAAGTCCGAAAACGAACGCTCAGGCGTCTTGTCGACGGCCATGTCTTTTCTGGGGCTATACCGCGATCCCGTGATCTCGCGGACTACTTCGCATTGCGACTGGCGTATCTCAGACCTGATGGACGCCGAACACCCGGTTTCTCTTTATCTGGTCATTCCGCCGTCTGACCTGTCGCGCACCAAGCCCTTGGTTCGCCTGATCCTCAATCAGATCGGACGCCGCCTGACCGAACGCCTCGAAGGCGACCCGTCCAAATCCCGTCGCCATCAACTGTTGATGATGCTCGACGAGTTTCCCGCTTTGGGACGGCTGGACTTCTTTGAGACGGCACTGGCCTTCATGGCCGGATACGGCGTCCGCGCCTTCTTAATCGCCCAAAGCCTCAACCAGATCAGCAAGGCCTACGGCGAAAACAACTCGATCCTAGATAACTGCCATGTGCGCGTGGCCTTCTCGACCAATGACGAGCGCACCGCCAAGCGGATCTCCGACGCTTTGGGCACCGCCACGGAACTGCGCGCGCAGCGGAATTACGCCGGTCATCGGCTGTCGCCCTGGCTCGCCCATGTCATGGTGTCCCGCCAGGAGACCGCCCGCCAGCTTCTCACGCCCGGCGAGGTGATGCAATTGCCGCCACAGGATGAACTGGTACTGGTGTCGGGCCTGGCACCGGTCCGGGCCAAGAAGCTTCGCTATTTCGAAGACGCCAATTTCATGTGCCGTCGCCTGCCGCCCCCTGCCTTGACCGAGGCTGGTTATGCTGATCGTCCGGCCGCGCGCCCCGATGATTGGGACGGACGCGTACGCGCCACTTCCCGCCAGCTCGCTGCGGCGCTGGAAGCCAAGCCCGAAGAGGCGGAAGACGAGGGCGGATTACAGCTTCAGCGCCACCCCAGTCTGGGTGATGAAACCGACGCCACTGAACCCGCTATCGAGGGCGACACGGAGCGCACGGCTGAAGACGACAGCGATCTGGCGGCGGACAAGCGGGCACTGGACCGCGTGCGGACCTTGACGCCGGTGCAACGGGCCGCCGCCCTGAACGTCGATCGCGAATTTGGAGTGGATCGATGAAACCTCACCGCATTCGCCATCAGTTTCATCTCAATGCTGATCTGAGCCGCAAACTTGATGCGCTGGCCACCGAGCCCGGGCGCACTAAATCCGCCGTGCTGGAGGCCGCTATCTTGGCCTGGATCGAGCGGCGAGGTGCCAATGAACTGGATGAACGCTTCTCTGTCCGCCTCAACCGCTTGAGCCGTCAGCTTGATCGCATTGAGCGCGACCAGAAGATCATCCTCGAAAGCCTGGCCCTTTACATCCGCCAAACGCTTCAGCGCGACGCCCATCTCCCGGACCCCGATCCCGCCGCGCGCGCCCGGGGCCGCGAGCGGTTCGAAGCCTTCATCGAACAGGTCGGCCGCAAGCTGGCTCAAGGCCGCTCCGACCTCTCCCCCTCAGAGGACTTACCGTCATGACGCCGTCTCCGTCCGCGCGCCGCCTGCGCGAAATGCTGCGCACCGCCTTTGGGGACGCAATCAACGCCGCCCTCAATGACCCCTTGGTGATCGAAATACTCGTCAATCCCGACGGTACGGTCTGGCTCGATAGGGCCGGCGAGGGACGTGTAGTGACCGATGTGGTCCTGCCGCCCGCCGACCGTGAACGCATCGTGCGTCTGGTGGCCAGCCACGTCGCCGTTGAGGTGCATGCCGAAGCGCCGATCGTCTCGGCGGAACTCCCGACCTTTCTGCCGGACCGCCGGGGAGAACGCTTCGAAGGCCTGTTGCCGCCCGTGGTGGAAGGGGCCTGTTTCGCCATCCGCAAACCGGCGTCTCGCGTCTTCACCCTGGGGGACTATGTCAGTGACGGCATGTTGTCATCGGTTCAGGCGCGCCTTTTGCGCTCGGCCGTTCAGGATCGCCGCAACATCCTGATTGCCGGCGGCACGTCGTCGGGCAAGACCACCTTCGCTAACGCGCTTCTGGCGGAAGTCGCGGCCCTGAATGATCGCGTCGTGCTCATCGAGGATACGCGCGAACTGCAATGTGCAGCACGCGATGTGGTGGCCTTGCGCACGCGCGCCGGGGTCGCGTCGTTGAGCGATCTGGTGCGCTCGACGCTCCGCCTGCGGCCCGATCGGATTATCGTCGGCGAAGTGCGCGGCGGCGAAGCCTTAGAACTGCTCAAGGCCTGGAACACCGGGCATCCCGGCGGCGTCGCCACGCTTCATGCCAATTCGGCGATCGGTGCGCTCTATCGGTTGGAGCAACTCATTCAGGAAGCGGTCGTCCACGTACCGCGCCGTCTGATCGCCGATGCCGTCGACGTTGTCGTCTTTATCCAAAACCACAACCCATTTACCCGCACGCCGCGTCGGGTCGAGGCCGTGATGGCGCTCGATGGCCTGATCGCCGAGGGCGATTACCGACTTCGACCGCTAGAGGCGGCGGAGACCTGACTTCAACCTCAACCTGGAGATATCTGATGTATAAATCTTTTTCGAATATGGACCGGGCGCGTTACGCGCTTCCGCTGGCCCTTGGTCTGGCACTCGCCCTCTCGACCTCCGGCGCGCTGGCCGCCGGTTCCGGTATGCCGTGGGAGGCGCCGCTTCAGCAGATCCTCGACAGCGTACAAGGGCCGGTCGCCAAGATCGTGGCGGTTCTGGCCATCGTCATCACCGGCCTGGCCCTGGCCTTCGGTGAGACCAGCGGGGGCTTGCGCAAGCTGATCCAGATCGTGCTCGGGCTCTCGATCGCCTTTGCGGCGTCGAGCTTCTTTCTGACGTTCTTCTCCTTTGGCGGCGGGGCGTTGATCTGATGAGCGCGGCGGTCGAAGGCTTCGAGGTGCCACTGCATCAGGCGCTCACCCAATCCCTGCTTCTGGGCGGCGCGCCCCGGGGTCTGGCTTTGCTCAACGGCACGCTCGCCGCAGCGCTGGGCCTAGGCCTGCAAATGTGGATTCCAGCCCTTTGCCTTTGGGTATCGGGTCACACCCTCGCGGTCTTCGCCGCCAAACACGATCCCCACTGCGTCGCCGTCACTCTGCGCCACCTGCGCCAGAAGGGCTATTTCTCATGCTGAACCTGCGTCAATACCGTCAGACCCTGGATCGTCTGGCCGATCATCTGCCTTGGGCTGTGCTGGCGGCCCCCGGCGTCGTCCTCAACAAGGACGGAAGCTTCCAGCGCACCGCCAGCTACGAAGGGCCGGACGTCGAAAGCGCCACGCCCGAAGAACTGGTGGCGCTGTCGGCCCGGCTTAACAACGTGTTCCGGCGGTTGGGCTCCGGCTGGGCGGTCTTCTTTGAGGCGCGGCGCGGTCGGGCCCAAGCTTACCCTGATGTGGGTGCCGAAACCGGTCTGGCCCGACTGATCGACGAAGAACGTAGAGCGACCTTCGCGGGCGAGGAAGGGCAACATTTCGAATCGCGCTATCATCTGACGCTGGTCTTCATGCCCCCGGCCGATCAGATCGATGGCATGGGCGAAGCCTTCGTCGAGCGCGAAGACAAGGTGACGGGCCGCGACTGGCACGACGTCCTGCGCAAATTCGTCGACCGGACCAATGCGGTGTTCGATCTTCTGGGTTCAGTCCTCCCGTCTATCCGGGCACTGGACGATGGGGAGACACTGACCTACCTGCACGCCTGCGTCTCGACCAAGGACCACCGCGTCGCCGTGCCGGACGTCCCGGTCTATCTCGACGCCATCCTGACCGATACTTCCTTGTCCGGCGGACTGGAGCCCCGACTGGGTGATCAGCACCTGCGCACACTGACGATTTTGGGCTTCCCCAACCACACCCGCCCGGCCTTGCTCGACGCGCTCAATCACCTTGATCTCGATTATCGCTGGTGCACGCGCTTTATCGCGCTTGATAAGCCCGAAGCGGTGAAGACCCTGACGAAGCTGCGCAAGCAGTGGTTCGCCAAGCGCAAGTCGGTCGCCTCGCTCATGCGCGAAGTGCTCTACAAAGAAGCCTCGGCGCTCACCGACACCGATGCCGACAATAAAGTCGCCGACGTCGATCTCGCCTTGCAAGCCATCGGCGGTGATCATGTGGGCTTTGGCTATCTCACCACCACGCTGACGGTCATGGGGCCGGATCGTGAGACGGTCAATGACCGCCTGCGTCAGATCGAGCGTGTCATCAATGGGCTGGGCTTCACCGCCATCGCCGAAAGCCTCAACGCCGTGGAAGCCTGGCTCGGCAGCCTGCCGGGGCATCTCTACGCCAATGTGCGCCAACCCCTGGTTCACACGTTGAACCTTGGCCATTTGGCGCCGATGTCGACCCTATGGGCGGGACCTGAGCGCAACGCCCATCTCAACGGTCCCGCGCTGTTCCACGCGGTCAGCACGGGCTCGACGCCGTTCCGGTTTTCGACCCATGTCGCCGATGTCGGCCATATGCTGGTGCTAGGGCCAACGGGGGCTGGCAAATCCGTGCTGTTGGCCTTTATGGCGGTGTCGTTCCCGCGCTATGCCGACGCGCAGGTCTTTGTGTTCGACAAGGGAGGTTCCGCCCGGGCCGCGATACTGTCCCTGGGCGGCAGCCATCACGCGATCGGCCGGGACGGGGAGGTGGCTTTTCAGCCGCTGCGCCATATCGATGAGGTGTCCGAGCGGACCTGGGCGCTCGATTGGCTGTCGGCGCTGCTCGACCAGCAGGGCTTTGATCTGTCGCTGGAAGGACGTGATGCGCTTTGGGCGGCGCTGGAAGCGCTGGCGGGCGCACCGGTCGAACAGCGCACGCTCACGGGTCTTTGTGCGGTCCTGTCGTTCAACGACATCAAGGTAGCGCTTCGGCCGTTTACGTTGGACGGTCCCTACGGGCACATCCTCGATGCCGACCACGAGACGCTGGCGCTGACGGCGATCCACGGTTTTGAGATGGAAAACCTGATGAACGACCGGCAACTGGTCGCGCCAGTCCTGACCTATCTCTTCCACCGCCTCGAAGCCCGCTTCGATGGCCGTCCGACTCTGATGATCCTTGACGAAGCCTGGGTCTTCCTCGACCACCCGCTGTTTGCCGCCCGCATCCGGGAGTGGCTGAAAGTCCTTCGCAAAAAGAATGTAAGCGTCCTGTTCGCCACCCAGAGCCTTGCTGATGTGGTCGATAGCCCCATCGCCCCGGTGCTGATCGAATCCTGCCCGCAGCGTTTGTTCCTGCCCAATGAGCGCGCCGTCGAACCGCAAAGCCGGGCGGCCTATCAACGCCTTGGTTTGAACGATCGTCAGATCAGCCTCATCGGGCAAGCCACACCCAAGCGCCACTACTACCTGCAATCCCGGCGCGGCAACCGTCTGTTCGACCTACGCCTGGGGCCAGTGGCGCTGGCCGTCTGCGCGGCATCGAGCCCGGACGACCAAAGGCTGATCGATGCGGTGCTAGCCGAAGGGCCACCGGAAACCTTTGGCGTCCGCTATCTCGCCGCGCGCGGTCTGCCCTGGGTGGCGGACCTGATGACGGTCACAGAAACCCCGCCGGCTTGGGGTCAATGAGCCGAATTTAAAACCTTAAGCAATGGAGCTATTCGTTATGAAAAAGAGTGCCTTATTCGCTTTATCTGCTTTCGCGCTTACAGCCGCGCCAGCGGTGATCGTCACAGCTCCCGCGCAGGCGCAGATGGTGGTTTACGATCCCAGTAATTACGCCCAGAGCGTCCTTCAGGCCACCCGCGCCTTGCAGCAGATCAATAACCAGATCCTTAGCCTGCAAAACGAGGCGGTGATGCTTCAGAACATGGCGAAGAACCTGAAAAAATTCGACGTCAGCGCGCTCGCCGGCCTAAACAAGAACATCGCCGCCATCGACGCGCTGATGAAGGAGGCCAAGGGCATTGCCTTGAACCTCGATGCGACACGTCAGGCCTTTTCCCTCCAGTTTCCCGGTGCCTATGGCCGCGACCTCAAGTTCAGCGATCTTCTGTCGGGGGCGGAGACACGCTGGAAATCCGTCATGGATGCCTACAGTCACACCCTGAATGTACAGGCCCAGATTTCCGAGACGCTAGCCGATGACGCTGCCGCGCTGAACCACATTGTCTCCGCTGCGGAAAGCTCGGACGGCGCGCTGGAGGCGCAACAGGCGTCAAACCAGCTTCTCGCCCTGACCGCTAAGCAACAGATGCAAATTCAGTCCCTGCTGGCGGCGCAGGGGCGTGCCGAGGCGCTCGACGCCGCGCGCAAAGCGGAAGCGGAAGCCGCCGCCAAGGCTGCCACTCGTCGTTTTCTCGGGTCCGGCAAGGCCGGGCAGTAGCTTTATTCAGGACGCGCAGTCATGGCCGATCTCAACATTATCGACACTTTCCTCGATACCTTTCTGGCCTATCTGGACTCCGGATTCGGCCTTCTGAGAGGCGATGTCGGACATCTCGCCGCCATCCTCATTGCCATCGACGTGACGCTGGCCGCCCTGTTCTGGGTGATGGACGAAGAGGCGCACCTGTTCGGTCGCCTGATCCGCAAGGTGCTCTATGTCGGCGCCTTTGCTTTCATCATCACCCACTTCAGTTTCCTCGCCGAAGTCATCTACGACTCGTTTGCCGGTCTGGGCTTGCGGGCAGGCGGCGGCGGGGTGTCAGCCCACGACCTCCTGCGGCCGGGGAGACTGGCGGCTACGGGCTTCGAGGCCGCGCACCCCTTGTTGGAGCAGATCGCCGACCTGCTGGGCCTCGACACGTTTTTCGGTAATCTCCTGACCATTGTCGTCCTGTTGGTCGCCTGGCTTCTGGTCATCCTGTCCTTCTTCCTGCTGGCCGTTCAGCTTTTCATCTGCGTGCTGGAATTCAAGCTGACGACGCTGGCGGGCTTCGTGCTGGTGCCCTTCGCCCTGTGGAACAAGACAGCGTTTCTGGCCGAACGCGTCCTCGGCAATGTGGTCACCTCCGGTATCAAGGTCATGGTCATGGCGGTGATCGTCGGTATCGGCTCAGGCTTTTTCGACACCTTCATCACGGCGTTGGACGGTGCGGAGCCCGACCTGATGCAGGCCATGACGCTTGTGCTGGCCTCATTGACCCTTCTGGGCCTCGGTCTGTTCGGTCCGACCGTCGCATCGGGTCTGGTGTCGGGTGCGCCGCAACTTGGTGCGGGTTCAGTTGCCGGTACGCTCGGCGCGGCGGCGGGTGCAGCTCTGCTGGCCGGGGGCGCGGTGTCGGGTGCAGCCCGCGCTTTGGCCGGAGTCGGCGGTGGGGGGATGCAGGCGATTTCCTCGGCCGCGTCCAAGTTTGGCGGCGGTTCGGGCGGTTCGGGCGGGACGTCGGGTGGCGCTGGGGCGTCGCCGCCCCCGCCACCGCCGCAGCCGTCGTCATCCGGCGGCGGGGAGAGCAGCCCGACGAGCGCATCGCTCTCAGATGGAGCGACACCGCCGGCTTGGGCGAAGAAGATGCAATCTGAGCAGCGCACGCGCGCCCGCATCCAGATGGTTCAGGCCGCCATCCTCGCCGGCGATCAGGCTTCCACTTCGGCATCCCCCAATCTCTCGCAAAAGGACTAAGCCATGTTCAAACGTCCCGTTCAACGCTACGGCGTCACCCCGGAGCCCGTCACACCCTACCAAAAGGCGGCGCAGGTCTGGGATAACCGCATCGGCTCCGCCGTCGCGCAAGCCGCCAATTGGCGCCATCTGGCGCTTGGCGCACTAAGCCTCAGCTTCGGCCTGGGCGGCGGCCTTATCTGGAGCACCACGCAGAGCCGGGTAGTGCCCTATGTCGTCGAAGTCGATGGTCTGGGTGCAGTGAGGGCGGTAGGGCCGGTCACGACCGCCTACAACCCGACCGACGCGCAACTGGCCTGGCATCTCGGCCGCTTCATTACCCTGGTTCGCTCCCTGCCGACGGACCCAGTGTTGGTCAGAAGCCAATGGCTGGACGCCTACGATATGGCCAGCGGTGAAGCGGCGACCTTTCTCAGCGAGCACGCCCGGCTGAACGATCCCTTCGCCAATGTGGGCCGCCAATCCATCACCGTTGCGATCACCAACGTCGTCCGGGCTTCGAAGTCGTCGTTTCAGGTGAAGTGGACAGAACAGGTCTTTGAAAATGGTCAGCTTGTCCGTTCCAGCCGCTGGACCGCGATTGTCGGCATCAAGGTTCAGACGCCGACGCGCGAAGAGACCTTACGCAAAAATCCACTCGGCCTTTACGTCACCGACCTCGCCTGGTCGAGCGACTACGCCCCCGAACTGTCCAAATCCAATCCCTGAAGGAGAGACCAATGAAGCCGCTTGTCCTGTGGGGCCTATTGCCCCTGTCTTTGGCCACGACAATGGCCGTGGCCAGCCCGGTAAAGAAGCCCCCGGTCAAATACACCGTCGCGCCGTCTGAAGCGTCGGTTCGCGTGGAGAAGTTGCCGCCCACCGGTCGGGTGGACGCGGCCAACCGGGCGGCTGTCCGTGAACCGGCGACTGAAAGCTATCTCAATGCGATTCAGACCTATCCCTATATGGAAGGGGCCCTCTACCGCGTCTATTCTGCGCCGGATCGCGTAACCGACCTCATGCTGGAGCCGGGAGAAATCGTGCAGGCGATTTCTGCGGGCGACACGGCGCGTTGGATCATCGGCGACACCAAGAGCGGCGAAGGTGCCGCCACCCGCACCCACATCCTGATCAAGCCGCACACCTCCGGGCTGAAAACCAACCTCGTGGTGCTGACGAGCGTCCGCACCTACCACCTCCAGCTTGAAAGCACGCCCTCGACCTATATGGCGGCCGTCTCGTGGCGCTACCCCACGCCGCCTATCGTGAAGATGGAGGCCACTCCAAAACCTGCGGTCGAAACGAAACCGCAAGGTTTCGATATTGCTAAACTGAATTTCCAATACGTTATCGAGGGGGCGGCTCCGTCATGGCGACCGCGGCAGGTATTCGACGACGGCAGTAAAACCTACATTGTCTTCCCGTCCACATCGACCACGTCTGCCGCCCCACCACTGTTTTTGATATCCCCCACCGGCGAGGCCCAACTTGTGAATTACCGCGTCGAGCCGGGATACTATGTAGTGGACCGACTGATTGAGGTGGCCGAACTGCGACTGGGAAAAGCACCCCAAACGGTCGTGCGACTGCGCCGGGCAGATATCCCGGCGCCGGCTTCAAAGGGACGTCGCAATGACTGAGCCCAAAGCCACAGAAAAGCTAGATCCGGAAACACTCGTGCTGAGGGCCAAGCCACGTCGCGCCGTCCGGTTCCGCCGAAACCTGCTGATCGGCGCCGGTGCCGTGGGCGCGCTGGCCTTGGCCGGCGTTACATGGATCGGCCTGTCACCGCCCATGATCAAAGCCGTAGCGACGGCGGAGAAAGGCGCAGACCTCGAAAATCGTGTGCGCCCACCAACGGAAACCCTGAGCGGTCTGCCGAAGACCTATGCGGATGTGCCGCAACTGGGGCCGCCGTTGCCCGGCGATTTAGGTGGCCCGATGCTGGAAGCACAGCGAGCAAAACTGCCGCAGGTGCCTGAGCCATCGGACGTAATGGGGCGACCGCAGCCTGTTACGGCGGCGAGCCCGGCGGTTGAGGCGCGTACGAGCGGGCTATTCGTATCGGTATCACAGCCTGTCCCGGCCCATACGGTTCTGGGGGCAGTAAATCCCGTATCGGTCATGCGGAACGCCCCTGATCTTGAAGTGGCCGCCGGTACGATCATATCCGCCACGCTCATCACGGGCCTGAATTCCGACCTGCCGGGTGTCGCTCTGGCCCAGACTACAGAACCGGTTTTCGATAGCCGAACCGGACGGACGATGGTCATTCCCGTAGGAAGTCGCCTGATCGGTCGATATGAGCGCGCCACAGGCACCCGCCAGCAGCGGATCAATGTGAGTTGGGACAAGCTGGTACTGCCAGATGGGCGGGTCTTGATGCTAGTTGATAGTTTAGCGGCTGATGAGGCGGGCTATGTCGGGCTCAAGGATAGAGTTGACTATCATCCCACCGCATTGGCCAAAGGCGTCGGTCTGTCGACCATTCTCGCACTCGCCGATGGCCGTGACGCCGGTGAGGAAGGTGAACTGACCCGAGCTATTCGCGAGGCTTCTGGTCGGACCCTAAACCAGACCGGCCAGCGGATCGTTCAACAGGCCGTCGACGCACCGGCCACGATCACCGTTCGTCCGGGTTGGCCCGTCCGGATCATTTTGACTAATCCCCTGTCTCTTGAATTCGACTTGAAAGGGGAAACAGCCAATGGCTGACCTGAAATTGCCCAAGCTGCCAGATCGCACGCCGGTCAAGCTGACAATCGTTATTGGCTCTGAATTGAACGAAGCTTTGAAAGCCTATGCAGACCGCTATGCCCAAGCTTATGGGGCCAGGGAACCAGTTGTAGAGCTAATTCCTTTCATACTTGAAGCATTCTTGGTGAGCGACAAAGCCGGAGGTAGACCAGGACGACGATAACGGTGCGGTACGCCGTGTCCAATCTGAACAGTGCGAACGTCACCGTGCTTGGGCTAGCGTCAAGCCCATGCCAAATCGCGTCACATAAGATGGTTCTCGTACAGGAACGGAAATCTCGTCGAACGCTTCTTCAGCAAACTCAAACACTTCAGGGCCATCGCTACTAGATACAGCAAAAGAGCCGAGCACTACCTCGCCTCGGTCAAGCTCGCAGGCATCCCTATCTGGTTACGATTTAATGAGTCGGTGACCTAAATCATTTTGAAGGCGCAGCGACGGTAAGCGCCGCCGCCGGGCTTCAAAGTTGCAGCTCTTCTTCCGGGTATGACTCGTCGAACGGAAACGATGCTAGATAACTTTGAAGCCGCACTCTATGCGGTGCAACTCCCTCGCGCACGAGCTTCGGAGTGAAATCGTCCTCCAACTCGGACGGAAGTGGGAGGGCACCCTCCACATAGGAGTCGTTTAGGGCCTTTACGATACGCGCGCGGTCTGTGTTGGTGAAGTCCAGGCTGGTGCGAACCGCTTTTAAGGCTTGACCTAGAAGCGCCTTAGCTTGCTCTTCCGAACCGGCGTACTTGGCATCAAGGGCCGCATCAAAAGGTTGCTTGATATAGGAGAAGGACGTGTAGTCGTCGCGTTTCTCGACGCATTGTACGTGTAGGACCATGTAGTCCTGAGGTGGGAGGGTCGATAAGTTCTCTTGTGTGTCTCCGAAACGCAGCCCGTCCGGCGTCATCCAGAGCTTTTCGGGCGGCACTGAACCTGCCGTCTTCTCGGATAGGAAAATATAGCCTGATTTCAGCGGGGCGGCGCCTCCGCTGGCTGTGAAGCTCTGATGGAAATAGAGCTTGGGAACCGCCGCGCCCGCGCCTAAGAGGTTCTGAATGCCTTCGGCTACAGATGCGGTAAGTTTGATCATTTCCCCGGCGGGCGCACTGCTCGCTTTTGAAGCGATGTCACTTAAGACGCCCGCGAAGGCTTTTACGAGATCGTCGGCTTTCATGGACACCAGTCCGCAATCCAAGCCGATGGTATTACCTCGAAACGGGATCAGTGGAGTCAGCGGGTAGTTAAAGGGAATGGTTTTGTTGATTTTGGACTGGGGAATTTCCAGAGCGTTCTTACCCGAGACATTGGAAAATTCCTGTGTCTTGTCGGCATAGGTCGTCTGGACCAGCGAATAGACAAGTGGGTAGCGGGTTGTGAACCAGACATTATTCTGGCGAAGAAAAAGCTCGCTCAGCCATAACCGAACGTAATGACGTTCGGAGACAACCGGCACACCCGTCTGTGGTGCCTCGGTTATGACATTTCTGTCCAGTAGATTAATGGCGGTGAGATGCTTTGCGTCGCCGTCCACCCAGGACGCGAGCCATTTGAAAAGGTTTGCCATCGGACTTACCCAGAGCTGATGAGTTTGGACACTATAAGATTAGGTCTTCGTAGGAGCCGATCGGAACGACCCTTAAATATTCGGTTTCGGAGAGATTGCGAGCGCTCTTCTTGAGCGGGTCGGCATCCACTGGCAATCCGAAGGTGATGTCGGTGTGCTTTTCGATCATGTCGATCGGAACCTGAAACTGGTTAAAATCACCGAACTCGAAGCTTTCAGTAAGGGTTCTGACAAAGTCCGCTTGGCCAAGGACGTATCCGGTTGTGTGCAGCCGCCTTTTATCGGCTGCCACCATGACTATGACTTTCCAGAAGGCCAATGGCACTTGTATGCCGTCACGCTCCTTTAATTCCGGATCGTCGGGCTTCAGAATAGGGCCGCAGAAAACAGTTGCCCGGAACCCGAAGGTCCGAGCTGAATTCAAAACATAGTCTTCAAGTCCCAGCCACCGCTGCTTGTTACGGTTCAGTAGGGCGTGTTGAAGAGCGGCGTTAGTGTAATGGAACGTGTCAGTATCCGCGAGTTCGGCGGTTGCCTGATCACCCCAGTTTGGATCTTCACGGCGAACGAGATGCCCCCTGTCGAAATCCCCAGGGAAGTCCTTTCGGGTGAGTTGAAGGTCTTCGGCTATCCGCAGATCGGCGAACCACTTATCATCGCCCCGCTTTATCTTGACTGACTTTCGCCCATCGATATTGACAGCGGTCAGGCGAGGGGCGCGACGAACTTTGGAATATAAGACACTGAAATGGGTGTATTTGAGTTCGTGCGTACCCGGCTTACCGATCAACTCGGCCAATTCGTCTCCAGGCGGTTTCGGCAAAGGCAGCTCGAAAACTATAGTCTCAGTTTTCAGGAAATTGGGGTCATATCCGTCGCGTCCGTCAAAGTGCCCCACGTCGTGCTTCCCATCTGATTGGCCTTCCCCGTCGGCGGACGAAGGCATGGGCTGGTTTACCGGCACACTGGTGTTTCTTAAAGCATTCCTAAGCGATGCGACGGAAACGGCGTAATTCGTCTCCAGGTACTCGCCGGCAAAGTGCAAACCAAGAACTCGGCCTTGATCGTTGCCGTCAAGAGCTACGATTGCCGAGCCCGAACTACCACCGAGCGTCGAGGCGTCGTGTGATATGAGGGTGTTTCTGCCTACCGCTTGCGTCACGTAACCCGGTGCGATCCGTTTCTTCCCAAACACCGTTCCGAAAATGTCGCGTTGTGCTGATCCATCATTTCTTGAATCCCGGGCGGGGTAGCCGACACTGGCAATCAGCTCGTCACGAAGAGCCTCCCGATCAGCTAACTGAAGACGTGGTCCTAAATGCGCACTGTCCTCAAGCTCCAGGACGGCTATATCGGGGTGAGTGTCGGCGGCCAGATATCGGACCGATTTTACGGACGCTTCAAAAACATCCGCAGTTCTTTCTTCCTGGCAGAAATCGACAACGGCCCCCAGTGGGGCGAGGGACGGCAGCCGACTGAACACGGCAGCTCCACCGGCGCGTCTTTCAGCGAACGCATTTGCCACATGCCGGTTGGTGATGGCTAAGGGTTTGCCGTCGTCATTCTCAACCAGCCACACCGTCCCAAGCCACGTTTTCGTCGGGTGGTTGATCGCTCTGATCCGCCCGGTCGAGCGGAAAAAAGGCTGTAAGGCGGATGCAGATTCCTTGATGTTAACTGGGAAGGGCGCGCCCGATTTCCAGTTGATTTCATTAGCTTGAATGAGATAGCTCGGACGGCCAATCCGCTCGATTATGGCCTCAAGAGCGAAGTTCCGTCCGTCGTCAGTTGACTCCAGCCTCGATCCGGCGGTCACATGCTTGCCTTCTAGCGCCGCTACGAGATCATCCGGTGAGATGCCGGCGCTCAACAGTAGCTGGCCGGTATAGCTGTCACCATCATAGGCCTCGTTCTTGAGACGATCAGCGAAATCTGACGCAGTCTCCAGGATGCGCGATGCACGTCTAAGGCTTTCTTCGTTCGACACGGATTTTCCCCCCGTAGCTGAATTTACCCCTCATTAACCACGAAACTAACCGATAAAGTTGATCGCGTCAAAATAGATTCTGCGCAATTGACTTCAATTTTTGCGCGCATATTATCGGCGACGGCGGGGAGGCGTATCAATGTCAAGTGCGCGCGAGAAAATGGATCGTTTGCTTTTGCCTGTTTTAGGCGAGGCGCATCTCAGTCGACAGTCAGTGTCTGAACGGGGGCGGATTACAGACGCCCGATGGTACGGTTCGGCGATGCTGCTTGCTGCCATGCTGGATCAATCAAAGGGCGAACTCACAGATATTGAAGGGCTCAGGCTCGAACAGGAACTTGAAAGATCGGGAGAGTTTGCGGCAGAGCTCATTCGAGCGCGTGATGTGCCTGCAAGCGCTGCTGGCAGCGTAGAATTGCAGGCGCTGATTGAAGCGGATGGCTCAAATCCCGCCACGCTTCTACTAAATGGGCGGCCGTCCATCCGTAACGCACTGGATACACGGGTGCGGGATTTCTTTCTGCTCGATGGCACGCAAGAGGCTGTATTGGCTACCGGTAGAATTTTCGGAAATGCACGCCATGTCGGCACAGGTGTGCTTGTCCGGCTTGAAAAAAACGGACAATCTCTTGAAGGCGTCCTGACGGCCCGTCATGTCGCTCAGGCTATGTCCCATCGGTCAGGCGCCATGTTTGCCGACGCTGCGATTGATTTCTTGGGTGAGTTCGGAGGGAGCGGACAGAACGCTCATACCCTCACGGGCATCCTTGAGTGCTCTGCTGACGAAATCACCGACACTTCTCCGATTGATACCTTCGACTATGCCCTGCTGAAAGTTGGTCCACCCCTGTCAGAAAGGCCGCTTCCCAGTCCAGCTTCGATCGACATACGGCCAAGGCCTTCGGCTGGAGGACAGATCGCGATCGTGGGATATCCAGCGAAACCGGAACACGTGAGATCTAACCTAGATCCAGATTCGGTATGGTACAGGCTGTTCGAGGGCATCTGGAATGTGAAGCGCATGATGCCAGCGCGGATTTTTACTCCCGCAGACCGCCCCGAAGTCAGTACCCTCGACGCAAGGACGTTCTTGCACAACGCAACGACAACGCAAGGCGCTTCCGGTGGTCCCATCCTGACTGCAGCGGGAGGCCGGGTCGGTGCTATCCATCTTGGAGGGAAGGAAACGGATGGCAATACCGGGCAATGGCTTTCAAGCATTGTTTCTGATCTGTAGGAGCCGGCTATGTTGGATGACGCCGATCTGAACGCCCTGGAGGCCTTTTTTCCACAGTCCGTACCGGCCCTGGACCGTACATTTCGCCGATCGCAGGACGGTCGTGACCTAGAATATGGGATCGCTGAAGTAGTTAGCGAACGACACCAGGGCGGCGTTGCCGCCGCACTACATTTTGCCAATCAGAACCTGTTTCTAAAAAAATTTCTCAACTGTGCATTTCAGGACCGACTGATTGACGACGAAGGCGAGCGGAGCCGACGGTTTGTTGACGCCATCGCTCGTCATTTTAGCGTCTTTGAAAACTACTTACCTCATGTGGTTGTTACCAACTCCGGAGACGGCCAGGAAGGGCCCAATATTGACACGGGCGTTCTTTGGGGAATTCTAAGGGATGTACCGCGCTACATATGCCGAATAGAGTCTCAAGGAACCCCCTTTGGAACTGGCCTGTTGGTCGGACCCGATCTCGTCCTGACTGCTGCTCATGTGATTCAGGATGTATTCGACGGGCAGGCGTTCACCAAACCCATTGGCAAAGAGGAGTTCACCAAACCGATTGGCGTGCGCTTCGATGTGCTCAGCAGCAACCCGCAGGGTGGAGGTCCCTATATCCCAATAGATACACTGATTGACGCCGACGTTACGCGAGCGTTTCCGCAACAGCCTGACGATGATATCGATCAACTCCAAATCGGCGAAGAGGACGTGGCGCTTCTGCGGCTGGCCGAGGCACCTGGACACAGGCGTGGCTGGTTAGACCTATCCAGAGCTCAGCCTCCGGTAGCGGGGGGGCATAACAGTGTCGTGTGCTTCAGCCACCCTTTAGCTGGTGACCAGCGAACCAGTTTTGGACTGGTGCCGCGCACCCTGCCGCAAAGGTTTCACCACACCTGCGTCTGCCTCGGGGGAAGTTCCGGAGGGGGTATTTTGAACGGAAATGCCCGACTAGTGGGAGTCCACCATGGGCGGGTATTGGGTTCAGATCCGGCGACATTTATTGCTGGAGGGGGACAACTGCTGGCGAGATGGGGGGCCGAACATGCAACCGTGCCAACAGGTGTGGTCCCGGTATGGGAGGTTTTAAGAAGTGGAGGGGCGGGCACCGGGTATCCCATAATCGGTATGGAGCGCATTCTGTCGGCAGTCCTTAGGGAGCAGGAAGCGGCAGGTGCCAATTTTGGTCTGAGAATGTCAGGGAGGGACGAGGGCTCAGAACCAACCCCACCCGAAGCGACCAACGGTGTCCAAGGCGCAAGGCAAAGGGTGTGGGTGGCTAATCTAAACCACACCGCGTCCAGAGTTCTCTGTGATGCCCTCCCTGAGACACTTCCAGCCGACAAGGCCATCGTTGTTCCAATTCACAGAGCGGTTCTTCATGATGTGTTTCGTGTTGCCGCTGAGCGTTTCGCGCTGCCGGGTTCTTCCGGTTTCGTATGCGAGATACTAAAGCTGCTTGCCGACCGCGTGACGCCGGCACCTTTGGAAGGGGATATCGGTGAGAATTTTACAACTGATATCAAGCGAGCGCTTTCTTTTGAAACGCTTTTGAACGATCGGTACGGCAGCCTACCGTCGAACAAGCTTGTGTGGACGGTCGTTCAAATCAGTACCCTCAAGCTCGATGGAGAAATGTCTGAGGCGCTTGCCCATCTCTACCGTGCCGCACTCTCTGTGCCCGGCGATCGAGGGCGTCTTGTAATAACCGGCTCCGATCGAGCGATTGCCGATGTTGTCCGCGACATTTTGAAAGATCGATCCGACATTGGCGTAGAGATCTGGGAAGGTGACCCTCTCACAACCGAGAACTTGAGTAGTTTTCTACATAGGTTTTTGAAGGGGGCGTCGGGCGGCGTCGCCCCGGCTTTTAAAAGGCTTGTGGAGGGATTTCTAGAGAAACCGGACTTTTTTCTGGACCATCTTCAATCGCAGGCTGCGGCAAGTAATCGCACTCCTTACGAGGAACTCATAGCGTTTCTCGCTAAATATCATGCCAAGGGACTGATGTTGGAGGCGGTGTCATGAACGGGAAGAATGAAGAGACAATAGCCGATTTCGCTGCCCTGTTTGCCGCTGCTGACAAAGAGGCACATACAGCAAAGGTGGAGGAAACCAGTCCGGATCTGGTCCAAGATGGTCTGAGATACGCGTCCGTCAGCGGTTGGTTCGACCCTATGGTGATTTGGCAGCGCCTTGCGTCGCAATCGCTTGGGGCTGCCCCACTGGAGTGGATTGGTAGTCTCCGAAGAATGAGTTTTGTAGATCCCGAAACCCCTAATCGCTGGATGTTGCTAGACCAGTTTAGGTTACCCGAGCTTCAGAAGCTCTCTCAGGCGGGTACTCTACACGAAACAGCGGAGTCGATGGCACAGGACGTCTACAGCAAGACCTTGGCCCGGTTGTTGTCTTCAAGGGTACAGCTTGCGAAGGAGGACAGTAGTACCCTCCCAGTTGTGAAAGATGTGGCGAGGTGGTTGACCGAGATCTCGGTGCCCGTGTCACTTCCTAGTGCCGCTGAAATCACCGGAACGCTGGAGCAGAATTTGCGTGATGCAGAACTCGAACGCCTCAGCCGCGGCATGGTCGGTCGCGAAGATGAGCTTAGAGCGCTTCATGCGTTCGTGAGGCAAAACTGGTCTTTGCCACCAAGTTCCTTACCTGTATTTTGTCTAGAAGGGATGGGAGGTATAGGTAAATCTACTTTGGTCGCCGGTTTTATCCGCGATCGATTGCCGTTGATTGACCCTGAAGCCATTGTGATTTGGATCGATTACGATCGCCTACGCATCCGCTCAGAGGACGTCACAACGATTGCGCTCGACATCAGCCGCCAGCTTAGTTGGGCTCTGCCGCATCTGGCTGAGCAAATGGCGGAGGCCCGCACTGAATTGCGAAGATTCCGTCCATCGGGCTTGGCTCCGAGCGCGTCCGAAGTATCACGAGAGTACACGTCAGAAAGAACCTCTAGCAATCTGACGTCTAATATCTTGTCTCGGCATATTTCCATGCAAAAAGGGAAGATTGAGCGCCCCGTCTTGCTTGTTCTCGACACACTCGAACACCTGGAACGTGCGCCTGTTCCTCAGCACGATGTCGTACACATGTTGCATGCTCTGCGGCGGGACGCGTTGCTGCGGATGGTGGTGATTGCGTCCGGTCGTCGGGCATTCTCGACAGGTTTTGGTGGGACGCCCGTTGTTGAGCCGGAGGAGCATCTGCGTGAACTCACAGGCCTCTCAGTTGAGGGTGCAAGAGCATTTTTGCAGAAACGTGAGACTATCAACTCCGAAAATATCGAGAAACTTCTGAAATCTTTTGAACACCTGGACGAAAGAGCCTTTCGCCAGACTATCGGTGTGCCGCTAATTTTAAGCCTACTAACCAGGCTCGTAAGCGAAGGTGCCGTTGATCTGACCTCGTCAGACACTCGAAGTATCCAAGACGCGGTAAACGCTGAGGCGGTAACGCAGTATCTTTACGGTCGCGTGCTGAACCATTTGCCTGATCAACTGGCTAGGTTTGCGACGGCCGGACTTCTTCTGCGTGAGGTGTCGGCTGAGATGTTGAAAGCCGTGGTTTGGCCGGTTATCCGGATGGAAGAGTACAACAAACATCCGGAGCCGTTATTTGATAAGATTTTTGCTCAGCTCGTGGCCGAAACATGGCTGGTGGATGTGGTCGCCAGTTCAACTCCTATGCGTGTGAAGCACCGGCCGGACTTGCGGCGATTGATGCTTCAAAATTTATATACAAGCGGCGATACGCGCAGCCAGGCGCTGCGCATCAACAACGCTGCATTGGCTTGGCATCGCACTCAGATAACTGCAGCGACCAGTACAGAACTGACATTCCACCGCACCGGCGTTGTCTACTATGCGGTTGCGGCTGCCACTTTAGGCGGCAGCATGCGAAATCTTAGATCCGGCGAACTCAGGGCTAACGGTGTTGACCTCCAAGGACTCCTCTATGATTTTCCAGAAGGCCTTCGACCCCTGGTTCAGGCCCTGATGGGCGTGTTTGATCAGCCCGACAAAATCCCACAATTGCTAGGCCAGATGAATTCAGCCCTTCGCAGTTCTGTGATCGTTGATTTAATGAAAGGCTTCGAACGGCGGCGAGAGCCCGTTGAAGGGCTGAAGTTCGCTGGAGGGCTTCCCGTGGAGGATCGCGGCCGAACGCCGACGATGGCGAGAATGGTTTTGCGGTCGTTTATTGCGTCTGGTCGATGGCACATGGGCGTTCGGGTTGCGGCTCCACTGGTAAGCGATCCGACTTTACCTGCGCTGAATTTCGGTTCCGCTAGACCGTATTATCTACCATGGTTTGCCGCATATCTTGCTCAAGATATGAGAGGAAAAACCATTGCCGAAGAGTTGAAGCAGCATGCGGAAGGTGTCCATTCGAGGGTGAACCAATGGTACCTTGCGTTTGGAGCAATTTTCGGCCGCTTTGATAACCCAAGCAAACCAGATGATGAGTTGTACGATCTTCTTATGGCCTTGGGATCGAGTCGCAAAGCGCACCGCCAGACAACCGATAATTTACGCTTGATTAGAGTGTTGGGCCGGTTGCAGCAGCGGCGGCTATTTCAGAACCGTGATGTGTCTAAATCAGACCTGGAGCTGGTCATGCGTCGCGGCGGATACTCCTTCCTGCCCAAGAGCTTGATGAAAGATGCGCGGGACTTAAGCGCAGAGCAGGTTTTGACTTTGCTTGTGGAACACGAAAATGAACAATCCGATAGAGGGTACTGGAGCGCCGATAGTGGTGCCATCGTCAAACGGTCCGAAGATTTTGTTATGCCTTTAGCATCAGTTCTGGAAACTTACCTTTCGGATCAGACTATTGCGTACCGCTTATCGGATTATATGTGGCGGTGCTGGCCGATTAAACCTTACGATCTCAGGCCGTCAAAATTCTCTGAAGAGTGCAGCACCCCGCGAGGTGCGCGCCAGGCCCTTCGAACCCTATGTTCGTTTGCCGATCATACTGGACAGATGTCTCGGCTAATCGATATAGCGCAACGCTTGACCGGGCAGGATAAAGACATCCGCCGAATTCGGTTATTTTACGTTAAATGGGAGGCAGCTTTTGGTTGAGGTGTGAGAATGCTCTCGTACAATAAACAGCATCATGCCTTGAGGTGACGGATTTTCCAATATGCAACCCAAGCTGGCAGTGGTATCGTCGGTATCGGCGAGTGGCTTCAACGCGCTGAGCAGTTTTCTAGGTGAACTCATCATGGTGGCATGCAGTGAGTCCGTATTCAGGGAGAGTTGGAGATGGCGAACTGGGAGCTTCGCGTTGAGCGGATCGGTGTGCAAAGGGCAACCGCCACAAAAAGCAGGACTTACGGAAAATATGACGTCTGTATTGACGGAGTAGTAGTGCCCGGGCTTAGCGGTTATATGTGCGAACGATTGGGACCGGGCGACAATTCGAAACCTGGGAATGGCAAACGCATTCAGGCCGGTAGCTATCCACTGTGGACGCAGTTCGGCAAATACCGTTCGACGGGGTATGCGAATGGTACCTTGTCTGGCGAGAATCCAATGCCGGCAATTGCGCTCGCGGCAACTGGCAAACGGTCAGCCATCCTTATTCACCCTGCTCATCCACCCAAGCTTTACCTTTCAAGCGTTGGATGCCTGAATCCGACCTCCGCAATCGGACCTGATGATCCCATCAATTTCTTTGACTCGCGCGACCGGGTAATTGCGATGCTTGATTCGTTGCGACAGCACGCCCCCGAAGCCTTTAGGCATGAGGTCATGTCGCGGATTGGAACAGCCAAAATTCAAATTATCGGTGAGCCGATGGCTGAGATTCTCCCGTCGGAAGAAGCTATTGTTGCATCGTCCTTAGCGGAGGCGGAAACACCATCTCTTCCAATTTCCAAAAGTTCCGCAATCAAGTGCGCCCAATGGTTAATGCAAAATTTCGGCGACCAGATCAAAGCGGCGACGACGAACAAGGCTTATGGCGCGAAGCATTTGTGTGCGATTGTCTGTCAAGAGACGGCGTACAAATGGGTGCCTTGGATCGGTAGACACTCGGTTCAGACGATCGTTGAACGTGCGGTCTACGATGCCAGCGGCGACTTTCCGGACACCTCGCGTTCGGCGTTCCCTGTCAATACCAACGCGTTCCGAGTTCGCTATGGCGATGCGTTTACCAACGAATTGATTGAGGAAGCAAACAAGACCCGCCGTATGCAGGGCTATGGCGACAAGGCTTGGGTGTACAAAGGGTATGGACTCTTTCAATACGACCTTCAACACATACAGACTGATGAAAAGTTCTTCCGGAACAAGGAATGGCGCAGCTTTGATACGTGTCTGAGGAAGGCCACCATGGTGCTGGATAAAAAGCTGATCGCTCAAAAAGGTGTTCTGTGGGAGGCCATCCGTGCCTACAACGGGTCCGGACCAAGGGCTCGGGCTTATCGGGACAACGTCAAGGTGTTCACGGAGTATTGCGGTACGGTCACGGGGTAGCGGCCTGCTTATCGCTAGGTGCATCATATCAATAGCGGAAAGGGATTGAATGGGCACTGCGATAAACCGCCTCTCACAACGTAGCAATTTTACAATCTGTGATGGCGTTTAAATCACCTCTAAAGCCTATCTAAAGAGTACCTAAATCTTCCAGTGATGGCGTTCCCATAGTGGTATCGGTTGTGGGAAAAATGCGATCAATGTAAGTGTCGTGTTCTCCCGGCTGTGGTTTCAAAAATCAGACCAGCCCCCTCAAAGGGATTTACGCCTTTCATTCTCAAACCAGAGGCGTCAGATTGGTGTAGTTATCCTCGGCACAATTTTGGGGAGAGGGGGCGACGATGACCTTAATAAATTGGGAGATGTCAGAGCAGTCGCTGGCGATATTTAGTGATACCTTAGTTCTGAATGCAGACGATATGCGTCCCCGGAACTTCATGACGAAAATCTTCGTTTTGCCACATCTAAATGGCCTGATCACCGGCATCGGTCTGGCACCGCTAATCTCAGATTTTTTCATATCCGCCAAAGAGCATATAGTCGCGCGCGACATCGTGCACCTGGCTGAATATGCCCCTGAAAGGTTGCGGGGGATTTGGAGCGATTACGAAGCTAAACTCCATCCTGATGCAACTAGCACTATCTACACCTTCGGGTTCGACAAGGAAGCGGGACGAGTTCGAGGTTTTGCGTACCGGTCCACCTCGAATTTCGAAAGCGAGGAACTGGGCTACGGCATGGCATTGAAGCCGGCACCGGCTGACGCATCCGCCTTTGAAGGAATCGCCGACATACAATCCTTCGTTGAATATTGCCTGCATCAACAAAGGATCGAAAGGGAGCGTCCACGCATGGAACGTGTAGGCATCGGCGGCGAACTTTGGCTTTACACCATCGCCGTAGACGGCGGTCGCCCTATTTTCGGGCAGCAGTTGATCTGCCCGTTCGATCACTTCGAAGATGATTGGGAAGCTTTGCTAGCCCAGCTACCTGCCAACCAGGGGTCAATTCTGTCTCAGCTTGTTTTGGCGCGAGATGCATAATTAAGCCCCTCCGCATAGCCGCCTTGCCTGTTCGAATTATGAGGGGGGCGCGTGGTAGGGGCAGGGCAGCGGGATAGGAAAGGCAGAAGGTCGTTGGAGGATAGCTGTGACAAAGGGGAGGTCGCGGGACTAAGATGAAACTACCCAAAATGATTACGTCATTGCCACGGGGCCTGGTAGTCCTGTGGCATCGTCACGTCCGCAAATCAAAAAGCAAAATAATAGGCATCAGGGAGATGATGATGGAGTACCTTTTCTTCGAGCAGTCTCAGCGACCCGTGGGTCAAGGTGGGTTCCATTTCGGCGCTATACATGAAATTGCCCGCGACACCACGCAAGACGTTTTCTCAGCCGATTTCATTTTTACGTGGGCATATGACTGTGGCTCGAATCAGAGCGATGCTCTGACCAGGGAAATCAACGCCGTAAGCTGTAGCCGTCTTGATGTGCTCTTCTTATCCCACCTCGATAAGGACCATGTATCTGGCGTTGACGAACTCCTTTTAAAGGCGCCGGCGAAGACGGTAGTGCTTCCTTACCTCAGTGACACCGACTGGCTGTTTTATCTGGGGCGCGGCATTAACGATGGGGCGATATCGGGCAATTTCATCAGTCTTGTGAGTGATCCGCTACAGTGGTTCATGGATCGCGGCACCGAAGAAATCATATACATGACTGCCGCGTCCGATGATGATGACGGACCGGGTTTTGAAGACGGCCCCACTGATCCAAGCCCCTCCGGTGAAGGACGTCGAGACCTCAAGGCAGGCAGCGCGCAGTTAGAGTGGACTCGGCGGCCAACGAAGGTTGCTGAACGGCAGATCATTGCCGAGGGCACATCCTCCCGGATTGTAGCGCGGCAGGTCCCGGCACGTGCAACGGCAGCTATCGTTGTTGGGGGGAATGTCGTCAACTGGGTTCTCTCGCCGTTTGCCTTTCGACCGTCCAAGGCAAAGATGAAAGTGTTTGAGGCCAAGCTCGTCCAGAAGTTCGGAACGAAGTCGCGGACAGAAATCGCTGGCCTGGCCCGGTCCCCTGCAGGCAGGGAGCAATTACGCGAATGCTATGATGCAACGCTAGCTGACAATAACCTTCATTCAATGGCACTTTACTCAGGCCCGATACATCCGGTCAAGACCTATCATCTCAGCACAGCGGAGTTGGGTAGCTTCGAAGGCAATGCGCTAAATCCGGCGTGGATTTCGACCGGTGACTATGACGCGTCCGTCGCCAAGCGACGCAATAGCCTGATCAAATACTATCATCGGTACAGCAGCATGGTTGGTCAGCTTTGCCTTCCCCACCATGGGGCCACTCCTAGCTTTCATGCTGATCTGGTCGAGGCCTATCCAAACCTCGAACATACAATCGTTGCCGTCGGCCCAAACACCTACAAGCATCCCGGGGTTGAGGTCGAAGCCTTCATCGCGGGCAAGCCTCAAATCGATTTTATTAGAGTCGATCAAAACCCAAACACAGGTTTTACGACAACCGTCATGATTCATGGCTGAGGAAGGGATCTATTCATCATGGTCAGGGATTAAAAACCATGTGTCCCCCTCGGGGCGGCCGATGCTCCTCCAGGAAATCGGACACACGCTGACCGATTTCCTCGGTCCCCTCTGGTCGTTCACGGCATTTCAGTGCCCAACCGCGACCCGGATGGAGGACATCCCACAAAGGGCGGAGGCCGTTGTAGCGGCCCGCACCTGGATCATGGTTGCCGAAACCATCCAACACCCGATTCCACAGGGGCTTGAAGGTTGCGATTAGGAGGCTTTCACCCAAAGGAATCCAGATGTCATCTACAATAAGGTACTTCACCCGGAAGTCCTCGACCTTGATGTTGCTAGCCGATCCCACCTCTGCCGCCGCGATGCTGTCTTTGTGCTCCGACAATCGGTTGGCGAGCCAGCGCCCCTTGGACGTTCCGAAGACATTCGCGCCACGCCGACCGCCGCTGGGAATAGCCTTACCGATGTAAATAGGCCAATTTAGAGCTTCCTCATTCGCTTCACGAATGGGTGCGTAAAGTGGAAATGCGCCTTTGTAGTAGATGACGTATATGCCAGCTCCCTCGAAGGGCGGGATTTCGGCCATCGGATGATCTGGTTGATTCAGGAGCGCCTCGGCAACCGACTTGCCGAGATTGAGTTTGTCGAGAGGATTGTACGGCGACGTCATGCGTTTCCCGTAAAAGGCGCGTGAGCGCGCAGGTGATCGCGCACGGATCGCGCGACGACTTCCGCCAAAGTTACCGGCACCGCGTTTCCGAGCTGGCGCATCGCCTCGCTCCAAGCTCCGTGGAGGACAAAGTTATCCGGAAAGGTTTGCAGACGCGCGCTTTCGCGGATGGTGAAATACCGCACGCTGTCGTCGGCGCGGCGAAGCATGTTCTCGCCTCCGGGCACACCATGCACGCCTGCCTTCAAGGTTTTAGCAGGTTCGTCCAACGAACTTCCCGTGTGCCCCACATAGGAGCGGGCTCCGGCTTGAAAGCGGTGATTGAGTATCTTTGCTGACGCGGACTTATCGTGCTCGGGATCAGGCAGCCCTTCGAGAGCGTCTCTAACTGTGCGCCAAGCCAATTCATCAGGGCGCTCGCGCAGACGTCCCGCACGTGATTCCAAGGAGGGGTTGATCACACGATCCTTGACCGCGAGCTTCAACCGGTCCCAGTAGGTGCCGGTTTTGAATTGATCGTAAAGTAGGGCGTCCAGGGAGTGCGTTTCACGGGGAAAACACCAATTGGCATCAATACCCTCCGCGAACCCAACGAATACAACCCGCTCGCGCTTTTGGGGCACGCCGTAATTTGCGGCATTCACCAACTGATGGACTACACGATATTCAATCCGCCCGCCGGAGGTGTGATGGCGTTGGAGGCGGTCCTGATGGTCTCGCCAGCTCTCGTCTACTTGGCGAGCCAAAGAAGGATATTGTAACTGAAGCAAGATATAGCCCAGATATGTAGCGAAAGAGGCGCGCGTGAGCCCCTTCACGTTCTCGAAGATGAACGCGCGAGGGCGGGTCTCCCGAACCGCTCTTACCGCTTCTGGCCACATGTCACGATGATCGTCATACGCCATGTGTCGTCCGCCAATCGAGAAGGGCTGACACGGCGGTCCACCCGTAACCAGATCGAGCTTTCCCTCAAAGGACTTGAAATCGACACGTCGGACATCCCCCTCAATGGGTTCAGGCCAAGATCGGATGACGGATTTCTCTAGCTTACGGTTTTGACGAAGCGTGTCGCAGCACCAGCGATCCCATTCGACCACCAACTCTGGCTTGAAGCCGGCAAGGCTGACGCCCATGCCTAAGCCGCCCGCACCGGCGAACAATTCAATCGCTCGCACTACTCACTCCTTTTTAAGAAAGGCGTTGATGACTGGCGCCATCTCCTCCTCATTTCTGCTTTCGCATTCCATATCACCCATAACCGCCCAACAAGATATTCGAGTTGAGTGATCACACGCGCATCACGCGCCCGATTCGCTTTGAATTTGGTTTGCCCAAACTGAATACGCGATTTAGGCATCCGTGCAAGGCGGCACGTCGTGGCTGGATGTAAATGCCAGAAGCATCCATCAACAAAACCCACCACCCTATACTTCACTAAGACCAGATTTGGGCTTCCGGGAAGGTCACACCAACTCAGCTTGAACCAATAGCCAAGTCGATCCAGCAGGCGTCTGGGGTATATCTGCGGTTTTATCTCTCGCTTGTGTATTCCAGACATGCGCTGTTTTCTGGTAGTGACCGGCCGTCAGGGAGAGCCACCAAGCCCCTGTATTTCATACATGCCTTTGCGCTTGGCGCCTATGTACCGAATTCGTTTATGGCGGAGAAGTTCGGCCAGATCCCGTCTGGCCGTGCGAATAGAGACTTTCCAGTAGTTGACGATATTCCTTGCGTCACAGGCGTGGCCCTTACTGAGTTCGCTCACGAACCAAGTCTGACGCCGGTTTAGACTTATTGTGCCATTTAATGTGCCATTATTTGAGACGTTGATTGACCGTACAAACGGCGGTGTAGAGCTTACTTCAGTGGAGGTGCGTCGTCGGGAAAAGGTTTCGAAGGCATCGACAAGATCGTCCCCGCCGATCTCTCTGACGACAAATACCAGTATGGTCGGAGAACTGCGAGCAAGTACCAATAAGTGATTGGAAGAAGGCATGTTTCGGGCGCGATACCAATTCGCGATGGTGTTCAGACTGGCGCCTGTGATCCGTCCGATTTGCTTGATGGCGGAGGGGGAGTCGCCAAAGTCCTCTCGGAGGGCATCCGATACCGTCGAGGCGATGCGGCGCACCTCGTCAGCGGCTTTTTTCCGGCCCAGAAGTCGACCTGTTTTTAACGGGGACAAAATGGAGACCTCCGATTTAAACTCCCCATCGCCAAGAAGGCAAGGTCAGAGACGGGAAGCCCTAGGATGCACGACCCGATGACAAGTGAGTGTGGCGAGGCGGGCGAAAAACGCGGTGCGATGTACGTACGCATGTCCACGGATCACCAAAAATATTCCACCGAAAACCAAGCGGATACTATCCGTGAATACGCGTCGCGGCATGGCATTCGCATTGTCCGCATCTACGAGGATGCGGGAAAAAGCGGTCTGAGCCTGGAAGGGCGGGACGCTCTGAAGCGAATGATAGAGGACGTGCAAGCAGGCAGTCCGGGCTTTGATGTTATCCTGGTCTTGGACGTCACGCGCTGGGGACGCTTTCAGGATGCCGACGAGAGTGCGTTTCACGAGTACATTTGTCGCCGTGCGGGCATTGACGTCATCTATGTCGCCGAGCAATTCGAGAACGACGGCAGTCCGGTCTCAACGATCGTCAAAGGTGTCAAGCGCGCCATGGCGGGCGAGTACAGCCGCGAGCTTTCGAGCAAGGTGTTCGCTGGTCAATGCCGCCTGATCGAGCTGGGCTATCGGCAAGGCGGGCCTGCGGGATTCGGACTGAGGCGCGTCCTTCTGGACGAACAGCGTAATATAAAGGGCTTGCTGAAAAGAGGTGAGCACAAATCCCTTCAGACCGACCGCGTGATACTTATGGCAGGCCCTGACGAGGAAGTGGAAATCGTAAGATGGATCTATCAGTCCTTCACAGAAGAGGGCTTGCGTGAATCCGAAATCGCGGCACGTCTGAACCTGCGCAGTATTTGCACTGACCTTGGACGCCCGTGGACACGAGGCGTCGTGCATGGCATTCTGACGAACGAAAAGTACATCGGCAACAATGTCTTCAATCGCCGGTCATTCAAACTTAAAAAGCGGCGAGTAGCCAACGGTCCGGAAATGTGGGTGAGGGCCGACGGTGTATTTCAGGCCGTCGTCGAGCCTAGATATTTCTACACAGCGCAAGGGATCATACGGGAGCGGAATCGCAAGTTCAGCGATGCTGACATGCTTGATCGCTTAAAGGCGTTGCACGAACGGCAGGGCTGGCTGTCAGGCATTCTGATTGACGACACGGATGGCATGCCGTCCAGCGCCGCCTACGCCTACAGGTTTGGGGGGCTGGTAGGCGCCTATCGGCTGATCGGTTACGACCCGGGCCGGGACCTGTCATTCATCGACGACAATAAGCACATACGTCTAATGCACCCGGACGTGATCGCGGAAGTACTGATGCGCATACGCGGGTTGGGAGGCGCGGTCCGTGTGGAGGAGGGCACGGACTTCCTGATCGTCAATGACGAGATCAAGGCGTCGTTGGTGATTTCAAGATGTGGTCGGAACGCCTCCGGGCGCAATCAGTGGAAAATCAGGTTCGATGCCGGGCTCATGCCCGACATCACCATCGTAGCGCGTCTATGCGCTAATAACCGGGATATCCTCGATTACTACCTCATCCCGGCCCTTGACGTTGAAGCGCCCGCTCTGAGATTTGCCGACCGAAATCCTCTGGCGCTCGAAGCCTATCGATTCGACGAGCTTGAGCCGTTCTTCCGCCTCGCCGAACGCGCCGAGCTACCGGTGGCGGCATGAGCCGGGGCATTCGGAAAGGTCAAATCGCGAAGATAAAGATCGATCGCATAAACATCTTGAATCCCCGGAGCCGAAATCAAAAAATATTCCATGAGATCGCGGCCAACATGGTCGAGGTTGGCATGAAGCGGCCCATCATGGTCACACCGTGCCGCTCCGGGGTGTCGAGCAAAGATTACGATCTGATCTGCGGGCAGGGGCGTCTTGAAGCGTTTCTGGCCTATGGGCAGACCGAGATTCCGGCGATGATTATCGAAGCCGACGAGCGGGAGTCGCTCGTCATGAGTCTCGTGGAGAATCTCGCTCGGCGCCACCACCGATCGGCCGACCTGCTTCAAGGCCTCGAAATCCTGTCGCGGCAGGGTTACAAGGCTGCGGAAATAGCGAAGAAGACAGGCCTTTCCATTGAGTATGTAGATGGCGTCCTGAACCTGATGTCGAAGGGGGAGGAGCGTCTGCTGACGGCCGTCGAAAACGGGCATCTTCCTGTCTATTTGGCAGTAAAAATAGCCGAAAATCCGGCTGATGAGCAGCGCGCCCTACATGAGGCCTACGAGACACAACAACTCCGGGGCACGCGACTGCTTATGGCGAAGCGCCTGATCGATACGCGAAGAAACCAGGGCAAGGCCTATCGAAAGGGGCCTCGCCCCAATCGCGAACAGAGTACTCGTAGTCTTTCCGTTCAGGACGTCATGAAAGTGTTTCAGCGGGAAGTGGACCGGAAAAGGGTCATGACTCGTAAGGCCGATTTGGTCGCCACGCGGTTAATGTTCATCACGGAAGCCCTACGGGAATTGATGGAGGATGAAAATTTCTGCACCCTACTGAGGGCGGAGGGGTTGGATACCCTGCCTAAACCGCTGGCCACGCTGATGGCCGAGCGAGGCGGTGGTCATGCCTTCTAAAGGAAAGCCGCCAAAGCCACCTAAGCTTCCACCACGTGAAATACGAGCGAGCTTCGAGGACAGTACGATTGACGTGACGCTCGATCAGTTGATGCCGACGAAAGTGGTCGATCCGAAGGTTTTGAAGACCCACAAGTACCGTCAGATCGTTACTTCCATCCGCTCTATTGGTGTGATCGAGCCGCCGGCGGTAAGTCCGGCGGAGTCGGGCCGGTATTTCATCCGGGATGGGCATCTAAGGATTATGGCCCTGAAGGAGTTAGGTGAGAAATCCGTGACGTGCCTGATCGCTCTGGACGACGAAACCTATACCTACAACAAGCAGCTCAGTCGTATGCCCGCCATTCAAGAGCATAAGATGATCCGGCGGGCGATCGACAAAGGTGTTCCGGAGGAGCAGCTTTCGGAGGTACTGAACCTGGATATCCGCAAGATCGCTGAAATCCGAAATCTACTTATGGGTATTTGCCCGGAGGCCGCAGACCTTCTGAAGGACAAATTCGTCGCACCGAAGGTCTTTCCCATTCTAAGGAAAATGACAGCCTTGCGTCAGATCGAAACCGCGACCCTCATGAATGACGCCGACACATATACGACGACTTATGCGAAGGCATTGCTCGCCGCCACGCCGAAGGCGCATCTTGTGCATCCTGACCGACCAAAGAAAATAAAGGGGCTCGACGACGCACAGATGGCCCGTATGGAATCCGAGATGGAGGGGTTGCAGCGGGAGTTCAGGTTGGTTGAGGAGACCTATGGAAGGGACGTTCTAAACCTGACCCTGGCCCGTGGCTACCTTGGTACACTTCTGGGAAACGCTCGCATCGTGCGATATTTAGGGTTGCACCAGCCGGAGATACTGCGTCAGTTTCAGAAGGTCAGCGATATGACCACGCTTTCGCCGATTGCGGCCGATGGCTTGCAGAAGTAGTTGTGACCTGGGAGGATTTCCAGCGGACGTCGGATCTTAGGCACCCTCCGTCTCGATCACGAGAGAAATGCCCGCCGGAATGGTTTCTTCGGCTCGTTTGGCCGATCCATTGGTATCGACCGCCTCGAAAATGGATCTTTCCAATTCTACGCGTTTCGGATTCCTTTCGTCTTCCCACAAGGCGATCAACGCGTGGTCATCCAAATTGTTCTGCAATTGGAACAACGCTACAGCTTCAGCCGCTTTTTCCTCGTCAGTGTAATCGTAGAGCCGGTCTGCTATATCAACCGCGATTGCCATATCTGTTCTCCTATCCCAACCATATCATACACATTTATGGATTGGGTCCATCGTTTTTCGGGTTATCAGTTGTCCGTCTCAACGGCGCCGACGACGGCTAATTCTTGGGCGCTAGAAAGTGTAAGACAATCGCTCCCACGCCAAACAACAGCCACCATGGATTGGGTTTGGAAACGAAAGGGACGACCGCGCCCCCGATCAGGCAGGCGACGAGAATCGTCTGCCACACATATTTTTTGAAATAGGGTCTCTTATGCGGCAAGACGATCTCCTCTTTTTGCCAGCATACGGGTTGCACAGGAATTCCATTTCTTCATGCCCGTACGTTTCACGTTATCTGACTTCGGCAAATATTCTGGCATTCTAATCTCCAGTGTCTCTAGCGCACGCCAGGCTCCATCTTCGTAAATACGGGTACGTGATCCTGACTCGAACCACGTATCAAGCGCGGCGCGCCTGTAGCGTAAGTGCTTGCAAACTTTAGAGTAGACCGGGCCGCGACCGCTTATGCGCATTTTTCGAAGGTCTGGGGGGAGAGGCTGAACAGCACCGCAGCCTCTTTCGTCGTGCTGGGCGGTGGTTGTGGAATTTTTCATTGGTAACTCCTCTGGACAAAGAACCGAAAATGGGTGGCTTGGTTCTCTATTTTGACCGTGGAGATGTCACCGAAGGCGGGACCTCGCTTCGTCGAAATCGATCAATTGGACCATGTTTGGGCTAAGCTCATTGTCAAGGGGCTCCATAGGCGACTGAGGTGGCTGTCTAAGCATATCAACGACAAACGCATTCCAGACGTCCATAGCTTTCCGCTTTTCAGGCATGTACGTCCACCGGTCGTAGTTTTTCGAACTCACGTCCTGGAGAGCGTGATTTTGGATTCGGTCCCGAATTTCCTTCGATATGCCCGCTTTCCCTGCCAAGGTTTTCCAAGTCCGTCGTAGATCTCGGTTCGACGCATATGGGATGACACCACGTTCCCGCTGACGCCAAGTGAAGCTGTAAAGTGTACCTGCTGTCACAGGGCGCGATGGGTCGAACTGCGAAGGAAATAGCCAGCCGAATTCGTTCGGGATTATGTCGTCAAGCAATTCTGCGGCGAGGGGAGGCACCGGGATCGCGTGAGGTCGGTTGTTCTTCGTTTTGGACCAATCAATGATGCGCTCGGAGCTATCCCATTGCGAAATGTGCAACCGCGCAATTTCTTCAACCCGCTGGCCCGTCAGCATGATGACCCGCGTCGCGCGAGTGTAAGGCGGATGAACAGGGGTGTCCGGGCATTCGAGCCAGCGGAACAGCCTCACAAATTCGTCCTCGTTCAACCACCGGCTTCCAACTACTTTCGGCTCTGTCGGTATGGTGGCGGCTGGATTGCCCTTTAGATGAAATCTTCGCGCAGAGGTCGATCGATAGTCGTGCTCGGATTTGAGCCCCCAGCTATAGGCAGACCGCACATGACTTCTTACGTGGTCGGCCATTGAACGCTTACCACGGAGATATATGGGCCGGATTGCTGCGATGATATCCTCGGCCTCGATGTCTCGTGCTGGTCGCTTCGCTCCCAACAGAACGGCGACCTTACCAAGTGTGTACTCGATCTGCGACCAAGAGGTTTTGTTCGCCTCTTTTAGATGCGAGACGTACCCAGCGAAGAGGTCTTCGACCGAACCCGCCCGAGTGTCCATTGCTATTTTTATGCTCTGACCTTTTTCAATGACCTTGGCATAGTCCCGCGAGAATACCTCGCGGGCTTCTGCAAGTGTCATTGTCGGGTATGTGCCAATCTTGCGCTTTACGCGTTTGCCATCCCGGTACTGCTGCGCCATCCAATCGGTCGTAACGCGCGATGGCATGAGTTTGATGCAGAGAAGAAGACGACCAGTCCCACGACCTTCGCCGTCGACAAGGTTCTCCTGCTTTGCAGTTTGGGCCACCCGCTTGATGGCGTGGACGATCTGTAGATTGGTTAGATATGGCACCGCGATCACCTCGATTTCACTGGGATCAATTTCCCGAGACGCGATGTTAATTGGGATCGATAGCCCAAAAAATTACCGCCTCACGGTGCCAAAGTATGCTTCTACACCCTTACCATCCTCAAGCGAAAAAAATTAATGCTATCAATGGGTAAGAACGTCCGCGTTAGGTAATCCAAACAGTGGTTGTGGACTAAGATCACATTACTGGCCGACAGTTCCAAGGCGCGGCGCATGACTTCGCGCGGATAGGCGGGGGCATGGTCGACGGTGCCGTGGCCCATGATCTCATCGGCGATAAGCTGGTTCTTTTTATCGAGGAAAATAATGCGAAACTGCTCACGCGGCTCATAGGCCAGTGTCACCCGCAGGTACGCGATCAGTTGCGACCATGATGACAAAACGGTGGTGCGTTTCAACGGTTCAGCCAACAGCCGGCGCGTGGCTTCAAACATCAGTTGCAGATCCAGCGCGATTTCCGGTGTTATTTTCAACGCCCGACCGGCATTGTCGAGCGAAGATACCTGAAGCATGTCCTCAATCGGCGCCGATAGGGCCGCCGGTAAGCTGCCAAAGCGGGCAATCAGCGCCTTGGCCAGCGGTTTGACGTCGCGTTGAGGGATTGAGCGGAACAGGAACAGTTCCAATAGTTCATAATCAGGCAGGGTAGACACCCCGGCCTTGCGCGCCCTGTCCCGTAAGCGATTGCGGTGGCCGCCGTGATTTGGGCTTGCCGGATCAAGATTGGCTTCCCCCTCAGCCATCGGATTTAAAGCACGGGTATGGGGCGGAATTGATCGGTGCGTGAGGCGGTGAAAAGCTCAACCCCGTCCTTGGTGACGCCGACACTGTGCTCACACTGGGCGGTCAGGGACTTGTCGCGGGTCACCGCGGTCCAGCCGTCGTTCAGCACCTTCACGTCGGGCTTACCGAGGTTGATCATCGGCTCGACGGTGAAGAACATGCCTTCTTCCAGCTTGGGGCCGGTGCCCGCCTTACCAAAGTGCAGAACATTGGGATTGTCGTGGAAAATTTGACCAACACCGTGGCCGCAGAAATCGCGTACGACCGAGCAGCGCTGCGCCTCGGCATATTTTTGAATAGCCGCAGCGATATCGCCAAAGGTGTTGCCGGGCTTAATCTGCTCCAGCCCCAGACGCAGGGATTCATAGGTGATATCGACCAGACGTTTGGCCTTGGAATTCACTTGGCCGACCTCATACATGCGCGAGGTATCGCCGTGCCAGCCATCGACAATGGCGGTTACGTCAATATTGACGATGTCACCTTCCTTAAGCGTCTTTTCACCCGGAATGCCGTGGCAGACGATATGGTTCGGTGAGATGCAGACCGTATGATAATAGCCGCGATAGTAGACGCAGGCGGGCAGGGCACCGTGGTCAAAAATGAACTGACGCGCCAGATCATCAAGGTACGACGTCTTCACCCCCGGCACCACATAGGGGATGAGCATATCAAGGCAATCGGCGGCCAGCCGGCCAGCCTTGCGCATGCCTTCGAAGTCTTCCGCCGTATGGATGCGGATCGACTGGGAGCGGACGAGGTAATCTGAATCTGTGGTCATGGGCGTAATATAGACGTGAGGCTACAGGATTTCCAGCGTTCGCTTAAAACTGAGGCCGTTTTCATCAAAACCAAAGCTTAAGGCGATGATCTCCACTCCCGCTGCACGGGCGGTGCGGTAGGCGGCGGCGAATTTCGGATCAAGGTCAGCGCAGGCATCAAAGCGATCAACATCGTCGCGCTGAACACAAAAGACGACGACCGCACGGTATCCGGCGGCGACCATATCGATCAGTTCATAAAGGTGTTTGGCACCGCGCTCGGTCACGCAATCAGGAAATTCTGCCAGACCCGATGTGCGCGACAAGTGGACGTTTTTCACCTCGACATAGGCGTCGGCAAATGACGGATGATCCTCCAGCTTAAGGTCGATGCGGGAATTGTGGCCATACCTGACTTCGGGCCGGATAACCGGATAGCCGCTCAAAGACGAAACAAGTCCCGCGATAATCGCTTCCTTGATCAGCATATTAGGCCAGCCGGTATTGACACCCACCCATTGATCACCTTCTTTCAGGGCCTCCAGCCGGTATTTCAGCTTGGCCTTCGGGTTCTTTGATTCGGTAATCAGGGCGGGCGTATCCTCAACCAAAAGCCCCAACATCTTGCCCGGATTAGGGCAATGGGCGGTGACGATCTCGCCCGATTCCAGCCTTATGTCGGCAAAGAAGCGTTTGTATCTTGACACCAATCGCCCTTTTATGAGCCCATCCACGCGATGTTCAAAAGGGGTAGTTTGTATGTGGCCCGATGACATGATCGACACGTATTTCCTGTATGGTTCATACGTCCATAAGGAGCCCGGCGCATGACGGTCAATGCCCAAAATTCAATCCATGATGCCAATCCGACGGCGGCTATTGTTATCATTGGCGATGAAATCCTGTCGGGGCGGACGCAGGACACCAATGTCAACACCATCGCCAAGTTTTTAGGATCGTTGGGGATCGACCTGATGGAAGTGCGCATGGTTCATGACGATGAAGCCCAGGTGGTGCGTACCCTAAACGCTTTGCGGACTGAGTACGACTATGTGTTCACGACCGGCGGCATTGGCCCGACCCATGATGATATTACCGCCGATTGTGTCGCCAAGGCGTTTGGACTGCCGATTGCCGAGCGGGCCGATGCCTTACAGGTACTGATCGACCGCTATGGCGGGCTGGATAAGCTCAATGTCAACAGCCGCCGTATGGCGCGCGTACCGGAAGGGGCCAGTTTGATCCTTAATCCGGTATCGGGGGCACCGGGGTTTCAGCTTGACAATGTCTTTGTCATGGCTGGTGTGCCGCGCATCATGGCGGGAATGCTGAATGATCTGCCGCACCGCCTGCGTCAGGGCCGTCAGGTTTTGTCGCGCACGCTCAAGGCTCACTATGTGCCGGAAAGTCTGGCCGCCGATATACTGACAGAACTTGACAGGGCTTACAGCGATCTTAGCCTCGGCAGCTATCCCTACGGCATGTTCCCCGACGCGTTCGGCACGCAACTGGTGATCCGCGGGCGTAATAAGGACAGTCTGGATGAAGCGTTTGATCGTCTGATTGCGGGGATGAATGATGTGGTGGACAAGGCAAAACTGCGCTTCCCCGAAGCAACGTTTGAAGAAATTACAGCGTAAAACCTATTTGAGAGTGACGATGAGAACGAAAACTGTGTGTGTGTCGGCCCTGATGGGGCTATCTTTGATCGCTATGGCCGCATCGCCTGTGGTGGCGCAGAGCAAGGCCAAAAAGGTGGAACAGGTAAGGCCTGATATCAAGCTGGCGCCCGAAGTCGAGGCGGCCAAACTGCGCGATGCGGCGCTGAAATCTAATGAGGCCTATGAATTTGTCTCGCAACTGACGACCCGGTTTGGCGCCCGTCCGGCAGGGTCTGAGTCTGAGCGCAATTCGGCGGTCTGGGCCGCCGAAGAACTCAAAAAAATGGGCTTTGACACTGTCCGCATCGATACGTTCCCGCTAGCGCTGTGGGAGCGCGGCGCCGAAGGGCTGGAGATCACCGGCCCGTTCGCCCAAAAAATGGTAGTCACGGCGCTGGGCGGATCGGGGGCGACGCCGCCCGAAGGCGTTACGGGCGAAGCGGCTATTTTTGAGACCTATCAGGATTTCACGACCTCAACCGCTGATCTGAGGGGTAAGATTGTCGTTATTCTGCAACCGACGGTGCGTACCCAAACCGGTGTCGGCTATGGCGTAGGTTCAGGCTCCATGCGTCGTCAGGGGCCGGAATCGGCCAAGGCACGTGGCGCGATCGGCTACGTCATGCGCTCATTAGGCACCGAAGATCACCGCTTTGCGCACACCGGTGCGACTCGGTTCTTAGGGGACGAGGGCCTGCCGGCGCTGGCGATTTCCCCCCCCGATGCCGAGCAATTTGAGCGCTTGCTGAAGCTGCAACGCGAAGGCAAGGCCGGGCCGCTGCGGCTGAAACTACTGTCGACACCTAAATTTCTGGGCAATGGCACGTCACAGAACGTTGTCGCTGAAATCAAAGGCCGGACTCGCCCAAGCGAGATCATCACCATCGGCGGGCACCTCGATAGCTGGGATCTGGGCACCGGGGCGATCGATGACGGGGCCGGTGTGGCCATCACTATGGCGGCGGCCAAGGTCATGATTGATAACAAAATGCGCCCTGAACGCACCGTCCGCGTCGTGTTCTGGGGTTCCGAAGAGGTTTCCCAACCAAACGATAAGGGCCTGTCGGGGGCTGTGGCCTATGCTGAAAAATATGCGATTGCCGGATCAGGTGAAACCCACATCGCCGCCGCCGAATCCGATTTCGGTGCCGATGTCGTCTATAGCCTCAACCTGCCCAAAGCCAGTGATGAGACATTTAAAGCGACACTCGGCAATGTGTTGTTTCCCTTGAATATCTATGCCGATCGCGCAGACTCTACCGGCGGCGGGCCGGACACCGGGCCTTTGAAAACCAAGGGAGTCCCCGTATTCAGCCTTCAGCAAAACGGCACAGATTATTTCGATGTCCACCACACGGTCGATGATGTGCTTGATCGCATCGACCCGAAAAAAATGGATCAGAATGTCGCCGCCTGGGCCGCTACGGTCTGGATGATCGCCAATACCAGCGTCACCTTCGCGCCGAACCCTAAGTAGCCGCAATTTGGGCCAAGATCGGGGCCAAGAACAGAGAACGTGTTGATAATCTCGGCAAACCTTTCCCGCTTTATCCATTTGACGCGCATTTAGTCTCGACGCCGCCATGCCCCTTAAGTATAAGGGCCGCTGGTTTTAAGCGGGCGTGGCGGAATCGGTAGACGCAACGGACTTAAAATCCGTCGGGAGCAATCCCATGCCGGTTCGAGTCCGGCCGCCCGCACCATTTCGGCAAAGCCGAAATGCTCTTTGGTTTTGCGCTCAGCTCACCTTCGTTCGCCTTGGCGCCGCGCGGGCTGCGCGCCTCAATGGCGCTAGTCGCTTCGCTCCTGTTATGCTCACGCTTATGTTCGCAGCACGCCAAGATTGGCGCGCGGTTTGCTCACCGCTCCGCGGGGGCGGCGAACGATCGCCGACGCCCGGTCGGGCGCTGTTGTTTCTGCTGTGCTGTCTACATAAAAAAGCGGCCGGAATGACCGGCCGCTTAAATGGGTACGCAACTTTGTTTTTATAAACTCAGAGTACGCCAAGCATCTGGGCGACCAGTGGATGGCGGACGATATCGCGATCAGCCAGACGCACAACCTTAATGGTCTCAACCGCCTCGAACTTATCAGCGACATCGGCCAGTCCTGACAGGCCGGGCAGCAGGTCGGACTGCTGCGGATCGCCGGTCACGACCATCGTTGAGTTCCAGCCCAGACGGGTCAGTAGCATCTTAAGCTGGGTATAGGTGCAGTTCTGGGCTTCATCTATGACCACAAAGGCATTGTTGAGGGTACGCCCGCGCATGAACCCGACGGGGGCGATCTCGATCAGCCCTTCCTGCATCAGGGCCTTGACGCGCTTCATGCTGAGGCGGTCGGTCAGGGCGTCATAGAGGGGACGCAGGTACGGCGCCAACTTGTCTTCCATGTCTCCCGGCAGATAGCCGATCGATTCACCGGCATCGACCGCCGGCCGTGACAGGACGATCCGACCGACCTGACCGGCCTCAAGCGCTTCGACTGCTTTTGCTATGGCCAGATAGGTCTTACCCGTGCCTGCGGGGCCGAGCGCCAGCACCAGATTCTTTTCATCAATAGCGCTGATGAGGGCGGCCTGACCGTCCGACTTGGGCTTGATGGTTTTGACATAGGACTGATCACGGTCCTCGTTGGCCCCCATAGGCGACCAGCTACCATGATTGACATGGATACGGCGGACTTTTGCATCAGGGGTGGCAAAAGCTTCCGTATCCAACTGGCCTTCGCGTAAGAAACGTTTGGCAGTGCGCTTGGTCATAATCATGGCTCCTTTAAGGGCATAAAAAAAGACGAGACCCGAAAAGGCTCGTCTGCGGCAAATGTATCAGGGAGGAGGGCGAGGCGGTGTGAAAGTCACGGGCCTCATACGCAGTGGGTGGTGGTGCGGGCGGCGGCGTGAAGCGCGAGTCAGACCCAAGTGCCGCCGGGGCGGAGATCGGGGGGCTGACAGATGACGCAACCTTAAAAGCCACTTTGAGAACCTCAGTCAAAAGACAGGAACATTTTGGGTCTTTAGTCGCAGATGGCCTATGGTAAACCAAACTGCCGGGCGTTGTTCTAACGTCGTACACTCACGCTAACAGATTCGCTGAGTCTCGTTACCGGGAAGTTAATTTTATTGCGTGCGCGAAAGATCAAAGGCTGTGGATAGTTTTTGCCACACTGTAAGGGGATGCCGAAATGGGCCTGTATCGTCTGGGTGATAAATCCCCTAAGTTACCGGATAATCAGCGCTTTTGGGTGGCGCCGGGCGCTCAGGTGATTGGCGATGTCCATGTGGGGGAAGATGTCAGCATCTGGTTTAATGCTGTGGTGCGGGCCGATAATGAGCCGCTCATCATCAGGGCGCGCACCAATGTTCAGGACGGATCAGTGCTGCATTCCGACCCCGGCTCGCCTTTGAGCATAGGTGAGGGGGTAACGATCGGTCATAAGGTCATGCTGCACGGCTGCACGATCGGGGATAACAGCTTGATTGGGATAGGTGCGGTGGTGCTCAATCGTGCCGTGATCGGCAAAAACTCGATCGTCGGGGCCGGGGCGCTGGTGCCGGAAGGCAAGGTCTATCCCGACGGGGTGCTGCTGCTGGGGCAGCCGGCGCGGGTAGTGCGCGAACTGACACCAGGACAGATAGAGGGGCTTAAAGGATCGGCGGCGCACTATATCGCCAATTGGCAGAGATTTAAGGCCGATATGGCCGAGATTTAGCGACCTGCCGCCTTGACATATCGGTTTGAGACCCAATCTCAAATAGATATGCCAAGTTCAAAAAGGGTTTTTCATAATGTCCGATCTACGCTGTCCCGTCTGCCAGAGTGCGTTTCGCGAAGTTTTGCGTGAAGGGATTCTGATTGATGTCTGCACTCAATGCCGGGGTGTGTGGCTGGATCGCGGGGAACTGGACAAACTGCTGGAACTGGCCCGCGGGGGTGATGAGGCGGCTCCGGCCCCGCAGGAGCAGCGGGCCTATCGGGATAATCCGCCGCCGCAACAGCCTCAACCCCAGTATCGTCAACCGGAGCCGCGCTATGAGCAGCCGCGTTACCGCGATGACGACGATGATTACCGCCGCCGCGAGCACTACGGTAAGGACAAGTATTACAAAAAAGACGACGACTATTACGTCGATAAATACGGCAATAAGCGCAAAAAGAAATCCAAACTCGAAGGCATCATGGACATCTTCGATTTCTAGCGAAGAATTCTCTCATTTTATAAAGCTGCTTAGCGTAGAGAGGCACTCCACTTTGAGTGCCAATCCCCCTCCGTCTGATCGCTTCGCTCTCAGCCACGGCACGGGCCGCCCCGCTCCCCACGCAAGCGTAGGGAGGAGAATATAGAGAACCATCTTGACAGTCTTCACCAACTAACGGGTCAAGGGAGCTTGCTCCCTTGCCGCCTCTATGATCCCGCGATTGGCTAACTGGTCGGCGCGTTCATTATATTCATGACCGGCGTGGCCCTTGACCCAGTGCCAGTGGATTTTGTGGCGCTGGCGGGCGGCATCGAGGCGCTTCCAAAGATCTTCGTTCTTGACCGGCTTTTTGTCAGCGGTTTTCCAGCCGCGTGCCTTCCAGCCGTGAATCCATTCCTTGATGCCCTTAAGGACGTACTGGCTGTCGGCGTGAAGCTCGATTTCGCAGGGCTCTTTCAGGGTCTCCAGCGCCATGATCACCGCCATCAACTCCATGCGGTTGTTGGTGGTCTCGGCTTCATAGCCATAGAGGTCTTTTTCGTGCGGGCCGAACATCAGCACAGCGCCCCAGCCGCCCTTGCCCGGATTACCCTTGCAGGCCCCGTCGGTATAGATCGTGACTTTTTTCATCAGACTTCAGTGAGCACGCGCGGCAGTTTGAAGGTCACCGTCTCCTGTACGCCATTGCTTTCGATCACCTCGGCGTCATAGACATCGCCAATGGCCCTGATCAGGTCGGAGATCAGGTTTTCAGGAGCTGACGCCCCCGCCGATACGCCCACGGTTTTAACCCCCTCAAACCACGACCAGTCTATGTGGCTGGCGTCGTCGATCAGGTGGGCGGCCCTGGCGCCGCCGCGTAGGGCGACCTCCACAAGGCGCTGGGAGTTGGACGACGCCTTGGAGCCGATCACCAGAAACAGATCGCAATCGGCGCTGACGTTTTTGACGGCGTCCTGCCGGTTGGTGGTGGCGTAGCAGATATCTTCTTTGTGGGGTACGGCAATGTCGGGAAACCGGCTTTTTAGGATGCCGACAATCTCAGAGGTATCATCGACCGACAGGGTCGTCTGGGTGACAAATGCCAGATTTTTCGGATCAACCGGCGTGAACACGCGGGCTTCGTCGGCGGTTTCTATCAGGCGAACCACGCCGTCCGGAAGCTGTCCCATAGTGCCGACGACTTCGGGGTGGCCGGCGTGACCGATCAGGATAATTTCGCGCCCCTCACGGTGGTGGCGTTCAGCCTCGACATGGACCTTGGACACCAGCGGACAGGTGGCGTCGAGAAAGAACATCTTGCGGTTCTGGGCGGCGGCGGGCACTGATTTAGGTACGCCATGAGCCGAAAATACCACGGGGCGATCAGTCGGGCACTGATCCAGTTCCTTGACGAACACCGCGCCCAAGGCTTTCAGCCGGTCAACCACATGCTTATTATGCACGATTTCGTGGCGCACATAGACCGGTGCGCCATAAAGTTCGATGGCGCGCTCAACAATCTGAATGGCACGATCAACCCCGGCGCAAAAACCGCGCGGTGTGGCCAAATAAACTTTCAGGGGCGATTTGGAGGCAGCAAGGTTCGACATGGGGTCAACATAAGGGCTTATGGGCGCTTTGGCTATGGCGGCCTGCAAACATATCTGCCGTGATTTGGCCTTTATCCCGCTTTAAATACCAGACTGCGCGGTGTAGAACCGCTTCGTTGGTATTCATCTCTTCAGCTCAATCGCCGCATGGCTCCTCGCAAAGCTCGGGCGGCCAGTCGGCCTTGCCAAGCGTCATAAGTCTAACGTCATGACGCTTGGTGTAAAAACTCTATACAATCGCTCAGGGCTTGGCTATGCCTTGAGCCAGATCATAATTTTAGGGGCGCACACGCCATATGTCGCTGATTTCGTCTATTCCTTTGCGTCAATTATTAGCCGGCATGGCTTTGGCGGCGGTGGCCTTAAGCGCTGTGCCGACCGACAGCTTTGCGCAACAACGCCGCGGTGACCGCGATTCGGGCCGTGAAAACACCGAAAAGTCTGCCGCCGATAAGGAAAAAGACCGCGAAGAATGGGAAGGCCGCGATCTGCGCCTTGATAAACGCCGCGCTGACGGCCCGTGCCCATTCGTTAAGGTGCTTTATGATGCCGCCCGCTATCAGGATTTTCAGGATGGCAAGGTGGCTACCGCCTCTGTCAAATGGACGGGTGAAATCAACGGCGTGGTGTCCGACTGTGCTTACAAAGGCGGCGATCCGATCGAGCTTGAGATGATGATCGGCTTTTCGCTGGGCCGTGGCCCGGCGGCCGAGGGCAATCGCAATAATTACCGCTATTGGGTGGCCGTAACCGATAAGGATCAGGCTGTGCTGGCCAAAAAATACTTCGATCTGCCGGTAACTTTTGGCACAGATCAGAGCCGCGTTGATGTGGCCACCAAACTTGAAAACATCGTGATCCCGCGGGCGGCCGCGACCGTGGCGGGGTCTAACTTTGAGGTTTTGGTCGGTTTTGACGTGACGCCGGAAATGGCTGAGTTTAACCGCGACGGCAAACGCTTCCGTTATGTGAGCGCAGGCCAGTAAGTTTTACGGTTAAAATTAATGACTTTTCAGGACGCTTCCGGTATCGGAGCGTCCTGATTTGTTTTAGGTGCCAAGATGACTGATCTGAAAGCCGAAGCCTTTAGGGGCTCGCAAGACTTCAAAACCGTGCTTGGCGATTTGACCGCCGGTGCCTTCGTGCGTGAAGGGTTTGAGGCGCGTTTTGGGCAGGTCAATGTCTCCGACCGGCCCGATCTGGCCGATTTCCAGTGTAACGGTGCGCTGGCCGTGGCCAAGGCCGCCAAGGCCAATCCGCGTGAGGTAGCAACGAAGATCACCGGACATTTGAGTGGGGATGCCCATATCAAGTCTCTGGAGATTGCTGGCCCTGGATTTCTGAATTTCGTGGTTTCTGACAACGCCTTGAGTGATCGCGCCAATGCTTTGCGTGAAGACGAGCGGCTGGGGGCATCAATCGTTGATACGCGCCGTAAGGTCATTATCGATTACGGCGGCCCCAATGTCGCTAAGCCCATGCACGTCGGCCATCTGCGCACGGCGGTGATCGGCGAAAGCCTGAAACGCATCTTCCGTTTTATGGGCGATGAGGTTATCGGCGATGCCCACTTTGGCGACTGGGGCTATCAGATGGGGCTGCTGATTACAGCCGTGTCCGATGAGCAGCCCGATCTGCCCTATTTCGATGCGGACTTTGCGGGAGAATATCCGGCGCAATCGCCGGTCAGTTTGTCTGATTTGGAACGCCTTTATCCGCTGGCGTCCGGTAAGGGCAAGGAAGACCCTGAATATCGCGACCGGGCCCGTAAAGCGACCAAGGAATTGCAGGATGGTCGCAAGGGCTATCGTGCCCTGTGGCAGCACTTTGTGACCGTCAGCCGCGAAGCTTTGATCCGTGATTATGGCGCGCTGGGGGTTGAGTTTGATCTGTGGTACGGTGAATCCGACGCTGATCCTTATGTGGCGCCGATGGTTGAAGAATTGACCGCCAAAGGGCTGGTCGTGCCGGATCAGGGGGCGCAGATCATCCGTGTGGCGCGTGAGGATGACAAATCCGAAATCCCGCCGATGCTGGTGGTATCTTCCGAAGGCTCGGCCATGTACGGCACGACCGATCTGGCGACGATTAAACAGCGCAAGGTCGAATTTGCGCCGGATCTGGTGCTCTATTGCGTCGATCAGCGTCAGGCGACCCACTTTGTGCAGGTCTTCCGCGCGGCCTATCTGGGCGGCTATGCGGTTGAAGGGCAGCTGGAACACGCCGCCAACGGTACGGTCAACGGCCCCGACGGCAAGCCGTTTAAGACCCGCGAAGGTGGGGTTCTGAAGCTCTATGACCTGATCGACAGTGCGCTGGACAAGGCCAAAATCCGTCTTAATGAGGCTGGTCTGGGCAAGGATCTGTCTGAGGCCGATTTCGCCGACACCGCCCATAAGGTCGCCATTGCGGCGTTGAAATTTGCCGAACTGTCCAATCACCGTCTGACCAACTATATCTTTGATCTTGATCGCTTTATGAGCTTTGAGGGCAAGACCGGGCCGTACCTGCTGTATCAGACCGTGCGCATGAAATCGATCCTGCGCAAAGCCGCCGATCAGGGCGTGAACGCGGCTGTCGTGACGGTAACCGAACCGGCCGAGCGTGAACTTGTATTGCTGCTGGATGGGTTTGATAGCGCGTTAAAAGAAAGCTACCTGAAACGCGCGCCCAATATTCTGGCGGATCATGTCTATCGTCTGGCCCAGACCTTTTCCAAGTTCTACGCCGCCTGTCCGGTGCTGATTGCCGAAGATGATGCCACCAAATCCTCGCGTCTGGCACTGGTCGATCTGACGCTTAAGCAACTCGAAAAAGGCCTTGATTTAATGGGGTTAACCGCACCGGAGCAAATGTAGCGCTCAAGCAGCGAAGCGGTAGCGCAAAAAGATAAGCAGGGGCAAGCTCCCTTAACCCGGAACTTGGAGCAGGCTTACGAGGTCGCGGGTTTAATGGCTTGCGTCCGCGCCAGCCACAAACAGCACAGCATGGCCGGTATGCCCATCAAGGCCGTGCCGATAAAAAACGCCTGATAGGCTCCGAACAGGCCCAGATCCGGCGTCAGGCTATCGACAATCTGACCGGCAAAGCCTTTGAGCAGTTTGCCGCTGAAATCGGCCACTGAATAGAGCAGGGCATAGTGCGTCAGCGAAAATTCCCGCACGCACAGCCGCGTCAGAAAGGCCACGAACGCCGCCTCGGCCACGCCATTGGCAATGTTATCGACGAACAGCGTGGCCCCGAACACATTCAAATTGCCGGGGTAGCTCGCCATAACCGCAAAACAGATGTTGGACAATGGCCCGACCAGCGCCCCGATCCAGAACGCCCGTACCACCCCGATCCCCAGAATCAACGCGCCGCCAATGGCAATCCCTACGAATGAGGCCGCAAGGCCCACGGTTGATCGCATAGCGGCGATTTCGGTGTTACTGATGCCGGTGTCATTATAAAGCGGCAGGGCGACCGGCCCGATCAGATAATCCGGCAAACGGTAAAGCCCGACGGTGATGAGTATCAACACGGCGGCCTTGCCATGCGTGCCGAAAAAGCTTTTCAGCGGATCAACATAAAGACTTTTGATGGTTTTACGCTCAGCGTGGATCATCCCGTCATCTACTGGACGCGGGGCCATCAGGGTGGCGGCAATACCTATGATCATGGTGGCCGCCAGCATGAAGAACGCGGCGGGCCAGCCCCAATGCTCGGCCGGAATCAGGATCAAACTGCCGCTGATCAGAACCGCGATTTTATAGCCAAAGGCATAAAAGGCCGGATTGAGCGCCTCATCAGCCTCGGTTCGCGTTTGCTCAATCCGCCAACCGTCGATGGCCGCGTTCTGTGACGCCGACGAAAAGGCCACCAACGCTGCCGAGGTAATAAACCAGCCCAGTCCGCCGCTGGGGCCGATCGCGGCCATAAGGCACAGGCCTGCCACGACGCCCAACTGAGCGAGTAGCATATAGGATCGCCGCTGCCCCAACAGGCGATGCAATAAAGGCAGGCGCACCTTATCCATTACCGGCGCCCACAGGAATTTCAGGCCGTAAATAAGGCTGACCCACTGCACGAAACTGGCAATCGTCAGGCTCTGGCCGTCCTGACGCAGCCATAATCCCAGCGTTGTGCCGGTCAGCAAAAACGGCAGGCCTGCCGAAAACCCGAACGCCAACATCAGCCAGGCGGAGGCGCGTTTCAGGGCGTCAAGCACGGGCGCGAGGCGGGTATGGGCAGCAGAGATCGCGGACATGGGGCAAATTCCGGTGGTGCGCCCTCAGCAAAGCCGATTCTGTCCGAAAACAACAGGTTTTCATGAGCGGGTGCCGATAAAGCGCTTCACAGGTCAGGGCGCAGCCTCTATGTTCCGGCCATTATCAGTAAGAGCTGACCTTGGATCATGACTGCAAAATCTGCCGAACCGTTAAGTTTTCAGGACCTTATCCTCACCCTTCATGCCTATTGGAGTAAGCAGGGCTGCGCGATTCTCCAGCCCTATGATGTCGAGGTCGGGGCGGGGACGCTTCATCCGGCGACGGTTTTGCGTGCCCTTGGTAAAAAGCCGTGGAAAGCTGCCTATGTGCAGCCGTCGCGCCGCCCGGTTGATGGTCGTTATGGTGAAAACCCTAATCGTTTGCAGCACTATTACCAGTATCAGGTCATCCTGAAACCCAATCCTGACAACCTTCAGGAGCTTTATCTGGGCTCGTTGAAGGCTATCGGTCTTGATCCCGATCTTCACGATATCCGCTTTGTTGAGGATGACTGGGAAAACCCGACCGTCGGGGCCTGGGGCCTGGGCTGGGAAGTGTGGTGTGACGGCATGGAAGTCACGCAATATACCTATTTCCAAGGCGTTGGCGGTATCGAAGTCGATGTGGTGTCGGGCGAACTGACCTACGGCCTGGAGCGTCTGGCTATGTATGTGCAGAACGTCGATAACGTCTATGACCTGAAATTCAACAATGCCGGTACGACCTACGGCGATGTGTTTAAGGAGCAGGAGCGCCAGTTCTCGGCCTTTAACTTTGAGGCCTCGGATGTTGACACCTTAAAGCGCCAGTTTGAGGACATGGAGCGTAATGTCACGCGCATCCTGAATACGGAAAATTCACTGGGCTATAAGCTGGTCCTGCCGGCCTATGATCATGTGCTGAAGGCGTCGCACCTGTTTAACCTGATGGATGCGCGCGGGGCGATCGCTGTGGCCGAGCGTCAATCCTATATCGGCCGCATCCGTGACCTGTGTAAGGCCTGTGCGCTCGAATGGGCCGCACAGGAAGAGGCACGCAATGATGCCGCGCCCATCCCCAGCCTTTAAGATTTCAGATTAAGAACGTACCATGCCTCAACTATTGATCGAGCTGTTTTCCGAAGAAATTCCCGCCCGTATGCAACTGGGTGCGGCGCGTGATTTCGAGCGCTTGTTTGACGCAAAGCTTAAAGCTTCTGGTCTTAGCTATGAGACGATCAAGTCCTATGTCGGGCCGCGCCGGTTGGCGCTGCATATCGAAGGTCTGCCGCTGGAGCAGGCGGCGGTATCCGAAGAGGTCAAGGGGCCGCGCGAAGGCGCGCCACCGCAGGCGCTGGAAGGTTTCCTGCGCAAGACCGGTTTGACCATTGATAAGCTGGTCATTGAAAACGGTATCTATATCGCCCGGATTGAGAAGGCGGCCCGCAAGACGACCGAGGTTCTGGGCGCAATCCTTGAGGACGTGATCCTGAACTTCCCGTGGCCGAAATCGATGCGGTCGGGCACGTCGACCTTCCGCTGGGTGCGGCCATTAAAGCGCATTATTTTTCTGTTTAACGGCAAGGTCATTCCGTTTGAACTGGAAGGGATCACGGCGTCCAATATCACCGAAGGTCACCGGTTCTTAGGCTCGAAAAAGCCGATCAAGGTTTCCGATTTCGACAGCTATAAGAATGGCTTATTGGAAAATTTTGTCATTCTGGATCATTATGAACGCCAGAATGTGATCCTGTCGAAGGCGCGTGAGGCCTGCACCAAGGCGGGCCTGACGCTGATGGATGATCAGGGCTTGCTGGAAGAGGTGGCGGGCCTGAGCGAATGGCCGACGCCGCTGCTCGGCAATATGGACCCGAAGTTCCTGACCCTGCCGCCGGAGGTCATCAAGACGTCGATGAAGACTCACCAGAAATATTTTGCGGTCAAGGATAACAAAACTGGGAACATGGCGGCTAACTTTGTGGTCGTCTCCAATATGGCAGCGGCTGATGGTGGCGAAGAAATCAAGCGCGGCAATGCCAAGGTCTTGTCGGCGCGGTTGTCGGACGGGGTGTTCTTCTGGTCGGAGGATAACCGCGCCGGTAATTTCGACGCCTGGCTGGAAAAGCTGAAAGGTGTGACCTTCCACGCCAAACTGGGCACGCTTTATGAGCGGGTGCAACGGCTTAAGCTGATCGCCGAAGATATCGCCCCTCTAATGCGCGCCGATGTGACGGCGTCAGGTGAGGCAGCACGTCTGGCCAAGGCCGATCTGGCCTCCTACATGGTTGGGGAGTTTCCGGAACTTCAAGGGGTTATGGGCGGATATTACAGTGTCGCCGCAGGTCATCGCCCGGAGATCTCTGAGGCTGTGCGCGACCATTATAAGCCGCAGGGGCCGTCCGACACAGTACCTGCCCATGTGGTGGCGGCGACCGTGGCTTTGGCGGATAAGATTGATACTCTGGTCGGCTTCTTTGCCATTGATGAAAAGCCGACAGGCTCGAAAGATCCCTATGCGCTGCGCCGGGCCGCCCTTGGGGTGCTGCGCATCCTGCGTGAGCATTGCGTGCGGGCATCTTTAAGCGATCTGGTCGAAGCCTGGTATAAATCAACATTGACTTATGCCAATGCTGACCGCGCGGTTCATGTCGATACGGAGAACTGGCGCGGATCGGCCGGGCCACGCTGGGCGCAAGGGACGACGGACACCTATGAGAACTATCTGCGCGATTTCAAACAGGGCCTGCTGGAAAGCCAGATTTGGGTAGTGCCGAATACGCGCGACTATGATCTGGATATCCTGTTTGAGCATGTCACCAACAAGCAGGATATTAAGGACGCGGTATTGACCTTCCGGCCGTTTGAGGTCGTGAAGGCTGAGTTCCTTGAGTTTTTCGCTGATCGTCTCAAGGTGCAATTACGCGACGAAGGGGTTCGGTTTGACCTGATCGACGCCGTGTTTGCGCTGAAAGACGATGATGTCATCCGCATGATCGAACGCATCCGCGCGCTTGAATCCATCATTGATACACCTGAAGGGCAGGATGTTCTGGCGCTCTATAAACGTGTGGCCAATATCCTCAATGCCGAAGCTAAAAAGGGCGAACTGCCAAGCGGACATGCCCGTATCATGTCAGGGGCGCCGGAGGTTGAAACCGACCTGATCGCGCGCATGTCAGGTGTAGGCGCCACGGTGCGTCAGCATATCGAGGGCGAGGCTTATCTTGAGGCTCTCAAAGCGCTGTCGACTTTGCGCGGCGCAGTTGATGCCTTCCTTGACGGGGTGCTGGTCAATGCCGAAGATGCGTCGGTCCGGCAGAACCGTCTGGCCTTGCTTCAGGATATTCGCGGACTGGTTGAAAGCGTGGCGGACCTGTCAAAGGTTACCCAGTAATCGAATTTTTATGATGCAGCCGCTTAAGCTTGACCCGCCATATCTGTGGCGGGTTGGCGGCAGTGAAAAAATATGTTGTAATTACTTATTCAAAGATAACGGGTTTTAGGATTATATCGCCAAACTATGCGCAATTTTTGCAACGCAACGCATATCGAGTCAGTTTAAGGCGTAATTTTTATAAATGAGTAGTCCGGATGCTTCATTCCGGCACAACGGCAGCGAATAAATACTACAAATGATCCTGTGCTCAAGCGGGACGTTTAATACATCAACTTGGTCAGACAAGTTGCCACGGGCGTGTTTTTAAACCTGTGGCAAGGCAAAAAAGGGAATATCATGTCACATCACTGGGTTTATGCCTTCAAGGCGGGGACAGCCGACGGCAATGCCGGTATGAAAAATCTTCTCGGCGGTAAGGGGGCCAACCTCGCTGAGATGTCGTCGCTGGGCTTACCGGTGCCGCCGGGCTTTACCATCACGACCGAGGCCTGCGTCCACTACTATAAGAACAGCCAGACCTTCCCTGAGGGGCTGGAGGCCGAGGTGGCCGGGGCGCTGAAGCGGCTTGAGGCGACGACCGGCAAGGGCTTTGGCAGCGTCGATAATCCGCTGCTGGTATCGGTTCGCTCCGGCGCGCGGGCGTCCATGCCGGGCATGATGGACACGGTTCTGAACCTTGGCCTGAACGATGAGACGATTGACGGGCTGGCCAAGCTGACCGGCGATCGCCGCTTTGCGCTGGATTGCTACCGCCGGTTTATAACCATGTATTCCAACGTGGTGCTGGGCGTGTCGCACCACGGTTTTGAAGATATTCTGGATGATCACAAAGACCGCTTAGGCATCACGATCGACACCGACCTGACGGCTGATGACTGGACGCGGGTGATTGCCGATTACAAGGCCAAGGTTAAAGCCGATCTGGGCCACGACTTCCCGCAGGACCCGCAGGATCAGCTCTGGGGCGCGGTTAAGGCCGTGTTCGGATCGTGGATGAACGATCGGGCCAAGTTCTATCGCAAGATGCACGATATCCCCGAAGACTGGGGTACGGCAGTCAATATCCAGTCGATGGTGTTTGGCAATATGGGCGACACTTCGGCCACGGGGGTTGCCTTTACGCGCAATCCGTCGAACGGCGATGCCAATCTTTATGGCGAGTTCCTGCTGAACGCGCAGGGCGAAGACGTGGTGGCGGGGATCCGCACGCCGCAAGCCCTGACAAAGCGTGCCCGCGAAGAAATGGGCGACCGTCAGCCGTCGATGCAGGAAGCTCTGCCGGAGGTGTTTGCGCAGTTTGAAACGACCGTTGAGACGCTGGAGAAGCACTACCGCGACGTTCAGGATGTGGAGTTTACGGTTGAGCAGGGCAAGCTGTTCATGCTGCAAACCCGCAACGCCAAGCGCACCTCAAAGGCGGCACTCAAGATCGCGGTTGATATGGCGCGCGAGGGCCTGATCACGCCGCAGGAAGCGCTGATGCGTATTGAGCCGTCGAGCTTTGATCAGTTGCTGCACCCGATGCTCGACCCCAAGGCTGAGCGGACCATTATTGCCAAGGGGCTGCCGGCATCGCCGGGGGCGGCTTCGGGCAAGATCGTGTTCACGGCGGATGACGCGGTGCGTCTGGCGGCGGCGGGCGAGGAAGTGATCCTTGTTCGCGATGAAACCTCACCTGAGGATATCCACGGTATGCACGCAGCCAAAGCCATTGTTACGGCACGCGGCGGCATGACCTCGCACGCGGCGGTTGTGGCGCGCGGTATGGGGCGTCCGTGTGTGTCAGGCGCTGGCGAATTGCAAATATATACCGAGCGTGGGGAGTTTTCGGCGCGTGGTCAGACGTTCAAGTACGGCGATATCGTCACGCTTGATGGCTCGATCGGTGAAATCTACAAAGGCTCGATCCGCATGATCGAACCGGAGTTTTCCGACGACTTCCATCAGATCATGAAATGGGCCGATGAGTTCCGTACCCTCAAGGTTCTGGCCAATGCCGAAACGCCGGCCGATGCCAACACCGCTAAGGGCTTTGGCGCAGAAGGGATCGGCCTGTGCCGGACCGAGCACATGTTCTTTGACGATGAGCGCATCACCGCCGTGAGGGAAATGATTCTGGCTGATGACGAAGCTGGCCGTCGTAAGGCGCTCGCCAAGATCCAGCCGATGCAAAAGGCCGATTTTGTCGAGCTTTTGTCGATCATGGACGGTCTGCCGGTGACGATCCGTCTGCTCGATCCGCCGCTGCATGAATTCCTGCCGCACACACCGGAAGACATCAAGCATGTGGCCGAAGTGACTGAAGTGTCTGAGGAAAAGCTTTATAAGCGTACCAAGGAACTGTCGGAAACCAACCCGATGCTGGGCTGGCGTGGTTGCCGTCTGGGGATCACCTTCCCGGAAATCTATGAGAGCCAGCTTCGTGCGCTGTTTGAGGCGGCCTGTGATCTGGTCAAGCAGGGCAAATCGCCCAAGCCTGACATCATGCACCCGCTGGTGGCCACCAAGGAAGAAATGGCCAAGCTGACGGCCATGACCCATGCCATTGCGCGCGAAGTGATTACCGCTTCGGGGGTGGCTCTGGAATACAAGGTCGGCACCATGATCGAACTGCCGCGTGCGGCGTTGCAGGCGGACCGGCTGGCGGAAACGGCTGAGTTCTTCTCCTTCGGAACCAACGATCTGACCCAGACGACGTTCGGCATCAGCCGTGACGATTCGGGCCGCTTCCTCAACCCGTACATCGAAGCCGGTATCTTTGAGAAAGATCCGTTCGTCAGTCTGGATCAGGACGGCGTTGGCGCGCTGATCAAAATCGCGGCAGAGAAGGGTAAAGCCACCCGCGCTGATATCAAGCTTGGTATCTGCGGTGAACACGGCGGCGATCCGGCTTCGATTGAGTTCTGCCATAAGGTTGGGCTGAACTACGTGTCCTGTTCACCTTATCGTGTGCCAGTCGCCCGTCTGGCCGCAGCACAGGCAGCGATCAAGAACGCTTAAAAAGTACAGTTTACCCCCTCATTCATTTGAGGGGGCCTCAAATGAAGGCTCCCCCTGCAACAGGGGGAGTTCTTTTTTGCGTGGCCCATTTACCATAGCTGCCAAAAGACGTTCGCGCCGCTGGGGTAAAGTCTGGAAAATTACGCATCCCTGCCGCAAAGGTCAGTTGTTTTGTCACAGGTTTGGCCCTACATCATTAGGGTTAACGACGCGCGGACATAATACGGGGGTTATATGTCATCACTTAAGGTCTGGGGGCTGGGGCTGATCGCCATGAGTATCATGGGCGCTTTTGGCGTGCGTGAGCGGCTGATCGCGATTGAGACCGGTATCCGGACGCAGGTTGACGAGGCGCTCAAGGCCGAGGGTATTGATGATGTCGATGCCGTGGTCGACGGGCAGGCGGTAACCCTGAAACTGAAAGACGGGGCGACACCGCCCGATGGTCGCCAGAGGCTGCGCGATGCCAAATCGGTGGTCATGAGCCTCGATAACGGTCTTCCGGGTAACTATACCGATGTTAATCTGCCTGAGGTTGGGCCGCAGCGCTTAAGCCTGAAAGGGCAGGGCGGGCCGATATTCGGGCCGGTGACGCGGGTAACCCTGACGCCGGTCTCCGTTCGCGATCATGCACCGGCGGTCATGACTGCGACTGACGAAGCGGCGGCTGAGGTGACGACCGAAGCCTTACCGGCGGCGACCGGACGGGTCGCGACCGTGGTGACACAGGACGCGCCTCATCCGGCCCACAGGGCTGTGTCGGCGGCGGATGTGGCCACGGATACCTATGGCCCGGCCCCTAAAAAGCCTGTTGTGCCCGCCTATATGCAGGATTTGCCGCCCAGCCAGAACAAGGGCAAGGTCATGACAACCGACTATCACGGTGACGATGTGACGTCGCCGGGCAATTCTTAGGGGGGGCGGGGATGCTTTATCTGATTTCGGAATTACGCTGGTTTATCGTGGGGGCCGTCATGATCGGCTTCCTGACCGGCTTTCTGGCGCGTAAGGCCAGGTAGGGGGATGTGATGCAGGTCATGATGTTGCAGGCGGCGGTCTTATGCCTCATCGGTTTTGCGCTGGGGGGCGGTATTGGCTGGCTGGTGGGCGGTTTGGATAAGGCCACCCAAAAAACCGGTCAAACAACTGGCCAAAAAGCCGGAAAATCCCAGCCGGTGGCAAAACCGTTTGTGGCCCATAACTGGGACTGGGAAACACCGGCTAAGGCCGAGCCCGAAATGCAGATCGTTGCAGAACCTGTGGCTGAACCCGTTCGGGCGGCCGCACCGGTTGTGGCTTTGTTTGAAGCCCCGTCTGCCGCGCAAGTGTTTGAACAACAGGTCTCTACGCCGGTGGCCTCACCCACCAGCGTGCCGGAAGTGGCCGTAGAAACCGAAGTGGCTTACGAAGATCGCAGTGATCGCGCCAGAATCGCAACTCCCGTATCAACTTTGGCGGTTATGACACCGGATAGTGTTGAGGCGGCAGTGGTACAGGCGGGTACGGGGCTTGAGCCTATGCGGTTGTCGACCTCACAGGGCCATGCTGACGACCTGCATATCATTTCCGGTATCAGCCCGGCTCTGGAAAAGACGCTGAATGTCTTGGGGATTTACCACTTCTGGCAGGTTGCAAGCTGGACCCCGGAAAATGTCGCGTGGCTGGCTCACCGGATCGACAATGGCGACCGTATCGCGCGTGAAAACTGGATGGCGCAGGCTGCACGTTTACAGCAATCGCGTCTGGCGAAACTAGCGTAATGAAAATCCGTAAAAAGTCCTTCGCTGCGCTCAGTGTACTTTTTACGGGAAAAGATACGAAAAATCGGGTTTGAGGCGGCTCTGTGCCCGATTTTACTTTTATTCTTAAAAGATCATAAGCAACAAAGTTAGCGTAAGGTCGGCAGGCTCAGGCCCTGAGACGGACTGAAGCGGAACTGTTCGCGGTTATAGCTGTAAAGCTCGGCCGGTCGTCCGCCGGTATCATCCTTATAGACCCCAAGCGGCGTGACAAAGCCGGTGCGTTCCAGTGCGCGCCGGAAATTCTGTTTATGCAGGTTGAGGCCGGTAATGGCCTCAAGTGCGCGCTGCAACTCCAGCAGCGTAAATCGCTCCGGCATCAGTTCAAAAATCACCGGGCGATATTTGATCTTGCCACGCAGACGTGACAGTCCGGTGGCGATGATGCGGCGATGATCCGACATCATCTCATGACCGCCAGTGCGCGGGTCAGGCGCCTTGCCCTGATGGCGGTGGGCTTCGGGGATCAGGCCGGCGTCGTACAGCAATTCATAACGATCAAGCACGCGTTCTTCGTTCCAGTGATCGAAACCGGCGGGAAACAGGGTCTGAATGCGGATTTGCCGCACAGCCTGTTCCGAAGCCGGGGCGCTGGCCGCCCATTGATCAAGCGCTGGTTTTAACCGGCTGAGGCACGCGGGCGGCCCTTCGCGCCAGTCTTCCCACGGGAAGAGTTCGTTAAACGCCACCCATTCGGTTTTGAGGCCTGTATGAAAGGCCTTATCCGGCGTCAGGGCCAGATAGCCGAGCGATATAATTCGCTCAGCCTGTTGGTCCGCGACGGCGTGACCTTCGGTAATGACGGGAGCGTAGCGGCCATCATCGCCAAAGGTATAGAGCTGCTCGACATAGCCGATCGTAAAGCCGGTCTGTTCCGTCACAAAAGCCCGCAGCGCCAGATCAAAGGTGCGGTGATTATGGGGCAGAAACGGCCCCGACGGTAGCGCCAGTTGCGGCCCGTCGTTACGCAGGCCGTCATAGGGCAAACACAGGACATAGGCCTGATGGTCCCGAATGGTCACGACAACGGCGGAGAGTTCGATTACAAGCGACAAGTGCGATCCGTAGTTTGCCCCATCAGGCGTTCAGCATAGCACTAAGCTGGTTGAACCTGTCAATGAAACGGGTTTTGGCCGTCAGGCTGTCCCAGGGATGTAAGGCCAGATCATACCCCTCCGGCGGGTGGCCGAAAAAGGTTCGCGCCTCATCAGGTGTAAACCCGACCAGTTGCGTGGCCTCATAATAGGCGCAGGCATGGTCGGCCTGTTTGATCAAGACCTTGATCTCCTTGGGCATCAGGGCGGGCAGTCCAAAACGGATGTGAATGGCCTGCTCCAGATGGTCTTCAAAACGGCGGTAGTCAAAACCGAGGGCCGCTTTGAACGGCGATATCATGTCGCCGATGACGTATTCCGGCGCATCGTGCAGCAGGGCCATCAGCCGCCATTTGGCCTCAAGATCCGGCACGATATGGGCGCAGATATCTTCGACAATCAGGCTGTGTTGGGCGACGCTGAAACCATGATCGCCTAAAGTCTGACCGTTCCAGCGCGCAACCCGCGCCAGGCCCAGTGCTATATCTTCGATCTCAATATCAATGGCCGCCGGATCGAGCAGGTCGAGCCGGCGGCCGGACAACATGCGCTGCCATGCCCGCGGCGGTAATTTTGTAGCGGTTTTTCGGTTCTTGGTCATGTCAAGGTGCAGAGACGTGTTCGGGGAAATCGGTATATGGGGTGAAACTGTCGCATCGCCTTTTTAGGGCTAAAGGTTTATAATCGGAGCATAAAGTTGAAACTGTGCACATAAAAGGAGTTTGCTATGACAAATGCCAACACAGGTCACTCAGGCTGGGCCCGTATCAGCGTGCTCTTGTCCGGCGCAGAAGCCGAACGTGTACCGCTTGAGGTGGGGCTTGAGATCGCGAAATCCTTTGATGCACAGTTAAATACCCTGTTTGCGCCGCCCGATCCGGCCGAACTCGCCCCGTGGCTGGGCGAAGGCTTTATGGGCACGGTGCAGGTTACGGCTATGGAAAGCCTGAAGTCGGTGGCAGAGGAATCCGAAGCTTTGGCGCGCGCGCAGTTTGCGGCCCTCGATTATACCGCCAAGTCATTTTACAGCCTGAAGTCGCCGGTGTGGCAGGATCTGGCCTGTGAGACGCGCTTGTCGGATCTGATGGTGTTCGGTGCCGATAGCGCTAAAGGGCAGGGGCTATTGGCTGAGGCCTTTACGCAGGTCCTGATGGAAGAGCGCACCGGCGTGTTCATCGCCCGTCAGGCTCTGAATCTTTCGGGTACGGCAATTGTGGCGTGGGATGGTAAGGAGCCATCGTCGCGCGCCGCCCGCCGAGCGGTGCCGCTGCTGAAAAAGGCCGGTAAGGTTGTGATCATTGGCGCCCCGATCGGGGATCGTCCGGTCGATTTGAACCGTCTGGCCAATTATTACGCCGCGCACGGCATTACGGCTGAGGTTGAAGTTCTGCCTAAGGGCGGTGATGTTGTCGGCGCGCTGGTTGACGCCAATGTCCGCCATAATGCGGCGTTTATGGTGGCGGGTGCGTTTGGCCATTCACGCCTGCGCGAATTTGCCTTTGGCGGCACGACCCGCGCGCTGTTGCAGAACACAACGCTTAATCTCTATATGGCCCACTAATGAGGTTGGTCAGGGCCTGATCAACGCGGCCCATAACCTCATCCCATGAACTTAGGTCATGCGGCATAAAGGCGGTGGCAGCCGGATACCACGGATAGTGGCGCTCACCCATCTGAACCCAGTTGTTGGGCGAGGTGATGATCCATGTTCGGGCCCCGGCGGCGGCGGCGATATTGGTCGTGGCATTGGCCGGCCCCAGGGTCAGATCAAGGGCACAGGTGAGCGCGCACAGATCATCCAGATCGTCCTTAAGGTCGATATCGGGCGGCGTGATGATCTGGAGCCCGCGGGCGGCGGCCGCGTCCAGTTCGGCACGGGCATCGCCGTATTGCAGGGAAATGACGGTAATATCCTCTCGCCGCAGCAGAATTTCCCAGTCATCGAACGGCGAGTAATAGCGTTCGCGGATGATGTCGGTCTTTAAGCTTTTCCACAAAATGCCGACCTTGGGGCGGTCGTCGAGACGGTTTAGCCAGTTTTGCCAATGGCTGACCCTTGCTGGATCGGCCTTCAGATAGGCGTTATGTGCTGGAAACTGAGCCGGAGTGGGGCGGTAAGTCGCACAAAAATCCGCCATAAGCGCCCATTGGTCGATCGGCGTTTGGGCTTCAATGAAATCGTCAAACTGGCGGCTGATGCGGCCATCTTCGCGGCGGGTGCGGTGGGCATAGACATGAGCTTTTGGGAAGGAGCGCGCAAATAAGCTGCGAAGGCGCGGTTCGACCCCCAGACTGAGCAAGGCCTCATCACCCAGATCGCGAATAACATCAGGGATAAGCGTGCCAAACAGGATTTCATCACCCAGTCCCTGTTCCGCCGACACAAACAGACGCTGACCCGCCAGAGGCTGGCCGGTTTGCCAGCGCGGCGCGGTAAACGGGTAATGAACCTCCATCGCCGTGCCGGTTTTGTGGCGGGCTTCATATAGTGGCCAGGCGATATCGGTTTTTCCGGCACACAGGGCAATCTGAGCGGTCGTCAGGCGCACGCTGGCGATATTGGATGGATCGGAAAAGCCGTCGATACAGGCAAACAGATCATTCAGACTGCTGTTGAAATCGCCAAGTTCGGCATGGGCAATGCCTCTGTGGAAACGGGCCTGATGATTGTCCGCATCAAGGCGCAGAGCCTCATCGAAAAAGGTCAGGGCCGTCTGCGGATCGTTCTTCGCATTCACAACCGTACCCAGCACATTCCACAGTTCGCTGGTTTCAGGGTGGGCATCGAGCGCGATTTTAAGGCCATCGATAGCCGCGTCATATTTCATCTGCTGGCGCTGGCTGGCGGCCAGACCGGCGATCGCGGCGACATTATCCGGTTCGGCGTGTACCACAAAGCGGTACAGCTTTTCAGCCATGTCCATGTGGTCCAGCCGAAAGGCCAGCCGCGCCAGATCATGCACAATATCAGACGGCGGTGGTGACGGCAGGTGCGCCAGCAACGCCTGATAGGTACCAAAGGCTTCGGGCAGGCGGTTCTGCCGCTCCAGTGCTAGCGCCAGATAACGCCGCGCCTCGGTATCGTCGGGCTTTAGTGACAGACGTACCCGCGCCAGTGCCTCGACCTTGGGCCAATCTCCGGTGGCGATGCTGTCGGTTAGCGGATCGGGTATCATAGGGGCTGAATATGTGCCTTGGCCGGGATCAGGTCACATGTAAGGGCCTGTTTCATCTGACCCAGCGCATCTCCCCAGTCATTGAGTACGGCGGGCGCAAACACACGGGCGGTCGGATAGAACGGATAATGGTCGGTGCCGAGGCACAGCCAGGCACTTTTGAACGGCACAGACATCCAGATGGTGGCCCCTGCGGCGGCGGCGATATTGCTGGTGGCGTTGGAGGGGCCCATGACGGTATCAAGTGCGCAACACAAGGCGCACAGATCGTCGAGATCCTGCTTAAGGTCTATGCCTGGCGGGTTCCAGATGCGTAAGCCCGCCGCTTCGGCTTCAGCCAGTTCAGCGGTGACATCGCCGTATTGCAGATTGACGAAGTGAACGCCTTCGGTGGCGATGACCTCTTTCCAGGCCTCAAACGGCGAATAGTAGCGATCGCGGCGGGAGTGTTTAATTAATGATTTCCACAAGATACCCGCCTTGGGGCCTGTCCCCAGCTTTGCCAGTTCCGCCTGCCAGTAGGCAACGCGATCCGGATCAGGCGTCAGGAAAATATTGGCTGCCGGGAAATCATCCAGTGACCGGCGATAGCGCTTAAGCAAATCGCCCATCATCGCCCAGCCATCGATACTGTCCGCGTCGGTCAGGTCGGGGAACAGGCGCACCACCCGGCCTTTGTGCTTGGTGGTGTGATGTTTAATGACGGTGGCATTTGGGAATGAGCGCGCAAACAGGCTGACCAGGCGTGGCTCAACGGCAATGGTCAGCTTGCCCTCGGGGCCGATATCGCGGATCAGATCGGGCAGGAGCGAAGCAAACAGCACCTCATCCCCAAGCCCCTGTTCGGCAGACACAAAGATATGCTTACCCGCCACATCGGTATCGGGCGTCCATTTGGGCCGGTCGATCAGGAAGACGATTTTTTCGGTGGTGCCGTCTTTGACCCGGGCATCGTAGTAGTCCCAGGCCACATCGAAATTATTGAGCACGGCATTAATAAAGGCGATCGACAGGCGGCAGGTGTATAAATTGAGCGGATCATCAAACAGCGGTAAGGCGCGCATCAGATGCTCCAGCGCCTCCTCATAATGCCCCAAAAGCCCCAGGGCGTTGCCCAGATTATAGAGCGCATGGACGTGCCTGGGATCGAATTTCAAGGCTTCCTGATAAAATATGATCGAGGTGTCGACATCGCCCTGAGTGTTTACGACGGTGCCCAGAGCATTCCATAATTGGGCGTCTTGCGGGTTAAGCGTAATGGCGATGCGCAGAATTTCGATCGCCTCTTCGTATCGGCTGGCCTCACGCAGGGTGGTTGCCAGATTATTGGCCGCCTCGGTATTGCCGGGATCGAGCCGTAGCACGAAATTGAAAAACTTTTCCGCAATATCAAGATGTTCCATCCGCACGGCCAGACGGCCCAGATCATTAATGATCGGGATATTGTCAGGCAACAGCTTCAGGCCTGCTTCATAGCAGGCAAACGCGCCGGCCATATCACCTGTTTTTTCACGGGCGATGGCCAGCACATGCCAGGCTTCGCCGCTTTTTTCATCGACCTCAAGCGCCTTGATGGCCTGCTCTGCACCGCCGTGCCAATCCGCTTTCTTCAGCGCTACGAGGGCGGCTTTTAGATAGGTCAGGGTCTGCACCTGACGGGAGCGGTTGGCGGCAAAATCAAGTCGGGCCAGCGCATCATTTGATCCGGCATCACCTAAAAGACTGGCGCTTGGGCGTGGATCAAAAGCCGGTCGAAAAACCGGAATGTCTGCGTCGGACGCCGAAGGCGTGGACAATATAAAAGGCATAGCACCAGATGAGCGCTTAACCATGACTAGCTCCGCAGGATTTGTCGTGGCAGTGTAGATATAAGGATTCGTGCAGTGACCGCCTATAAATTTGGACTCCAAATATAAAGGCGGAATAAGCGTGAACCTGATGTTAACCCGGTCGGGGGTAGAACTTGGTCTAAGATTCGCACCGGCTTCAGATTGAGGAATGCCTTTATGCCTTTGAAACTGTCTCTGAAGCCCGGAGAGAAGTTCGTTTTAAATGGTGCCGTCGTGCAAAACGGGGATCGCCGCTGTTCACTGATCCTGCAAAACAAAGCCTCGGTCTTACGTGAAAAAGACATCATGCAGGAGCATGAGGCCAATTCGCCCGCCCGCCATATCTATTTCCCGGTCATGATGATGTATCTCGATGAATCCGGGGCTGACAAATATTATGACGAGTTCCTGCGGCGAATGACTGAATTCATGAGCGTTGTCTCAAATCCGGCAGTTTTGGCCGAATGTGTGGCTGTGTCAAAAAGCATTATGGCGCATGAGTATTACAAGGCCCTTATGGGGTGTCGTAAGATGGTAGACTACGAAGATGCACTTTTAGGGGCTAAAGAGTAGATAAATGTCACTTCAGGCGTATCAGAGAACGGCCGCTCGTGCGGAGGATCCTCGTCAAACCGAATATCGCCTGTTTGGGCAGGTGACCCGCGCGCTCATGGAGGCGGAGGCCGCCGATACGTCTAATTTTCAGGTGCGTATTCATGCGCTCGACTGGAACCGGCGCATGTGGTCGGTATTTGGCATGGATTGCGCCTCGCCAACCAATGGCCTGCCTGAGCCCTTGCGGGCCCAGATTATTTCGCTGTCGATCTGGGTGTCAAAGCACACCTCGCTGGTCATGCGTAACAAGGATGAGATTGCGCCGCTGATTGAGGTCAATCGTATCATCATGCAGGGGCTTATGCCGCAAAATCAGGCGCAAGGTGCGGCTGATGGCGCGTTTGCCAGCCGTGTACGCGGGTCGCTGGGCTAAATACGCGCAAGCTGCGGGGTTAATTTTGCCTTTAGGACAAAATTGCCTAGGTATTAAAATTTGAACGGCGGGAGTCATCTGATTCTCGCCGTTTTCAATTTCAAAATATCATTTAATTTCAACTGATTAAATAATTAATGGCGGCGACGCGCGCTGGCATTGGCATTGCTATGGTTAACGCAAGCCAAAATGGCTTTTCGGCAAAATCGCCGCGCAAAATCCCCGACCAGAATGGAAAGGAACACCCGATGTCAAACGTATCGGTCAACACCAACGTGGGCGCAATGATCGCGCTCCAAAACCTGAACAGAACGAATAAGGATCTTTCGGAAACCCAGAACCGTATTAACACCGGCCTGAAAGTGGCCAGCGCAAAAGACAATGGTGCGGTTTATGCGATTGCCCAAAGTCAGCGCGCTGATGTCGCAGCGCTTGGGGCGGTGTCGGGTTCGCTGAGTCGGGCTGTGTCCGCTGTGGATGTGGCGATGGCGGCGGGCGAAGGGATTTCGGATATCCTTACCCAAATGAAGGAGTTAGCTCTATCAGCTTCGGATACCGGTCTTGATACGGTCAGCCGTGACGCCCTGAAGGAAGATTTTCAGTCGTTGCGTGACCAGATCAAGAAGACGATTTCGAATGCGGTCTTCAATGGTATCAATCTGATCGAGGCGGGCGCTGATGGTATCAATGCGTTGGCTTCGGCAGACGGGGTGAATAAGCTGACGGTGGCGGCGCAGGATCTTTCCCTTGGTGGAACGATTTTGTCTCTGGCGTCAGATGCGACTTTCTCGACGGCGACGTCGGCAAGTGGCCTGCTGTCTACCCTGGATAGCTCCGTGAAGAACGTCTCTCTGGCGCTGTCGCGTCTGGGAACATCGTCAAAGTCTCTGGAGGCTCATTCTACGTTCGTTTCAAAACTTGTCGATTCCATGGAAGCGGGTATCGGAAACCTCGTGGATGCCGACATGGCTAAAGAAAGCGCCAAGCTCACCGCGCTGCAAACCAAGCAGCAGTTGGGCATTCAGGCTCTGTCTATTGCCAATCAGGCGCCGCAGACGATCCTCAGCCTGTTCCAGGGCTAATCGCATTGGCCGGAGTGGGGTGGTTACGCCATCTCCTCCGGCAGCCTTTTTAGGCGGCATATTTTGCCGTCGTGGGCAAATATTGCCTATTTGGCTATTTTTACTCGGCAGAAATTACCGTCAAAAATCATAATTAACAAACATATAACTCTAATATTTCATAGGTTTACATAAAATTTCTTATGGCGCGCGATCTGGCGCGGCCTTTGCATCCTTCGGCTCAGGCAAAATGCCGCCAGCAGACAAAATGTCGCTGGTTACATCTATTAGAAGGAATAGAATCATGGCGCTCAATAGCGTTAATACGAACGTCGGTGCAGCAATTGCTCTGCAAAACCTCAACAAAACCAATGCTTCTCTGGCGACCACTCAGGAACGTATCAATACGGGCCTGAAAGTCGGTTCGGCTAAGGACAACGGCGCTATCTTTGCTATCGCGCAAAGCCAGCGTTCGGAAGTCAGCGCGCTGAACGCTGTATCAGAGTCACTGTCGCGCGGCCAGTCGGTCGTTGACGTGTCGATGGCGGCCGGCGAATCGGTTTCCGACATGCTTACGCAACTGAAGGAAAAGGCTCTGGCGGCTTCGGACACCGGCCTTGACACCACCAGCCGCGACGCTCTGAAGGAAGACTTTGCGTCTATCCGCGATCAGATCAAAAAAACCCTCACCAATGCGACCTTCAACGGGATTAACCTGGTTGACGGCTCGGATGCCAATATCAAGGCTCTGGCTAATGCTAAGGGTTCGAGTACGTTGACGGTTTCTGGCCAGAATATGTCTCTGGGCGGTTCCATCATCTCGTTGGCAACGAACGCGACCTTCTCGACAGCCACATCGGCCAGCAACCTGCTGGCCACGATCGATACGTCCATCAAGAACGTGTCGACGGCTTTGTCGAAGTTGGGTACGTCCTCTAAGGCTCTTGAAAACCATGCGGGCTTCGTCTCGAAGCTTCAGGACGCCATGGAAGCCGGTATTGGTAACCTTGTCGATGCCGACATGGCTAAGGAAAGCGCTAAACTGCAGGCTCTGCAAACCAAGCAGCAGCTCGGCATTCAGGCGCTCTCGATCGCCAACCAGTCGACCTCGACTGTTTTGAGCTTGTTCCGTTAATTCGGAAGGGAAGGCGGCGCATAAGGCGCTGCCTTCCTCTCTCAATCAGGCCGCGGAACGCGCGGTCCAATCAACAGAGGGCGTTTCATCGAATTCCGAAGGTTTCGGATCTCCCAAGGTGAAGCGTAGCAGGAGATGATCAATAATGTATCAGGCGTACCTCAGGTTTCAGACGTAACTCCCGTCAGAGCTGTTCCTGATGTACCTAAGGAATTGCCGAATACTGTAAAAGCTGGCGCCGGCAAAGGTTCAGCGGATAATAACGGATCGCCCAAGGGCTCAAAGAGCGAGCAGGCGGCTAAGCCTCTGGCTTATCAGCTCAAACTCGTGGTCGAAATTGATCCTGACACTGGCGATTTTGTCTATAAAGCCATTAACCGCGTCACCGGGCAGGTGGTTAGTCAGTTGCCGCGTAAAGAATTATTAGACATGAAGCATGACGCGAATTATCGCGCAGGTTCTGTCATTAAAACAGATATTTAGAATAAAGTTCTGATGTCTGATATCGGTTAATTGTCACCGTGCATCGCAAGATGTACGGATAAAGTCGTTGGTTAATGTTAACCTTTTGCTTACCATAATTTTTAAGACTGTGAGTCGCGCCGATTCCCTGTGCCGAAAATACCGGCATTTTAGGGTTCAGCTATTGGATCACGGGGCGCAGAATTTATGGAGGTAAGATCATGACGGTCAGTGTGCATACGAATAAGTCTGCCATGATCGCTTTGCAAAATCTGAATAACACCACGAGTAATCTTAACGGTGTTCAAAACAGAATTTCAACCGGTCTTAACGTCAACAGCGCCAAGGATAATGCCTCGGTCTATGCTATCGCGCAGGGGCAACGCGCTGACGTCAGTTCATTAGCGGCAGTAACCTCCAGCCTTAACCGGGCGGCGTCCATTTCGGATGTGTCGCTGGCGGCCGGCGAAACGATTTCGGATCTTCTGGTTGAATTGCGTGAAAAGGTCGTGTCGGCGATGGATCCGTCGATCGATTCAGCCTCGCGTAACGCACTTAATGCTGACTATCGCGCCCTGCTAAATCAGATCCGTCAGACAACCAATAGCGCCAATTTCGACGGCGCCAATATTCTGGACGGCAGCCTGCCAAACGGTATTCAGTTTATCGCCGATGCGGACGCCACGGCCAATATCACCCTGTCTACACGCGATTTGTCACTGGGGGGCACGATTGTCACCCTGACATCGAACAGCACCATCCTGAGTGCGACTCTGGCCACTAATATACTGACGCAGCTTGACAGCTCTATCCAGAACGTCAACGCTTCCTTAGGGGCGCTGGGGTCTCAGGCCAAACAAATCGATGGTCATTTGAGTTTTGTCTCCAAACTGACGGACTCGCTGACGGCGGGTATCGGTAATCTGGTCGATGCCGACATGGCCAAGGAGAGCGCCAAACTTCAGGCCCTGCAGGTTCAGCAGCAGTTGGGGACGCAAGCCCTGTCTATCGCCAACTCAGGGCCGCAGGTCATATTGAGCCTGTTCCAGGGCGGCTAAGTTTCGTCTGTCATTTGCGTGCTATTTTACCGGTCAGATCGTTCTGGCCGGTTTTCTTTTGTTTGGCGCAAAAAGGATTTCACGACATTCGTTTACGAATCTTAAGCTTTGTTCGGGCATAGTTGAGTATCAAATTGATGCCTCAAAGGGTAAGTTGTCGTGATCGGCCTTGATGCCAATATGTTGCTAAGCTTTTATAATGCCAAGGCCGGTGTGAAAACCGGCGCGGCAGCGCTTGGCACCGCGACAACGACCAACTCCCCCACAGGCACTACCAAGGCCCCCAGCGCGCCGTGGGAATCAAAATCCGGTGCGGCCAGCTCAGACGAGCTGGTCAAAAAAGTCATGGCCGGGTCAAAGTTTATCAAAGAATCCAATGTGTCACTCGATCTGGCCGGCGCGTCTCAGGACTACAAAAAGCTGTTCACGCTCTATCAGGGGCTGAACACCCTGATGAGGATTGCCAACAAGACGCAGGAAAATACGACGACCTCGACCATGATGCGCACCTTGCAGCGCCTGTTCACCAGTGGCATGTCGGAGATTCAGGACTATGTTGCTGACTCAACGCTTGAACATGTGGGACTGGTTCAGGGGGCGCTGACTGAAAAGCTGAAAAGCACGACTGGCGTGGCGCGTACCGACGCCACCTATGTCGCCAAGGATATCCATAAGGGCTCGGTCACCTCTTCGGTGAAGGCGTTTGAGGGTGACGTTAAGTTTAATATTGCCATTAACCCGCCGACCGCGGGGCTTTATGCGCCGAAAAGCATTGAAATCGACTTGTCCGAGATGGGCACAACGACCCGTTCAATGGGTAATGTCGTGAACTTCATCAATTCAAAGCTCAAAGACGCCGGTGCCACCACCCGTTTTGCGGTTGAACGCACGCCGGCCAAGGCTGAGACTATCAAGGTCGGTGAAAAAGACGTTACGGTCAACAGCGGTGTGGATACCTTTTCGCTTAAGGTTCAGGGCACAACCACGGAGCTTGTCCGCTTTTCAGCGGCTCAGATGGCTGATTCGGTCTATGTCGTGCAAACCAGCGGCGATACCGATAATGACGACAAGGATGATCCTGACACGCTGAACGATCTGTCGACTCAACTTGTGAAATTTCAGGCCGATATTTCGGGCACTAATCCGTCTACGGCGGTGGCCGGCGTGACTGACACCTATTGGTCAGAAGGGCGGACGGGGCAGGCCGTACTGGAAGAAAACATTACCAATGTGCGCCAGACCGTGTCCGGGGCGGATGGTTCGGTCTATGTGCTGGCGGATGTTGACGGCGAAGTTGACGGGCAGGGGATCAAGGGCACCAAGGATGTTGCTCTGATCAAATATGATTCTGCCGGTAAGGTGCTTTATACCCGCACCCTTGGCGCTGCAGATCAGGCGTCCGGAATGGCTATGACGGTCAGCTCCGATGGTAAGGTCGCCATTGCAGGCTCGGTGACGGGGGAGTTGGGTATCCAGACCACCAAGACCTTTACCAGTGCGGATGGTAAGACCTATACGACCTCCACATATGAGACGACCAAAGGCTATAATGAAAGCATTTCAGATAGTTTTGTCACGGTTTTTGATGCAGCAGGTGAAGAGTTGTGGACCCAGCGTCGTGGCTCTATCGGGATGGATGAAGCGCTGTCTGTGTCATTTGGTAATGATGGGGCCGTCTATGTCGGCGGGCGCGCTCAAGGCACTATGACTGGCGCGACCGATGCCGGTTCGACAGCCCAAGGCGTCACCAGCGCGGGTGGCTGGGACGCCTATGTCATGAAATTTTCGGCGACGGGCAGCTATCAGTCAACGACCCAGTTCGGCACCAGCGGCACCGACGCGGCCAATGCCATGACCGTTGATGGCAATACGCTTTATGTCGCGGCCAATGAAAACGGCAATGCGGTTTTGCGGTCTTATGATCTGACGTCAGGCAAGCCTGTGCTGTCTGAAACGCGCAATCTGGGTAATCTGGGCGGCGGTTCGATCAGTTCGGTTTCGGTCTATGATGGTAAGGTCTATGTCGGCGGTAGCGCTAACCAAAGTGCCGCGGCGACCGGATCGAACCCCAAGCTTATGGACGGTGTTGCGGTGGGCAATGCCTATACGGGGGGGCAGGATGCCTATGCGTTGTCGGTTAGCACCGACCTGAGCGACACGTCTGAAGACCGGGTGTCATTCTATGGCTCCTCAGAGGGCGAACAAAACGCCAAGGTAACGTTCAGTGATGGCAAGGCGTGGATTGCCTTCCAGACTAAGGGCGCCATTGATGGTACGACCAAGATCGGTGAAAAGGATGCCGTTCTGGCGCGTCTTGATGTCGATAGCGGCGATGTTGAATGGCAGACGCGCTATACCGGCAAGAACGGCGAGGTTAACCCCAACGCGATTGCGATATCAAAGGACTCCTCCAGCATTCTGGATAAGCTGGGCCTGCCGACCGGAACCTTGCAATATAAGGATTCGTCCAGTCTTGTGGCCAATACAACCGCACGGCCGGGGGATGAATTTTATATTCGCGATCCTAAGAGCGGTTCAAAGAAAAAGATTGTCATCGAGGCCAAGGACACTCTGGAAAGTCTGGCCGCCAAGATCAATCGCGCGTCGGGTTATAAGATGGATGTCAAGGTCACAAAGGTGCTGGGCAAGCCCGAATCCGTGCTGACAATTTCGCCCAAATACGCTAGCGCTGAGATCGAAATCATACGGGGCGGTGAGGGTAAGGATGCGCTCGACAGTCTGGGCTTAAGCGAAGGACTGGTCACCAATGCGGCCTCATTAACCGCATCAGAATCGAGTAAAAAGGGCGGCAAGGACGTGAAAATGTTCGGCCTGAATCTCGACAGCAATCTCAATATCGCCAACGAAGACGATTTTGAGTCCGTCAAAAAAGTCCTCGAAGACGCGATGAAAAACGTCCGCAGCGCCTATCGATACCTGCGCTACGGCGACAGTTCCGAAGAGGCTGATCAAAAGGGCAAGACCGGCGGCACTGTGCCGGCTTATCTGACCAAGCAGATCGCCAATTACCAGGATGCCCTGAACCGTCTGGGCGGTGGCTGATAAGCGACCCAACTCTGCTACCCCATTAACCTAAAAACACTTCACACATTTAGGTTTGCGCTTTAGTGTGCCTAAAATTTTAAGTGTCGCTTATCATGGGCCGTAAATTGGCCATGAAATGGGGGAAAACAGATATCATGCAAAAGCAGCAGATGATTTATCTGGGCATTGGTGCCGGTGCCGCGCTGTTGATCGGTATTGTGCTGGCCTTTGCGATGTCATCCGGTCAAAAGGATGGTGAGCGCATGAACGAAGCGCCGCCGGGCCTGCAACTGGATATCGCCGAAGCTCCGGCTATCAACGCCTCGCGCACTTTGCGCTGTTTTGTCAGCGGCGAGTATGTTGGTACCTTTACGCTGGCTGAGTGTGCGCAGAAAAACGGCGTTGCAGCGCAGGCTCTGGATGTTGGTGTCGATGAGAGTGGTGAGTTGTCGGCGGCCCCTACGGCCTCTCTGGCGCCACCGCCGGCGGAGCCTGTGGCGTCAACACCGGTAGAGACCGAGGGGGGGGCAGCCGGTGGCGAGGTCATGCCTGGGAATCTGGATGACTCTGGTGGGCCAATGGCGGCTTGCCTCAGATATGCAGGTGGCGAGTGGCGCCGCCTGTCTGAGGGCCTGAGCCTCGGCACCTGCGCGCAACTGCTTTATGATGGCCGATGTGAGCGTCCGGGATCGGCTTCCTATGGCCGGTGGGGGGAGCAGACCCTGCGGCTGGTGCCGGGCAGGGTTGAAGTGTCTAACGATAACAAGAGTTTCCGCACCTTTGTTGAGCAGGGCAAGGGTTGCAGTGTCCCGTTAGTGAAATAGAAATCAGGTGGATAATATGTCAAATGGGATGAAACAGATTGCCGGTCTTAGCCTGATGCTGGCGGCGGCCATAGGTTTGGCGTCATGTGAAAAGCCCGGTGTCAAAGCGCCGCTTGATAAGGGCGTGTGTTATCAGATAGGGTTCCCGGAATCCGGCGACATTAAATACAACGTCGTCGCCCGTAATCAGCCGTCAATCGAATACTGCGCGGCTCAGCTTTTTAAACTGCGACTTGAGTTCCTGAAACAAGGCGTCAGCCGCAAGATCGTCTATGGGGCCTATCAGGGTAACTTCCTGTTTGTGGATGCGCGCTACGTCAAGTTTTCGCAGGAACTCGATGGGCGGCGCATGACTTTGCTGGTCAAACACCCCAGCGAAGACCGTCTGGTCGTGCCGGGCTCGATTGTAGAAGCGCCGCCGCCAAAACCCACAGGCCCGATCCGTGAGCCCGCCAATCTGCCTTAGTGGTTGGCTGCTTTAATTAAGTGTTAATGATGCGAACTCTGCGCTTGGCGTGTGGGCGGCTTCATCATAGTGTCGGGGCTTGGAATCAGAGGGGCAAACCCTCCGGCCCCTGAGCGCTTTGGTCGCGGGGCCTGTGACAGAAAGGTATTCGTGATGGCGGGCAGTGTAAATAAGGTTATTCTGGTCGGAAATTTGGGTCGCGATCCGGAAATCCGCACGCTTAATTCCGGTGACCGGGTTGCCAACCTGACGGTTGCCACCTCGGAAAGCTGGCGCGACAAGATGTCGGGTGAGCGTAAGGAAAAGACCGAATGGCACCGCGTGGTGATTTTCAATGACAATCTGGCCAAGATTGCCGAACAATACCTGCGTAAGGGTTCGACCGTCTATCTGGAAGGCTCATTGCAAACCCGTAAATGGACCGATCAGCAGGGCGTTGAAAAATACTCGACCGAAGTCGTGCTGCAAAAATTCCGCGGTGAACTGACTCTGTTGGGCGGGCGCGGTGATGGCGGCGGCCAAAGCAGCCAGTCTTCCGGCGGTTATGATCAGGGCGGCTATGGTGATGACGGCGGCTACGGCGGCGCCCCGGCCAGTTCCGGCCCGCGTCAGCAGGGCTCCGGCCCGGCTCAAAATTTTGATCTGGATGACGAAATCCCGTTCTAAAGTTTTGAGAAAACCAGGTGAAAATTTAAGGCCACGTTATTGATTTAGCGTGGCTTTTTACATTTCTTAACCGTGTCGTCTTACGGCGATTTAACGGTTAACGGCTATAGTGTGCACCTTATGGGAACCTGTACAGGTTCCGTCATGGGGCGCGGGTAATATGTTCGGCTATCTGAGGCAACAGTTTGGCGTGTCGAACGGGGCGTGGCTGCCGATTGTACATAAGGCACCAAAAGGGCCGTCTCGCATTGCCTTAAGCCTTGATGACGGCCCGTCGCCGCGTACCACGATTAAGGTGCTGGAACTTCTGAAAACCTATGACGCCAGGGCGACGTTTTTCCTGTCGGGAGAGCGGGCCGAGCGGTATCCCGAATTGGTACAGGCCATAGTGGATAGTGGCAATACGATATATGCCCACGGCTATTCCCACGTCCGGCTTGACCGTTTAGCGCCCGAAGCTGCCCTTGATGAACTGCAGCGCACCGAAGCGCTTCTGGCAAAGGCCCGGCCTACGCCACAAGACTACATTGTGCGTTTGCCCTATGGTTCGGGGCATCGATCACCTGATATGCACCGGCTATTAAAGACCTGGCATCCGGGCTGTCAGATTGGCCATTGGCGTTATGATTTCAAGGATTTTGCGCTGGCTGACGGGTGCGAAAGCGTGGCCGATGTCACGCGCAACTGCGAGGCCGCGGTTATGGCGGCCTTCGCTTATCCGAACTTTTTAGGATCGACGATCCTGATGCACGAAGACCCGATCGGAGTCCCCACGCCCTATGTCGGGGAGGTCGCTTCCATTCTTCTGGAACAGATATTGCTGACGGCACAGGCAAGGGGTGTGGCGGTGACGGAAATGCTTCCGGTCAGGCAGAAGCTTGTCAGCCGCTACGTCAGAACGGTCTACATGGAGTAGCATGTGAAACATGCCAAAATACCGCCGGCGCACAAAGCCCGCGAAGTTAAGGGCCCGAAGCCGCCGTTTGCCGTGGTGTGCCCGGATTTAAGCATCGTTATCTGTACCCATAACCGCTCAAGCCTGACGGCACGCCTGCTCAAAGCCCTGACGCCGCAGTTAAAAGGCCATGCGGCTGAAATTCTGGTGATCGATAGCGCCAGTCATGACGATCATCGCCGGGCGCTGATTGATATCGTGGCGCAGTTTGCGGATGTGCGACTTATCCGGGTTGAAGAAAAAGGCGTCTCTCTGGCGCGTAACACCGGCGTGGCGCACGCCCGTGCCGAGTGGATTGGCTTTATCGACGACGATGAAGTCCCGTCTGAGGACTGGCTGGATGAAGCCATGACGCTGATCCGTCGCCTGCCCGAAGACTGCGCGGCCTGCGGGGGCGTGGTGATTCCGGCCTATGAACTGGCGCCGGATATGAACCGTATCGGGCCGCGCTGGCGGGCCTTTCTGGGGGAGATTATGGCCAAGGGCGAATTCGACCAGACTGAGCGCCCGCAATTCGGGATCGGACATTCGCTGGTACGCGTCTATGCTTTGCAGCAGGTCGGCGGCTTTAATCGCGGCTTGGGACGGGATGGCCGCAGCCTGCTGAGCGGTGAAGAGGTTTTATTGCTCATCCAGTTGGAAGCGCGCGGCTGGCGGATATGGCATTCTGACCGAATCCGTGTGTGGCATGATATCGAACCTGACCGCCTTGACCGGAGCTGGGCGCGCCGAAGATCCTATTGGGAAGGGATTTCAACCGCACGCATCATGACCGCAACGCAACCGGGCAAACTGACTCGATCAGCAATCACTGCGGGCATTAAATCCCTGCCGCTCATGCTAACGTCACCACTATCGCCGGCGCGCAGGGAAATTGACCTGCGGCTGGCGTTTAATATCGGCATGGTCACTGAGGCCTTGCGCCGACCCGCGACCAAAGCCATACGGATGATTAGCGTGCCTCTGTCTCTGGCCATGCCAACCTGTTTGTCAATTGGTAACGGTGGCCTGCAAGGTCTGGCCGGGATTTAGAGGCACTTCATTTCGAAGGCAAAGCGAACGACCTTGCGTAAGTAGTGGATCACTTGCTCCCGGTCGATATTGGGCGCACAGATGCTACGCACCAGCATGCCATCAAAGATCATGCTGATGATTTCGTTGCGTGCCAGTAGCGTCGTCTCGTCGATATCGTCGCCGTAGATACGCCGCAACAGAGGGAGAATCAGTTCGCGTTCCTGAGATTCGGATTTCTTGACGATGGCCGCGACATTGGGGTTGCGCGCCGCTTCGGCCAGCACCTCAAGGGCGAGGGCGGTTTTTTCACTGTTATACTTATGTTCAATCGCCATCGGAATGATATCGACCAGGCGATCAATCAGATCCTCATCGGCAATGTCATCAAATTCAGCGAACTTTTCACGCAGTTCCGCCAGATCGTTGGCGACTATGGCCTCGATGATGGCTTCTTTGTTGGCAAAATAGCGATAGATGACGCCGACGCTCATGCCCGCTTCCTGAGCGATACTGGCCATGCTGGCACCATGAAAACCTGACTGACGTACGCAACGCGCGGTCGCGTCAAGTATATGCTGCTGACGGGCTTCCCGGTTTTGACGGGGTTTGGAGGCGGGCTTTGGTGACACTGACGTGTTCATTTTTACGTGAATTTACCTGTGATACGGATGCGGTATTGTACGCTTGGTTTTGTGCGGTTGCACAAAAATTACGCGTTTGTAAGCTATTGTAGGGTTGACTTTAGTTCATTTGACGGCATAAATCCAGCCAAAATGAGAATGATCGTTCATTCTCAGTAATTTCTTTGGCCTGCGTCATCCAAAAGGTGGGGCTTATTTCCGTTTGCGGGATATGCGCCAGATATTTTCAGCTATGGAGTTTTTCATGCGCATTCATTTACGCACCCTGATGGGCCATACGGGCCGTGCCGCGCTGATCGTCGGCGCCGCGGGTGTGCTTTTCGTCGGCTGCGGCAATAAGAACGCCGCTCAGGGCATGGGCGCGGGCGGCCCGGCTGAGGTCGGCATTGTTGTTGTCCAAAGCGAACCCGTAACCCTGACTACGGAATTATCCGGTCGCACCTCGGCCTTTTTGGTCTCGGAAGTGCGCCCGCAGGTCAACGGGATTGTTAAATCGCGTTTGTTTGAAGAAGGCTCGGTCGTCAGCGCCGGTCAGTCACTGTATCAGATTGACGCCGCCCCCTATCAGGCCGCCTACAACAGCGCGGCGGCGGGCCTGGCTCAGGCCAATGCCAGCCTGACTTCGGCCAAGCTTTTGGCCGGGCGTTATACTGAACTGGTCAAGATCAACGCGGTCTCGCAACAGGCCAATGATGACGCTCAGGCCGCGCTCCAGACGGCCGAGGCCAATGTGGCTGCGCAAAGAGCGGCGGTCGAAAATGCCCGTATCAATCTGGGCTACACCAAGGTATCCGCGCCTATTTCCGGCCGCATAGGTAAGTCGAGCGTGACCTCCGGCGCGTTGGTCACGGCGGCACAGGCGACCCCGCTGGCCACTATTCAGGCGACCGACCGTATCTATGTCGATATCAATCAGACGACCTCGGAATTGCTCAGCCTGCAAAAGGCGATGGCGGATGGGTCGTTAAATGCGTCCAGTAGCGCCGAGGTCGAGCTAATCCTCGAAGACGGCAGTGTCTATCCGCAAAAGGGGCGGCTGGAGTTTTCCGACGTGACGGTCGATCCTGAAACGGGTTCGGTCAATCTGCGCGCCATCTTCAATAACCCCAATGGCACACTGCTGCCGGGCATGTATGTCCGCGCCCGCCTGTCCAAGGGCGTGGTGGGGCAGGGGATTCTGGTGCCTCAGGCTGCCGTGCAGCGCGACCCGAAGGGCAATGCTTCGGTTATGGTCGTGGGTAAGGACAATAAGGTCGAGCCCCGTCCCGTTCAGATCGCTCAGATGATGGGTGACAAATGGGTCGTCACCAGCGGCCTGCAATCCAATGACCGGGTGATCGTGGATGGCCTGATGAAGGTGCGCGGCGATGCGCCGGTCAAGCCGGTTGTGGTCGGTGCCAAGGAATCCGATGCGCCCGCTCCGGCTGCCAAAGCGGCTGCCGCTCCGGCCCAGTCATCGGCCAAGCAATAGGGAACCTGTCACATGTTATCGCGTTTCTTTATAGACAGGCCCGTCTTTGCGTGGGTCGTCGCCATTGTTATCATGCTGGCCGGTTTGCTGGCGATCCGTACTCTGCCGATTTCGCAGTATCCTGAAATCGCTCTGCCGCAGGTATCGGTGTCGGCGAGCTATCCCGGCGCTTCGGCCAAGACGGTTGAAGACAGCGTTACTCAGATTATCGAGCAGCGGATGCAGGGCCTTGATGGCCTGGAATACATGAATTCGACCTCGGATGCGTCGGGCTCGGCTTCGGTTACCCTGACCTTCTCGGCGGGTACAGATATCGATATTGCCCAGGTGCAGGTGCAGAACAAACTGCAATCAGCGCTGGCGCTCCTGCCGCAGGAAGTGCAGCAGCAGGGGGTGCGGGTCAACAAATCGGCGCGTAACTTCCTGATGGTGGTCGGGCTCTATTCGGACGACCCCAATGTCACAAACACCGATCTGGGCGACTATATCGCCGCCAACCTGCAAGACCCGTTAAGCCGGGTTCAGGGCGTGGGCGAAGTGCAGTTGTTTGGCGCACAATACGCCATGCGTATCTGGCTTAATCCGGGGCAACTGACCAATTACGGCCTGACACCTACGGATGTTATGAATGCCATCCGCGCTCAAAATGCTCAGGTCTCGGCCGGTCAGATTGGTGGCTTGCCTGCTACGGATGGGGTCGCGCTTAACGCCACCATCACCGCCCAGTCACGTCTGCAAACCGTCGATCAGTTCAATCAGATCGTGGTTAAAAATGCCACCGATGGGGCCATTGTGCGCCTGCGCGACGTGGCGCGGGTCGAACTGGGCTCGGAAAGCTATGGTTCCAGCGCGCTCTATAATGGCAAGCCCGCGTCAGGTCTGGCTATTCGTCTGGCACCGGGCGGCAATGCGCTGGAAACCGCCGAAGCGGTTAAGCAACGCATGGATGAACTCAAAGCCAACTTCCCGGCCGGCTACCAGTATGTTGTGCCCTATGACTCTTCGCCGTTCATCGAACTGTCGATCCATGAGGTTGTAAAGACCCTGGTCGAAGCGGTCGTGCTGGTGTTCATCGTCATGTTTCTGTTTTTGCAGAACTGGCGGGCGACGCTTATTCCGACCATTGCCGTGCCGGTGGTGCTGTTGGGGACGTTTGCGATTCTGGCGGCCTTTGGCTATTCGATCAACACCCTGACCATGTTCGGCATGGTGCTGGCCATCGGTCTTCTGGTCGATGACGCCATCGTCGTGGTTGAAAACGTCGAGCGGGTGATGGCAGAAGAGGGACTGTCGCCGGTTGCCGCCACGCGTAAATCTATGGATGAAATCACCGGCGCGCTGGTCGGTATCGGTCTGGTGCTGTCGGCGGTGTTTGTGCCTATGGCCTTCTTTGGCGGCTCGCAAGGGGTCATCTATCGCCAGTTCTCGATCACTATCGTCTCGGCTATGGCCTTGTCGGTCATCGTGGCTCTGGTGCTGACACCGGCCCTGTGTGCGACCATGCTGAAACCTGTCACCAAGGGCCACGGCCTGAGCGAGCGCGGTTTCTTTGGCTGGTTCAATAAGTCGTTCAATTCGGCTGCCCATAAATATCAGGGCACGGTCGGAAAAATCCTGAATCAGGGTGGCCGTTACATGGTGGTGTTTGCCGTCATTGTGGCACTGGTAGGCTTCCTGTTTACCCGCGTGCCATCGTCCTTTCTGCCCGACGAAGATCAGGGGATTGTCTTTACCCTGGTTCAATTGCCGGCGGGCGCGACGGAAGATCGCACCAAGGGCGTTCTAAAGCAGGTATATGATCACTTCTCCAAGGACGAAGCCGTATTGTCGACCTTCACCATCACGGGCTTTAGCTTCTCCGGCGCGGGACAAAACGCCGGTATGGCCTTCGTGCGCCTGAAGGACTTTGAGGATCGTAAGGCCGCTAACCTTAAGGCACCGGCTGTGGCTGGTCGCGCTATGGGGGCCTTTGCCGGTATCCGTGATGCGATGGTGTTTGCCATCATCCCACCCGCGGTGGCGGAACTGGGGACATCTTCGGGCTTTGACTTCCAGCTTAAGGACGTCGGCGGCGTTGGTCACGAAGCCTTGCTGGCCGCGCGTAATCAGGTGCTGGGCATGGCCGGTCAAAATCCGGTGCTGGCGGGCGTGCGTCCAAACGGTCAGGAAGACACCCCGCAGCTTAAGGTCACGATTGACCATGCCAAGGCGGGGGCTATGGGTATCAGTATCTCTGATATCAATTCGACCCTGTCGTCGGCCTGGGGCGGATCTTACGTCAACGACTTCGTTGATCGTGGCCGGGTTAAGCGCGTCTATGTGCAGGCCGATGCACCTTACCGTATGCGTCCCGAAGACCTGAGCCAATGGTATGTGCGTAACTCATCCGGTCAAATGGTGCCGTTCACGGCCTTTGCGACCTCTGACTGGACCTACGGTCCGCAACGCCTTGAGCGCTACAACGGCGTGTCGTCCATGAATATCCAGGGTGCGGCATCCCCCGGCAACTCGACGGGTGCAGCTATGGCGGCGATGGAAGATATTGCGTCCAAACTGCCTGCGGGTATCGGTTATGAGTGGACCGGCCTGTCGGCTCAGGAACGCGAATCCGGCAATCAGGCGCCTGCGCTTTATGCCATCTCGATTCTGGTAGTGTTCCTGCTGTTGGCCGCCCTTTATGAAAGCTGGTCGATCCCGATCTCGGTCATTCTGGTTATTCCGCTCGGTATTCTGGGGGCCCTTCTGGCCACCATGCTGCGCGGCGGATCGAACGATATCTACTTCCAGGTTGGTCTTCTGACCACCATCGGTCTGTCGTCAAAGAACGCCATCCTGATTGTGGAGTTTGCCAAACAACTGCATGAACAGGGCAAGGGACTGGTTGAGGCGACGTTAGAGGCCGTCCGTATCCGTCTGCGTCCGATCATCATGACATCGCTGGCCTTCTCCTTCGGGATTATGCCGCTGGTCATTTCGAACGGCGCGGGTTCCGGGGCGCAGCACGCCATCGGTACTGGCCTTTTAGGCGGGGTTATCGCGGCGACGGTTCTGGCGATCTTCTTCATCCCCTTGTTCTTTGTCATCGTACAAAAGATATTCAAGGCTGACGAAAAACACATGGCCAAGCTGGCGCGTGAGCGCGAAGCGACGGGCCTGCCGCCCACCACCGATGATCCGCGCGATCATGGCGGGCATTAATTGAGCACGGAGACCTAAATAATGACGCGTATAAAATCTGTTGTCCTGCTCACGACAACCAGCGTGCTGGGGGCTTTGGCCCTCAGCGCCTGCACCCTGGCACCGAAATATGAGCGTCCGCTTATGCCGGTCGCCCAAAGCTGGCCGATCGCACCGGATACCACTGGTACGGCTTCGGCCGAGAGCCTGCCGTGGAAGGATGTCTTCCTTGATCCGGCGCTTCAAAGCACGATTGATCTGGCCCTGACCAACAACCGCGATCTGCGTCAGGCGGTGCTTAATGTCGAACTGGCGCGGGCTCAATACCGTATCCAGCGCGCTAATCTGGTGCCTTATGTCGATGCCGGTTTGGCGGGCACCAAGGCTGACACACCGGCGGCGGGAGAGACCGAAAGCTATAGCGCCAATCTGGGGCTGTCTTACGAACTCGACCTGTTTGGCCGGGTGCGCTCGCTCAGCCGGGCAGCGTTAGAGAGCTATTTCGCCACTGATGAGGCCCGCCGTTCGGCTCAGATTTCGCTCATGGCGGAAACGGCCAATGCCTGGCTGGCTCTGGCGGCGGATCAGGATCTTTTGCGCCTGTCGCGTGATACATTGAAGGCGCGCGAGGACGGCTATAATCTGACCAAGCGCAGCTTTGATTTGGGCGTGGCTGATCAGCTTCAGTTGCGTCAGCTTGAAATCCTGACCGAGCAGGCGAGATCTGATGTCGCCACCCTGACGGCGCAGGTCGAACGCGATAAAAATGCCCTGACTCTGCTGGTCGGATCACAAGTTCCGGCGGAATATCTGCCGACCTCATTCCCGCAAACCGGCGCCGTGCGCTCCGACCTTTCGGTGGGCTTGCCGTCTGAGGTGCTGATCAACCGGCCGGATGTGGCGGCTGCCGAATATGACCTTAAGGCTCAGAACGCCAATATCGGTGCGGCGCGCGCGGCCTTTTTCCCGCGTATTTCACTGACAGGTTCAACCGGATCGGTTAGCCCGGAATTCGGGGATCTGTTCTCAAGCGGCACCTCGACCTGGAGCTTTGCGCCGTCCATTTCGGTGCCGATCTTTGCCGGTGGCGCTAACCGGGCGGGCCTGAAAAGCGCGCAGGTTCAGCGCGATATTGCCGTGGCCGCTTATGAAAAGGCCATTCAGTCTGCCTTCCGCGAAGTGGCGGATGCGCTGGCCACCAAATCGACCATTGATCAGCAAATTACGGCTTCCGAGCGCGTGGTCGCCGCGTCTACTGACAGTCAAAGACTGGCTCAGGCCCGCTTTGATCGTGGTGTGGACAGCTATATCACCCTGCTGGATTCACAACGCACACTTTACCAGTCCCAGCAGGGCCTCATTCAGGCGCGCTATAATCGCTCGGCCAATCTGGTCGATCTTTATCGCGCTTTGGGTGGCGGTCTGGTGTCTGAGACCGGCACCGATGTTTCGGCGGCCAATCAGTAATGTAAAAAGGCGGTCTTCGGACCGCCTTTTCTTTGACGTCGGCTCATATCCACATCTGATGGCGACGGTTATTTGCTTTGGGGCGCGTTACCGTTTAGAGGTTAACGCCTGTTTTGATGATCGCTTTGGGCCGTGCTAACTTGTGGTCTAAGTGATTCCCCATCGTATCCGTAACGCAAAGACCGCAGCCTTATGACTGTTTCCAATCTTCCCGGTATTCCCTCTGGCGGCATTGCCCATATTGCCATCGAAGATGAGCTGAAGCGCTCCTATCTCGACTATGCCATGAGCGTGATTGTTTCACGCGCTTTGCCGGACGCCCGTGATGGTTTGAAGCCGGTGCACCGCCGCATTCTCTATATGATGCAGCAATCGGGCTATACGCCTGAGAAGTCCTATGTGAAATGCGCCCGCCCGGTCGGTGACGTCATGGGGCGTCTGCACCCGCACGGTGATGCGGCGATCTATATGGCGCTGGTGCGTATGGCGCAGCCGTTTTCGATGGGGCTGGTGCTGATCGACGGGCAGGGCAATTTCGGCTCGGTTGACGGTGATATGCCCGCCGCCATGCGTTATACCGAATGCCGTCTGGCCAAGGCTGCCATGCCGATACTGGCCGACATCGATAAGGACACGGTCGATTTCCAGCCGAACTATGACGGTAAGGAAGAAGAGCCCACCGTCCTGCCGTCACGCATCCCGAATCTTCTGGTCAATGGCGCCGGTGGCATCGCGGTGGGTATGGCCACCAATATTCCGCCGCACAATCTGGGTGAAATCGTCAATGCCTGTCTGGCCTTACTTGAGACACCTGATATTTCGCTTGAGGAACTGCTGGAATTCGTGCCGGGGCCGGATTTCCCGACGGGTGGCGAAATCTTAGGCCGCTCCGGAGCGCGTCAGGCCCTGATGACCGGGCGTGGTTCGGTGATCATGCGCTCCAAGGCCAGCGTGGAAACCATCCGCAAAGACCGTGAAGCTATCGTCGTTACCGAAATCCCCTATCAGGTCAACAAAGCGTCCCTGATCGAACATATTGCCGAATTGGTGCGTGATAAGCGCATTGAGGGCATTGCCGACATCCGCGACGAAAGCGACCGTCAGGGTATGCGTATCGTCGTTGAGCTTAAGCGCGATGCGTCGGGCGATGTCATCCTCAACCAGCTTTTCCGCTATACGGCGCTGCAAACCAGCTTTGGCGTCAACATGCTGGCGCTCAATCATGGCCGGCCGCAGCAGATGGGCCTGCGTAAGCTTCTGGAACTATTCCTTGAGTTCCGCGAAGACGTGGTTATCCGCCGCACCAAGTTTGAACTGAACAAGGCCCGTGACCGCGGCCACGTCTTGGTCGGTCTGGCCATTGCGGTCGCCAATATCGACGAAGTGATCCACATTATCCGCTCTTCTGCCGATCCGTCCGAAGCGCGTGAGCGTTTGACGGCGCGCGACTGGCCGGCCGGCGAAATGTCGCCGCTGATCGACCTGATCGCCGATCCGCGCTCGATCGTGCTGGATGGCTCCAATGTCCGTCTGACCGATGAGCAGGCGCGTGCTATTCTGGCGCTGACCCTGTCGCGCCTGACCGGACTGGGGCAGGACGAAATCTTTGGCGAAGCCCGCACCCTGGCGGGGGCGATTGCCGGGTTCCTTGAAATCCTGTCGTCGCGTGAGAAAATCTTAGGCATTGTCCGTGATGAACTGATTGAGGTGCGCGACCAGTTCGCCGTGCCGCGCCGGACCGAAATCGTGGACGGCGAAGGCGATATTGAAGACGAAGACCTGATCCCGCGCGAGGACATGGTCGTAACCGTCACCCATTCCGGCTATGTCAAGCGCACGGCGCTGACCGCCTACCGCACCCAGCATCGCGGCGGCAAGGGCCGTTCCGGCATGGCCATGAAGGACGAGGACGCCATCACCGGCATTTTCGCAGCTTCGACCCACCAGCCGATGCTGTTCTTCTCATCGGCGGGTAAGGCCTATAAGCTTAAGGTCTGGAAGCTGCCGCTCGGTAATCCTCAGTCCAAGGGCAAGGCGTTCGTCAACCTGCTGCCGCTCGATAAAGGCGAAGTCGTCACCAATATTCTGGCCCTGCCGGAAGAAGAGGCAGCCTGGGATAAGCTCGACATCATTTTTGCCACCCGCTCCGGCGATGTGCGTCGGAATAAACTGTCGGATTTCGTCAACGTCAACCGCGCCGGCAAAATCGCCATGAAGCTGGAAGACGGCGATGCGATTGTGGGCGTGGCCATCTGCACCGAAGATCAGGATGTACTGCTGTCGACCGCGTCGGGCCGTTCGATCCGCTTTGCCGTCGATGAAGTGCGCGTCTTTGCGGGCCGCAGTTCAACCGGCGTGCGCGGTGTGCGCCTTGGGGCTGATGACAGCGTGATTTCGATGGCAATCTTACGCCGTGTGGCGGCAACGCCTGCGGAGCGGACCGCCTATCTGAAACACGCGGCTGCCATGCGCGCCGCCGTCAGTGGAGAAGGCGAAGACGTGTCTGTGGCCGTTGAAGACGACGGCGATGAAGGTGCGGACGAAGCCTCGCTGACACCGGAACGCATTGCCGAACTGGGCGCAGCCGAAGAGTTTATCCTGACCATTGCCGATACCGGCTTTGGCAAGCGTACATCGTCCTATGATTACCGCCGTACCGGCCGGGGCGGGCAGGGGATCGTCGCGATCGACCTTTCAAAACGCGGCGGCAAGCTGGTGGCCTCCTTCCCGGTAGAGGACAGTGATCAGTTGCTTCTGGTCACCGACGGCGGGCAACTGACCCGCACGCGTGTGTCGCAGGTGCGTATCGCCAGTCGTAATACCCAAGGCGTGACCATCTTCCGCACGTCGGGCGAAAAGGTTGTGTCGGTGGAGCGTCTGGCCGAAAGTGCTGAGGACGAGGGCGATGCCGCCGGAGAACCCGAGACTGATGCTGGCACTGCTACCGAATAAATAAAAAAGAGGGGGCTGTTCATGCGTATCGGTCTTTATCCGGGCACGTTCGATCCGATCACCAATGGCCATTCCGATATCATCGGACGGGCCGTCAAGCTGGTCGACAGATTAGTGATCGGTGTGGCGCGTAATATCGGCAAGACGCCTATGTTCACACTCGAAGAACGGGTGGAAATGGTGCGCTTCGAGACCCGGCATCTGGGGGATCGGGTTGAGGTGGCGGCCTTCGACAGCCTGCTGATGCACTATGCCCAGGAGGTGGGCGCCAGCGTGATTATCCGCGGTTTGCGCGCTGTGGCCGATTTTGAATACGAATTTCAGATGACAGCCATGAACCAACAGCTTAATCGTGAGCTTGAGACGGTTTTTTTAATGGCTGACCCGCGCCATCAGGCGATTGCGTCGCGCTTGGTCAAAGAAATAGCCCAATTGGGCGGCAATATTGCGCCGTTTGTATCGGAAAGCGTGGCAGCACGGCTTTTGGCGAAGGTGGGAAAATAAGACATGATGTCTGTTCTGAAATTTAAATCCGCAGTTTTAGGGCTGACGGCGGCCGTTGTGGCGCTGGCGCCGGTCAGTGCGGCTGTCGCGCAATCTCAGTCTTTGGCAGCATCGGAATGGCGTGACCTGAATGCGGAAAACACGCTGGTGATCGACACCAGCAAAGGTCGTGTGGTTGTTGAAATGTACCCCGAACTGGCCCCGCAGCACGTTGAGCGCATGAAAACACTAACCCGTCAGGGTTTTTACAACGGTCTGAAATTCCACCGCGTGATTGAGGGCTTTATGGCCCAGACCGGCGATCCGCAAGGTACCGGTGAGGGCGGTTCAACCCTCCCCAACGTGCCCGGTGAATTTACCATCCGTCACGGTGCTGATTTTCCGATGGTAACGGCCTCACGTCCGCGTGGATCCCAAATTGGCTATCTTGGGGCCATGCCGGTGCAGTCACAGGTTCAGGAGCTGATCCCGATCGCCAAGGACGGTAAGGTTCACGCCTGGGGGCTCTATTGCGCCGGCGTGCTGGGTATGGCCCGTGCGGGTGACAATAACTCGGCCAATTCGCAGTTCTTCCTGATGCGCTCTTATAATGCGGCTCTGGAAAAGCGCTATACGGCCTTTGGTATGACGGTGCAGGGATTGGATGTGGTGCGTAAGCTGAAACTCGGTGAGCCGGCGCTTGATCCGGACACCATGACCAAGGTTCAGATCATGGCTGACATTCCCGAAGCCGACCGTCCCAAGGTTAAGGTCATGAATACCGGCTCAAAAGCTTTTGCCGATCTGATTGAAAAGACCCGCAAAGAAAAGGGCGCTGATTTCTCCGCCTGCGACATCACAGTGCCAACGAAAGCCGAATAATCAAAAAAGCCCCGGACATCCGGGGCTTTTTTTATGCCGGTTTATTTGCGCCCGGTTTGCGCCGGCGTCGGCGCCGGGTTTTCTTTTTGATCATCGACAGCAGCAAACCTTCGCGCAGGCCACGGTCGGCAACCCTCAGGCGCTGGGATGGCCACAGGTTCTGCACGGCCTCAAGCAGTGCCGCCCCCGCCAGCACCAGATCGGCGCGGTCTTTGCCGATGCACGGCTCAAACTCCCGCCCTTTTTGGCCCAGTTCCAATAAGCGATGGATTACGGCCTTACAGTCGTCATGGGTCATCCACAGGCCGTCCACGCGCGACCTGTCATAGCGTTCCAGCCCCAGGTGCATTCCGGCCAGGGACGTGATCGCCCCTGACGTGCCGATCATGTAGGTGTCGCCGTTGAAAAAATGCTCAGTCATGCCGTCGGCATCGCGAAATTTTTCCAGTTCAGCCTGAACATCAGCCACCATCGCCTGAAACCAGACCTTGGGATCGCCGTCTTTCGGTTCTGGGAACCGCTCAGCCAGATTGACCACGCCCTTGGGAATTGACAGCCAGCATTTCGGCAGCGGGTGGTTTTTGATCAGTTTCAGATTGCCGGTTGTCGCAATATCTTTAGGGGGCGTATACTGACTGAGATCCAGCCATGAAATCTCGGTCGATCCACCGCCGACATCCATAACGATCGCGGCCTTGGCGGGGGTGTCGAGCAGGGAGGCGCACCCGACCACGGCCAGACGGGCTTCTTCTTCGGGGGAAATGATGGTCAGCTTCAGACCGGTTTCACGCTCAACGCGCGCGATAAAGTCGGCTCCATTGGCGGCCGCGCGGCAGGCTTGGGTCGCGACCGCACGAATACGGACAACATCGCGGCGTTTGATTTTTTCAGCACATTGCTTAAGCGAGGCCAGCGCCCGGTCCATTGCCGCGGGTTGCAGGTTCCCGGTCGATGAGACCCCTTCGCCCAGGCGGACGATGCGCGAAAAAGCTTCGACGATTTTGAACTGGCCATTTTGGAAAGACGCAATCATCAACCGGCAGTTATTGGTACCCAGATCAAGCGCCGCGTAGTGAACCACATCGGTCGTTGCGGGTTTCGGGGCAGGCCTGTGTCTGCGTCTTTTCAACCCCTCAGAACGTTGCGCCGCACCCGGACTGTCCGAGGCGGGGTTCAAGGCTTTGCCGGAGGCTGAAGGCCGTCCGTTGTGGTCAGAGGGAGCCTTTGTCATATGGCTCATACCCCGCTTTTTTATTGTTATTTTATGTTTCGGTCTGCTTGGAAATGATGCGGTTTTGCCGCATCCTCTCCACATGCACCCACTTCGCGAAAACACTATCAACCAAGGGGAGAAGGGGAAAGGCCTTTTTGAATAATCGCGCTAAAACATGACTGCGGCCTGATGAAAGCGATGCGAATCGATCTGGGGCGGGGGTAACAATTTAATTGTGCATTTTGTCCGGAATTCTGGATCAGAACGGTTAGTCCGATGACACATCAACGAAGTGCAAAATTTGATATCGGTCAGGTCGTTGTCCATCGCCTGTTCGATTTCCGTGGCGTCATTTTTGATGTCGATCCGCAGTTTCTGGACGCGGACGAATGGTGGCTGGCCATTCCTGAGGCTGTGCGGCCCGAAAAGAACCAGCCCTTTTACCACCTGCTGGCTGAAAATGGTGACAGTTGTTATGTTGCCTACGCGTCTGAGGCTAATCTTGACGCCGATGATACGGGGCAGCCTTTGCGTCACCCGCAAACCGATCTGATTTTCGATCGCTTTGAAAATGGCCGTTACCTGCCCAAAATGCGTCTGGCCAATTAAGCTAATTAGGTGTCACTTATTTTGAGTGAGCGAGCCCTAATCGAAAACCTATAAGTTCCGTCATAAAATAATAGAAGAGAACGGTTAGACTCATCTGCGGTATTGACCTCACCTGAAATCGTGTCACTGTTACCACAGTATTTGATTTGCGGTTTTTGAGTGATGCAATATGGCAACGATCTCGGATGGCAAAATGTATCAGATGGCACTGTGCGCGCCGCCACAATCGAATGAGCATTATGTCGTGAGGTTTGTGAGATGGTGAGCTCTCTGGGACTCGAACCCAGGACCCTCTGATTAAAAGTCAGATGCTCTAGCCGGCTGAGCTAAGAGCTCACTCTCCTCAATGGCCGCCCGAAATGCCGGGCGGCGGTTGGTGAGGGACTACATAGAGAGGTGTTGCTGATTACGCAAGCATATCCTCTTTATTTTGACGCAGTTTTATTGGTTAATGGCGTAAAAGGTGTGGAGGTTTTCGGTGATCGCTGGAATTTCGTTGAGCTTAGGGCGCGCGGTGGGGGTTATAACCCTTACCTGCCTTGGCATGACAGCGTGTGCATCTAAACCCGAAGCGGGCGAGATGTCTCTGGTCGAATCAAAACCCGTATATGCCGATGCTGATAAGGCTAAGGCAAAAAACGGCAAAATCGGCTCCACCATGAAAAAGAGCGCTATGGATGTCGGTGATGGTTTTGGTGATGCGCTGGCGGCGCCCCTCGAAGACCTCAATCTGCGCCGTGACGATATTCCGGCTATTTTGATACGGGCCTCAACCAAAACCTACGACCTGACCGGCATGGAGCGCTGCGAAGGCATTGCCGCTGAAATTCGCCGTTTAGATGAAGTTCTGGGCGATGATTTCGATGAGCCGCCGCCCCCTGAAAGCGACATGACGGAAAAGAGCGGTCGTGCCGCTACCAACTATACATTAGGTGCGGTGAGATCAGCCGCCCGCGATATCATCCCGATGCGTGGCCTGGTGCGCAAAATTACCGGTGCTGAAAAACATCAAAAATCCATCGACCGTGCCACCCAGGCTGGCGTTGTCCGCCGGGCATACCTCAAAGGGATCGGTCTGAACAAGAATTGCGCGCCACCGGCAGCCCCTTCGTGGTTCGTGCCGGCCGTGATGCCGCAAATGGCTGAGGATACCGCTCCGCGTGGCCGCCGTAGCGATGTTATCGAGGCGTCGGATGTTGTGCGCACATCGAACACGGTACGTAGTTCGAACAAATAGGCTAATCTTGCGCTGCCCTTTGAGCCTGAGCACGGGTTTGGAAACCTTGCTTAGATATGAAGCGGCGCGCTTTCAATCCGCGGAGGCCGTATCTTTGTCTTTGTATGCCATTACCAATCGTACGTCGATTGGAGGTTCTAATTATAGCGGATATAATAAAAGTACCCGTGCCATATGTTATAGCACGGGTACCCTCTACGCTAACTTAGCCGCAACAAGGCAGGCCACAACAGGCTGACAGCAAAGTGCAACACGACTGTACAGCCTTGGTGATTGCTTCAGGTGCGGCGGCAAAAACAGACGTCGCTGATAACAATGCCATAAGAGTTGACGCTGAAAAGATGAGTTTCATTAGATAATCTCCAAAAATGTTGAATAATAGTGTGGTATTCGACATCGAAGATTCATCGAGGGGGCGGCACGTCTGGTATGTTATTAAGGCCTGTCAAAATATTCTTGATCTGATCGAACTTAACGTCATAAACCCCCAAGAATAATGCCAGCCCAAAACAATGTCCTATGACAATAGGGCATTGTACAGCGCAACTGCGCTGACCGTTCGGCTGAGAGTCCGGACAACATTTCATATGTGACATTGTGGGCGCCATAACCATCTGCACATCGCTCGGAAGTGCGACAGCCTGTGCAGGGACGCTTACGCACAATAGCATGGCCATTGTACAAATAAGCATCGCACACAGCTTTATGGCCCTTGATTTCATGACTCGAACTTATATCAGCAATTGGCCATTAGCAATCGCATACGTCTTAGGATTAGGTCTTTGAAGCGAGGTGGGTTTCACGAAACCATGATCTGAACTGAGCAAATTCACCTGCGGCAATGGCAGCCCGGATTTTTATCATCAGCGCCTGAAAAAAGGCGATGTTGTGCCACGATAATAAAACCTGCCCCAGAATTTCTTCAGATCGCATCAGATGATGCAGGTAAGCCTTTGAATAGTCACGGCTGGCCGGGCAATCGCTTGAGGGATCTAGCGGGCTGTCGTCTTCGGCAAAACGGGCGTTCTTGATATTAATCGGCCCTTCCCACGTCCAGACCTGACCGTGACGGCCAGAGCGGGTTGGCAGGACGCAATCGAACATATCGACACCACGCGCCACCGCTTCGACCAGATCGATTGGCTTGCCGACGCCCATCAGATAACGCGGACGATCCCACGGCAGGATCGGGGCGCAGTAATCGAGCGTGTCGCACATGGCTTCATGGCCTTCGCCGACCGCCAGACCGCCGATAGCGTAGCCGTCAAAGCCAATTTCCAGCAACCGATCGGTTGATTCGCGGCGCAAGGCCTCAAAGGTCGAACCTTGCTGAATCCCAAACAGCGCCTGAGTGTCGCGGGTGCCAAAGGCGGCTTTCGAGCGCTGTCCCCAGCGGGCCGATAATTGCAGAGCTTTTTGGGCGCGGGCCTCATCGGCGGGGTAGGAGACGCACTCGTCAAGCTGCATGACGATGTCTGAGCCCAGCAGATCAGCCTGAATCTCGATTGAGCGTTCGGGCGATAAGATGTGGCGCGATCCGTCGATATGGCTCTGAAAGGTGACGTTATCTTCGGTAACCTTGGATATCTGCGACAGGCTCATGACCTGAAAACCACCGGAATCGGTCAGGATCGGGCCATCCCAGCCCATGAATTTATGCAGGCCGCCCAGACGCTTAACCCGCTCTGCCGTCGGGCGCAGCATGAGGTGGTAGGTGTTGCCGAGGATGATCTTGGCATGGCTCTGGCGCACCATATCAAGCGTCAGGGCCTTGACGGTCGCGGCTGTGCCGACGGGCATAAAGATCGGGGTCGGGATATCGCCGCGCGGGGTTTTCAAAACACCGGTGCGGGCCTGACCATCGCTGGCCTTAAGTTCAAAGGGAAAAGCTGTCATCGCGCGTCAATAGCGAGGATGGACGCTGCCGTAAAGCTATGATGAAACTATGAGGGGCATTCATCTTCAAAGTTAGACATATGCCTAGCATCTTTCGGAAACACGGCTACCTGCTGCTGTATCGCAGGAATATTTGCCCATCTGTAATACACGCCCACCTCATATGTACCGTAAGAGGGGCCGCCGTCACGATACCTTATCTCACAGGTAAATCGTTCATCGACTTTGGCTGTATATACGGGAGGGGATGTATAACCGGCAAACATAAACCCTAGCATTCCAAAGGCTGCAAAAAAGTAACCCGCAGCGATCGGTAAAGAACTGGCTATACCGAGTAAAATTTTCAGAGCCGGACTTTCAAGCTGCCAAATGGCGGCCCACAGCAGTGTGTAGGCCAGGTAGGCAACAGATAAAGCTACGATGTTGGCTATCGGGTTTATGAAGGCGATTTTCAGAATCATGGCTAAAAGAACCAGACCGATCAAAGTGGCTGAAGCGATCAGGACAGGGCGAGCGAAACGCGGCACGTGTTTTCTTGTCAAGGCCATTAGGGCAAAAGCCGCTGGCGGTGCCAGCATCAAGGTTCCCCAAACTATCGCTACATCCATGAAGTGCCCCCGGCTTAGGATTATTTACGGGACATATTACTCAGTAAACAAGCGTCTCCATATGAGAAAAAGCGGTAACCTGTCTCAACCGCATGGGCATAGGCCGCTTTCATGGTCTCATAACCTGAAAAGGCGCAGACCAGCATGAACAGGGTCGATTTCGGCAGGTGGAAATTGGTCATCAGAATATCCGCTGACCTGACCCGCACGCCGGGGGTGATAAAGATTGAGGTTTCATCAGCAAACGGATGGATCACGCCGTCATCATCGCAGGCGCTTTCGATTAACCGCAAAGCCGTCGTGCCGACGCAGATGATGCGACCACCCTTGGCGCGGGCGGCGTTGATTTTATCCGCAACTGCTTGAGTGACCTCGCCATATTCGGCGTGCATTTTATGGTCACGGGTGTCATCGACCTTGACCGGCAGAAAGGTGCCCGCGCCGACATGCAGGGTCACTTGTGCGATCTCAACCCCTTTAGCCGTGAGTGTTTCAAGAGTAACGGGGGTAAAATGCAGGCCGGCGGTAGGGGCGGCGACGGAGCCCTCAGCGGCCGCAAAAATGGTCTGGTAGTCGGTTTTGTCCTGCTCATCTTCGCTGCGTTTTGAGCGGATATAGGGGGGCAGGGGCATGCCGCCGATCTCATGTAAGCGGGTGCCCATCTCTTCGGCGTTATGGTCGAACGACAGGGTGTAGAGCCCGTCATCATCCTTGGCGGTGGCGGTGGCGTTTAAGGTTGACGCGCTGCCTTCATGACCAAAACTGACCATATCCCCGACCCGCACCCGACGGCCCGGCTTGATAAACGCTTGCCACATTACCGGCGATAGGGATTTTATCAGCGTGGCTTCAATCGTAACACTGTGGCCGTCACGGTTACGCTGACCATGCAGTTGAACCGGCAGAACCCTGGTGTCATTGACGACCAGAATGTCACCGGGCCGGATAAGACTGACCAGATCGGCAACATGGTGATCGCCGATATTGCCATTGCCATCTACGGTCATCAGGCGTGCGTGCTCTCGCGGAGACGCGGGACGCAAGGCTATAGCGCTTTCGGGCAGGTCAAAATCGAACTGGGATACCAACATGCCCGCTTCAAACAGGCAAAGCCGCCAAAGGTCAAGAGGCGAGCTTAGGGTCGGTGACTTTTCGCATAGTCGTAAGCCAGTTTGAGGCCTGATTAATATCATCAAATATTTTGACGATGCGTAAGGGCTGACCCGCTTCGTAGGCTTTCTGGCGGGTGAATATCAGTGGGTCATTGCTGACGATCGCGGTGAGGCGCCCAGCATCCTTACCTTTGGTGCCTTGATTCCACGCCCGTGCCATCTGCGCCAAATCTTCGAGCACGACCACGCCTTCAAAGCGGCGCATGTCGAACAGGGCGTCATACCGCCACGGCTGATCAAGGGTCTTGAAGTGCTCTGCCAAAGACGTGGCTATGGTTTTGCTATCCAGATCACCATAATATTTGACGGTCATCAGCCGATGGGTTTCATCGACATCAAAGATGAGGCGCGGACGAATGGACATGTCGGCGGTCTTTATTCAGAAGCTTTCGGAAAACGCGGTACAGATAGACTAGGGTAAATCCGTTAAGTCTTTGTTAGCTTAAAAACCGGCCGCCAGAGGTGTGTCTTCGGCTTCAAACTCAGGCAATATGCCGTTCTGCACCCAGTCCATGCCTTCATCAAGACTGTGAAAGGTATGGATTTGTTTGCCGGTAAAGTTTTTACGCACACTGGGCAATCGCGCAAAACTCAAAGCGTTCGAGGTAATGATAGCGCCGCGAACCGGTATGGTCACGCGGTCACCGACAAGCGCCTGCCAACGGCATCTGAGATCATCAATATGGCTGACGTGCATCAGGCCATCGTGCCGGCGCAGATCCAGCAGGCGATGATATTGCCAGGGCTCACTAAGGGATTCGTAAGTTTTCATCAGGGTGTCGACGATGTCAGCGCCGTCAACTTCGCCCACCACTCTGAACATGATGACCTTATGGTCTTCGTCCAGCCGCACCGTAATCCGGGACCTGATCGACATAGCGGGTGTACCTTTATTTGATCTGCCGTCTTAAGCTATACGCCGACGTTTAATGAATGGTTGATTTTTGTAAGTTTGACAAAAATGTCAAAAGGCGCACAGCCGGGGCCGTGCGCCTTAAAAGATCAAGATTGTGCTACGTATCAGGCGACGTCGGCAGCGACGCGGAAGGACACGATCTTGCCCGGTGCGCGTGGCGGCTCACCCTTGGGCAGGGCGTCGACATGTTCCATGCCCGACGTGACCTGACCCCAGACCGTATATTGGCGGTCAAGGAAGTGGGCGTCGTCAAAGCAGATGAAGAACTGGCTGTCAGCCGAATCCGGGTTCATCGAGCGGGCCATCGAGCAGACGCCGCGCACGTGCGCTTCATTGGAGAACTCTGCCTTAAGCTTCTTGCCGGAGCCACCATAGCCCTGACCTTCGGGATCGCCGCCCTGGGCCATGAAGCCGGGGATGACGCGGTGGAAGACGATGCCGTCGTAAAAGCCTTCGCGGGCCAGTTCCTTGATACGGGCGACGTGGTTTGGCGCCAGATCAGGGCGAAGTTCAATGACGACTTCGCCGGTTTCAAGCGTCAGGATAAGGGTGTTTTCGGGATCAGCCGACATGGTGCGTCCTCTTGAGCGTATACAATTGCGCCCCTCTTAGGCCATCGTGGCCGGTAATTCAAAAAGTAATTTAACGTCAGGCCATTTTGCGGACGACGAAATCGCGCTATAGCCCTGCCATGAACGATAAAAAAACGCCTGAAGACGCCCCCGAAGCGCGCCGCAAAATGGTCAAGCCCCCAACCGGCGGTAATCTGTCTGGCCGCAATAAGGGCCACACCGCCGTCAAAACCGCCAAGCAGCGCACGGAATCCTCGGCCAAGTGGCTGGAGCGGCAATTGAATGACCCGTTCGTGGCGCGGGCCAAGGCCGAGGGCTGGCGCTCGCGGGCGGCGTTCAAGCTGATTGAGATCGATGATCGCTTTAAGCTGCTGCACCGTGGGGTGCGGGTGGTTGATCTGGGCTGCGCGCCGGGCGGCTGGGTGCAGGTGGCCAAAAAGCGCGGCGCGGCCCATGTGGTCGGGGTTGATCTGCTGCCGGTCGATCCGGTGCCGGGGGCTGAGATTATACAGGCCGATTTCACTGACCCGGAAGTAGGCCCGCGGCTGATGGAAATGATGGGCGGTAAGCCCGATCTGGTGCTGTCGGATCTGGCGCACAATACGGTCGGCCATAAGCAGACCGATCACCTTAAGATCGTTGGCCTGATTGAAATGGCTGTTGATTTTGCCATTTTGAACCTGAAACCCGGCGGCACCTTTGTGGCCAAAGCCTTTCAGGGCGGTGAAACCCATGCTGTGCTGGATACCCTCAAGCGTAATTTTACCGAAGTGAAGCACATGAAGCCCAAGGCCAGCCGTCAGGGCTCATCCGAGACCTTTATCGTGGCGATGGGGTTTAAGGGGTAGCTTGCAGAACTCCCCCTGATGTAGGGGGAGCTTTGATATAAGCATCGCTTAAATCAAAGAGGGGGTTAACTGTAGGTAACTGATGTGCCGTTTACCCCACCTGTCACCCAATCTTTAGATTGAGTGACAGCCTCCCCTGCAACAGGGGAGGTTCTAGTTTTAGGCCTTAACCACGGGCAATACACCCGTGATCTTGAGGCGCGCGCGGTGGCGTTCCATCATGGCCCCAAACACCCGGCCGGCAAACAGTGGACGCAGGCGGTACGACAGCCAGACAAGGCCTGTGGCGATTTTGTACTGCGTGGAATGGCTCATGGTGTCGCCTTATCAAGTGAGGGTATAGTTCACACTACCCCGAAGTGATTAAGGCCGGTGTTACAAGCGTGGTTAAGGGATGGTTTCCGTTACGATTTCCTTCGGTGCGGTATATCGCCAGACACACCACGCACTGATCCCACCAATAATACCGAAGAAGCCTGAGACGCTGTAGATGCTCATAATCATGGGGGGCCACTGAGAGGTAGGCGCGTTCATTAAACTCAGCAGTAAAAAAGGCGTGCCAGCTATTATCAGTCCGCTAAGCGCTGACGTCCACAGATTGAGGCGACCTAGGGTCTCCAGTTTGTAAAATAGCGGCAATCCCAAAATCAAAATATGCAGCGACGCAATTATAAATGTAATCGGGGTTGTAAGCAGCGTAACGAATACAAGAAGAGATAAGTCAAAGCCCCCGCTCATTATGAGCAGATAAAGGCTAAGGGCGATGCCCGGCATCAATGCGGCCGCAAACCATGCCCAGAGTACACGTTGCATCATCGTCATTCCGGATATCCCCCATGGTAACCTAAATCACGAGACTGCTCCGATTTAGCAGAATGTGAAACAATTTTTTCGTACCGGCCCCTTTACGCAGAGACCCGCTTGGCTTAGGAACAACCCGCAAAATGGAGAGTCCGTAATGGAAATACGCGAAGGCTTAACCTTCGACGACGTTTTGCTGGAACCCGGCCCGTCAGAGGTCGTTCCCACTCAGGTCGATACGAAATCTAAATTCACCCGTTCTATCAATCTCAATATCCCACTGGTGTCATCGGCGATGGACACGGTCACCGAAGCACGTCTGGCGGTCGCTATGGCGCAGGTCGGGGGCTTGGGCATTATCCACCGCAATCTGAGCATTGAGCGTCAGGCCGAGGAAATCCGCGAAGTTAAGCGTTTTGAATCGGGCATGGTCATCAACCCGATCACCATCAATCCCGAAACAACGCTGGCCGAAGTGCGTGATATCATCGCGCGGCGCGGCATTTCCGGCTTTCCGGTGGTCGAGCGCGATACGGGCAAACTGGTCGGTATCCTGACCAACCGCGATATCCGTTTTGAAAGCGACAATTCCAAAACCGCCGCGCAACTGATGGTCCGCGAAGGGCTGATTACCCTAAAAGACGGCAGCGTTCAGCAATCGGTGGCTCGTCATCTGATGGCTGAGCACCGTATTGAGCGCATCATTGTGGTTGATGATGCTTACCGCGCCGTGGGCCTTGTCACCGTAAAGGACATGGAAAAATCGCAGGCCTATCCCAGCGCGGCCAAGGATGAGGCCGGACGGCTTCTGGTCGGGGCGGCGTCCACAGTCGGTGATGCCGGCTATGAACGCTCGGTCGGTCTGATCGAAGCGGGCGTGGATGTTGTGGTGATCGACACCGCTCACGGTCACTCGGTTTTGGTGTCTCAGGCCGTTGAGCGCATCAAGAAGGCTTATAACCACGTTCAGATCGTGGCCGGTAATGTCGCGACCTATGATGCGACCCGCGCCCTGATCGATGCCGGTGCTGACGCGGTTAAGGTCGGCATCGGGCCGGGCTCGATCTGCACCACCCGTGTGGTCGCCGGCGTTGGCGTGCCGCAACTCACCGCCATTATCGATTGCGTACGCGCTGCTGAGGGAACCGGCGTGCCGATCATCGCCGACGGCGGCATCAAGCTGTCGGGCGATCTGGCCAAGGCGATTGCCGCCGGGGCCTCGACCGCTATGCTGGGCTCGATGTTTGCGGGCACCGAAGAAGCGCCGGGTGAGGTCATTCTCTATCAGGGACGCTCTTATAAGTCCTATCGCGGCATGGGCTCGGTCGGGGCAATGGCCCGCGGATCTGCTGATCGCTACTTCCAGAAGGACGTGCAGGACACCATGAAGCTGGTGCCCGAAGGTATCGAAGGTCAGGTACCCTACAAAGGCCCGATCGCGCCGGTCGTGCACCAACTGGTCGGCGGCTTGCGGGCCTCGATGGGGTATGTTGGTGCCCCCGATATCGTTGAGTTCCAGAAACGCGCCAAATTCGTGCGTATCACCAATGCGGGCCTGCGCGAAAGCCATGTTCACGATGTGATGATTACGCGCGAAGCTCCAAACTACCGCCAGTAGCGTATCAGTCAGGGCCGCCGCTTTCGGCGGTTTTGAACCTGTACCGGAGCCGTCCATGACCAATGAAGTGTTCATTCTTGTCTATACTGTGATCCTGGGCCTGATCCATTTGGCGATCGCGGCTCTGGCGGCGCGTCGGCAGGAGGGTAATCTGAAATGGGCGGCAGGCCCGCGCGATGAGCCGGTGGTGCATACGGGCATGGCGGGGCGGCTTGAGCGCTCATTTACCAACTTCAAGGAAACCTTTGTTTTCTTTGCGGTCATCATTATCTGTCTGGCGCTGAGGGGCCGCTCATCTGAGTTGTCGCAGATCGGGGCCACGGTCTATCTGGTGGCACGCATATTCTATATTCCGGCCTATGCTTATGGCTGGCCGTTTCGTTTTGCGATCTGGGGCGTATCGATGTTTGGTATCATCGCCTGTCTGATCGCCTTGTTGATTTAGGACTAAACCTTGACCCCTGCTGCTCGCCTAGCCGCCGCTGCCGACATTCTCGATATCCTCAAAGGGACGCGCAAGGCGGCCGAAGAGGTGCTGAAAGACTGGGGCCGCAACCACCGCTATGCGGGTTCAAAAGACCGCCGTGCGATCGCTGATAAGGTATATCAATGCCTGCGTTCGCGCGAGCGCTTGTCTTTTGCAATGGATTCCGATTCCGGCAGGTCGTTGATTTTAGGCGCTTTACACCTGCTGGATGGGGTGAGTGTCGATGAAATTGATGCGCTCTATACCGGCGAAGGTTATGCGCCGCCCAAGCTTTCGCTTGCGGAGCGCAATCGGTTGTCGGCGGGGGAGGGCGAAGCGCCGCAGTGGCTGGAGGCGGGACTGCCCGCCTTTGTGTCGGAGCGCCTCAAGGCCGTCTATGGTGACGACTGGCTGAAGGAGGCCGAGGCCCTGATGCTGCCGCGCGCGCCCATTGATCTGAGGGTCAATGGCGACCGCGAACCGATCCGTCAGGGCCTTGAGATGCTGGGTTATAAGCCGGAATTGACGCCCTATTCAGCGTTTGGCCTGCGGTTGCCGGCCGATCCGCCGCCCAATGTGCGCGCACTGCCTGCGTTCAGGCAGGGCATCATCGAAATTCAGGACGAAGGCTCGCAACTGGCGGCGTTTCTGGCCGGTGCTAAACCCGGTATGACGGTGATCGATTACTGCGCGGGCGGGGGCGGTAAGACGCTGGGCCTATTGCAGGCGATGCAGACGCTGGAAGGTAAAACATCGGGCAGATTAATCGCTTCGGATGTCGAAAAAACGCGCCTGAACAATATTAAGCCGCGCCTTGCCCGTGCTGGCCTTGAGGCCGAGTTTCGCCAGTTGACGACGGACGGTGACGGGCTTGAAGACCTAATCGGCGTGGCCGATCTGGTGCTGGTCGATGCGCCCTGTTCCGGTTCGGGGGTCTGGCGCAGGCGGCCTGAAACCGCTCATAAACTGACCGAAGAGGAAGTGGCGCGACTGCATGAATTGCAATCTGCAATTCTTCATCGCGCCTCGCGTCTGGTTAAGCCGGGCGGGCTGTTGGCCTATGCGACCTGTTCGATCCTGCCGGATGAGAATGACATGACCGCGGATCGGTTTGAGGCCGATCATCCGCAATTTAAGCCGCGCCCGATTGCAGACGCTGTGCGTGTGCCGCAAATCACTTCTGACGGCGCGGATGCTCTTGCCAAATTGGCCAACGGTAGCCATCGCTTACGCCTGTCGCCGGGCACCTCAAATACTGACGGTTTCTTCGTCGCCCTCTATCAACGGAAAGCTTAAAACCCATGCACCATGAAAAGGTTCTGATCATCGATTTCGGTTCGCAAGTGACCCAGTTGATCGCCCGCCGGGTGCGTGAATGCGGTGTTTATTGCGAAATCCATCCCTTCACCAAGGCGGCAGAAGCCTTGAAAACCGTGCAACCCAACGCGGTCATTCTGTCGGGCAGCCCGCACAGCGTGGTCGAAGCCGGGCCCACGGTGGATAAGGCCCTGTTCGATATGGGGTTGCCGGTGTTTGGTATCTGCTACGGCGAGCAACTGATGTGCGATTTGCTGGGCGGTAAGGTCGAAAGCGGTCATCACCGTGAATTTGGCCGCGCCGAGATCGAAATCACCAAATCATCGCCGATTTTCAAAGGTTTGGATGCCAAAGAGACCGTGTGGATGAGCCACGGTGACCGCGTCACCGCCATCCCCGAGGGCTTTGAGGTCATTGCCACCTCAGAGGGCGCGCCGTTTGCGGCCATCGCCAATGAAGACAAGCGCTTCTATGCGGTGCAGTTCCATCCGGAGGTCGTGCATACCAAACGCGGCACCGACATGATCCGCAACTTCCTGTTTGAGATCGCTGGCCTCAAAGGCGACTGGACGATGGCGGCCTTCCGTCAGGAAATGATCGAGAAAATTCGCAAGCAGGTTGGTTCTGGTAAGGTCATCTGCGGCCTGTCCGGCGGGGTTGACTCTTCCGTTGCCGCGGTGCTGATTCACGAAGCGATCGGTGAGCAACTGACCTGCGTATTTGTCGATACGGGTCTTTTGCGCAAAAACGAGGGCGAGCAGGTCGTGACCCTGTTCCGCGATCATTACAATATCCCGCTGATCCACGTTCAGGCGCAAGATAAGTTCCTCGGTGCGCTCAAGGGTGAATTCGATCCCGAAAAAAAGCGCAAGACCATTGGTCGCCTGTTTATCGAGGTGTTCGACGAAGAAGCGGCTAAAATAGATGGCGCAGAATTCCTCGCGCAGGGCACACTTTACCCCGACGTGGTCGAAAGTGTGTCACCGCATGGTGGGCCATCGACCGTCATCAAATCGCATCATAATGTCGGCGGTTTGCCTGACTATATGAAGCTGAAACTGGTTGAGCCCTTGCGCGAACTGTTTAAGGACGAAGTGCGTGCCCTGGGCAAAGAGCTGGGCCTGACGGACGCATTCGTGGGCCGTCATCCATTCCCTGGGCCGGGGCTTGCGATCCGCATACCCGGTGAAGTTACACCGGAAAAGGTCAAAACGCTTCAGGATGCAGATGCGATCTACCTTGATGAAATCCGTAAGGCCGGGCTTTACGACCAGATCTGGCAGGCCTTTGCCGTGCTTCTGCCGGTGAAAACGGTCGGTGTTATGGGCGATGCCCGCACCTATGAGGACGTGCTGGCGCTTAGGGCTGTGACCTCATCTGACGGTATGACGGCGGACTTCTATGAGTTCCCGTGGCCGGTACTGGGGCGCTGCGCCACGCGCATCGTCAACGAAGTCAGAGGGGTCAACCGTGTCGTCTATGATGTGACCTCAAAGCCGCCCGGCACCATCGAGTGGGAATAGCGGCACGGTGCACATGGTGTACTTAATACCGTAACTATCCAGCCTTGAAAGTTGATAAGCCCGCTAAATGCGGGCTTATTTGTGTGACAAGTGACACGGTTTTTAATTATTAAAGAAAGTTGAAATAATTAACTTGACAATTTGACGCCGGAGTCATTTTCATCAAGTCTCAGCCAGGCGTGTGACCTGTCCGATTCAAAATAAACATACTATGACGTTTAGGACTTAAGACCGACGAAGTGCGGCGGATTCCTGGGCGCCTTTAGGGAGGAAAACATGAAATCCAATACGCGCAAGCGTTGCCTTTTGCTGTCTTCAGCTACCGTTGTGATGATAGCGGCAGGCTTTGCCGCTCAGGCACAGGATGCCGAAACGGCCGAAGACACTCAGGAAGTTGTGGTCGTCGGACAGCGTAAGGCCATTCAAACGGCTCAGCAGCTCAAGAAAAACTCAGATCAGATCGTGGATTCGATTACCGCCGTCGATATCGGCGGTCTGCCCGATCGCTCGGTAACCGAAGCGCTTCAGCGCGTGGCAGGCATCACCATCGGCCGCACCAATGAGCCGCGCGATGTGGATCGTCTCAACGTCGAAGGCTCCGGCATTCAGATCCGCGGCCTGACCTGGGTGCGCTCGGAACTCAATGGCCGCGACGCGTTTTCGGCCAAGGGCGGTCGCGCCATTTCATGGGAAGACGTGACGCCAGAACTGTTCTCAGGCGTGGATGTCTATAAAAACCCTTCGGCGGATATTGTTGAAGGCGGGCTTGGTGGCACGGTTAACCTGCGCACCCGTATGCCTTTCGATCAGGCAGGTCGTCAGGTCGCATTTTCTGCTGACTATACCCGCGGTGATTTGCGCAAAGAGGGCTCGCCCTCAGCCAGCCTTTTGTTGAGTGATCGCTGGGATACCAATATCGGCGAAATCGGCGTCCTTTTGAGTGCCTCGACATCAAAACTCAAGACGGCGGTTAATACGCTGGCGGTTGATCCCTACAATGCCCACGGCGAGGGGGTGCAATCTTCGTATAATGGTGGAACTAGCCTAAATTTCAATGGCACGGTTGCCAACTGTAACGATACAATAGATGACGGTAACGGTAATCAGATTCCCAATCTGTCAACGCAGTGTAATGAAATTGACGGTCAGCCCTTTGATCGGGTTTTTGTCCCCGTTGGTATCCAGTATCGTAACAATCATCAGGATCGTACCCGTTCAGGTTACTATGCAGCGTTCCAGTGGCGTCCGTCGGACAGTCTGGAACTGTTTGCGACCTTCTTCCGCACCGAGGCTGAACAGATTCTGCAGGATCGCTTTGCGCAGACCTCTTCCTGCTGCTCTGCGACGAACAATCAGTCCTTTCTTGTCGCGCCGGCGACGGGTACAAGCTTTGTGTTTGATGACGATGGCAATTTCGTCAGCGGTCAGATGGTTGATGCCAGCAGCGGCGCCAGCAACTCTTTCCTTCTGAACCTCGGCACCCGCTATGGTAAGGTCAGCGACAACACCAATGATATTTCAACCGGCTTCAAGTGGAATGGTGAGAAGCTGAGCCTGACCGGTGATTTGCAATATGTGCAATCGCACCGCGAAGGCACTGATCTGACGGTTTATAATACGGTTAATCTGCCGGGCGGCTTTGGTCTGGATCTGTCGGGTGACTTGCCTAAAATCACTATGGCCAACGCCACCAGCACCCCGTCAGTATTTAATCTGTATGCGGCTATGGATCACGCTGACGACAATGATGCCCGCCAGTATACGGGTAAGTTTGACGCGACCTATGCGTTCGATGACGGCTTCTGGCTGAAAGACATCAAGGTCGGCCTGCGGGCGACCTCGCGCTATTCGACGCAACGTGATGGCGGTTATAACTGGGCCCTGATTTCAGCGCCCTGGGCTACGCGTGTCACCGCAACCGCTGATCGCTATACGCAAAATCAGGATATCGTAGCTTTCGACGATTTCTTTAAGGGCGATGTCTCCGTGCCCTCTCTGATCATGCCGTCCTTCGATCTGGCCAAGGATTCAGGGGCTTTGTCAGACTATCTGAATGATGTCATCTGGAACGGCCCGGTTCCGGGCGGCGGGCCGGCCTACAACAACGGTGAGTTCGGCTATTATCCTCAGGGCGGACCCAATGGCACCATTCCGTCGTGGGCGCCTAATGGCGGTCAATACAGCCCCTTCGTTCAGGGCAGCCTTTTGAGCTATAACCCGATCTGGGCATCGGCTAACGGCGGCATCAACTACTGGAAAGCCTTCAACGGCGACTACAATGCCGGCTTCCAGAATTTCGGTGGTCGCGGTATCAACCGTCAATCGGAAAAGACCACGGCGATTTACTCCAAGCTGCGCTTTGGCGGAGAGACCTTCTTCGGTAAAGAGCTGTCGTGGGATGGCAATGCCATGAGCTGGGACGGTAATTTCGGTCTGCGCGTCGTCAAGACCGAAACCGAAGGCCGCGGCTTTGGGACAGTGGGCTTCATCAGTCAGGCCCAAAAGCGTAATGCGTCACCGACGGCGGCGGCCAAGATCGACTTCGCTGACGGTCAAAGCTTTGAAACCATTGGTGGCACCAGCTACACCGACGTGTTGCCGAGCCTGAATCTGCGCCTGAAAGTCACCGATAACTTCTTCATTCGTTATGCGGCCTCGAAAAACATTGTTCGTCCTGATTTCTATCAGTTGCAGCCTTCGCTTACCATGTCTGCCACCCTGCAATCGCGTAATGCGACCGTTGCAGATGGCATCATAAACGAACTGACCAATGCGCCCTATACGCAGGCGCAACTGGATGCGGCTCTGGCCCAAAATGCGGCTGTTCAGTATCATACGGACGTGGCGTTCGGGTTCTATTCGGGCAACCCCAATCTGAAGCCGATGCGGGCCAATTCTTTCGACTTGTCGGCAGAGTGGTATTTCAACGGTGGTATGCTGGCGACCGGCATCTTCAAGAAAGATGTCTATGACTATATCCAGTCCAACACAGGTGCCATCACCATCACTAAAGACACTGGCCAGTCGGTTCAGGCGGTCGGTATAGTGCCTCAGAACATGGGGCATGGCGAAATCTGGGGCATGGAATTCCAGCACCAGCAATTCTACGATTTCCTGCCGGGTGTCCTGAGCGGTCTGGGTACCGAATTCAATATGACCATTCTGGAAAGCCGCGGCGCCAAGAATACGTCAAGCAGCACCACAGACGGGGCGCAGATCGGGGCCTCCAAACTTGATCTGCCGCTGGAGCAACTGTCGCGCTACACCACCAATGCGACCTTGCTCTATAACAAGTTCGGGTTTGATGCCCGTCTGGCTTACAACTGGCGTTCGCGCTATCTGATGAGCGCTTCGGCGTCCAACCTGATGGTGCCGGTCTATTCCAGATCGTTCGGCCAGCTTGATGGATCGATCCTTTACTCGATCAACAAAAACTTCAAGGTCGGGGTGCAGGCGGTTAACCTTCTGAACTCGCAGATGGAACTTGAAATGGATCAACGCGATAGCTGGTTCTTAGGGACACAGGGCAATATGTCCAAGGCCCTGATCCGCACCCATAGCTGGACCGTCAATGACCGTCGCGTATCGTTCATTGTCCGCGGAACTTTCTAACCGGAGTTCGACCGATATCTGAAAAACAGGCACGTTCTGTCAAAGCTATTTGTCAAAGCGTGTCTTATGAATAAAACTAGCCCTGCCGACGCTTCTTCCTGACGTTGGCGGGGCTATTTTATAATTTGGGGCGGAATAAAAAAATGACACAACACGGGGCGCCTGCGGAGACAATCCGGCACATAGTCATAGTTGGCGGCGGCACGGCCGGCTGGATGTCGGCGGCGTTTTTAACCAACTTTTTCAAACCGCATCAAATGAAGATCACCCTGATTGAGTCGCCGGAGATCGGCACGGTCGGGGTGGGCGAAGCGACCATTCCGCCCATATCCTTTTTCAATCAGGCGGTGGGTATCAACGAAGCTGAATTCATGAGCGCCACTCAGGCGTCCTTTAAGCTGGGGATAGAGTTTTGCGGCTGGCGCCACGACGGCCACAGCTATATGCACCCGTTCGGAACCTATGGCTCTCCCATTAATGGCGTATCGTTTCACGCCTATTGGCTGCGGGCCAGAGCATTGGGTTACAAGCCTGACTTGTCCGAGTTTTCCATGAGCAATGTGGCCGCGACTAAAAACCGCTTTGACCGGGCCGCCCCCAATTCACGCGACCCCAGGGCGGCGATGGCTCATGCCTATCATTTTGACGCCTCGCTTTATGCGCGGTATTTGCGCACTCTGGCGGAGGGACGCGGTATACGGCGGATAGCGGGCACCATAACCTCGGTCGGCCAGAATCCTCACGATGGTACAATTGAGTATGTCAGCCTCAGTGATGGTCAGCGTGTGGAGGGGGACTATTTCATTGACTGCTCTGGTTTTCGTGGTTTGCTGATAGAGCAGACGCTCAAAGCCGGTTACGAAGACTGGTCAGACATGCTGCCGGCCAATCGCGCGGTGGCCGTGCCCTCGGCCCGCTTTGAAGCGCCGGTGCCCTATACGCGGGCGACGGCTTTAAAGGCTGGCTGGCAATGGCGTATTCCGCTTCAGCACCGTACCGGCAATGGCTATGTGTATGTCAGCGATTATATTTCGGATGATGAGGCTGCCCAGACCCTGCTGGCTAATCTAGGCTCTGAGCATCCCCATAATAAAGCCTTGGCTGAGCCGCGTTTTTTAAGGTTCACGACCGGCCGCCGTAAGGTGTCGCGGATGAAAAACGTCGTAGCTATCGGCCTGTCGAGCGGGTTCCTGGAACCGCTGGAATCGACCTCCATCCATCTGATCCAGCACGGCCTTATAAAGTTTGCGGCCACCTTCCCGATGTCGAAAAATGATGAGGTCTCGGCCCGTCTTTACAACCGTATCATGGCCGAAGAGCTGGAGCAGATCCGTGATTTTCTGATCCTGCATTACCATGCCAATGCCCGTGAGGGGGAGCCTTTGTGGGATTATCTGCGCCATATGCCGATCCCGGACAGTCTGCGTGAAAAATTAAGCCTGTTTGAGACGCGGGGCCTGGCGATTTTCCCGAACCAGACCATTTTTCAGGAACCGAACTGGTTGGCTGTTCTGATGGGGCAGGGGCCCCAGCCAAAAGGATATGATCCGCTGGCGGACAGCATCCCTGAAAGAGATCTGATCGCCGCGCTTGAGCGGGTGCGCACGCTGTGTGCCCAGACGACTGATCGTATGCCAGCGCATGATGAGGTCTTAAAACGCTATTGCGCAGCACCTTCCCTTGATGAGATCGCATGAGCCGCTTAAGAAAAATAGTCATAGTCGGGGGCGGTTCAGCCGGCTGGATGGCGGCCGTGGCCCTTAGCCGGGCGCTGGGTCAGGCGGTGAATAGTAAAACCACCCAAATCGAGCTTATTGAATCCGACGATATCGGCACCGTCGGGGTGGGTGAGGCCACCGTGCCGACCATCCGCACCTTCAATCTGGATATCGGTCTGGGGGAGGTTGAGTTTATCCGCAAAACCAACGGTTCGTTCAAGCTGGGGATTGAATTCGTCAACTGGAGCCGTTCAGGCAAGCCGTTTTTTCACGGCTTTGGCGATTATGTCATAAACGAAGGGCCGCATTCGACGCTCAATCACTGGCTTCATTTGCGAGACCAGAATGATCCTGAGGCTGGTGATTTTGACGATTATTCTATTGCGGCGGTCATGGCCCGGCACAACCGTTTTTCGGCCCCGGTCAATGATCCGCGCACGCCGCTTAGTCACTTTAACTACGCTTTCCATTTTGATGCCGGACTCTATGCCCGCCTGCTTAAAGAGCGCTCCATTGCACAAGGCGTGATCCGGCACGAAGGCCGTATTGTCGATGTGACTGTGCGTCCCGATGATGGCTTTATCCAGTCTGTAACCATGAACGACGGGCGTACAATTGACGGCGACCTGTTCATAGATTGCTCCGGCTTTATCGGTTTGCTGGCCGACAAAGCCTTGAGGGAGCCCTATCTTGACTACAGTCACTGGCTGCCGGTTGATCGGGCGTGGGCGGTGCCGTGCGCTTCGGTCAGTCCCTTGACCCCTTATACGCGCTCAACAGCGCTGGAGGCCGGCTGGCAATGGCGTATTCCGCTTCAGCACCGCATTGGCAACGGCTATGTTTTTTCGTCAGCTTTTGCCAATGAAGGCCACGCGCGCGACAAATTGCTGGGCAATCTGGACGGTGATGCGCTGGCGGAGCCGCGACTTTTGAAATTCACAACCGGGCGGCGGCGTGAATTCTGGGTGAAAAACTGTGTAGCGATAGGCTTATCCAGCGGATTTATTGAGCCGTTGGAATCGACGTCCATTCAGCTTATTCAGAACGGTATCACGCGCCTTATCACTATGTTGCCGGATATGACGTTTAACCCCAGACTGCGCACGGAGTATAACCGCATTCAGGCATTGGAGTTTGACCGGGTGCGTGACTTTATCATTGCGCACTATGCCCTGTCCGGGCGGGAGGACAGCGCGTTCTGGCGCTATGTGAAGCATATGCCGTTACCGGACACCCTGATGGAGAAAATCGAGACCTTCCGTGAAACCGGTTTGCTGCCGCTGCTGGATCAGGAAAGCTTTGTGCTGCCAAGCTGGCTGGCAATCCTGATTGGCATGGATGTAATGCCTCAGCGGCGCGACCCTCTAGCCGGAATTCAGGACGCGCACAAACTCAGGGCAGCCTTACTGTCCCGCAAGGATACGATCGCAAAGACTGTGGCCCTGCTGCCGGACCATGCCGCCTTTATCGACCGGCATTGCAAAGCTGACGTTATTTAGCAAGCAAAGCTGACCATAAGATTTGACCGCATCCACACCTGAGCTTGCCCGTGGGCGCACATGGTCGGTTTTGATCAATTTATCATGCCCGCGCGGACAAGATGTAACGGTTGGCCTTTGATAGGGTTGGGATAGTCATATCCACGCCAGTTGCAGGTTAAACCTATGAATATTGCTGTATCCGCACCAGAGGGCGTAAAGCCGCTCGAACTCAAAGAAATCACCACTTCGGCGGCCTGGCGCGGGGATGTGCTGTCAAAGGGCGATTCATGGGTCTACATGTTGTCCGAGGCCCAGATCGCGGAACTTGAAGTCTTAGGCGCACGGTTTGTTGAGGCAGATCCTGATTTGCGCTTTGTGCAAAAGGAAGAATATCCGCTGGTTGAGTGCGCTGATGCGGTTAAGGAATGGGGGCGCGATGTCGATTCCGGCCGCGGTTTTGTGCTGGTGCGCGGACTTAAAACCCACCTCTATTCCGATGCCCTGTCGGCGGCGATCTATTATATTCTGGGTTTGCATATGGGCGACCCGATCCGTCAAAACGAAAAGGGCGACCTGATCGATTCCGTCTATGCCACGTCGGATAAGACGATGGACGACCCGACCGCCAAGTCATCCAAGGTGCGCGACTATCTGGTGTTCCATTCGGACTCATCGGATGTGGTGTCGCTGATGTGCCTGCGGCCCGCGAAAGAAGGCGGGGCGTCGTGTCTGGTGTCGGGAGCTGAGATCTATAATGAGATCCTGCGCCGCCGGCCCGATCTGGCACCGTTGTTGTTTCAGCCCTACCACTGGGACTGGCGCCGTCAGGATAAGAACGCGCCGTCCGACACCTATACCTCACCGATCATCGACCTGACCGACGGCGTGTTTTCGATGTATGCCGGTTCGCTCTATATCCTGACTGCGCAGGAATATGAGGGCGTGCCCAAGCTGACGCCGGAGCAGATCGAAGTGCTGGAGCTGTTCGATAAGATTACCTATGAACCCGGCATGGCCATTGAGATGGATTTCCGTCCCGGCGACATTCAGTGGTTGTCGAACTATGCGGCTTTGCACGCCCGCACGACGTTTTATGATTATCCCGAACCCCAGCGCCGCCGTCACCTGCTGCGTCTGTGGCTGAGCCGTCAGGGTGACCGCCCGGTCATTGATGGCTTTGGCAAAAACGGCGTGGTTCAGGTGCGTCATAAGCCCCGCGAAGGTCAGACGGTCGATGATCAGGGCTTCTTCCGTATTAAGGATGCGCCGGTGCCGCGTTTGCTGGCCGACCACGGCTAAGCCTTAAACCATTCACGAAGGCGCATAAACCAAGCCAGAGCCTTTTGTCTGATGGGGCAGATGAAAGGCTCTATTTTTTTGACAGGAAAACACTCTAAATGGGGCTGTCTTTTTTGCTGACAGGCCCATCCCATGCTCACTTTTTCTCGCCGTGCTCTTGCTGTTGTTATAAGTCTGGCTCTGATGGCGCCTGCCGCGCCGGTATGGGCTGAAGGTGAGGTCAAGCACTGGTTGCCGGCCTTTTATGCGGCACCGGAGCCTTCGGGCTCAACCGAGGCCATCATCTCAGACATGACCCTGCGCCAGATCGTGAAGGTCAGCGCCGGTGGTGAGCGGGTGCGGGTGCGCCTGTCCAATGCCTATGGTGACAAGCCTTTGCGGTTGGCGGATGTGCGCATTGCCCGCCGGATGACTGGATCAGGGATTGAAACCGCCAGTGACCGCGGCCTGACCTTTAACGGCGCGGCAGGTGTTACCCTTGCCCCCGGTGCCTATGTCATCAGTGATCCGGCAGACATTAAGGTTACGGCCATGAGCGATCTGGCGATCAGCTTCTATGCCAAAGACCCCGTGCCGTTGAAAACCGTCCACGATATCCAGCGCGGCGTACTGTACCGGATGGCGGGGGCGCAGGCGGCAACGGAGAGGTTTGCCGAAGAAACGATCAATATCGGGCTGGGTAATGCCTTTCCGTTTGTGTCGGGTGTTGAGGTCGAAAGTGTGGTCCCTCTGTCAACGGTCATCGCGTTCGGGGATTCGATCACCGATGGTTTTGGCATTACGCCCGACACAGGCCGGACTTGGCCCGATGTCTTTAATGGGCGTCTGAAGGTGGCGGGTCTGCCGGTCAATGTGATCAATGCCGGCATCAGCGGCAACCGTATGCTGCATCATGGCACCTGGGCGCGCTTTGGCACCGGGGCTTTGGCGCGATTTGACCGCGATGTCCTGAGCCAGAATGCGGCGGCGGTGATTATCCTGATCGGGATCAATGATCTGGGCCACGCCAAAAATCCGGATGCTGAGGACTATGTGTCGGCGCAGGATCTGATCGGCGGGCTCAAGCAGATGGCGCTGCGGGCGCGGGCACGCAATATGAAAATCTATGTGGCGACCCTGACGCCGTTCAAAGGCACGGTGTTTAAGGACTATTACACCGACCATAAAGAGTCTGAGCGCCAGACGCTTAACGCCTGGCTGCGGCAATCTCAGGACTTTGACGGCGTGTTTGACTTCGATAAGGCGCTGGAGGACCCTGAGCGGCCCGGCTGGCTGAAGGCCGGATATGATCTGGGCGATCATCTTCACCCTAATGATGCCGGGGCGGCCGCTATGGCGCAGGCCATACCGCTGTCAGCTTTTGGATGGGTCAAATAAAAAGGGGCCGTTTCCGGCCCCTTGATACGCAGTTCTATTCGCGGCTGTAGCTGGCGGGGATGTCTGGATTTTCACCGGCCTTGCCCCACAGGATGATTTCATTGCCCCACGGATCTTCGAAGGCATAGTTATAGCCGTTGAATTCCTTCCAGTAGTGATCCTTCCACAGGATCTTGGCGCCACGGGCCTCGGCGTCCGACAGAATGCGTTCAGGCGTGTCATCATCCGACACCAGAACCCAGATACGGGCCTTGTGATCGCCGCGGCTCAGGCTTTTGGCACCAGCGCCTTCGGGGGTCGGGAAGGGACGGGCATTCTTTGAGTTATAGATGCCGATGTGCAGGTTGCCGATCTGGCTCTGGCTGCCGTCCTTGTTCTTGAAATTCTCGCCGGGCACCAGACGGTGATAGACGCCGGCGGGGCGGCCTTCGTTGGCCCAGCCGAACACCTCGGCATAGAAGGTGCCGGTGGCTTCGGGATCATCAGACGCCAGGTCAACAAAGATCAGGGTATTGGGATAGGTCATAAGTTACTTTCTTTATCCAAATCTAAACGCGGAGACGGTGGCCTGCATAACCACGTCGGAGAAGATGCGCTCGCCCTTGTCGTCGTCACCGGCACCGGCGGCGATCATCAGCGGCAGCAGGTGTTCTTCGCGCGGATGGGCATTGCGTGCCGACGGACCGTGTGACCAGTGCGACAGGGCGTCCATGCGCACGGCCTTTTCGTCCTGCGACAAAGATGAGGTCAGCCAGTCGTCAAACGCCTTTGACGGCGCGGTCGCGGACGGCGTGCGAAACGCGTGCATATTGTGGTAGCTCATGCCGGAACCGACAATCAGAACGCCTTCGTCACGCAGGGCTTTCAAGGCCTTACCGGCGGCCAGATGTTCGGCCGGATCGAGGTTTTTCTTCAATGACAGCGGCACAACCGGGATGGTCGCATCCGGGAAAGCCAGCAGGAATGGAATAAAAACGCCGTGGTCAAAGCCGCGCGCGGCATCAGTTTTAGCGGCAATTCCGGCCGCGGTCAGAAGCTCAACTATGCGGTTGGCGAGCGCCGCCGATCCAGGGGCGGGATACTGCAATTCATAGGTATGTTTTGGGAAGCCATAGTAATCATAGATCATTTCCGGCGCCGGGGAGGTCGCGACCGTAAACACCGTCTCTTCCCAGTGGCCAGAAATGACGACGATAGCTTTCGGGCGTTCCGGCAGGGTCGAGGCCAGATTTTTCAACCACTCCGCCGTCTTGTCCCAGGTGTTGGCCGGCTCGCCCATCAGCGACCAGTCCATGAAAAAGCACGGGCCGCCGCCGTGCGGAATAAACAGGGTCGGCTGGGTGGCAGCAGGTGCAGGTGATGCTGAATCTGGCATAAGGCTCATCCATAACTAAGGTGAAGTTTGCTTTAACGCGCACGGACGAGGGGCGTCTTGTCTGAGGGCGTTTTGAAACTTGTCGTAAAACGGCGGGATGAGAACTCCCCCTGTGGCAGGGAGAGCTTACCGGCTAACAAAGTTAGACGATAAGAGGGGGTAAATCTCGTTGAAGCCGCTTACGGTTTTTTACCCCACCCGCTCCATTCGGGCCCCCCTCCAAGAGGGGAGGGGCTAAGAGTTAGGGTTTGAGGCGCTGAGACTTAATACGGGCCGAACCCTTGACCACCAGATCGGTGGCCGAATGACCGACAGCGACGCCGTAGCTTCCGCCCCCAATGACCCAGCCCGGTTTAGCTTCGTCATAATGGGCCAGTAGTCGCGCGTCGGCGGTCAGCGACACGGTGCGGTGTTCACCCGGTTTGAGGTCAAGCTTATCAAATCCGATCAGGCGCAATAGTTTACGGCCCGCCGCATCGGTAAGATAGACCTGAGGCGCATCCTTGCCTGCGAACTTGCCCGAATTGGTAACCTTGAAACTGACGGAGAGGGTACTACCGCCTTTGACCTTAAGGTCGCTATAGTCAAAGGTGGTATAGCTAAGGCCGTGCCCGAATGGGAACAGAGGGGTCGCACCGTTCTTAGAGAACCAGCGGTAACCGACATCAGAACCTTCGTGATAGGTGACATCAAACTGCACCTTGGCTGGTAGATCGAAACCGTCGAGTACCGCCGGGCGAGGCGTTTGAGCAATATCGCGCGGGAAAGTCATAGGCAGGTGGCCGGACGGATTGACCTCACCAAACAGGACATCGGCAATGGCTTCGCCACCTCTGGCACCGGAATACCAGGCGGAGACTATGGCGGGGGTCTGATCCACCCACGGCATGGCGACCGGCCCGCCGGTTTGCAAGATCACCACGGTTTTCGGATTGGCCTTCGTCACAGCGGCGATCAGGGCGTCCTGACCTCTGGGTAGGTACATGTCGGGAGCATCAAGCGATTCGGTCATCCACTGATTGCCAAAGATAATGACCAGATCGGCGGTTTTGGCCTTGCGCACGGCCTCATTCAGGCTGCGGCCATTGTCGAACAAAACCTTAGCCTGCGGGGCGCGGGCACGGATGGCCGTAAGCGGCGATGAGGCGTGGTATTGCTCCTTCACATACTGGGCGAACTGGCCTTCGGCGCTCATGGGCAGGCCCGGTTGCGGCAGGCCGGGGGTGCCTGAATCGCCGGTCACATTCGATGACCCACCACCCGACAGCACGCCCTTTTCGACATAGTCGCCGATGATCAGAATAGTCTGGGCGGTCTTGGCCAGAGGTAGTATGCCGCCGTCGTTTTTCAGCAGGACTATGCCTTCTTCGGCGGCAGCGCGGCTGACTTCGGCATTTTTGGCGTAATCGATGGCGGTTTTTTGCGGCGGGTTGTCGAATATGCCCGACGCGATCTGGGCATATAGGATGCGCTGCACCATGTCTGACAGGCGGGTGGCCGGTACGCTGCCGTCTTCGACCGCTTTTTTGAGCGGTTCGCCAAACCAAAACGCGCCGTCCAGTTCCTTGGCCGACTGCTGATCAAGACCTTTGAGGGCAAAATCAGTGGCCTTGACTGAGCCCCAGTCGGACATAACAAAGCCTTTATAGCCCCAGTCGCCTTTGAGCACCGTGTTCAGCAGATGATCATTACCGCACGCATAGTCCCCGTTGACCAGATTATAACCGCACATGACCGACAACGGATTTCCGCGCTCAATGGCGATCTGAAAGGCTAAAAGGTCGGACTCGCGCATAGCCGCTTCACCGATGACGCTGTTGGACCAGTCGCGGTTAGTCTCGGCGTCATTGACGGCAAAGTGCTTGATGGTGGCGATGATCTTTTGCGATTGTGCCCCGCGGATGGATTCAGCCCCCATGATTCCGGCCAGCCACGGGTCTTCGCCGAAATATTCAAAATTACGGCCATTGCGTGGGTCACGGGTCAGATTGACGCCGCCGGTCAGCAGGACGTTAAACCCCTTGGCGCGGGCCTCGGACGCGATCATTGCGCCGCCGTCATAGGCCAGTTTGGGATTGAAAGTAGCCGCGATCGCAAGGCCTGAGGGCAGTGCGGTCGCGATATCGCCGGGACGCACATCGGACGGGTTGGTCACCCCCAGACTAGCGTCCGTTTCAAACAGAGCCGGAATATTGAGACGCGGCACACCCGGCACATAGCCGGCGGCGGGAATGGCATCGGCCGGTTGCGGATTGTCAGGTGTGCGCGGCACCCACGGCACCGGCCAGGTACCATTCACTATGCTGATGCGTTCATCCAGTGTCAGGGCCTGCTCCAGCTTTATGGCACGGGCCTTAGCGGCCTCATCGGCGCTGACGTTAGTGGCAAGCAGACTTATCAGGACTAAGGCGGTAAGGCAGGCAGTGCGGGGCATAGGGTACTAATCCTTAAAAATGGTCGTGCCTATCCTGCGGGCTGTTGGCCGCGCGGACTATACGCCAAACGCACTGATTTTTGTCAAAAGGGTGAATGCTGACGATTGGCTTTGACGGACGGGCCTTTCTTGGTTTCTCTGAAGGCGGGGATTAGGCCGCCTGTGATTGGGGCGGTTACGTGTCGGAGTGACCTGAATGACGATTGAGACCAAAGCCAACGCCAAGACCGCGTTGGGTGTTGTGATTGCCTGTACCATCGGCAATGTGGTGTGCCTGACCGCGACGGTAAGTGCGGTATTCGGCGTATTTCTGGTGCCGATTTCTGAGGATTTCGGCTGGCAAAGGTCGCAGGTGACGGCAGTGCTGGGGATCATCTCTCTGGTCAGTATCATCGCCTTTCCGATTGTCGGGCGGCTGATGGATATTTACGGTGGCCGTAAGGTTCTGCTGGTTGGCAATCTGTTTTTTGCCTTAAGCGTGGCCGCCGTCAGTCAGGTCAATAACAACCTGATGAATTTTTATCTGCTGTTCGCCCTGATCGGGATTGCGGGGGCTATCCCCTGTACGGCCATGTTCTCAAAAGTCGTGTCGGAGTGGTTCGATAAGCGCCGCGGCCTGATGCTGGGGATTTCCGCCGGTGTGGGTAACGGCGTGGGCGCGACCCTGATGCCGATTATTGCGGCCATATTGCTGGGCTACATGGGCTGGCAGATGAGCTATGCGGTTATAGGCTTCTTGATTTTCGCGCTTGGTTTTCCGGCGACGTATTTTTTGCTTAAGGATGCACCGCGCCCGGTGGTGACTGAGGCGACTAATCCGAAATACCATCCTAATGCGCCGTCTGAGGCGCTGGAAGGTCTGACGCTCACTGAGGCGCTGAAATCCGTACCGTTCTGGCTGATTATTGCGTCTCTGGGTCTGGGGGCGGGGTGTCTGACCGCGATATTTTCGCACGTCATTCCGGTGCTGACCGACCGTGGCCAGAGCCTGACCATTGCGACCACGGTCATGGTGGTGCTGGCGCTGGTCACCTCCGGCTGGCAGGTGGCGGTGGGGTCTCTGCTTGACCACATCAAATCCCCGCGGGTAGCTGCGCCGTCGTTTGTGGTGGCGACCATTGGCCTGTGGCTGCTGGAAACCGGTTCATCGACACCGCTGCTGATTCTGGCCGGTGCCTTGCTGGGCGTAGGGCTGGGGACCGCGTTCGGCGCCTTACCCTATTTCATCTCCCGCTATTTTGGCCTTAAAGCGTACGGCGTCATAACCGGCGTAATCTATTCAGTGGTGATGCTGGCCCAGGGGGTGACACCGTATCTGATGGATATCTGGTTTGATGCCCATAAGGCCTATTTCGGGTCGATCGTGATCATCGGTATCTGCCTGCTGATCGTGGCCGGGCTGATCATGCTGTTTCCATCGTACCGCATCAAGGTTAGTGCCGCCGAAGTGGCCAGTGTTAATCATGGCGGGCTGTAATTTATCTCACCAAAGCCCCTCGTTACACTCAGTCTAATCTGACGCGGCGAGGGGATTTATTTGGTTTGTGCGGCCTGTCTGTGTTTGGACGGGGAGATGCCAAAGCGTTCGCGGAAGGTGCGGCTGAAGTGGGCCGCATCATTAAACCCCCAGCGAAAGCAGATTTCCGATACCGATAGCTGTGAATGGACCGGGCTGATCAGGTCGGCATAACACCGCTCCAGCCGGCGGGTCTTAAGGTAGTTCGAAAACGTCATCTTCGACGCCGTAAACAGCTTTTGCACATAGCGCGGCGATACGCCGTTTTCGTTGGCGACCTTGATTAGCGACAGGTCGGGATCATGAAGCAGGGTCTCGATCTTTTGACAGATCCGGCGCAGGTGAAAAGCGCGGGCACCGGCGGCACCTCCGCGCGATTCCGCCCGCCCATCATTGGCCAGAGACGCGGCCAGAAACTCGATCATTGATTGTTCGACTGGTGGGAACTGATCGTCGGTCAGGGTCTCCAGCGTATCGGCCAGGGTGATCAGCATGCCGTGGAATATCCGCTCCAGCCCCGTCCCGCCGGTCAGGATCCCGACACGTTGCCCCATAGGTGTCACCAGACGCGGGCTGACCGCCAGTTGCGGGATCTTGATAAACAGCATCCGAAATTCGGTGGTAAGTGTCAGCGTCGTCTCCACGCCTGATGCGCCGAAAATGATCGAGCGGGCGCTGAGTTTGGTGGCCACCCCACCGACATCCAGCACGCCTTCGCCGCGCGCCAGCACGGCCAGCCAGACGGCGGAATTGTGATCTGGGTTGCGCCCGGAATAGGTCTGCGGCGTTGAGTCCAGCACGGCAAACTCACAGCCCAGCGGCGTGGTGGTGATCATGACCGACCCGCGCACCCGCGCCAGTGACCCGATATCAGCCACAGGCAGCTTCAGGCGGCGCAGGACATCAACCCACGCCGCCTGACGCTCCGTTTCGGGGAGCGGATCAACCGAGAACTTCCAAAGCGGCATCTTAATCCGGATCTTTGACCACGCCCTTATCGGGGAAGATATTACGATCAATGCGTACGTGAATGCCCTTGGTGCCGTCAACCACCTGCGTCACGCCAAAGTCAGCCGCAACCGACATCAGCGAATAGGCGTCATTGCGCGACAGGCCCTGATGCTCGGTCAACAGTTCCAGCATATCGAGCGACGCGTTCTTCATGGCCTTGTTCAGGTCTTCGTCAAAGCCGTGGACGATCCAGTTGTTTGGGGTCTCCAGCAGCGGCGACGGGAACTTGAAATCTTTACGCAATATGATCTGGAACAGGCAGTTGAGCGAGGCCTCGATGGCGGTGCCGGAGATTTCGCCGTCGCCCTGGGAGACATGCGGATCGCCTATCGAGAATAAGCCGCCCTTGACCTGCACCGGATAGTACATGGTAGCCCCTGCGCCAATGCGCCAGTTGTCGATATTGCCACCGTGCAGGCCGGGCGGGATGGTCGAGACGCGCTGATCAACGGCAGGTGCGACCCCGGCGGTGCCCAGATGCGGACGGGCCGGAATGGAAATGCCTTTGAGGGCCGGTACACGGTCACATTCGGCGCAGTGCGTGATGGTCCCTGGCGTCATATAAACGCCCGGAAAGTCATAGGCATACAGGGCTGACGCCGTATTGGAATTGGGATTCAGCTCATAGATGGTGACGCGTTCTTTCTTGTCAAACTCTTCATACAGATGGCCCCAGTTGGCGGCCAGATTCGAGCCGTAGTTAAATCGCGGCGTCATCTGGAGGTAGCGCACTTCCAGCATGTCGCCGGGCTCGGCACCTTCGACATAGATCGGGCCGGTCATGATGTGCACGCCCGGATTACGGTCGGCTTCGGGGATTTCGGTGAAGATGCGTTTGATGTTTTCATCAAACATCAGTTCCGGCGCATCGCCAGCATGGTGAGTGACCGCTTCGGCCATGATCATGTCGCCGGATTTGACGGTCAGGGATGGCTTCACTTCCGGGTGGAAATAGCCCCAGTGCACGGTCTCAGGCGTGGCGCGCAGGATGTGCAGGTTTTTCGGTTCGGTGTCCTGACGGGTCTCACCGGGCGTGCAGATAAAGGCCATGAAGCGATCTCTTATGAGGTTATGCAAAAAAACAGGGGAGGGCTATCTCCGTTCGGGCGGGCCGAACGGAGTCGAAAACGATAAGGTTTCAGGTGGTTCAGGCTGCGCCCTTGACCGCCGTCAGTTTAGGGCCGGTCAAACGATCATAGGCGTCGCGGTAGCGCTTGATCAGCCAGCGGTTAAACTGGATCTGCGCCCCTTCCTGCCACGAATAGCGGCCACGCGGCGCGAATTTGGAGCGTAAGCCCACCTGCACCAGCTCATCGACGTGCATGTCCTGATCGATAATATGCATGGCCGCGACCATGTTCATTTCCATCTTATGCCCGAAGGACGGATGCTTTGAGGCGCCGGGGGCGACCAGCACACCCGTGTCCTGCTCCATTGTTTCCGCACCGGTCGGGCGTAGGATCAGATAGATAACCATGTCGCTCATCATCACCAGAGATAAGGTGGGCGGGATGTTGGCAAAGGTCATGCGGTTGCGGTCGGCCTCCGTCAGATTCGGGAACACCGGCAGCAGCGCCTTTTGGGTGGCGTTAAAGCTGGCGTCGGCGTGAAGCGTGCCGTTGTAGCGCAAGAACCCGGCATCGGCCGGATCAGCCTCCGGAAACTCAGCCAGATCGGACGGGACGAAATCATGCAGCGGCCCCTGATGCAGTTTTGAGGCGTGGTAACCGTCATTGTTATTTTCAAACATGACCTTCCAGTTCCACGGGAAGACGCCGGGCTTTTCGGGTTTGTCGCCGTCAGCATTGGCTAGATCATAGCCTGCAATGGCATCCGACACATCCGTCAGGCGCGGGGCCAGCGGGGCGGCGTCCAAGTCAAAATTGACGAAGATAAAGCCATGCCAGATTTCAACCGCGAACCGGGTCAGGCCGTGGTCTTCTTTGTTGAAGTTACAGGTTTTTTCCATCGCCGGTGCGCCGGTCAGCTTGCCATCGAGGCCGTAAGCCCAGTGGTGGTACGGACACAGGAACATACGCGTATTGCCGGAGCCTTCGGCCACCAGCATGGCGCGGTGTGCACAGACTGACGACATGGCATTGACCTTGCCATCACGGCCGCGGGCGACAACGATAGGTTCATCGACGATCTTGGTGGTGAAATAGTCGCCGGGGTTTTTCACCCAGCTTTCGCGGCCAACGCACAGCCATTCGTGATAATAGAGCGCCTCTTTTTCAAACTCATAGAAATCCGCATCCGTGTAACATTCGGGCGGCAGGGTCTGCGCATCCGCCAGATCAATGTCGGACGAGTCAAATGAGGCGATAAGGTCGCGGGAAGGAAGTTTCAAAGCCATAATGAACACCCCGTGTTCAGTCGTTTCGTGGCAGCGCCCCTGAGAGTCCTCGGCTCAGGCGGATGCCATCGTGAGGGTAAACCTAAATCCCGCAGACGCATCCGGTCTTGTGTTTAGGCGCACAACAACTTGTTAGAGCGCTTTCCCATCAGATGAAGTGCTCTAATCGAAGGCGGTCGATAGGGACAGGTCGCGCCATTGATCGATATCTTTTTTAATCTCGGCCATTTCTTCTTCGGCGTAACCGACGGCATCAGCCCCCAGCAGCAGATGCAGGGGCGGGGCTTTCATACCGGCGATTTTGAGAACGGCAGCAGCCAGCTTGGCCGGATCGCCCGGCTCATGGCCGCCGTGAGCGGCCAGTGTGCGCTCAGCTTCGCGGGCCTTGTCGTCATAATCGCCGATTTTGGATGTGACGATATTGAGCGAGCTGCCGGCAAAATGGGTACGGAACCCGCCGGGCGCCAGGTTGGTGACACCGATGCCCAGTTCTTCAACCTCTTCGGCCAGTGTCCGGCCAAGGCCTTCCATGGCAAATTTTGTCGCCCCGTAAATGCCCGACCCGGCCCACGGCGCATAGCCGCTGACCGAGGTGACATTGATGATGTGGCCTGAGCGACGGGCGCGCATATAGGGCAGTACCGCTTGCAGCACACTGATCGCGCCAAACACATTGACATCAAAGCATTTGCGGATTTCCTCAAGACTGGCTTCTTCGACCGCCCCGATCAGGCCGAAACCAGCATTGTTGACCAGAACCTCAATGCCGCCGCAGGCTTTTTCAGCCGCGGCCATAGCCGCGTCTATGCTGGCGCGGTCGGTCACATCAGCGATCAGGCCCAATGTGTCACCGGCCAAGGCCTCAAACGCCATACGGTCGGCCTCACTGCGTACCGTACCCGCCACGAAATCGCCGCGCGCAAGGGCCGCCTGTGCAATCGCCAGTCCAAAGCCTTTGCTGACGCCGGTGATAAACCATTTCATAGTGTGCCTCATGGGAGTTTGAGAACGCGTATTGCGCCTGTGAATTCGGGCGCGATCATCAGTATGCCACGGGCTCCGGTCTTGATAATTTGCGTCTGAATTGTTGTTCGGCGGCGCTATTGGCTTGTGTCAGAGGGCCATAAGGCCATGTCATCTCCGTCAAATCTTGTCCGCACGCGCACGCAAGGGGGCCGGTGAGCCATTGGCCATGTGGGAAAAATACATCGTTTGACGCGCAGGCAGGGCCGCGGCGCAAGTTACAGGGCGCAGGCGCTCAAGACGGTGGCATGACTATTGTGACAGATTTTTAGCAACGATCGGCTGGATCGGACACCAAACCTGAACGCGGTCTTCGCACCTCCCGGCGAATGCAGCATGGTAATAGAAGCTCAATTTTGACCAAGGGGATATGGCAAGATGAACGGCAAGCGTACACAATTAAAATTCTATCTGCTGGGGCTGACGGCCCTGAGCGGGATCATGTCGGCTCCGGCATTTGCGCAAGTGGTGGCTGAGGACGATGCGGTGACCGAAGTGGTCGTCACCGGTGCCCGCGATCTGGCTGGCGTCAAGCAAAAGCGCTCAACCAGCAGCGTCTTCGGCATCGATAAGCCGCTGGTCGATACCCCACGCGCCGTGACCGAAATTTCGGATAAGCTGCTGTCGCGCTATTCGATCAAGAGTGTCTATGACTTTACGGCGGTGGCCGCCGGCACCTATACCGGTTCCTACTTCGGCGTTCCGGGCAGCCTGAACATTCGGGGCACGATGGCTGACAACTATTATAATGGCTTTCAGGGTCTGTCGAACTTTGCCAACTACCCGACGCCGGTTGATGCGACTTCATCGATCGAAATCGTACGCGGTCCGACCTCTCCGGTTTACGGTGCCGGTCAGGTTGGCGGCTTCATGAACTTTATTCCGAAGACCGGCTATGGTGAAAACACCAAATACGTCAACGAACTGGGCGGCGATGCGTCGATCACCATCGGCTCTTACGGCGAGAAGGTGGCTACTGGTAACCTGTCGGTGCCGGTCGACTGGAAAGGCAACAGTGCGGGCCTTCACGTCTTCGCCAAGGTCGAAGATTCCGACAGCTTTTACAAGGGTATGCACCCATCGTCCGAAGTGGCGCAGATTGCCTTTGCCAGTGACCTGGGCTCAAAATGGTCGCTGGAAACCAGCTATCAGTTCATTCATTCCGATGGCTATCTGAAGAACATCGGCTGGAACCGCGTCACGCAGGACCTGATTGACAACGGCAATTATATCTCAGGCTCACCCATCGCCAAGATCAATGATGGCTCGACGCCGTTCATCACCGCCGGTCAGTTTTTTGGCACGGCCTTTGGCTCGACCCTGTTGTTTACCGCGCCGTCTATCGGCGTGACCCCGACACCGAACGATTTCACCACTCTTGATCCGGCAACCGTTAAGCTGGTCAAGCTGTCGCCGCGCACCACCTTCATTGACGAAGGCGTCGACCTCAATGAGGCCATGACCCACACCCTGTATGCCGGTGTGTCACGTGTATTCGAAAGCGGTGGCAAGCTGAAATTCGAGGGCTTCCTCAACACGCTCGACTCCGAGAACTACCAGAGCTACGGCTTCGGCAGCAAATATATGTCGACCCTGAGCGAGCAGCGCATCACCTATACGCAGGACTTCACGACCGGCCCGGTCGAGTGGAAGACGGTATCCGGTGTCAGCCACCGTTTCACCCATGCCCATGTTCAGGGCAGCCTGAATGACTTTGTCCTCTCTGAGGATCGCCGTGACCTGAGCGTCGGGGCCACCCCCGACGACCGCTTCAATAATCCGTTTGCGGCGGGATATAACTGGGCCACGGATGTGACCTCTAAGATCCATAACTATGGGGCGTTCCTGCTGGCGGATGCGACCTGGGGGCCGGTCAGCCTGACCATTGGTGGCCGTTCGGACAAGTATGAGGTCGAAGCCAAAAACATCGGTACCGAAACAGGCCCCGTGAATGTTGTCGCGGCTGACGATGATACGGCCTACAGCTATAACGCCTCTCTGGCCTATAAGTTTGACTGGGCGACCTTCTACACCACCTATGCCCGCGCCAAGTCGCTTCAGCTCGATCAGGGAGGTGGTCTGGCCACCAGCCTGATTAATAGTGGGGCCTATCTCGGCAATTCGCGCCTGCGTGAAGCCGGGGTTAAGACCTCGCAATTCGGTGGCCGTTTGTTTGCCGCTCTGGCCGTCTATGATCAGGATCGCTCCTACCTCAGCCAGCCACCGTCGGGCGTGCAGACCGTCAGCGCCCTGCGCACGCAAGGGATTGAGGCGGAACTGCGCTACCTCGTCACCGAAAGCTTTGGCATGACGGCGACGCTGACCAAGCAAAAGACCAAGATGCAGCCGACTGCCGGTGCCGGTTTCTTCATCACCGTGCCGTCCTGTCTGGCGGGTATCCAATGTACCGAAGGGTACGGCGGCTATGCCTTCTCCAATGCCAACTACTTCCCCGGCATGGAAGACGGTTATTACCTGCACGCTACGCCAGAAACGAGCGGGTCTTTGTTTGCGACCTACGATAAGCGCGGCAAATGGGGTTTCACTGGCGGCGTGACCTATGCGTCGGAAACGGGTGGCTTTCTGCCGGGTTCGATCGTTCTGCCGGAATATGTCGTCGCCCGTGCTGGGGCCTATTACATCCACGGCCCGTACCGGTTTGATTTCAATGTCGATAACCTGTTCGATGAGGAATATTTCCTGGCCAACAGCGATACCGATGCCAATGCCAACGTCCTGCCCGGTATCGGCCGGACAATGCGTATAAAGCTCAGCCGGACTTTTTAAGGTACGGTGAGGACTGTTCCACCCCGAACAGCCAGTGGTGTGTTGCGTAAAAAACAGGTTCGGTCCACTCCGGTGCCGAACCTGTTCCTGTGTGTTTAAGGAGCGGATGATGCGTAAGGCGATTTTGATGTCGGCGGCCCTGATGGCCATTGCGGCGCCTGCCGTTTGGGCGGGGCCAAAGGTTCAGGTTGACGCGGGGACGATTGAGGGGGGGAGTGCGGCAGGCATCGACCGCTATCTGGGCATTCCTTACGCCGCGCCGCCGGTAGGTGAATTACGCTGGCGGGCACCACAAGCCGTAGTGCCGTGGTCATCTGTGCTTGAGGCCAGACAGTACGGCCCTGACTGCGTTCAGATGGATATGGACAGCCCGCCGGGACCGGGGTTCGTCAATCCGGAATCCGAAGACTGTCTTTATCTCAATGTCTGGGCCCCCGAAGGAGCTGCGGGCAAGAAACTGCCGGTCATGGTGTGGATCTATGGCGGGGCGTTTATCATGGGGGCGTCGTCCTACCCCAGCTATGACGGCACAGCCTTTGCCAAACAGGATGTGATCGTGGTGTCGATGAACTACCGCGTTGGCCGGTTAGGGTTCTTTGCTCATCCTGAGTTAACTGTGCCGGGCGAAGCCACCGGCAATTTCGGCCTGATGGACCAGATTGCCGCCCTGAAATGGGTGCAGGCCAATATTGCGGCCTTTGGCGGCGACGCCAATAACGTCACCATTTTCGGTGAGTCGGCGGGGGCCTCTTCGGTCAACTTCCTGATGGCGTCACCGGCGGCCAGGGGCCTGTTCCATAAAGCCATAGCTCAGTCCGGCGGCACCAACGCCTATGTCAAACCGCTGACTAAGGCCCATATCGATGCTGTTGCGTGGGGTGAAACCGTCGGAGCGAAATCTGCCGAAGATTTGCGCAAACTACCCGCCGCCACCGTGCTGGGCGCGCCGGTTATTGCCCCTGAAAGCGTCATTGCCGATGGCCAGATCGTGTCGAAATCGACACCGGACGCTTATCTGGCCGGTGAAATCGCCGATATTCCCTATCTGGTCGGGGCCAATGACTATGAAGAAAGCCTGATCAAATGGCTGCCGGGGGCTGAGAAAAAACTGATCGAAAGTCTGGGCCCCAAGGGCGAGGCAGTTGTGAAGCTTTACATGGCCGACGGCACGCCGCGCGACGTTGCCGAAAAGCGGGTGTGGGGCGAGTATGCCATGACCTTGCCCGCCCGCTGGCGTGCCGATCAGAGAGCCAAATCGGGTGGAAAAGTCTGGCTCTACCGCTTTTCCTATGTGCCGGAAACTCTGCGGGCGACCACGCCGGGGGCAGGGCATGAGAACGAGATCGAGATGGTCTTTGACATCCGCGATAGCCGCACCGCGCGTCATGACTGGACGGCGGCGGACCTTAAGATGGCGTCATCCATGAATCGCTACTGGGCCAATTTCGCTAAGACCGGTAATCCGAATGGCGAGGGGTTGACGGCGTGGCCTGCCTATACCGTCAAATCGCGCACCCTGATGCACTTTGGCAAGGACGGCATCGCACCGGTCAAAGACTTCGCCAAAGCCCGCCTTGATGCGCTTGAGGCTGCGACAGCGAAGTAAGTTAAGGACTGAACCGCGTTTTAGGCTGGCTCAGATGTAAGCTTCATGTATGAATGATGTAGCTATGTCTGAGGGTTACCAGCTTGAACATCTTAATTATGGTGCGTGGAGTTATACTCGCCGTGGCTTTTGTTACGGTTGCAGTTCAATCTCAGGCGGCTGAGGTCAGTGAGCAAAGGCACGTCGTATCCTCGGCAACGCAGTTTGTTCGATTATGGATGACCGAAGATTACCCACCTGAAAAAATTGATAAGGCGGTGCTGCTTGAAGCCGCTTCTGATTTAAGGTTTAATTTTCCGCCTGAATATGAAGCTGTAGTAACTGAGGTAGGGCTTCTGAGCGCTACGGGAGACCTTCTTGAAGCCGCGCTTCAAAAAGATACGGACTTTCCCGTGGTCAGTGATTTTTTTAAGCCAGCAGATATCATAAGCACCACAAAAAATTGGCAATCTATCGGCTTGCCCAATGATTTAATTGCTTTTGCCAGTGATGATTTGGGTAATCTCTTCTGCTTTAGGCGAGATGGCCGGTCAGGGGTATGGTTTTACAATCATGATTTTGATGAAGTCTCTAAGGTATCAGCCAGTTTTGGTGCATGGCTTGACACTCAGAACAAATTAAAAGACCCAAACTGACTGGTCGGGTAATACAGAGAGGTTTGCTTTCAAACCGTCTCTGACAAAAACGCCTCGACCTCAGCGCGGGTCGGGGCGGAATTGGCCGACGGGCGCGACACGGAAATAGCGGCGGCGGCTGAGGCAAACTCAAGCGCGTCAATCAATGACCGTCCCCCGGCCAGTTCGCAGGCGAGCGCACCATTAAACACATCACCGGCCCCGGTCGCATCCACGGCGTCAACCCGAAACGCCGGCAGGCGGATCAATGTCCCCTCAATCAGAGCCGCACAGCCGTTTGACCCCAGCGTTGAAACCACCTGACCGGCTCCGGCCTTGCTGAGGGCGTGCAGGGCGGCATGCAGTGTAGCGTCACCCAATCCCTCTATGCCGGTCAGGCTGGACAGTTCGGTATCGTTGGGTGTGACCACATCGGCCAGCGGCATAAGGTCGAGCGCCGCCATATCAACGGGGGCGGGGTTAAGTATAGTCTTCACCCCATGCGCGCGGGCGATCTCAAGGGCTTTGCGCACGGCCTCAAGCGGAATTTCAAGTTGCACCACCACCACATCGGCGACGGCGATCAGGTGAGCGGCGGCCTCAATCATCTCCGGCGTGACGCAGGCATTGGCACCGGGGGCGACGGCAATCGTGTTCTGACCATCCGCGGCGACGGTGATATGGGCCGTTCCTGTAGGTGTTGCGGCCACGGTTTCGATATGCAGATCATTGACCCCATTAGCCTTGAGATAGGCGCGGGCCTGCGACCCAAAGGCATCGTCACCGACCGCGCCAACCATGTGGATATCACAGCCAAGTCTGGCCATCGCTACCGCTTGATTAAGGCCCTTACCGCCGATGACGGTGGTAAAGCGCTTACCCATCACGGTTTCATTGGCACGCGGCAAGGCTTTGACCTCAACGATGAAATCCGCATTGATCGAACCAACGACAACAATTTTAGGCATGATTTTATCAAGCGTAGACATGACACTCTCCGAAGGCGGGATTCATGATATGACAAGTCCACAAACGATGGTCTTGTCCTGGGGCGCATGACCTCTTGTTACGGGATGAGGCCGTGCGTTCGCCATGTGGCATATTACCGCGAACTATCCGGTGAATATGCCTTTGCGGATAATGGCGTGGGCGCCCCAGTTGCCATTGACCATTTGGGTGACGCCAAAATCGACCCCGACCGACAATAGCGATATGGCCTCATCTTCGCTCAGACCCTTAGTGGTCATCAGGAAACGCCGCGCCTTGCGAAACGCATCGCGCATGGCCCCTTCGATCGAGGCTTTTTTGTAGATTTCGCTCTGGGCCTTATCGCCCAGTTCGCGTAAATAATTGGGCTGGGAAAAGCCCATGATCACCCATTCGTCCTTGGTTTCGATCAGCGGGTAATCCAGATCCCGCAGCGGATCACGCTGGGTCGATTTGGGGTGCAGGACAATCTGGATCAGGGCCGTCATCGAACACTCAATCGCTGTCCCGCACAGTTCTGAATCCCCCTGTGAAGCATGGGGATCGCCCAGCGACAGCAGGGCTTCGGCCACATTGACGGGCAGGAAAATCGATGCGCCGGGGCCTAAGCGCCAGTTGTCGATATTACCGCCGAAATTGGCCGGGGGCACGGAATCGACCAGCCCCTCCTGAGCGGGCGCCACGGCCACAAAGCCGAAATGCGGCCGCACCGGAATTTCGACATTGCGCAGAACATCATAGTTTTTCTGGATCGTCGTATGATCAATCGGCACCCCCGGATAGTCGTAGCGGTCGTGTTTGGTGCCGTAAGGGTCGATCTGCGGCGTATATCGGAAATTATAGACGGCATGGGCACAGCAGCGTTCATGGCCGGTTTCGACCTCATAGATGGTGACGACTTCGCGCGGTTTCGGCTCGGTCAGCAGGTCGTGGTAATGAAACCCCCAATAGGCGGCGACATTGCTGCCAAAGCTGCGGCCCGCAAATTTCGGATTGGCGGATGGGCGGGTCTTGATCTCCAGAAAGCGCACCTCAACCACATCGCCGGGTTTGGCCCCCATGACCCCGATCGGGCCGGTGCAGATATGGACGCCAAAGCCTTCGCCGGCGCCGCGCCCGACCGCAGACCCATCCATTGGCCCGGCCCCGCGCCGTTCAATCGCCTTACCTTCGGGTGTCCAGGCATAGACGCTTTCGGCACCTGGATCGCCTTCGATCATGCGTTCATAATCGTCGGCGGCATGGTGGGTCAGGGTTTCAATGGTCACGTAATCGCCGGATTGTACCCTGAGCGTGGGCTTTAGGTTACGGCTGATATAACCCCAGTGCACGGTCTCCGGTGAGGCGGGCAGATAGTGGTGGCGCACGCCGGATTGCACGGGCAGGGGGGCGTCTTCGGCATCGGCCTCTGCCGTCACGGCCTCATCGAGGTCCAGCGGTTCGTCTTCGGGAACGGGCGGCTTTTCCTGACGGGCGGTCGGACGGCCCCGACGGGGAGCCTCACTATCTTCGTTCTCAAGCGGCGGCGATTTGCGGTATTCGCGCGGGGAGACGCCGTATTGTTCACGAAAGGCCCGGCTGAAAGACGCTGAGTCGTTGAAGCCCCACTGGAACAGAATATCGGAGATGGATTTCTGGGCATGGAGCGGGCTCAACAGGTCCATCCGGCAGCGCTCTAGCCGGCGCAGCTTGACATAATGCCCAAAGCTTTCATCAACCGTTTCAAACAGTTTCTGCAAATACCGCATGGATATGCCATGCTCGGACGCCACCTGTTGCAGGTTCAGGTTTGGGTCGGACAGGTGCATTTCAATGGTCTGAAATACCCGCTCCAGCAACATGGCGCGCGCCCCCGCTGATCCACCCAGCGACTTGGACGGTGCGCCTTCCATCAGGGCGGTCAGCAGAAATTCCGGCAGGCTGAGTTCTACCGGGCGCACCCGATCGGTATTCAGGTCATTGATGGTATCGGCGACCGAACGCAACATGCCCGACAATATCCGGCCCGCGCCGGTGTCGCTGGCGATCAGGTTAATACCTTCAGGCAGAGGATTTCGCACGCGCAGGGACAGATAGGGTTTTGGCACCTTGATCAGCAAAAAGCGGTGGTCACGGTGAAAATCGAGATTGGCCTGAAGGGTTCCATCACCAAAGACGATATCGCCTTCACGTACGCTCAGAAGGGTTGCGCCGTGACTAGCCCGCAGGTCGCCTTCCAGCAGTTGCAGCAGCCAGATATGATCCGGCTGATCCTGCATGTCGATCCTGACGATCTGGGCGGTGGAGGACACGCTGATGAAATCGACCCCCTGCGCACTCTGGTAACTGGACAGTTCGCCATAGGCGGTGTCTGCGCTCAGGGCCTCAAGCTTGAGTGATTTACGCTGCAATGCAAATCGCCAGGAATCCCAGCGTTGCTCCTTAGGGTAGGCATTGGTCGTAAAACGTAACATCGGTTAATCCGGTGGTTGAGGTGAACGCGCAGGTGCAGGGGTTGCCTAAGATTGTTCTATCTTGTGCATTGTATTTTAACGTTAATTTGTGATTTTCAATGACGGGGTGAGTTCGGGAAAGCTCCGTTGCGTCACCTTGTCGCCTGTGGGGTTATTGACAGGGTAAAGCAAAAATCTGTCAACGACAGGTGCTGCCTTGTGCGCGTGCAGACAAGAAATCGTGCAGGACGAAACCGGAAAATCTCGCAAATGCAAAAAACGGTCACAATGGAACGCTGCCCGGTGCAAAACATCTGAGGGAAAACTACATCGGGTCCATTGTGACCGGCCCAAGTTCAACGGGGAGGCGGGCATATAAGCCGTAAAGTCACAGGAGGTCTGGGTCTTGATCAGAGGCGTCCTGAAACTTGGTCACCTGCCGGAGGGCGGATACCTGTTCAAGATTATGTGCCTTTATCGACAAGTCATGCACCGCGGGTCTCGCTATGGTGGCTCATCGAGTTCTGCTTTGAGGTAGTGAGTATGTCGGAAACCCAGCTTCGGGTGCGCGTCCATAATCTGACTGAGGTTGGCCAAAGTGGCGAGGCCGGTTGTGTGCGCATCCTTGACCTGAGAGCCGAAGATGGTTCGGACTTGCCCGCATTTGAAGCGGGTGCGCACATCGATATCGTGGCGCGCGAAGGGCTGGTGCGGCAATATTCCCTGCTCAATGCGCCGTCGGAGCGTCATCGCTATGTCGTGGCCATTGCCCTGGATGCCTCAAGCCGTGGCGGGTCAAAGCATTTCCATGACTGGGTTGAGCCTGACGATATTTTGACCATCAGCGCGCCGCGCTGCCATTTCCATCTGAATGAAGACAGCCCCTATACGGTGCTGATCGCCGGTGGGATCGGGGTGACGCCGGTGTGGTCGATGGCGCAGCGCCTGCTGGAATTGGGCCGGCCGTTCGCGTTTCATTATGGTGCCCGCGCGTGCAGTCAGGCCGCTTTGCTAACGGAAATTGAAACAACGCTAGGGGCGGCAGGTGTGCACTTTGAAACTCGTTTTGAGGAAGACGGTGGGGCCCGGCTCAATCTGGCGGATATTTTCGAGGCAGCCCCTGACGGCACGCATTTCTATGCCTGTGGGCCATCGGGTATGCTGGATGCCTATATTGCCGCGGGGGCGTCGCGCGGGGCAGACCATGTTCACTATGAACGGTTCTCCGGCGTTGAGGCGGCAGCGACCGAAGGCGGTTTCGAGGTCGAACTGGCCCGCACCGGCGGCTGCTATGAAGTGCTTTCGGGGCTGACCATCCTTGAGGCCCTTAAGGCTCACGGCATTAATGTGCCGCATAGTTGCGCTGAAGGTATTTGCGGCGCTTGTGAATGCGGGGTCTTATCGGGTATCCCCGACCATCGCGACAGTGTGCTGACCGATGCCGAAAAAGCTGCCAACACGACCATGATGGTATGTTGTTCCGGATCGCGCTCGCCTAAGCTCGTGCTTGACCTGTAACCGGATAGGCTAATGATCAACAAACTCAAAAACGCCGCCAAGGTGATCGATCCGTTCATCGTGATTATGCTGGGATTGGTGGTGCTGGCCAGCGTTCTACCGGTGCGTGGTCAAGCGGCGGTGGTGGCGGATATTGTCACCGATGCTGCCATTGTGCTGTTGTTTTTCCTGCACGGCGCCAAGTTGTCACGTGAGGCTATAGTCGCTGGCTTTTCCAACTGGCGGGTACACGGCGTGGTGCTGGCAACGACCTTTATTGTCTTTCCGTTGATCGGGCTTCTCATGCAGGTAAGCCTCAGCGGCATTATCGCGCCCATGATTCTGAGCGGATTTTTGTTCCTCACCCTGCTGCCATCGACCGTACAGTCGTCGATCGCTTTTACCGGCATAGCGCGTGGTAATGTCGCCGCCGCCGTGTGCGCCGCGTCGTTGTCTAACGTGCTGGGGATTTTCCTGACGCCGTTAATGGTCGGGCTGTTTATGGGGGCGACCTCTGGCGTATCGATGGCGGCGATTGAAAAGATCGCCCTGCAACTGCTGCTGCCGTTTGTGCTGGGCCATCTGGCGCGGCCGTTCCTTGCCGGGTTTATCGCTAAACATAAGGCGCTGGTGGGACGGGTCGATCGCACCTCGATTTTGCTGGTGGTCTATACGGCGTTTTCGGCGTCGGTCGTTGAGGGCCTGTGGTCGAAGGTCTCCGGCGTTGATCTGATCAGTGTCCTGATCCTGTGCTCGGTCGTTTTGGCAATCGTTCTGTGGGGGACGTGGTTTATCTCCGGCCGGTTAGGGTTTGCCCGTGAAGACCGGGTGGTCATCCTGTTTTGCGGTTCGAAAAAAAGCCTGGCGTCCGGCGTGCCGATGGCCTCGACTCTGTTTCCGGCAGTCATGCTGGGGCCGGTGATTTTGCCGCTGATGCTGTTCCATCAGATCCAGTTGATTGTGTGCGCCTTTATAGCCCAAAAAATGAAATCACCGCCCCCGGAAAACTGATCATAGCTATTCTATGGCAGGTATCGGTGAGGCGACACATTCATCGCCTCACCGATATATTTACGGGTTGACGAAATCGTCGCCCTTTTTGTCTTTCTTTTGCTGGGTCAGAAGCTCGACATCCTTTGAGGTGATGGTGTTGTCCTTATCAGCATCGTGACGGTTAAACATGGCGTGTCCGGAGGCCTGAAACTCCGCGAACGTCATTTTGGCGTCTTTATCTTTATCGAGCACACCAAAGCGCACCTTGGCCTGACGCATCTGGCGTTGGTACTGTTCTTTCTTCTTTTCAGCGTCGGTGACTGATTCCAGTTGTTTATTTAGACGCGTTTCGTATTCACCGATATATTCGGCCTCAGACAGTGTGCCGTTGCCATCAGCATCCATGACCTTAAAATGGGCGGCGCGCTCGGCATCAAATTCTGCCAGAGTTACGACCCCGTCCTTATTGGTGTCCTGTTCCTCGATGAAGGTCGTGGTCGAATGTGAGGCCGCGAGGGCTTGAGATCCGGCGATAAAAGCCAGAGCCGTCGCTAATGCTGTGAGAATTTTCATAATCTTATCCTGTATTACTGAGGCAGAACTTCAAGAGTGAGGGTGGCGGTTTCCGATAGCCATAGATCGGCGCGCTCAGGGCTCTGGCTGCGGACGCGCACCTGAATGAGGTAGACGCCGGTTTTTGGCGGCGTGAAGCTGACCTTGCCGTCGGCGCCGGTTTTCAAGTGTAACGGAGCCGTTTTCTGGGCTTCGTAGATTTCGCCGTCGCGGACGATTTCGATGTCTTCACCAGCGACGGGTTTGCCGGAATTGAGCACCGAAAAGACGAAAGCTTCGCCGGCATAGGCATCATTAGGCGCGGTGATGGGCTGGATAGCCACACCGGCTTGCGGCTTGGCATAGGCGCCGGTCGTGGGGGCGCCCTTGGTCACATAGACATCGGCGCGGGTCAGGCTTTGGACATCGACGACCTTATCATCAGGCTTTGGCGCAGAGCCAGGGCCTTCGCCAAAGACGACCTTGTCGTCCTTGATGGTAGCCTTGGCGACGCGTCCGGTACGCACCCCCGATGAAACCCGGTAGGTGCCTTCGGTGGGCAGTGCGGGCTCAAGCAGAACAACGTCTTTCAGGGTGGCAGCCGGGGTCAGGGGGGTGGTCGCACCGTCAGGGGCCGTGAGGTTAAAGGCGTCCGACTTCATGGCGACATCGGGGTTGATTTCACCTTCGGCAAAGGCCGCCTCGACGGTCACGTGCTTGCGCGCTTTATCCGGACCGAAATAGTTGGGACGCAAATAGGGCGAGTGGGCCAGGGACGTACTGGCCATTAAGCCTATTAAAAACAACGGACTGACGGTCAGCCATGAGATCTTGCGCATCAGGATACCTTCGTAAAAGCAGGCGGAAACGATTCCGCTGTGATTGAATTGTCTCGATCTAATAATGAATCTCATTATTATTTGCAAGTGGGTTGACAGGGCATTTGAGCAGGCCTAATGACGCTTTAATGCGAATTAATCGCAATATCAATCTGTTTTGTGTGGCGTCCAGTGACGTCTGATTTTTCAAGGAGTATGGGGCATGTCGAAGACATACATAGGGCGCCGTGGGGGCGTATCGGTTTTGGGATTGGCGTTAGCGCTGGCAGCGGGGGCTCAGGTCATCGCACCCGCAGCTTTGGCGCAGGATGCCGATTCCAAAACCGATCTCTCTGCTGAAGACAATGGCGCGGTCTCGCAACTGTCGCTGGGTAAAATTGTGGTGTCGACCGGCGTCGATAAGGTCGCCATCGATACGCCGCAGTCGGTGACCACGCTTGATCAGGAAGACATCGATAACGCTCAGGCCTCAACTATCGGCGACCTGCTGGAAGGGATTCCGGGCGTGTCGGCGGTTGGCGGCGTCAGCGGTCTGGGGCAGGGCTTTAACATCCGCGGCATGGGCACGGGGGTGGCTGATTCCGATAGCCGCATTCTGATCAATGTCGATGGCGTCTCAAAGTTTTTCGAGCAGTACCGCATGGGCGGGTTTTTCTCGGAACCTGAACTTTATAAGCGCGTCGAAGTGCTGCGCGGGCCGTCGTCCTCCACCCTTTATGGCGCGGGCGCTCTGGCCGGCGTGATCAATTTCCAGACCAAGGATGCGTCGGATTTCCTGCGCGGCGATGATCGTTTGAGCGTGCGTGTCAAGGGCAGCGGGGAGACCAATGCCGATGCCCGCGCCGGATCGGTGATCATTGCCGGTCGCCCCAGCGATAACCTTGATGTCCTGTTCAGCCTGTCGTCGCGGGTCAGTGATGACTATAAGGACGGCAACGGCAATGTAGTCGTGCCGTCCAAGGCTGAAGGCGATTCTGTGCTGGCCAAGGCGCGTTATTATGTCGGCGGCGACAAGAAGCACAGCGTGTGGGCGTCGGCCGAAAAATGGCAGAACGATTCCTATCAGGTCTATGATCAGGCCGAAGCCTTTGCCACCACACCGGTGCGCCGCAAAACAGTGAACGAGAGCTATATTGTCGGCTACGACAATGCCTTTGAAGGCAATGACTGGCTGGATGTAAAGGCGCAACTGGCCTATTCCAACATGCAGGTCGATCAGACCGACAATGCCGGTTTCAGCCCCAATACGGTGGGTTATAATTCGTCCTATATCTATAAGACGGTTCAGGGGCGGCTGGAAAATACCTCGACCTTTACGTTCGGGCCGGACTGGAATGCCTTTGTGACGACGGGCCTGCAAACCTATAAGCAGGAACGCCGCAACCCGCGCTATCGTCAGGACGGCACCTACATCAATCCGGGGGCGACCACCCACCCGGAAGGCGATCTGACCCGTTACAGCGCCTTCATCCAGGGTGAGTTTATCTGGAAAGAAAAGCTGACCATCATCCCCGGCGTGCGCGTGGACCGCGTCAAGCTGGAGTCGGAAAAGCTGATTGCCACAGGCACGAAGCCTGACACAGTTAAGGATACGGGCGTGTCACCGAAGATCGCGGTGCTCTATAGCCTGAACGACAATTTCAACCTGTTCGGGTCGGTGTCGCGCACCGTGCGGATGCCGGTGCTGGATGAGGTCTATTCGGCTACGACGGCTCAACCGGCTAACCTGACGCTAAAAAACGAAGAGTCTGACAATATCGAAGTCGGCGGCGCTTTGGCTTTTGACAGCCTCTTTGCCGATCGTGACAAATTCCACGCCAAGTTGACGGTATTCCGCAACGATGTCGACAATCTGATTGCACGCGGCACAACCGGGTCACCTTACTTCCGAAACTTTGGTAAGGCGCGTTTTGAAGGTGTTGAGCTTGAGGCTGAATATGCCACCCGCAGCTTCTTCACCCGTGCGGCTCTGTCGCTGGTGGATGGTGATGATCGCAGTGGGGCAAAGGCTATTCCCCTCAATACGATCCCGGCTGATGAGCTGACCCTTAACGCGGGTTATGTCATTCCATCGTGGAACCTGACCCTGGGTTGGCGCGGTGAATTTGCCAAAGAGGCTCATAAGTACAATGTCACCACGGGGGCTGTGACGAGTACGACCGATGACTATAACATCCATAGCCTCTATGCCGTCTGGAAGCCGCAGGGTGAAACGGTTCTGCGCGATGTGGATGTGCGCTTAAGCGTCGATAATGTCGGTGATGAATATTTCCGCAGGCATCTATCCTCCCTGCCCGCGGAAGGCAGAACGGTGAAACTCAGCGTCGGCAAGACATTCTAATCCTCAATGTCTGCGTCGATAAGAACTCACGTTCTGGCCGTCGGAGCCTCCGTTCTGGTGAACGGAGGCTTCCTCGCTATGGTCATGTTTATAGCCCCTGAACCGCATCCGGTGGTGTTCGAGGAGGCGGCCATGATGGTGACTATGGTGGGGCCGTCTTCGGAGGCGCAAAATGCACCTTCGCCCCCTGATCTGCCCCAATCGGACACTCAGCCAGATACTCAGCAAGACAATAAGCCGTCTGAAAACCATGAGCTTGAGGCCGTAAAACCGCTGCCTGTAAAGCCATCACCGCTTGAACCGGTAACCCGCGCCCCCAGTGAGCCTTTAACGTCTCAAAATCAGTCCATAGCTCAGGAGGCGCCGTCAAAACTTCAGACATCCTCTTCGGCCGCCGCGCAAAATGCGGCACCGGTCTCCGAAGCGACGGCCCGCGCGGCCAGTCCTGTGGCTCAACCGGCTGCAATGTCCAACACATCGCGCAATCATACCAACGCCTATCTGGCGCGGGTGAGGGCCTATGTTGAGAGTCACAAGGTTTATCCGCGCGGCGCGAAACGCCTGCGCCAGCAAGGTGTGGTCACTATTAGCTTTGCTATTGACCGCAGCGGGCGATTGCTCGCCAGCCGTATCGTCAAATCATCCGGCATCGCGGCCTTCGATCAGGAATCATTGGCGGTGCTTGAGCGCGCCCAGCCGTTCCCGAAACCGCCCAAAGATGTCGTGGGCGACCGGATCGAAATTACGACGGAGATTGAATTTAGTCTTATCCGTTAAACGTTGAACCGGAAGTTCAGGATATCGCCGTCCTTGACCAGATATTCCTTGCCTTCCTGACGGAACTTGCCGTTTTCCTTGCAGCCGGCTTCGCCATTGAACTTGACATAGTCGTCATAGGCCATGGTTTCGGCACGGATAAAGCCCTTCTCGAAGTCGGTGTGGATCACACCGGCGGCTTGCGGGGCGGTATCGCCGACATGGATGGTCCAGGCGCGGGCTTCCTTGGGGCCGACCGTGAAATAGGATTGCAGACCCAAAAGTGTGTAGGCTTCCCGGATCAAACGGTTCAGGCCCGGTTCTTCGAGACCAAGCGTTTCAAGGAATTCGGCGCGTTCTTCGGCGTCGAGCAAGGCTATTTCCGACTCGATCTGGGCGGAGATCACGACCGAATTGGCGTGGTCGGCCTTGGCGCGGGTGGCGACTTGCTCGGATAGGTCGTTGCCTTTGTCGGCTGAACCTTCATCGACATTGCAGACATAAAGCGCGGGCTTTGACGTCAGCAATTGCAACATGTCCCAGGCCTTTTGATCTTCTTTAGAGACCTTGCCCTTTTCATAGGCGATGCGGGCAGGGCGGCCATCACGCAGTTCGGCCAGAGCGGCATTGATCAGACCAACCGTGATGGCCGCATCCTTATCACCGCCGGTTTTGGCGCGCTTTTCAAGGTTGGGCAGACGTTTTTCAAGGGATTCCAGATCGGCCAGCATCAGCTCGGTTTCGATAATTTCCAGATCGCTGATCGGGTCGATGCGGCCTTCGACATGGGTGATATCTGTATCGACGAAGCAGCGCGCCACAAAGGCAATCGCATCACAGTCGCGGATATTGGCCAGAAACTGGTTGCCTAGGCCTTCGCCCTTGGATGCCCCGCGCACGAGGCCCGCGATATCCACAAAATTGATGCGCGCCGGAATGATTTCCTTGGAGCCCATGATCCTGGCCAGCACCTCAAGGCGCGGTTCAGGTACGGCGACATCGCCGGTATTCGGCTCAATGGTGCAGAACGGATAGTTGGCAGCCTGTGCCGAAGCGGTCTGGGTCAGGGCATTGAACAGGGTTGATTTGCCGACGTTGGGCAGACCGACGATAGCGACTTTGAGGGCCATGGGAATCCGTGACTATGGGAAACTGTAAATTGGCCGTTCCGCTATCATGGAACCACGGCTAAGGCCAGATTTAAAGTGCCCGCACCCTGTGGGGCACGAAGTTGTAAAATCAATGTGACGCCGCAAAAAGGGTGTGGTAGCCAGTGGTAAAGGATCGAAAATGATCGGCAGGGGGAATTATGATCACGAAACGTCAGTTTATGACGGGCGCTACGGCGACCGCGGGTATGGGCTTTGCGGGCGGTGTTTATGCCGCTGACGGGCAGGTGGTTCGGGTGCCCATTACCTTATCCAAAGGCGGGCTGCCGTTGGTACAACTCAAGATCAATAAGCAGGGGCCCTTTACGTTTATGCTCGATACGGGGGCATCGGTCAGCATGATCCGTGAGGATCTGGCGCGGCAGTTGGGCCTTCGCGTGGATGGCAAGGCGGCGACCGGCAGCATTAAGGGAACCGATATCCATAAGGCCTATGCGGCGGGAGAGATTGTCCTTGGCGGGACGCTGCGGGTGGAAAACTGGCGGTTTGCCGGATCGGATGCCTTCAAAGACCGCGAATATGACGGCCTGCTGTCGGCCAATATACTCACCCAATTGCCTTGCCAACTTGACTACGAAGCCAGGGAAATCCGCTACTATGTCGGCGCGCCTATGGATCTGACGGGGTTTGGCAAACTGAATGGCATCTACAGATCCGAATATCAGGGGGGCGTGGAAAAGGTCTATGTGCAGATCAAACTGCCGGACGTTGCGCTGAATCTTGCGCTTGATACCGGGGCGACGGGCCCGATGATGGTCTTTGGCGATATCGTCAGGCGGCATAAGCTATGGGACAAGTATCCGGTTTATCGTGAGGCCGAGATGACCGGCGCCAATGGCCGTAAGCTTAAGGGGCGGCTGGTCAGTATTAAGGATGTGCAGATTGGCGGGGTATGGGTGCCGGAAGTGGCCGCCGCATTGGTTGATCCCTCGGAAAAGGACACGATTCAATCCAAAGACCATTTTCACGGCCTTGTGGGCGCGCCATTCCTCAGAGCTTTCACGGTGGCGTTTACGCCGCAGAAGGCGGTCTACATCAAGCGTAATCAGAACCTGATGGCTATGGCGCCGCCTGCGCGTTTGGCCGTAACTTCTGAGGTTCGGCCTGAAACATCGGCAGATAAACCCGTGCTGGGCTTTGACTACACCAGCAGCCGTCAGATATTGTTTCGACTGACGGGTAAGGACGGGCTGCCGGCAATCGCCAGACTGGATACGGGTGCCCAGAGTTCAATCGGTGAGGCATTGGCTGCACGGCTTGGGTTATCGGCGACGGATGGCTATTATCAGGGTGCGCCGCTTTCCATTCAGGGCCTGTCACTGGAGGGGTTGCGTTTTAAGGTCGCCAGTAACCCCAAGAGTGGTGCCGTGCTTGGGCTGGATTTTCTTCGGCTTTATCCGTCCTTACTGGATTTCGACACTAACAGTCTGGTTTTCTTTAAAAGCGGTGATGAGGATACGGGCGGTTTTGAGCGTATGGCCGTGACAAAGGCACCTGACGGGCGGTTGATTGTGGCGGCAAAACTGATGGGCAAGGATACGCAGTGCCTGATGCAGACCGGCACGGCCTATGGCCTGTGGCTGCCGCCGCAAACAGTACGGGCGCGCAATCTTTGGGACGCCTTCCCCAAGGCCGAGGATCGTCTGGCTTACAGCGACCCGCAGCATTTTGTGAAGACCCGCTTTACAGGCGTAAGTGGTTTTGACATCGGGGCGTCCCGGATTGATCCCTGTCCCGTGACCTTTTCGGATCCGTCGCTAAGCGATGACCCAGATATGGCGGGTGCTGATGCCGTTATGGGCATGGGATTGTTGCGTCGGTTCAACAGTCTTTATGATCGTGACGGGAATGTCTGGTTCAAGGCCAATCGGTATTTCTAGGGTTAAGAATAAGGGCGGCTGCCGTGGCAGCACCATCGTGGCGGGTTAAGGACAGTCTGGCTTCCTGAGCATGGATGGTGATGTCGGGGTCATCCAGTACGGGCGTCAGGGCGGTGATGGCTTTTGGTAAGGTCCATTGATCGTAGTTGAGGTGTCTGCCTGCGCCCAACCGGACGACGCGCCGCGCATTATCGAACTGATCGGCAAACACCGGTACCACAAGCTGCGGGCGGCCAGAGCGCAGGGCCTGAGCCGTAGAGCCTATGCCGCCGTGGTGAATGATGGCACGGCACCGCGGAAACAATAGAGAATGTGGGGCATAGGCAATAGCCAGTATGTCCGGGCCGTGGTCTTCCCTCAATAGCGGACTACCCTCACCGACCAGCAGCACGGCACGGGTGTTAAGATGGCGCGTGACCTTTATAGCGTTACGATAGAAGGCTCCACCGCCCGTCACAACAGCACTGCCCAGACCAAAGACGAGCGGGGCAGGGCCATTACTCAAGAAAGCTGTCAGTTCAGGTGATAATTGTGGGGCATGCCCATCTTCACTATCGTAAAATGGAAAACCGCAGATGTGGGTGTTGGGCGGAAAGTCAGGCTCGACCTTACCTATCAGAGGGTCATAAAGCGCCAGAGTCTGATGGTCGGATAAAATTCCCCCCAGACTTATGTGGGGTTCAAGGCCAAATTTTTTATAGATGCGCCTTATGCTGGATTGTGTGGAGGCCATGAAGGCTTCGCCGGCGCGAATGATCAAGCGGTTGTAATGGCGCTGCCAGTCATGGGTAGGGTTGAAGATAAACGGAGCTTTTTTGACCTTGGGCGGATCGTAAGCCGACATCATAACCGTTGGCTGTAAGGCTATGACTGTGAACGGTTTTTGTTCAAGTTGAGCGGCTATATGTGCCCCGTAGGCAAAGGATGAACCGACAACCATATCGGCATCAGTTATCAGGGGCCTCAGGTGATCCACAGAGGTTTCAAGATAGGGCGCGATCAGGCGTTTGATCATAAAACCGTGGTCGCGAGTCAGGCGGTGAATGATGGCTTCGGGGGCCATGCGCAGATCGCGGGTATAGGTTTCACGGCTGGCGCCATAATCATGAAAGGTAAGGCCCGCAGCCTCGACCTTTTGACGATAGTCGGGATGGGAAGCCAGTATGACCTCTGCGCCCAGTGACTTGAGCGCCAGCCCAAGCGCCATAAACGGGTGAAGATCGCCCAAGCTTCCGTGAGTGGCCAGGACGATTTTCATGGGCAGTTATCCTGCCTCGGCCGCGCCGACCTGACGCGGGCTGAACTTAGGTGCAGGCGCCAGTCGCATGACCTCGTTCTGGTAGCGGTCATTATCGGGTTTGCCGTGCGCGTCGCCAAGTAATAGCGGCAGGGACTTGACGCAGGCGCGGTTGAGATCATCAACCCACGCCATATCCGATTTACCGAAATCGGATAGTACCCAATTATGCACCATAGACTTGTCGCCGGGATGGCCGATGCCCATGCGGGCGCGCACGAAATTAGGCCCCAGATGCCCCATGATCGACCGCAGGCCGTTGTGACCGGCATGGCCGCCGCCCAGCTTCATGCGGAACCGTCCGGGCGCCAGATCCAGTTCATCGTGAAACACGATAATATGCTCTGGCTTGATCTTATAGAATGAGGCCGCTTCGAGGGCCGCATTGCCGGACAGGTTCATGTAGGTCTGCGGCTTAAGGCACAGCACTTTTTTGAGACCAGCCGCCGTCTCGATCTGGCCTTCGGAGGACAGGGATAGAAACCGTTTTTTTTCAGGCCCAAATCCGCCGCCACCTGTCAGAGCGTCGATAAACATGAAGCCGATATTATGGCGGTTTTTTTCGTATTTATCGCCCGGATTTCCGAGGCCGACCAGCAGGAACACAGACATCTCCCAAAGAATAAGGCCTTGTTCTTAAGCTAGAACAAGGCCTCAATCAATTTCAATGCTAAAGTCGCTAAACTTTAAGCTTCGGTGGCCTCTGCATCAGCACCCATGCCGCCGGTGGCCGCAACGGTCGCGATCACGAAATCACGGTCAACAGTAGGGGCAACGTCTGACGGCAGCTTGGCTGCAGAAATACGCACGGTGTCGCCGATTTCAAGGCCGGTCAGGTCGAACACCAGATCTTCCGGGATGTGGTCAGCCGGAGCCCACAGTTCGACTTCGTGACGCACAACGTTGAGCGTTCCGCCCTTTTTCAGGCCGGGCGACAGTTCGTGGTTGATGAAGTGAGCCACGACGTTGATCTTGATCTTTTGGTGCTCATCGACGCGGTAAAGGTCGAAGTGTACCGGAACGTCAGTGACCGGATGGAAATCGATCGCCTTGGCGATAACTTTCTGGGTCTCAGAACCATGCTTAAGCGTGACGAGGTGACCCGCCAGCTTGCCGGTGTAAAGCGCCTTCTTGAATTCATTCAGGCTAACAGCGATCGGCACAGGAGCCTTATCGCCACCATAAAGAACGCCAGGCAGTTTACCGGCATTGCGGGCAGCACGGGCGCCACCGGTGCCGGTGCGCTCACGAACTTCAACGTCTAAAACGATCTCGGCCATAAGCCACTTCCTCAAACAAAATGCGCCGGACACAGCGTAAGCCTGCGGCGTGGGTGAATACCCGAAATTCCAAAGAGGCCGGTTGATACACGCATTGTCCTGAATACGCAACCGTCAAGCCGGGCAAAAAATGCAATTTTCGGCGTCATATGACGCCTTTTTCAGCCGTCTATACAGTAAAAAGGCCTGAAAAACATCAAATGCTCTTCAGGCCCCAATAGAATAAACCCGATAAGAATCGATCAGGCGGCTTTCTTTTTCGCCGTCGTCTTTTTCACCGGGGCCTTCTTGGCCGGAGCCGGCTTTATATAGGGCTTGGCGTTGGCATATTTCAGCTTTTCAGTGCCGTCAGCGTTACGATCGACCACCCGTTGCGGGGCCAGATCAAGCGCGTTCGATGAAATCTGGCCGATGCACTGACCTGTATCCATAAGAATGTGCTGACCGATGCAGAAGACGTCTTCAAAGTGCGGCTTGGCAACGGCCAGGCACTGGTAAAGGTTGAGCTTGGCCATGTTCAGGCAGCCCGGACCGTCCCGCTCATCCAGCAGCATAGAGATGTTGGCTTCGTTGGCGCCGCCGCCTTCACCCAAAATGGCAAGGGCTGCGATCGCTAACCCGCGGTTGACCGTGGCGGTATAGGGGGCATCAAACATGTTAGCGGGCAGGGTGACGCCCGGTTGCAAGTCCTGAGCCGTTAATTTTTGTGCCACAATAGGGTCCCCCTGCCCCGTAGAGGTTGCGGCAATGGTCGCTGCCTGATCAGTCGAATAGGCGGCGGATGTGGCTTGTGTCACAAGGCCCTGGCCCGTCAGGGCGGCGACCAGAAGCTGGTTTGATTTGTCGGCGACAACGGGATGCGACGTGGTAGAATTCAGCTTGGCTTGCGATAAGCGCACATCGCGGGTTTTAATGAACTCACGTGACCAGTGTTGTTTCTGAATGTCGTAGGCAGCCTGTTTGACGCGGGCGCCTGCCTTATAAACGCCTTCACCGTGGCTGGATAGCGCCAGTATCACACGGCGGGCCGCGATATTGGCGCCGGGAATATTAGCGGCGGATGCTGGATTGCTTAGCAGATTATTGATGATTTGCGCGCGCGTTTCCGGATTGGCAGCATAGGCTCGCAGTTCTGAGCGGAAGCTGGGCTCCTGCATGGCGACGATGGCGGCATAGGCAACCGCGCCTCTGGCTAGTTGTTTGGGCTCATAGGCCGCACCCTGCTGTAGCTTGGTCTGGATGGCTTCGGCGGTGGCGAAATCAGGGGTCATTTCGCGCGCGGTTTTTACGTAATCTATGTAGACAGATGCGGCATCCGATACGACCGGAGACAAGGCAACCGGCGGGCCGGCTGGGGCTGGCGGCGGAGGTGGTGGGGGAGGTGGCGCTTCCGTGGCGCAACTGGCCAGAGCCAGCGCGAACATCGACACCAATACGCCTTTATAAACAACCGACTTCATAACAACTCCCCGTAAAATACATCAGGCGCGGTGGATATGCGCAACTGGTGGCGCCTGTGCGGATGCCGCAAGGCGTTTTCACTGTGCGCAATTTTCCGCGACTGTATAGCCTATTTCCTTGCCGATTTATTACATCAGGCAAAAAAAGCGCCGAAATTATGACCCGTTGCAAGGCAGGGGAGAATTGTGATTTCGGAACTATCCGAACCGTTGAAAATCAGTCGAAGAGTTTCGAGACGGATTCTTCGTTGGCGATCCGGCGGATGGCTTCACCAATCAGCGGGGCCACACCGACAATACGGATTTTCGGGTGATTGCGGATAACTTCCGGGACTTCGATAGAGTCGGTGATCACCAGTTCCTTCAGCACCGATTTATCGACGCGGTTGAGCGCTTCGCCCGACAGGACGCCGTGGCTGATATAGGCCGAGACCGACTTAGCGCCTTGTTCCACCAGAGCCTTGGCGGCGTTCACCAGCGTGCCGCCAGAGTCAACAATATCGTCAAACAGGATACAGTCGCGACCTTCGACCTCACCGATGATGTTCATGACTTCGGATTCACCGGCACGCGGGCGGCGTTTATCGACGATCGCGAGGTCTCCACCCAGACGGTCGGCCAAAGCGCGGGCACGAACCACGCCGCCGACGTCAGGCGACACGATCATGATTTCTGCCGCATTGGGGTAGTGATCCTTGATGTCGCGAGCCATGAACGGAATAGCCACCAGATTGTCGGTCGGGATGTCGAAAAAGCCCTGAATCTGACCGGCGTGCAAATCCATCGTCAACACGCGGTGGGCACCGGCGCGGGTGATCAGATTGGCGACCAGCTTGGCAGAGATTGGGGTGCGGCCGCCGACCTTGCGGTCCTGACGGGCGTAACCGAAATAGGGGATGACCGCTGTGATGCGCTTGGCCGAGGCGCGGGTGAGGGCGTCAATGCAGATCAGAAGCTCCATCAGATTGTCATTGGCCGGAAAGCTGGTCGACTGAATGACAAACACGTCTTCGCCGCGCACATTTTCGTCGATCGTGACGAAGATTTCGTTGTCCGCAAATCGTTGAACCCGCGCCTTGGTCAGCGGCATATCGAGATAGGTGCCGATGTTCTGAGACAGGCTGCGGTTGGAATTGGCGGAGAGGAGTTTCATGATGGGGCCTTTGTGCTCAAGGAGCGAAGCGTTAGCACAACTTAAAAATTTGGTTGGAGCAAACCGAAGGATGTGCGCTTAAAGGCACAAGAATTTATGCGGCTTTTAGCAGGAGAAACCACAGGGACAAGGAGATTCGTCGTAAATATGTAATTTTGTGGAAGGCGTGGCAGGGTTGCGTCGTTTCAGACTATTCCGGCCTTAGCATGATGGCTGAAATTAACCGGCCATAGTCGCTTTCACCGGTCTTAAAGGCGCGACGGTTTGAAAAGAACAATTCTCCTTGCGCGCAGGTGTCATGGTCGGTCGAGGCGGTCATGGTGACTCCAAAACGCTTAAGCCGCATCAGGCAGTAACCCGGTAAATCGAAAAAGCGTTTGTCAGGGCTGGCACCCGGGATAAAGAAGGCGGGGCTGTCGGGATCGGTTTCTGCAAAAGTGGCTTCATAATCGGCGCTGACCTCATAGGACGCCTGCTGAATACATGGCCCCACCACGCAGCGGATATGGCGCAGATCTGCGCCTTGAGTCAGCATGGCGTTAAGCGTCGCCTCGATAATGCCACCGAGCGCGCCTTTCCAGCCGGCATGGGCCGAGGCCACGACCCGGTTGATCGGGTCGGCAAATAATAGCGGCGCGCAATCCGCCGATAACGCTCCTAACACCAGTCCGGCCTTGCCGGTGACCAGTCCGTCGGCTTCGGGCCGAGCATCGTGCAGGAACGGCATATTGATCGTCAGGGCGATGGCTGAATGCACCTGATAACACGTCAGGAGGTGGTTCTCATCGCGGTCAAAACTGGCGGCGACACGACGGCGGTTTTCACGCACGGAGGCTTGGTCGTCACTGGAGCCTAAGCCGATATTGAGGCTGTCGTAGGGAGCTTGTGACACCCCGCCCAGACGGGTGAAAAAACCGTGCTGAATGCCGGGCAGGTCAAGCAGAGGGTGAAGCATACGGGGCGGGATAGATGTCATAAGATCAGTTTAGGCTTTCAATAAGGCTGGTTCAAGCGCTGGCAGGGCAAGGTTTTGAGGAAAGCTTAAACCCAGCACCTTGAATAGTTCGCCCATCTGCTCTGCCGCGATCAGGCGTTCAACCTGACGCGACAACATGTCCGCGCGACTGGGGTTTTTAGCACTTAAAGCCTCAAGGCGCGCGACGATGCCAAGCCGTTGAAGGAAGGCTGATTGAGACGTGATTTCACTGACAGTGACGCCTGTGGCGCGGGCGGTGGCAGCAACGGACGAGAAATCGGCCCACACTGTCAGGTCATGCTCACCCGGTGCATCCAGTGGACCGAATTTCTGATGGCGGTAAAGGGCCTGCAAGGTATCACCTGAACCCGGCATATCGCGGCCATAGTCGATCAGCAGGGCGGCGCCCGTCGATACTTTCAGCTTATCCGCCAGAATTTGCGCCATCAGCCTTTGGGCGGGAGAGATTTCGTAAATTTCTGCGTCTTCGGCATCTTGTGGCGGGATAAAATCAGACGGCGCGTCGCTCAAACCAAAAATCAGTTCGCCATTGTCATCAAGACCCACGCGCCGCTCAAGCCATATGCCGTCACGCCGGATAAACTGACGTGCGGGCAGACAATCCAGAACCTCATTGGCAGTTATAATGAGAGGGGCATCGACGGGTATGTCGGCTATATCATTTATATGCGTCGCATGAGGCGCTTTGGTGGATTGTAAGGCGCGCAACGGCAGAGACGGCTCAACCAGCACAATATTTGCCGCGGCCAGAAATTCAGGCACCACCCGTCCGGCCCGCACAATATCGCTGATCAAGGTGCCGTCGCCGGGGCCGATTTCGACCAGAGTGAACCGCTCAGGCGACCCTAAATCCTGCCAGACCTGAACGCACCACAGGCCGATCAGTTCGCCAAATATCTGCGATATCATTGGGGCCGTGATAAAATCACCGTCTTCGCCCAAAGCCGGACGGGTCGTGTAATAGCCATCCTTTGGGTCAAGCAGGCAGCGCCACATATAGTCGGCGACCGTCATCGGCCCGTCCTGAGCAATATCCCGCTTCAGCCGGTCTTTCAGCGACATCAGGCGGCTTTATCCTCTGAACTATTCTGCGGGGTGTTTTGGGTTTTCCCCGACAAGGCGCGCCAGATCAGCCAGCCCCCGATGATAACCATGATCAGCGACAGGCTCTGACCCATGGTGATGACGTTCTTGAAAAACGGCAGCATTTGCTCATCCGGTTCGCGGAACATTTCAACTATGGTGCGGAAAATACCGTAACCCGCCACAAACACGCCCATGATCAGGCCGGGGCGCTTCAGTTGCTTATAGATATGCGCCAGAACATACGCGACAGCGAAGAGCACCAGCCCTTCCAGCACGGCCTCATAAAGCTGCGACGGGTGGCGCGGCAGGGGGCCTGCGGGACAATACCCATAGGCCGCAAGCACATGTTTATTACAAAACACCATGCCCCAAGGTGCATCTGTGGTGCGGCCCCATAGCTCGGCATTGATGAAATTGGCCACCCGGCCCAGAAACAGCCCAATGGGTGCCGCACAGGCCAGAAGATCGCCGAGGCTATAGGGACTGACCTTATATTTGCGGGCAAACAATATGCCCGCGATCGCCACGCCGGTTATGCCGCCGTGGAAGGACATGCCGCCTTCCCAGACCTTGAGCGCCTGAATGGGGTTCGCCAGCACCGGCCCCAGATCATAAAACAGGATGTATCCGATCCGCCCGCCCAGAATGATACCCAAAAACAGCCACAGGATCAGGTCTTCGAGTTGCTCGCGCGTGATCGGGGCGCGGTCATGGGGCCACAACACCTCTTTCTTCAATAATCTGGCGGCATACATCCAGCCAAACAGTACCCCGCCGACATAGGCCAGCGCATACCATCTGATGGCAACGGGGCCGATCTGCAAAAGTACGGGATCGAAATCGGGTAAAACTAAAGGCACAGGGCTCATGCAGGGGCGCGCTTTCGTGACATATCCAAAAGTCCGTTTAGCAAGATCGCATCGAATCGTCGCGCTTAAATGAAGAATCATGAAAAATGTTTGTGAAAGTGTACTATATGGCGTCTGACCCTGTTGTACCCCCCCTTGAGGAGACGGCTATGCAAACCAAAAATCCCTTCATGGATGAATTTGCCAAAATGACCACCAATGCCATGTCTTTGGCACAGGCGGCGGGCGAAGAAGCCAAGTCCGCGTTCAGGGCTCAGGCCGACAAATGGGTGGCCGACATGGATCTGGTGCGCCGTGATGAATACGAAGCCCTGGCCGCTCAGGTCGCGGAACTGCGCGCCGAACTGGCAACGCTTAAGGCTGCCAAAAAGCCTGCGGCCAAAAAAGACGAAGCCGGCTAGGCGGCGTATATATCCGGCCCATTCAGGTCAGACTACGCTAAGCGACGGCAATATAGAGATAAAGACAATATTATGGATCAGCCTCTGGCTTTTGACAGCGATTTCAGCCTTGACCCGCTGGAGATGGTGGAAACCATCCTCACTGATGAGGGGTTGAATTTTGAACGCACCAAAGACGGTGAACTGACCTTCATGCTGTCCGGCGACTGGAAAAGCTATGACATGTGGTTTGTCTGGCGCCCCGAAGGTGAGTGCCTGCAACTGTGCTGCGGTCTGGATATCGGCTTTAAGCCTGAGCATGTGACCGGGCTTTATGAACTGTTGTCGTTGGTTAATCAGCGGGTCTGGTTCGGGCATTTTGAAATCTACCGCGAGCCGGGGATGGATGATGCTGAGCCGGTCAATGATATCGTGTTTCGTCATACCCTGGCGTTCACAACGCTGGATAAACCCTCGGCCGTGCAGACCGCGCATATGATCAATTCGGCGGCTGACGCCGTTGACCGGTTTTTCCCGGCGTTTGATTTTTATCTCAAAGGCGCGCGCTCACCGATGGCCGCGTTAGAGGCCTGCCTGTTTGAAACGGTCGGCGAAGCGTAAGCAAAAGAGTACAATATGTCTGTCACCCCCATTCTTCTGGTCGGCGCAGGCGCGCTGGGGTCATCTATCCTGAAAGGTTTCCGCCGTTCGGGGCACATATCGCCGTCCGATGTGATGATCCTTGACCTCAAGCCGCAGGGCGAAGCGCAAAGTTATGGTGCCGATGGCGCGCAGTTAAATCCAACACCCGAAGTGTGGGCGCGGGCCAAGACCATTATCGTGGCCGTCAAGCCGCAAAGCTGGCGCGATATGGCGAAGATGTTGGCCGGCAAGCTTGATCCTGAGGCTGTGCTGATTTCGGTCATGGCCGGGGTGCGCACCAAGGATCTGGCCGAGGTATTTGCGCCCGTTAAGGTCGCGCGGGTTATGCCGACGACCGGTGTCGCCACGGGCAAGGGCGTGGCCAGCATATATGCCGCCGATGCGTCAGCACTTGAAGCGGCACGGTTTGTATTTGAACCCATTGCGGCTACGGCGACCTTGAGTGATGAGGGGCTAATCGACGCGGCAACGGCCGTGTCCGGTTCGGGGCCCGCCTATGTCTATGCTTTTGCGCGGTCGCTGGAAAAAGCCGCATTAAGTGTGAACCTGACGCCTGCCGATGCCCGAACTCTGGCTCGGGCCACATTGATCAGCGCCGCGCGTTTGCTGGATGAAACGGGTGAAGAACCTGATGACCTGATCCGTAAAGTCGCCTCACCCGGCGGTACAACCGAAGCTGGTTTGAAAGTGCTGTGTGCTGACGGCGGGCTTGATGACCTGATTAAGGCGACCGTTGAAGCGGCGTTCAAGCGCTCTCAGGAATTGGGGTAAGCGCAATCCAAAAAGTGTGAAGCGGTTTTTGGATAAGTTGCGCGTAAAAATCATACCGCCGAGAGGCCGAACATAAATTCGTGGAACACCAGAACTACGAAATATATGGACGATGCAAACAGGAATTTGACCATTCCGATCTCAGCCGGCACGAACGGGGTGCGGCCTGTCAGGATAGCGACAAATGGCACAATCGAAGTGCGCTTTTTAATAGAGCGATAGGTGTCACCCATCAGTACCAACCGCTTGTTATCAATGCTGTTCGCCCCCAGTGCGCACAGGGCAAACAGCGACCCGAAAAATATCCAGGCCGCCAGATTGCCATTGCAGGCCATGTGCGTCAGGGCCCATAAGCCGATACCTGACAAAATCGGATGACGGGATACGCGGATAATGCCGTATACCGGTTTGTCACTCAGGTGTTTCAAAGCGCCCATGCCCGTCGGGCTGCGATTTAAAAAGCCGATAATCACCAACTGAAACGCGACGAAGTTGGTTACAAACGCCAGGGCTTTCAATAAAACAGGGGCTTGCCATACCCGTAGATTAAGCGGATCCACCATAGCTATGGCATAGGCGTGCATCATCCATATCAACCCTGCCAGCGAAAACAGCGAAAACAAGATGTAATAGGCGGTGGGGCCAATCGCGCCAATGATCTGAAGTTTCAACACCGTTCCGGAAATCATCAGGTGGATACACAGGAAGAAAGCGCAGGCCAGCGCAAGGGTCCACATAGCGATCTCCGTTCACAACCCTTCATGACTATCATGACGGCTCTGGCCCTTACAAGGCCGCAACAGCGTGGCGACAGTTGTATTTTCCGTCAGGGTCTCAGGTCAAGGTAGGGAATGATGGGCGCATCAAGTACATCAGACGTGTCTTTTGGGGCGACCGGCTTTGCAGGCGGGGCTACCACTGATTCCCCAGGGGGCGGGAACGGTTTATGCGTGTTCGGTGGTGTTGGCGTGGAGGGCGGTGTCGGTGCCGGAGATTCGGGCGGCGCGGCCTCTTTGGCCTTCACCTCTAACTCATCCTTCGGGCGGCGAATGACGGCTTCGACATGATAAAACCAGCGCCGGGCCGTTTCCATAGCCCCACGGGGGCCTTCGGCGCGTGCGGTGAGGCTGTCGTTCGGATCCCAGAGCACCAGCTCGAAATCAGGTCGCGCGGGATCGTCGAAGATAAGCCGCATGGTGACGCGATTAACCTGTGGGGCAATATCATCCAGCATTTTATGCGGGCCGGAGCGTAAAACCCGGGCCACGACCTTTGAATCTACGAAGATTTCAATGCCCATCAATTCGCGCATGGGATAGATGCGCGTCGGAATCTTTCCGAACTCCCGCACAATCACCACACGATTGAGGTTATAGGCTATGGCGCAGGCGGCCCGCCTGACGGGTTCAAGCGCCTGAACGTCGGGGCGGGTGCCGTCCAGCGCTTCATTGAGTTCGTCCTCAAGCTTTTTAGGCTGCTCAACGCGTGAGTTCCAGACACGATAAAGGATCAGCAGAATCGCAATGCCTGCCGCCGATAGAATTATCAATGTCGGTAAAAACCGTTCCAATCAGTCCACCCCGCTGAATGTGCGCATATTAACCATGAATTATATCAGCGGGTAAGGGGGCAGTTAAAGTCTTTGTTGAATTTAGACGGCTTTATTCGTCCGGCGTGTCATCAAGGTCATGATCTTCGCCTGAAGGGCGAGACCTGACGCTGGGCGGGCGTTTAATCACAGCATCAACATGCGACAGCCATTTACGCCCCAGGCGCACGGCATCGGCGGCGGTTTTTGGGTGCACCGGGTTCTGAGTAAGCTTTCCAAACAATTCGACTTCGAACTCAGGCGTCTCAACATCGTCAAACATTAGCCTTAGCGTGACCTGACCCGCATTAGGGTAGGTCTCATCCATCACCCGGCGGGTTTCGCCTTTTTGGGTGCGGGCCACGATTTTTTCGTCGACAATCAGCTCGGCACCATCGATCTCATCAAAGCTGAACACCAGTCCTTGACGACCATGTTCCCATAAAACGGCGACATCGCCCGCCGTAAAATCAAGGCCTGCGGCCTTTTGCCCATCAAGGTCATAGATTATGGCATCTGCCGGTTTGCCCAGTGCGCGCAATAATCCGCGCGTCAGGCGGCGGCTGGACTCAAACCACCACAATACGACTGACGAGAGGATGAGCAGGCCAAGGCCGCCCACCAAAAACCACAACATGACCCGCAGTGTCTCATCCATAGGTGGAATCAGCCTTTCAGGATCAGCTTAGGCTAAGTCAGGGTGCAAATTCAACGCTGACCGGCACGTGGTCTGAAGCTTTGGCGTTATCGGTGGCTATGCCGCGCGTCGCCTTATGGATGGTAAAGCCGGATAGTTTGTCGGCGGCTTGCGGCGACAAGAGGTGGTGGTCGATGCGGATGCCTTCGTTCTTTTGCCAGGCGCCGGCCTGATAATCCCAGAAAGTATAGCGGTTATCAGCCGGGGGCAGAACATCGAACGCATCCGTATAGCCCAGATTTTTAAACTTACGAAATGCAGCTCGCACCTGCGGTTGAAACAACGCGTCGTCCATCCACACCGCCGGATTGTAACAGTCAATTGGTTCTGGTATGATGTTGAAATCGCCGGATAAAATCGTAGCCTCTTCGAACTGTAAAAGTTCAGTGGCGCGGGCATAAAGCCTGTCAATCCAGCGTAGCTTATAGCTATATTTTTCGGTCCCCAGCGGATTGCCGTTAGGCAGATATATAGAGGTCACCCGAAAAGGTGTCGGGGCATCAACCACGGCTTCGAGGTAGCGGGATTGTTCGTCTTCGTCCTCGCCTTTCAGGCCTTTGGTAATGTCGGAAAGCGGAAATTTCGACAGAATAGCGACGCCATTATAGGTCTTCTGGCCGTGAACGACGATGTTGTAGCCCAGCGATTCAAAGGCCTCATAGGGAAATTTTTCGTCGATACACTTTAGTTCCTGAAGCGAGCAGACATCCGGGCGTTCGTCACGAAACCAGTTGATGATGACTTCAAGCCGCGCATTGACAGAGTTGACGTTCCAGGTCGCAATTTTCATGAAAATATCTGTTTTTTAAATGGAAAAAGAAACACCGCAACCACAGGAAGACTTGGCGTTGGGATTAAGGATTTTAAACTGCGACCCTACCAGTTCCTCAACATAATCAATGATGGATCCACTTAACAAAGGCGCTGAAACCTCATCGACCAGCGCACGCGCGCCTTCATAGCTAATGATGCTATCCCCGTCTTCTGAGACATCGACCAGATCAAGCTGGTACTGAAAACCCGAACAGCCGCCGCCTTCGACCGCGACCCGAAGCATGATTTCATGACCGGACTCAGCGGACAGGGTATTGATGTGGCGCGCGGCGGCGGCGGACAAGGAGATGGAATGTGAAGTGCTCATAGGTCCTATATAGTCGGATTTGCGCCGAAGTTCAGCCATCCTTTAAAAATTTTGGCAATTACAGCCTGAATTTAGGTGTTTGTTTCGGATTTAGGCGAATATAGTCTCACAACAGACTTGTATTATATGGATAAAATCGACGTGACCCTGTCGCCCTATGCTGAAAATGCAGGTGAAAGCCGCGGCCGCCTTCATCGTGAAGATGAAAGCTCCACGCGCACGCCCTTCGCCCGCGACCGCGACCGCATCATTCACTGCACGGCCTTCCGGCGCCTGAAAGGCAAAACCCAGGTGTTTGTCGCCAACGAAGGCGATTATTTCCGTACGCGTCTTACGCATTCACTGGAGGTGGCGCAAATTGCGCGCTCACTGGCTTTGTCGCTGAATGTTGAGCAGGATCTGGCAGAGACCGTGGCTCTGGCTCATGATCTGGGCCACCCCCCGTTTGGTCATGCCGGTGAGGACGAACTGCATAAGTGCATGGAGCCGTGGGGCGGCTTTGATCACAATGTTCAGACCTTTCGCGTCGTCACAAAGCTGGAGAATCGCTATCCGGCCTTTGAAGGACTGAACCTGACCTGGGAGACGCTTGAAGGCATCATAAAGCATAATGGCCCGTCAGTGCATCTTCTGTCGCGGCCAAGCTGGAAGGCCGTCAAGGATTTCAATGATATCTATGATTTACGCATGGATACTTATGCGTCAATTGAAGCCCAGATCGCCGCTATCGCTGACGATATCGCCTATAATAATCATGATGTTGATGATGGACTTAAGGCCGGATTGTTTACGATCGATGATCTCAGAGACGTGCCGCTGATTGGCCCGGCGTTAGCGTCGACTGAAAAAGACTGGCCTGATATAGACGACCGGATGCTGCGCCTTGAAGGCGTGCGGCGCATGATCGGCACCATGATTAATGATGTCACCACGGAAACCCTGAGCCGCCTTGAGGCTGATAATATTGCCTCCGCAGAGGATGTACGTCTGGCCTCGCGCCAGATGGTAACATTCTCGGCTCCGGTAATGGAGAGTTTGTCACGGTTGCGGGCTTTCCTGTTTGCGCGCATGTATAAACACCATCACCTCAATCGCACGCGCTCTCATGCCAAGCGCATCCTCAATCAGATGTTCAACCTCTATATGGAAGAGCAGGACGTGCTGCCGGAAGAATGGTATCAACTGGTCTGTTCAAAGGATACAGAAGCCGGCAGGGCGCGGGTCATATGCGATTATATTGCCGGCATGACCGATTCGTACGCCATAGACGAGCATCGTAAGTTGTTTTCGTTTACCTAAGCGGGCGATTGCGGAACAAAACATGGCCCTGAGGCGAATCACCTCTGGATTTTCGCCATATAGATGCCAAAATAGACCTACAGTTTAAGATGATTCCTGCGCTCATGGTGGCGCAGATAGCCTTTGGCGAATCGTTGCGCGTCTCTGGGCGGCTTGATAAAGCCGGGGCAGAAATTTTTGATCACAGGGTCTGACGGTTATGGTTGATAAGGATCGCGGGACATATACACCGCCCACAGAGGATAATCTGAGCTATGAAGCCAGACAAGGCGGCAATGGCGGGCGTCCACAAACGCCGATTACCCTGATTGCCAGCGGGATTGTTCTGGTGGTGCTGCTGCTGGCGGTGGTTATGTTCTATAATTCCGGCCTCAACAGCCGAAAGGATATGGCAGAGATAGGTGAGTCGCTGTCCAACTATAAGGACAATCGCATCGAAGATGCACGCCCTCTGACCGATGAGGATCTGCTTGACCCGGTAGCGCCGGATGCCGAGCCTAAATTTGCACCGGGCACCGAAGACCCGATAGCGCGTGCTGACGCCTCGGCCACCGTGTCCGAAGCTCCCCCGCCCGCAGAGGCTAAAATCGGCGCCATTCCGGGTAATGCGGTTGAAGCGCCTGCGTCGGCTCCGGCAGTCCCTGCTGAGGTGCCTGCGCCCATTGCAAAAGTTGAAACACCAAAGCCTGTAACTGCGGGGGCTGGGGCTGCGGTTCAGATCGGTGCCTTTGCGTCACGTGAAATTGCAGATCAACAATATGCTGCCCTGGCTTCCAGCTACGGCCTGTTTGTGTCTGGAACTAAAAAATCGGTAGAGACCGTGGACCGTGACGGCACGACATTGTACCGTACGTCCTTCAGCGGCTTTGCCTCGAAAGACAAGGCTAAGGCCTTTTGTGACGCGCTGAAATCGGCAGGCAAGTCCTGCTTTGTCAGGTAGGGTTATGCTGTGGTTAAAGCGTGCATACTGGGCTGTTCCGGCCTTGAGCTAACCCATCGGGAAGCGGAGTTTTTCCGGCGGGAGCGGCCACTGGGCTTTATTCTGTTCGGTCGCAATATTGATAATCCGGAGCAGGTAAAACGTCTTGTCGCGGATCTGAAAGCCAGCGCAGGCCATCCGAATGTATTGATCCTGATTGATCAGGAGGGCGGGCGGGTTCAACGCCTCAAATCGCCGCACTGGCCGGCTTATCCGGCGGCGGGTACATTTGCCCGTGTCAGTAATGATATATATGAGCAACGCGAATTGGTGCGCCTTAGTGCCCGACTGATGGCGGCTGATCTTTATGAGCTTGGGATCAATGTTGACTGCGCGCCGGTGCTGGATGTGCCTTTGCCGGGCGGGCATGATATAGTGGGTGACCGTGGCTATGGGTTTGACGCCGAGACGGTCGCCGTCATGGGGCGTGCGACTTGCGAAGGTTTGCTGGCGGGTGGGGTCTTGCCGGTGATCAAGCACTTGCCGGGACATGGCCGTGCTGTGGCCGACAGTCACCATGCTTTGCCGGTGGTGACGGCGACGCGTCAGGAACTGGAAGCCGTTGATTTCCTGCCGTTTGAGGTGAACGCCGATATGCCGTTGGGGATGACGGCGCATATTGTCTATGATGCCTATGAACGCAAACATCCGGCGACGACATCCCGCAAAATGATCCGCCTGATCCGCCAAAAAATCGGCTTTGATGGCCTGCTTTTGACGGATGATCTGTCGATGAATGCCCTAAGTGGTACGATGACTGACCGCGTCAAGGCCGCGCGCGCCGCGGGCTGTGACGTCATGTTGCACTGTAATGGCAAGATGGAGGAGATGGAGGCCGTGGTCGCCCATAGCCCCCGATTGCGCGGGATTGCACAAAAGCGGTTTGAGGCCGCGTGGGCGCGCCTGAACAAACGGATTGAGCCTGTCAATATTGATGAAGCGCGTCTGCGCCTTCAACAAGCTTTGTCGCGTATCGATAAGTCGTCCCCACGGCGTACCGATCCGACCGAAGCCTTTGCGGACACGTCTCTTGCGGCTATGCGCGAACTGGGCGGCGTGTAGGCAAAGGTGGCCCCCAAACTTTCAAAAGACGATATACTGGCCCAGACTCTGGAAAACGAGGTTTTCCAGCATCGTCTGGATTTCGACAATGGCCGGGCTGACAATGCGCCGGATATCGAAGCCGATGATGCGCTGGTGCTTGATCTGGATGGCTATGAAGGGCCACTGCATGTCCTTCTTGAGCTGGCACGGCAGCAAAAAGTCGATTTGCTGAAAATCTCGATCACCACTCTGGCTGAACAGTACTTGCGCTTCATTCAGGAGGCGCGTCGGTTACGGTTTTCGCTGGCGGCGGATTATCTGGTGATGGCGTCGTGGCTGGCCTATCTCAAATCGCGGTTACTTCTGCCCAAGACCGAACGTAAGGCGACGGACGAACCGCCGCCTGAGGAACTGGCCGCCGCCCTGGCTTTTCGGCTGCAAAAGCTGAACGCCATCAGAAAGGCCGTGGACGCTATTCAGGGCAGACCGCAATTGAAGCGCGATGTCTTTGCCCGTGGTGATCCGCAGGCGCTGGTGATTGTGCCGTCATCGCGCATTGATGCGTCGATTTTTGACCTTATGACGGCCTATGTCACCCAGCGTCGCAAAGAAATCGATAGGCATTACGATCCGACCCGCCGCACCGAAGCCTACCAACTTGAGGAGGCGCGGGATCACCTGCGCGATATCCTGCCTGAGTTGACCCAGTGGACGACGCTGGAGAGTGTAGCCCCGGTGCCGGTCGGTGAACATGGCCCCAAACGCCCCTCTTATCTGGCCTCGACCCTTGCGGCATCACTGGAGCTAACCAAGGAGGGGGCTTTGTCGCTGCAGCAGCTTGGGGTTTTTGAGCCGCTTTATCTGCGACAAAAACAATCTGCGCAGGAGGTTTATCATGACACCTGAAGATGTGACCAAGGGCACAGAACGCGCCGTTGAGGCACTGTTGTTTGCCGCTGCAGGCCCCTTGTCGGCGGCGGATTTGGCGCGACGGTTGCCCGAAGGGGCGGAGGTCGGTAAGGCTCTGGCCGCTCTCAAGGCGCACTACGCCGGGCGCGGGGTCGTGCTTGATATCGTGGCGGATAAATGGCAGTTTCGTACGGCTATTGATATGTCCTATCTGATGGTTGAGGAGCGCGAAGAACCGCGCAAGCTGTCCAAGGCGGCGCTTGAGACCCTGGCCATCATCGCCTACCATCAGCCGGTCACGCGGGCGGAGATCGAAACCATTCGGGGCGTTGGCCTGTCGCGTGGAACGCTGGATGTGCTGCACGAGCTTAATCTGATCAAGCTGAGGGGGCGCCGGCGCTCTCCGGGACGGCCGGTGACCTATGGCACGACCGAAGGGTTTCTTGAACAGTTTTCCCTGCCCAGCCTGGCCGATCTGCCGGGGGCGTCCGAGATGCGGGCGGCGGGGCTGCTGGACCTTAATGTGCCGGCTGATTTCTTTGTGCCCGACCCATCGGGCATAAAGGCGCCGGAAGATCCGCTGACGATTGAAGAACTGGAGCAACCGGAATTCCATCAGGACTTTTTTGAATTTGAAGAGGACAAGCCCTGATCCCCTTGAAAAGGACAGGTGGCCCAATTTCCGCTTTGATGTTAGGATAAAGACTGACTATATGGGGTAAAGTCTGATCCGAAAATTTTCCGGATCGTGTGAAGGAGATGTAACATGGGATCGTTCAGCATCTGGCACATCGCCATTGTCGCGGTTGTGGCGCTGATCCTGTTCGGCGGCAAGGGTAAGCTGTCGGGCATCATGGGTGACGCTGCCAAGGGCATCAAGGCGTTCAAGGACGGCCTGAAAGATGAGCCGGACTCAAAGGACACCACGGTCGCCGCGTCCGAAAAGAAAGACGAAAACAAGGCTGCCTAAGCCTTGGTTCATGTATTGCCGTCAGGCCCCCGCTTTAAGGTGCGGGCGGCCTGTTGTGTGTTTTTTACGCCTGTATGATGAGGGCCTGAATTAATGCTGCCCGGTATTGGGGCCTCTGAGCTCATAGTCATTGCCGTCGTGGCCCTGATCGTTGTCGGGCCGAAAGACCTTCCCAAAATGTTGCGCCAACTGGGCCGCTTTGTCGGTAAGATGCGCGCTATGGCGGATGAATTTCGCACCAGTTTTGAGGACATGGCCCGCCAGTCCGAATTGGATGATCTGCGCAAGGAGGTGGAGGCTTTGCGGTCGGGCAAATCTCTGTCGCCGATTATCGATGACATCGATTCAGAGATGAAGTCGGTTCAGGCGGATATCGACAACACCATCCATAGCCCGTCGCGTGCCTATAGCAGTGACACTTACGGCGCTGAAGTGCCGTCGCCCGATGCGGCTGATGCTGAGCAAGTCGAGACGCTTGCGTCTGCGGATGTGCCCGAAAATCCGGCGCCCAAGCCGCGCCGTACCCGTAAAGTCGCGGCGGAAACCGTATCTGTCGATGCGGCGCCCAAACCTAGAAAGCCCCGTGCCAAAAAGGTGACCCAAAAGGTGATCAGTGAGTAATTCCGATAGCCAACTGGTCGTTCAGGACACTGATCCCGACGAAGCCGAAATGGAAGCGTCGCGTGCGCCGCTGATGGAGCATCTGGTTGAACTGCGCACCCGCCTGATCTGGATGGTGGTTGCGTTTGCCGTGGCCTTTATCGTCTGTTTTGCGCTGGCCACGCCGATCTATAAGCTTCTGCTGCATCCGTTTGCAATGGCAGGTCGCCTATTGGCGGCCGAACAAGAATCCGGCGGCCATCCCGCCGGTATGTTTGACCTGGTCGCGGTTTTGCTGGGCCTCAAGGACATGCCCATGGGGAATAGTAAGCTGGAACTTATCTATACCGCGCCGCTGGAGTTTTTCTTCACCAAGATGAAGATGGCCGGATTTGGTGCGATTATCCTGAGCTTTCCGGTATTGGCCTATCAGGTTTATCGCTTTGTGGCGCCGGGGCTTTATAAGCGTGAGCGGGCGGCGTTTCTGCCGTTCCTGATTGCCGCACCAGTGCTGTTTATTATTGGCATGGCGCTGGTCTATTACATCATTTTGCCGATGGTGCTGTGGTTTAGCTTAAGCCAGCAAATCATTGGCGATGCCGGGGTTTCAGTACAACTGATGCCTAAGGTGTCGGACTATCTGGCGCTGGTGACCACGCTGATGCTGGCGTTTGGATTGTGTTTTCAGTTGCCGGTGGTGCTGACCTTGCTCGGCCTGTCGGGGATGGTGTCGGCGGAAATGCTGCGCGCGGGTCGTCGTTATGCGATTATGGGGATTGTGGTGGTGGCGGCGGTGGTGACCCCGCCTGATCCGATTTCGCAGCTTATGCTGGCCGTGCCGATTGTGTTGCTGTACGAGATTTCGATCTGGTGTGTGCGGGCGATCGAGTTGCGCCGCAAGGATGAGGCTTAATTTAACCCCCTCTGAATTCTCACTGAGACAAAGCGCACGCTTTGATCTCAGAGGGGGTGGTTTAGCCCCCGCATTGATCTAAGGACTTAAGACCATGCACGATATCAAGGCTTTGCGCGAAACTCCTGAGATTTTTGTCAAGGGCTGGTCATCCCGCGGGCGTGAGACCGCGCAGGCTGATGTAGAGGCTTTGCTGGCCCTGGACAAAGATCTGCGCGCCGCCAAGACCGCGTTTGAGACCAATCAGGCGCAATTGAAAAAACTGTCGGGCGAAATCGGTAAGGCCAAGGCTCAGAAGGATGAGGCCAAAGCCGCCGAACTGATGGCCGAGGTTGAGAGCCTGAAAGGCGCGATTGCCGAAGCCCAAGAGCAGGAACGTGCCAAGGGTGAGGCGCTGAAAGACCTGCTGGCGTCATTGCCCAATCTGCCGTTTGAGGATGTGCCGGAAGGCGAAGACGAAGCCGGCAATGTTGAACTGCGCAAACACGGCGCGCCGAATATTCTCAGCTTTGCGGCCAAGGATCATGCCGATCTGGGCGAAGCGCTGAAAGGCCCTTCTGGGTCGATGATGGACTTTGAAGCCGCCGCCAAGATCAGCGGCTCACGCTTTGTGGTGTTGAAAGGCCAACTGGCGCGACTGGAACGCGCCATCGGTCAGTGGATGCTGGACGTTCAAACGGCTGAGCATGGCTATCTGGAGGTCAATCCGCCGGTTTTGGTGCGCGACCATGCCTTGTTTGGCACAGGGCAACTGCCTAAGTTTGAAGAAGATTTGTTTAAGGCGATCTCATTTAATCATGCTGATTATGCCAATGATCTTTCAAAAATGAACCTTGACGATATGCTCGCTGGAAAACTTAGCGTACCAGAATGGGAAGTTGCCAGGGTAGCATATGCACGCCTTCATCATTCAGGTAATTACCTGAATGATGAGCGCTACCTCATACCCACCGCGGAAGTGTCGCTGACCAATCTTGTCCGTGATGCGATCACCTCCGAAGAAGAGCTGCCGCTGCGGTTGACGGCGCTGACCAACTGTTTCCGCGCTGAGGCCGGATCGGCGGGACGCGACACCAAGGGCATGATCCGTCAGCATCAGTTTCAAAAGGTTGAACTGGTTTCGATCACCACGCCTGAACAGTCGGCAGCTGAGCATGACCGCATGACCGACTGTGCCGAAACCATCCTGAAAAAGCTGGGTTTAAGCTTCCGCACCATGTTGCTGTGTACCGGCGATATGGGTTTTGGAGCGCGCAAAACCTATGACCTTGAGGTATGGCTGCCGTCGCAAAATACCTATCGCGAGATATCATCCTGCTCGAACTGCGGTGATTTTCAGGCCCGACGCATGGATGCCCGCATCCGCAAGACCGGCGAAAAAGGCACACGCTTTGCCCATACGCTCAACGGGTCGGGGCTGGCGGTTGGGCGCACTCTGGTGGCCATTATGGAAAACTATCAGGACGAGGGCGGCCGGATTGCGATCCCTGAGGTGCTGCAACCCTATATGGGTGGTTTGACGCATATCGGGTAAAGAGCGGAGGTGGCGTTTAACCCCCTCTGACTTTAAGCTATCGCTTAAAATCAGCTCCCCCTGCATCAGGGGGAGTTCTTGAGCTATATTCTTGGCTCTCCCTTGCGCAGCTAGCTAAAATCACACTAGGTTTAGCCCTGAATTATTTAAACCCAAAATGTGAAAAACCCCGAAGGGCCGCCCCAAGGGTGTTTTTCTCCTGATGAAAAGGGGGTACATGGGGGGCGTTTCCCCCCATGATGGTCACATGCGTATTCTACTAACCAATGACGATGGCATCGAGGCTTATGGCCTTAAGGTCCTGCGTGATATCGCCCATGCCCTGTCCGACGATGTTTGGATTTGTGCCCCGCTGACGGAACAGTCGGGTAAGGGGCGGGGGATCACCCTGCATGAACCGCTGCGGGCCAAGCGGATCGACCATCAGGTCTATGCGGTGAGTGGCACGCCGACCGACTGTGTGCAGATTGCGATCAATGACCTGTTGCCTGAGCCGCCGGATCTGGTGCTGTCAGGCGTCAATCGCGGGTTTAATCTGGCGCAGGATGTGACGCTGTCGGGGACGGTCGCCGGCGCATTGCAAGGCATGTCGCTGGGGGTGCCGTCGATTGCCCTGTCACAGTGTCTGGATTTCGATATAGACGTTGAGGCGCAGTGGTCGTCTGCGGTGGCCTATGGTGCACCGGTGATTTCCAACCTGCTCGAACATGGCTGGCCCAAGGATATTGTCATCAATATCAACTTCCCCGATTGTGACGCTGAGGCGGTGACCGGTGTTGAGGTGACCAAGCAAGGGTTCCGCGACCTGCACGAAATGCACGCCGTTAAACGCGTTGATCCGCGCGGGCGCGACTATTACTGGATGAATTTCCATAATCTGGAACATACGCTGGTTGATGGCACTGACCTTAAGGCCGTGGCCGAAAACCGGATTTCGGTGACGCCATTGCATCTGGATCTGACGCATTATGATACCTTCCATCATTTGCGCAAAACCCTTGGTGGGGCCGCGCCCAAAAAGATCGAGGTGGCGTCATGAGCGAAGAGGGCGACATTCCCGAAACGCGGCTGCACCGCCTGCTGAACAGCCTGAAAGCGCAGGGGATTTCCGAGCCGCGGTTGCTGCACGCGATGGAATATACGCCGCGTGATCTGTTTGTGCCGGAGCTGTTTCTTGACCGGTCCTGGGAAGATTCGGCCATTCCGATCGCGGCGGGACAGACTATATCCCAGCCCTATATCGTCGCCCTGATGACGCAATCGCTGAAGCTGGAAGCGCGGCACCGGGTGTTGGAAATCGGCACGGGGTCGGGCTATCAGACCGCTATACTGTCGCGCCTGTGCCGCTATGTATACACCATTGAGCGCTACCGGTCGCTGATGCTGGAGGCGGAAATACGCCATAAGCGGCTGATGCTGGAAAACATCATCTATCGCTACGGCGATGGTTGGGACGGTTGGCCGGAGCAGGCGCCATTTGATCGTATTCTGGTGACCGCCGCACTGCCTGATGAGCCGCATCCGTTGTTATCGCAACTGAAGATCAATGGGGTGATGGTCGCCCCGCAAGGGCGCGGATCGGTGCAGCAGCTATTGCGCTATACCCGCACCAAAGATGATCATTATGAGGTTGAGGACTTGGGCGAGGTGCGTTTTGTACCGCTGCTCGAAGGGGTCGCGAAAGACGCCTGAATAAAGAGATCCCCCTGCCGGATGACAGGGGGATAAGTTAATCCGGAGACCAGAGTGAGTGATCTCCATCTTCGAAGCGGTACGCCCCCATAAGAAGCCCCCTCTTCAAACCTGTAAAATGTAACCCAGGGTTACATTTGATAACAATGTTATATATCCACTAGCATCATTTGTGCCGGTTAGCCAGTTAAGTAAGTTTAATGTAAGCGCTCCGGCACGTTGCGAACTTATTGACGGTTTATTACCGGTAATGGTGCGAAGGTAACGATTCGTTAGCCATGATTGATAACTATGTCGCGACTTACGTGTCTTTCAGGATCGGAGAGGGCAAGATCATGCACCGTTTCAAAGCTGTCTCTAGGATTGTTAACACTACCGCCGTTGCGGCCTTGGGGGTTATGACCCTGACGGCCTGTGCGTCGATGCAAAATGCTGAGCCAAAATATCCGATCTATATGCAGGATCGTCCGCCCGCGATGGCCCCCCATCCGATGGGGCAGGCGAGTGCGCCCGTCCAGCCTACGCCGGCTCCTGTCGAGGCGGTTCCTGTGGCGGCTCCAAGTGGTCAGGTCAGTTCGTCGCCTTTAGCGGCCCTGCCGGCACCGGCACCGGCGTCCCCTGCCGCGGCGCCCAAGCCTGTGGCAGCTCAGACGCCAACCCAAACCGCCGCTCCAAAGCCGGTTGCCACGACAAAGACGACCCATATCTATACGGTTCAGGCCAAAGATACGCTTTACGGTATCTCCCGTCGCTTTGGTGTGCCGGTCAAAAGCCTGATGAGCCAGAATGGTCTGGCCGAAGGGGCGGGCCTGTCGATTGGCCAGAAAATCAAACTGCCGGATGCGGCGAAGGATGCGGGATCAGCTGCCCATGCGACTGGCCCGGCACCGGCGAAGGTCGTGACAACCATCGCTGTCGCGCAACCAAAGCCGGTTGCCAAGCCTGCCGAGACCCCAAAGCCTGACGTCAAGGTTACCACTGCGGTGGCGGTCTCTGAGCCCGCCAAACCCACGACAACGACTGTGATAACCACCACGGCCCCTGTGGCTAAGCCGGTGGAAAAGCCTGTGGTCGCCAGGGCCGGAACCTTTCCGACGTCATCGGCTCTGGCGCAGATGGGCAAGGGGCGTTTTCTGTGGCCCGTCAAGGGGCCGCTTCTGGTGCCCTATGGTCAACTGGGGCCGAATGTTCGCAATGACGGCATCAATATCGGCGCTTCCGAAGGGGCTGAGGTGAGGGCTGCCGCTGACGGCGAGGTGGTCTATGTCGGCGGTCACGTGAAGGAACTGGGCAATACCGTCTATGTTCAACACGCGGGCGGCTGGTATACCGGCTATTCCCACCTTGATAAGCTGGGGGTAAAAACTAACCAAAAGATTCAAAAGGGTGAAGTCATTGGCACGGTCGGTAAGACCGGCGCGGTCGAAAAACCGCAACTGCATTTTGAGATCCGCTATACGCCGTCGACGGAAATCGCCAAGCCCATCGATCCCAATCTGGTTCTGCCGTAAGGTTAAGGGCACGCTGTAAACCGCCATCCCCCATTGACCTTTTGAAACTTGGCCTTATGTAGTCTTGAACGCTGATATCCACGCGGTTAAGCCTGCAGTGGGCTCGGCATCATATTTTCAGGAGACACTTGTGTTCGCCACACCTGCCTTTGCCCAAGCCGCCACCGATACTGCCGCCGCATCTGGTGGTCTGGCCGGTGCTTTCACCAGCTTCCTGCCGCTAATCGGTATCTTTGCTCTGATGTATTTCCTCGTCCTGCGCCCGCAACAAAAGCGCGCCAAGGAGCACCAGGCTCAGATCGCCGCCATCAAGCGTAACGATACGGTGGTTCTGTCTAACGGCATGATTGGCAAAGTAACCCGCGTCGAAGATGCTGAGGTCATGGTGGAAATTGCATCAGGCGTGAACGTGCGCGTGGTCAAGGGCTTCATCACTGAGATCCGTACTAAGGGTGAGCCGGCGCCAGCCAACGATTCCAAGGCCGCTTAAGCGCCTTTGAGTTCCCAAGCCCTTGCGTGTCCCGCAGGGGCTTGTTTTTTGTGAATATTAAATAAGGAGGGGCGAACCGCACGGTTTGTCCCGAAAGCCTTCAAAGGGCGCAAACGCTATGATGGAATTTTCCCGCTGGAAGATATGGATGGTGATAGCCGCCACGATCTTCGGCATACTTTATTCGCTGCCAAACTTCCTGCCGCAGGATGTGCGCACCACTTTGGCGCGCTATTACCTGCCGTCGCAGACCCTTAATCTGGGGCTCGATCTTCAGGGCGGGTCATATCTGCTGCTCGAAGTCGATACAGATGCGCTGGCGCGTGAAAAGACCGCGAACCTGACCGAAGATGTGCGCTCTACCTTGCGCCAAAAGTCTATCAATTTCAGCGGGCTTGCGGCAACCTCCGAAGCGGTCAATGTGCGCATTACAGATACTGCGCAGTTTGAGGCGGCCTTAACGGAATTGCAGAAATTGCCGCAGCCTCTGCCTAAAAATCCGGCGGTAAGGGATATAAATGTTGTCCGCGGGGACAATCAAACCATCAGTTTGCGCTTTACGCCCGATGGTCGCCGCGCCGATTCGGCCTCAGCCGTTGATACCTCTATCGAGATTGTGCGCCGCCGGGTCGACAGTCTGGGGACTAAAGAGCCGACGATCCTGCGTCAGGGGGCTAACCGCATCGTGGTTCAGGCGCCGGGCGAATCTGATCCGGAGCAGCTTAAGCGCGTGATCGGCCAGACGGCCAAGCTGACCTTCCAGATGGTTGATGAAACCATATCGCCTAGCGAGGTTCAGGCCGGACGAGTGCCGCCGGGCTCAGAACTGCTGCCGTCCGAAAATCCGGGTGAGCCATATCTGGTGGTCAAAAAGCGAGTTCTGGTGTCGGGCGATAACCTGACCAATGCGTCGGTGGGTACGGATCAGTATACTCGTCCAGCTATCGATTTCCGCTTTGACGGTCAGGGCGCGCGTAAGTTTGGTGATGCTACGGCCCAGAACATTGGTAAGCGTTTTGCTATCATTCTGGACGGTAAAATCGTGTCAGCGCCGACCATTCAGTCCGCCATCACGGGTGGTTCGGGGCAGATTACCGGCACCTTCTCGACTCAGGAAGCTTCTGAGTTGGTCAATGTCCTGAAAGGCGGAGCATTGCCTGCACCGCTTAAGGTCGAAGAACAAAAGACCGTCGGCGCTGAACTGGGTGCCGATGCGGTCGCCAAAGGGCAGTTCTCCACCATGATCGCCTTCATCTTCGTGGTGGTGTTCATGATCCTGGCTTACGGGTTTATTTTCGGCGGCATCGCCGTGGCGGCTCTCGTTGCCAATCTGGTCATGCTGATCGCCGCCATGTCGGTGACGCAGGCGACCCTGACCTTGCCCGGTATCGCGGGTCTTATCCTGACCTTGGCGGTGGCGGTCGACGCGAACGTCCTGATCTATGAGCGGATGCGTGAAGAAATCAAAGCGCGTAGTCTTATTGGGGCGCTGGATGCGGGCTTCTCACGGGCGGTTGAAACCATTCTGGATGCTAACATTACCACCCTTGGGGCAGCGCTCATCATGTTTGCCTTTGGCGCAGGGCCGGTTCGCGGCTTTGCCTGGACGCTGACGATCGGGGTGTTCACCTCGGTATTTACGGCTGTGTTCATCACTCAGGTTCTGCTGGTCTGGTGGTATCGCTCGGCGAAACCCAAGACGCTCCCGATTTAAAGGCGTAACGAATATGGCTTGGCCACTTATCAAATTACTGCCGGCGAAAACGAATTTTCGTTTTGTCGCTTTCTCAAAGTTCGCTGCGATCCTGTCGGTCGTTTTAGTGATCGGTTCGATCGCATCTGTGCTTATCCCGTTTGAAGGACCGTGTGGTGGCCTAAACTGCGGTGTCGACTTCAAGGGCGGTACGGTGCTTGATATGAACCGCGGCGGCCAGCCTATCGATCTGGGCGCTCTTCGCGACACCTTGAATGATGCCGAAGGGCTGCATGACGTTCAGGTTCAGGGCGATGGGGGGAAAAATGTCGAGGCGATGATCCGCTTTGAAACCCCCGAAGGCGGTAACCCGGCTCAGAAGGTTGATGAGATTAAAACTCACCTGTCCGGTAAATTCGAAGGCGCTCAGTTTACCCGGACCGAAGTCGTGGGGCCAAAAGTGTCCGGTGAACTGCTGACTGGCGGCGTTATGGCGCTGTTTTTCGCCATCCTGCTGATGATGGTCTACATTTGGTTCCGCTTTGAATGGCAGTTCGGGGTGGGGGCGGCTCTGGGCCTTTTGCACGACGTGATTCTGACGTTCGGTTTGTTTGCCCTGTTTAATCTGGAATTTACGCTGACGGCGGTGGCGGCGATCCTGACGATTATCGGCTATTCGATGAACGATACCGTCGTAGTTTGCGACCGGCTGCGCGAAAATTTACGTAAATACAAAAAGATGCCGCTGGCCGATGTGATTGACCTTTCGCTCAATGAAACCTTGTCGCGCACGATCATGACCGGCATTACGGCGGTGGGCGCCTTGGTCGGCCTGGCGGTGCTGGGCGGCGAGGCGCTGTTTGGTTTCTCGATTGCCCTGATCTTCGGGATCATTGTCGGCACCTATTCGTCGATCTATGTGGCTGCCCCCGTCATTCTGATCTGGGGCGTGAACCGCAGCGATGCGGACGCTGAAATCGTTGATATGGGTGGTTTCAAAGGCAAACGCTAAGCCTTATTCATAAACCTGTGGTCAGTTTGGGGTGAAATACCTTATGCTGACCGCAGGTTTCTAAATTTAACGCGCATCTTGGCCGAAAACCGCTTTACACTTTTCGGGATGCGCTTAGGGGGCGGGACTATGCTGAAAATTCTCAATAATCTGACGGCGACCCTGATTTTCAGTCTGGTGCTGGCGATCATCATGATCGTAGGCCTTGGCATGCACAGTGCGGGCGGGTTTGATCTGATCTTTCTGCACGGAGTTTTACGCTGGCTGCATGTGCTTTTCGGCATCATGTGGGTCGGCTTACTATACTATTTCAATTTCGTGCAGATGCGGGTCATGCCCGAAATTCCGGCCGAAATGAAACCGGCTGTGACGAAGTATATTGCCCCCGAAGCCCTGTTCTGGTTCCGCTATTCGGCCCTGTTTACCGTGATCGCTGGTTTGGGGCTGGCCTGGGCGCGGGGCTATATTGCTGAGGCTTTGAGTTTCGGGTTTGCCGGTGGTTTCAGCCCAGCCGATCTGCCGCTGGCCTTTATCGGTATCGGCATGTGGCTGGCTTTGATCATGTTTTTCAACGTCTGGCATGTCATCTGGCCGGCCCAGAGGATTGCGCTGGGTATCCGTGAGGCGACGCCGGAAGCCAAGGCTGCGGCTTCCGTAAAAGCCATGCGGTTTTCACGCATAAATGTGCTGCTGTCGCTGCCGATGCTGGCGGTTATGGCGATGTACCAGACGCTGTTTGGGTAGTCTGTTATTATGTCTGATGACGACCTGAGCGTGAAGAACGAAGACCTGCTTTTGTCTTCGGCCTTTATCGATGATGCGGTGAAGCGCGCGGATATACGTACTTTATATGCGTTTTTTGACACGTTGCGTGAAGTGCCTGAGCGCGTAACCCAACCGCTGATGGGGGAAATTCGTCTGCGCTGGTGGTACGAGGCGGTTGAGGAAATCATGGCGGGCGTGCCCGTGCGCTACCATCCTTTGAGTGCTGCGCTTGAGGACATATTCGGGCGTTATCCCCTTGATGGGCAGATACTGCTGGATCTGATCGAAGGCCAGATGGTTTTGCTGGATAAGCAGCCCCTAAACCACAAAGACGCCCTGACGCTTGCGGATCGCAGCGAGGTTTTGCTGGCCCGGATTGCGGCTCAGGTGCTTGATCCTAATGTCGATGCCGCCACCCTTGCTGAACCGGCCCGCTATTATGCGCTGGCAAGGCTTCATGCCGGACAGATGATCGCGCCGCCAGCCCCGCTGTTTAAGGCCTTGAGGGAAGAGGCTACGGCCGCATTCCAGAAAATCCCGCCGTCTTTGGTGCCGCTGATAACTCACACGGCTTTGGCGGAAACCTATGCTGCACAAAAGCACAACGGGCCCCTTATGCGTCGACTTAAGGTTTTTTGGGCGTTCCTGCGGGCGCGGCTGTAGGCATCTGCGGCACGGCGTATGAGGCCCGCGCTACCGGATAAGCTTTCCAGCCGCCAGCAATCAGGGTCTCAAAACCAATGCACTTAGGCATGATTTTAGTCGCACCGGTACGCGGCTTTCCAAATGGCGCCGGTTGCTTGGCCAGTGGGCGAGTTGGGTCGATAAACATCCAGTCGTCAGCCAGACCATAGCCGCGCTCACCGCCCGCCCGCACCGCATTATAGGCAATGCCGGCTTCGAAATCCGATACACCGAATTTTTTCATGGCGCGGTAGAAAATATCATCGGCTTCCTGACGCTTGCCTTTTTCGCCCACCGTGTAGAGCCAGTCATGGATGATGGCCGCGCGCGCCGTCGGCCCCTGCGGATTGACCACGCCCTGACCATACCAGGGAACCGAGGCGAAGTCGGTGACATACCACTTAGGCACGACCACGACTTTTCCGGTTACCGCATCACAATAGGGAAACTCGTCATTGAGCACAAACAGTTTGCGGCCCTGCTTGGTCATGTTGAACAGCATGATCGGCTGGGGTGTTAAGGAACTGGGCGGCGGGGGCGGAGCCACGACCACAGGGACATAGACTGTTGTAGTGATTGGCTCCGGCATTGTCTTACACCCTGCCAGCCACATTACAGCTAAACCTGCCAGCCCCAGGCAGATACGTGAAACCTTCATCCCCATAACCCGACTTTAAACACACAAACTTAAGCTAAGACAGCCTTGGCAGGCTATCGTTTAAACGATTCATCTAACCACGAATTAAGGTCATTTAATGCCCTTAAGCTCATCAGGCGTTTTTTCGCCCGTCCACGCTCTTTCAACGGGATTTTCTGACCGTTTTCATCAACTTTTGGCGCTTCGAGCGGTGGCAGCAAGCCGTAGTTAATGTTCATGGGCTGAAAAGAGCCTCCCGCCAGATGCCCGCCGGTGATATGATTGATCAGGGCCCCCATCGCTGTGGTTTCAGGCGGAGCAACCATGTCCCGACCCAAACGATCAGATGCCGCGAAACGCCCGGCCAGCAGGCCAATGGCTGAGGACTCGACATAGCCTTCGACGCCGGTGATCTGCCCGGCAAAACGCAGGGATATACCTTCGGTATTCAACGTTTTAAGCCGGAGTTTTCGATCCAGAATCTTAGGCGACTGGATAAAGGTGTTACGATGCAGCCCCCCAAGCCGGGCGAACTGAGCGTTTTGCAAACCGGGGATCAGACGAAAGACATCGGCTTGTGCGCCGTGCTTAAGTTTGGTCTGAAAACCCACCATATTATAGAGCGTGCCCAATGCGTTATCTTGACGTAATTGAACAATTGCGTGAGCCTTGACCAGTGGGTCTCGCGGATTGGTCAAACCGACCGGTTTCAACGGGCCATGCCGCAGGGTTTCACGGCCGCGTTCGGCCATGACTTCGATCGGCAGGCAACCATCAAAATAAGGGACATGCTCCCAATCCTTGAAATCAGCCTTGGGGCCATCCAGGAGTGCGTCGATAAAGGTCTCGTACTCGGCCTTATTCATCGGGCAATTGATATAGGCCGCCGCATCACCGCCGGGGCCTTCCTTGTCATAGCGTGACTGGCGCCAGGCTATGCCCATATCGATGCTGTCAGTATGGACGATCGGGGCTATGGCGTCGAAAAAGCTCAGGTGGCCTTCGCCGCTGAGTTCCAGAATGACGTCTGACAAAGACTGCGACGTCAGCGGGCCGGTGGCGCAGATGATATTGTCCCAGTCGGTACCTTTCAGGCTTACGACCTCTTCGCGCACGACTGTGATCAGCGGGTGCGACTGAATGGCCTGCGTCACCGCTTGAGCGAAACCTTCGCGGTCAACGGCCAGTGCCCCGCCGGCGGGCACCTGATGTTTGTCCGCGCAGGCCATAATCAGGCTATTCATGCGCCGCATTTCTTCGTGCAGCAGGCCTACCGCATTGAATTGCCAGTCATCTGAACGAAATGAGTTGGAACATACCAGTTCGGCCAGATCATCAGTTTGGTGCGCATCTGTGGTTATGGCAGCCCCATCTTCAGACGCCGCGCCTCGCATCTCATGGAGAATGACCGGCACGCCTGAATTTGCCAGTTGCCACGAAGCCTCTGAACCGGCAAGGCCTCCGCCGATAACGTGTACGGGTTTGATGTTGGTCATGGAATGCGCACTTGGTTTTTGATGATAGCGGCCCTGAGTTTGGGCTTTAAAGTGTGGCTCTATAGCCCTTGTTTTCAGGAAATGCGACCGCTTTGATAAATATGCTTTTCAAGAGAATGTATTTGTCACTAAAAGCCGGATAGTTTGAAAGTGCCGCATCAAAGCCTATGGGGGCTTCGGCAAAAAAGTATTGGCGGGCAGGCAGTTTATTATGAGCGCAGGTGCGGCTTTTTCGGTGGTGACGGCGGTGAAGGCGGCATTCGGATTTATACCGAAAGGTATCCGCCGGGCTTGGCTGTCGTTGGGTTTGATGTTGGTCATTTTCGGTATCACTCAGGCTAATATTGTGCCTGAACAGGCCAGTAATATTTTGCTCATTGCCGCGATTCTGTTGCAGTTTGCGGCCATTGGCGCTTTGTACCGGGTCGCAATATTTGAGCAGTATGCGCGCGCCGAAGGCCTGGGGCCGGGGGGATTGCAGTTTTCCAAACCTGAATGGCGCCTGATCGGGGCGACACTTCTGGTGTCACTGTTCTGGATCATGGTGTTTATCACCTTAAGTCTGGTTCTGGCGGTAATATTGAGTGCGTCAGGTCTGGGGGCCGAAACCTACAATAATCTGGATAGCCTGTTCCAGGAACTGACGCACGGTGCCGTGGCCGGTTATGTCGTCATTGGATTTATCATTCTGACGCTCGTGGTGTTGGGTATCTTATCTCTCAAATTGTGTTTGTATCAGCCGGCGACCATAGCCGGGCGGCAGATGATTTCGCTCAATGCCCTGTCGCTGTCTTCAGGGCAGGTGATTAAGCTGTTTGTAGGCTATGTTATTCTGACCTTGCCGGTTGTGGTGCTGGCCTATGGGCTGCAACAGATTGAAAATCACTGGTTGGCTCGACTGGTTAATGCCGTCGTGGCTGTGTTGTTCGTATTGCCGGTGACGGTTGGTTTTCTGTCTTCGGCCTATAAACAGATTACGGATTTGCGGGCTTCGCATTGAGGTGCGAGCCGGTGTATAGAGTGCGCGTGCCCCATGCCGGGGCAGATTTAGGTGGACTGAAGTGGCGCTAACGCTTGATTTTGCATTCGAAGGCTTTCGTATTATCCGCGAGCGGCCCATGTTGATCCTTTTCTGGGCACCGGTTCTGTTGTTGTCTCAGGTCATGTCAACGGTCATACTTATTCTCATGGCCGGGCCGGAATTCATGGCCATGATGGAAATGCAACGTAATAACGGCGCCACGGATCCTGACGCTGTTATGTCCATGCTGTCCCTTATGCAAAAGGTAACCCCGGCAACGGCGGCTGCTTTTATCGTCTCCATGTTGTTTTCAGCGATTGTACTGTGCGCTGTTTATCGGGCGGTTTTGGGCGGAACGGGCGACCGGGCAGGGTTTTTAAAATTCGGAAAAGATGAACTGCGTCAGATTGTCGTTTCTGTGCTGTTGCTGTGCTTTGTGGTGCTGCTGGCCATTGTCTCAACCATAGCGCTGCTCATTCTGGGCAGCGTGCTGATAGGTGGCTTGTCTGTGCCCAATACCGTCGTGGCATCAGTCACCGGCGTGGTGTCCGTCGCCTTTTATATCTGGTTGTTAGTGCGCCTGTCCCTCATTCCCGTGCAAAGCTTCGATCAGGGACGGATTAATTTTACGGGCAGCTTCAAGTTGACCAAAGGGCATTTCTGGCAACTTTTGAGCGGTTATACCGTCGCGATCATTATGATTTTTCTGGTCATAACCTTGTGCGAGATTATTTTCGCGGCCGTCGCGGTGTCGGCCTTGGGCGGGGATATGGGCAGCTTGAATGTTGTCTATCAGCGCGATTTTTCAAAGCTGGAAAACCTGAATAATCCGGCGATTATTGGCTATATGCTGATGAGTGCATTAAGGGCGCCATTGCTGTCAGCGATCATGATTGGCGCGCAGGCGGCGGCGTATAAACTCCTCAAGAATAATCACGCAACCATCTGATTTTAAAAATTTACTGACACTTAGAAATATGACACTCCTTTTGGGATGCGCCGAAAAAAAATGACACGGTTTTGGGGTATGTAGGCGACAGTCTAAACCCTGTCTGTGCAAAATGTCGCCATTGGCTTTTTTGCACAAAAAAGTCTTTCAGGGGCAGGGGCGTTACCCTGAAGACGTAAACGGGGTGTGGCGTGAACAGGGTTTTATCCGAAGACATCGCGTTTGACGGTCTCAGGTTGTTGCGTGATCGGCCTTTAACAGCGTTCAAATGGCTGTCCATAATGTTCATAGGCTATGGGCTGGCTTATGGTTTCAGTGTGCTGGCGTTCGGTGAGCATTGGCTGGCTTTCTGGCAGGCGCTGCGCACGCAACCGGAACTTCTGTCAGGCTTAATTTACACAACCCTGATGGCGGCAACGGTATGTGGAATTATTGTGGGGCTTACACATCTGGTGGTAAAATGCGCTATATATCGTGCGCAGATCGCCGTAGATAACCGGAGAGCGGCTACACTTACATTCGGGTCGGATGAAGTGCGTCAGGTAGTGTTCTACGGTCTCAAGTTTGTCGTGATTATGGTGTTGTCGGTAGCCTTGTTCCTGGTGGTGGTGCTTTTGGCCTGGGTTGCCAATATGGCCTTGGAAATCCACATCGGCCGCAACTACGCCACATTTGGGATCGTGCTTCTGGTGGGGCTGTTACAGTTCTTAGGCGTGGTTTGGTTAAAATTGCGTCTGTCGCTGGCCTCAATGGACAGCTTTTGTAAACGACGGATAGATTTTATAGGCTCATTTCTGCTGACCCGGCACCAGTTCTGGTCGATATTTCTGGTTTACCTGTTCACCTATGTGCTGCTGGTGATTTGCATGACATCGGTGCATGTCATTTCCGTCATTGGCTTGAATATGGACCTCATTGAGCAGTTTCGTTTATTCAAGCAAGGTCTTGAGGTTAAAACCTTAAATGATCTCATGCCCTTCTTGCCGTTTTTTTCGGTCATGCTGATGGTCACGGCGATTTCAGCATTTTTACGTGAACTCATGATGGCCTCAGCCCAGAGTCGCCTTTTGCTGACCTTGCGTGAGCAGGCTCAGTCACGCGTGCCGGAAACAATCAGCCCGCGCTGATAATTGTCAGGACATCACGGTCTTTGCGCGCCTGAATGGGGCGGGCGGTCGACCCCAGCAGAGTTTCATAAGCGCTGACCTGTTCGGGCGAAACACTTAAGGGCGCTGAGAACACCATCCAGGTTACGCCCTCTGAGCACGGCGGTACGGTTAGCGACCCGGAGTAGACAAAAAACTCCTCAGCCGCAGGCATGAGATCGCGCGCATTAATCAACAGATCAGGGATGGCGGCCGGTGTCGTCTGATCACTGGGTAAATAGGTCCATATGGGCGCCAGCATAGGATCGGCGACCCCGACATTGGACAGAACGGCCACCACCAAATACTCACCCTTGGTATTTTGGTGAACAAAATGGCTTTCAAGTGCGGCGCGGCGGCCATTAATGGTGTGTTCGCTAGGGCTGTGAAAATGGATTTGCTTCAGGTCATATTGCGTACCATCGGCGATGAGACCGCCACCCTTAGATGGCACCACCTTGATGCTGTGGCCGTCATTTTGAATGGTGGCGTTGGAGGACAGATAGTCCAGCGTGATTTTGGACATCTGAGGCCGGCCGCTGCCGGTCAGGTCAATCGGAGACTGGCGGGCACCACTGGCGCAGGTCGCAGCGTCTCCGCCTAATTGTGCCCAGTGTGACGGACCTTCATCACCGCTATAGGCCCAATGCGTAAGTTTTGCGCCACCCGTGCCGCCATGAGCGTCGGCTTGACCATGAGTGTCACCGTGACTATCGCCATGCGCTTCATCCGATTTTACAGATTTTTCGCCGCCGCTGCATCCTGAAACGGCCAGCAGCATGAGGCCAGCTAAGGTTAGCGAACGAAGTTGGGCGGAGCGCATGGTAGAATCCTTAATCTCAATCAGGTTTACCATGCGCCGATAATGGTTAATTTAGATTAAGTAACCTGTCTTACGCCCGTTTGCGCTCCTTATGCCGGGCCAGCAGATCTTTAAGATACCGTCCGGTCCACGATTTCAAATTTTCCGCCACGGCTTCGGGGGAGCCAAAGGCCACAATCTCGCCGCCGCCGTCACCGCCTTCGGGGCCGAAGTCCAAAATCCAGTCGGCCGTTTTGATGACATCGAGATTGTGTTCGATAACGATGGTGGTATTCCCGCTATCGGTCAGTTCATGCAGGACTTCGAGCAGTTTGCGGGTATCCTCGAAATGCAGGCCGGTCGTGGGCTCATCTAGGATATAAAGCGTCTTGCCCGTGGCGCGTTTGGACAGTTCCTTGGACAGCTTGACGCGCTGGGCTTCACCGCCCGACAGGGTGGTCGCCTGCTGGCCGATCTTGATGTAGCCGAGGCCGACCCGTTTCAGGGTTTCCAGCTTATCGCGGATGGTCGGCACGGCCTTAAAGGCTTCGGCACCTTCTTCAACCGTCATATCAAGCACATCCGCTATTGAATTGCCTTTGAAAGAAATTTCGAGCGTTTCACGGTTGTAACGCTTACCTTTGCAGACATCGCAGGTGACATAGACATCGGGCAGGAAGTGCATCTCGATCTTGATCAGACCGTCGCCGGAACAGGCTTCACAGCGGCCGCCCTTGACGTTGAACGAGAACCGACCGGGGCCATAACCACGGGCTTTACTTTCGGGCAAACCGGCATACCAGTCGCGGATCGGGCCAAACGCACCGGTATAGGTCGCCGGGTTGGAGCGTGGAGTGCGGCCGATCGGCGACTGGTCGATTTCGACGACCTTATCGAAATGTTCGAGGCCCTCAATCTTATCATGCAGGGCCGGATTGGCCGAAGCGTTGTTGAGGCGTCGCGCGGCGGCTTTATGCAGGGTTTCAAGTGTAAATGTCGATTTCCCCCCGCCAGAGACGCCGGTAATGCAGGTCATTACACCCACCGGAATTTCGCCCGTGACGTTTTTCAGGTTATTGCCGCGCGCGCCGATAACCTTGAGCATCTTCTTTTTGTTGATTGGCCGACGGTCAAGTGGCACCGGAATTTCGCGCTTACCTGTCAGATACTGGCCAGTTAGAGAGTTCGCATTGGCCTTAATATCGTCTGGCGTGCCTTGCGCCACGATTTCACCGCCATGCACACCGGCGGCAGGCCCCATGTCGATCACATAGTCGGCGGTCAGAATGGCATCTTCGTCATGTTCCACCACCAGCACAGAGTTGCCCAGATCGCGCAAACCCTGAAGGCTTTCGAGCAGGCGGTCATTATCGCGCTGATGCAGGCCAATCGACGGTTCATCCAGCACGTAAAGCACGCCGGTTAGACCTGATCCAATCTGTGAGGCCAGACGGATACGCTGGGATTCCCCGCCTGACAAGGTACCGGAATTTCGCGAGAGATTGAGATAGTCCAGCCCGACATCGTTGAGGAATTTCAGGCGATCCAGAATTTCCTTTAAGATGCGCCGGGCGATATCCATTTGCTTTTCGGACAAGTGATTTTCCAGATCGGCAAACCATTCATGAGCCTTGCGAATCGAGAGGCCTGATACCTGTGCGATATCAAACGCTTTGATCTTAACGGCCAGAGCTTCGGGTTTGAGACGTTTGCCGCCGCACGCTTCACACGGGGTTTCGGACTGATAACGCGCCAGATCTTCGCGCGCCCAGGCCGATTCGGTTTCACGCCAGCGCCGCTCCATATTGGGGATGACGCCCTCAAACGGTTTCGTCACATCATAACGGCGCGAGCCGTCAGCATAGGTGAACTTGACTTTTTCGGAACCCGAACCATGCAGGATGACAGCTTGCGCATCAGGTGTCAGGGCGCGCCATTTGGTGTCCATCTCAAAACCGTAATGCAGCGCCAGGGCTTGCAGGGTCTGGGTATAGAGCGGCGACGTGCCTTTGGACCACGGCGCAACCGCCCCGTCTTTAAGGCTTAATGTCTCATCCGGCACGACCAATTGCTGATCGAAAGTAAGTTTGACGCCCAGGCCATCGCAGGTCGGACAGGCCCCAAACGGGTTGTTGAATGAAAATAGTCGCGGCTCGATTTCAGCAATCGTAAACCCAGATACAGGGCAGGCGAATTTTTCCGAAAAGATAATGCGCTTGGGTTCAGTTTCCCCTTCGGCCAGATCGGCATATTCGGCAATGGCCAGTCCATCAGCTAGTCGCAGGGCGGTCTCAAGGCTATCGGCCAGTCGCGCCATCAGGCCATCTTTGATGACCACGCGGTCGATGACGACATCGATATCGTGCTTATATTTCTTATCAAGTTTGGGGGCGTCTTCTATTGGGTAATAGGTGCCATCGACCTTGAGGCGCTGAAAGCCCTGACGCTGGAGATCGGCGATTTCCTTTTTGTATTCACCCTTTCGGCCGCGCACGAAAGGGGCCAGCAAGAGGATACGCGTCCCTTCGGGCAGCGATACCAGCTTATCGACCATCTGGGATATGGTTTGGGACTCAATCGGCAGTCCCGTGGCCGGTGAGTAGGGAATGCCAACCCGCGCCCACATCAGACGCATATAGTCGTGGATTTCCGTCACAGTGCCGACGGTTGAGCGTGGATTTTTAGAGGTTGTCTTTTGCTCAATCGAGATTGCCGGCGAAAGCCCCTCAATCAGATCGACATCGGGCTTTGACATCAGTTCAAGGAACTGACGCGCATAGGCGGACAGTGACTCGACATAGCGGCGCTGACCTTCGGCATAGATGGTATCGAACGCCAGCGAAGATTTGCCAGACCCTGACAGACCGGTGAGCACCACCAGCTTGCCGCGGGGGATATCGACATCGACCCCTTTGAGGTTATGTTCGCGCGCACCACGTATCTTGATAAAGTCAGGATCAGCCATGAAGTCCTATAGTCCGGTTTGTCGGTAAGAAGTCTATATAGGACGGTTTGGCACTGACCAAAAGTGTCAGCATGACTCTATTTTATAGCAATTATGCCCTGTGAGTCAGGTTAAGGGATGTCGGGTCACGATACACTTGCCGCGCGCCCGGGCCGTAGCTTGCCCCTTGCGCCTTGCGTTCGGAAATATCAGTGGCGATGGTGTGCAATATACCTTCGGTGACGGTACGGGCGGCCTCAACAGCAATAGAGTGACGTTTGGCGATAGCCATGAAAGTTTCGGTTGCGGTTCGCAACTGAGATTTCATGTCATCGCTCAGGCCTGACAGCAGGGTTGGGTCGGCTTTCAGACGCGCGGTTTCCATCCGATACAGGTTGGATAACTGGCGGGTTTCTTCGATGCTGGCGTGGATATCCTGCGGGCGATGAGCCTCCAGGGCGGCCGTCTCTGATGCCAGACGTGTCCCAAGGCGTTCAGTGAGCCCTAGAATCTGGCGGGCACGATCAGAGGCGTTGTTAGCTGAAAGGGTCATGACGCGGCCTTGGCCTCCTGAAGTTGCAGCAGTTGTTTTTGAATGGCGTCAGAAATACCGATGCCGCCATGAAGGGCGGTCTGCTTGGCGATGGCTTCGGTGTAAAAGGATTTGAAGGCTTCTTCGCCTTCGCCGCCGCCGAACAGGCCGTCCGTATCACCAACGCCTTGGAACATAGACTGTAGCATGGCCGACAGAACCATGGTTTCAAACTCTTGCCCGGTCTTTTGAGCGCGCGCCTGATTGGCCGATTTTGCCTGATCCCCAACGGCCGCAATCTTTGCGTCTGTATTTTGGCCTTGCAGGCTGAGAAGGGCGTTACTGGTTAAATTCATTACATCACCTCGATATCGGCTTGCAGGGCACCAGAGGTTTTGATGGCTTGCAGGATCGAGATCATGTCGCGTGGTGACACGCCCAGCGCATTCAGACCCTCGATCAGATCACTGAGGGAGGTTGTAGCCTTGAGATCGTAAAGCTTCTTGCCCTTTTCCTCATCAATTGAGACCTGAGAGTCGGGGACGAGCGCGGTCTGCCCCTGGCTAAATGGTGCCGGTTGGCTGGCGAACGGTTGCTCCTGAACCGATATCGTCAGATTGCCCTGAGCGATGGCGACACGGGAGACGCGGACGTTTTCGCCCATGACGATGACGCCGTTGACTTCATCGATCACCACTTTGGCAGGCGTATCGACATTGACACTCATCTGTTCGATATCGGTGATGAAGTTCATCATATTGGCGCCCTGCGGCGCTTTCAGCGACACGATGGTGGGGTTATCCGCAAAAGCCGATCCGGGATAGCTGGCATTGATAGCCGAGGCGATGCGTTTTGAGGTCGTAAAATCCGGATTTTTAAGCGTCAGGCGCACAACCGGCATGGCATTGAGGTCAAAAGCAATTTCGCGCTCAACAATCCCGCCCGAAGCGATGCGGCCGGACGTCGGCACGCCCTTTGTTATGGAGGAGCCCGATGCGCCGCCGGCTGAGATTGAACCGGTCTGAACGGTACCTTGCGCGACCGCATAGGCTTCACCGTCAGCACCGAGAAGCGGGGTCACTAATAATGTGCCGCCCAAAAGGCTTTTGGCGTCACCCATAGCCGACACCGATACATCCATGCGTGAGCCAGATGCCGAAAAGGCGGGCAGTTCCGCCGTCACCATAACCGCAGCGACGTTTTTAACGTTCAGATTTGCATCACGGACATTGACCCCAAGCCGCTCCAGCATGGCCTCAAGGCTTTGCTTGGTGAAGGGCGCATTTCGCACACTGTCGCCAGTGCCGTTCAGGCCGACGACGATGCCATAGCCGATAAGCTGATTTTTGCGCACGCCTTCGACATCGACAATGTCCTTGATGCGGGACGCCGCGAAACCCGGTGCAGCAAAGGTCAAAAGCGCCGTGGATAAAAGCAGCAATCGAGGTAGGATGGACGTGAAAAAGCGCATAATCACCTAAACCTTACATTAGTTGGAAGGGGCTATGCGAAGTTTGTGCCAATTGGTGATGTGAATTTTCTTAATAAAAACAGCGTATAAATTGGTTAATTGGCGCGCTGTGGCCGTGTTGGGAAAAATTTGCCCGGATATTAACGTCAAAGTTACCATCACAGGGAAATATTGGCCTATGGCATAAGGACTATGATCCTGCGCCCCGAAAGCGGACGCTTTTTGAAAGCAGGCATAAGGCCTGAGCATATTTCATCCATAGTACAGGTGTTTTTGGCGATGACGCTCAGGATCAATCCCTCTCAAGGTTTAAGCGCTTCTGCGACGACAGGCGGCGTCAAGCGTGCTGGTGGTGATGGGTTTTCCTTATCGAAAGGCAGTTCAACCCAAGGTGCGGGATCGGCAGCCGGTGCAGCGCCCGCCGCCGGGGCTTTTGGTGTGGGCGGCATTGATGCGCTTTTGGCGTTGCAGGCGGAAGAAGACGTATTGACGGGACGCAGGCGCCGTCAGATCCGCCGGGCCAATGACATTCTGGATGTGCTGGAGGACGTTAAGGTCTCGCTTCTGGATGGCACTCTGGCGGACGCCACCTTGCTTAATCTAAAAACCATGATCTCGGATCGGCGCGAGGGCGTCGAAGATGAGAAACTTCAGGCGGTTCTGGATCATATTGAAACGCGGGCGCTGGTTGAACTGGCTAAACGCGGCTTAAGCTAAATTTTCATAGCAATGAATGGGTTAGCTATACCGGACGCCTCAACACGGCGGCCTATTGTATCCCATGTGAAAAAATCCTGCGCAAAGTCATTGAATCGTCTTACTCCGGTGTCTATAAGCCGCCTAAAAAAGGGCTGACCGGTTTGTGGCGTGATGTTTGCAGCCGGAGCTAAATGGTTTGGGGTCTGTTGAGACCTTTGGGGACTTAACAGTTAGATTCGGAGTGCAGGTCTTATGAGTACACTCGATATTCAGGTTAAGGGTGAGGGGTACAAACCGTCTGACGGCGAAGAGTATATGAGCGAGCGTCAGTTGGCCTATTTCCGTAAAAAGCTGGTGGAATGGAAGGAAGATATCCTGCGCGGCTCGAAAGAGACCGTCAACACCATGCAAAAAGAAACCGAGAACCATCCCGACCTGGTTGACCGTGCGTCATCGGAATCGGATCGCGCGCTGGAACTGCGCACTCGTGACCGTCAACGCAAACTGATTTCCAAAATCGAAGAAGCCATCAGTCGCGTTGATGATCAGTCTTACGGCTTTTGTGAAGAAACCGGTGAGCCGATCGGTTTGGCCCGACTTGAAGCCCGCCCGACCGCGACCCTCAGCATTGAGGCTCAGGAGCGTCATGAGCGCCGTGAGCGCGTTCACCGTGACGATTAGGTTTTAAAAACAATCCCAATTAGGCCTTTAAAATCGCCACCTTAAAGCGTATGGGAAGTCCCTTGATTTTGGACTGTAACCCAGAGACTATCCCCCATGACCGTTAAGGTACGCTTTGCCCCTTCGCCGACCGGCCGTATCCACGCCGGCAATGTTCGCGCCGCCCTGATCAACTGGTTGTTCGCGAAGAAGCAGCAGGGCCTTTTCGTGCTGCGGATCGACGATACCGACCTTGAGCGCTCCACCAAGGAAAACGAAGACCTGATCGAGACCGACCTCAAATGGCTGGGGCTCAACTGGGATGAGCGTTACAACCAATCCAAGCGCTTTGATATCTATCAAAAGGCCGCCGATGCGCTGAAAGCCGATAGCCGTCTTTATGCCTGCTATGAAACCGCCGATGAATTGGATCGCCGCCGCAAGGTGCAGCTATCGCGCGGCCTGCCGCCGGTCTATGATCGCGCCGCGCTTAAGCTTACTGAGGCTGAAAAAGCCGCCTTTGAAGCCGAGGGTCGTAAGCCGCACTGGCGCTTTAAGCTGGATGGCAAGCGCGTTGCCTGGGAAGATCTGGTGCGTGGGCATTGTGAGGTCGACACGACCTCCATGTCTGATCCGGTGCTGATCCGCGAAGACGGTGCGTTTCTCTACACCTTGCCGTCGGTGGTCGATGACATCGACATGAAGATCACCCATGTCATCCGCGGCGAAGATCATGTCGCCAATACCGGTACGCAGATTGAGATTTTTGAGGCCTTATCGGCCTTTTTCGGGGGGGCACCTCTACCGACCTTTGCCCATATGACTTTGTTGGTCGGGGCGGATGGTGAGGGGCTGTCGAAGCGTCTGGGGTCTATGTCGATTTCCCAGATGCGTGAAGATGGCTTGGAGCCCTTGGCGATTACGTCGCATCTGGCCAAGATTGGCACGTCCGACCCGCTGGAGGTTGCGCCGTCGCTGGAGGTTCTGGCTGAGGCTCAGGATTTCGCCAAGATGGGCCGGGCCCCGGCGCGTTATGACTTTGATGACCTGATGCGACTAAATGCTGGTGTTTTGCAAGCTATGTCCTATGCCGAGGCGAATCCCCGTCTGGAAGCGCTTAGCGCCAATCTGGGCGAGTTGTTCTGGGATACCATAAAGCCGAACCTGCATAAGTTTGCCGACGCCGTTGAATGGGCCGCAATTGTCCGTGATGATGTGGCAACCGTCATTGAAGATGAGGGCTTTGCGGCAAAGGCGTTGGAGCTGTTGCCGACCGACTACGGTCGTGATAGCTGGAGCGCGTGGACGTCAGCCATTAAGGACGCCACCGGTGCCAAGGGTAAGACACTGTTCATGCCGCTACGTCTGGCCCTGACCGGTAAGCCGCATGGCCCGGACATGGGGGCTTTGTCGTTCCTGATTGGCCGTGAAAAGATCGCCAAGCGCTTGGGAGTCGCGGCCTAAGCGTTTAATGCCTTGGCAGATGACCTGTAAGGGCGTTACCCTGACTGGAAACGGAGGGTGATATGAAGGCCTTGCTGATTGCAATTGGTTTCGCGGCTTTAGGCGGTGCTGCCAATGCTGAAGGCGCCTCTAGCTTAGGCTGGATAACCGGTTGCTGGGTTCAGGCAGACGGTGATCGTGTGGTCGAAGAATATTGGACCACACCATCCGGTGGTGTCCTGATGGGCGCGGGCAAGACGCTGCGTGCCGGAAAATTACGCAATTATGAGCATATGCGCATTGAGGCGATTGCTGGTGTGCTGACCTTTACGGCGATCCCGTCAGGACAGGCTCAGGCCAGCTTTCCGGTGAAATCCCAGGCCGAGGGTGAGGTGATTTTCGAGAGCCTCTCCCATGATTTTCCCCAGCGTGTTATTTATCGCAAGGCTGATAACGGCCTCTCGGCGCGCATTGAGGGCGTTGTTAATGGCCAATCCCGAAGTGTCGATTTCACCTATAAGCCTTGCGGATAAAAACAATTTCATTTCGCAAGTGAATTTATTTACAGCACTTTGCGTGTGTCGATATCCTCATCCTGCGTGGACATATGGCTTACGGCCTTAAGTATATCCGAGACCTTGTCCACGCTCATATAGGTGCGTTTGAACGCTTCGGGGGTGAAGCCCTGACCGATCGTGTAGGTGATCATGTCGAAAAACGGATCCCAGTAGCCGTTCTGATTGAAGAAGATGATTGGCTTTTTGTGCAGATCCAGCCGCCGCCATGACAGCAATTCGATCACTTCCTCAAGCGTACCTACGCCGCCCGGAAATACAACGAACGCATCGGAATCTTCAAACATCAGCATTTTGCGTTCGTGCATGGAATCGACGACAACGGTTTCAACTTCGTCGAACAGGCGCTCACGGGTGCGCAAAAAGCGCGGCATGATGCCCTTGACCTTGCCCCCGGCGTCGTAAGCGGCGCGCGCCGCAGCGCCCATAAGGCCGACATCGCCGCCGCCATAAACGAGCTTTAATCTGGTCTGGGCCAGAAGGGCCCCAAATTCACGTGCCGCCTGCATATATTGAGGATTTGCACCCTCGGATGACCCGCAATAAAGGCAGATGGTTTTAATGTCCTGATGCGTCATGTTTTTCCTTGTCTTTCGCATCGCCTTACAAACTGCGCCGCTTAAACTCAAGGCGCAGGTACAGCTTAATGCTTTATAGTAGGGGCGAGAGGCTTAAAATTAAAAGAACTTAATTCGTACAAAGGCTGGTCGGAGGCTATTTTATTGGTGACGTCTATGCCTTATGATCTGGATATTATGGTCTTGTCATCCGCCCTGAAACCGATCCTGAAACCGACCGTCCGGTACATTGTTTGTCTAGGTCTTCTGACAGTCAGCAGCCTGATAACAGGCTGTCAGCCCCGCGATAATCAGGCGAATGCCGAAGGGCCGTTTCTGGCCACGAATATGGGCTATGTTCGGGCGCCTGAGATACTGACGGTTGCCATCGGTAAGAACGGTATCGTCAGGATAAGCGGTATAGCGCGGCCTGATGGCCGGGTGCGCCTCATCAGCGGGCAGGGGCAGGCCTTTGGTGTCACCGCCAATACCCGCGGTGAGTTTGAGGCGGATTTACCCGGAAATGCTCAGGGTAGCCTCTATGATGTGTCTATGGAAGAATCTGGCCGGCTGATGAAGGCGGAGGGGCGGTTGTTTGTGCCGCCGGCGCAGCCAGAGCGCGCCGTTTTTATGCGCTCAGGATCGCCCAGTCTGCCGTTGTCGCCTCATGCGCCTTTGCTGGCGGTTGTGGATTATGATTCGCGGGGAGGGGTGGCTGTGGCAGGGCGTGCAAAAGCGGGCTCTTTGGTGTCACTGGCGGTAAATGGCAGTGACATTGCGCGCGTTAAGGCTGATGACACAGGGCTTTATCACACCATATTGCCACTTCGTCAAAGTCTGGTCGGACAGACGGTGACATTGGAAGCTCGCTCAGAAGGCGCTATCGACAATCGCCAGGTGGATATTGTGAGCACCGAAGTCGCGACTGACAGAGTGTTGCAAACCGGCAATGCGTGGCGCGTTGACTGGAGCCTGCCGGGTGGCGGGGCACAAACCACGATTGTTTATTAGCCCGAAAGCCAATAACGTATAAATATATTTGAAAGTTGGACGCTGGCTCCCCGGACAGGACTCGAACCTGTGACAAGTCGATTAACAGTCGACTGCTCTACCAACTGAGCTACCGGGGAATGTTTCAGCAGCGAAGGAGCGCCCTATAGCAAGCTGTCAGGGCCGCGCGCAAGGCCTAAGTTTCAAATTATCCACGAATTTCAATATTCCGGGACTTAGGCGCTTATCTGATCTGCGAACAAGACATAAAAAAAGCCCGAAGAGACTTCGGGCTTTAAAAGTTTGGTGATGGTGGGTGTCTTCAAAAAAGCAAAGACACTACCTGTCTGACTGATTTGGGTTAATCAAATATGAATATCGTATCGGCGTTATCATTAAAATCAATCGTTGCCGCCAGCGCAGGTTATGCCTTGCAAACGCTGGCCATTTGCGCGTTCCAGGTAATGTAGCCGCTGGGCTGTAAGTGCACACCGTCATGCGTAGGAATAGGGCGGCCCAGTTCAATAAGTGTCGCACCGGTCTCATGCGCCAGGGTGCGAATCCCTGCGTTCAGAGTGTCGATATAGGCCTGATCAAAACGATCTGCGGCCGCGGCACCGATATTAGGGATGGTCGCAATAGCAATGTCGTAGCCCTGATAGCGGGTAATGAGCGCGCGGTAGGCCATAAGCGTTTGCTCAACCGGCTGCACCTGAATTAAATGAGTCTTGGCGTTATTGGTGCCAAGGGCAAAGATCAGACGTTCAGGCCGCTTAGATGAGGCTATCAGATCGTCGGTCCATCCGGCGGTGTCCTGAATGGTCGCGCCGCTGATGCCTGCGTTAAGCACAGGCGCTCCGCAGAGAGTATCAAGTTTTGCAAACTCAGTCAGGCTGTCTCCAAAAACAATGGATTTGGCCTCCATCTGACCGGCTTGGGATTTTATGGCGTTAAGCCTTTGCGGGAAATGGGCGATAGGCTGGTTTTTCTGAGCGTTCTCCAAGCCATTGTCCTTGCCAAATTTCCATCCTACTGCGCCGGCCAGCGCGGTGGCGGATATAAACGCCGGCAGAAGCAGCCATGCTAAACGCAGACGATAAGAGAGCGCCTTCAATGGAATTGTAGGGGTGGGGAGTGTGGATGTGGGCATAGTGACTCGATTTGTGTATTTTAGATTTTAATTATATAAAATGCACCCTATGGGTGCAATTGTAATGTTTTGATATGGACGCGCAGTGCTGGCGCGTGTCTAAGCAAAACTCCAGCCATAGCAAAACGGCTCTCAAGCTCATGAGAGTCTGGCTCTAGGTTGTAAGGGATTTGGAGGCCTGACCCGGAGTCGAACCGGGCTACACGGATTTGCAATCCGCTGCGTAACCGCTCCGCCATCAGGCCGATCTAAGAGCGTAAGGTCAGTGCAGCTATCAGATCACATGTCGCCCTGCAATTGGTTTTGAGAGGCTCTCAGCAGAATTGTTTGGAAAACTCTTATTTTTATGGCTTGTTTTGGCGTGTGGGAGAATTGCTGAAACGCTTTTGAGCGCCTATAAGCGAAGGAATCTCTCCAGCGTTTAAAGGGTCTGAACATGGATTATGTCGCCGCTCGCAATAATATGGTCGAATCTCAGGTGCGGGTGAACGATGTCACCGACATGGCCTTGCAAAAAGCCATGCGTCATGTCGAGCGTGAGCGTTTGTGTGCGCCGTCTCAGGGCTTTGCGGCTTACGGTGAGGTTGAAGCGCTTATTTCGCCCAATCGTTATCTGATGAAGGCCCGTGATATTTCTAAGCTCATGCACGCTTTGTCGCCCAAGGCGGGTGAAAGTGTTTTGGCGATCGCGGCACCTTATGCCGGGGCTGTCCTGGCTTATGCGGGCCTGAACGTCACAGTACAGGAAGAGGACGCGCGCACGTTTGCGATTATTGAGCCTTACCTGAAGCGCCTGGGCGTTAAAACGCAAGGTCAGCCTTTTGCAACGCCGGTAGCCGGTGAATATGACATCATCGTCGTCGAGGGTGCGGTAAGCGCCGTCCCAGACGCCTGGCTCAAGGCCTTAAAGCCCGGCGGCCGGCTGGGCGTTGTTGTACGGAACTCTGCTGTGGGTAAGGCCATGGTCTATTCTCAACTGGATTCAGGCGTTTCGGCGCGTGAGGCTTTTGATTCGTCGCCGTCGACCCTGCCGGGTTTCGAGGCGGCCAAAAGCTTCGTATTTTGATATCGGCGCTCGCGTAAAGCCCGTCAAACGGGCAAATGTGAAAAAAGCTTAATTCGCCAAATACCGTAACTTGTGCCAGAGATGGCGCTAAGGGTTCTTTGCGCCAACGGTGCTGGGGCATGGCGCGTAGGGGCGTCATTAATCTTTTTAGGGAAGTCGTTTATGACGGGTGCGAAGTCTGTTCAGTTACGTGTCGGTTTAAGTGTTCTGGCGCTAATGGCGGGTATCGGCGGTGCCGGGATGGCATCTGCGGAGACGCTTAACGATGCGATTGCTATGGCCTATGCCAGTAATCCCACTATCCAGAGACAACGGGCCCTTCAGCGCGCGCAGGACGAAACCTATGTACAGGCGCGCTCCAGCCTTGGACCATCGCTGAATGCCGGGGCGGATGTCGGGTATAATGATCTGCCTGACTTGTCGGGCAATCGCTCAACCACATCTTTGACGCTGTCGGCCAGCCAACCGATTTTTGCGTCGGGCGCGCTGGTATCGACACTTGATGCCGCCAGGGCTGATGTTCTGGCCGGGCAGGAGGGCCTTCGTTCGGTCGAACAATCGGTTCTGTTGAATGTGATTTCGGTCTACACCGCCGTGCGCCGTGATCAGGAAGCCCTGCGTATCCGTCAGGAAAATTACGAGGTTTTGAAGCGCCAACTGGATGAAGCCAATGCGCGCTTTTCGGTGGGCGACAATACCCGAACCGATGTGGCGCAATCCGAAGCCCGTTTGGCGGCCTCGCAGGCGTCTCTGGCTCAGGCCAAAGCGCAACTGGACACCAGCCGTGCGTCATATATTGCGATCGTCGGCCAGGCCCCGACCAGTCTGGAGCCGGAGACGGCCCTGCCCAATATCCCTACCGATTTTGATGTGGCACTGAATGCGGCTGAAAAATATAACCCTGATCTGAACTCGGCGTTGTTTGCCGAAGCCGCCGCGCGGGCCCGTGTGAAAGCCGCCCGGTCAAACCTGGGGCCAACGATCGGATTGTCGGCCAGCTATGGCGCCTTTGCGCCGACCAATGATTTCAATAATCTCGATAACCGCGATGCAGCTTCGGCAACGTTGCGTTTGTCGATCCCGTTGTTTTCAGCCGGCTTTAACTCCTCACGCATTCGTCAGGCCGCCGAAGGTCACACGGCTCAAAAGATGACGGTCGAAGAAAACCGCCGCGGCGTCATTCAGGATACCTCGTCATCTTGGGCGCAAATGGTTGCGGCCAAGTCGGCAACGGCAGCCAATCAGGAGCAGGTGCGCGCGACGCGTCTGGCAGCCGAAGGTGTCAAGATGGAGTTTCAGGTCGGCTTGCGTACCAATATCGAGGTGCTGAATGCCGAACAGGAATACCGGTCGGCGCAACTGGCGCTGATTAATGCCCAGCGTGACGAATATGTGGCCTCATCCCAGCTTTTGGCGGTCATGGGCAGCCTCAATGCGCGTGAACTGGTGCCCCAGGCTGAGGTCTATGATCCCGCCAAGAACTTTGATCGTGTCAAGAATAAAGGCATGACCATTGAGCCGGTGATTCGCGCAATTGACGGTCTTGGCGCGGGCGTGACCGACGGTATGACTGAAAAATAGTCATTTTCGCCATTACAAAACCGGCTGATTTTTCAATGAGTAACAGGAAAATTAGCCCGTTTCGCGAATTAATGGGCGGCTTATAAGCTTAAGAGTTGCCAAAATCCCTTAAGCCGTGTCTTTATAGCACAGTTTTCCGATTCAACGGCGATATTACCATGTCAGACCAATCCGCACACGAGCCGACTATGGAGGAAATCCTTGCCTCCATTCGCCGCATTATCTCCGAAGATGACGCGCCTGAAGAGGCGGCTGAGGCCCCGGCTGAAGTGGCGGTGGCAGAACCGGAACCTGCGCCTGAACCGGAGCCGGAACCTGTGGTCGCGTTTGAAGAGGACGAGCCGGAGGATGACGTGCTGGAATTGACCGAGCCTTATGTGGCCGCACCGGTAGCCTCTATTGGTGATCTGGATGCGTATGAGCCGGTTGCGGCTGTGGCACCGCCTGCGCCTAAGCCGGAACCTAAGCCCGTCTATTCGGCACCGGAGACTGATTTTGGCGCGTCGCGTCTGGTCAGTGACCGGACGGAGAGCACGGCGGCGAATGCCTTTGGTGCCCTGACCAATGCTCTGCTGGTGCCCAAAGATGGCCGCACCTTGGAGGACGTACTTAAGGAATTGATGCGCCCTATGCTTCAGGACTGGCTGGATAAGAATCTGGCCGCCATCGTTGAAGAGCAGGTCCGCCTTGAGGTCGAGCGTATCGCCCGTCAGGCCCGGCGCTAATCATAGACGCTATCTGAGGCGGCTAAAGACTTTCGTTTCGCCGCAAATGGTTATAGAGAGAACGGCGTCCACTGCGGGCGCCGTTTTTGTTTCCCCTTCCTGTTTTTATTGTCAAAGCCTGAGCATGTTGAATAAGACTTTCGATCCGAAATCCGTTGAGCCGCGCCTTTATGAGATGTGGGAAACGTCCGGTGCTTTTAAGCCGACGGACAAAGAGGGGGCTGAGAGCTTTTCGATTGTGATACCGCCACCCAATGTGACGGGATCGCTGCATATTGGCCATGCGCTCAACAATACACTTCAGGACGTGCTGATCCGCTTTGAGCGGATGCGCGGTAAGGCGGCCTTGTGGCTGCCGGGGACGGATCACGCCGGTATCGCGACCCAGATGGTGGTTGAACGCCAACTGGCCGCCGCCGGTCAGCAATCGCGCCGGGACATGGGCCGTGAGGCCTTTGTGCAAAAGGTCTGGGACTGGAAGGCTGAATCGGGCGGCACGATTGTCGGGCAATTGCGCCGTCTGGGGGCGTCATGCGACTGGTCGCGGGAGCGCTTTACGCTGGATGAAGGCTTGTCTGCCGCCGTGCGCAAGGTGTTTGTGCAATTGCATAAAGAGGGCCTGATCTACCGCGATAAGCGTCTGGTCAACTGGGACCCGTATTTTCAGACGGCGATTTCCGACCTTGAGGTCGAGCAAAAAGAAGTCGACGGCGCCTATTATCATTTCGCCTATCCCTTAGCAGATGGGCTGACCTATCAGCATCCCATCAAGGATGAAGAGGGCAATGAAACCTTTGAGACGCGCGACTACATTGTGGTGGCGACCACGCGGCCTGAAACCATGCTGGGCGACACGGCTGTGGCGGTGCATCCCGATGATGAGCGCTATAAAGGCTTAGTCGGCAAAGAGGTGATTTTGCCGATCGTTGGTCGTCGTATCCCGATTGTAGCTGATGACTATGCTGATCCGGCCAAGGGGTCTGGTGCCGTCAAGATTACGCCCGCCCATGACTTTAACGACTTTCAGGTCGGTAAGCGGCAGGGTTTGGAGTCTATCAATATTCTGGATGGTCAGGCGCGGTTGAATGACACCGTGCCGGAAGCCTATCGCGGGCAGGATCGTTTCGCGGCACGCAAAGCTATCATCGCTGAGATTGAAAATCTGGGTCTGCTCAAAGAGATTGAAAAGACCCGACATATGGTGCCGCATGGTGACCGTTCCGGCGTGGTCATTGAACCTTATCTGACCGATCAGTGGTACGTTAATGCCGGTGAACTGGCCAAAGACGCGCTGGCGGCTGTTGAAGATGGCCGCACGGTTTTTGAACCGAAAAACTGGGAAAAGACTTACTTTGAATGGCTGCGAAATATCGAGCCGTGGTGTGTCTCCCGTCAGCTTTGGTGGGGGCACCGCATTCCCGCCTGGTTTGGGCCTGATGGTGCAATCTTCGTCGAAGAAACTGAAAGTCAGGCTTTTGCCGTTGCTAAAGCCCATTACGGTAAAGACGTTGAACTGACGCAAGACGAAGACGTTCTCGATACGTGGTTCTCATCGGCGCTGTGGCCGTTTTCGACAATGGGATGGCCGGAGCAGACCAAAGACTTAGAGCGCTTTTACCCGACCCATACCCTGATTACCGGCTTTGACATCATCTTCTTCTGGGTTGCCCGGATGATGATGATGGGCCTGCATTTTACCGGTAAGGCCCCGTTTGAGCGCGTGTTTATCAACGCGCTGGTCCGTGACGACAAGGGCCAGAAGATGTCCAAGTCCAAAGGCAACGTCATGGATCCGCTGGTGCTGATCGATGAATTTGGCGCTGATGCGTTACGCTTCACCATGACCGCCATGTCGGGCCAAGGCCGCGATATCAAGCTGGCCAAACAACGCATTGAGGGCTACCGCAATTTTGGCACCAAGCTGTGGAATGCGGCTCGCTTTGCCCAGATGAACGAATGTGCCCATGCCGAAGGCTTTGATCCGGCGAACGTGGAATTGACCCTCAGCCGCTGGATACGCGGCGAAGTTCAAAAGACGGTGCAGGCGGTGACAACGGCGTTGGAAGCCTGTGCTTTTGATGATGCCGCGTCGGCGCTCTATAAATTCGTCTGGAACGTGGTCTGTGACTGGTATCTGGAACTGGCCAAGCCGATCCTGAACGGCGATGATGAAGTGGCCAAGGCCGAAATCCGCGCCACAACGGCGTGGGTGCTGGATCAGTGCCTGATTCTCCTGCATCCGGTCATGCCGTTCATCACCGAAGAACTGTGGGACAAGACCGCCAACGGAGTACATTCTAACCCCCTGATTGTTCAGTCATGGCCTGAGTTTAAGGCCGATTGGATCGATGCGTCGGCTGACGACGAAATCAACTGGCTGATCGACCTGATTTCCGAGGTGCGTTCCATACGCTCAGAAATGAATGTACCCGGATCAGCGCGTCCTAGCTTAGCATTTACTGGGGTTGTAGGAAAAACATCTGAATATTTGGATCGGCACATTCAAACAATCAATTCGCTTGGACGCCTTAAAGGAGAATGGAGTTTTACAGATAAGGAAAGTGATCCTTCCATAACTGGCTCCGTTCCATTTATAGCAGGTGATGCTACGGGGCATCTGGCGATCGCCGAGTTCATTGACCTTAAGGCCGAAGAAGCGCGTTTGCTGAAAGACATCGCCGCCTTTGACAAATCGATCGACGGCACGCGCCGAAAGCTCGATAATCCTGAATTCGTCAAAAAAGCCCCGGAAGAGGTGATCGAGGAAAATCGCGAACGTCTGGCCGAGGCCGAAGGTGGCAAGGCTAAGCTGGCCGCGGCCCTAGAGCGGCTCAAGGCCGCCCTGTAGCCGCGGTTTGCGCCAGCCTTTTAGCGGGCGGGTAAGTTTATCGCGGTTCATCCAGATGATTTGCCCGCCGACCCACAGCATCAGAATGGTGACCGCCAGCCCTGACATCGGAATGATCGGCAGGGCGTTGGCGTCCCAGTTGTTGATCAACAAAACGGCCGTGCACATACCGAACAAGCCCCATGTTACAACGCGGTACTGAGTGACACCTAAATGGCGGCTCATGGTGGCCATAAGAGCTACCGCCGGGGCTATGTAGAGAATGTCATAGTCCATCAGGCGCGGATTGAGTAGCTGCGCTATGCCTAAGCCCAGCATGATGCGTTCATGGGCGGTAATTTGCCCCCAATGGGTCATGGCAAAGCCAATCCCCGCGATAGTCAGCATAAACAGGCCCGCAAGGGCCAGCGACAGATGTGATCCGGGCTCAAGGCCAATCCACGGCATCCATGAGAAAAAGCCTATGCCGGGCTGTTCGGTCATGACGATCTGATCAAGGCTGTGTTTCCAGTCGACCGCCAGCGGGCCGGCGAACAGGATGAGCGACATATAGGCGGCAATGCCCGCCACACCCGCCAATATCCCAAAGCCTAGACGCGATTTTAGCGGTCGATCCTGATACAGCAGGACGATGAAATAGGTCATCAATGTGGGCTTGAAAAAGGCGCCAAAGATCACCGCGACTATGAATGGCCAGCGGTGTTTATGCAGGTTTAACGCGCACAAAAGGATAATAGCGTGCAGTAATATGCCTATATTGCCTGAGGCCACGCTGCCGCCGGTGAGGATGGCATAAACCGGAATACGCAAAGCATTGGGCGCGTTAGGCAGGGCTCTGACCATGCCTACCCAGCCGATAAACACCAAGGCAACACTCAAAGCCAGCAGATAGAGGGCTTTGAGGGCATTGTAACTCAAGGCCTCAATCATATGCCCGAATATGCCTGCTATTTGCGGTGCATAGACGTAAGGTGTGGCCTTCATGCCCTGGCAAAACGGGGTGATATCATAGGGCGAAAGGCCGCGCGTCATATGATCGCCTGCGCAGGCCAGAGCATCGAAATCAACCAGCCAGGGCCGGTCTTTTATAATCCGGCCGATCAATCCACCACTCAAAGGCAGGGTGAAGGCAAAAATATACCAGCCTATGGCCTTGGGTGTGCGTAATCGTGCCGATAGCCATGAGGCGGCATCGACCGTAAGCGGCGGGAGGTTTACTAACATGGAGGTTCACTAAAGGCTGGATGGGTTGTTTTTTAGCTTTTCATCCAACTGAGCGTGAATTGAGGCTAAATAGGCTCCGAAACCGGCCATATTTGTGTCAAATGAGACGAAAAGTCTTAAGTTTGTAAGGCTTTGCGCAAGTGTGGTGAAAATGCCTCTTAATATAAGCTTACCCGGCCCATAACTTCGCTTTTATGTCATGGCGGTGAACCATTGCCATGCTGGCGCCCGAAAAAATAATCAGGACAGCATACATAAATACCGTTAAGGCGTCGGGGGACATGCCTTCGATATCTGCCATGCGCAAAATGAGCGTCATGACTGATAGAGCCGAGAAGCCAATGACGATCCGATTGAAATATGTCTCACCCAAAGATCGGCTTAGCATGACGATAAGCGCTATGAATGCCGGCACGATCAGCAGATCATAATCCATAAGACGTGGATTGAGCATGAGGGCCATGCCAAGGCCTAGTAAAATACGTTCATCACGGGTGGCGTTTGAGAATTCGGCTATGAACCATCCGGCCAGAACCATGATGCCTGCAAATAATAAGTATACTGAGAGGGTAATGGGGGATGAGGCACCAAGTCCCAACGCAGCGGCCCAGGCAAAGAAGCTCATGCCAGACTGTTCTGAAACGACAATCTGATCGATGCGCGCTTGCCAGATATCAAAAAATGGGCCTGCGGTCGCAAAAACAGAAGCAACGGCGGTGAGGCCCAGCACTGCCCCAAGGCCTGCAAACCCGATACGGCTGAGAACAGGTTTATCCTGATACAGAAAGACAACCAGATAGGTCAGTAGAGTCGGTTTGATCAGGGCGGCAAACACAACGGCCAGCAAAAACGGCCAGCGGGTTTTATGGATTCCCAGTGCCACCAGAAGGATCAGGCCGTGCAGGAAAAGACCAATATTGCCGCTGGCGATGGATGACCCGGTCAGCAGCCCAAAGCCTAAGGCCCGCACATTCAGCGGGATATGATCAAAGGGTTTGCGCAGGCTGTACCATGCGGTCAGCAGCAGCAGAGGGATCAGCAGGCACGCATATAATAGCCTTGCCCCGTCCAGACCGACCGCGTCTATGAACGGGATGAGCGTTTTACCCACCTGAGGCGCATAGACATAGGCGGCGGGTTTTAGTCCTTCGCATACGGGGGCTAGGTCGTAGGGCGACAGTCCACGCCGGATATGATCCGCACCACAAATCAGGGCGTCGAAATCATTGAACCACCACTTGCCCTTGGTAAGGCGCCCCAAAAGGCTTGACGTCACCGGCAGGGTGAAAAAAAAGATCAGCAGTCCCATTGACCATTTTGACTGCGTTTTGCGGTTTAGCCACTCCAGAGCCGACATCAGGCAGACTTCCGTGCAGGCATAAGCCGTTTTATGGGGGCCATCACCGCCTGTGGATCGCTTTTGAAGCTAAGATAACCTGCCGTCAGCACATAAAGACTTAAGGCCAGGGTCGCTATACGTGTGGTATAATCGCCCAGTTCCACCGCATTACCGATGAGGACAAAGGCACAGATTGATGTCAGGATCGTAAGACCTTTGTCCTTGATCCAGATTGCGAGCTTATGTGATGGGCTAAGGCTTCGACTGTTCAAGGCAATGACTACCAGACCCACACCGATCAGGAATACATCCTGTGACATCAGGCGCGGGATCATCAGCACACCGAGGCTCAAGCCCAGCCATGCCCGGTTGATTGCTGATAACTTAAGCGCCTCAGCAATCGCAAAACCAGCCAATGTCATAAGACCGGCAAACAGGATAAACCCTAAGCCCGCCAAGGTTCCGTTGCCGCTAAGGCCGAATAAAGCCAGCCACCCATAATAGCTTTCACCGGGTGTGACCTGATATACAAAATGAGAGAGGGTTTCGCGCCAGATAGCTGACAGGGCCGATCCATCGGTGGCGAACAGAACCGTCGGCAATAGTCCAAGGATAGCTCCGGTTATAAAGAGTCCTAAGCGCTTAACGATCGGCGCGTCTATAAACAGTACGACCGCCAAATAGGTCAGGAACACGGGCTTTACGATCCCGCAGAGGGCGACAATCGCCACAAACAGCCAAGGCCCCCACCAAAAGCTGGTGGTGACCAGTAAGGCACTAAAACCGACGGCGGCATGGCATAGAACGGCGATATTACCCCACACCACGGCACTGCCGGTCAGAAATGCGGCAAAAGGTATTTTCTGGATCAGTTGAGCGGGTGTTTCTTTGCGCAGATAAATCAACCAGATCAATGCCAGCAGGCTAAAGACATAGACTATGGCATACGCCGTTTGCAGGCCGGGCTGACCTAAAATACGGGCAAGTGCGGCGGCAATATCCGCAATAACCGGCAGATAGACAAAAACCGCCGGGCGCATACCCTCGCACGCCAGTTGAAGGTCATATATCGGCTGCCCCTCGATGATCTTTTGCCCAGCGCAGGCAATGGCCTGATAATCCCCAAACCACGCTTTGGACTTGCCGATCTTGCCAATCAGGCCGGATAAAAGGGGCAGACTGAAAATGAAAACCGTGGCGACATATTTCACCTTCGGCGTTAAAAGTGACTTCATCGAAACAATTGACCTCATGACCCCTATTGGCGGGACATTATCTTGCCGCTATAGCAGGCCATAGGCATTTTTACGAAGAATTAGCTAAATCAGGAGTTTTTTTTGTCGGACGTTGATACCAAGGCAGGGCCCGGCGCACCTGATCTCAGCATGATTATCTGCACCCTTAACGAAGGGGCCGCTATACGCAGTGTTGTCACGGAGATTTGTGACGCTCTGGCCGGCATCGATTACGAGATAATCGTCCTTGACGATGACTCTAAGGATCAGACCCAATCCGAAGTTCTCGATCTGGCCAAGACGAACCCGCGTGTTCATCTGCATGTTCGCTACAATGAGCGTGGTTTGTCATCAGCAGCGATTATGGGCTGGGACCATGCCCGCGGGCGCTATCTTGGGGTGATGGACGGCGATGGTCAGCATGACCCAAAGGCTATCCGTGAAATGGCCGACAAGATTATGTCTGAGAAAAAAGACCTGATGTGTGTTTCGCGTTATCTGGGCGATGCTGATACCGGGTTGAGCTGGTTCCGTGATCTGGGGTCAAAGGCTGCAACGGCTGTCTCAGGATTGGTACTGAAGGCACCTTTGACTGATCCGTTAAGCGGTTGCTTCATCATGACGCGTGAGTGGTACCTCAATGCGCGCCCCAAGCTGACGGGGGTTGGATTTAAAATCCTTGTTGATCTGGTGGCGTCGACCTCTATCCGTCCGAAATTTGGCGAGGTTAAGGCTTCCCTTCGTCAACGACAGGGCGGTGAATCTAAGCTTGATCTGCGGGTTGTTCTGGATCTCGCGGCCCTCCTGATAGAAAAGGCGACTAACGGATTCCTATCCGCGCGATTTGTGTTGTTCGGTGTGGTCGGTGTTTCGGGCGTATTCGTCTATGCTTTGATGCTGGCCTTAAGCCATGCCATAACGCGCGTGGAAGGCGGAATGTCTCTTTATCGTTATCAGGTTCGGTTCGACGACATTATTAATTATGGTCTGGCCATATGGTTGTCCATGACCTGGAATTTTTATATCAATAATATCATTACCTTCCGCGATAAACGACTGAGCGGATGGCCCATGATCACTGGCTTGATCGGGTTCTATTTTGCATGCAGCATAGGAGCGTTGTTGAGCCTTGGGGTCGCTATTCTGCTGAAGGATTACCTGGGTGTTCACTGGTTCGCCGCAGGCGTCAGTGCTGCACTTTTAAGTGGTGTTTGGAACTATTGGGGTGCCAAGGCGTTCGCCTGGAATCGCAAGAAGGGCGTCTAAAAAATCACCCTCTGCACGAATGCGCAGAGGGTGGGGGTAAGGCCCGGAAACCGGAGGGGATAAGGGGAGGAGCGGGACGCCGATCCCCGAACCTTATCCATTACCAGCGGTCGCTGCGGCGGTCGTAGCGGTCGTCATGATGATCACGGCGATCATCGTAACGGTCATTGCGGTCGTAGCGATCGTGACCATAGCCGGTTTGGCGGTATTCATAACGTGGGCGGCCATAGCCATTGTTTTGGTAGGCATTGGTGTAGCGCGGATCACAATCGGCGCTGTTTTTACCGACCTGCGAACCGACGGCGGCACCAAGGACGGCGCCCAAAATCGTACCTTCGGTCTTGGCGTTACGGGCAGACACGCCGTTACCCAGAGCCGCACCAGCAACCGCACCGATAATGGCGCCATTGGCCTTACCGTTTGAGCGGTCGACCGAGCAGGTGTTGTAACGGTCGCGGGCCGAAGCGCTCACAGGGGCGGCGACGGTGGTGATCATGGCGGCGGCGGCCAGAGCCGACAAAGCGATCTTATTGGTTTTGCTCATCTTCAACATGGTTTGCTCCTTTAACCTTTGAAAACCGGTGGTGAAAAACTTCATCACCGTTGTTGAGAACCTTTATAAGCCTGCCAACATGAACGGGATTTGAGAGGTTTGTTCATTTTCGTTCACATTCAAAATATATAATCTTAGAATTATTTCATAAAATCATATGTTTATGTGGTTTTTGAGTGAAGCGCATTTGGTGGCCGGTAAAATTAATGCAGATATTTCGCGACTAAACCCGGCCTAAATTGCGCCAGCCCTTCTCAAATCCTCGCTTAGGCCCTATGAGGAGCCTCCTTCACGTCAGTTTGAGTTCAAAGCCTATGGCGCAACACACCTTATCGATTGCCCATATAGGGTTTCAGGGCGACGGCATCACCGCCGATGGGGTGTTTGTGCCGCTCACTCTTCCGGGCGAAGAAGTGCGGGCTGACATCCACAAGGACCGCGCCGATCTGATCGAGGTGCTCACCCCCAGTCCCGACCGTGTGGCGCCCCCTTGCCGCCATTTCAGCCGTTGCGGGGGCTGCGCGCTTCAGCACTGGGATATGGCGGCCTACAGTGCGTGGAAGCATGATCTGGTGGCATCCATGCTAACGAAGGCTGGTCTGGAAACCCAGGTAGAGCCCATACTGACTACGCCGGCCCATACCCGCAGACGCGTAGGACTTCATGCCAAACGCATCAACGGGCCCAAAGGTACGTTTCGTGTCGAACTGGGTTTTAAGATGCGCAAGTCCTGGGATCAGGTGCGTATCGAAGAATGCCCGGTGGCTGATCCGCGTATTGTGGCCGCACTTCCGCATCTGACCGAACTGGCGCAGGCGCTGTTCGAGCATCCCAAGTCAGCCCCCATTTTGAATGTAACGGTCTCTGAGACGGGGCTCGATATCGACATTCGCGGCGTAGAGCGCAGCAAAAGCGGTGGTTTGAGCGCGGACGGGCGGATGCAGATTGCTATGACGGCATCGGCGGCTGATTTTGCGCGCGTTACCCTGTCCGATGAAATTCAATATATGGCCAGATCACCGCAGGTGCGCTTTGGGCGGGCGATGGTCGATCTGCCGTTTGGGCCATTCCTTCAGGCCAGTCCAAAGTCAGAAGCCGACATGGTGCGTCTGGTCACGCAGGCTGTGGCGGGCGCAAAGAAGGTGGCTGATCTGTTTTGCGGGTCGGGTACCTTTACTTTTCCGCTGGCCGAGCAGGCGGTGGTCTATGCGGCTGACGGGGCCGCCGGTGCCGTGGGGGCGCTAAAGTCGGCTATGGGGCGGGTGAATGGTCTTAAGACCATAACGGCTGAGGTGCGTGATCTCTATCGGCGGCCGATGCTGGCAGTCGAAATGAACGGGTTTGACGCTATTGTCTTTGATCCGCCGCGCGCAGGGGCCGAAGAGCAGGCCCGTGAGATTGCCCTGTCATCCGTCAAACGGGTCGTGGCGGTCAGTTGTAACCCGCAGACCTTTATTCGCGATGTCCGCATACTTCGCGATGCTGGGTTTACGCTTGATAGCGTTACGCCGATTGATCAGTTTCTATGGTCGGGTCATGTCGAGGTGATCGGAGTATTGTCACGATGATATCGGTCATTATCCCCACGATCGATGCCGAAGATTCGCTGGTGCGCACTTTAAGTGCGCTGGTGCCGGGGGTCGTTGAGGGGCTGATCAAAGAAGTTATTGTGGTCGATGGCGGCTCGACCGATGCGACCTTGGAGATTGCCGATTCTACCGGCTGCCGCATCGTTCATGCCGATGCCAGCCGGGGCCTGCAACTGTGGCAGGGCTGCCGGGAGGCGCGGGGAGACTGGCTGTTGATCCTGCACTCGGATTCGCAATTGGGTGAAGGGTGGATGGATCAGATACACCTGCACATGCGCCAGTACCCGCAGAGGGCGGGCTATTTTCGGCTGACCTTTGATGATCCGTCCTGGCTGGCGGCATTCTGGGCCGAGGCGCTGGCGTTTCGGGCGCGCTGGTTTGGGGCACCCTCCGGTGATCACGGACTGTTTATGTCACGCGCGCTCTATGATGCGGTCGGTGGCTACAAGGATCAGGCGGCTTACGAAGCTCTGAGTATGGATCTGTCTCTGGGACGGGCGCGGCTTAGAGCCATATCGACGCCGCTAATCACCAGTGGTGAGCGCTTTAAGCGCAAAGGTTGGGCATTTTCCCAGATCGGCAAGGGATTAAGCTTTATAGCCTATCTGCTGGGGTTTCCGCCAAAGCCACCCAAAAAAGCCTAGTTCAGGCTTATGGCGCGGGCGTCCTTGGCGGCGTGTTTAAGGCTGGCGGGTGTTTCGCCCATCAGGTGGCTATAGATCCAGTACGCGGCTACGACCTCTTCGACATATTGCCGGGTCTGAGCAACTGGTATCGATTCCATAATGAGCAGGGCGTCGGCATCCGGGCCCAGCGCATTGACGGCATCCTGAACCGGACGGGGGCCGGCATTATAGGCGGCAACCGCGCGCAAAATGTCGCCGCCAATAGGTTTGGCGGCCAGAAGACGCTGAATATATTGCTGACCTATGGTCAGATTAGTTTCCGGATCAAGTAGGTCAGCAGGTTTGGTGAGTAGCTTTTTATCCCCGGTAACCAAAGCGGCTGTTGCAGGCATCAATTGCATTAAGCCGTAAGCCCCTGCATAGCTCTGAGCCTTAGGGTTGAACTTGCTCTCCTTGCGGGCGATGGCAAAGACCAGCGCCTTATCAATCTCAAAGCCGCCTTTGGGTTTGAAATCGGGTTGAAGGTAAGACGAAGAATCAAACAAGCGGTCCGAGCTTTTAAGCTTTGAAACCGACAGCTTGTGATAGGCGGCCAATGCCAGCCAGTGATTACGCATAGTATCATCAGAAGCGCGTTGAATGGCGTCCTGTAATTCCGTACGGGCATCGCTGGTGCGGCCGATCTGCATGAGCGTCGTTACGCGTTTGGCTTGCGGGTTCGTTTTGGTCCATTCAAAATCGTCGGACAGGGTCAGCGCCAGAGTGCGAGAATCGTTACTAAGCGCCGGGGGGAGCCCCTTTTTAGCTAGAACCACCGCCGGTTCAATGCCCAGACGTTGCTCCGCTACGAGACCGTAGAATGTGAACGGGAACGACGCCGCTATACGGAAATAACCGTCAGCATTGTCTTTTTTATTAAGCATGAGGGCGGAACGTGCTGCCCAATAAGCGGCGCCCGACTGGCTCCAGGCGTTTTGGCTGGGGTCGTTGATGACAAAATCGAAGTGTTTTTCAGCCTCGGCATAGCGTTTCAGGCGATAGGACGCCAAACCGGCCACCCAGCGATCCCCGACCTGCACACCCAGTTTTACGGCCTGCTCGAGTTGGTTATTATTATAGGCCGAGCGGGCGGATTTGGGGGTCAGGCTTGAGTCTGGATTTACACTGCCGCTGGTTTTAGTTGCCTCTTGGGCGGGGCGATCAAACATCGCCGTCATGGCGTTCAGGCCGGCTACCGGATTTAGGCTGGCCAGGCGAAGCGAGTCTGGCTCGGCTTTACCTGAAGCTTTCGCCAGAAGGGGTAAGGGCGGATCAACTTCACCTTCCGGCTTTTTGCGCTTGGCCAGAGACCAGACCCGCATCGACATGGGCAGGTCGGAATAGCGCTCAAGCCAGGCTGTCAGTTCGCCATAGGATGATGTGTAATTACCATTGAAAAGCTTGTAAAATTCCAGATACCCCTGAAGCGTTTTGTCGGCAATCTGCGAACTTTTGCCCTGCGCCCCCTCAAAATCCCCTTGGGAAATCATGGTGAAAGCCTGATCATAAAGATCAGCATCCCACGGCGTCATATTGCTGGTAGCGGGTTGGCCTTTGGTAATCAATTTAGGAACGTTTGCCGGGGCGGTTGAGATGGCCTGATAAGGTACAGGCTGCGTAGGGGTGGCAACGACGGGTTCTGATTTATCGCGGGTTTCGGCGGCTGTCGCTATGGTGCAAATCGATAAGGTTGTGAGCAGGCTAAATGCAGATGCCCACAAGGATTTGCGAAGGTTGCGCCCAAATGTGTTTACATAAACAGGGCTGTGATCAAGTCTCAAGATGTCCCTCCGTCAGGGTGTATCCGAAATTCGCGCCACAGCGCTACATAAAGAACTAAGCCGTTAAAGTACCGAATTAATAAGCGTTAAGCAAGTCTTTGGGACAATTCCAGCAGATCACGCCATACCAATGCCTTGGCCATCGGCTGTTTCAGCAACAGGGATGGATGAAAACTGGCACGTAAAATCGGGCTGTGATCACCGATAAGCGGCGTGAAACTAAGATCTTTTCCGCGCAATTTCTGAATGCCGTCGTTCAGATCAAGCACGACCTTAACGGCGGCCGGGCCCATGAGCCAAACAACATCCGGTTTCATGATTGAGATGAAGCCATGTAAAAACGGCGACATCAGGGCTGCGTCCGAATCCGTCAGGGGGCGATTACCCGCTGGTCGCCAGAACACAGCCGGCAGGGCATAAAAATGATCGCTTAATCCGGCCAGCGACACCATCTGATCGAGCATTTTTCCTGATTTGCCGCTAAAGGCCGTGCCACTATCATCTTCGTCGGCATCAGGTGTATCGCCAATAATCAGTAAGCGGGCATTTGGATTGCCGCGACCTTTAACCAGACTTTTGCCACCCTCATAACGTAGTGGCAACGCCTCAAACTTTTCTAGATGGGTGTAGAGTTCATCTGTGGAGGTTGCTGTACTGGCCAGATGTCGTGCCTGATTGAGGGCAATGTCAGGATCATAGTGGCGCAGATTCTCCGGCACCAGCGCATTCAGATTGACGTTATGCGAAGTTTGCGTTACCTGATTGTTGACGTTCGCGGCAACTTTTTTAGGTGCGCCTCTGGACGCCGAACCTGATTTATTTTCGTTGAGTGTTCTGTTAACAGGCTGGATTTCATAGGTTTCTTCAATGTCGTGTTCTGACCAAAAGCCAAGATAGCTTTCCAGCGCCTTTATGGCGTCATGAAAAGCATGAGGAGGGGGTGCAGACAGGGACAAAGAATAACCCTATAGGGAATGAGGCGTTTCGACGGTGCCCATCATTAGTGGCAATTGATGTGGGAATCAAAACTTAAGTGCGTGTGGCAAGAGGCGAATAAGGTATGGCTGAGACGATAGAGCGCGAAAGCATGGAATATGATGTCGTGATCGTAGGTGGCGGTCCGGCCGGCCTTTCGGCTGCAATCCGGCTTAAACAGCAGGCAGAAAAAGCGGGGGCGGAGATCAGCGTAGCTCTGCTGGAGAAGGGGTCTGAAATCGGGGCGCATATTCTGTCTGGCGCCGTTATGGATCCGGCGGGACTGGAAAGGCTTTTCCCTGACTGGAAGGCAATGGGCGCGCCGCTTGAAACGGCGGTGACTGAGGATAGGTTCATCTATCTGGGGCCGCAGGGGGCGCTGGATATTTCGTGGCTGCCGATGCCAGGCTACATGAAAAATCACGGATGTTTCATCGGGTCTCTCGGTAATCTGACGCGCTGGATGGCAGAACAGGCCGAAGGGCTGGGCGTTGAGATATACCCCGGCATGGCGTGCTCGGAAGTGCTTTACGACGATGATGGCGCGGTCGCCGGTGTGGTCGCCGGTGTCTTTGGTCTGGATCGCAAAGGCGAGCCCAAGCCGGATTTCCAGCCCGGCCTTGAATTACGGGCGAAATATACTTTCTTTGCCGAAGGTGTGCGGGGATCGCTGTCGCAGCAGCTAATCAAAAAGTACGAACTTGATAAAGGTGCTGATTTTCAGAAATATGGTATTGGGCTCAAGGAATTATGGAAGATTCCGAAATCAAAGCATAAGCCCGGATACGTTCAGCATACTTTGGGTTGGCCGCTGGATGATAAGACCGGCGGCGGATCGTTCATGTATCACTTTGGTGAGGAATATGTCTCAATCGGCTTTGTGGTCCATTTGAACTATCAGAACCCTTACCTGTCGCCGTTTGATGAGTTTCAGCGCTTCAAACAGCATCCGGTTATACGTGAACACCTAGAAGGTGGGACGCGCATTTCTTACGGCGCGCGTGCCATCTCCGAAGGCGGTTTTCAGTCGGTTCCAAAGCTGAATTTTCCGGGCGGCTTGCTTATCGGAGATGGGGCGGGCTTTGTTAATGTGCCGCGCATCAAAGGCAGCCATAACGCTATCAAAACCGGCATTCTGGCCGCGGATGCTGCATTCAAGGCCCTGACCGATGAGGCAAATGCGCCTGCCAATCGCAGCCTTGAGGCCTATCAAATTGCCTATGACAAATCGGACGTCGCCAAAGAACTCAAGCTGGTGCGTAATGTAAAGCCGATTTTGACGCGCTTTGGCACCGGTTTGGGGACGGTGCTGGGCGGTATGGAAATGCACGTCACCAAATTTTTGGGCGGGATGTCGGTTCTGGGAACCCTGAAACACGGAAAATCCGACGCTCAGTCGCTCAAGCCTGCGGCTGAGTTCAAGCCGATAGTTTATCCTAAGCCCGACGGCGTTTTAAGCTTTGATAAACTGTCGTCTGTTTTCATTTCCAATACAAACCACGAAGAAGATCAGCCGGTTCATCTGACCTTAAAAGATGAGCGCGTGCCGATCGACATCAACCTGGCAAAGTATGCGGAGCCTGCGCAACGCTATTGTCCGGCAGGGGTTTATGAAATTGTTGGATTGGAAGATAATAAACCACGCTTGCAGATCAACGCCCAGAATTGCGTTCATTGTAAGACGTGCGACATCAAAGATCCGACACAAAATATTGTTTGGGTGACGCCTGAAGGCGGGGGTGGCCCGAACTATCCAAATATGTAATGGTGAGCGCAGTTGCACACCCGTCGTTGAAAGTTTTACCTGATGGATCAGATACTGCCGCGCTATTCACGCAATTCGTTGGTGGCAGGCCTGTTATTAATGGCGGGTATCCTGAGCGCAAATCCGGTATTGGCGGCACCTGCGGGTGAAGGACGGGTGAAGTTCGCGAAGGCTACACCCAACAGCGCTTACGGCGAATATCTGGTCGGAAAATATGCCGTGTCGCGCGGTGATACCATGGTGGCTGCGGAGTCGCTGATTTCGGCCGCCAAAGCCGATCCTTTAAACGAAAGCCTTAGAGAGAAAGCCTTTATCGCCGCTCTTCTGAGTGGTGATATTGACTATGCGGTTTCCGCTCGCCCAACCCATTCTGAGAGCCCGCGCTATATTCAGGCCCTTGGCGATCTGGTGGTAGCCGTTGATTACATCAAGGCCAATAAACCGCAAAAAGCCGGCGAGGCTTTGGATAAGATGCTGGCGCTGCAATCGCAAAATCGCACGGGCGCTCTGTTACGGCCGTGGGTTTATGCGCTTGATGGCAAGTGGGATCAGGCTCTGTCGGGGGCGCCTCAGAGTCGCGATCGTTTGTTGTCGTTGTTCGGGGCGCTTGATCAGGCGATTTTGTCTGAAATGCGGGGCAAAAATACCGAAGCCGAAGCGCTTTACAAAGAGCTTTATCAGCCGGGTGCCGTTGGTGTGTTTTTTGGACCCAACTACGCCGCGTTTCTTGAACGGCGTGGGCGTAAAGATGAGGCGCTGAAAATCTATCATGATATAGCTGCCATTTCGCCGGATGTGCTTACTGACCAATCCATTGCGCGTATCGGGGCTGAAAACTATGTTAAGCCACCGTTGCCGAGTGTAAGGCAAGGCATTGCTGATACGCTGCTGATGTCGGCCACGCTTTACCTGACTGAACAGCAGGTTGAGATGGCCCTGACGTCGCTTCGATTATCGCTTTACCTCAATCCGGATCAGGATCGCGCCAAAATTCTGCTGGGGCAGGTCCACGGTAAGATGCGTGATTTTAATTCCGCGCAAAAGGTGTGGGCTGAGATAGAACCTAATTCTCCATTCTATCGTGAAGCGCAGATGCGTCTGGCGTGGAGCCTGAATGATCATGATCAAAAGGATCGTGCGTTTGAGATTTTAGCTAATCTTTCCAAGGCGGATCCGCAAAATCTTGATCTGACGGTTCAGATGGCAGATATTTTGCGCGCCCAGAGCAAATATCAATCGGGTCTCGATCTGATCCGTGACCGTGTGAAGCTCTACGGTGACAGTGATTTTACCTGGCAGGCCTGGTTCATGCAGGCCGTACTCTACGACCAGCTAGGGCAGTGGGACATGGCCGAAAGTGCCGTCAAAAAGGCCAAGACGCTCGCGCCAGACCGACCTGAAGTCCTAAATTTTCTGGGCTATGGCTGGATTGAACGCAACATGCACGTCAAGGACGGCATGGAATTGGTGCGAAAAGCCCTGGAGGCCGATCCGAAATCAGGGGCGATGATGGACTCATTGGGGTGGGGGTATTATCGCCTTGGTGAATATGATCAGGCGCTGGACTGGATCGAGCAGGCCATTCTGCTGGAACCGTCTGACCCTGAAGTGAATGAGCATCTGGGTGATGTTTACCGTGCTCTGGGGCGTGGCGATGAGGCGCGGTATCAGTGGCTGCGTGTATTGACGCTTGAGGGCGCCAGTGAAAAGCAACTGGCCTCGGTCAAACAAAAACTCGGTGATACCGAAGTTAAGGCAAAAAATACGGTGGCTTCGGTCGATGCGCCGTCACCCGCCAAGGCCGTCACCCCGAAGCCCTAATGATTGATATATCACCTTCTCTGACGATGTTGGCGCGCGCCAAGGTCAATCTGTACCTGCATGTGGCGGCACCTGATGCTAGAAACTATCATCCGCTACAAAGCCTTGTCATGTTTGCTGATGTCGGGGATGAAGTTGTTTTGCGTCCTAAAAACGTGGGCGAAGGGCCAAGGCTGACCTGTTATGGCCCCTTCGCAGACGGGGTGCCGACCGATGGCGGAAATCTCATCCTAAAGGCATTGCGCCGATTTGAGATGGTATCAGGTGTCAATATTGACCGGCATGATGTTCATCTGACCAAGAATTTGCCGATAGCCTCAGGGCTTGGCGGCGGCTCAGCGGATGCCGGTGCGGTTCTGCAACTTTTGCGCATCCATTATGCGCCAGACATGGCAGGTGAAACACTCGAAGCCATAGCGGCCACGACGGGCGCTGACGGTGCCATGTGCCTGTGGGCTCAACCCGCCTTGGCCGAGGGGTACGGAGAGCGCCTGACGAACCTGTCTTTACCCGCCGTTCCCGCCGTATTGATCAATCCGGGTATAACCTGTTCAACCCCGGAAGTTTATGGTCAGTATGACAGGCTTGGTCAATTTGCACCTATTGAGGCCAGCGCGCCGTTTCGATCCGGTATCAATATTGATAATCTGATTCACGCGCTATCCGAAACCCGCAATGATCTGGAAATGGCCGCCATTCACCTGCATCCGCAGATAGGCGATCTTTTGACGAGTTTAGGTGACGAGCCTGAAGCCCGTCTGGCCAGACTGTCCGGTTCCGGAGCGACTTGTTTTGCCCTGTGTGACACGCTTAAAGATGCGCAAAACTTAGCCCAGCGGCTGAGCGTAAAATATCCGCAAAGCTGGGTCAGGGCCTGCACGCTTAGCTAAATATGCACGGTGTTACACGAAAGCTGCTGACAAGGGCGTAAACATCGGGCAATACTTAATCACGGGTTAATGGGGTGGTTAAGTCCGAGTATGTCCAATCACAATAAAAACAGACGGCTGGACAAAAGCCTTGAGACTGAAAAAGGTTGGTCACTACCATTTTTCCGTAAACGCGCGGCCATCTATTATGATGGTTTCAATCTGTATCACGCGGTTGATGCCTACAAACGCCCCTATCTGAAATGGCTGGATCTTAAAGCTTTGGCGCGGGCATTGGCGCCTGCGGATGAAGTTGTTAAACGCGTCGTATGGTGTTCAGCCTTTCGGCCGCAATCCAAAGCCAAAATGAAGCGGCATGATGATTACATGCAGGCCCTGAAAGCGCGTGGCGTCGTGGCCCGTATGGGGCATTTTGTGTCGGCGCTGGACGGTTGTAATTCGTGCGGGCACACCTGGCACCTGTCGATTGAGAAGCAAGGGGATGTTAATCTGGCACTGTCGATTGCCGCTGATGCCGAGGATAATCTGTTTGATGTCTGTTATCTGGTGACCGCCGATGGTGATCATGCGGCGACAGCGCGTTACCTCAAGGAGCGCTTTCCTAAAAAGAAGCTGGTGCTTGTGTCGCCTCCGGGACGTTTTCCGAATAAACACATATTATTATATGCTGATGCTCACATCGAAATTGAGCGGGAGCATCTGGAAGCCTCATTACTGCCGCAGGCTGTACGTCATAAAAAGAAGCTTTTAGCGCCGCCCAAGGTGATTGAACGACCAGAAGCTTATGACCCGCCTGAACTGCGCGAAAAGGGTCACCTTAAAATGATCGTTAACAATGGCTAGAGCAACGTGCAGAAAAGTGCCAAATTCGGTCTTTGGGGTTTTCTGCAAAAAACGTTGCGCCAAAAAAACTTAGAGCCAGATTTCGTTTCAATAAGATGAAATTGGCTCTAGCGCTTGACTCTTTACGGTGTATATCGCACAAGCGAGATATATCATGCGGGAGAGATTGCGGGCATGACTCGCAACGCCGAAGGCGCAACCGCCCCGGAAACGCTCAGGCACCACGGACCGCACGATATGCTAAACGCTGGAAAGTGATCGTCTGAGCATTTTGCGAAAAAGTGGATACCGGTTTTTCGCTCAAAAATACGCTTTGATGATCCGCCGAAGGAGCAAGACCCCTGCCGCTAACAGGGGTTGAAATCTCTCAGGTTCAATGGACAGCGGGGGCAGAACTACGCATTGTTCTGTGATCCCGCATTCGCGCCTGTTGACCGAGGTTTGCTCATGGCTGACGCCCCAAATACTGAGACACTGAAATATACCCGTCTTTATCAGCGCCACGTTGATCTGGGTGCGCGCATGGTGCCGTTTGCCGGTTATGCCATGCCGGTGCAGTATGACGGCGTGCTGGGGGAGCACAAATGGACACGCGCCGAATGTGGCCTGTTCGATGTGTCGCACATGGGGCAGGCGCGTTTGAAGGGCAAGGACGCGATTGCCACGCTTGAGGCGCTGACACCGACGGATTTCAAGGTTTTAAAAGCGGGCCGCCAAAAATATTCGCTGCTACTCAATGATAATTCCGGCATACTTGACGACCTGATGGTGTCACGTCCGGAAGCTGACGGCTTGTTTCTGGTGGTCAATGCCGGCTGCAAAGATCAGGATTTCGCCTATATCGGTCGGAACCTTAAGGGCGACACCTCGCTGGAGATCTTAAGCGACCGTGCCCTGCTGGCCCTGCAAGGCCCAAAGGCCAAGGATGTGATGGCCAACATCATTCCGGCAGCTTGCGACATGTACTTCATGGATTGCGGTACGTTCATCTGGCAGGGGCATACGGTCTATATTTCCCGCTCCGGCTACACCGGCGAAGATGGTTTTGAAATTTCAGTCCATGAAAATCAGGTCGCGGAATTGTGGGATGCTTTGCTGTCTGATCCGGTTGTGAAGCCCATTGGGCTTGGGGCGCGCGACAGCCTGCGCTTAGAGGCCGGAATGCCGCTCTATGGCCACGAGATGGATACTGGCTATAGTCTGGCCGAGGCCAATCTCGGTTTTGCCATGTCAAAATCACGCTTGGAGGCCGGAGATATTTTGGGCTTTGACCGCCTGAAACCTGAGCTTGACGGTGGTTTGACGCGCGTGCGTGTCGCCCTGAAAGGGGAGGCGGGCCCGCCCGCCCGTGAAGGTGCCAAAATCCTCAATGAGGCTGGCGAAGAGATTGGCTATATTACCTCTGGAGGGCCGTCACCTTCAGCGGGGGGGCTGATCGCCCTGGGCTATGTGCCACCAGCTTTTTCAGAGGTAGGGACAAAATTGACGTGGGATGTGCGCGGTAAGGCCTATCCATGCACCATAGTTACCTTGCCGTTTGTCAAAAATGGCTATCACCGTAAAAAATCAGCTTAATTTCAAATTCTTATAGGGGTTTCCTAATGCGCTTTACCAAAGATCACGAATGGGTACTGGTCGAAGGCGATACAGCTCTGGTGGGTATTTCGGCATACGCCGCCGATGCCTTGGGCGACGTTGTCTTCGTTGAACTGCCGGAAGTTGGCAAAACCGTAAATCAGGGCGACAGCTTCGCGGTCGTCGAAAGCGTCAAGGCGGCATCCGACGTCTATGCGCCCATATCGGGCGAAGTCATCGCTGCCAATGATGAACTGTCCGGCAGTCCCGAAATCATTAATGCGGCTCCCGAAGGTACGGGCTGGCTGGCGAAGATCAAGCTGTTGGACGCGGCTCAGGTCGAGGCTCTGATGGATCGCGACGCTTACGAAGCCTTCCTGTCTACGCTGTAAGGGTATTATGAGATATTTACCGTTGAATGGGGCCGATCGGGCCCAAATGCTGGCCACGATCGGCGTCAAATCCGTTGATGATCTGTTTGTCGATGTGCCGGCCTCGGCGCGTCTGACAGCGCCGGTTAATCTGCCGCGCTATGCCGGTGAGATGGAAGTTGAGGCGCAGATCAGGGCAATGGCCGCTAAGAATCTTAGCCCATCGCGCGTACCGTTTTTTGTCGGGGCTGGGGCTTACCGCCACCACGTCCCATCAACGGTTGATCATATCATTCAACGGTCTGAGTTCCTGACCAGCTATACACCGTACCAGCCTGAAATCGCGCAGGGTACCTTGCAGGTTCTGTTTGAGTTCCAGACGCAGGTCGCGCGCCTTACCGGTATGCCTGTGGCCAACGCCTCGCTCTATGATGGTTCAACCGCGGCCGCCGAAGGCGTGCTGATGGCGCAGCGCATCACCAAGCGCAATAAGGCGGTCATGTCCGGTGGTCTGCACCCGCATTATACCCATACGGTTGAGACTCTGGCCCATGCCGTGGGCATGGAGACTGAGGCCTTGACCCCGGCGGTTGATGCCGAAGCAGAGGTGCTCAAGCACATCGACAAAGACACGGCCTGCGTGGTCGTGCAGACGCCGAACGTGTTTGGTACGGCGACTGACCTGACGAAGATTGCCGCAGCCGCGCAAGCCGCGGGGGCGCTGCTGATCGTGGTGGTCACCGAGGTTATGTCATTGGGGCTTCTGAAATCGCCCGGTGAGATGGGCGCGGATATTGTCGCCGTCGAAGGCCAGTCCATCGGCGTGCCTTTATCGTTTGGCGGGCCCTATGTCGGCCTGTTTGCGGCCAAGGAAAAATATCTACGCCAGATGCCGGGCCGCCTCTGCGGTGAAACCGTCGATGCCGATGGTGAGCGTGGCTTTGTGTTGACGCTGTCGACGCGTGAGCAGCACATCCGGCGCGATAAGGCGACTTCCAATATCTGCACCAATTCAGGTCTTTGTGCGCTGGCCTTTAGTATTCACATGAGCCTGTTGGGCCAGGAAGGGCTTAAGCGGGTTGCCAAGATCAACTATGCCAAAGCTCATGCTCTAAAAGATCAACTGGCGGTGATAGCCGGTGTGGACGTTCTGACGCCGCGTTTCTTCAACGAGTTCACGGTAAAGCTCCCGAAGTCAGCCGCAGAGGTCGTCGAAGCCTTGGCATCAAAGGGTATTTTGGGCGGGGTGCCATTTACACGTCTGCACAAGGATGAGGCGTTTGATAATCACCTGATTATCGCCGTGACTGAAACCGTTTCCGATACTGACATGAGCGCGTTTGTTGCCGCTCTGAAAGAGGTGCTCTAAGATGTCCATGAATGCTGTTGGCCGTCCGACACGCCCTGAAGATGTCGCTGAAACCTCGGTTGAGTTTAAGTCGCTGACCGGCGGCAAAGGCCTTTTGCAATATGAACGCCTGATATTCGAGAAGAAGGATTACACCCGCACGGGCGTTGATTTCGCGGATATAGACATTATGCCCTCGGATCTCGGTGACCTTGTGCGCGGTGATGATCTGGGCTTACCGGGCCTGGCTGAGCCGGAGGCCATGCGTCACTATGTCCGCCTGAGCCAGAAGAACCACGCCATCGATCTGGCGCTCTATCCGCTTGGGTCGTGCACCATGAAGCATAACCCGCGCCTGAACGAAAAGATGGCGCGTCTGGAAGGTATTGGCGACATCCATCCGCTGCAACCGGCCTCGACCGTTCAGGGCGCGCTGGAGCTAATGGACACGCTGGCGCACTGGCTTAAGACCCTGACGGGTATGCCGGCGGTCGCTTTGTCGCCCAAGGCAGGCGCGCATGGTGAGTTGTGCGGTTTGCTGGCCATCAAGGCTGCGCACGAAGCCAAGGGGCAGGGGCATCGTCGTACGGTGCTGGTGCCATCGTCGGCGCACGGCACTAATCCGGCCACAGCCGCCTTTGTGGGCTACAGTGTGCGCGAAATCGCCCAAACCGCCGATGGGCGCGTTGATCTGGCGGATCTGAAGTCCAAAATCACGGATGATGTCGCCGCCATCATGCTGACCAACCCCAATACCTGCGGGTTGTTTGAGCGTGATATTGTGGACATCGCCAAACTGATCCATGACGCAGGGGCCTATTTCTACTGCGACGGCGCCAATTTTAACGCCATTGTTGGCCGGGTGCGTCCAGGTGATCTGGGCGTCGATGCCATGCACATCAACCTGCATAAGACCTTCTCGACGCCACATGGCGGTGGCGGGCCAGGGGCGGGCCCTGTGGTGTTGTCTGAGGCTCTGGCGGCCTATGCGCCGACGCCGTGGGTGGTGAGCACCGGCAATGGCTATGCGCTGGAGGAATTTGGCGAAGAGGCTTCGGCTGCTAATTTTGGCCGCATGTGTGCTTTCCACGGTCAGATGGGCATGTATGTCCGCGCTCTGACCTATATGCTGAGCCACGGATCAGATGGTCTGCGTCAAGTGGCGGAAGATGCGGTGCTTAACGCCAATTACATCAAGGCGTCGTTGCAGGACATCATGAGCGTGCCGTTCCCGGACGGGCCCTGTATGCACGAAGCCCTGTTTGACGATAAATGGCTGGAGGGCACGCAGGTGACCACGCTCGACTTCGCCAAGGCGATGATCGATGAGGGTTTCCACCCCATGACCATGTATTTCCCGCTGGTTGTGCATGGTGCCATGCTTATTGAGCCGACCGAAACCGAATCAAAAGCCGAGCTTGATCGTTTCATAGACACGCTTCGGGCACTGGCGGCGACAGCCTTAGCCACCAAGAACAATGCGGATGAAGTCGCTCGCTTTAAAAACGCGCCTCATCTGGCACCCACACGACGCCTGGATGAAACCAAGGCGGCGCGCCAGCCAAAGTTGACCTATGGTTAAGTAGCCTTAACTGTTTGTAACAATTAATTTTTAGAGCGTTATGCTATAAACTTAGACCTCGGTATGATGTGCCGGGGTCTTTTTTATCACAGTATCAATTTCTTACCTAAGTTGATCATGAAAGACATGAAAACGCCGCTTCACTGCCTTTACTCTAATGGCCTATGCGCCCATATGGGGCGTATGACCCCATAACCTGATTTGTCGGATATGTTGATGACCGCGCCGAACGACAGCTCTCCTACGGGTATCCTGCCCGTTGCCGTACCGAAAGGGCGGATGAGGGAACGTGCGCGCCAACAGCCTAAAGCGAAGCGGTCGTTTTTTCAGGATACTTTCAAAACGCGCAAGCCTAAATTTTCCAAGCGGGTTTTACGCGAAATTGAAAAGGCGGCTAAAGCCCGTCTCAATATTAAACCCCGCAGTCTCTTAAGTCGGATATTGAAACCTGTCCTGATTGCTGCGGGCGCTTCTTTGGTGTTGCTGGGGATTTTGATTGCGCCGCTACCAGGGCCTATGGGCATGCCGCTATCGATTGCGGGCTTGATCATCATGATGCGCAACTCCTACTGGACGAAGCGCAAGTTTATGGAACTCAAGCGCTCACACCCCAACTGGATTATGCCGCTGCGAAAATTATTGCGGAAAAACCCGCCCATATTTTCGATTTTTTGGCAGCAAATCCTGCGCACAGAACGGCTGCTTCTTAAAAAAGAAGGTAAGATGCTGTCGGCCTTCCGGCGCAGATTTCTTAGAAAACACAGACATCATTAAAAAAACCCGCCGGTTAATCCGGCGGGTTTTTTTATTTGAGTTTAGTCTAAACAAATCAGGATAAACGCTGACCGATTTGACCAATGGCTTTATCAACCAAGGGATCGCTTTTGAGACCGGCAGCGCGCTCGATCAAAATCGTCTCTGTCAGCTTCGTCGCCAGATCAGCGGCGGCAGCCTTAACGTCGGCCTCCGCTTTAGCTTCGGCCTGAGCAATTTTGCGCTCGGCTAAGGCCTGGCGGCGGGCAATCGTTTCCGCCAGCTTTTCTTTGGCTTCTTCGGCCAGACGCACGGCTTCGGATTCGGCAAATGCGACCAGTTCTTTGGCCTTTTGCTCAGCCTCAAGACGCTCGGCCTTGATTTGATTGAGCAAAACCTGCGCTTCCTGACGAATGCGCACAGCTTCATCCAATTCGGCGCGAACGGCATCACCTGTGTCGCCTAACGACTTCCACAGATTAGCGGGCACTTTCATGACCACCAGCAGGGCAAAGAACAACAGAAGGCCGATCTGTACCCAAACTTCGGGATTAGAAAAATCCATATCTGTGCTCCTATGCCTTGCTCAAAGCGGCTTTAAGGGCCGTTTTGGTGGCGGCTTTGCCGGTTAGTTTTTCCACCAGAACACTGGCCGTTTCCGTGGCAATATCTTCGACGTAGGCCATAGCCTTGTCGCGTGAGGCACGGATGCTGGTTTCAGCGTCTTCGATCAGAGCGTTAAGCTTGGCGTCTTCTTCAGCCTGAACCTTGGCGCTTTCAGCGGCAGCCTTGGTCTTAGCGTCAGAGGCCAGCTTACGGGCTGCGGCATGGGCGGCTGCGGTTTCTTCGGCCGACATTTTAGCCTGAGCCTCAGCCTCGTCACGAATGGCGCGGGCGTTGGCCAGATCTTCAGAAATGGTCGAACCGCGCGTTGAGATAACGCCGCGCAGTTTGGGCGCGAACATCTTGGCGATTGCGATGTAGAGGATGGTGAATATGATCACCAGCCACACGATTTGTCCCGCCCAGTGTTCGGTTTGAAACTGAGGCAGGCCCTTGGCATGGGCTTCACCACCGGCATGTTCAGTGCTTTCATGCGTATCTGCATGAGCATCTGCCGGGGCAGTGGCTACGGGGTCCAGGGTGGCTACCGTCGTAACGGGCGCCGTATCGGAAGGCTCCGCAGCCGGCGACATAGCCAGGGTGTCGTTTGCGGCGCTCATCATGAATTCCTTTAAAAGCCCGAAAATTTCAGGCCGTAAACGGGACTATCTGTAAACAAACCCGCGGATCAGAAACGGTTAGGCTCCTGATCCGCGGAAATATATGCTTGTTTAGGCGAATTAGCCGTTCAGGATCATGATGGCGATAACGAAGGCCAGAATGCCCAGAGCTTCGGTCAGCGCCATGCCGATGAACAGGTTGGTCTGTTGCGACTTAGCAGCCGAAGGGTTGCGCAGAGCGGCCTGGAAGAAGTTGCCGAACAGTACGCCGAGGCCGATACCGGCACCGATCATACCAAGCATAGCCAGACCAGCGCCGAGGTATTTGTAAGCTGAAGCGTCCATAGACTTAAGACTCCTGATAGAGATTATTTAGAGGAAGAAGAAACCGATTAGTGGTGGCCTAAATTCACCACGTCATTCAGATAAACACAGGTGAGAACCGCAAACACGAACGCTTGCAGATAGGCCACCAGGAACTCCAGTGCGGTCAGAGCCACAACAGAGAGAAGCGGAAGAACAGCGCCAATGACGCCGCCGATGCCAAGGCCTGCCAGAGCGACCACAAAACCGGCAAACACTTTCATCACGATGTGACCACCGACCATGTTGCCGAACAAACGCAAGGACAATGTGATAGGGCGCATCAGGAAAGATACGATTTCGATGACGACGATCAGCGGCAGAATCCACCACGGCACGCCCGACGGCACGAACAGCTTAAAAAAGCCCAGCCCATTGCGCGCAAAACCGACGACAATCACGGTACCGATCGTCAGGACGGCCAAGGCGGCGGTAACGGCCAACTGTGATGTGGCGGTGAAATAGGTCGTCATCCCCACTAGATTAAGGCTCAGGATAAACAGGAACAGGGTGAAGATAAAGGGGAAGAAGTGACGACCTTCATCACCAATAATGGATTCGGCCAGATCATCGATCAGACCAAACAGGCCCTCAGCCATAACCTGCATGCGGCCAGGAATAATCGCGGTGCGGGCCGTGGCGAACAGGAAAAACAACAGCACAGCCCCGGTACCGATCATCATAGCCAGAACCGAATTGGTGATCGACAGGTCGATGGGGATACCAGCTACTTCTACCGTGGGAAGCTCAACGATCTTTTGGATCTGAAACTGGTGTAACGGATCGGCCATACGCCCTACCTCTTTAAATCATCAATATCAAAAGCGGATGGCTCCGCCTTAATCATCCTAATCTTTTTTCGACGCATCACTGTCTAAGGTGGATTTATTCGCTGATTTGGCGATCAGGTAAACACTGCCCGCCAGACCGATTAGAACACCCACAATCATACCCCACGGCTTGGTGCCAAGATATGTATCAGACAGCCACCCCAGTCCTAAACCGACGAAAATACCCCCAATCAGTTCGCCCAGGGCCTGATAGCCCGCGCTGGCGCCCGCTTCGGCGTGATCTTTTTTCGACGACTTACGCTTTTTCGCTTCAATAGCGTTAAGGCGTTGTTCAAGTTCATCGAGCTTGCGATCAGGCGAAGACTCTTTTTCGGGTTCATCTGTCATGTTTAAAACTTAGGCAGACGGATTACCTCCAAAGAGATAACCCTGCTTCGAACGGCGCGGAACCTAATCGCAAGGCGATCAAAGGTCAAGCAATGGCGGACGCTAAAGTGTAGTTATATGTATATTTATCTCTAAGCGTTGAAATTTTTTGACTATATTGTGCATTCAAATGAAATGACAGCGCTGTTCCGAAGGCCTTTTCGCATCGGAAGAGGGCGGTTTCCGGTTTAATCGGCCACCAGAGCTTCGGCCTGATGAAGATCGACGCTCACCAGTTGCGATACGCCGCGCTCGGCCATAGTGACCCCGAACAGGCGGTCCATACGGGCCATTGTCACAGGATTGTGGGTGATGGCGATAAAGCGTGTATTGGTGCGGTTGCGCATTTCATCCAGCAATTTACAGTATCTGTCGACATTGGCGTCATCGAGTGGTGCATCAACTTCGTCCAGAACGCACACCGGTGCCGGATTGGCCAGAAATACTCCAAAAATCAAGGCGGTTGCGGTCAGGGCTTGCTCCCCGCCCGACATCAGGCTCATGGTCGATAAACGTTTGCCCGGCGGACAGGCGAAAATCTCCAGTCCGGCCTCAAGTGGATCCTCCGATTCGACCAGACGTAACTCAGCCGAGCCGCCACCGAAGAGGGCCACAAAAAGGGCTTTGAAATGCTCATTGATAATTTCAAACGCTGCCAGAAGCCGTTCACGACCTTCGGCATTCAGTTCATCTATGCCGTCACGAAGCTTGGCAATTGCCGTTGTGAGGTCAAGGCGCTCCCGGCTTAAGGTTTCCAGGCGATCCTGATATTCACCGGCTTCTTCTTCGGCCCGCAGGTTTACCGCTCCCAATTGATCGCGTTCACGCTCTAAGCCCGACAAAAGGGATTCGGCACCTGCGGCATCGGCCGGGGTGGCAATGGCTTCTTCTTTAAGGCGGCGTCCCAGTGCCTCCGGGTCAGCGCCAGTATCGTTCAGGATTTGGGCCGCAATTTCGTCTTTGCGCATTTGTGCCGCTTCAAGGCGCGCACCGGCACCTGCGCGTTGTTCGCGTGCGGCAGCAGCTTCCTGTTCACGTGCCCGCTCAGTTAAGTCCGCTTCACGACGGTTATTTTCCGCCGCCTGCAACTTGTCACGGGCTTCGGTCAGACGTTTTTCCGCCGTTTCAAGAGAATCAAGCAGGGTAAGGCGCTTGTCCTCAAACGTGCGTGGTGCCTCTTTAGCTTTATCAAGCGCTTCGGCAGTGAGTTTCTGCTCTTTTTGCAGCCGTTCAATGCGAGCTTTTGAGTCGAGGTTGCGTCGCGTCCATTCACTCAGATCCCGGCTGATATTACGTTCCCGACCCTCGCGGGCGGCGCGATTACGTTTTTCGTCGTCAAGAGCTGACCGTGTTGCGGTTACAGACTGGCGTTTAATTTCAGCATCTTTACGCGCATTGTTGAGCGTTTGAGTGAGGTTTTCATGATTGCCAGATGCCGACTGCATAGCGCGCACGGCCTCGAGCGCTTCCGCAGATTCTATCATGCTCTCTTCAAGGCGAGCCAGGGTTTCAACCAGAGCCAGACTGCGCGCTTCAAAACGGGCTTGAGCTTTTTGCAATTCATCCAGTTTAATTTGTTGTCCGCGTAAGGCGCGCTCAAGATCAGGAATTTTTAGCCGTGCACTGCGTACATTATCTTCGTGACTCTTCTGGGCTTGCGTGGCGGCTGCCAGAAGGGTTTGGGCGCTGACAAGCTCCGGTTTTAGCTTGTCGATTTCGGTTTCCAGATCGTCTAACCGCGTTCGCTGTGAAAGCCTGACGGCCGCTGGTTTTGGTGCTTTGGCGCGAACTATGACGCCGTCCCAGCGCCACAGATCGCCCTCAATGGATACAAGGCGCGCGCCCATTGGCAATTGAGCCTGCAAACGATCGCCGTCAGATTGAACGACAACCCCAATCGCATTCAGACGGGCGGTCAGGGCGGCGGGGGCTTTAACGAACTGACTGAGAGGCGAAACGCCCGCAGGCCAATTAAGGCTGTTGTCAGTGGCGAAGTCTTCAACCCAAAAGGCGAGCGCATCGGTACTGTTACGCGCTGACAGCCGTAGGTTAAGGTCTTCGCCCAGGGCGGCCGCCAGCGCCAGTTCGTATCCTTTGTCAGCCCGTACGGCATCCAGAACAGGCGCTTTTTCCTTGGAATTACTGCCCAGAAGAATTTGCGATAACCCGCGCGCCTCGGCGGTCAGACGCCCCAGCTTGTCCTCGGTTTCGCGAACAGCCTTGCGCGCCTCGGCTTCGGCTTCGACAAGGGGAATACGCTCGGCGTCAAGGGTTTCGCTGGCTTTTCGGGCCTCATCAAGACTGAGTTGTGATGCGGTTACAGCCTGTTCAATTATGTCGATCGCACCGTGGTCAAATATGCCCAAGGCTGCTTTTTCAGACTGCGCGGCCTTTACCTGCGTCTGTGCGCGTTCAAAACGAGTCTCAGCGTCACGCAGGCGTGCCGTCTCAAGTCTCTGACGCTCAGTGAGGGCCGCGAGTTCTGACGCCAGACGTTCAATCGTATGGTCCGCGGTTTGGCGTGCCGTTTCGGCGGCTGCGGCTGCGGCCTCCAGTTCAGGCTCACGCGAAGGCGCGTCGGCAATCTCCTGCCTGACCTTTTCAAGCGCCGCTGTCAGACGTTCAATCTGGCTGTGGCCATCACCGGACAGGTCAAGTTCACGGGCGTGGTCGGATTGCTGCCTCTGCAAATCGGCTTTAAGTCGCTCAATCTCGTTGTTGACCTGTTTCTCTTCCAGATCAAGGCGTTCTTTTTCGATATTAAGGCGGTGCATGACCGTTGCGGCCACGGCCTCTTCTTCGCGCAGAGGCGGAATAATCCCTGCCGCCTTCAAAGCCTCCGTCTGGGCCACTGCCGCCGCACGGGTCGTATCCTCTACATGGCGGCTTAAGGTCTGCATCTCGCCTGTGGCCGACTGAAAAGCGGAGAGGGCCTCAAGCCATTTGGCATGCAGGATCGCTTTTTGCAGAGCGCGGATTTCAGCCGAAATTTTCTTGTATTTATCAGCCTGACGCGCCTCGCGCTTCAGGCGTGACAAAGCCTGATCCAGTTCGCGCGAAATATCATCCAGGCGCGACAGGTTGGTTTCGGCGGCCCGCAAACGTAGTTCAGCTTCATGTCGGCGTGTATGCAGGCCGGACACGCCCCCGGCCTCTTCCAGAACGCGCCGACGGTTTTGAGGCTTGGCGGCGATCAGTTCTGATATCTGCCCCTGACGGACAAGGGCCGGAGAGTTGGCGCCGGTTGAGGCGTCTGCAAACAGCAACTGCACGTCGCGGGCGCGGACTTCCTTGCCGTTGACCTTGTAAGTCGATCCTGCGCCACGGTCGATACGGCGTGCCACGTCCAAAACAGGTTGATCGGTAAAGGGCTGCGGTGCCAGACGATCGGTATTATCAATGGTAAGGGTAACTTCGGCCCAGTTACGCGACGGACGTTTGTCGGATCCGGCAAAAATGACATCATCCATGCCGGCGCCACGCATGGCCTTGGCAGAGGTGGCGCCCATGACCCAACGCAAGGCCTCCAGCAGATTGGATTTTCCGCAACCATTGGGGCCCACTATGCCCGTAAGGCCTGGGTCGATGCGAAATTCAGACGCATCGACGAAAGACTTGAATCCGGAAAGTTTAAGCCGCTGAAACTGCACGTCTTAAGATGATTTCTTTTTCGGTTTTTGCGCGGCGGCAATGGCGGCGTCAAAATCTTTCAGGTCTGTTTCACCGTCAAGGCGCACACCATTTACGAAGAAGGTTGGTGTGCCTTCGACCTTATTGGCCTGCATGGTTTTCTCCATGCGATCACGAACCTTTTGAAACAGCGCCTCGTCCTTAAGGCAGGTGTCCAGCGCCGCATCATCCATACCGACACGCGCGGCCAGAGTTTTAATCTCAGTCAGGGCGTCGCCGCTCTGGGCGACCTTAGCCTGATCTTTCAGGAAGCCGTCGACAACCGTGAAATAAGCTGTAGACGCCGTCATTTTGGCGGGTGGTTTGGCGGCGGCGCACCGCCCGACCATGTAGACCCCAAAGGCTACATTAGCCGGTTGCGTCGCCACTTCCCGGAACGTGAACTTGACCTTGCCGGTTTTGACGTACTTTTTTTCAAACTCTGGCCAGACCGATGTATGCCAATGCGCGCAGTGCGAGCAGGTGGCGGACGCGTATTGAATGACTTCGACAGGGGCCTTGGGGTTGCCTTTGAACATCTCAGGGAGTTCGGCCTGAGAGGCGGCCTTGTTTTGCGCGTACAATGATATGGGCGCCACTACCGCAAACCCTGCCGTAAGCCCAAGGGCGCAGCGAAGCACCAGCCCTCTGAGATTACGCGCCTTGAGTATGTCTATGTGCGGCAGTTTCATCATCGAAGCTATTGAACGATCTATTTAGCAGGCGATGCTGCGGCAAAGGCTGCGTCGAATTCTTTGATGTCGCCGCCTTTATAATCGTACTTCTTGCCGTTGATCAGGAAGGTGGGGGTGCCGGTGATATTGTGTTCTTTGATAGCGGCTTCCATGTTCGCGTTAATACGCTTCAGGCCTTCGGGGTCGGTGACGCACTTGTTGAAATCGTCATCCGACAGGCCAGCCGTTTTGGCCACGCGCAAAAGCACACCTTTGGCATCTCCGGTCTCAAAAATTTCCCGCTGTGACCGCATAACGGAGTCGATCACCTGAAAATATTTGTCCTTACCAGCGCATCGGGCCAGCAAAACCCCTGCGGCCGAGACATCATTGGGCGGCGTCAGGAACTCACGGAAGATATATTTAACCTTGCCCGTATCAATATAGTTTTTCTTGATGTCCGGAAATACGGTTTCATTAAACTGCGCACAGTGGCTGCAGGTCACGGACGCATATTCGACCAGGGTGATCGGTGCCGTTTCGGACCCCAGCACCATGTCATCTGACTTAACTGCATCCCCGCCTTTTGAGCAGGCAGACACCATCAGGCCCAGACCAAGGGTGGCCACGGTCAGGAATTTTCCAAAGTTCATAGACATATATGACACCACGTGTAGCAACGGAAATCGGGGATGGGTATTATAGCCGCTTGGGATCAATAGCTGATTCCGCATGCAGCCTTACTTCTTAAGCCTGTGTAAGGCGAGATTATGACCTCGGCAAGGGGGGCTTTGTGTTTTCGGAGGTCGTGGCGTTATCTTTGGCAATGACGGCGCGGCCAAGTTTCAACAGGGTTCGTTTCAAGCGCTCATCCGTCACGTCACGCAGACTGTTTTGAAGGATCAATTCCTGTTCGGCACTAAGCGGTTTTGAGCGGGGGGCGGTATTGCCTCTCAGGGCTGACTTTGCGACCTGCCCCTGAACAATGCGTAGACGACCAACTGAGCCCGCCCCTAAAAACAGATTGACGCGCGACAGGATCAAATCCTGCTGATGCTGAAGGATGGGGGCATAAGCACCTTCGCAGCGGATTTCGAGAATACCGCCACTGGTAGTGACACGACTGATGGTGGGGGGCGCGGCGGACTTTGACAGGCTGCCACGGGCAGAGGTTTGGGCGGGCGCTCGGGCGGCAATGATTTTCACCGGCTCTGACAGCTTGCTTAAGGATTCGCCGACAATCTCAGGCCATCGATTTTTGAGCCTCCCGGCACCGGTATCATACGCTTCAAAACGAGCGCTGAGGGTTTTGAGCATCGGCGCGATCTGGCGGTTGACAGGGGGCGGCGGTTTAGGCATCCGCTTAGTGCGTGTGGCGCGCAAAATGGCGACCGCGTCTTCAAGGGATGGTAGGTTCCGCTTCATGGCTGCGACTATAAACCTAACTGAGAATGATGTCTCGCGTTTACGGACAGATTTACTGAGCTGGTACGATCTTCATGCACGCACATTGCCTTGGCGGCGTGCGCCGGGCAAAAAATCAACAGTTGATCCGTATGCTGTATGGTTGTCTGAGGTGATGTTGCAGCAGACAACTGTGCCTCACGCCCAGCCTTATTTTGAGACATTTTTGAAGCGCTGGCCAACCGTGCAGGATTTGGCACAGGCAGATGATGGTGAGGTGATGGCGGCGTGGGCCGGACTTGGTTATTACTCAAGAGCGCGCAACCTGCTCAAAGGCGCGCGCATGGTCGTCAGCCAGTATCAGGGGGGCTTTCCCGATGACGAGATAAGCTTGCTGAAAATCCCCAGCTTTGGCCCCTATACGGCGGCGGCGGTCGCAGCTTTTGCGTTTGATAAACCGGCGAATGTTGTCGACGGCAATATTGAGCGCATCATGAGCCGGATCTATGCGGTTGATGAGTCTATGCCCGCGGCCAAGCCTAAACTTAAAGCTCTGGCTGCTCAGTGGGTCAGTGAAGACAGAGCGGCTGACTGGCCGCAAGCGCTGATGGATCTGGCGTCAGGTGTCTGCCGCCCGAAGTCACCAAAATGTGGTGAATGTCCGCTTAGCGAGGGATGCTTGGCTTATGAGTTGGATCAGGCGGAACGCTATCCGGTCAGACTGGCCAAGGCGGCAAAGCCTAGGCGATATGGTGCGGTATTTTTACTGGTCTCAAATGAAGGATTTATTGTTGAGAGGCGCCCGGATAAAGGTTTACTTGGGGGAATGCTGGGGCTGCCGCATCTTGAATGGCGCGGTGATGTGTGGGTGGATAATGATGTCTTGGATCAACTATTGATAGCGGATGTGGCGGCGGAATTGATTGGTCAATATGAGCATGTCTTTACGCATTTCGCGCTCACTCAAAACGTATGGCTGCAAAGGCTGACAGAGGACGAAATGTCTGAATTTTTGCGGCAGAATAATCGTTTTCAGCGACTTGGATTTGGCAATGAAAAAGCCTTGCCGACGGTTTTCGGCAAGGCTTTAAAGTTTCTTCCAATGTGAATTTAAACGCCTTTGTTGCTACCGTTTCCGGCAATAGTGCATTTCTCAGGCACGTTGGGGTTGGTGGCGGCAATATGGCAGGGCACGACCGGATTAAGGGCTGTGCGGGCCTTATTAAGTACGGTGATATAACCCATTTTGTTGTCGCAGCCGATTTCCATAACAATCTCACCTTTGCCGCCTGTAAACGCATAGCGCGCCTTATCGATTACGCACGCCTGCGGGATAGATTTGTGGCCGGCCGCAAGCCCTTTCAGGTGGGCGATCATGTCGTTTTCGCTAACGAATTTGCACGGCACTTCCAGGGTTTTTGCGGCAAAACAATCGTAGCTTTCAAAGGTGCTGGTGGCGCCTTCTGCCGGGATTAGGGCAATTAACCCCAGAGGCATTTGCGTGCATTTAAATTCAACGAGTTCGCGTTTGGTGTCGGATTGATAGCCGAGCTTGGCGTAGTTTTCGATGGTGCAGCTTACACCGCCCTTGGTTAGAGCGGCTTCAAATTTGGCCTTTCCGGCATCCATATCAGCCTGTTGCTTGGCTTTCAGGGCGCTCACATCCGTAAATTGACAGCCGCCGATGCTTGCCGCTTTGTCGCAACCAACGGTGGCTTTGTATTGGGCGTCTAAATCAGTGACCATGATAAAGCCGGGCTTTTCGCCGCAACCGATTTCGTAATATTCTGCCTCTTTTGTAGCACCCACAAAGCGGGCATTTGACATTGCGCATCCGGTGCCGGATTTTTTAACCTGAGGCGACAGATATTGCACTGCGGTTTCATGGGCGGTGCTTTCGCATTTCAGAGACGTGCCCTCAACCTTAAGACAATTCAGGAATTCGACTGACTGATCCTTGGATTTGTGAGTAGGGACTGTGAATATACCCCCAGGGGCATTTTTACACGCAATTTCATACAGTTCTTTGTCTTTGCTGACATTCGGCCCTATCCAGCGGGCACTGGCAATCGCGCAATTGGGAATTTTGGTCTGAGCAATCGGGCCCAGCCAGTAATGGCTCGTGCGGTTGGCTTTCAGTTTACAAACCATAGCGCCGGGATTTTGTTTATTGAGTGTTTGTGCCTGCAGGCAATCTATTGGGTCCCCAAAAGCATTGCCTTTGTTTTCCATGATCAGAAAGCCTTGCTGATTTTTGCAGGCAACTTCATAAGTGGTGGCCGCGACGGTTTTGCCGTCCTTAGTCGCCTCAACCTGACCCAGAGATTGAGCCTCAACAATTTCACACGGCATGCCAAACTGAGGAACCAGTTTCGTCGCCTCTTTGAGGGCTTGAGCCTGCTCGGCGGCGCGCGCGCGTTCAGCCGATTGCTGCCGTGTCTGCGCAAATGCCACAGAACCAAGCTGCAGTCCAAATATGGCCAAAACCATACCCGTCAGGGCTTTGGTGAATTTCATCCCTTTAGTCTCCCATGCAGACTTATGATCATCGCGTTAGGCGATTTATTTATGGGATAAATAGTGGGGGTGAAAAAAGATCGAAAGCAAGCAAAAATAATTGAATTTGATTTTTACGGGGCGATAATGACTACTAACTGTTGTTAAAAAGGCTCTGAAATCTTAATTTCAGAGCCTTTTTAACCTTAGTTCATATCCGCGCGGATACGAGAGCGCAGATCATCGATCGGTTTTAACCCGGCATCAGATTTGAAGCGCCAATATGTCCAGCCATTACAGGCCGGAGATTGTTCCAGCATTGCGCCGAGTTTATGGATCGACCCTGACAGGTCGCCGTGTACCAACGACCCATCGGCGCGGACGCGGGCGGTCTTTTGACCCTTCGGGCAATAAAGCGTATCGCCGGCATTGAGCAGACCTGCCTCAACCAATGCGCCAAACGGAACACGCGGTTCAGCTTTTTTGGAGCCCATGACTGCCAGATCAGTTTCACTGGCGCGGGCAACCTTGGCAATGCGGTTGAGGGCATGTTTGGCGTAGGTCTGATCGCGCTCAATGCCGATAAAATGGCGCCCCAGACGCTTGGCGGCCGCACCCGTCGTGCCCGTGCCAAAGAACGGGTCAAGCACAACATGGCCGGGTTTCGAGCACGATAGAAGGACGCGGTAGAGCAGGGATTCCGGCTTTTGGGTTGGGTGGGCCTTATTGCCATTTTCATCTTTCAGGCGCTCATCCCCCGTGCACAGCGGGATCGTCCAGTCCGAACGCATCTGGGTGTCTTCGTTGAAGGCTTTAAGGGCATCGTAATTAAAAGTGTAGCGTTTCTGGCCTTTGGATTTTGTCGCCCAGATCAGGGTTTCATGGGCATTGGTAAAGCGTGTGCCTTTGAAATTTGGCATCGGGTTGGATTTGCGCCAGATGACATCATTCATGACCCAGAACCCCAAGTCCTGCAGGGCAACGCCTAAGCGAAAGACATTGTGGTACGAGCCGATAACCCAGATGGCGCCATCGTCTTTCAGGACGCGCTGGCATTCGCGCATCCACTCACGGGTAAACTTGTCGTAGGCTTCGAAGGAGGCGAACTGATCCCACTCATCATCGACCGCGTCGACCTTGGAATTATCGGGGCGCAGCAAGTCTCCGCCCAATTGCAGATTATAGGGAGGATCAGCAAAGACCAGATCCACGGATTTGTCGGGCAGGGATTTCAGAATGTCCACACACTCACCGACATGAACCGTGTCCAGTTCCAGGGCGATGTTTGTCTTGGCGGTCAGTGCTTTTTGCGAAATAAGCCGGGACATCAGAAATCCTTATGGGTCAAATGAGAGCACGAATGTAATGCTCTGAATCCAAAGGAATAGAATCTCTTGTGGTTAACAAAAGGTGAAAACTTGACTCGTTGAGAATCAGGCGAATCATTTTTATGTGAGTGAGTCCTGAAAGACTCACTTTTGGATTCGTTTTGTTCTTTTATTGGGCTGTGGTCGCCAGATTTCGCACGGTGGCCCATGACCGGCGATGGATGGGCGAGGGGCCGTGTAAGCTGATCGCCTCTAAATGGGCTTTGGCCTGATAACCCTTATGCTTTTTGAAACCATAGGCCGGATAGATGGAATCCATCTCAATCATTATGCGGTCGCGGGCCGTTTTGGCGAGTATTGAGGCGGCGGCAATTGATAGCGACCTATCATCGCCCTTAATGATTGTCTGGGCTGGGATGCCGAGGATAGGGGCGCGATTGCCATCGATAAGGGCGTGATCGGCTTTAAGCGGCAGGCGGGCGACGGCTTCAGCCATGCCCCATAGAGTCGCCTGAAGGATGTTCAGGCAATCGATCAGCTCGCAGGAAACTTCGACAACGCTCCAGGCTAAAGCGCTTTGCTTTATCAAAGGTTCGATGTTGAAACGTTGTTTTTCGGTAAGTTTCTTGGAATCGCGGATCATTTCAGGGATATTATCCTGATCCAGTATTACAGCCGCCACGCACAGTGGGCCCGCGCACGGGCCGCGGCCAGCTTCATCGACGCCGCAGACATAACCGGTCAATTGAGATTCAAAGCTTAAATCAGGCATGGACACGGTTATAGCCGATTCGGTGCAAATCATCCCGTGCCGCCAACCGTAAGGCCTTTGATCTTGAGCGAGGGCTGGCCAATGCCGACGGGTACGCTTTGACCAGCCTTACCGCAGGTACCGACTCCCGGATCAAAGGCAAAGTCATTGCCTATCATCTCAATCTGGCGCATGGCAGCGGGGCCATCACCGATAAGGCTGGCACCCTTGACCGGCCGGGTGACCTTGCCGTCTTCGATAAGGTAGGCTTCGGTGCATTGGAATACGAATTTACCGTTGGTGATATCGACCTGCCCGCCGCTGAAATTAGCCGCATAAATCCCGCGTTTGGTGGAAGCAATCATATCGGCGCGAGTGTCATTACCGGCGCGCATGAAGGTATTGGTCATGCGCGGTAAGGGTTGGTGCGCATAGGATTGACGCCGCCCATTGCCGGTTGCCTCAACACCCATCTGTCGGGCCGATAAGCGGTCGTGCATGTAGCCAACCAAAATCCCGTCTTCAATTAAGGTAGTGCATGAGGTTGGCGTGCCTTCGTCGTCAATATTGAGTGAGCCACGCGCGTCGGTGATGGTGCCGTCATCGACGACTGTGACACCTTTGGCCGCGACCTGCTGCCCCATCTTACCGGAAAAGGCGGAGGTGCCTTTACGGTTGAAATCACCCTCAAGGCCGTGACCAACCGCTTCATGCAGCAGAACACCGGGCCAGCCATTGCCCAGCACGACATCCATTTCGCCGGTGGGGGCTGGTGTGGCATCAAGATTGACAAGAGCCTGACGCAAAGCCTCATCGACCTGCGCCTGCCAGTGTTCGGGCGAGGTAATCTCAAACAGGCTATAGCGGCCACCGCCGCCGGAGGATGCGCTTTCACGCTTTCCGCCGGCTTCGACCGATACGCTGATGCTGATGCGTATGAGTGGACGATAATCATGATAAACTTCACCCTGGCCACGCAAAATAGTGATGGCGCGTTTTTCGGCAGCAAGGCTTGCGGATACCTGGACGACATTCGGATTTTTGTCGCGGGCATAGGCATCGATGGCTTGCAGTAAAGCGATCTTCTCAGCAAAGGCCATTTCCGATAATGGATCGACCGCCTTGTAGCGTGACTGGTTTGAGCGGCGTGGATTGGCGGCAACTATGGCCGTATCAACCGATATGCCTGTTTTGGCTAGTACAGCCGCTTCGGAGGCGCGTTCGAGAGCACTTAAGGATAGCTCGGCACTGTTGGCAAAACCTATGGTTTGGCCTGCGACGACGCGAAAACCAAAGCCCTGATCCGCATTGTATGCAGAGGCTTTGAGGCGTCCGTCATCAAAAACCAGAGATTCGCTTTCACGGGTTTCAAAGAAGATTTCCCCGTCGTCGGCCCCCGTCAGGGCTTTATCGAGAATTATCCGGGCCGCATTGAGATCAATCTCACCCAGACCGGCACTCACCAGAGAATCGGATGAAACGGAATTGGGAGATAGAGGTGCGATCACGGGATATTCCTGAAGACTGAGTATTGGCTACCGCCCAACTTAAGCACGATTGGTGGTGAAGGCGAGGGGGGATGATACTTTTATAACAGGCTTGGTAAGGTGTTTTGGGTTTGCCTGTGACAAATGCGCGCATCCATAACCGTTCCAGAGGGGCTTTAATCGACCAAAGACCCGTTTTTTTCAAAATGTCCTTAGTCAATATAGGGAATAAGTTTTTTTGGCCTTTGCAACTTTCATATAATTCATTATGGGAACCCTAACTGATGGTGGGACAATTTGTCCGAATGGACGTATATGTCTGCGCCGGGGGCTGTGGGTGCGCCGGATTCGCTGGGTCGGGCGCCGCTCATAATGGCCTTAAGAGGATTTATTAAGATTCGGCGGCGAAAAACCTTAAGCGGTTTATCGCGGTCACAATTGATGAGGATTTAGCGAATGGGCATCCGAAGGCTGATCAAGACTTCGTCCATCATGGCAGGTACGGCCATTCTGTCCGGCTTGCTGGCGGCTACGGCCTTTGCGGCCGATACGCTGGGGCAGCCGACTGACGGCGCAATTGATTTGCAGCCAGCGGCCGCGCCGCTGAAGCATGACGCTATTTTCTTCCATGACATCATTCTGATGCCGATTATCACAGCGATCACGCTGCTGGTTTTGGCGCTTTTGGTCTGGATTGCGGTTCGCTACAATCGTAAAGCCAATCCGGTTCCGGCCAAGTTTTCGCACAACACCGCGATTGAAATTATCTGGACGGTCGTGCCGGTTCTGATCCTTGTGTTCATTGCCTTCTTCTCGTTCTCACTTTTGCGCAAATATCATGACATGCCTAAGCCTGACGTTGTGGTTAAGGCGACCGGCTTTCAGTGGTACTGGGCTTACGACTATCCTGAGCTGGGTGTCGAAGGCGTTGAGTCGCGCGTGCTGACCGAAGAAGACGCCAAGAAGGCTGGGAAGCCCTATCTGTTGGGTGCCGATAATGCGCTGGTAGTGCCGGTCGGTAAGGTCGTCCATGTCAAGGTCACAGCCTTTGACGTTATCCACGCTTTTGCTCTGCCGGCTTTTGGTCTCAAGACCGATGCCATTCCGGGGCGTCTGAATGACACCTGGTTCAAGGCTGAGAAAGTGGGCACCTATTACGGTCAGTGTTCGGAACTTTGTGGTGTTGATCACGCCTATATGCCTATCGAAATCAAGGTTGTTACCGACGCTGAATTTGATGACTACATCATCAAGGCGGGCGGCAAGACCAAGGTGATGCTGGCGGCTGAAGCACGTGCTGCCGAAGCTCAGGCGGCGGCCGATGCGGCTAAAGCTGCGGCTGATGCCGAAGCCGCAGCGGCGTCCGCGGCTGTAACCCCGGCCCCCACTGATGCTGCCGCTACTGCAACTTCCGCTGCTGCTGCGCCTGCCGCCACCCCGGCGGCCGCGCCGGCTCAATAGTATTTAGAGAAGAGAGACGAACGACCATGGCTTCTCATGACGCTGTCGCTCATGATCATCACGGTGATCACGATCACAAACCGGGCTTTTTTGCCCGCTGGTTCCTGTCGACCAACCACAAAGACATCGGCACACTTTACCTGCTGTTCGCTATTATGGCAGGCATTGTTGGCGGTGCTCTGTCAGGCTTGATTCGCTGGGAGTTGGCGCAACCGGGTCTTCAGGTTTTTGTCGAAGGCTCGATGCTGGATAAGCTGGGCATTTTTGAAGGCAAGCACGGTTATAATGCGGTTGTGACTGCTCACGCCATTATCATGATCTTCTTCATGGTTATGCCCGCGATGGTTGGTGGTTTCGGTAACTGGTTTGTACCGATCATGATCGGTGCGCCGGACATGGCCTTTCCTCGTCTGAATAATATTTCGTTCTGGCTGCTGGTTTCAGCTTGGGTTCTGCTGTGTATGTCGATGTTCGTTCCGGGCGGCCCTGGGGCTGGTCAGAATGGCTTCGGCGGCGGCTGGACCATGTATCCGCCATTATCGGGTAAGACGGGCTCTCCAGGTCAGGCGATGGATCTGGCGATCTTTGCGCTGCACGTTGCGGGTGCCTCGTCTATCCTTGGCGCGATCAACTTCATCACCACCATTTTCAACATGCGCGCGCCGGGTATGACCCTGCATCGTATGCCACTGTTTGCCTGGTCGATTTTGGTTACGGCGTTCCTGCTTCTGCTGTCTCTGCCAGTTCTGGCGGGCGCCATCACCATGCTGCTGACCGACCGTAACTTCGGCACGTCATTCTTTGATCCGGCGGGCGGCGGTGATCCGGTCATGTACCAGCATCTGTTCTGGTTCTTCGGTCACCCGGAAGTGTACATCCTCATCCTGCCGGGCTTTGGGATCATCTCGCACATCGTCTCGACCTTCTCGCGTAAGCCGGTGTTCGGTTATCTGGCGATGGCCTATGCTATGGTCGCCATCGGTTTCGTCGGCTTCATCGTGTGGGCGCACCACATGTACACAGTCGGCATGGGCATCCAGCTTCGTTCGTACTTCGTTATGGCCACTATGGTCATCGCTGTCCCGACGGGGGTGAAAATCTTCTCGTGGATTGCCACGATGTGGGGCGGCTCCATCGACTTTAAGGTGCCTATGCTGTGGGCGATCGGCTTTATCTTCCTGTTCACCCTTGGCGGTGTGACCGGTGTGGTGCTGTCGAATGCCGGTATCGATTACAGCCTGCATGACACCTACTACGTTGTTGCACACTTCCACTATGTTCTGTCGCTGGGGGCCGTGTTTGCGATCTTCGCCGGGTTCTATTACTGGTTCGAGAAGATGTTCGGCATTAAGTACAACGGCTTTCTGGGTGGTCTGCACTTCTGGGTCATGTTCATTGGTGTGAACATCATTTTCTTCCCGCAGCACTTCCTGGGTCTTCAGGGTATGCCACGTCGTTACGTCGACTATCCTGTGGCGTATGAATTCTGGAACAAAATCTCGTCCTGGGGTTATGCCATCACGGTTATCGGCGTCCTGATCTTCCTGATCATGCTGGTCGAAGCGGTTATCCGTCGCCGTAAGGCCGATGCAAATCCCTGGGGTGAGGGTGCGACTACGCTGGAGTGGACACTGTCCTCGCCGCCGCCTTACCACCAGTTTGAAGAGCTGCCGGTGATCAAGGAAGACGATCACCACTAACTCTGGCACCACTAATTCAGGGCTTTTAGCCTTGTGACTAACAAAGGGGGTGAGGGCCGATGGTCTTCGCCCCCTAACTTCATTCAAGTCTATTGGAAGCCCTGTGTCGGTTGAAACTGCGAACATGACCCTGCCTGAACCTGAGCTTAAATCATCGGATAAAGAGGCCCTGGACAAGATCTATGGCTCGAAAGCTTTGCATGGGTCTCCGAACGATTATTTCCAGCTCCTGAAGCCACGGGTCATGTCATTGGTGGTATTCACGGGGTTTACGGGACTTATTGTTGCCCCGGACAGCGTCAATCCCCTGATCGCCTTTGTGGCGGTGTTATGTATTGCATTAGGGGCGGGTGCTGCCGGGGCCTTCAATATGGCGCTGGAGCATGAAACAGATGCGCTGATGCGTCGCACCCGTGGACGACCTGTGGCGGCTGGACGGGTCTCAAGGCCGGATGCTATGGCTTTCGCCGGTGTACTGTCCGTCTTGTCGGTATTTATGATGGCGGTTAGCATCAATTTCATGGCCGCAGGGCTGCTGGCGCTCACCATTGTCTATTATGTGGTTTTGTACACCATGATCTTGAAGCGCCGCACGCCGCAGAATATCGTGATTGGCGGTGCTGCGGGTGCATTCCCGCCGGTAATTGGTTGGGCCGCAGCGACTGGAACCGCGCCGGTAGAGGCTTGGATTCTGTTTGCGATCATCTTTCTGTGGACGCCGCCCCATAGCTGGGCTCTGGCGCTTTACACGACCGAAGACTATAAAAATGCCGGTATTCCGATGATGCCGGTGGCAAAAGGGGCTAAATCGACCCGTCTGCAAATTCTGCTCTATAGCTTGATCATGGCGCCGGTCGCGTGTCTGCCGATCGCGTTTCATATGGGGGGGGCAACCTATATGGCGGTGTCGGTACTGGGCGGCGCGTTCTTTATCTTTCTGGCGGTAAAAGTCTTTTTGTCCCGTGCCGGCGATCACCCCGAAGGCGGAGAGGCTTCGCTTTATGATGTTAAGCGGGAAGCCAAACCGGCCCGTGATTTGTTTGCGTTTTCAATACTATATCTGACAGCGCTCTTTGCTACGCTCTTAGGTGAGCATATTTTCACAGGATTTTAGTTATGGCTGAACCCGATAAAAATACGCTTGCCGAAAACAAGAAGGCCTACCTTGCGGCGCAAAAGCGCCGCAATCTGGCGATTGGCCTGTCACTGGGGGCTTTTGTGCTTTTGGTGTTCATTGTCTCTGTCGTGCGCATGGCCGAAGGCGTGGCGGCAGGTCACTGATTATGGCCGGTTCCAAACTGACAAAAAATCAGAAGATGGGCCTGATCTGTGCGGGCATATTTGTGTTTATGGTCGGCCTGGCTTACGCATCAGTACCGCTGTACCGTCTGTTCTGTCAGGTCACCGGTTTTAACGGCACAACACAAAAAGCCGCCAAGGCCTCGAATGTCGTGCTGGACAAGGTTATCCGCGTTCGCTTCGATACCAATGTCAATAATGTTGACTTCCAGTTTAAGCCAGAACTGGCCTATCAGGATGTTCAGGTCGGTAAGACCGCTATGGCCTATTTCAAGGTCAAGAATCTGTCCGATCATCCCATCCGCGCGCAGGCCAGTTACAATGTATTGCCCGAAGCCATGGGCGGATATTTTATGAAGCTGGAATGTTTTTGCTTCACTGAGCAAACCTTTCAGGCCGGTGAGGAAAAAGAGTTTCCTATGGTCTATTACCTCGACCCGGAGATGGTAAATGACATTGACGCCAAGGGTACGGCTGATGTCACCTTGTCCTATACGTTTTTTCCGGTGAAAGAGGGCCAAAAGTAACGCAAAAACCACGCTTTCCGCCGGGTCTTTGCATTGTGTTTACAAACGATTTGGCATAAACGGACTTAAATAGGCTGCGTCTTTAGATGTGGCCACAGATTCTACGACCCATAGCCGCGCCCGCTTTTAAGGGGCAGGTGCAAACGAAGAGTTGAACAGACATGGCTCACGGCGCTAAGCACGACTATCACATTATCAACCCCAGTCCGTGGCCGCTTGTGTCCTCGGCGTTTGTCACGGTCATGTTTGTGGGCCTGGTCATCTGGCTCAAGGGCCTGTTTGGTCTTGAAAAAGGCACGTGGTATGTTTTTGCCATCGGCTTTGTCGGTATCCTTTACTCAATGTTCGGCTGGTGGAAGGACGTCATTAAGGAATCCAAGGGCGGCGACCATACGCCGGTTGTGCAACTTGGCCTTCGTTACGGCATGATCATGTTTATCGCTTCCGAAGTGATGTTCTTCGTGGCGTGGTTCTGGATCTTCTTTGAAATGGCCCTGTTTGGCAGCCACCGCGCGTCCGAGGCTTCGGCGATCGAAGAAGTCCGCACAGCCTGGTCGAACTGGCCGCCGCAAGGTGTTGAACTGGTCAGCGCCTGGCACTTGCCGCTGCTGAACACGCTTATCCTGTTGCTGTCGGGTACGACGGTTACCTGGGCGCACCATGCGCTTCAGGTGGGCAACCGTAAGGACGCCAAGCTGGGTCTGTTGCTGACGGTTATTCTGGGCGCGATTTTCACCGGCGTTCAGGCTTATGAATACCATCACATTATTGAGCATCACCTGTTCTTTAACGAAGAAGCTGCCAATTCCGGTCTCTATGGTTCGTCCTTCTTTATGGCGACCGGTTTCCACGGTTTCCACGTTCTGATCGGCACTATCTTTCTGGCGGTCTGTCTGCTGCGCCTCATGGGCGGTGATTTCTCGCCCAAGAAGCACTTCGGCTTTGAGGCCGCAGCCTGGTACTGGCACTTCGTTGACGTGGTGTGGCTGTTCCTGTTCGCCTTTATCTATGTGGTTTTTGGGGTTGCCCATTAATCGGATAATACTTCAAACTGCGTGTTATCAAACTGAAGGCGGCGAACCGGTGACGGCTCGTCGTCTTCATTGTTTTGGCTTGGCTTACAGGATCCCGTAAATAGCACTCATGACCATCAAGTCCGCTTTGAAGTCCGCGCCACCGATCATGACCGTATGTGTCATCATGTTGTTCATCTGCCTTAATGCGCTTGGGGTTTGGCAGTTGCAGCGCCTGAAGTGGAAGCAGGACATGACGGCTGAGATGACGCGCACTCAGTCAATAGGCGCGCAGCCTGTTCGTGAAGTGATCGGCTCAGGCAAAGATGTGGCATGGCGCCAAGTCAGCATGGGCAACTGCTTTATCCAACCAGATAAATTGATCTACATGCACGGCCTGCTGAATGGCGTTCAGGGCTATCATGTTCTGGGGTCTTGTCCGTTTGACGCAAATCATAAAATCATAACCGAACTTGGTTTTGTCGAGGTGCCCTTACCTCAGAATGCGCCAATAATAACGTCTGTGATTGGTCGCCTGCGTAAGCTTGATTCGATCCCGGCCGGTATGACCCCGCCCAATGTCCCATCCGACAACGAATGGTACTGGCGCTCGTCGCGTGAGTTGTCAAAAGCCTTAGATATGCCTTTGCGCGAAGACTATTTCGTCATCATGGATCTGGAAAAGTCAGGCCTCGATATTCCGGGCATGGTCCAAAGCCCGATGACAGCGCCCTTGACCAATCGTCATCTAGAATATGCTCTGACCTGGTTTGGGCTGGCCTGGACCTTATTGGCGGTCTTTGCGGCGGTCGTATTCCAAAAATATAAGAAAGTGAACGCTTAGTCCCTATGAGTGAGACCGCACTTGCCGGAAGTGATATCCGTCTTTACCGCTTCGAAAATGGCCTGAGGCTTTTGGTTGACCCCATGCCGGGTCTTAAGACATTTGCCCTGACCGCGATTGTGCATGGCGGCACGCGCTTTGAAACAGAAACCCAATCCGGGTGGGCACACTTACTGGAACACATGGTCTTCAAAGGTGCTGGCGGGCGCAGCGCGCGCGAACTGGCCGAGGTCATTGAGCATCAGGGCGGTACGATCAATGCCTCGACCAGCTATGAGCATACGCGTTTTGAAGTGAGGGGCATGAGCCACCTGTTGCCCTTGGCGCTTGAGGTGGTCACCGACCTTATGTTCCGGCCCACCATGTCACCGGATGAGCTTAAACGCGAAAAACTGGTCGTGGGCCAAGAGATATCCGAAGCCTTTGACACTCCTGATGATCATGTTTTTGATCTGCTTCAATCGGCGTGCTTTGCCGGGCAAAGTCTGGGGCGGCCAATTCTGGGGACGGTAAAAAGTCTGAAACCGGTTGATGCGCCGACCTTACGTCAGTTTGCCCATAGGCTATATGCGCCGCAAAATATGACGATGTGTGTCTCAGGTGGTATCGAGCCGGATAGCACCTATCACGCACTGTCGGCAATGCTTGAGGGCATAGAGCCTGTTGCAGCCCTGCCTGAGCCATTGCCGGGCCAGTTTAGTCGTGAACATAAACATCTTACGCGCCGGATTGAGCAGGTGAATCTGGCCTTGGCTTTTGAGGGTGTTGACCGTTTTGATGATGACCTGTTTGCGACCCGTCTTTTTTGCGAAATCTTGGGCGGTGGCATGGCATCACGTCTGTTTCAGTCTGCGCGTGAGGATCGGGGGCTGGCCTATACTATTGATGCCTGGTCAACCCAGTATCGCGACACCGGTGTGATCGGTGTCTATGCGGGATGTCTGGCAGCGGATGTCGAGCCTCTATGTGAATTGATCGCCCAGAACCTGCGCGATTTGACCCACGATCCTTTGGAGCGCGAACTTGAGAGGGCGCGGGCACAGTTTAAGACATCTCTGTATCTGAATGAAGAAAGCCCGGCTATGCGGGCCGGGGCCTACGCGGCACAACTGCTGACTTATGGACGGCTGTTTGGCATCGATGAGCAGGCCCGTGATCTGGATGCCGTCACGCGCGATGACCTCAGCCGGGTGGGCCAGTTAGTTCTGACGCAGGGTGGTTGCGCATCGGCTATACTGGGCCCGCGCCTAAAGATTGAACCAGAATTGGCCCTCAATCAGATTTTTTCGACCTGACTACGGATCATGCTGTGCCTGATTGCGTGCTTAGATGCTCTTGCGAAATACCAAGAGAGGACAATGCCTTTTCCCACATACGTTCCGGCGTATTGGTGAAGATAATAGCTTTGTCCGCCGGCGCGATCAGCCAGACATTCTGGCGAATTTCTTCCTCTAACTGACCTGCGGTCCATCCAGCATAACCCAGAGCAATGACCGCGTCTTGCGGCCCTTCGCCTTTTGAAAGGTCAACCAGAATATCGCGGGTAGCGGTAAGTCCAAGGCCGGAGACGGGGGCCGGCTCACCGTCGCGCGTGAGGCGCAGAGTTATGTCTTTCAGGCAGTAGTCAAGGCTGTGCAGCACAAAACCACGGTCATTTTGTACCGGCCCACCATTGAAAATTTTTTGAGTAGCCCGTTCACCATCCGTCATTTCAATTCCGAGTTCATCAAGCATCCGGCCGAAATCAAGGCCCCTGATCGGATGATTGAGGACAAGGCCCATCGCCGAGTCTTCGTCGTGCTGGCACACATAGATGACGCTATGGTCGAAATTCGGATCATCCAGACTCGGCATGGCAATCAGGAGTTGGCCCTGCAATGAGTTAGGATCGAGAGGTGCCGGAGGTGTAATGGGGTTGCTCATGCTATTTATGATGGGGATTTGCGTGTCGGTTTCAAGCCGAAACCTTTAAAATGATAATACACACTATGTTGACTTGGCGCACGGTAGCACACAGCCTATATGGCCTGTTCTCCCATAAGATGACAATAAGGACTTCATCATGACTATTAACACCGGCGACAGCTTACCGGATGTGACCTTTTCAACGCCGACCGAAGACGGCCCTAAGCCCATCAGCAGCCAGGATGTGTTTGCCGGTAAAACCGTAGTGCTGTTTGCGGTGCCTGGTGCCTTTACGCCAACTTGCTCGGCGCGGCATTTACCCGGGTACAAAGATCAGGCATCAGCCCTGAAAGCCAAGGGTGTCGACGCCATCGTCTGCACCAGCGTCAATGATGCCTTCGTGATGAAAGCTTGGGCCAAGGATCAGAACATTGGCGATGAAATCGTCATGCTGGGTGACGGCAATGGTGATTTCGCCAAGGCTGTAGGGCTTACTATGGACGGCAGCCAGTTCGGCATGGGGCTGCGGTCTCAGCGTTATGCGCTCATCGCCCGTGACGGCGTGGTTGAGAAACTATTCGTCGAAGCGCCCGGTGAGTTTAAGGTGTCTGCGGCCGATTACGTGCTGGAAAATATCTGATTAGCTGTTGTTACTTTTTACGGTGGGGCCGATAGGGTTTTTCGGTCTCGCCGTCCTTGGCGGGAATGACCCATTCTGTTTTGCGCTTAGGCGTTGGGATTGCGGTCGTTGCTGTGTCTTCGCTCGCGGGCGCATAGAGTATTGTGTAGGGCAAGGGGGCCGAAGGCAGCGCAACAACCGCTTGCGGGCTGGCAGGTTCGACTGCCGCTTGATCAGCAGATCCTGACGACGATGCCGGATCAAGCCGTACCGACATGACCATGATCGGGGGTTCTGTGGTTGTGGGCGCGGCAGGGGCCTCTGCTATATAAGGCCGGGGGCCTATAGGCGTTCCGCTCAGAAAGGCCAGTTTAGCTTCAAAATCTGAGTTCAGGGCGACCTGTTTATTGACGGTCAGGCTGCTGGAGCAGATGCGGGTCGTAATGTCGTCAGGACGTTCAAACGCGACGTCGGTTTCCGATTGCAGGTGGTAATACGGGTTCTGCTTACACACCGTTTTAGTACTGGAAACACGAGCTGCATCCAATGCCAGAATGCGGAAAAAATTATACTGATCAATGTTATCAGACGCTAAGGCCAGGATGGCTATATCAGGCACATAGTTGATGCGGGCCGTATCGAAGCCATCAAAAGTATCAAGTTCATCAAGCACCTTCAGTGCAGCCTTATACTGACGCTGACCGATCAAGGTGCGCGCTTTTTTGACCAGGACATCGTCGTAGGTGATCGAAGGATTGTTGTGCAACCGGTATTCAGGCGATGCCAGAAATTGACGGGCATCAGCCGCGGTCTGAGCCAGCGCGTGCGTTGATGCCCCAAGACATAAGGCCACACATACACCCATGCCGGTTATTACCGGTAACTTCATATTGCCCTCCTGAAAAACACCCTATAGCCGCTTAAGGCGGGACTATTTCGTGCGTTGCAATAGTTAACGCAGGGTGTTCGGGTTTGTTAACCCTTTTTTCAGTGAGCGATACCCGGTTTACGGGTTTGTGATGCGTAAATGTCCCTAAATTGGCTAAAACTGATCGTCGGTCAGAGCCATTAGGGCCTCTGAACCGCTCTTTAGCTTCAACAGATGCGAATCGGCTTCGGGCAAGACGCGCTCAAGGAAGACGCGACCGACCTTGAGCTTGGTGTCATAATAGGGATCATCAGAGCCCGCATCGACCTCTGCTTGTGCGGCCTCAGCCATCATGGCCCACATGTAGTTGAGGCTGGTCAGGCCGAACAGGCACAGGTAATCCATCGATGCCGCCGCGGCATTGTCCGGATTGGTCATGCCGTTTTGCATCAGCCACATGGTGGCGTCCTGAAGCTTGGCCTTGGTGATTTTCAGGGCAGCGACAAATTCGGGCGCTTTGCCTGTTTCATGTTCGGAAACATAGGCGTCGATTTCGGCAAAGAAGCTCATGATAGAGCGGCCGCCTTTGGACGGCAGTTTGCGGCCCACCAGATCCAGCGCCTGAATGCCGTTGGTGCCTTCGTAGATAAGCGTGATGCGGACATCGCGCATATATTGCGAGGCCGGGAAGTGCTCCGTAAAGCCGGACCCGCCGTGCACCTGCATGGAATCTTGCGTGACCTTAAGGCCTTTTTCGGTCAGATAGCCCTTAACCACCGGTGTGAGCAACGCCATATAGTCGCTGGCTTTTTCACGGGTTTTTTCATCCTCGGAGGCGTGAGCGAGATCGGCTTGCAACGCCACCCAGGCGATGAAGGCGCGACCAGCTTCAAGAATGCTGCGGCTCTCCAGCAGCATCCGGCGCACATCTGGGTGCACTAATATGCTGTCAGCCGGTTTGTCCGGAGATTTGGGCCCGGTCAGAGCGCGGCCTTGCAGGCGATCCTTAGCGAATTCGGCGGCAGCAACATAGGCGGCGTGCCCGATCGCCAGCCCTTGCAGACCCACGCCAAGACGGGCGTTATTCATCATGTAGAACATGATTTTCAAGCCTTCATGCAGGTTGCCGAGCAGCCAGCCGGTTGCCTCTTCATAGACCATCACGCAGGTCGAATTGCCGTGAATACCCATCTTATGTTCCAGCCCGGCGCAGTGCAGGCTGTTGCGCTCACCGGGGTTTCCGTCGGCATCGGGGATGAACTTGGGCACCAGGAACAGGGAAATGCCCTTGACGCCTTCGGGCGCACCTTCGGCGCGGGCCAGCACCAGATGGCAGATGTTGCCGGTAAAGTCATGTTCACCGGCACTGATCCAGATTTTCTGGCCGGTGATGGCGTAGGTGCCATCGCCCTTGTCCTTGGCCTTAGTGCGCAGAAGGCCCAGATCCGTACCGCAATGGGGCTCGGTCAGGTTCATGGTGCCTGACCATTCGCCGGAAATCAGCTTGGGCAGGTAAAGGGCTTTTTGCGCATCCGTGCCGCCGGCGGTTAGGGCGGCGATCGCGCCTTCGGTCAGGCCGGGATACATGGCAAAGGCTGAACTGGCGCCCGTCAAAAACTCCGAAAAGGCCATGTTGACGAAATGTGGCAAGCCTTGACCGCCATAGTCGGGTGATCCGCTTAATGACGTCCAGCCCGCTTCGATTAGGGCCTGATAGGCCTCTTTATAGCCATCGGGAGCCGTTACACTATGGTCAGCATTGAGGACGCAGCCCTGCTTATCGCCGGGGCCATTGAGCGGGGCAATCACATCCTGCGCGAACTTGGCCGCCTCATCGAGGATTTGCATGACCGTATCAAGGCTGGCGTCACCAAACCCCGCCAGATTAGTAAGGCCCTCGATTTTGAAAACCTTGTCAAACAGAAACTGATAGTCGCGTACGGGAGCTGTGTAAGCCATGATTGCCTGCCTGTAGTAGCGCGGTCCTTATGTCGACCGCGGAGTTATTTATTTTCGAGTTTTTTCAACTCATCTTCCATCCACGCGCAGCCATTTTGCATATCGTGAATGGCGCCTTCCAGATCTTCGCGCTGGCGCTTGAGGTTTTCGATCTGGACGCGGTATTTGGCCAAGGTCGCCCGAATTTGTTGAGCGCCGCGGTCCTTGGGCGTGTATAGATCGAGAATTTCATGAATTTCAACAAGGGAAAAGCCCAGTCTCTTGCCACGCAGGATGAGCTGAAGACGGGCCCGATCACGCGCGGAATAGATGCGGGTCTGTCCTTTGCGCTCAGGCGATATCAGGCCCTTATCCTCATAAAATCTAAGGGCGCGCGCGGTGACATCGAATTCCTTCGATAACTGGCGAATGGAATAGGTGCGGGGTTTTTCACCGGTATCGAGGGTATGCGGCGTTTCCATCGGTCTTTTGTTTACATTGACGTTAACGTAAACTTACCTCTAATGTTAAGCCGCGTCAAGTCATGCCTTATACAAGCCATATAAAAACGAAAAGCGCCGGTTGAAACAACCGGCGCTAAACATAATTAGAAACTCAAGGATTAATTTAATTTAAATATGCGGGCTTTTATGCTTGTACCGCTTGAATCTCCCAATGTCCCGCTAAGGTCTACCCAGGTCACTAAAAATCCGTTTGTGTTCAGCGGCGTGACTGCGGGGAAGGTTTGATTGCCTGAGGTGTAGGTATTTACCAGAAATTCGCTGCCGAAGCGCGTTCCTGCGGATGTGAATACCTGTCCTTTCAGACCGAAGCCATCGGTATCTCCTAAAACACCGCTAGTGTCGCCCCAGATCGCCACAAAATGTCCATTAGGCAATCCTGTAATCTCAGGTGCAACCTGGCGACCAGCCGTATTGGTCGCCAGTGTAATGATCGTGCCTATGCGCGCACCAGTCGCGTCAAAAATCTGCGCATAGGCTTCATCTTCAGTGCTTGTGGTGGCTGTGGCCTCGGACCAGGATATGACGAACTGACCGTTCGGAAGGGCAGCTATACTTGGTGTCGATTGAAGTAAGCCCGGCGAGTCCTTGATTAGGAATTCGCTGCCGACTTTTGCGCCGGTGCTGTTATATATTTGAGCCCTTAACTTGATGATTAAATTGCCACTGACTGAGCCGTTATAATCCTGCCATACAATGACAAAACCGCCATTAGTAAGCGCGGCGACACGTGGTGTACTTTGTTGGCCGGTCGTCGATGTATTTACAATAAACGCGGGTGATAATTCATCAGCATCTGCTGTAAAAAGTTGAGCCTTTACGGACAAGGAATCTCCATCACCGCCCAACATAGCCTGAAGATTATGTTCAGTCCAGCTAAGCAGTAAGCGACCGTCGCTCAACGTGGTGAACTGCGGCTGACGCTGGCGTCCGGCAGCACCTATAAGTTGGCCATTATAGTTATATGTAAGGGGAGGCACGCTCGCATCGGTGAGGGCGGTGCCTGTCGCCGAAAACTCACGGGCAAAAATAGGGCCATCGGTAGCTGCATTTGCCGGTGTGGTGGTGATGTGTCCGTTGGAAATATAAACTATGCCAAAGCCTCCGCTTTGCAAACGGGAGATACTTGGCTGTATGTGACGATGGGAATTATTGCTGAAAGCTGTTCCTGACGAGGCAATAATCTCGGCACCGGATTTAATACCATCTGCGGTTACAATCTGTGCCCTGATCTCTGAAAGTGGGATGCTGCCTACAGTGCCAAGGCTGGTAACCCAGTTGATAACGACATTGCCATTATTAAGGGTTGTCGCCCGTGGGGCGGTCTGGTCGAGCTCAACACCTGTATTTACTAAAAATTCGTTGCCGCCAACATAGGCTGTGGCCGCAACTGACGAAGACGATGACGAGGAGGATCCTCCGCTCCCTGATCCTCCGCCCGATGATCCGCCGCCTCCGCCGCCACAGGCATGAAGGCTGATGATTGCAGGCATAATTAGCCAGATCGCTAACCGCCGCTTGTGACGGATCGCGGATGAAGGATTTAAAGATTTCATAGAATGCCCCCCCATAAGCAAATAATTACGGAAAGCATAAACCCGGGATATGACATATTTGCAATGCCATAGGTTGAAAAAATATGGGTTCGTCAATTGCGGGCTGTTCGTATGGCTTGACACCTGTGGGGTGTTCCGCCAAGGCATGTGGCATTAAGAGTTTCACTAAGGGTTAGTTCATGTCCCAACAGCTTTCAACGCTCGCACACGTGGGCCGCGCATGGCCTTTTGAGCAGGCCAGAGCCACTTTGGCGCGTGTGCTTAAAATGCGTCTGAAGGATGCCGGGGATCAGAAACGGGCGCTGGAACTTATTCAGGCGGGTAAAACCGACGAAGCGCTCAAAACCTTTGAGGGCTTGGGGCGTGCGATCATATTTGAAACCGGCTATGGCCCGTCGGGGCTGCCGCATATCGGTACCTTTGGCGAAGTGGCGCGCACCACTATGGTGCGTCAGGCTTTTGAAGCCCTGACGGACGGTGCATGGCGCACACGGTTGATTGCGTTTTCGGATGATATGGACGGCCTGCGCAAGGTGCCGGACGGTATCCCGAATTCTGAGGTTTTGCGCGAAGACCTCAATAAGCCCCTGACCGTGGTACGCGATCCGTTCGGGACGCATGAAAGCTTCGGGGCGCATAATAATGCCCGTTTGCGGGCTTTCCTTGACGGCTTTGGTTTTGAGTATGAATTCATGTCCTCAACCGACTGCTACAAAGGTGGCATGTTCGACGAAAAGCTTTTGCTGGCGCTGGAGCGGTTTGACCGGATTCAGGCGGTCATGCTGCCGACGCTGGGGCCTGATCGTCGGGCGACCTATAGTTGTTTCCTGCCGGTATCGCCTAAGACCGGCAATGTGCTGCAGGTGCCGACGCTGGAGCGCAATGTGTCCAAGGGCACGATTGTGTTTGAGGAAGAGGGCGAACGCTTTGAAATTCCGGTCACCGGCGGCCATGTCAAAATGCAGTGGAAGCCTGACTGGGCGATGCGCTGGGCAGCCCTTGGGGTTGACTACGAAATGGCCGGCAAGGACCTGATCGACTCGGTTAAGGTATCCTCCCAGATATGCAAGGTTCTGGATGGTGTTCCACCCGAAGGGTTCAATTACGAGTTGTTTCTGGACGAGGCCGGTCAAAAGATCTCCAAGTCAAAGGGCAATGGCCTGACAATGGAGGATTGGTTGCGTTATGGCGCGCCGGAATCTTTGGCCTATTACATGTTCCAGTCGCCCAAATCAGCGAAAAAGCTTTATTTCGACGTGATCCCGCGGGCCACGGATGAGTATTTGCAGCAGTTGGAAGCCTACCCAAGGCAGGAAGCTGAAAAGCAGATCGAAAATCCGGTCTGGTACGTTCATCGCCGTGATGTGCCGCCAAAGGCCATGCCGGTGACCTTTGGCTTGATGCTTAATCTGGTGTCGGCAGCCAATGCGTCGGACAAAGAGACGCTGTGGGGCTTCCTGCGCGCCTATATCCCCGGCGCTACGCCGGAGTCCGAGCCGTTGCTGGATCGTCTGGCGGGCTATGCGCTCAACTATTTCGAAGACTTCGTAAAGCCGGCCAAAACTTTCCGGTTACCGGATGAAAAAGAACTGGCGGCCTTGAAGGATTTACGGGCTAGGTTTGCGGCCCTTGACCCTGAGACCCGCGACGCGGAGATCATTCAAAATCTCGTCTTTGAGGTCGGAAAAGTACACGAATTTGAGCCGTTACGGGCGTGGTTTCAGGCACTGTATGAAGTCTTACTGGGGCAATCCCAAGGGCCGCGCTTTGGGTCATTCGTCGCGATTTTTGGGCTGGAACGCACTATCGCTCTACTGGATCAGGGCATCAGTGGCGAGTTGGCCGGGGCCTAGACTTAAAGCGGTATTAGATTAAGATTATCCCCCGGTTGGTTTTCCGGGGGATTTTTATGCGTGGGTTTATCCTTGGCGTACTGGCTTTACTACCGTCTATGGCGACAGGGCGCGATATACCTCAGCCATCAGCCATAAATGCTGAGGTCGCGCGGGTTATGACGGAAACCGGTGCGAAGGGGATAGCGATTGCCGTTATTGATCAAGGCCAGGTCATTTATGTTAACGCCTATGGTGTGCGTAATGCCAAGGGGGATCCTCTCACCGAAGATACGGTCATGTATGGTGCATCACTGACCAAGACGGTGTTTGCCTATACAGTCATGCAATTGGTTGATCAGGAGCGGATCGATCTGGATACTTCAATTGAAGAATATCTGGCTGCACCGTTGCCGTCATATAATTCTCCAGACATCGTCAATCGATATACGGACTGGTCGGCGCTTGATGAGCGCTGGCGAAAACTGACGCCGCGGATTTTACTGGCTCATAGTTCTGGTTTTGCCAATTTCGGCTTTCTGGAACCCGATGAAAAGCTGAGGTTTCATTTCGACCCTGGGGCGCGCTATGCCTATTCAGGTGATGGGCTGCTGACATTGCAGTTCGCGATTGAAACGGGTTTAGGGGGGAGTCTGGGCGCTGAGACTGACCGGATTTTCAGCACACACGGAATGACAAGCACAAGCCTGATCTGGCGGGAGGATTTCGCCCAAAATCTGGCAGATGGCTGGGATATAAAGGGTGTGCCCGAACCGCATGACGAACGATCAAAAGTTCGGGTGGCCGGGTCTATGGATACGACTATTGCCGATTTTGCCAGATTTGCCGCGGCTTTCGTAAGAGGGGATGGCCTGAGTGCTGAAGCGCGGGCAGAAATCGTCAAGCCTCAGCTTAAAATTACGACGGCGTCGCAATTTCCAACCCTTCAGCCGGAACTACCTGCCGAAAGGCAACGGCCGGATTTATATGCCGGTTTGGGGTTAGTGGTATTCAGCGGGCCGCAGGGGCGTGGCTTTTTCAAAGGCGGTCACAATGATACCACCGCTAACACCTGGGTCTGTGTCGAAACATCAAGGCGCTGTGTTGTAATATTGTCCAATGATGTGCGCAGCGAGACGATGTTTCCGGAACTGGTCAGATTTATTCTGGGGGATACGGGGGTACCCTATGAATGGGAATATGGTCTGAAATAGGTGGGCTACTGGCTGGCCCAGACAATACGGGCAATCCACATAATATGAGTGCGTTCAATCATCCGATTTGGAAAGTTTGGATTGAGTGAGCGCAACTCTATTGACAGATGCGTTTCGCGAACCAGTTCCTTGGCCATGACTTCTCCGTCTGTCGTTTTAACCACAACCCTGTCACCCCGCCGTAAATTCGGTCCCGCATGAGGATCAACCAGGATACGATCGCCGTCACGATAAAGCGGCATCATGGAATCGCCGGATATTTCCAGCGCATAGAGCCCCGCATGGTCTTCGGGTAATTTGATCTCATCCCATCCTTGTCCTAACGGGTAGCCCAGATCATCGAACAAGCCGTCACTGCCGGCCTGCGCCATGCCAATAAGCGGAATGCCGCGTCCCTGATCGCGTCCTTCGGCCAGCAGTGCGAAATCAGAAAATTTAATGCCTGTTGCCTCTAAAAGCTTAGACAGGCTCTCGGTTGACGGCCACCGCGGTCGGGGCGGCTGGTCACCTGATAAACGTTTTGATTTGTTGAAGCTGGTTGGGTCAAGTCTGGCGAGGCGCGCAAGACCAGACGGCGTTGTCGCCATCTTGTTCGCAAGGGCATCAATGGCGGCCCAGATGTTTGTGTGTGACAGTGCCATCGTAACCTCAATCTATTCGTAATAGTAGATTTGGGTTTGGGAATGTCAACCTAAGTTTAGGAATTTAGTCTCTTTGTTGTGCGCTTTATGCGAACGGCGGACAAAGTTCCTATTAATAAGGCCAAAAGTACACCGTACCCCGAAACGGCCATGACGGTGTAATACGCCCATTGACTGGTTGCTGTATTGGTCGGTGTGGGTTGACTGCTGTATGCAATATGAACGGTCACGCTGATGGCTTGGCAGAAACAGGCCCATACGGGCCATGCGTTCACTGATTTCCAGCAAAGCATTATAAACGTGGTTAAGCATACAACATCCCGAATAACGAAAGCAAAATGTATGGCTTCTGAAAGCTTGGGCTGAAGGGCAATCGCAAAACTATATGATGAGGCATAAATAAAGCCGGCAATTCGTTCTCGCCAAGTTCCTAAACCTAACGCCAGACAACATATAGCTATAACAATAATGGTTCCTAAACGGGCATCGAACAACTGGAGCACCGCATCCCCCTGATAGGCACAACCATATATCCCGGCGATTCTCGGATTAAATCCAGACCGCAGATGTATTTATGGGTGCGCCTGACCAGGGGAGGGCTTAGACTAAGCTTGTTCGCTTAAAGGTTGAAGGCCGCCTTGCGTGGCGGTGGTGTCTTTTTCAGGCTTATCGAGAATTGGACCGACAGCGACGGTACGCAGACCGATATGATTTTTTATATCCTTGAGTGCCTCATGGGCTTGTCCCATGTGAGTTTGAGCTGTGTTAAGCGCGATCATAGCCTTGAGGGTATGTTCATGAACATCATTTCCCATTAAGGTTGACATATGAATTGAGCGGCGGGAAGTTACATAACTTTCAATAAGTTGTGCTGCTTCTGATAGTGCGGTGTCTATGGCTTCCTCAGTGATGTGCAGTTGGCTGGTTACGCCCTTAGCGACAGTGATTTTATGTTCACGGGACATGCATAACTCCTCAAAATTTAAGGGCCCGAAAGTTGGACCGAAAAGCTCAATACGAATCACCAAAATTCAACTTTGGCGGGATTATGGTTTATTATAATCGTAAAAAGAGCAATTGAGAAAAATGCAATCTTGGCTATAAGTTTAAAAGAAAATGGCTTTGTAAGGTGGCGATAGGCAGGGTCTTATTATCCTGCCATGCAATGACTTCGACATTGGCAATCGAGCGCCCAACGCGGTTTAAATGCGCGCGGGCAAAGGTGTCTAACGCCTTCCCGCTTCTCAGGTACTGAACACTGACATTGATAGGTTTGGGCAGATGACTGTAATTTTCACTGACCGATAATTGCGTCATGGCAGCCATTTCCATGAAGGCGCCAATAACACCGCCGTGCAGGGCGGGTAAAACCGGATTGCCGATAAGTTTGTCATTGAATGGCAGCTTGAGCGTCAACTCATTCCCGGCCAGTTCCATGCTCACGTTCAGGAATCGCGCAAAGGGTATGGACTGCAATATTTGGCGGGAGGCCTCTGACAGTGTCATAGCGGCGGCACCTTGGTGGGGGCGGAGGTTATGATAAAGGCAGCCTGGGCGGCCGCTATCGGATCGGTGGCGGTGTCTTCGTAGGCAAAGGCGCGTACAAAACCTATCGATCTGGTTAGTTTATAACATTTGGCGGTTATGATCAGATCCTCACCCGGTTTGGCTGCGCGCATATAGTCTATACGCAGATCAAGTGTGGCAATGGGTTTGAATTCATCAAGGCGATCCCAGACCGCCAGCCCGCAACCATGATCAAGCATGGCCGTCAGGACACCGCCAGCCAGAACACCGGATTGCGGATCGCCCACAAGATCATCGCGGTAAGCTAAACCCATGCTGATACCGTCCTGAGATTTGCCTATATAATAGGCGCCAATAGCCTGCATATAGGGCGTGCCGTCTATGATGGCCGCGAACATATCCGAAAATGGAGGAGGCGGGGTGCTCATATGTTGATTTTGGCCTAAGTTGACGTTTGGGTCAAATAATTAGCGTGCTGATGTTTATAAAAGCCTTGCCAAATGGTGCTCACAGGCTCTTAAAAGGCCACTTTTAATACAAGCGCATTGTTAAGGAGCCCAAAGGTTCATGGCACACGAACTGGATAGTATTGCGGCGGAGAGGTCGGCTCTGGTTTTATTTTCCGGTGGTCAGGACTCAACGGCCTGTCTGGCGTGGGCGCTGACGAATTTTGAACGCGTTGAGACCATTGGCTTCGATTACGGCCAGCGTCACGATATTGAAATGACGACGCGCTTGAATGTCCTTAATAAAATCCGCGATGTTTTCCTGGCAGCCAGTCGTTTGGGTGAAGACCATGTGGTTGATCTTAAAGGCTTCGGAGCCGTGGCCGAATCGTCGCTGACGCGGGTACAGGAAATCAAAATGTCCGCGCGCGGACTGCCCAATTCCTTCGTGCCGGGGCGTAATCTGGTATTCTTTGTCTATGCCGCTGCTGTGGCGGATCGACGGGGTATTGATCATCTGGTTGGCGGGATGTGTGAGACCGATTTTTCAGGCTATCCGGATTGCCGTAAAGATACGCTTGAGGCGATGGAGCGCGTTTTAAATTTGGGTATCGAGCGGCCTTACCGTATCGATACGCCATTGATGTATCTGACTAAGGCTGAGACCTGGGCCATGACGCACGATCTGGGCGGTGATGCGCTTGTCGATCTGGTTCTGGAGGAAACCCACACCTGCTATCTGGGACAGCGCGGTGAGCGTCACGCCTGGGGCTATGGTTGCGGGACGTGCCCGGCCTGTGAATTGCGGGCATCCGGTTTTGAAAAATGGCGATCGGGTGCCGATGTATAGTTTCAAGGAAATATTCCTGACGCTACAGGGCGAGGGCGGCCAAGCCGGACGGGTGGCGGTGTTTGCGCGCTTTGCCGGTTGCAACCTGTGGAGCGGCCGTGAAGAGGATCGCCACAAAGCGCTATGCAATTTTTGCGATACGGATTTCATAGGTACTGACGGCGAGGGCGGCGGTAAATTTGCGACCGAGGCTGATGTGGTCGAGGCGCTAGATCGATTTTGGGGGGATTTGCCGAGGTCGGAAAAGTCCGTAGTTTTCACAGGCGGGGAGCCGCTATTGCAACTGGATGCCGCTTTGATTCAGGCGGTTAAAGCCGCAGGCTATTTTATTGCGGTGGAATCCAACGGTACGATCGTAGCGCCAAACGGCATTGACTGGCTGTGCATAAGTCCTAAGGCAGACAATGCCCTGAAACAAACCTCCGGGCAGGAACTGAAACTGGTTTACCCGCAGACTGGCGTCGATCCAGAGGATTTTTCGGGGCTGGATTTTGAGCGCTTTTATCTGCAACCCAAGGATAATCTTGGGCCGGATAAGGCTGAGCAAATGGCAAATACGCAAGCTGTGATCGCCTATTGCCTAAAGCATCCCCAGTGGCGCCTTAGCCTTCAAACCCATAAAATGACGGGTATAAGATAGCCTTTAAGGGCGATTGAGTTGCAAATCTGTCGTTGGGGCGGCGCAGCCCTGCATGACCTTGCCCTTATAGGTGACCTGAGCGGTTAAGGGGTAGGCGCGGTCGCTCATGCCGTCCGAGCAGGTTGCCGCGGTCAAAGCAATAGTTAACTCATCATGGCGCAATTCGGCCGTGTCTGCTGTGACCGTGAAGGGGGCGGCAGACAAGGTTATGTCAGCTTCGTCCGGACGTTTGAAAACAATACCCGAAGAGGAGGTTGTGACGCTCCAAAACGGTTCGGTGCCCAGAAGGGTCAGGGGCTGATCAAGGTCGACGCCATTCAGATTATGGGCCGGTAGCGCGCTGACCTGAGCGGGCGCTGAAGCGGGCTCAGGATTGTCTTCCGGAGGCGAGGTGTCGGTATTGGCGGGCGAGCAGGCGGTCAAACATATGAGAACGATGGCTAAGTAACCCATATGTCGCATGGCCTAATCCTCGTCTTTGTCTTTTTTCTTTTTGTCTTTTTTCTCGTCATCACCGTCGGGTATGGCGGCTCCAACCACCGCGCCGGTGGTTTTGACGGCAGCACCCGTAACCCCTACCGCCGTGCCGACCACAGCGCCCGTTACCGCAACGGCGACACAGCCCTGTAGGAACAGGGCTGTGCCAACTAAGAGAATGAGACCTGCAGGTCTCAGGACTGGTTTAATCCCAGATTCTATCATTGAGCGTCCATCAAAAGGATTTCCGCATCCTCCAGAGCTTCAATCGTCAGGACGGCTTCATCCTTGATTGCAGCGCCATCACGCGGGCCAAGTTCGAGTCCATTTAACTTAACACGTCCGTGCGCCAATACCAGATAGATATGTCGACCGGGCTCAGTTGCATAGGTTTCGGTTTGACCTTTGAGCAAGGTGGCCCCCAGCAAGCGGGCCGGGGTTTGAATTTTCAACGCGTCTTCATCAGTGTCAAAGCCTGACGCCAGGGTTACAAACTTACCCGACCGGTCGCTTTTCGGAAACGGCTTGGCCCCCCAGCGCGGCGCGATGCCGCGTTTATCCGGCATGACCCAGATCTGGAAAATCTCAGTGGTTTCCGGCTCAAGATTGTATTCTGCATGGCGGATACCGGTGCCTGCCGACATTACTTGCACATCGCCAGCTTCGGTGCGGCCGGTGTTGCCGAGATTGTCCTGATGGGTAATGGCGCCCTTGCGGACATAGGTGATAATTTCCATATCACTATGGGGGTGAGGCGGAAAACCTGATTTGGAATCAATAACATCATCATTCCACACGCGGATAGAACCCCAGCCCATATTGCCGGGGTCGTAGTAACTTGCGAATGAAAAGTGATGGCGTGTGTCGAGCCAGCCGTGGTTTTCATGAAAGAGTTTTTCAAAGGGGCGATGCTGTATCATGGTAATCTCCTTAAGGGCTTTGAGGCCCTCATCGATTGAAGTTGTTACCAATATAGCGATATCGTTCGTCCCTAAAAGTCATGCAACTTTGCATGCTGTGTTGCAAAATATGCAACCCTATCCCAGGCTGAAAACAACATTACCGGTTTGGCCACGATGGCGTAGCCAGGCGTCCAGAAGCGTGCAGGCCATCATGGCTTCGGCTACCGGCACGGCGCGGATGCCTACGCAGGGGTCGTGGCGGCCTTTGGTGCGGATATCGACCTCGTGGCCTTCGATGTCGATCGATTTGCGCTCGGTCAGGATTGATGAGGTCGGCTTAAGGGCTAAGCGGGCAATGATCGTCTGGCCCGTAGATATGCCGCCCAGTATGCCGCCGGCATGGTTGGACAGAAACTCCGGCTGTCCGTTATGTATGCGCATCTCATCGGCATTGTCTTCGCCCGACAGCGTGGCGGCGTTAAAGCCTTCGCCAATCTCAACGCCCTTGACGGCGTTGATTGACATCAGATTGGCCGCCAGATCGGAATCGAGTTTGCCATAGATAGGTGCGCCCCAACCGGCGGGTACGCCATCGGCCTGAACTTCGACCACCGCGCCGATGCTGGAGCCGGCCTTGCGGATGTCATCGAGGTAATCCTCAAACGCTTTTACGGTTGAGGCATCGGGCGAAAAGAACGGGTTCTGATCAACCTGCGCCCAGTCCCATTGGTCGCGGTTGATCTTATGGGCACCCAACTGCACCAGAGCCGCGCGAATCTTTATGTCGCTAAAATGAGACTGCAAAACCTTAAGGGCAACCGCACCGGCGGCAACGCGGGCGGCGGTTTCACGGGCTGACGACCGGCCGCCGCCGCGATAGTCGCGGATGCCGTATTTGGCGAAATAGGTATAGTCAGCGTGACCAGGCCGGAACTGTCTGGCGATTTCACCATAGTCTTTTGAGCGCTGATCGGTATTTTCAATCATCACCGATATCGGGGTCCCCGTAGTCTTACCCTCGAAAACGCCGGATAAGATTCTGGCCTCATCGGCTTCACGTCGCTGGGTCACAAAGCGCGAACCGCCAGGTTTGCGGCGATCCAGCGCCCATTGCAAGTCGGCCTCAGTGAGCGGGATGCCGGGAGGGCAGCCGTCGATGACGCAGCCCAGAGCCGGGCCGTGGCTTTCGCCCCAGGTGGTGACACGGTAAAGATGACCAAAGCTGTTGTGCGACATGGCGTCAGGGGCTCACGATTAAGTTGGGTTTCGCTTAAACCAGATTGATTTAACGTGCAAATTCTAATCGGAGATTGAGGTTGGTGAGTTACCCCCACCGCGCAGTAAAGCGGTTTAAAAGTTCGGCCGCGGGTTGATGAGGCACGTCACGCGCTGAGAGGCGAACATAAAGATCACCCGCCGTAAAACCACCTCTGGCGGGTAAGCCCAGTCCTTTAAGAAGCAGACTTGAGCCGCTGCTGGCCGGTCCTTTGAGCGTGATTTTTTGCACACCCGCAGGGGTATCTATAGATATTTGGCCCCCTGAATTCAGCACGCATGGTTCAATTTCAGTATCAATCAAGATATCGTTTCCAGATATTGTTATGTTTTCATCCAGTGCGATCTCGACACAAAATAATAACGCGCCTTGGGATGTCGTGTCGCAGGGACTTAAATGGCCGTTTTTAAATCTTAAAATTTCGCCTGCCCGCAATCCTTTAGGCAGGCTGATGCGTAGCCGTCGTAAATGATTGAGCGACTGAACCGTATGGTCTTGTTCTATAATATCAAGACTAACCGGAACGTCGCAGACAATATTACCACCATGAATGGCATGATGCGGCGTAATGTTAAGGGGAATGATGTCGGCGTATTGGGGCTGCGTAGTCTCTGGAACCTGAGTACCCATGAGGACATCACGGGCCACAATCATCAAGCGCAACAAGGCGTCGGAGGTTGGGTTAAGATCAGGATGAACATCTTTTATACGTCCGCGAAATGCCGATTTTATGTCGGTTTCACTGACGGGATCGCAAAGTCCCAGAATTTTGAGCGCGTCGGTTCTGTTCATTCTGAAAAGAGCCACTAAATTTAGATTAGCCAGTTTTAGGCAACACGGCTACATAAGCGCTGAAAGCGTCAAAAAGCGGTTAATTTACGGTTATCTATACGGAGAAACTATCATGGCGTCTGACCTCATCCCGCACAGTCCGACTGAGGATGAATACAAGGCTGCACATGAGGCAAATGCGGCTGAGATTGATCTCAACGTGGCAGAACCCTTTGATCTGTTTGCGGGGTGGCTCAAAGAGGCGGGTAAAAAAGAGCTGAATGATCCCAATGCCGTGGCGGTCGCAACGGTTGATGAAGACGGCCTGCCGGACGTGCGTATGGTGCTGCTCAAAGATTTTGACGCCCAAGGTTTTGTTTTCTACACTAATACCCACAGCAATAAGGGGCAGCAGCTTGATCAGGCCGGTAAGGCTGCCCTTCTGTTTCATTGGAAAACCTTGCGCCGACAGGTGCGCATCAGGGGCGAGGTCACACGTGTGTCGGACGCTGAAGCCGACGCCTATTTCCATAGTCGCACCCGTAATTCCCAGATCGGAGCCTGGGCATCGGATCAGTCACGGCCTTTGCCTGACCGGTTCGCATTGGAAAAAAAAGTAGCCGAGATGGCTTTGAAATTTGGTATTGGCCCTATACCGCGCCCGCCGCACTGGACGGGCTATCGGATTGTACCTCTCAGTATTGAATTTTGGCGTGACAAGCCGTTTCGTCTGCACGACAGGGTGCTGTTTCAGCGGCGGTCTGTCACAGATAGCTGGGATAAGGTGCGGCTTTTCCCCTGATCACCAGGTGGACGGATCGGACAGGTAGTAGGGGCGTATATCCATTACCTTCATGCCGGCAGAGGTCGCCGCTTCGATGCCTTCGTCTGAGTCCTCGAAGGCCTGAATATGTTCAGGATTGATATTTAGCCGGTCGGCAGCGGTCAGATAAAGGTCAGGGTGAGGTTTACCCCTGTGGGTGTCTTCGATCGTGACTACAACGTCAAACTGGTCATAAAGCCCGATGGCGTGCAATGTGGCGGTCACTATCGGGGCCTGCCCGCCGGAGGCCACGCCTAAAGGGAGTATCCCTTGAAACTGGCGTACGATATCCGTAACAAACGATATCGGCCTAACAGCATCGATATGTTTTAAAAACAAGTCTGCATTGCGCGCGGCTATATCTTCAGGATCGAAGGTGATGCCCGTTTCACTGGCGAGTTCAGTCAGTAACTGATAACGCGACAGACCGACGCGCGCAGCGTAAAAACCAGTTTCAAAATTTATGTTGTAAAACGATAGAGCCTCTTTAAAAGCCCGGTAATGCGCCGGAAACGTGTCTGCCAAAGTCCCGTCACAGTCAAAGATAAGCGCTTTGGTGGTGGGGGGCGGGGTAAACTGTGGCGGTATTTTCATGCGCTTATATTAGAACCTGTGGCATCAAGGTCAATTTCGGATCGGGTAAAAAGATATGACAGACGATAAATCGACGCCCGATGCCGTGATCGCATATCTATCGCAAGATGCGGACAAGGTCATTACTACCTCTTGCGCCGTTGTTATTCTCAAAGGCGATCAAGCCTTCAAAATCAAAAAATCAGTTGATTACGGATTTCTGGACTTCACCACGACTGAGAAGCGTCGTGAAGCCCTGCTGCGCGAATTGCAGTTTAATCAGCGCACGGCACCTGACGTTTATCGGGAGGTTACGGCCATCGACGGCGAAGGCGTTCTGGTCATGCGACGTTTTGATCAGACGACCGTTTTGGCTGAGCAAAGCCGCGTTCACAAAGACTGGGCCCCCGATCTGGATTTGATGCAGGACTTAGGTGAGGTGATCGCTGATTTCCACGCGGGCTCAGATGTGTGTAGCGATGAAACTCATGCTGCGAATATTAAGTACGTCATTGATTCCAACCGGCATAACATAGGGGTATTTCGTGACCGGCTTGGAAACGCCCGTCTCGACGATTATGACCGTCTCGTATCGCAGGCTTACGAAGATGTGGCTGACATTGTGCGTACCCGATTTGATGGCGGGTTTGTGCGCAGGTGTCACGGTGACCTGCATCTGGGAAATATTTTTGTCGAAAACGGAAAGCCGGTATTATTCGACTGCATCGAATTTAATGAACGCTTAAGTCAGATCGATGTGCTTTATGATTTGGCCTTCCTGCTTATGGATCTGTGGGTGAGGGGGCATAAGGCCGCGGCCAATCGTGTGATGAATGCTTATCTGGATCGGTCGGCACGCTCTGAGAGTGACGTGCAGCGGTTATATGAGGGGCTCAAGCTTTTACCGCTCTATATGTCAGTGAGGGCGGGCGTAAGATGCCATGTGAATGCTCATAATGGTGATCTTGATCTGGCATCATCTTACCTGGATGCGGCGATCGCCTTTCTTGAGGTCACGAATGTCGGCTTTATGGCTGTGGGCGGGTTGTCAGGTTCGGGCAAAACGACTTATGCCCGATCAGTAGCGGACTCAAAAGGCCGGGCACCGGGAGCCGTCATTCTGCGTAGTGACGAAATCCGTAAGCGCCTATGGAGTTGCCCCCCGTTTGATCGCCTGCCGTCACAGGCCTACAGTGAAATTGAAACCGATAGGGTCTATGCGCATATCCTGAAACTGGCACGAATGACCCTTGAGGCGGGGCAGTCCGCTATAATTGATGCGACTTTTCGTGATCAAGCTCAGAGACGTTTGATGCAAAGCCTGGCTAATGATCTTGGGTTCAGGTTTGAGGGGGTCTGGCTTGATCTGCCAGCAGAAGAGCGGATGCGTCGTGTGGAGGCGCGCCGTAATGATGCTTCGGATGCGACGCCAGGCATTGCCAAATCTCAAACTGAAGTTACGGATTTAACTTCGGAATGGATAAGACTGCATCTGGGCTGACAGACACGAAAAATTCAATTTTCATTTAGCTTCAATGTGTTAAATTTCGTTTGAGGTGAAGTTGTCTCAAAAATGAGAGATGAATTCGCCATTATGACGTATCCCCGTGACGGTGGGGAGCGACTATGGGTTTTTATCAAAAACGGTTAGACGACATAAAGGTTAGGGCTGCGTAGACGTGTCAGAACAGAATCACTCACACATCAAAGAGCGCAAATCCGGGCCAAGTCTGGCTCTGATGGCCCTTCTGATCAGTTTATCGGCGCCCATTACACTTGCCGTGGCTATCTTTGGCAGCAAGGTCGACTATTTCGATTATGATACCAGCTTTAAGCTCCTGACCTTAACCTGGGCGCCTAAACTTGCGACCGTTAGCCTTGTGATCGGTCTGGTCTCTTTGTTGGTGGCTCTTTTTATGTCGCCGCGCCGGACCGGGCCACTGGCATTGGCTGCGGTACTCATTTCTGGCGGTGTTCTGGGAGGATTCTACCTCTATGAGCAAAAACTCAAATCGAGCCCCCCCATATATGATGTGTCTACAAACTGGGATCGACCGGTTACCTTTTCTGATAAGCTTATCAAGGAGCGTGGGCCCGATGCGCACGCGGTCGAAGATAGTCCGCGCGTGGCGAAAGGGACGTCATTCGAGTGGGATCTAAAGCCGATAGCTGATGTCAATGCCGTAACCTGTTCAGGAGCTCAGCCGGTTAAAAACAGTGCCATAACCGCCGATAAAGTGGCGGCCCAACTAAAGGAAGAGGGGTTTGTGGTGTTTGGGAGGTCTCCCTGGCGGGTTGAGGCGATTTATCGCGACCCTGTCTATGGGTTCACGTCAGATTTAGTGGTGCGGATTGATCCCGATCAAGCAGATGTGCGCTCCATCAGCCGCTATGAACTGGCTGATCTAGGGGGGAATTGCCACCGTGTTGTGCGGGTAGTTGAGATCCTGAAGTCTATGTGAGCCAGTTATTGGCGCGGCAATTGCTGTTAACTCCTGGTAAACCAATTCCGGGGGCTATTATGGCGCTAAATTTCGCATTATTTGTATCAAAACGAGCCCAGCGTATTGCGGCGGCTTTTTTGGTAATATTGCTGGCTCAAACCATCGTCGCCAGTTGCACGCCCGAACCCGTTATGCCGTATGCCGTGCGAATTACGGTAGAGCGTTAGTGAATCTTATGTGCATTTTTTTGAGAGCCGCGATTCATCTGCGCTTTCGAATACTTGTTACATACAGACACAATAACGGCCTCATTTGTGAGGCATATAGTTTCTCATTTAATTTTATATTTGTACGACAATCCGTTGGATAATTGGGATTTTCTATCATTTCAAATATTTATGAATTGATGTGTGTGCGGTGAAATTTTTAAATATAACCATCTGAATATATTTAAAAATTATGCAAATTGCACGAGGGGGGTTTTTTAGCGGAATCCGTCTCATTTCTCCGGTTAGGATATGTTGCTCCTCTGTTTCTAATGTGACTTTATTGAAACAGGTTTCATTTGAAATTGGCAAACCTGTGTCAGGCGATTGACGGATTTGTGACGTGAGGTCTTAGTGGGATTAACAACAGTTAATGTTGGAAACTGCGGTGGGTATAAAAATACCCTATAAAATAATCCGGAGACTAAGAGTGAAAAACAAATCTATCAAATCGGGCCTGATGGTCTCGACAACGATAAGCGGTGCGATATTAAGCCTTTTGGCTATGGGTAGCGTTGCTTATGCTCAGGATGCGGCTGCACCTGAGCCCGAAGCCCAAGAGGCAGAGGTAACTGAGGTTACCGTTGTCGGTTCGCGCATCCGTAAAGATACCTACAATTCGGCATCGCCCATTCAAGTCATCACCCGCAACGAAAGCACGATGGCAGGTTTGTCTTCGACCTCGGCTATCTTGCAAAGCACAGCCGTCACCGGCGGTGGTGCGCAGATCAACAATGCTTTCGGCGGTCTTGTCACCAACGGTGGGCCCGGTGCCAACACCGTCGGTTTGCGCGGCTTGGGCCCAGGCCGTACGCTGGTTCTGATCAACGGTCGTCGCGTGGCGCCGGCAGGTTCGCGTGGTTCGGTCGGTTCGGCTGACCTGAACGTTCTGCCTAATGCCCTCATCAATCGCGTTGATGTTCTGCGCGATGGTGCATCGGCGATCTACGGTTCGGATGCTATCGGTGGTGTTATCAACGTGGTCACGCGCAATGTTCAAGGCGTGTCACTCGAAGCCCAATACAACAAGCCTGTTGATGGCGGTGGTGAGCAATCACGTGTTGCCTTTATCGCGGGCAAGACTTGGGATCGTTTCTCGGCTCAAGGGTCGTTTGAATATTACGAATCCGAAGAGCTGAAATACGGTGATCGCGACTGGATGTCCTGTCAGACGGACGGTACGTTTAACAAGACGACCGGGGCTATCACCGACTATATTGATCCTCTGACCGGTAAGTCCAAGTGCTATACCATTACGAACCAGGGCAGCAACGCCGGTGTGACTATCAACACATTAGGTACACCTGGCTTTGCCGGTGTTCCGGCAACAGGCGCTCCAACGATTGCTACCTATAACCGCTGGCGTCCGAACTCTGCGGTATCTACCGGCCTGACCGGGTTTGAAGGTGTCAGCGGCGGCAGCCTGAACGTCCGTGATACGTTTGATCCGGACTTGCTGAACAACTCGCTGTTGTCGCCTGTGAAGGTTTACACCGGCTTCTTCCAGACCTCTTACGACCTGTCTGAATATTGGAACTCAGAATTCTACACCGAGGTCCTCGTCAACCGCCGTGTTTCTTCGCAAACCAACAACCGCCAGCTCAGCCTCGACTATGCTGTGGGTTCACCTCTGATCCCGGCCAATATTGCCGCGATCCCTGGTAACTTCCTGCCAGCCGGCGGTACGGTTCTGTTTGCGGGCCCAACCAAGGCGCGCGCGTTCATCGGCTACGGCAACTATGAGAGCCGTCAGGAAGTCGATTTCGCCAAATTTACGGCGGGCTTCAAAGGTGACTTCGCGCTTATGGATGGCTGGCGCTACGACGCGACCTTGCAATATTCAAAGTCTGATGCCTCTTACATGTTCGAGTCCTGGTTGACCGATCGTGTTGCGGCATCTTTGAATGTGGCTACCCCGGTTGCTGGCGTTCCGGCGCACCTCATTCGCCCAGGCGCGAATGGTGCACCCGTTACCTGCGCATCTAACAATGCCAACCCATCGGCCGCTTCGTGCGTACCCGCTCCGGTTCTGAATGCGAATACTATTGGTGGCATCCTGCCCGAAGACTGGAAAGCCTACACCTTCGTGCCGGTTGAAAGCAGAACCCTGTACGAAGAAACCACCTTTACGGCAGATATCAACGGTCCGCTGTTTACATTGCCTGCCGGTGATCTGATGGCCGCCTTCGGGGTTGAATACCGTAAAGCCTCGATCGACGATCAACCGAATGAAAACTCGGTTTCAGGCAACCTCTATAACCTGACTTCAGCCGCTCCGACGGTTGGTGAAGACAGCGTTATGGAAGCCTTTGTCGAATTCCAGATCCCTGTTTTGAAAGATCTGCCGTTCGCCAAGAACCTGTCACTTGAACTGGCTGGTCGTTACACGGACTACGATTCTTACGGCGATGATACCACCTACAAGGCCGGTATTATGTATCAGCCGTTCGATTTCCTGACCCTGCGCGCCAGCAAGGGCACGTCTTACCGCGCTCCGGCTCTGTTTGAGCAGTTCCTGGGTGGTACGACCAGCTTTGCTGCCAGCACGGGTGACCCCTGTAACAACTGGGATTCGCCGGGTGTAGATGCGAACCGCAGAGCTAACTGTCAGTCCCTCGGCCTGCCAGCCGGTTGGGGTGTGGGTAGCGGCAACAACCAGTCTATCCAGATCGTTCAGGCTGGTGGCGCATCGCAAGGTCTGGTTGCTGAAACCTCAGACAACCTGACGGTTGGTGCTATCCTGCAAGCTAACTTCCTGCCGGAAGATGTCTTTGGTAATCTGTCGCTTGCGGTCGATTACTTCGATATCGAGATCAATGACGGTGTTGCCCGTGCGGGTCAGACCTTCATTCTGAACCAGTGCTATAACTCGCCAAACTTCTCCAGCCCATACTGCGCGTACACAGCTCGTACGCCAGTCACCAATGCGCTGACAGTGTTTGATAGCTACACCAACGTTTCGGCTCAAACGGTTAAGGGGTACGACTATAACCTGCGTTGGAATCGTGATATCGGCAAGGTTGATGTTCTGGTGAACTTGGCGATCACCAAGTTCAACGAACAAGGCATCCAGCCGCGTCCGGGCGCTGCTCTGGTTGACTATAATGGCACGCTGAGCACTCCTGACTACACGGGTGAACTGACTGCCAACTTCACGTGGGATCAATGGCGTGTAACTTACGGCGTTGACTGGGTTGGTGAAATGCAGTCCTACGACCTGTATGGCATTAATCCGGCGACCAGCACGCTTTATCTGGAAACTCCGAACTACTTCCTGCACCGCGCTTCGGTTCAGTATAAGACGGACGACTGGACCGCGACCGTTGGTATGAGAAACATTGAGAACGAACTACCACCTTTCGTCTCTACTCATCCGCTGGTTAACCGCGTTGGTAACTCGCCGCTGTATTCCAGCTATGACTATAAAGGCCGCGAAGTGTTTGTGAGCTTCACAAAATCCTTCTAAGGCGACTTCTCTTAGAGAAATGAAAAGGCGGCAGTTTATCTGCCGCCTTTTTATATTAACCTCAGGGCTGGAAAATCAATGAGCCTTTAATCAACTGATCAGGCAATAACCTGTGATGACTCTACCATCCTGATAGCGAATGCTGCAGTTGTAGTGAAAGTCTCGACTGGCATGGCGTGGCGAGGCTTCAATTACAGCTTCGTTAAGGTCAGGATCGCTAACTGATACGATGTGCCCAGTGATTGTTCCGTCCGCCAGTTCTTCTGCCTTAATCTTAAAGGGGGCTGGTTCGGGAATATGTTTGAAGCCATCGGTCCAACCGTATCCATAAATGGGTTTAACAGCTCTGATCATGGCGTCACACCAAGCACCTTACGTATCGAGGCGGAATTCAGTCGCTAAACCGCTGCGCTGAGCTTACTCGTCTCACGTCGCGGTAGGGCTAGCTTAAGTTGGGGCGTGCTCAGCGCGTGGGCTCCAACGGCTCGGTAGCCAGAACATTGGCCCCTTGTGACCGCATACGGGCCTGAGACATCTCACGCATCACGGATTTGGCTTGAGGATCGCTCATGGCCCAGTTAATCAGCGACAGCGCCTGTAATCCACTATGGGCAGACTCGACACTGCTGTTGAGCATGGAAAACGGTGAGCGGCTTTGCGGATATTTCACCAGCTTGACCTGCTCATCATCGGCAATCTTGGCCAGCGACTTAGCCTTGGCCAGTGCCGTGTAAAATCCGCCCAGATCATCAACCAGGCCCAAAGCCTTGGCCTGTTCACCGGTCCAGACATGGCCTTTGGCGATTTCACGAACCTTGTCTTCTGGCAATTTACGACCCTTAGCCACGCGCAGAATGAATTCGTTATAGGTCTCGTCAATCTGCTTGGAGAAGCTGGCGCGTTGCTCAGGCGTGAACTCAGTGCCTGCATTATACATGGCACTTAAATCGCTGCCGACATGCACGCTATTCATATCCACGCCAAACCGACCGAGGGCATCACCAATCGCGAACTTGCCGCCGTAAACACCAATCGAGCCGGTGAGGGTGGTCGGGTTGGCAATAATGGCTGAGGCGTCCGACGATACCCAATAGCCGCCGGAGGCTGCATATTCGCCCATAGAGACAACAACCGGCTTATTGGCTTTTTTCGCCGCCTGAAGGGCCGCTAAAATCTGTTCCGAGGCTGTATCAGAACCACCGGGAGATGAGACGCGGAAGACAATAGCTTTGACATCTTTGTTGTTGATCGCTTCGAAAAAGGCCCCTGCGACATCGTCGGACATCATCATGGGCTCGCTGTTGAAGCTAGAGCCGCTGGTGCCGGTCATGATGGCGCCTTCGCCACCGATAACGGCAATCGTTGACTTGCCCGATGAGCGGGTAATGGTTTTGGCGTAGTCACGAATATCGACCAGTTCGATATGATTTCCGCCTTTTTTGAGAGCGGCCTGTTCGGCATCATGAACCTGACCGAGTTTGTCAATCAGGCCGGCTTTTTGAGCCGCCTCAGCACTGTACACACCGGTTTCCAACAGCGTTTTAAGCTTAGCCGCATCAACCTTGCGGTCGCTGGCGATATTGGCCAAAACGGAATTATAGATGCTGCCCATCCACGACAAAGTCGCTTCGCGGTGCGCAGGGGTATAATCGCTCTGAAGATATGGGTTCACCGCATTTTTGAATTCATAGCGCTGTTCAAACTGAGGGCTAATTCCATATTTTTCAAAAGCGCGTTTGAAGAACATGCTCTCAGACGCAATGCCGGTGACCTGCAATGAGGCGTTCGGCTGCATCCACAATTCGGATGCCGAGGTGCCGACCATGTAAGACGCGGCAACCAGTGTATCCGGGTAAAGCCCCTGAGAATGAGCGATTACGGTTTTATTGGCGGCGCGGAATTCGCGCACAGCGCGTCTGATTTCTTCGGCCGCTGCGGGGGACATTCCGCCTTCGGGCAGGCGGATAAGCAGGGATTTCACTTTTGGGTCGCTTGACGCGTTATGCAGCGTCGTGACGATATCCATCGTAGATAATCCGTCTCCGATCAGGAAGGCAAACGGGTCATCCAGAGTCTGGTCGGTAAGGCCTTCACGCAGGTCAATGCTTAAGGCGACTTCGGCCGGCGATTGCGGCTTACTTGATGCGGCGATCGTAACCAGCAGCAAGAATGGCAGACCGATAAAAAACAGTACAAAAGCGGTTACAACGGCGGCTACCGTGATTAAAAACTGTTTCATGCGAAGGTCTTGATCCTGCTTATGGTTATGCCCGCCCCACACGGACATATATGCCGACAATAGCCGGTTATAAGATCAGGTCAAATGAAGACACCGTAATAATTGATTTGCTGTCACTTCCGGGCAGTTTTAGTCGGCTAAAATTTCGTACGTCCACGATGGATTTGCGTAGATGGCCGGTCGTGCTGATAAGCCGGGTCACCATGACAATGAGGACACGATACGCCTTTGACGTAATGTGGATGGGCCTGATCTTCAGCAGTGAGGGCATGATCGCAATAAAGGCAAAGCGCGGCTGACTGAGACGGTTTTAAATTGTGATCGACCGCGATCCGCTCATCAAAGACAAAGCACTCGCCATCCCATAAGGTTTCCGCGGCCGGAACATCCTCAAAATACTGCAATATGCCGCCTTTAAGGTGATAGACATCGTCAAAACCGTTATCGATCATCCAGGATGTGAACTTCTCGCAGCGGATGCCGCCTGTGCAGAAGGTCGCGATTTTCTTGCCTTTGAGGCTGTCGGCGTTGTCGCGAACCCATTGCGGCAGGAATTTGAATGTCGGTATAGCCGGGTCTACGGCGCCTTTGAAGGTGCCAAGATTGACCTCATAGTCATTGCGCGTATCCAAAATGACGACATCATTACTGCGGATAAGATTATTCCAGTCTTTTGGTTCGACATATTGCCCGAACCGTTTCATCGATACGGGCTCCCCCAGTGAAATAGTTTCTTTTTTCAGGCGCACTCGCGCTTTGCCAAAGGGCTGAAACTCAGCGTAAGATTCTTTATAGGTGATCTTTGCGCCGATCAGGTCGTTTTGGAGGTAATCCAGAAACGTGTCTATTGCATCACGTGTCCCGGATATAGTCGAATTGACCCCCTCGCGCGTGATCAACAGAGAACCCTTGATACCAAGAGTTTGCAGCCGCTCCAGCAAGGGCGCTTGCATAGCCTCAAAGTTTGGGAAATCGAAAAAATGATAAAAAGCGACGATAACATATGACATGCCGCCCCATAGCACAGGCGGCTTTGCGCGAAAAGAGGCGAGGAGAAAGTGCTGATGTTAAACAAGCTTGGGGAAAACTGTTCAGAACCCTCAAGAAAAATTCAGCCTAGGGATTGCAACTCGTAAAGGCTTGCGCTATTTCCAGCCCCTCTTCGGATGAAATGCGAAGAGACCAGCCGGTTTTACAATAAACCGTAGCCGCGTTGGGGAATGGTGTAATGGTAACACTCCGGTTTTTGGTACCGTCATTCTAGGTTCGAGTCCTAGTTCCCCAGCCAATTTTCTTTTCCTGCATCATCATACCCATCCGCCCCTTGGGGCTTCGACGATTTGGCAGCTGTTTCTTCCAGCATATCAAATGGTTGTCGAAAATTTGCGGTTAATTGGCCATTCTGCCAAATGCAGTTCTGGAGCACGAAATTTAGCAGCTTTCTTTGGGCCGTACCGCGTTGGGTTTCGAAGATTTTGTGAGCATTGCGGGCGATGACGAGTAGGGCGACACCCTCGTCCATGTAGGTTTCGCTCGCTTCCTGGCAACGAACTAGCTCATCTTCGCATCGACGAACTTCTTCTTTCCATTGCCTCGATATACGGTCGTAAAGCTCTTCGCTTACTTTTCCGTCCAGTTTGTCCTCGTAGACCGCTTGCAGCCGATGATTCAGGCGATCCACCTCGCTTCGAAGACGTTTGAGCGCGTCACTATGTTCACGGCGTTCCACGGCGAGGCTGCTCTTTAAGGCACGAACGATCAGGTTATACGTCGTGTCGTCAAAGCGTAGCTTTAAAAGCAAACTGGCGAATTGACCGGCAATGACCTCCTCCCGCGCGTATTTCTCGGGGCAGCGACCCTTATTGGCCGTACAGTGATAATAGATATATCTGCCCTTTTTTATTTCAGCCGTAAGTGCGCAGCCGCAATGGCCGCAGCTGATTAGCTATCTGAACCGGCTTGTGATGCTTCGCGAGATGGGGCCGAGATTGGGACGGAGCCGGTCGGAGCCAAGGTTTGCCGCACGCATTTTCAACATGGCGTATCCCGGGTCCGGGCAGACGGGCACGCCTGACGATTTGAATGCTGAACGCGAATACAAGGCTCTGCCACAGCACATGAATACGGTTGCTGGCAACGAGATACTGGTACTGGATGCGGTGAAAAGGTATGCCGCGCCCGTATTGTTGTCTGAAATCGATAATGCGAAACCCTTTACCCTCGTGGCGAAGGTAAAGGCACAATTCCCGGCGACTTACGATGCTGGGACGTTGTATATCTGGGCCAAAGACGATTTGTGGCTAAAGCTTGAAGTGGAGCGTGATGAGCGCGCGAAGATTCGGGTCGTGAGTGTCCGCACTGAGGGCACCTCCGATGACAACAATCACGATGTTGTCGGTGAGGAGGCCGTGTATCTGAAGATATCTTCGGATACTAAAACGGTGGGCTTTTATTACTCAAAGGACCAGAAGAGCTGGCAAATGGTGCGCCTGTTTAAAAATGGTTATCCGCAAGAACTCTGGATTGGGGTTAGCGCCCAATCACCAATGGGTGAGGGAACAGAGGCCACCTTCGAAGGTCTATCTCTGAGCCAAGAGAGCATTGAGGATTTCCGTCTCGGGCAGTGAAAACTGCCTCTTACGCCTTGATGCCGTGGAAAATGTCGGTGCATTAAACTAGCCATCTGCCGCAGCAATCGGGAGATGGCTATCTTCTCCATTTCGTGTGCTGAGGATTCACAGTGTCTTGCTGTGACTACGCGGTCCAAACGGTGCCAGAGATGAGTTTCTCCTGGCGGCCACCGACCAAAACCTGAGGAAATTGGCAAAGGTAGTGCCGGTAAAGCAGCCTAAGCTGGTCTGAGGAGAGGCGTATCCCGCCGCTGAGTTTCTGCTCCACGCCCCAAATTTAGCGTTAAACCGACCTTTTCAACGATATCGGCGGTTATCGCCTCCATTATGCAGGTGACCGCGCCCTGCCGCCTGTTAACGTTTCTGAAGCTACGTTGGGTAGGCGGCAGGGGCAGTTTAGGTTATATTCGAATTTGCAAGAATTCGGGTTCTTGGCGCGTAGTTGAATTTATTCGTTAAGTGATCGTATCGCATGAATTTTTATTGCTTCACGGACATGTTTAATTATGAAGAGTTATGGTGCAGTATTGTGTTGTTCTCCATCCGTAGTCATCGCGTTTTGCTGCCGACAACTTTTCCATTAACTCTATATCTGGTGTGAATAGTAAAGTTCTATACTTTGACGCAAAGGCCAGCCACGCTCGATTTTCTCCATATTTTTCAAAAATATTAAAAAATAGCCTATTGTGGGGCGTAGTCGATACATAAGGCGCGGCCTTACTCTTAACTGGATTTCCAGCCATTGCCGATCGGAGGGGTGTCCAGAGGCCGTAATGTACGGCACATAAAGACTACGTCCAACCATCGTCCTAATTTGTAGCCGGCATTAGGCAAACGCCCGGTTTCGTCAAAACCTAACGCTTTGTGCACATTAATCGATGCCGCATTTTTACCGTCACCGATTACGGCAATCATCATGTAGTAACCCAGATCCGTGGTTTCCCTAATCAGATCAGATAGAAGCAATTTGCCAATGCCTTTGCCCTGATGATCGGGGTGGATGTAGATACTGTCTTCGATACCGTAGCGGTAACCAGGGCGAGTGCGAAACGGAGAGGCATAGGCATAGCCCAATACCTCCCCGTTATCGACAGCGACCAGGTACGGTAATTCCATCTGACGGATTTCATGCCAGCGCGACATCATTTCCTGGGGTGTCGCAGGCTCAAGCGCAAACGTACCTGTGCCATGCAAGCAGTTATGGCCATATATTTCCGTAATGGCGGAGAAGTCCGCAAAGGTAGCTTTGCGGACTATGATTGATCCTGTGTCAGACATTTAGGCTTTTAGATATCCCTTATCGATGGCCCAGATGGCAAAGGCGTAATCGAACGCGATTTCCTTCAGGAAGTCAAAGCGGCCCGAAGCGCCGCCGTGACCGGCTTCCATATTGATTTTCAGCAGCATAGGCGCATCGGATGTGTTGTATTCGCGCAGAGCCGAAATCCACTTCATCGGCTCCCAGTAGGTGACGCGCGGATCGCTCAGGCCGCCGGTAGCCAGCACAGGTGGGTAGGCTTTGGCAGTAATGTTGTCATAGGGACTGTAAGTCGCAATGTAGTCATAGGCCGCTTTGTCTTCGATCGGATTACCCCATTCTGGCCATTCGGGTGGGGTTAGCGGCAAAGAGGTGTCGCTCATGGTGTTGAGCACATCGACAAACGGTACGGCCCCGATCACACCGGCCCACAGATCAGGGCGCATGTTGGTAACAGCCCCCATCAACAGCCCACCGGCTGAACCACCGTAGGCGACGATCTGGCCTTTGGAACCATAACCGTTAGCCGTCAGATGCTCCGCACAGGCAATGAAGTCGGTGAAGGTGTTCTTTTTTTTGAACTTACGGCCATCCATGAACCAGCCACGGCCTTTTTCCGATCCGCCGCGTATATGGGCCGTCGCCCAGATCCATCCGCGATTGACCAGGCTCAGATTGCGGATCGAAAAGCTGGGTTCCATCGGAATGCCGTAGGAGCCGTAGCCGTAAAGCAGCATGGGGGCCTTGCCATCCAAAGCAACGCCTTTTTTCATCAAAACGGTGATCGGCACCTCAACGCCGTCCGGTGCCTTGGCGTACAGCCGTTTGGCGACATAATCAGCCGGATTGTGGCCGGACGGAATGACCTGCGTCTTGCGCAGACTTTTCTGACGGCTTTCCATATCATAGTCGTAGGTCTGCGCGGGCGTTGTGGGTGAAGTATAGGTGTAGCGCATCACCGTTGTGTCATACTCTAACGAGCCGCCCATGCCGAGGGCGAAGGCTTCTTCGTTGACGGCGATGGTGTGTTCGCTGAGATCGGCTTTTTTGGTGACCACAATGCGGGAATTGGCATTTTCACGCTCAACCCGCACCATGTGGCCTTTATAGAGCCCTAAGCCAGTTATATAGGTTCCAGGACGGTGGGCGATCCACGGCTTCCAACTTGACTTGGATGGAAGCGCCGCGGTCGATGTCATCACTTTAAAATCAACTGCATCATCAGCATTCGTAAGGATGACAAAACGGTCATCCCAGTGATCAACATCATACATGACGCCGGTTTGCCGCGGTTCAACACAAACCGGTGCTTTGGTCGGATCAGAGGCCGGTATGAGCCACGTTTCGGACGTTTCCTGATTGCCAATGCTGATGACAATGTACTTATCGGACGAGAGCGTACCCACGCCAATGAAAAAGCCGGGGTCTTTTTCTTCATAAATCAGAACATCTTCACCGCCTTTGGCAGGGCGGCGGAAAATTTTTGACGGGCGACCATTGTCGTCACGGAATGTCCAGAAAAGATATTGCGAATCCGGTGAAAACACAAAATCACCCGTAGCACTTTCGACCGGTGTGCCCTGGCGCTGGCCGGTGGTTAAATCCTTGACATGGATTTTATAGACCTCAGACCCTTGCGTATCCTCGGACCAGGCGTAAAGCTTATGGTCGGGGCTATGAGTCGTCGTACCGGTAGAGTAGTAGTCCGTGCCCTTTGCGGCGGCATCTTCATCCAGCAGAATTTGCTCATCCGAAGGTACAGCCGCAAACGGGATGATTTCTTTGCTGATCTTGTCTTTGCCGCGCGGTTTACGGGCATTGATCGGGTGTTGAGCGCCCTTATTATAGCGGACATAATATTCCCAGGCCCCGTCTGCGGCAGGCACCGACGAATCGTCTTCCTTGATGCGCCTCTTCATCTCTTCGAACAAAGTCGCCTGCAAATCTTCGGTGGCTTTAAGCATATCCTTGGAATAGGCGTTTTCGAGAATGAGGTGCTCTTTGACCTCGGCCTTGATCAGATCGGGATCGCGCAGGACTTCCTGCCAGCGATCATCCTTCATCCAGTTGTAGTTATCGACGCGGGTGTAGCCCAGTTGCTCGATCTTGTGCGGGATCTTTTTAGCTTTTGGGGCTGTGAGTTTAGACATATGACTTCCTGATGCGGATAGGGCGGGTGTGACACCAAAACCAGAGTTGACCATAAATCCAACACTTATGCTGCTTACAAGCAGGTTTCTGCGATTTATGCGGCTTTTCATGTGATTACACCTTTGACAGATTACCCGGTGAACGGGGAAGATAGTGGGGCGGGAATGGTTTATCTTTGTAATGAGATTGCGACGGTTCTTAACTGCCCGTCAAATGACGGTTTGGTAAGATTCACTGTCGGCCATTTTTTTCGAGGGCATAAGGTTTATGGACGCTGATTTAACACTGGAACTGATCAAAGCGACGGTGCAAATCGATCAGCCTCTGGCCGATGGTAAGCGCATGGTAGGTACCGGCTTCCTGGTATCAGTGCCGCGCGGGTATAATTCTTCCAGCAACCCGCCTGAGATCGTACTGGTAACGGCTGCTCATGTGTTTGAAAAAATGCCCTCAAATGACGTTCGGATCGGGTGGCGTTTTGAAGGGGCTACGGGTAAGTGGCAGTATGGTCCGTCAAAGCTAACTATCCGTTCAGACCGCGGGCCTTTGTGGGTGCAGCACGGCAAAGAAGATGTTGCCGTTATTCCGGTAGAAGTGCCAGCGGCTTACAAAGATAATGTTGTCCCAATCGCCTGGCTGGCGGACGAAAAGACGTTTAGTGATTACCGTATCGGACCGGGCGATGAGATGATGACGCTCGGCTATCCGCATGGATTGTCGGCTAATCCGGCGGGTTTTCCTATTTTGCGAGCGGGGCGCGTGGCGTCTTACCCCTTAACTCCAAGTACGAATTACCCAACCTTTCTTATTGATTTAACAGCTATTCCTGGCAATTCCGGCGGGCCTGTCTTCATGACCGATCGCACAATCCGCCGTCCGGGGACAGAGCAGCCGTCGCTTACCTTTATTGCAGGTATTCTGACCAAGCAGGTTGAGCAGGACAATCGCCGGCTTGAGCTTGGCTTGGTGACGCATGCGGTTTTTGTGCGCTCCACGATTGATAAGCTGCTGAAATCTCAGGACGAGGAAGCTTTGCGGCAAAAGCTTGTGGTGCGGCCGGTTTCATCTGGCCCGCCTAAGACGCCCGATAATTCGACAGGTGACATTGTGCCAGACCCTACGCGACCCACCAATAGCGGTGCCAAACCCTCAGCGGTTAAGACGATCAAACCCTAATCAGGATAAATGGCTGCTGCCGTTAAGGCTTCGAGTGGGGCGACGGTCATTTTAATGGCCGACAGATGAGCGGAGGCTGCACTTAAAATCTGCGTGCTGTATATTTCATAAAGGGCGATTTTGGACCTCAGCCATTCACGATCTTCATCGCCTTGATCCAGACGTTCCTGTGCTGCTAATGCGCCTTTCGCCAAAAGCCAGCCACCGATGAGGTCGCCACATAAGCTCAGGTACCGGCTGGCGGCTGTGGCCACAGTAGCCGGATTTTGCACTTTTTGCTGAATGAGCCAGTTTGTGGCTTCATCAAATGTCTGAAGCGCATCTATCAAACCAGATAACGTAATTACATTCTTAGTTTCAGTATCTTTTATGAACAATCTAATGTCTTCGCTTAGCTCTCTTGCTGCAAGTCCGTTATCCTGTGATAACTTTCGCCCGACCAAATCGGCAGCTTGAATGCCATTGGTGCCCTCATAAATGGGGGCTATGCGGGCATCACGGTAATGCTGGGCGGCGCCGGTTTCTTCAATATATCCCATGCCGCCGTGAACCTGAACGCCGGCAGATGCCACGTCACATCCGACCTGTGTTGCCCATGCCTTGGCTATCGGCACAAATAAATCCTCACGGCGTCGGGCGCGGTCGCGTACAGACTCTCTGCCTTTACGGGCCTGATCATAGGCCTTTGCTGTGGCGAGACAAAGCGCACGCGCCGCATCAATTTTCGCCTTGCACAAAGCCAGGGTCAACCTGACATCCGGATGGTCATAAATGGCTGCGTTCCCTTGACCGGTGAGTGCTGAGCGTCCCTGACGGCGCTCAATGGCGTAAAGGTGGGCCTGTTGCCAGGCGCGGTCAGCAATGCCGACCCCCTGTGTGCCAACGGCTAAGCGAGCGGCATTCATCATGACAAACATGGCCGCAAGGCCTTCATTGGGCGGGCCGACCATTTCAGCGACTGCGCCTTCAAACGCCATAACACAGGTGGGTGAGGCGTGGATGCCCATCTTGTGCTCAAGGCCAACGGCTCTGACCGAATTACGGTCGCCCAACTTTCCGTCATCATCAATCTGATATTTGGGACATAAGAACAGGGAGATGCCTTTGGTGCCCACAGGCGCATCCGGCAGTCGCGCCAGCACCAGATGCAGGATATTCTCGCGGGCTTCATGATCACCCCAGGTAATGAAGATCTTTTGACCCGTCAGTTGGTACAAACCATTTCCAATGGGTTGTGCCACCGTCGTCAGGGTTGATAAGTCTGATCCTGATTGCGGTTCCGTTAGGTTCATCGTGCCTGACCATTCCCCACTGATCAGCCTTGGCAGATAGATTGTTTTTTGACGCTCCGACCCATATGCGCTCAGGGCCTCTATAGCGCCTAAGGTGAGCGTCGGGTTCAGTGTGAAGGCCATATTGGCCGAATTGAACATTTCAAAGCAGGCCTGCTCAAGGGTTTTGGGCAGTCCCTGGCCGCCGTGCATGGGATCGGCAGCCAGGCTGTTCCAGCCACCCTCGGCATAGGCGGAAATAGCTTCACCAAAGCCATCCGCAATTAAAACCTGTCCGTTTTCCAACCTTGCACCCTGATGATCGCCCACCACATTGATCGGGGCTATAACATCACGTGCCATATCTCCGGCAGCATCAAGCACGGCTGATAAAATATCGCCGTCAAAATCAGGATAGCCTTCGGTCAGGTAGAAATCGTCTATATCCACAATATGTTGCAGGCAAAAGTTTATGTCTTTTGTGCTCGGCCGAAAGGTCATGTCGGTTTCCTCATCCTGTTGTTGGGGCAAGTATGATCCGGTTCGCAAAAAGATCAAGAAAAGTTTACGTTCGCGTCATCTTGATATGTAACTACAAATATTACATATTTTGTCTTGATTTATCCATATTCGTTGTCAATATGGACGTATCACGACCTTTGAGGGCACCATGTCAGTTGAAACCTATAATCGCTATAGCCGTTGGCTGCATTGGCTGATCGCCGGTCTGATAATCTTCATGATAGTTCTGGGTTGGCGCTTGGAAGACGAGGACGCAGGGCGTTTTGCGCGCTTTCAACTGCATAAATCTATTGGCATAACCATTCTTATTCTGAGCTTTATCCGTCTCGGACTTCGCTTGGCCTATAAGGCACCACCTGAAGTCGAAGGGCCCAAATGGCAGATGGCGGCCGCAAAAGCCGTCCACTGGGGTTTTTACGTAGCTATGATTGGTTTGCCACTCACGGGGTGGGCGATGGTGTCGGCCAGCCCGATGGCGATCAAGACTGTGCTTTATGGCATTATACCGTGGCCGCACTTGCCGGTGCCAGCGTCTGAACAGACTCACGATGCCTGGGTGGTTGCGCATGGTCTGTTAGCCAAGCTGATTACCTATGTGCTGATACCTCTGCATGTCGGCGCCGCGCTCAAGCACCATGTTATTGACAAAGATAATACTATAACCCGCATGGTGCCGGGACTTACGCCTGTGCCGCTGCTGAACTGGCGGTGGATTGTGCCTGTGGTGACGGTTGTCGCTGCGGTCGTTGCAGGGGCGTTGGTTTTCAGAGGCGAAAAGGCAACTAAAACGACCTTAACGCCTGCGGCGCCAATGGCTCAGGAAGCGGCTGTTTCTGAAAGCGAGATTAGCGCGGTTGCGGTCTCAGAAGCGACTTTGCCGTCAGCCTCAGCCGCATCGACTCAAACGACAATGGCTGTGCCCACATGGACTGTGAACAAGTCCGCCAGCCGTTTAAATTTTGTGACCGCATTTCAGGGGGCAGATATAAACGGTCGCTTCAGCGACTATAAAGCCGATATCCGTTTTGATCCTGAGTCGCTTGACCGGTCTTCGATACGCGTAGTGATCAATCTGGCGTCCGTCAGCACTGATGATGCTGAGCGCGATAATACTCTGAAAAGTGAGTCGTTTTTCAATATCGCCGCCCACCCCAAAGCGACGTTTGAAGCGAAATCATTTGCCAAAACTGGTGATGATAAATTTATCGCCAAAGGCAGGCTTACCCTGAATGGTCAAACCAAACCCTTTGATCTGCCATTTACGCTCAAAATTACCGAGATCAATGCTTCGAGAACCGCCAATGTGACAGCCAGGGTCGAACTTGATCGGTTGGATTTCGGGGTTGGCTCTGGTGACTGGGCATCAACCGATCAGATTCCAGCGAAGGTTAAACTTGATTTTACTATTCGCGCTACGGCTTTAAAATAAGCACAAGTCAGGCACCTTACTTTGTGTTATGGGCGCGATATGACAACTGTTGATGATGCCGTGGCCGCGCTTAGGGCCAGCAATCTGATATTTCTGCCGACGGAAACGGTTTATGGTTTAGGGGCCAGGGCCTGTGATTCTGCGGCTGTGGCCAAGGTATTTGCAGCCAAAGGCCGCCCTCAGTTTAATCCATTGATTGTGCATGTTGCTAGTGCGGCCTTGGCTGAACACATCGCGCACTTTGATGATCGCGCACGGGTTTTGGCCAGCGCATTCTGGCCCGGTCCCTTGACCTTGGTACTGCCGATCAAAGATGCCCGTCTGGTCTGTGATCTGGCACGGGCAGGTCTTGACAGTGTGGCCTTGAGAGTGCCGGCGCACCCGGTCGCCCTTGAAATTCTTAATGGTTTTGGTGAGGGCGTAGTCGCTCCGTCAGCAAATCGCTCCGGCAGGCCCAGTCCGACGCGATTATCAGATGCTGTAGAAGAGACGGGCGCATTTGTTGCCGCGTCTATTGACGGTGGCGATTGTCAGATTGGACTGGAATCTACGGTCGTTAGTCTGAGGGATGACGCGCGTTATCTGAGGGCCGGGGCTGTTACGCGCGCAGACATCGAGGCACTGATCGGGCCTTTAAAAGGCGATGATCACGACGGACATCGCTCCCCAGGCCGGTTGGCAGTACATTATGCGCCGGATGCTAAGGTTGAAATCAATGTGGTGAAGCCTGATGAAGGATGCGCGTATCTGGCGTTTGGACCTACGGATTACGCAGGCCCGATTTTTCAGCTCAGTGCTTCACGGAACACATCAGAAGCTGCCGCTAACCTATTTACTTATTTAAGAAAAGCTGATCGTTTAAAGCCGCGAAAAATCTGTGTGGCCCCTATACCGTCCGAAGGGCTGGGGGAGGCCATAAATGATCGCCTTAAGCGGGCAGCCGGTTATGTCGGCTAAGGGTTAGAGCTAAGATTTCAGTGGTGGCTGCGGCCGTGAAAAGACCCATTCGCTGTTCGTCGATGACTCAGGCTTAAAACTATAGCCATCGATATCAAAGGCTTTGGCCTCTTCTATATTTTCGATACGGTTGTCGATGATATAACGTGCCATGAGGCCACGCGCCCGTTTGGCAAAGAAGGATACAATCCGCGCCTTACCATCTTTTTCATCGAGAAAACGGGTATTTATCACTTTGAGTTTAAGCGATTTGGTAAGTGCTGACCTGGCGTACTCATGGCTTGCCAAATTGAGAATCGTGTCGGTTTTGACAGCTTTGGCGTCCTTTGAAAGACTTAGCGCAATATCGTCGCCCCAAAATGCGTAAAGCGATTTGCCTTTGCCGGTAGGCAGGGCTGTGCCCATCTCAAGACGATATGGGCGCATCTGATCCAGCGGGCGCAAAGCACCATACAGGCCGGATAAAATGCGTAACCTGTCCTGCGCCCAAAGAAGGGCATTTTCATCCATCTCGCGTGCCTTAAGGCCATCATATACGTCGCCGTCAAAGATCATGGCGGCAGGTAAAACCTCCTGACGGCTAAATCGCTGATAGCGGCGATAATTCAGTTCCGCCAGATCATCGGATATGTCCATTAACCCGCGCAGATCAGCCGGGCTTTTGGTTTTCATGACTTCTAACAAGGCTTTGGTATGGGGGGTAAATCTTGGGGCCGTCGGTTTGATCCAATCGGCTACCGGATCTGTGTTCAGTGATTTGGCTGGGGATAACAGTATGAGCATGAACACTTTTTATACTGATTTGCTTTAGGTCGTCACCCGTAGTTTTGCGTATCCTTATCCTTTTTAGACGTGTTCAGAATGTCTTGCAGATAAGGTTAGTGACGCCGTTTTTGCGTATTAATCATATACATACATATTGAACGTAATCTGATGATTACGTCTGGGAGAAGGTCTGCGCATGTCTCTGGGTACGGTACTGATTTTAGAAGATAGTCGCGTACAGGCTCAGTTGATCTCCCGCATACTTGAAGGGCTGGGATGCCTTACACTTGTCAGTCATGACCTAAAGACGGCCTATTCCATGATAAGGGATTTCAAGGTCGATCTGATGTTGCTGGATGTTTATGTAAGCGACGGTAATACGCTGAAATATATGTCGAATTTACGCGAGCGCGCGCCGGATGTTCCCGTTGCGGTTATGACGTCTGGTGGTGCCGGTGGGGCTGTGCTCGAGGAAACTCTGGCTATGGCACGGCAAGCAAAAGCCGATTTTGTTCTGGCTAAGCCTTTTACGCCGCAAGCTATCGCAAATATCCTTACTCAAACCAAACTTATTCAAGTCAAGCCTTTGCGCCGTAAGCACATGCTGGTCATCGACGATTGCCGGGTCATTCGCAAACTGGTGACTGCGGCTTTGGATGATAAGGGTTATCGTGTCAGTGAAGCGGCCTCAATGGAGGAGGCGCTTGAGCGTGTTGATATTGCCCATGTTGATGTGGTGATAACGGACATCTTCATGCCGGGCATGGGCGGTCTGGAGGGGATCAACATCATCCGCAGCCAGTGGCCCGAAGTTCACGTTATAGCCATGTCGGCCGGGGCTGAACTTGAGCAACTCGACTGCATGAAAGCTTTATCGGAGGCGCGCAAGATCGGGGCAACCGCGCAGTTGCCTAAACCGTTTACAGCATCTGATTTAACGATGCTGGTTGACGCTGTTTTATCTGAAAAGTTTTTAGCGGCATAAGGCCTGACGGGCCTCTGAATTAACTTCAAGCTAAGCCTGTTGATGTAGTCTAAAGGCACCGGGCATACATGCCCATATTTTGTGTGAGTGTTGTGTGATGTCAGCCGGTACGGTTCTTGTGCTCGAAGATAGTCACACGCAGGCACAACTGATTTCTAAAATGATGGAAAAACTGGGATGGTCGACGCTGTTGTGCTTTGACCATGACGCTGTTTTTGAGGCGTTAAGGCACAGAACAGTCGATCTGATGTTGCTGGATGTCTATATTGGCACAGCTAACACGCTTATGCTCATGCCAGATTTTCGCAAACTCAGTACCGGTGTGCCGATCGCGGTCATGAGTGCTGGTGGCGCGGGTGGTCAGGTGTTGAAGGCAACCCTCAATATGGCCAGACGGGCTCAAGCTGATTTTGTCATCGGTAAGCCGTTTGCTATCCCTGACATCAAAGCTATCATCGACAAAGTCAATATTTTGCGCAATGCGCCACAGCGGTCGCGGCATATTCTGGTGATCGATGATTCCGGCACAACCCGTAAGCTGGTGGCGTCAACCCTGGCAAAAGAAGGTTATCAGATTTCAGAGGCTCAAACGGTCGAGGAGGCCTTCGTGCGGATTGATATTGCCCATGTTGATATGATTATCACCGACATTTTTATGCCGGGCATGGGCGGGATAGAAGGTATTTCGGTCATTCACGATACCTGGCCGCAAGCGCGGATCATTGCCATGTCCGGTGAGGATTCAGTCGATTCGGCCCAGAAGCATGAAAAGGCCAGTGCACTAAAGCAAGCTGTGGAGAATGGCGCTAACGCATCTCTGACCAAACCTTTCCGCCCAATTGATCTTGCGCAACTGGTCGATAAGGTTTTTAGCGATAGCGCCTTGCTGATTGAGGGATGATCAGAACAATACGTGGGGATTCATAATCCGTTTTGGATCAAGCGCCAGGCGCACCGCGCGCATGGCGGCCACTGCAGTAGGATCTTTGTAGAGCAGGGCTTCCTGAGTTTTCATGCGCCCAAGGCCGTGTTCGGCCGAAATAGAGCCTTCATACTGGTGCACCAGATCATGAACCACTTTGGAACCTTCGTCACGTAAGTCATTGAAGGCTTTGGTATCCATACCTTCCGGGACTATGACGTTAAAGTGGACATTGCCATCGCCAACGTGACCAAAAGCCACCAGCCGAGCGCCGGGCAGGAAGGCTTCGATCGCCTTGGCACCTTCTTCCATATACTCGGCCATACGGGAGAGGGGCACAGATATGTCGTGCTTCCAGGCCGCCCCTTCGACCTTTTCGGCGGCTGAATGTTCTTCGCGCAGTCGCCAAAAAGCTGCAGCCTGGGTCTCATTCTGAGCGATGGCCGCATCAAAGATTAACTCTTCCTCAAACGCGGCCCCCAGCAGGCGCTCCATCGAGGTTTCCGCGCCGTCGGGATCGCCTGAAGCGACTTCGATCAGAGCGTACCACGGATATTCACCCTCAAGAGGCTCGCGGGTATCAGGGATGTTCTTAAGCACCAGCGACAAACCGTAGCGCCCCATGAGCTCAAACGCTTCGACCTGACCGCCCGTTTCCTGTTTGGCGCGGGCCAGAAGATCGATGGCTTTTTGGGAAGTCTCAAACCCGACAATGGCAACCGAACGCGAATTCATCACCGGAAACAGCTTAAGCGACGCTGCTGTGATGATGCCCAGTGTGCCCTCGGCCCCAATGAACATTTGCTTGAGGTCGTAGCCGGTATTGTCTTTGCGCAGACGTTTCAGGCCGTGGAAAATGTCACCATTCGGCAAAACTACCTCAAGACCGGACACCAGATCGCGGGTCACGCCGTAACGCAGGACCGCGGTGCCGCCGGCATTGGTACTGATGACACCGCCTATTGTGGCCGTACCCTCAGCCGCCAGAGACAATGGGAAATGACGGCCCGCTTTTTCAGCAATCGTTTGCGCCTCCAGCAATGTGATACCCGCCTCCAGCACCATAGTGTCATCGGTCGGGGCGACATCACGAATGGTACGCATACGCTCAAGTGATACCAGAATTTCGCCAAATGGTATCTGGCCACCGACCAGCCCTGTATTGCCGCCTTGAGGCGTAATTGCTACGCCATGTTCATAGCAGATTTTGACAACTTTTGAGAGTTCCTCGGTCGTTTTGGGCAGCACCAGCAGAGGCGTGTGGCCTTTCCATTTGCCGCGCCATTCGGTCAATTTAGCTTCGACGCGTAAACTATCTTCGCTATAGCTACCTTCGCCCAATACGGACTTGATCTTAGCCAGAATTTCCGGAGCAACAGGTTGGCATTCAGCAAATTGGGCGGCGGCAGTCATGGTAATATCCCTAAAAGCAACGCTATTGTGGGTGTCTGGCGTATATGGCTTGGGGTTTATACGGAGAATCTGTAAGTGCAAGTCAAAACTCACTATCCGATACCGGCGATAGGAGTCGTGTGCTGGCGAGGCGATGAGGTCTTGCTGATCCGGCGGGGCAGGGCGCCCCGCCAAGGGCAATGGTCTATACCCGGCGGCAAGATGGATCGCTTTGAGCCGATCGCGCAAACGGCTTTGCGCGAATTGCGAGAGGAGACCGGCATTGAGGCCGAGCTGGGGGCCTTAATCGAAGTTTATGAGATTATGGAGCCGCCATCCGCCGCGTATCCGGACGGGTTTCATTATGTGCTTATTGATTATCTGGCGCGCTGGGTGTCCGGAGAACCTGTGGCAGGCGACGATGCTGATCAGGCGTGTTTTGTAACGCTGGAGGCGGCATTGGATTTGGTCGTTGAGGATGACCTTAAGGATGTGCTCCTAAAATCAAGCGCGCTAAGGAGGCGTGGCGGGCCGATTAAGCTTTGAAATCGTGTGATTTAAGGTAGAGTTCAGGCGGGCAAAACAAGGCAAGAGGGAACTCTGAATGTTTGTAAGCGCATTTTCCGCAGTCATCCTTATTTTGGCGATCGTCATCGCCTTCAGCATTATTAAGATTGTACCGCAGGGGCGTGAGTTCACGGTTGAGCGTTTCGGTCGCTATACCCGTACTCTAAAACCCGGTATTTCATTCCTGACGCCTTTCGTTGAGAGCATCGGTCGCCGTGTCAACATGATGGAACGCGTGGTTGATGTGCCTCAGCAGGAGGTCATCACCAAGGATAACGTTGTGGTCAAGGTCGATGGAATTGTCTTTACGCAGGTGATAGATGCTGCTGCGGCGGCTTACCGCGTCGACAATCTCGATAATGCGGTCACACAGTTGGCCATGACCAACCTGCGGACTGTCGTTGGTGGCATGGAACTGGACGAGGTTTTGTCTCAACGCGATTCGATTAATTCACGCCTGCTTACCGTTATCGATCAGGCAACGAGTCCGTGGGGCATAAAGGTAAATCGAATTGAAATCAAAGATTTGAAACCGCCTCTTGATATTACAGATTCGATGGCGCGCCAAATGAAAGCCGAACGTGAGCGCCGCGCCCAGATCATCGAAGCCGATGGCGATAAGCAGGCGGCAATTACCCGTGCTGAGGGCAACAAGCAGGCGACGGTGCTGGAGGCTGAAGGGCGCCGGGAAGCGGCTTACCGCGACGCCGAGGCCCGTGAACGCGCGGCCGAGGCTGAGGCCAAGGCGACGGAAATGGTATCCGAAGCGATTGCCAAGGGTGATGTCAACGCTATCAACTATTTCGTGGCCCAAAAGTATGTTGAGGCCTTCGGTAAGTTTGCCACTTCACCCAATACCAAGACCATCATACTGCCGACGGAATTGTCGAGCCTGGCAGGGACTGTGGGCGGGGTTACCGAGTTGGTGAAATCCATAACCAACGATCAATCATCAGCTAAAAAGTAAAGACAGGAGATTAATATGCCTGATTTTGCAACGCTTTTGACATCTGAGCCTCTGGGCATGCAGGCCTTTTGGGTATGGCTTACCTTGGGTGTGATTGTGCTCGGACTTGAAATTATGTTGGGTACAGAATGGCTGCTGTGGCCTGCGGCATCAGCCGGTGTCGTGGCATTACTAACCTTGACCGGGCTGCCCATTGGCTTTGTGTTTCAGGTCATTATCTTTTCTGTACTGACACTTACGCTGTCAATTCTGTCACGCCGCTTCATGAAAAAAGACGCGCCAGCGGGTGACATCAATGATCCCGGGCAACGTTTAGTCGGTAAGACTGCCACTGTGCTTGAAGGCTTTGGCGGCTTAAATGAGGGCCGCGTGATCTATGATGGCGTGGAGTGGCCGGCGATCATTGAAGGGGATGGAGACGTCAGGCTCAAGGTGCGTGAAGCTGTGAAAATCGTGAAAGTCAGTGAAGGTAAGCTGGTGATTTCACGCGCCGCCTGAATTCGCCAAATTAGGGAACTTTTTACCGATTCGGCCAAGGCTTTATTTATCGAATGAATTGGCTCTGGGGGCGGGTATGAGGCTTTTCTATAGTGTGTTTGCGGTAATGGGCCTTTTACTTGTACCCAGCCTAAGCGTTGCCGGTGCGTGGCCTCAGGAAAGCGGTCAGGGACAAATTATAATTAAACTGGAGCCATCTACGGCTGATAAAGGCTTTGATGGCAATGGCAATGGCAATACAGCGTCTATTGGAAAGTGGGATACGCGTAATGTGTCGGTCTACGGCGATTATGGTATCACCAAGCGCATAACTGTGTACGCCAAGGCTGATTATCAGGATTTCAAAACCGATAGCACATCCTATTCAGGATTGGGGTCAGTGGAGGTCGGAGGCCGCGCCACCTTAGTAAAGAGCGATACGACCATCTTAGCTGTAGGCGCAGGTGTCGAAGGGCTGGGCAAAGGCCGCCGCAATGATTTTGATCAGGCAAGATCCAAAGGCACTGAAGCCGAAGTGCGAGCCTATGGTGGCAAAAGTTTTAAGGTTGCGGGTAAGGATGCTTTCGTTGACGTGCAGGTGGCGAAGCGCTGGCGCGAAAAAGGAGCCGATCAGGTGAGGGTGGACGCGACGGTCGGGATAAAACCCGATCCGAAATGGCTGGTCATGACACAGGTCTATGCCGGGCAAACCGATAAGGAAGCATGGGGGCGCGCGAAATGGGTGAACGCTGAGGTAAGCCTTGTGCGCCATTTGGGAACTAAACAGGATGTCAGCGTGCAGTTGGGCGCGCGTCAAACACTGTCGGGCGAGAATGTTCCTCAGGTTAAAGCTTTATCCTTATCAATATGGAAGCGGTTTTAGCTACTGCGGTTTCTTAGCAGTTTCGACCGCGATATAGGCCAGCAGGTTCTCACGATCCTTGGCTTCTTTGATGCCTAAAAATGCCATTTTGGTGCCCGGAACTGCGTCGCGTGGCTTGGTCAGAAACGCATCAAGCGTGGTAAAATCCCAAACCACATCATGGGCCTTCATGGCTTCAGAGTAGGGATATCCGCCTTCAATCCCAGCCTTGCGCCCAAAAATACCATAAAGGTGCGGGCCGGTTGTTGTTGCTGTTGTCTCAATAAGCACATGGCAAGAGCGGCATTTGCCAAACTGCTTTTTACCGTCTTCGAGATTGGCGGTATTATAAGGTGCGGGGAGTGATGCAAGAATTTGTGTTTTTTCGGCCTCAGTTAAGGGCTCGGCCATGACTGGCGTTTGGGTTTCATTATTTGCGACAGGTGTCGGAGCAGGTTCACAGGCGCTTAGGCAAAGGCCGAGACCTAAGGTTAAAATTCCCGAAATCGCCCCATGCCGCATAGTCAAAACCTTACATTAGTTCATAAAATTAACTGTTTTTACGTGACTCATTCTCATTTGGCGAGGGCTAAATAGCGTTCATCGTAAAGTCTAAAAAATTGTCGCAACAATGTGATCGGTTACCGTGAATTCGGGTCTTTGCCTGCGCATGCTTTGCGTTCAAACTATATCCTTATTGAGTGAGGATTAATAAATTCCCGACATGATTGAGTAGCAATGGTGCCGTAATCGGAGACATTTTTCGATGCCCACAACCCGTTCTATATCATCCGGTTCTCCGTTTTTACCGCAAACGGCGATTGAGCATTCGGCCATGTATACACGGGCTATGGAGCGACTGGTTCAGGTCGTGCAGGCGCTATCTAATGCGCGTGATGTGAATACAGTTATCCGAATAGCGCGTGACGCCGCGCGTGAATTGCTGGATGCAGACGGTGCAACCTTTGTCCTTCGTGAAGGCGATAAATGCTATTATGTCGACGAAACGGCCATAGCGCCTTTATGGAAAGGTAAGCGCTTTCCTATACATTTATGCGTCAGTGGTTGGGTGATGATAAATCGCAAAGCTGCCGTTATCGAAGATATATATGCCGACGATCGTGTGCCTCAAGAAGCTTACAGGCTCACATTTGTGCAAAGCATGACAATGGTGCCGATTCGCCGGGATGACCCGATCGGGGCTATCGGTGCGTATTGGGCCATAAATCATCGTCCTTCAGAAGAGGAAATGCTTGTTTTGCAAGCCCTCGCGGACACGGTGTCCGTGGCTATGGAAAACGCATTACTTTATGCAGATCTGAAACAAAATTTTGAGATTATGAAACATCAGCAGGCTCGCATTGCCAAGCAATCTGATGACTTGAAAATTATGAAAGAGGATGGCGCTGCGGCCCGCTTGCGCCCAGAGTTCAATTATATCGATCTGATTGTTGAGGAAGAGCATACAGGCGGTGCTGCGGAGGTGCGTAATCCGCTTGTCACGCCCGATACTCCGCATCTGGCAACATTTCTGATGTTTGATGGCGTATGCGAAGAGGCTGTAAATTTTTACACGTCATTATTCAAGGATTCTGAGATCATCCTGATCAAGCGCTATGGCCCTGGTGAGGCTGGGCGCGAGGGAAGTGTAGCGCATTGCACCTTCGTGATTAACCGCGTGCCGTTTATAGCGATTGATTCAAGTGTGCGCCACGAGTTTGCGTTTACGCCAGCCATATCGCTTTATATGGTGTGCGAAAGCGAAGGTGAGATAAATCATCTTTACGAAGCCCTGGTGGCGGGGGGCGAACCCCTTATGTCACTGGCCGACTATGGTTTTAGCCGTAAGTATGGCTGGGTAAAAGACCGGTTCGGCGTTTCCTGGCAATTAAATCTACCCTAGGTCAGGCTTAGGTCATGAGCGGCGGTAGCTGTCTTCCTGATCTCCTGTATTCAGGATTTCTTCGGCGCCATCGACATATACAAAAAGCTCTACATCATCAGCATTGGAATCACCGATTTCAATACGATTTACGACGGCCGGACCGCCGTATCGATCTCGAAATTCCGGATCGGAAATGCGGTGATTAATCGCAGGGATAGCCGTAAAACGGAAATCATCCGAAGCGTAAATTTCTTCGCCAGTATTCTTATCAAAAAACCGATGGCTGTAGGTTGTCATGATTGTCCTCCTGTTATGAGCGGCAACCATAGAATACACCTAATCGATTTTAGATACGATGCGGCGTGTGAGCGCATAAGGAAATCGTGATAAAATGATATCTGGAAGCGGTGTTATTTGCCTGCTCAAATATGAATGGTGCCGGTTGCAGGAATCGAACCCGCGACCTTCGGTTTACAAAACCGCTGCTCTACCAGCTGAGCTAAACCGGCACTATCAGAGCGTCACACTTTATATCAGACTGTGTGAGGTGGCCCTTATGCCTACCCAAATGACGAAACGCAACGATCTTATCGCTTCTGTCACCGACTTTTTTGTTTAAAACTATATCATGTCTATGTTTTGCGGCGGGAAATGCGATATGAGGGGCGTCTGTCCTTAGGAACCTCATTTGCGCCATGTCACGTATCCTCATTACCTCGGCTTTGCCATACATCAACGGTATCAAACACCTCGGCAATCTGGCCGGTTCGATGTTGCCGGCTGATGTCTATGCGCGGTTTAAACGCGCTCAAGGCCATGAGGTACTCTATATTTGCGCAACCGATGAGCATGGAACGCCGGCCGAACTGGCGGCGGCCAAGGCGGGGCAGGATGTAAAAACCTACTGCGACGAGCAGCACCTGATCCAGAAAAATGCCGGTGAAGCGTTTGGCCTGTCGTATGATTGGTTCGGCAGGTCATCGTCTCGGGAGAACCGTGCGCTTACTCAGATGTTCTGCGATGCGCTGGATGGAAATGGCCTGATTGAAGAGCGCACCGATAAGATGGTTTACTCCATCGACGACGGACGTTTTTTGCCGGATCGCTATGTTGAAGGGACTTGTCCGCACTGTAAGTTTGAGAAGGCGCGTGGCGATCAATGCGACAATTGCGGTCGCCTGCTGGATCCGACTGACCTGATTGATCCTTATTCGGCGGTATCGGGTTCGCGCAACTTAGAAGTGCGCGATACTAAACACCTTTATCTGCTGCAAACCAAAGTTGAGCCGCAACTTCGTGGGTGGATCGACTCTAAGTCCGCTTGGCCACAACTGGCAAAGTCAATCGCCAATAAGCATCTGGAAGAAGGGCTTATCGACCGGGGGATCACGCGCGACCTGAAATGGGGCGTGCCGGTTGCTAAAAATGGCAAACCCAGAGAGGGCTTTGAAAACAAGGTTTTCTATGTCTGGTTTGATGCGCCGATTGAATATATTGGCGCCACTCAAGAATATTTTAATGCCCGTAATGAAACTGATGGCTGGCAAAACTGGTGGCGGCTGGATAAAGGGGCGGACGATGTCAGCTATATCCAGTTCATGGGCAAGGACAATGTTGCCTTCCATACCGTAAGCTTCCCGGCCACGGTCATTGGATCTGGGCAACCGTGGAAAATGGTAGATACCCTGAAGGCCTTTAACTGGCTGAACTGGTACGGCGGCAAGTTCTCGACCTCGATGAACCGCGGCGTGTTCATGGATCAGGCGCTGGAGATTCTGCCGGCCGATTACTGGCGCTGGTATTTGATAGCGAACTCCCCGGAAGGCTCGGATTCATCGTTCACTTGGGATCAGTTTCAAAGCACGGTCAACAAAGATCTGGCCGATGTTTTAGGCAATTTCGTCAACCGCATTGTCAAATTCACGGAGTCGAAATTTGGCGGCACAGTGCCAGAAGGGGGCGAGGCGGGCCCGCTCGAAGAGAAGCTCTATGCTGATCTGTCAGCGCTTTTGATGGAAGCCACCGAAGCGTTTGATGTCATGGAAATGCGCAAAGCCGCGCAGGCTGTGCGCCGGATTTGGGTTCTGGGCAATGAGTACCTGCAAGAAGCCGCACCCTGGACCGCCTTTAAAAGCGATGCAGATCGGGCTGCAGTCATTGTACGTCACGGCCTGAATCTGGTGCGCCTGTATGCGGTGCTGGCGCAGCCCTTGATACCCTTTGCGGCAAAATCGATCGCGGATAGCGTCAGTGTAACCCTGCCGCTGGACTGGCCGTCGACCGATGCCAAATCGGAATTGTCGAAACTGCCTGTAGGGGCGACGGTAAAATCCGGTGAGGTTCTGTTCAAAAAGATCGAAGATGAGCAGGTGGCGGAATGGGCGGAGCGGTTTGGCGGCGTTCAAGCCTAATCCTACCGAAAATTAACTCGTCAACGATACGTATAGGTACTAGCCTCCGTTTTGTACCGAGGGAGGTCGATATGGACGTTGTGAACGCCTACACTAATTTTAGTGGCCGGATGCGCCGACGCCATTTCTGGATTTTCAGCATCCTGCTGTGGCTGGCCTCAGTTGCCTTCATGACGGTATTTGGCGGCAGTCCAAATGACGGTATGGGGTTCATACGGCCATATCGATTTGATGGTGCCGGCATATTCGGATTTGTCGCCGGTATAGCTGTATTCGCGGCGACTTTAGCTGTACATGTAAAGCGCTGGCATGACCGCGACAAATCTTGGCCGTGGACTTTGCTGTTATTCGTGCCGATCATTGGCTGGATCTGGATTCTGATAGAATGTGGTTTCTTAGACGGTACCGCGGGCGCTAACCGTTTTGGCTCTTCGCCTAAACCCGTCGGCTGATCTGATCCCGATAAGTTTACTATAACCATATTTTTTGCTTATCAGCCTCATGGTAGATTGTGGGTAACCATAATTACGGGGCGGGCCATGACAATCGTCGACACCTTGCTTAATCCCAATGGGCGCATCAACCGGGCGACGTTTTGGAGCTGGACTTTGGGTATCGCCTTTGGACTAGCGATCCTGTTGTCATTTTTTCTCTACATGGGGGAGGCCTGGCTTGATGACTGGCGCACCTTCACGCTTTATCCGGTTTTTACGGCTGAACTGGAGCCGTGGGTAGCCAGGCCGAGGCGGCTGATGTGGCTTTTGCTTATTCCCGTAAGCTGGATCTATTTTTGCCTGACGGTTAAGCGCTGGCATGACATGGGATTGTCCGGTTGGCTGATTGCAATCAGTTTCGTTCCGGGGATAGGCACAGTATTGACCCTGATGATATGCGGTCTCGTTCCCGGCCAACGCAATGCTAATCGATACGGGCATCCACCTTTTACCAGTGAGCCCAGCCGTTACGTGGGCTATGACGAAGCGCTGGAGGATATGCCCTAAAATAAAGGCTTCGGATCACTCCGAAGCCTTTATCATTTTAATGCGTTGGTGGTTTGTGACTGAAATGCTCAATATCTTTGGGTGTGATATCCATGAAGTCGGGCACAATCCGGTTGTACTCGCTAACCTTATTCAGGTCGACGACGATATCCCTGTGGCCTTCCCACATCATGCTGATCGCCACATAGAGGATAACGAACAGGCCGAAAAAGCCGATCCAGCGGTGTTTGTGCAGGATCTTGGCAATAAAGTGCGAGGCCACACCCATTAAGGCAATTGCCAGTACCAGGCCAAACACCATGATCGATGGATGTTCATGGGCCGCACCGGCAACCGCCAAAACATTATCGAGCGACATAGAAAGGTCGGCGATCAAAATCTGAATGACGGCCGTTTTAAAGCTTTTAGGCTTAGCGGCGGGAACCGCAGCGCCGCCCATAGTGCCATCAGCAGTTATATCAGCTCCGGTGGCGTCTTCGAGAGCGGCTTCAGCGCGGGCTTCGTCGTGGGTGTGGGATTCGCGCAGTTCGCGCCACATTTTCCAGGCGACCCATAACAGCAAAAGCCCACCGGCAAACAACAGGCCAATGATGAGCAGCAGTTGCGCGGTGACCAGCACAAAGCCGATTCGCATCACAACGGCGGCGATCAGGCCATATAATATGGCCTTGCGACGTTGGGCGGCAGCTAGACCAGCCGCTGCTAGACCAACGGCTACGGCATTATCACCGGCCATGACCAGATCAATGAAAACGACCTGAAGTAAGGCAGAAGCTTGCGAGGCAAGTTCAGGATTGGACAGAAAATCCATAAGGCTCTCATTTTTAATTTTTAAGGGTTCTGCCCGTTCCTAATCGGTAATGACAGGCCTTGTCCAGCCATCAGTTACGTGCGCAGGCTTCGTAAAGTGCAATAGAGGCGGCGTGGCTGACGTTCAGGCTTTCAAACCCACCGGGCATTGGAATTTTGGCCAGATGATCGCAATGTTCGGCCACCAGACGGCGCAGGCCATCGCCTTCGGAGCCCAGCACCAGCACCACCTTACGCGGTTGGGGCAGGGTGTTCAGGACGCCTTGCAAGGTGTCATCGGTATTTCCAGCCAGGCCGATACTGATCCAGCCCTCATCGCGTAAATTTTCAAGCGCACGGGACAGGTTAGTGACCTTGGCAAAAGGCACCATATCCATGGCACCGGCTGCGGTTTTCGCCAGCACGCCCTGCATGACCGGAGAGTGGCGATCCTGCATAATCAGGCCTTGAACACCGAACGCCGCCGATGAACGGAAGATGGCGCCTACATTCTGAGGGTCGGTGACCTGGTCAAGCATCAGCAGCACCCCATGATCGCGCATCAAGGCTTCAAGGTCATCACCTTCCGGAGGCGGAGCATTGAGGGCGATTCCCTGATGCACAGCACCCTGCGGCAGGATGCGCATAAAATCGGCCATAGGCGTGGGACGAAAGTTGAGGTCACTGCGTCTGATCAGGGCCTGGGGGAGGGCTTTGGCGCGGTCTTCGGTCGCAAATAGCTGAAAAGGCCCTTTGCGGGCGGAATTTTTTAAGGCCGCTTCGACCGCGTGAACACCCCATATCCAGCCGTCTTCTGATACCTTATGGCGTTGAATTTGTGGTGTTTTAGGCTTTGTTTCACTGCGTTCGCGACCGCCGCTTTCAGGCTTTGTGGATGCGCTTTTTGCGGAAAAGTGCGATTTTTGTCCCTGACGGGATTTGTGACCGTTGCGTTCGCGATTAATGGACACTATAAGACGCGCTCCGATTTGAGGCCTGACAGGCTTTTTGGCTAATTATGATGTTGTCTTTACATATGTGTAGAGAGGACATCCACAGAAACCAGAAAGTTTTTTTGTTTTTGGGCTTGTCCTTTTTTAAAAGGTCGAGTTTAAAGCAGCAGGTTTTCAAGCCTTGAAAATCAGACGTGCGCATGGGGGAATGTCCCGAGCGGCAAAGGGGGGGGACTGTAAATCCCCTGCGTAAGCTTCGCAGGTTCGAGTCCTGCTTCCCCCACCATCGCACGACCTGTCTGCCGCGACAGGTCTTAAAGGCTTGGAAAACTGTAGTCCCCGATCGAATTTACGAAAGTATTTTGCTTAAGCAGCAGAATGCTTTCGTGCGCGGGTATAGCACAATGGTAGTGCAGCAGCCTTCCAAGCTGAGGATGTCGGTTCGATCCCGTCTACCCGCTCCAATTTTCATTTCAAAACCTTAGCCCGACTGGGCAATACGGAGCCTGACCTATGGCCAAGGAAAAATTCAACCGTACTAAGCCGCACTGCAACATTGGCACGATTGGTCACGTTGACCACGGCAAGACGACGCTGACAGCCGCGATCACGATGACGCTGGCAAAGTCGGGCGGCGCGGTCGCCAAGAACTATGCTGACATCGACGCAGCGCCTGAAGAAAAAGCACGCGGCATCACCATCAACACGGCGCACGTGGAATATGAGACGGCCAACCGTCACTATGCCCACGTTGACTGCCCGGGCCACGCCGACTACGTGAAGAACATGATCACCGGTGCCGCTCAGATGGACGGCGCTATCCTGGTGGTTTCGGCCGCTGACGGCCCGATGCCGCAAACGCGCGAGCACATCCTGCTGGCCCGTCAGGTCGGCGTGCCGGCTCTGGTCGTGTTCATGAACAAGGTCGACCTGGTCGACGACGAAGAACTGCTTGAGCTGGTTGAAATGGAAGTTCGTGAACTTCTGTCGTCCTACCAGTTCCCTGGCGACGATATCCCCATCACCAAGGGTTCGGCTAAGGCTGCCACCGACGGCGTGAACCCGGACATCGGTGAAAACCAGATCCTGGCTCTGATGCAAACGGTTGACGACTACATCCCGCAGCCTGAGCGTCCGATCGACCTGCCGTTCCTGATGCCGGTTGAAGACGTGTTCTCGATCTCGGGCCGTGGTACGGTTGTGACCGGCCGCGTCGAGCGTGGTATCGTGAAGGTCGGTGAAGAAGTCGAAATCGTCGGCATCCGTCCGGTTCAGAAGACGACCTGCACGGGCGTTGAAATGTTCCGCAAGCTGCTTGACCAAGGTCAGGCCGGTGACAACGTCGGCGTTCTGCTGCGCGGCACCAAGCGTGAAGACGTTGAGCGCGGTCAGGTTCTGTGTAAGCCGGGTTCGATCACCCCGCACACCAAGTTCATCGCCGAAGCCTACATCCTGAACAAGGAAGAAGGCGGTCGTCACACGCCGTTCTTCACCAACTACCGTCCGCAGTTCTACTTCCGTACGACGGACGTGACCGGTATCGTGAAGCTGAAAGAAGGCGTAGAAATGATCATGCCGGGCGACAATGCTGAGCTGGACGTTGAGCTGATCACCCCGATCGCCATGGAAGAGAAGCTGCGCTTCGCTATCCGTGAAGGTGGCCGTACCGTCGGCGCCGGCGTCGTTGCGAAAATTATTGCTTAATTTTCGCAACAGTTTTTAGTCTTGATGCGACACGTCATTGTCGCATCGGGGCAAAAATCATCGCCTAGGGCAAGCCCCTAGAACCGGAACTTGGCGCAAGCTGAGATGACGGTGGCTAAATAAAAAAGCCCTCTGAGGAAACTCAGAGGGCTTTTTTGTTTGCGTGGTTGTAACGGCTTGCAAAATATTAAACTAATGAAGCTAACAGAAAAGAGCGGCGAAAAATCAGGTTAATGGGGCAGGAACCGACCGCATGAATTTAAGTCATATCGAAGTCATAACCACTGATCAGCTAAATGTGGCGGATTTGGCACTTTGGGCACAATGCCTCAAACAAAGACCTGAACTTTGGGGGCCTTATTTTGATGTTCGGTATTTTCAGGCTATCGCAAAGGTCGTTCCCCATGCCTTCATAGCCAGACTATATGGCGGTGACCGGCTGCTGGGTTTCTTTCCTTTTCAAAAGCGTGGTCGCATAATTCAGGCCTTTGCAGCACCCCTGACGGATTTTCAGGCCGTAATTTCCGTTGAAAATATCGATTTGAGCGATCTGGTTTGTCTTTTGAAAGCACGGCGCTTTGAGTTTCAGGGATTAATTGACGGCTCCACTCCATGTGAAAACCCGCGACCTCAAAAGCGTCTGTATGCCGATTTATCTGCAGGTTTTGAAACCTATTTCCGCACCAATTACGAGCAGCACAAAAAGGTTTTCCGCAACTCCGAGCGTTGCCGCCGCAATTTGAACAAGGACTATCCTGACCTTATCTTTAGTTGGGAGCCGGTCACATCGGAAATTCTAAAATGGATTGTTGATTGCAAGCGAAGCCAGTATCGCCAAAGCGGGCTGCATGATGTGTTCGCCTGTGGCTGGACCGTCGATATGTTGCAGGCGTTGGCAAAACAAAAAGACAATGATTTCGGTCTCATGGCCGGTGTTTACAGGCACGGTGAGCGCATCATCGCGGTTGAGGTCGCCTTGAAAAGTGGTAGCGGCCTGCACCTATGGTTTCCGGGCTATGATCCGGCCTTTGCGCGCTATGGCGTAGGCATTTTGATGACGCTGGATATTATGAAAGCGGTGGAAGGTCACGTAAAGCGCGTAGATTTTGGCTGTGGAGACGAAGCCTACAAATCGCCACTAACCACACATTCTGAGCCATGTTGGGAAGGGCATGTGACGGCGGCCCCCTCCCGAAATCAATCTGTAAGTCGCATGAATGGGCTACGTGCGCAATTGATGCGGCGTTTACGCATAGTCCGCGCGTGCGAATTGAAACTCAGCGGGCAATTACATGGCGGATGGCAGATCGTGCGCAGGGCCATAAAGCGCAGCCGTTTGTCGGTGAGTATGGCGGTTTCAATCGTGTTGCCCGAATTGCTGTTCCGCGGCACCTATGCTGGTTTCTGAGGTAACTTTTTGAGGTGCGAGGCTCTATAATCTTGACGTTCGTTATGGGCACCCGTTAGCGTCCTGATGAGTTAGACTTTGGGGTTATAAATGTCAGTATTACGGTTTGGCGTGTCGGCGTGGATATTGTGTTTGGCGGTAAGTGCGCAGGCGGAAATCCTGACACCGGAGCGCGTGTTTTCTGATCCGGCGTTGTCCGGCCCAAAAGCAGTCGGTGCTAAATTATCTCCCGATGGTGAAATGCTGACATGGCTAAAACCCAAGGCCAGTAATGCTCAGGTGCAGGATTTATGGGCTGTGCCGGTTAAGGGCGGGACGCCCTATGTGATAGTTGATGCTGATCAATTGTCATCTGCAAGCAAAGTGTTGTCCGAAGCCGAAAAAGCCCGCCGTGAGCGTATGCGCGTGTCGGCGCGTGGTGTGGTGGCTTACGATTGGGATGCGTCGTCAAAGTCTATTCTGGTGCCGCTGGACGGCGACATTTACCGTGTCGATCGGGCCAGTCGCAAAATCACACAGGTCACCAACACACCTGACGATGAAGTCGATGCCAAGCTTAGCCCATCGGGCAAGCATCTGTCTTATGTGCGCGCCAATACTCTTTTCGTGAAAGATATGGCGTCTGGCGTTGAGGCGGCCATTACACCCAAAGGTGAGGGGGCGGTGAGCTATGGGGTGGCTGAATTTATCGCGCAGGAGGAACTGGGCCGCTACACAGGCTATTGGTGGTCGCCGGACAGCGCCCGCATCGCCTATGCCAAGGTTGATGAAAGCCAGGTCGATATCGTGCCGCGCATTGAAATCGGCGGATCGGCGTTCAAACTGATTGAGCAGCGCTATCCAAAGGCGGGAACTAAGAACGCAGTCGTTGAACTCTACGTCAAAACCCTGAACGGTGAAGCGATCAAGGTCGATCTGGGTGATAATAACGATATTTATCTGGCGCGTGTTAACTGGGCGGCAGATGGCAAGACCCTTTATGTGCAGCGCTTAAGTCGTAATCAGCAACGTCTTGATCTGCTGAAGGTCGACCCGTTAACCGGTGTTTCGTCCGTGCTTTTGTCGGAAGCATCCGATAGCTGGATTGATCTCAATAACGATTTCCGCCCTCTGAAAGACGGTGGCTTTTTGTGGGCCTCCGAGGTCGATGGCAGCAACCACATCTATCTTTACGGAGTTGATGGCAAACTGATCCATCAAGTTACCAAAGGTGACTGGCCGGTCGACCATATTGCCTCTGTTAATGAGGCGACTGGAGACATATGGTTTGAAGCATCCAAAGACACACCAATCGAAAACCGCCTTTATAAAGTGAGTTACAAAGCACCGAAAACTCCAATCGCGGTAACCTCTGCGGGCGGTTGGTGGGCTACATCTGTGTCTGACGGCGGCAGAGTATTTATTGGTACCTATTCCGATCCGGAGACACCTTCGCAAACAGGGCTTTATGATGCGCAGGGCAAGCTGATCCGCTGGATCGAGGAAAATGCGTTAGATCCAAATCATCCATACTTTGCGTTCAAAAATGAGTATTCCCCACCTGAATTTGGCACATTGAAAGCCTCAGACGGTCAGGACATGCACTGGTCGATGCTGAAACCCAAGAGCTTCGATCCATCGAGGAAATATCCGGTCATTGTCTCCATCTATGGCGGGCCGGCTAAGGCTATGGTGCAAAGGACGTGGGTCAACCCGGCAGATCGTCTCTTTCAGGAGGCAGGCTATATTGTCTTTTCGCTTGATAACCGCGGTACGCCCAATCGCTCGGTAGCGTTTGAGCGTGCCATTTATAAGCAATTCGGCGGGCCAGATATAGATGATCAGATATTGGGTGCCAACTGGTTGAAAACCTTGCCTTATGTTGATGGCAAACGCATCGGCATGATGGGGTGGTCCCAAGGCGGATTTGTCACCCTGATGGCCTTAACCGCCAAGGATACGCCGTTTGTTGCAGGTGCTGCTGGCGCCCCTCCGACAGAGTGGGGGCTGTACGATACAGCCTATACTGAGCGCTACATGTCTACGCCACAGACCAATGCTGAAAACTATGCGAAATACGATGTTGTAAACCGACTGGATAATCTTAAACCTAACAGTCTGCTACTGATGCACGGTATGGCCGATGATAATGTTGTTCTGGCGAATTCGACCCGCGTAATCGATGCTTTACAGCAAAAATCCATACCGTTTGAACTTATGCTTTATCCCGGTGAACGTCACGGTGTCCGGGGTAATGCTAAAAATCTATTCCGCTATCGGCTTTATCTGGACTTCTTTGAGCGCAAGCTGAAACCGTGACAATCCTTTCATGACAAGTAATTAAGTTGTTTTTGGCGACCGCAGGTCACACAATTGGTTTGCGGCCTGTTTAGCTGTGCTCAAAATGTTGTCTGGAAAGCGTAAATGACCCAAACCTATATGGTCGCTTATACTGCGGCAAGTCTGATTTCAGGACTTGTCATCGCGGCCACAGCGGCACCCGCTAATGCCCTGATGGCAACCGAACTTGATTTACGCAATATGGTGGCCCGAGTTGTCATCGTGCCCGATTCCGGGCGCAGCGATATTGATCTCAAAGTCGCCTATGGCTCGTCCAGTGTCCCCAAGATCATGGTTAGAACGTCCGGAAATTCTTTGATCGCGGATGGTGGACTTAAATCCAAATCTATTCGCTGTGTTAATGGTCAGGACGGGGACGTGACGTTCGGTGGCGTGGGGGGAACCAAGGTTTCGGTCAAAGACCTGCCGGTTATATATGTTAAAATGCCTGCGGATGTTGTCATCAACTCAAACGGTGGCGTTTACGGAGAAATGGGAACGGCGCAACGTCTGGAATTGTCGGTCGCCGGTTGCGGGACATGGCATGCCGGTCATGTCGCTGAGACGGCTGACATCAGCATCGGCGGTTCGGGAGATATCACAATTGGTGATGCGCGTTCGGCCAGTATCGCCATTGGCGGCTCAGGTACGGTGAGAGCGGGCAATATCACCAAACTCGAAGCGGCGATTGGCGGGAATGGCGACATCGCGGTGTTGCGGCTTAACGGCCCTGGTGAAATTGCCATTGCGGGCTCAGGTAATGTCAAGGTCGTGGATGGTGCGTCCCCTAAGCTTGAACTCAATATCGCCGGTTCGGGTAAGCTTCATTACGGCGGTACGGTTAAGGATGTTGACATAAGTATTGTCGGTTCCGGAAATGTTTACCTCAAAAAGGTCACAGGCCGCATACAGCGCTCCGTGATGGGCTCAGGCAACATAAGTCTTGGTAACTGAGGCCGGGGCAATTAAGCCTAATGCAATTAAGCTTGGGCAACTGATGATTGACCACAATAAAATCAAGTTCAAAGCTGCAAACCCCCTTGCCCTTGGCGTTAAGCGCTGATACACCGCACGGCTCTTAAGGGTCGAAAGTTGTCGTGATAACTGAGATTCTAAGTGCCCGGCATATCTTGCAAGCGTCCAGTTTGCACACGATATGTCACTAACATAGGGGTATAGCTCAGCTGGTAGAGCGCCGGTCTCCAAAACCGGAAGTCGTGGGTTCGAGTCCCTCTGCCCCTGCCACTTTTTTTGAGGCTCAAAACGATATTTTGGGCCTCCGTTTTGTTGTTCAGAAGTCGGAACGTCGATTCTTATGGCGAAGAAACCTACCTCGAAGACCCCCACGGTATCGCCGGCTAAGTCAGGCGCTGTGGATGTGGCCAAGCCCCAGATGTCTGCGCAAGGCGCAGGGACGAGCGCGTCTTCGGCACCAGTGACACCAAAGAAAAAGACCAGCCCGGCCAAATTCATTCAGGAAGTCCGTCAGGAAGCCCGTAAGATCACCTGGACGTCGCGCAAGGAAACCTGGATCACGACCGTCATGGTTTTGATCATGGTGGTTGTCGCTGCGGCATTCTTCTTTGTGGTTGACGGTATTTTGGGCTTCAGCGTCAGTTGGCTGACGAACATCGGTAGATAAGGACCATCGCTCATGGCAAATGACACACTCGACGCTGCCCTGGCTCCGAATCCGCGCCATAAGTGGTACATCGTTCACGCCTATTCAAACTTCGAGAAGAAGGTGGCTGAATCTCTGCGTGATCAGGCCAAGTCGCAGGGGCTTGAAGACAAGTTCTCTGAAATTCTGGTGCCCACCGAAGATGTGGTCGAAATCCGTCGCGGTCGTAAGTTCAACAGCGAACGCAAGTTCTTCCCCGGTTATGTGCTGGTGAAGATGGAAATGACCGATGAGGCTTATCACCTCGTCAAGAACACACCCAAGGTCACGGGCTTCTTAGGCTCCGGCCAAAAACCGATCCCGGTTACCGAAAAAGAAGTGCAGCGCATTATTGGTACGGCCGATGTTGCGGCCGAAAAGCCCAAGGTGGTTCTGTCATTCGATATCGGCGAAAAGATCAAGGTCATCGACGGCCCGTTCGCCAGCTTTGACGGTGTGGTCGAAAGCGTCGATCAGGAACATGCCCGCCTTAAGGTGTCTGTCTCGATCTTCGGACGCGCCACGCCCGTTGATCTTGAGTTCTCACAGGTCGAAAAGACCGCTTAATTATAGTTGCATACGCAGCTTTAAAGCGCTTCGGGTAGCCGGAGCGCTTTTTTGTTGTTCCGATTGTGGGTGACTGGTAAGTTTTCGCGCATATTATAAAAAAACGGGGCGGGGATGATTAAGAAGTTGGTTGTCGGTTTAATAGCCGTCATAGCGTCACTGATTGCGCTCACTGCTATTTACATATTTTCAATTATCGAAAAACGACCGGGGGAAATACCTGAGGTCACGTCGGTTGCTCATGGCTCAGATTATGGCGCAGGGGCAAAAGAGGCGGATGCGTGGCTTAAAGCGCTGTATGTTGAAAATAATATACCTTCAGTCTCAGCAGCGGTGGGCGTAAATGGTCAATTGGTCTGGTCAGGCGTAATTGGCTATGACGACGTGAAGGGCCGCGCACCGGCGACCCTGAACACACTTTACCGGATAGGGAGCATATCGAAATCCCTAACGGCGGTTGCTGCGATGCGCATGGTCGATAAAGGACAAATCCGGTTGGATGAACCTGTGAACACCTATGTACCGGACTTCGCAGACGGTAAAGCGACCTATACCATCAGGCAGTTGCTTTCGCATCAATCAGGTGTACGCCATTATTCGCAAGACATCTCTGAAAGCTTCAATTCTAAAGCTTATCCCGATACCCGAACCGCTGCGGCCTTTGTCGAGCATGATCCCTTGTTATTTGAGCCAGGTAAAGGGTTTCACTACAGCACCTATGGCTACACGGTGCTGGCATTAGCTATGGAACGTGCGGCGCATAAACCGTTTGAGCAGATCGTAAACGACGAAGTCCTGACGCAAGCTGGGATGATGTTGACCCGTCAGAATAAAGTGGATGCGACCCCAAAACCGGTTAAACCCTATCTATTGATAAATGGCGCTTTGATCGAGGCACCGGAAGATAATGCCAGCCATAAATATGCTGGTGCGGGCTATCTTTCGACCCCATCCGATCTGGTGCGGTTCGGGAATGCTTTGGTGGCCAGAGATATTCTAACACCCAAAAGCCGTGAAGCTTTATGGACCCCGGCGCTTTTAGCTGATGGCAAGATCAATCCGGAGTATTATGCCTTGGGTTTCCGCGTAGGCGGAGATAAGCACGGCCCGTTTGTGCATCATGGCGGTACAGCCAATGGCGGCTATTCTTTTTTGCTGATCTATCCAGAGACAGGGATCGTTGTGGCGCTTACGTCAAACTATACGCCGATGGACGTGGGGTTTGACCGGTTAGCCAAAGCGCAAACCTTGGCTGCCTTATTTCTACGCTAAAGCGTTATGAAAAAGGGGGTTGCCCCATAGTCCTATATGCACTATAGGCACGCCTTCCGCTCGGATGGGCGGTTGAAATCCGTGGGAGGGGATGCCCGAACCACGGCTCTATATATCTGGAGAGACATTAATGGCTAAGAAAATCCTGGGCTACATCAAGCTCCAGGTGAAGGCTGGCTCGGCCACACCTTCGCCCCCCATCGGCCCTGCACTGGGTCAACGCGGCGTGAACATCATGGGTTTCTGTAAGGAATTCAACGCGCGTACTGAAAACGTGGAAAAAGGCACACCGCTGCCGACCATCATCACGGTTTATCAGGACAAGTCGTTCACCTTCGTGACCAAGACACCGCCTGCAACCTTCTTCATCAAGCAAGCTCTGGGCCTTAAGTCCGGTTCGACCAAGCCCGGTCGCGACAGCGCTGGCCAGATCACGCAAGCTCAGCTTCGTGAAATCGCTGAAAAGAAGATGAAGGATCTGTCGGCTCACGACATCGCTTCCGCCGCCAAGATCATCGAGGGCTCTGCCCGTTCGATGGGTCTGAAGATCGTCGATTAAGGGGAATTCTGATGACCAAAATTGCAAAGCGCATCAAGGCTTGGGATGTTGATTCCGTAAAGCTGCACACTGTCACCGACGCCCTGAACGTCGTGAAAACCAACGCCAAGGCCAAGTTCGACGAATCGGTTGAAATCGCCGTTAACCTCGGCGTCGATCCCCGTCACGCTGACCAACAGGTTCGTGGTGTGGTTCAACTGCCGTCCGGCACGGGTAAGGACGTTCGCGTCGCCGTGTTTGCCAAGGACAAGAAGGCTGAAGAAGCTCTGGCTGCCGGCGCTGAAGTCGTCGGTGCCGAAGATCTGGTCGAAAAGATTCAGGGCGGCTTCATGGACTTTGACCGTGTTATCGCGTCTCCGGACATGATGGCTCTGGTCGGTCGCTTGGGTAAGGTACTGGGCCCGCGCGGTCTGATGCCGAACCCTAAGGTCGGCACAGTGACCCCAAACGTTGCTCAGGCTGTTAAGGACGCCAAGTCCGGTGCCGTTGAATTCCGTGTTGAAAAGACCGGTATTGTTCACGCGGGCGTGGGTAAGGTTTCGTTTACGGTTGAACAACTTGAAGCCAACGTAAAGGCTCTGGTTGATGCTTTGGTTAAGGCCCGTCCGTCGGGTGCCAAGGGTCTCTATGTTCGCAAGATCTCGTTATCTTCAACTATGGGCCCAGGCGTGAAGGTTGATACGGCTTCTGCCCAAGGCTAAGTTTTTATAAATACTAAAATAAAGCCGCCCTGCACGACAGGGCGGCTTTTTTAATGCGCTAACACTTCGCTCTTTGAGGCGGGTTTTTATTACCAGCGGTCGCGATGGCCTCTGTGCCCGCGATCATGACGATCGTGGCGATGATGACGATCGTAACGATCATGTCTGTCGCGATCACGGTAATAAGCGCGGGGCGGTGGCCCATAATGGCCGTAATAGCGCTCGCGGTAGACGTTTCGATAACCATAGCGCGGGCGGTCATTATAATAGACGGCCACATAGCCGCGGGGCGGGGGCGGAGGATCGTAATAGCCGCTATCATCATATGAGTAATAGCGGCCTTCGTAACAATCGACACTGCTGCGACCGGCGCTGTTGCCGACCACGCCACCTAACACAGCGCCCGCAATGGCGCCTTCGGTACGGTCGCCGCGGCCGGCAATATTGCTACCCAATGCAGCCCCGGCTATGGCGCCAATCACTGTACCATTTGTCTGGGCCTCTCTTTGGCGGGCGTAGCAATAACCATCGTAGGCTGATGCGACAGACGGCAGAGCCATCGCGAGGCCCAGACCTAAAGCAATTGCAGCCTTGGGAAGGTGGCGTATTAATGAGTTTTTTGAATGTGTTTGCGTTTCCATACTCTTCACCGTGCGTTGACGTTATGTGTCAGTATGGAAACAGACTGCGGCATTGAACCTGAACGGTATCTGAATGGATTATGGCCTGTTTATGGTATAGGGCGTGCTATATATAAGTGATCTATAAAGTCACTTAGAGGGCTTGGATGAACAAAGCCTGATATTTTCACCATATTCGTGAAAATGACCTTGATCATCTGCCCGTCTTAAGGCATAAGGCCCGCCTTCTGGCATGTCATAAGAGATGCCTTCCCCTATTCGCGCTTGAGGGCTTGGACATAAAGCTTTCGGCGATATCGTTAGATGCTTAAGGCAACGAAGCGGTAGCACAACTTTAAAGAAGAGAGACGGAAATGGCCGTACCTAAGCGGAAAGTATCGCCTTCACGGCGCAACATGCGTCGTTCGCACCACGCGCTCGGCGCCAATGCCTATACCGAAGACAAGGATACGGGCGAGCTGCGCCGTCCTCACCACGTCGACCTTAAAACCGGCATGTATAAGGGCCGTCAGGTTCTGACGCCGAAAAAAGACTAATCTTTTCGGACTGTGACCAAGATTAAAAACACGGCTCGTAACAGGGCCGTGTTTTTTTATGTCTGATTTGCGGTTATGGTTTCTCCATGACGATTCCCTATAAACTCGTGATTTTTGATTTCGATGGGACTCTGGCTGATTCGTTCGGCTGGTTCCTCGATATCTTTGACGAAGTGGCCGATAAGTTCGGCTATGATCGCGGGGATCGCAATAATCTGGGCATGCTGCGGGATATGGGCGCGCGTGAGTTGTTGGCACATCATCGGGTGCCGATGTGGAAGTTGCCTATGATCATGACCCATGTCCGCAAGCTTCAGGGGCAGCATATAGATCGTATTGCCTTGTTTGACGGTGTCAGTGACGTTATTACTGCACTGAAACAGCAGGGGGTTTCGGTTGCCATCGTTACCTCCAATGCCCGTGAAAATGTCGAAAAGGTTTTGGGCGCGGACATCTCGGTCCTTGTAGACCACTATGCCTGTGGAGCCAGCCTGTTCGGGAAGGCGGCTAAGTTCAAAGCCCTGCAAAAGGCCATAGGTACAGAGGCGCGCTGCGTTTTATCTGTTGGCGATGAAATCAGGGATATTGAGGCGGCACGTATTGCGGGCTTTAAAGTGGGAGCCGTAAGTTGGGGTTTTGCTAATCCTGATCGGCTACGCCGCGAAAACCCGGATCATTTATTTGAAAGACCGCAGGATATATTGACGGCTGTTGCCCTATGAGAATTGGATCGTCCCAATATATGAAGCGTTAGCGTTATCACGGCTTGCGAAAAGGTGTTTTCTACTCTAATTCCCAGCCGTCAGTTTTGCTCAGGCCTGTTTCATAAAGCCTTTTTAAGGACGCTCCCATGACGGAAATCATTGATATTGTTGCGCGTGAAATTCTCGATTCCAGAGGTAACCCGACTGTTGAAGTCGATGTGACCCTCGAAGACGGCTCGTTCGGTCGCGCTGCGGTTCCATCGGGCGCCTCAACCGGTGCACACGAAGCGTCCGAAAAGCGCGATGGTGATGCCAAGCGCTATCTGGGCAAGGGGGTGCTCCAGGCCGTTGATTCTGTGAATACTGAGATTTTTGAAGCCCTGTCAGGCTTTGATGCGCGTGATCAGCGCCGTCTTGATCAGACCCTGATCAACCTTGATGGCACAGAAAACAAGTCACGTCTGGGCGCCAATGCTATTTTAGGAGTTTCTTTGGCGACTGCTCGTGCGGCCGCCCTGTCATCGGGTCTGCCGCTTTATAAGTATGTTGGCGGCATATCGGCCCGTGTCCTGCCAGTGCCGCTGATGAATATTATCAATGGGGGTGCTCATGCCGATAACCCCATCGATATTCAGGAGTTCATGATTGTTCCGGCGGGGGCGGAGAGTTTCTCCGAAGCCCTGCGTATGGGCGCGGAAATCTTCCATGCTCTTAAAAAGGGTTTGAAATCAGCCGGCCACAATACCAATGTCGGTGATGAGGGGGGATTTGCACCAAACCTTGGGTCGGCCGAAGAGGCCCTGTCTTTCATTATGAAAGCCGGTGAGCAGGCCGGTTACAAGGCTGGTCAGGATTTCTGGCTGGCTATGGATGTGGCATCGACTGAGTTCTTCAAGGACGGCAAGTACGTCATGGAAGGCGAAGGCAAGACCGTTGATGCGATGGGCATGGTGGACTACCTGGCCAAGCTGACTGAGGCCTTCCCGATCTGCTCGATCGAAGACGGTATGGCCGAAGATGACTTTGAAGGCTGGGCAGCCTTGACGGAACGTCTTGGCGATAGTGTTCAGTTGGTGGGCGATGATTTGTTCGTAACGAACCCGAACCGCCTGGAGATGGGTATTGTCGAAGGATTGGCCAATTCTATTCTGGTTAAGGTCAATCAGATTGGTACCCTGTCGGAAACCCTTGATGCGGTCGATATGGCGCACCGTGCGGGCTATACCTCTGTCATGTCGCATCGTTCAGGCGAAACCGAGGATTCGACGATTGCTGACTTGGCGGTGGCGTTGAATTGCGGACAAATCAAGACGGGGTCTCTGGCGCGTTCCGACCGGCTTGCAAAATACAATCAACTTTTGCGTATCGAGTCTCAACTGGATATCGAGGCGGTCTATGCGGGCCTGAGCGTTATACGCAGCTAATTTATTTTACTATTTAAACGAATAGGCGGCGGAGAAGGTATCTTTTCCGCCGCTTCGCTTTTTAAGCGGGGGAATCGCGTCGCACAAATTTACTCAAAACTAATCAAATTTACGCACGGGGAAGGGTTTTTTACAAAATTGCCAAAAACAGAGCAGTGCGCGTCGTAAAATCATACGCTTACGCCAAATTTTGTTAGCTAAATCGATAAATTCTTTGTGGGCGCCAGACATCATCGGTAACAGTTTGTTAACGGCTGGGGCTGCAAATAGGGAGTCAAAGCTGTTCGCCGTCCAGAAAGGGCGTAAGTCGTGTTTTTACACTTGAGACCTTATTTGCCTACTGCTGTACTTGCTATATTATTAGCCTATTGTTGCGTTCAGTTTTTAACGGGCGATAAAGGCCTGTTTTCTCAAGAAGGCCGTCAAAAAGATTTGATGGTTGCTGAGAAAAATCTGGCAAAGCTTAAAAATGAACGTCAGGATCTTGAGGCAAGAGCGCGTTATTTGCGCACTGACAACTTATCTCGTGATTTACTCGAAGAGCGCGCGCGTGTTATTCTAGGCTTCGGTGAGGCAAACGAATATGTGATCCGCGATCAAATTGATAAGAGCGCTAATTCCTGACGCATGATGGGGCCTTTACGACGGCTCTGCGTTCTCATAAATGGTAACGTCTAAACTTCTTCCGAACTTACAACATGATGCTCAGGGAGGTATTCATGGCGCGTGCCGCAAAGGCAAGTGACGGAGCCAAGGGCTCCAACTCCACCCCATCTGTGAACCGTAATACGTCCAAAGATGATCTTTTAAAATATTATCGCGAAATGCTTTTGATTCGCCGCTTCGAAGAGCGTGCGGGGCAACTATACGGCATGGGCCTGATCGGGGGCTTCTGCCACCTTTATATTGGTCAGGAAGCGGTTGCCGTCGGCATGGAAGCCGCCTCGATTGATGGCGATCAGGTTATCACAGGCTATCGTGATCACGGCCATATGCTGGCTGCAGGCATGGATCCAAAAGAGGTTATGGCCGAATTGACCGGTCGCATCGGTGGATCGTCCAAAGGTAAGGGCGGATCGATGCACATGTTTGACATCGAAACCGGCTTCTTTGGTGGTCACGGAATTGTCGGCGCTCAGGTGTCGCTGGGCACGGGTCTGGCTTTTGCTGATTTCTATAAGCAGAATGGCAATGTGTCTTACACCTATTTCGGTGATGGCGCAGCCAACCAGGGCCAGGTTTACGAAAGCTTCAACATGGCCAAGCTGTGGAAGCTGCCGGTTGTGTATGTGATCGAAAACAATGAATACGCAATGGGCACCAGCCTTGCGCGGGCGTCAGCCACGACTGAGCTTTATATGCGCGGTGCATCGTTCGGCATTCCGGGCGAGCAGGTTGACGGCATGGACGTATTTGCGGTCTATGAGGCTGGTTTGCGCGCGTCTGAGCATGCCCGCTCCGGCAATGGCCCTTACATCCTTGAGATGAAAACCTATCGTTACCGCGGCCACTCCATGTCCGATCCGGCCAAGTACCGTACCAAGGAAGAGGTCGACGACGTCAAAAAGAACCGCGATCCGATTGATCATATCAAAACCATGATCGAGCAGGCCGGGGTTACCGAGGACGAGCTTAAGGTCATCGATAACGAGATCAAGGCCATCGTCCTTGAAGCTGTGGAATTCGCCCAGACCAGCCCTGAGCCGGATCCGTCCGAGCTTTATACAGATGTCTATCTTGAGGCGTAAGGTTTAAACATATGACTGATATTTTAATGCCCGCGCTCTCACCGACTATGGAAGAGGGCACACTGTCGAAGTGGCTGGTTAAGGCGGGCGATACCGTCTCGGCTGGCGATGTGATTGCTGAGATCGAAACCGATAAAGCAACGATGGAAGTCGAAGCCGTTGATGAAGGTCAGATCGAAGAAATTCTGATCGAAGCCGGAACCGAGAACGTCAAGGTCAATACGCCGATCGCGCGTTTGGCTGGCGGAGATAATGCTGCCAAGGCTCCGGCTAAAGCAGATGCTCCCGCAGCTCAACCGGCTGTGGTTGCAGATAAGCCGGCTGAGACGACGCCTGAAGCTCCGGCTAAGGCTGAAATTCGCGATCCTGAATTCCCCGAAGGCACGCCTATGGTGAAAATCACCGTTCGTGACGCTTTGCGTGACGCTATGGCCGAAGAAATGCGTCGGGACGAAAAGGTCTTCCTGATGGGTGAGGAAGTCGCCCAATATCAGGGGGCCTATAAGGTGTCGCGCGGCCTGTTGGAAGAGTTTGGCGATCGCCGCGTGATCGACACACCGATTACCGAAATGGGCTTTGCCGGTGTGGGTGCAGGGGCCGCTATGGCGGGCCTAAAACCGATCATCGAGTTCATGACGTTCAATTTCGCTATGCAAGCGATTGACCACATTCTGAACTCGTCCGCCAAGACGCTCTATATGTCCGGGGGGCAGATCAAATCGGCTATCGTCTATCGTGGCCCTAACGGTGCTGCATCGCGTGTTGGTGCCCAGCACTCTCAGGACTATTCGTCGTGGTATGGTAACGTGCCGGGCCTCAAAGTCATCGCACCATATGATGCGGCCGACGCCAAAGGCCTGCTGAAGGCCGCTATTCGTGACCCGAATCCGATCGTGTTCCTTGAGCACGAAATGATGTACGGCAATGAATTTGAAATTCCCGATGTCGAAGATTTTGTCCTGCCAATCGGTAAGGCTAAGATCCAGCGTCCGGGTAAGGATGTGACCATTACGGCGCACTCGCGCATGGTTGGATTTGCGCTTAAAGCGGCTGAAAAGCTGGCTGAAGAGGGGATTGACGCCGAAGTTGTCAATCTGCGCACCATTCGTCCGTTGGATACTGACACCATTCTGGCTTCGGTGCGTAAGACCAATCGTCTGGTCACGGTCGAAGAGGGCTGGGGCCCGATGGGCGTTGGGGCCGAAGTGGCCGCCCGCGTTCAGGAGCATGCCTTCGATGATCTGGATGCGCCTATTATGCGCGTTCACCAGGAAGATGTGCCTATGCCTTATGCCGCAAACCTTGAGGCCATGACGGTGCCGAGCGTTGAGAAAATCATCGCTGCCGTCAAGACCGTCTGCTACCGTTAATACAGGGAAGAGTTTGAAATGACTGACATTTTAATGCCCGCCCTGTCTCCGACGATGGAGGAGGGGATTCTGGCGAAATGGCACGTTAAGGTTGGGGACAGCGTCTCTGCCGGTGACGTAATTGCGGAAATCGAAACCGATAAGGCGACGATGGAAGTCGAAGCTGTTGACGAAGGCACTATCGAAGCCATTCTGATCGAAGCTGGTACCGAAGGCGTCAAGGTCAATACGCCGATCGCGCGTCTGGCCGGTGAAGGTGGATCTGCGGCACCTGCGCCACAGAAAGCTGCTGAGCCTGCCAAGACAGAAACTCCTAAAGCAGATGTCGCTCCAGTCGCGGCGGGGCCTGCTCCGGTGACAGCGGCGCCAACTCAGGTACTAGTTGCATCGTCGGGTGCACGGGTGGCGGCATCGCCTCTGGCGCGTCGTCTGGCCGAGATCAACAAGCTTGACCTTAAATTGCTGAAAGGTACAGGGCCGCATGGCCGCGTTATCAAACGCGATATCGAAGAAGCCCTGAAAACCGGAGCCGGTAAAGCCGGATCGGCACCTGCGGCCGCTACGGCGAGCGAACCACGTAAGGTGCAATCTCTGGAGCAACTGGGAATCGCGCCGGGTTCCTACGATCTGGTGCCGCTGGATGGTATGCGTAAAGTCATTGCGCGCCGCCTGACTGACAGCTTCCGTGATATTCCGCACTTCCCGCTGACGGTCGATATTGAGATCGATAATTTGCTGGCAGCCCGTGCCAAGATCAACACAGCTTTGGAATCGCAAGGCGTGAAGGTTTCCGTCAACGATATCGTCATTAAGGCGGTGGCGCTGGCGCTTAAGCAAGTGCCTGAAGCCAATGCGTCCTTCACCCCAGAAGGTATCGCGTTGCACCACAATGCCGATATTGCTATGGCCGTGGCGATCGATGGCGGCCTGATCACGCCGATTATCCGCAAGGCTGAGACGAAATCCCTGGCTCAGATCGCTAAGGAAACCAAAGATCTGGCGGCTCGCGCCCGTGATCGTAAGCTGAAACCCGAAGAATTCCAGGGTGGCACATTCTCTGTGTCCAACCTCGGTATGTTCGGCATTAAACAGTTTGCCTCGATCATCAATGAGCCGCAGGGCTGCATCCTGTCGGTCGGTGCTGGTGAACAGCGTCCGGTCGTCAAGGGTGGTCAGTTAGCAGTCGCGACCGTTATGACGGTTACGTTGACCTGCGATCACCGCGTCGTCGATGGCTCGATTGGCGCGAAGTACATCACGGCCTTGCGCGATCTGCTGCAAGACCCGATTAAGATGTTAGCGTAGGGAACTGAAAACACATGTCTTATGATCTCGTTGTTATCGGTTCCGGCCCTGGCGGTTATGAAGGTGCCATTCGCGCCTCTCAGAACGGTCTTAAGGTCGCGATTGTTGAGCGTGAAGCCTTGGGCGGTATCTGCCTGAACTGGGGCTGTATACCGGCAAAGGCGCTGCTTAAATCGGCCGAAGTTTATGATAAGCTCCACCATCTCGAAGATTACGGTCTGTCGGCCTCTAATCCGGGCTATGATTTTGAAAAGGTCATTCAGCGTTCGCGCGGCGTGACCAAGACCATGAGTGGAGGCGTCGCCTACCTCATGAAGAAAAACAAGATCGATGTCATCGAAGGCTCGGCGGTATTAGAGCCTGGTAAAGACGCGCCCAAGGTTGTTGTGACGCTGAAAGCTGGCGGAACCCAGACGGTCGAAGCCAAAAATGTCATGCTGGCCGTCGGTGCCCGCGCACGCGAAATCCCGGCCATTGGTGCGGTGTCTGACGGTGAACGCATCTGGACCTATCGCAACGCCTTGGCCCCCAAGACTCAGCCTAAATCACTGATTATCATTGGTTCAGGTGCGATCGGGATCGAATTTGCCAGCTTCTACAAGGCGCTGGGAACTGAGGTCACGGTCGTTGAGGCGATGGATCGCATCCTGCCCGTCGAAGACCACGAAGTGTCCGCCGAAGCGCTTAAGGCTTTCAAAAAACGCGGTATCAATTTCCGCGTCGGCGCCAAGGTCACCAAGATCGAAAAGCCTGCCACAGGCGTGGCCGTTCATGTCGAAGTGGCTGGAAAGTTAGAGATTTTGACCGCCGAAGGCTGCATCGTCGCGGTAGGTATTGTTGCCAATACTGACGGCATCGGCCTTGAAAAGCTGGGTGTGGTTATGGATCGTGGACATGTCAAAAACGACAGCCACGGCAAAACCAACGTCAAGGGCCTGTACGCCATTGGTGACTGCGCAGGGCCACCCTGGCTGGCGCACAAAGCGTCACACGAAGCTGTTCATGCCGCCGATTACATGGCCGGTCGCAAGCTGTCGAACCTTACACCGCCGATTCCGGGCTGTACCTATGCGACCCCTGAAGTCGCCTCTGTCGGTATTACCGAGCAGGCGGCCAAGGAGCAAAAGCTTGATGTCAAAATCGGACGCTTCCCCTTCCGTGCCAATGGCCGGGCGGTGGCGTCGTCTGAAACGCTCGGCTTTGTGAAGGTCATTTTCGACAAAAAGACCGGCGCGCTGTTAGGGGCGCATATGATTGGTGCCAACGTGACGGAAATGGTGCAGGGCTTCTGTCTGGCCATCACTATGGAAGCGACCGAAGAAGACCTGCAAGGCACGGTGTTCCCGCATCCGACCATGTCGGAAGCCATACTTGAAGCATCGCTTGATGCCGATGGTCGGGTCATCAACACCTAAACAGCATGAAACGAGACGAAAAGCCCGGCAATTTTGCCGGGCTTTTTTTTAGTTTCAGGTAAGGCCCAGCCAGCTCCTGACAGATGGAATGCGCCTTAAGATAAATCGTTCCAGCAGAGCGATAAGCGCAAGGCTCAAACCCATAACCGGCAGAAAAAGCGCCGCGATTAATATAATAAACAAAAGGCCTCGGTCGTGCTTTCCATCAAGCCTGACAGGCGCGCCCAGCCGATCAGCCGGGCGCTTTGACCACCACATGATGACGGCGCTGATGCTCAGTGTCAGTAAACCCACTGCGGTAAGAAGTCCTAGCAACTGATTGAACCAACCGAATAAATGGCCTTCGTGCAGCGTAATCGCCGTCAGCACGACTTTGTCCATAAGGGCTTTTTCGGCAAAGCCGGTTTGTTTGACAATTTCACCAGTATTGGCGTCAAGGGTCACCGTGCGTCGTGCGGTAAGGTTCTGCGTCGCGGAACCGGCTTGCCACATACGTTCGCTGTCAGGCTTGATAATGATAGGTGCTGGAAGGTTAAGCGATCGAACTACTGGTATTAAAGCATCTACGCCTGTCAGATCTGTACCCATATCGGCCCCGATATCTTTGGCCGGGTTCGCGACGCCGTGGTGAGCGTGCTCGTTCTTGACCTGCTGTTTGTCTTGGGCGCGATTACTGCTCCATTCGGCCTTGGCAGCCGTGGGCTTGGTGGCGGCTACCACGGCCTTAAAACCCGTCCCCCACACCGACGTCCAGGGCAGGCCTGACAGCAGGAGTATGAGGGCGAACGTCGAGATATAAATCCCCGTAACCGCATGCAGATCCCGCCAGAAAAGTCGTGATCCACCGTTTAATCGCGGCCACAATACACCTGCCCAGCCAGTCACTTGACGCGGCCACCACAGATAAAGTCCGGTTATGATCATGACGATGGCCCATGAGGCGGCCAGTTCAACAATGATCTCTCCAGGCTTGCCGATAGTCAGTTCGCCGTGAATGTTTTTGATGATGACCATAAAGCGCTCATCCAGAGGCTGCGCCTTTAGGATATCCAGAGACTGGGGATGGACATACAGACGGTACAGTTCGCCACCATCATTCAGCGTGACTCTCAGTGCATCATGAGGATTATCCCTGATTTCAACCTGTGTCAGTGACGCGCCGTGCATGGCGTGCATGGCCGTATAGATTTGCTGACTGACGGGTTTAGGGGCACCATCAAACGCCAGATTATTATATTTAGCCTCCAGTACCGCCTCAATCTGAGGCTTGAACAAGTATGTCGTACCCGTCAGCGTCAGAATAATAATGAAGGGTATGCAGAACAAGCCTGCATAAAAATGCCACCGCCAGATCATCCGGTAATCGATGATCCGGCGGCGCACCTTGTCGTTTGCCGCCGGTTCCATCTTATCGGCCCGTCAATTTGATGCCGACAAAGACGGCTCGACCTTCGCCGGGCCAGAAGACCCTTCGGGCGGAGGCTGAGACCTTGGTGAAATCGGTTACGGAGTTGACGCTGGAGATATAGCGCTCATCACTCAGGTTGCGTGCATCAGCAAACACCTCGATTGAGGGGCTCACGCGCTTGGACACCGACAGGTTCCAGACGGTGTAGGCCGGCGCCTTGGTGGTGTTGGCAAAATCTACCCATACATCATCGGGCACCCATTCGACCGACGGCGCGATCCGCCAGCCATTGGTGTGGCTGAAAGACACTTCACCGCGGTAATAGTGCTCAGGCACAACGGGCAACTGATTATCGCCATAGACCTTATCGCCATCGAATTTGAAATCCGACCAGGTGTAGGTCTGGCGAAGGACGGTTGACCACCCGCTAACCGAACCGACTTTCCAGTCTAGGGCTGTCTCTAAACCCTGATGGATTGTATTTTCGGCATTAAAGGTTGCCGCCGGCAGGCCTGTATCCACCGGAATATAGGTCAGCATTTCACCATCGATTTCAGCGCGGTACAGTGACACGTCCCAGACGAAATGCGCGCTGCGTCCACGGGTGCCGATTTCAGCGGTCACGGCCTCTTGCGGTTGCACATTCACAAACTGCGGCAATGGGCTTTGCACCAGAGCGCCATAGTTGGGCGCTTCGACTGATTTGGTAATATTGGCGAAGGCCTGATTTCCAGTTGCATTTTGCCAGATAAACCCAACCCGCGGCGCAAACCAGTCAAAATCCTTATTGGCATTATTGGCGTTGTTCAGGTGATTGATGTAATCGCGCTTAGTCCAGCCATAGGAACCACCGGCACTCAGCGCCAATTCATCGGTGATAAACAGGCGGCCCTCAGAAAAAACATCCCAGCTATCGGCGTTCTGTACCGCTTCACCCATAACCATGCCTGGTGCGCCCAGAACATTAGCGGCGATGTGGCTATCCACCAGGCCCTTACGATAATTGGCGCCGATGAACAGGTCATAGGCCTTGCCTGCGATTTCGCCCTTACCATCAAAGCGGCCGAAGGCTCCGTAATTTTGGGACTGCTGGTCTACGTGAATGGAAATCGGATGGATCAGGTGTTTCCACGCGGCGTAAATACCACCTTCAAAGCTCCAGTCCTCGTTGATTTGCCAGTCGGTTTGCAGAGTACCGCGCGACGATTTAAGATTTCGGCCGTACTTTACGGCGGCGTAGTTTGGCGCGTTCGTCATTTCTGGTGTGGTCAGGGCCTCAGTCTGGCTAAGGGCGCCCGAAATACGCTGATCAAGGTCATTTCCTTGAAAAATGAAGCGCACAGACCGATTATCACCAAAGCGGCGGCCGACGTTTAAGGTCAGCCGCTTGGCTTCCTGATCGGCATTGTCGCGCCAGCCATCGGCCCGAAGCACGGTCGTGGCCAGATAAAGATCATAATCGCCAACGATATCCGCATAGGCGACGTGGGCGCGGGCCGTACCGAACGAGCCGCCCTCGACACGTAGCAGGCTGCGGTATCCGGCGTCATAGCCGGTGGGGGTGACATAATTGACCGCGCCGCCAAGCTGTGAGCCACCAAATCGTAAGGCATTGCCGCCTTTATAGACTTCAATATAACGCGCGGCTAAGGGGTCGATTTCCTGAAAATCACCAGAGCCATCGGCCTGATTGAGCGGGATGCCATCAACACTGAGCCATGTGCCGCGGTTATGGGTGTTATTGCCGATACCGGAGCCGCGAATTGAAAAGCGGCTGTCTTCGCCGAATTTTTTCTGGGCAAACACGCCGGAAACGTTTTTCAGCGTATCAAACAGGCCCATTGCATAACTATTGCTATAGGTCTCATGGGCGACCACCGAGACGGCTCCGGGCGTGCGGGCCAGTTTTTCGCGGGTGGTTTTGACAACGCTGGGGTCTTCCGAAGACGCGTTAGCGGTGACGATGACGGTCGGGATATCAGTATCGGCCTCTGCGGCATGAGCATAAACCGGCAGGGCAAGCAGGGATGCGCTGGCTAGCAACGCACGGGATAATTTTGTCATGGGAGTTCACATCTGAAAACAGGAATAGGCACGCCCGGTCAATACCGGATGCGGGTTATTGAGTTCAGATGTGGTGGGGTGGGCCGCAGGAGTGGGGGCGTGGAGGTGCCTGTGATTGAGGCCACTCATGCGCCCGGTTTGACGAAACGATGGCGGCAATAACCGGATACTGAACCGGCTCAAAATGTGACAAGTCTGGCGTTATGGCGGTAAGTGTTGCCAATACGCAGTCCGGGCATTTCAGCCCCTGGGTTTTGGTCGAATCTTCGGCTTTTATGGTCGCTGTCAGGTTATAGTCGACCACCGGCTTCGCGCTTAGGCCGTCACCGGAGCATATGACGAAAACGGTTTCACCGCTTCGCGACATAGCCATAACATGGGCCGGAAACACTACCTGGAGAAACAACGCAACCGCGACACCAAAAGACGCCCAGAAACGGGTGTCTGAGGCAGGTTTGCACTTCACAGCGGGATGCGGTCGTGGTGTAGCCATAATCGCGTTTAGACAGGGTCTGCTATCGGTGTCAAGGCAGACATGGTCTGATTGCCACTGTGACCTTACGCCGCACGCACCTCAATATCGGCTAATCTTTGCAAGGTGACATAGTCCGTTTTCCCGGAGCCGAGGACGGGGACTTCATTAACCTTGAGTATTTTTTTAGGAATCGCCAGAACCGGCGCACCATTTTCCTTTGCCCAGTCGGTCAGAGTGGCAATATCGGCAGACGAGTGATCGGTAATCAGCACCAGACGCTCACCTTTCTTGTCATCCGCAACGGCAACCACAGCATGTCGATTTTGCGGCCAGACAACTTCGGCAATGCGTTCCACAGCGGTCAATGAAACCATTTCACCGGCTATCTTGGCGAACCGTTTCACACGGCCGAGTATATGGATATAGCCCTCGTCATCAATATTGACGATATCGCCCGTGTCATGCCAACCATCCAATGGGGCCTCGATAAGGTCGGGGTTGGCCTCATTAAGGTAGCCCGCCATGATATTGGGGCCTTTGATGAAAAGACGGCCGCCTAGGGCAATACCTTCAACCGGATCAAGGCGATAGCTCATACCCGGCAAAAGCTGGCCTACCGTGCCGTGGCGATTATGGGCCGGATTATTGACCGCCACAACCGGAGATGATTCAGTCACGCCATAGCCTTCGAGAATTTCCGCGCCGCCGAATTGTGTTTTAAACAGGTGATGGGTTTCTTCGCGTACCTTTTCCGCGCCGCAAACAATGAAATCCAGCGTAGAAAACGAATCTGGTTCAGCGGTTCGGGCATATTGATTGAGGAAGGTATCGGTCGAGAAAAATAGCGAAGCCTTCGTTTCTTTGATCAGTGACGGTATCTGCTTCACATGCAGTGGGGAGGGGTATTGAAACGACCTAAGCCCCAGAAGCAGTGGCATCAAAACGCCGCCCGTCAGGCCCAGCGAATGGAAAATAGGCATGGGATTGAAGGCAATCCAATCGCGTTTGATATCTATATGACAATCCAGTTGGGCGACATTGGACGTCAGGTTGCTTTGGCTTAATACAACCCCACGGGGGCTGCCGAACGAGCCGGACGTAAACAAAATAACGCCGGGATCGGATGGCTTCGCCTTATGGGCCGCGAGCTTGGGGAACATTGATCCCCATAGGGCATAGGCCTTAACATCCACGGTCACTTTTTTGCGCAGATCATCAAGATAAACGATATTTACATAGCCCTGCATAGCCTCGACTAACTCATCGAGTTTGGCCTGCTCTACAAACCGGCGTGAGGTCAAAATCGTCTTAAGGCGCGTTAAATTAACCGCCGCCTTGATGTTGGCCTGACCCGATGTGAAGTTGATCATCACCGGCGTTGTGCCATTGGCATGGAGCGCAAAAAAAGACATGGCACCGCCGATGCTGGTCGGCAGCATCAGGCCGGTTCGGGGTTCAGAACCGATATGCTTTGAAATAAGTCGCGCCAATGCAAAGGTGCGCTGGAAAAACTCTTTATAGGTGATCGGCTGACGTTCCTGATCCTCTATAATAACACGTTCCGCCCCCATTGTGGACTTGGCTTTGATCAGAGCGCCAAAGAGAGAGGCGGAGGCATCTTCCGCATTAAAGCTGCGCTCCATGCGCGGGGGCTCCCATAAATTATATTGGTTCCGAAACGCCATCTGGCCGAATTATTTCGGTTTTCCTGAATTTAACCTCATTCGTCACCACGGGTAAAGGTTTATGACGACCCTCAGTGTAGTTTTGTCTGTGACTGCGTTTGTTCAATGAATTTCTTAATTTCAGCGCTCAGATCTTTGTTTTTAAGTATTCTTTTGATAGAGCAGATTTTAATGCCCGCGCACATCCGACCTATATCATTCGACGGCGCTGCCTCTTCGCCCGTTATGATGAGCCTCCGCGGAGCCTCCCGGCCAAAATTCAGCCCTTTAAGTCCCGGAGATGTCACGCTGCCTACGGCCTTATCCATTTCGGTTTGCCAGGTTTGACTTACCGCGCGCAGGCGCAGATCGGGATTGGCTCTTTGCCATTTATGAGCCGTCTGCGCCCACGCTTCAATCGGGACATCTTCGCCGCGCCAGATTGTGGGGGCGGACTCCGGGGGGCGCAGATAGGGCGAATAGGCAATAACGCCTCCAACCGGGATGGTTTTGGGATCAATCAACAGAGCGGTCAGTGCACCCGTTCCTGTACCGACAACATAGACGGGCCGACGGGATGAGGGGCGGATGACCTTAACTATCAAATCTTCAACCGCCTGAACGCTATGATTAAAATCAGGCGTATGGATTTGGTCGCCTTGGAGGAAATAGCGTCCGGAGCCACCCTGACCGGGCGCTTCATATATCCAGACCGTGTAGTTCAGCGAAATCAGATCGCGCGCCAGTTCGAAATAGGCTTCGGCCGGAAACCGTGCGTCCGCGACAATCAGGATGTCGGTTCCTGGGTTAGTCGGAGGTGCTGCGACGCCGTAGCGGGCTTCCGGGAGGTTGCCGCTTTTAAATCCGCTCCACACGAATCCGGCAGGCGGAAAATATTGTGGCGACAATCCCGGTGGAATTTGGCTATCGGCGAAAGCTTTGTCGGAGGGATGCGACGTGTCACCTTGTTTTTTATCGCATCCTGCGGCGCATAACATGGTCAGGGCCACTATGGCTGGCAATAGTCGCATGTCGCACCGTGTGATCATTCATGGATATTTCAGATCCGATTACAAGATAGTGGCGAATCTGTTGCTGGGCTATATGATTTGTTACAGGGTGTTTTATCCTGTCACGCTTTTTGATCTGAAAACTGACCGCCGCCTGAGTACGCGCTTTATTTGACTTGATATTAATCAGCAAAAAGACCAATTAGAAACATGAACTGGCCGCAGATGTGTCGTGGCCGCTTAAGGTTTGTATAGAGCGAAATGGTCACGATCATCAACCGGCTCGGCAATGCTGCCGTAAGCGCTCCGGATACCGAAGCCGCCCCTGCGGTACGGGAATTGCGGCACCCTGAAAAACAGAATCGCCCGGAATCACCGATTCTGAAAAAGCCGGACTGGCTTCGGGTTAAGGCGCCGGGGTCGGCAGGGTATAACGAAACCCGTAAGATCGTGCGCGATGCCAAGCTGGTCACCGTGTGTGAAGAGGCGGCATGCCCGAATATCGGTGAATGCTGGACCAAAAACCACGCAACCCTGATGATCATGGGCGATACCTGCACACGGGCCTGCGCCTTCTGTAACGTCAAGACCGGTATGCCTGCAGCGCTGGATATGGATGAACCGAACCGCGTCGGTATGACAGTGGCCAAGATGGGCTTGTCTCATGTTGTAATTACCTCAGTTGATCGTGACGACCTGAGCGATGGCGGCGCGCAGCATTTTGCCGAGGTCATTCGTCAGATCCGCCTGCAATCGCCAAAAACGACGATTGAGATTCTGACGCCTGATTTTCTGCGTAAAGATGGTGCTGCGGAAATCGTCATTGACGCCAAGCCTGACGTTTTCAATCATAACTTAGAAACTGTGCCGCGTAATTATCTGAAAATCCGGCCCGGTGCGCGCTACTATCATTCCCTTCGCTTGCTGGAGCGCGTGAAGGAACGCGACCCGCAGCAATTCACCAAGTCGGGTATTATGGTCGGCCTTGGCGAATCCAAGGAAGAGGTCATGCAGGTTATGGATGATATGCGTTCGGCCGGCGTCGATTTTATTACGATCGGTCAGTACCTTCAGCCGACCCGTAAACATGCCGCCATTGATCGCTTCGTATCGCCAGATGAGTTTAAGGCCTATGAATCCATTGCCCGCGCCAAAGGGTTCCTTATGGTGTCATCGAGCCCGTTAACCCGGTCTTCACACCACGCAGGCGAAGATTTCGAGCGTCTAAGAACCGCGCGTGCGGCCCTGGCCGGTCGCTAAGGAAGTTTCAGTGGCAAAGTTTCATTTAAACCGCGTTTTACCTTTTTCTGCCGACAAACTGTACGAGATGGTCGGAGATGTTGAGCGTTATCCTGAGTTCGTGCCGTGGATAAACAGCTTGCGGACGTTTAATGTCTCGCGCCCCAGCGATGATATCACCCGGTTTGATGCCGATGTGGCTGTCGGATTTAGCTTTCTGACCGAGCGCTTTACCACCCGCGTGACGCGTTTTAGTGAAAATAAGACGATCGATATCGTACTGCTCAAAGGCCCGTTTAAACGGCTGCATTGCACCTGGAAATTTACGGACCATACCATGAGCAATGGTAAAATTGGGGCCGCGATCGATTTCAATATCGACTTCGAGTTTAAAAATCCATTTTTGGATGGGTTTTTGCGGGCCAATTTCGATAAGGCGGTATCCAAACTCATGGCGTGTTTTGAAGGCCGCGCCCAAGCGCTGTATCCTACAGTTTAGGGGCTGGATTCAGACGGGTAAATCCAGCGTTTTCAAATGATCATAGGTCCATTTTAAAGCAAATTGTACGCTTTCTTCGCGGATATGATGGCGGCCCTTATCCTCAAAATAATGGACATGGCTCATGGTCTGCGGTTCGCCGTCCGTCCCTTTGAAGCTTAAGCCAAAACATACCATCCCAACGGGTTTAAGTGCGGTGCCGCCAGTGGGGCCTGCAATGCCTGTCACGCTTATCGCAATGTCAGCATTGGCCTGTTTTAATGCGCCTTCAGCCATAGCGTAGGCGGTCTCTAAACTAACCGCCCCATGCGTATCCAGAATTTTCGGCAATACGCCTAACAGCTTGGTTTTGGCGACGTTGGAATAGGTGACATAGCCTTCGTTGTAGATGTCCGACGCGCCGGTTATTGAGGTGATCGCGCCGGCAATCAGTCCGCCCGTGCAGCTTTCAGCCGTCGTCAGCACCTTACGCTTAAGCTTTGCCTCGGCCACCACATCACCAGCCAGACTATAGAGCGGAGACAGATTTTCAGTCATCGTAAAATATCCCTGAGTATTTTCCAGACATACCACAGACCTCAACGAAAAAGAGCGGGGTTTTGGCCCCGCTCTCGTAAAGATATTGTGTGCTTAAGGGATTACACGCCGGGATGCAGGGGGGCATCCAGATTGGCGTTAGCAAATTCCCAGTTCACCAGTTTATCGAGAAAGGTTTCGATAAACTTAGGGCGCAGGTTCTGGTAATCGAGGTAATAGGCATGTTCCCATACGTCCAGCGTTAACAAAGGTTTGTCGCCCTTGGTGAACGGCGTTTCGGCATTACCTGTCTTGACGATTTTCAGCTTGCCCTCAGCACCCAGAACCAGCCAGGCCCAACCGGAACCAAACTGAGTGGCACCTGCGGTTTTAAACGCTTCGGCAAAAGCATCATACCCGCCAAAATCAGCGTCGATCTTTTCAGCGATCTTGCCGGTCGGCTTACCGCCACCGTTTGGGGTCATGGAAGACCAGAAAAAGGTGTGGTTCCATACTTGCGCCGAATTATTGAATACGCCTGCGTTGGTGCCCTCGGATTCCTTGACGATATCGACCAGAGACTTGCCTTCAAATGGGGTGCCTGCGATCAGCTTATTGAGGTTATCAACATAGGCTTTATGATGCTTGGCGTGGTGGAAGCTGAAGGTATTGGCCGTCATATAGGGCTCAAGCGCATCAGCCGCGTAGGGAAGGGGGGGGAGTTCGAATGCCATGACGACCTGCTTTCAAATGTTGGGATAAAAACGCTAATATCCCCACACATATATTGGGGTGAAAATTTGAATTCAAGGCATTATCTAGTGAGAATGTTTCTCAATAATACCCTTATAAATTCAAAGGGTAGCGAGACCTAGTCACTATAAATTATCAAGCCCGAACAACAGGCATTTCAACAAGGCAGATCGCCTGAGCCGCGAGCCCTTCTTCGCGGCCCGTAAACCCCATTTTTTCGGTCGTGGTCGCTTTGACACTGATGCAATCCATCGGCAGGGACAGGATTTCGGACAGACGGGCGCGCATGGCTTCACGGTGAGGCTTCACCTTTGGTCGTTCGCAGATCAGAGTGACATCAACATTCACCAGCCGCCCGCCTTTTTGACGAGCCAGATTAACGGCGTGTTTCAGAAACACATCAGATGGCGCGCCTTTCCACTGCGGATCAGTTGGGGGGAAGTGATCGCCAATATCGCCTAAGCCCACAGCCCCTAAAATGGCGTCGGTCAGGGCATGAAGTCCGGCATCGGCATCCGAATGTCCAATCAGGGTTTTATCATGCGGGATTTCCACGCCGCACAGCCACACGCTTTTGCCATCCCCCCAACGATGGGCATCAAAGCCCTGACCAACACGCATCTGGGTTTGGGTTTCAGACATGATCAACGCCTCCAGTAACTCAAAATCTTCTTTGTAGGTGAGTTTGTGGAGGCGCATAGAGCCTTCGACCACCTCAACAATTATGCCTGCGCGGTCGGCTACAATGGCGTCATCCGTGGGCTCCTGACCATCCGGCCAGGTCTGATAAGCGCGGACAATATCACCGTATCGAAAAACCTGCGGAGTCTGAGCGCGCCAGAGGTGCTCGCGCGGAGGCGCATCTGTGATGGTTGCATGATCGGTCTTTTTCAACGAGTCCGTCACTGGCAAAGCCAATATGACAGCCCTGGCTGACTGCATCCGTGATAGCAAAGACTCGATGAGTGGTGCTGTGAGGAGTGGCCGCGCGGCATCATGGATCATGACAATGTCATCATCGGCTGCCTGCAAAGCCTTTAGTCCGGCCTGAACGGATTGGGCACGTGTGGCGCCGCCCGGTGTCACTACGGCATTGGGAAACTCCGCTCGCGCTTTGGCGATATCATCTTCGGGGACAACAATGACAACTTGTGAAGCGCCTGCATTTTCAAAGGCTTCGGCGGACCAGTTCAGAACTGACTTGCCGGCCAGCGGCATCCATTGCTTGCGTCCGCCTGAGCGTGTGCCAGAACCGCCCGCAACTATTATGGCTTTAAATGTCATGACTCAGAGCGTGGTTTCAAAATGGAAAGAACTGATAACCAGCCCTTCCCGGAAATAAAAACGATGCGCTTCGGTGCGATGTGTACCGCTATCCAGACGTAATTGGGTGCAACCCTCTGACTTTGCGAGATCTTTCAACCAATCGAGCAAAGTCTTGCCATACCCCTTCGAGCGTTGATCCTGAGCGCTGACCAAATCATCGACATAGAGAATTTTGCCTGATACCAGCCATTCATGGACACGAAATCCTGCGCACGCAACGACTTGCCCGCCATCCTCGACATAGGCCAGTCTCCAGCCACTCTCTGACATTTGGCGGCGGGCGCGCTCCAGCAAATCGTCATCGTCCTGCAGATGCGGGCGCAAAGCTTTCATCACCGGAAAGCACCGGCGGATATCGTCGTCGCTCTGTGCCAGTTTGACTGTCGCCATAAGGCCCTCCCATTTTAGACTAAGCGTTTAAAGCGGCTTATGAATGGGGTCAATTGCGCGATGTTTCCAAATGGCGGGATTTACTGTATGTGCCCCCTATGTTCAGCGCAGGTCTTAAAATTGGTGATGTCGCTATCGGCGGACGGGTGCTGATTGCGCCGATGACCGGTGTGTCCGACCTGCCGTTTCGAAAAGTAGCCACCAAACTGGGCGCCTGTTATGCCGCCACCGAAATGGTCGCCTGCGCCGAGCTTGAAAAGGGCCGCCCGGACATTGTGCGCAAAGCCCAGTTAGGTGAGCATGATGGCCTGAAAATCATCCAGCTTATTGGACGCGACCCCGCCTATATTGCCCGCGGGGCTGCTTTGGCAGACGCGGCCGGTGCTGATATTATAGATCTAAATTTTGGCTGTCCCGCCAAGGAGGTCACTGGCGTTTTGTGCGGATCGGCGCTCATGCGTGAGCCGGATCAGGCAGCCCGACTGATGGAAGCTGCGGTCAAAGCGACGAAACGTCCCGTAACCGTCAAGATGCGTCTGGGGTGGGATGATCAGCAGCGTAACGCCGCATCACTTGCCAAACGCGCCGAAGATATTGGTGTACAAGCGGTCACGGTTCATGGCCGCACCCGCCAGCAGTTTTACAAAGGTGAAGCTGATTGGCAGGCAATAAAAAACGTAAAAGAGGCTGTGTCGATCCCCGTCATCGTCAATGGCGATATTGTAAGTCCTGAGAGCGCCCGCCAAGCTTTGGCCTACTCAGGTGCTGATGGGATTATGATTGGGCGCGGGATATACGGCCAGCCGTGGCTGGCAAACCACCTCGATAATGCCGTGGGCGCGCAAACGAATCTGCCTTTACCGACAACAGGGCAGCGTCTGGACATTATTCTTGAGCATTTTCAAGACAGCCTCATTTTTTATGGTGAGCCATTGGGCTTGCGAATGTTTAAAAAGCATCTTGGCTGGTATATTGAAGCCGCAAATTACAACCCTGACCCGATTGTACGTCGGATGGACAAAGGACGAATTTGTCGTCTGGAAACACCACAGGACATAGAGCGAGAATTGAAAATCTTGCTATCTGAGCTTTAAGTTTCATCACAAGCGATGAAAAGCGAAAAAATAGACGCTTTATAGCAACATTCATGTTGATATATGGACACAGTAGTGCGCAAATGCCACGGCTAAATTTTGGCATTTCGGAATTGGGTCTTGAAGGACACAGCGGCAAAACGTCGAATAGGTCTGACGCTGATGCGGGCGTCCAGAGGACTGCGTAACGCAAGCCCTGCGGGCCTTGGTATGGCTGCCGCCTATGTTTTGTCGGCTCTGATTACCGCTTTCATCATCTGGATGATTATTGCAACGCCGGGGACAGGCCCTATCGGCCCGGCCAGCCGTATCCTTTTCGGTCTGGTATGTCTCAACCTGTTACTTCTGCTGGGGCTTTGTTTTTTCGTTGTTCGCCGCATCTATCAGATCGCGCATTCGCGCGGCGCAGATGCGGGCGCAAGGCTACACCTTAGATTTGTCACCCTGTTTGCACTGGCCGCGGTCACGCCTGCCTTTGTAGTTGCTCTGTTCTTTGGGGTTTTGGTCAATCGGGGCGTTGAAACCTGGTTTAGCGAGCGTGTGCAGTCATCAGTCGAAAATGGCGCCAAGATCGCTGAACTGTTCGTCGATGAGCAGCAGAAAATTGCGCTGGATACGGTTGAAGATATCGCAGTTAGCATTGACCATGAAGAGGGGCGGGCTCTGTTTCCAAACCGGCTGGCCTTTGCTATGGCCCTGCAGGATCTGGCGGCTTCACGCGGCGGTCTTGCGGCCATCTATGTGATTGACCGAACCGGTCAGGTGCTGGCGCGGGCCGAGAGTGAAGATGCACCGGTGTATCTGGCGCCGCCGCGTGAAACGATTTCTGACGTGTCCGCAGGTGAAGCGCGGGTGGCGCTGTTTTCCGGCCCAGATGCGGTCAGGGTCGTGTATCCGCTAACCTTATATGATGGCGCACAGCTATACGGGGTTCGGCTGCTGCAGCCGGGCATGATGGCACGCTTATCAAGTGTATCGCGCGCTGTAGTAGATTTACGTGAAGCTGCTGAAAATTCAAACCGGGTTCAGGGTGTGTTTGCTCTGGCCTATATCGAGACTGTGCTTTTAGTCTTGGTTGGGGCTGTATGGGTGGGTGTGTCAGCGGCAGATGCTATTGCGGTTCCCGTGGCAAGGTTGGTGCAGGCGGCTGATAAGGTGGCTTCGGGCAATCTGGATGCGCGCGTGGTGACTACGCACCAGTCTGAGGACATTGCGGTTCTGTCCAGAGCGTTTAACCGCATGACCAGCGATCTGCAGAGTCAGCAAGCTGCACTCAAATCTGCGGGCGAAGAGGCCGAAGCGCGCAGGCGGTTTATTGAAACCGTTTTGTCAGAGATATCTGCAGGTATTGTGGGTATTGATGTGCTGGAGCATATCTCAGCCATCAATCGCCATGCTGCCAATTTTATCAGCGTTGTCGGTGAGGACGCCCTTGGGCTTAAGATTCGCGAACTTGTTCCTGAAATTGCAGAACTTTTAGACAAGGTTTCTGTATCAAAAGTTGAGGAACAAGAAGTTGATCTGGTTCGTAAGGGCGAGACCCGGCGCTTAAGAGTGCGGATTTCGGGACTGGAAACCGGAGGTGCGGTGATCACGTTCGATGACATCACGCGTCTGGTCGCCGCGCAGCGTAATGCGGCCTGGAAAGATGTTGCTCAAAGAATTGCTCATGAGATCAAGAACCCTCTTACCCCCATTCAATTGTCGGCAGAGCGCATAAAGCGCAAATATCGCGACCATATTGATGCAGATGTTGATGTGTTTGATCGTCTGACCGATACCATCATCCGGCAAGTCGGTGATATCGGGCGGATGGTCGATGAATTCTCGGCATTTGCCCGTATGCCAGTACCGAATTTTGCTGAAGAAGATGCCGCTGAATTGATAAGGCATGCTGTCTTTGCACGTCGCGTCGCCGATCCGGATATACAGATTGATATCATTGAGCCGTTACCGGACACGAAAATTGTGTGTGATGGTCGTCTGTTGGCGCAGGCTTTAGGCAATGTGCTTAAAAATGGCGGGGAGGCCATAATATCGCGTCAGGCGGCCGAGCGAAAATTGGCCGAGCAGTCTGATCTTGTGCCACCCGACCCCTTCAAAGGACGCCTACGCGTAGAAATGGCGATTATTGAGGGGCTTGTCAGAATAGATATCGAAGACAACGGCATCGGTTTGCCGGATAAAGATCGTGACCGTCTGACGGAGCCATATGTTACCACGCGAGATAAGGGCACGGGCCTGGGCCTGGCTATTGTTAAGCGTATTCTGGAAGACCACGGCGGCGAATTTACGCTGAGTGATGCCGTGCATTTAAGCGGGGCACGCGCAACCATGCGCTTGCCACATACACAAATAACTGCCGATGCGTCCGGGAATGTGCCCAGACACGACAGTGCCAATAAGATGGTGAGGCTGTGATGAAAGTATCTTCGGGTGTTGATATTCTGGTCGTCGATGATGAGGCCGATATTCGCGAACTGATTGCGGGCATATTGGAGGACGAGGGGTATTCGGTCAGAACGGCCTCCGATTCGAACGCGGCTCTTCGGGCGGTCAAGGCCCGCAAGCCCTCACTGGTTGTGCTCGATATATGGATGCAAGGCGGGGGCCTTGATGGCCTGGAACTGCTGGATGTAATCCGCGAGCTTGATCCTGATATTCCGGCGGTTATGATTTCTGGTCATGGCACGATTGAAACCGCTGTGTCCGCCATCAAACGCGGGGCTTACGATTTTATAGAAAAACCTTTTAAAACAGAACGATTGATTATGATTGTTCAAAGGGCGCTTGAGGTAGCTTCGCTTAAGCGTGAAAACCGCCGCCTTCGTAATCAGGCCGTTGTGCCCGATGGACTTGTTGGCAATTCAGCGGCGGCGCAGTTGCTGCGCACGACAATCGCCAAGGTGGCTGGGGCCAATTCACGCATCATGATTTCCGGCCCGGCGGGTTCGGGTAAAGAATTAGTCGCGCGCATGATTCATGACGCTTCGCCGCGCGCCAAGTGTGAATTTGTGCCGATATCGTCGGCGGGCATGACGCCTGAACGGCTGGATATCGAACTGTTCGGTGAAGAGGGTGATGGCGGTCGTCCGCGTAAAATCGGGGTGTTTGAACGCGCCCACGGCGGTACGTTGTTCCTCGATGAAGTCGCGGACATGCCGATGGAGTCGCAAAGCCGCATTCTGCGGGTTTTGGTTGAGCAGCGCTTTGTTCGGGTTGGTGGTGTTAATGACGTTCAGGTTGATGTTAGGGTCATTTCCTCTACGTCTAAGGATTTACAGCAGGAAATTGGCGCTGGAAGGTTCCGCGAAGATTTGTTCCATCGCCTGAATGTTGTGCCGGTGCGTGTGCCGGGCCTATCTGAACGTCGCAGTGATATTGCCGAACTGGTGCAGTATTTTATTGAGCGCATAGCCTCAGCGCAGGGACTGCCCAAACGCACCCTGAGTGAAGATGCTATGGCGACGCTTCAGGTGCATGAATGGCCAGGCAATGTCCGTCAGTTGCGAAACAATATAGAGCGGTTGCTGATTTTGGCGTCCGGCGATCCTGCCGAGCTTATAACCGCACATATGCTGCCGTCCGAAGTCGTGGAATCGGCGGTTGCCGGCGCCATTCGCCCAGAACGTATTATTGCCTTGCCACTCAGAGAGGCACGTGAGGTGTTTGAGCGCGAATACCTGTCGTCTCAGATCGTTCGGTTTGGCGGTAATATCTCACGCACCGCCAATTTTATTGGCATGGAACGCTCAGCACTTCACCGCAAACTGAAAAGTCTTGGCTTGGCCCATATTCGTGGGGTCGAGGACGAGGATATCTGAGCATGTCCCGTTTTGCCTATGTTGATGGCCGCTATATCCGTCATGGCGATGCCTGTGTGCATATTGAAGATCGCGGTTATCAGTTTGCCGATGCCGTATATGAAGTCTGGTCGGTATTTGATGGACGTTTAGCGGATACTCAAGGCCACCTTGATCGCCTCGACCGGAGTCTTAAGTCTTTACGTATTAACGCGCCGATGAGTCGTGCGGCCCTTATGGTCGTGCTTTATGAAGTCATTCGCCGCAACCGCATCAAAGAAGGCATGGTCTATCTTCAGGTCAGCCGTGGGGTCGCTGCGCGCGATCATTTCTTTCCGGCAGGTGTGAAGCCTACATTGGTAATCACGGCGCGTGCTGTCGATCGTGAGGCAGCGGCTGTCAAAGCCCGGATGGGCATCAAGGTCATCACTCAGCCGGATATTCGCTGGGGGCGCTGCGATATCAAGACCGTAGGGCTTCTCCCCAATGTGCTGGCAAAGCAGGCCGCAAAAGATGCGGGAGCCTCTGATGTCCTGTTTGTCGATAAGGATGATTTTATTACCGAGGGCGGCTCTGCTAATGCCTATATTGTTGATGATGCTGGTGTGATCCGCACACGCAGCCTTAAGTCCAATATTCTGGCCGGTATAACACGCGCACAGCTATTGAAGATTCTGAAAACGACAGACATCGAACTCAGGGAAGAGGCGTTTACAGTTGCTGAAACCTTAGCCGCCAGAGAAGTTTTTATTACGGCCGCCACCAGTCTGGTCATGCCTGTAGTTGAAATCGATGGCCACAGGATTGCGGATGGCAAGCCGGGACCTGTGGCGACATCCTTACGGGAAGCCTATATTCAACAGGCAACTAAAACCGCTGGAATTTGATATCAAAAATTTATCGTGTAAATAGTTGCCCTTAGCTTGTGATCTGGCATATGATACACATCTATGTCTGTGTGAGGGGTAATGTGCCTCTCAGGATTCAACGAGAAGGGCCAACCAATGTCCCACGATAAAAAACAAAATCTCCAGGACACGTTTCTCAACAGTGTTCGTAAAACCAAAACCCCTTTGACCATCTTCCTCATAAATGGTGTGAAGCTTCAGGGCATTGTCAGTTGGTTTGACAATTTCTGTGTTCTGCTTCGTCGCGACGGCCAGTCGCAGCTAGTTTATAAGCATGCGATTTCGACCATAATGCCGGCGGCGCCCGTTCAACTTTATGAACAAGAAGATGATTCCGAAGACTAAGCTTAAGGTTGCCTTGAGCATAAGGATCGTTTTTGACCGGTAAATATGTAGATCACACGCCCGATGTTCAACGCGCGGTTGTCGTTGATCCTGAAGTTTCGGCACACGCCTCTCCTAAAAAGACAGAGGCGGCTATTGAACGCAAATATGATGACTCGCGGCTTGAAGAAGCCGTGGGCTTAGCGCTTGCGCTTGATCTTGAAATCGTGGGTACGCTCAGTGTGCGTGTGCGTAAGTTTAATGCAGCGACTCTGTTTGGTCAGGGCCGGGTGGATGATGTACGTAAGCTTTGCGAAGAGACTGAAGCCAATCTGGTTGTGGTCAATGGTGCCCTCACGCCTATCCAGCAGCGTAATCTGGAAAAGGAGTGGGGCGTCAAGGTCATCGACCGGACGGGCCTGATTCTTGAAATCTTTGGACGGCGCGCGCGTACGAATGAAGGTAAGCTTCAGGTCGAACTGGCGCGACTTGAGTATGAGAAATCAAGGCTGGTGCGAACCTGGACTCACCTTGAGCGCCAGCGCGCGACGGGCACCACCGGCGGGCCTGGCGAAACTCAGATCGAACTTGACCGGCGTATGATCGCTGACAAGATCAAGCAGCTCAAAAGCGAACTTGAAGAGGTGCGCCGCACGCGCACTCTGCATAGAGCCGCGCGCAAAAAAGTGCCGTATCCCGTGGTTGCTCTGGTCGGATACACCAATGCGGGCAAATCGACGCTGTTTAACCACCTGACACGGGCTGAGGTGCTGGCGAAAGATATGCTCTTTGCCACGCTGGATACGACCTTGCGAACGCTCAAACTGCCCAATGGCCGTTCAGCGATCATTTCAGATACAGTGGGCTTTATTTCCGACCTGCCGCACGAGTTGGTGGCTGCGTTCCGGGCAACACTCGAAGAAGTGATCGAGGCTGATCTGATCCTGCATGTGCGCGATATGTCAAACGCCGAGGCTGAGGCGCAGGGGCAGGATGTCGAGCAAGTTTTAAAAGTGATACTGCCCGAACTCGACCGGACGCGCATGATTGAGGTGTGGAATAAGATTGATCTTATTGATGAAGAAATGCGTGACGTTTTGCACACCCGCGCCATTCTCCATAAGGGCGGCACGAAACCGTATATGGTTTCGGCCATCACGGGGGAGGGTATTGATGCGCTTTTGCAATCTATTGCCCGAAAGGTCGATGAGGAAGGTACCGAGCTTGATATCGTGCTTAAACCGTCTCAAGGCAACCTGATGGCTTGGGTTTACCAAAATGGCCGTGTGTTGGATCGCTTTGATCATGATGACGGGCGTGTCCAATTACACGTCAAGCTGTCGGATCAGGCTCTGGGGCGCTATGAACGCATGACGGCCGGCGAAGCTTAAAACAGGCTAAGGGTCTCGTCCGAAAAATCGGTAAATGCCGCAGGTTTAGCCGCGGCTTTATCGGGCTTCTGGATTGGCGCCAGGGTTTGAAGACCTTTTATCGTGCGTGTTGCGAAGGCAGATTTATTTTTTTCGATCTCCAGTCGCAGCTCTTTCGGCGTATCAGTCATCTCGTATTTATGCGACCAGGCCATAAACTCCACCAGTACGGGGGCCAGATCCGCACCTTTTAATGTGAGGCCGTAAATGACTTTACGTTTATCTGTGGGGTCAATCTGGCGTGAGATCAGGCCGCAAGCTTCCAGCTTACTTAAGCGATCCGTCAGGATATTGGTGGCGATTTTCTCATCGGCATTCAGAAATGCCTGAAAGCTTTTGCGGCCCTTAAACATCAGATCGCGGATGATTAGTAAAGACCAGCTATCGCCCACAGCCTCCAGCGCCAGATTAACAGCGCAGCGGGATCTGGGGTCTTTGGCCTTGACCGGCAATTTGGTCTTGGCGCGTACGGGAGCTTTGCTCGCCTTTACAGCCGTTTTCCTAGCTGTTCTGGAAACTTCTTTTGAGGCGGATTTAATCATGTCAGAGCCATTGCTTGCGATAAGAAAGCTATAAATGATTCTGATTGCAAACGACAAGGGTTTGGCCGTTAGGCCCTATCCCGGCATGACCCGCTCCGCAGCCTTGGCGTCATTCCACAGCCTGTCCATTTCTTCGAGGCTGGACTGATCAGGTGTGCGCCCGTGCGCGGCCAAAGCTGCTTCAATGCTCGAAAACCGGCGGACAAATTTGGCATTAGTCCCGCGCAGAGCATCTTCAGGCTCTACATCAAGTTTACGGGCTAAATTCGCCATGACAAATAATAAATCGCCTAACTCAGCCTTGGCATTTTCCAAATTGCCGACCTCAATTTCCGCTTTTAATTCTTGAGTTTCCTCATCAAGTTTGTCCAAAACCTCGCCAAGACTTGGCCAATCGAAACCGACGCGCGCTGCCCGCTTCGTTAACTTGGCCGCGCGGGTAAGGGCGGGCAACCCGACTGGAACATCATCCAGTATGCCGTGCTTTGATTTAGATTTGCGCTCCTCGGCCTTTATGATTTCCCAGGCTGCCGTTTGCTCATCGGCAGTGCGCCCAGCTTCATCACCAAATACATGGGGATGACGGCGGATCAATTTTTCGGTCATCGCGCGCGCGATATCGTCAAAGTCAAAAAGTCCCTGTTCTTTGGCAATATGGCCATGAAAAACGACCTGAAACAGCAAGTCGCCAAGTTCTTCCTTGAGGTCGCGCATGTCCTTACGCTCTATGGCATCGGCGACTTCATAGGCTTCTTCGATTGTATAGGGGGCAATTGTTTCAAAGGTCTGTTCCAGATCCCAGGGGCAGCCTCCGTCCTTGGCGCGCAGCCGGTTCATTACCTCCAGCAGATCGTCAATCGCTGCACGGTTAGGAGCCGGTTGAGTGTGCTGGGTCATTTGGGGCCAATCCTTGCTGCTTGAGCTTTGCCTGAATCTGGGCGAACCGCTCAGGTGTCAGGTCATAGGATTTCATAGCCCATGCGCCAAGTAAAAGGAAAATGACCGGCAGGCCGACAAAGAAAACCTGCACCCACATCAGGGCTTCGGGACTATTTTGTGCGGCCTTATTGTCAAATCCTAAAACCGCCAAGGCTGACATGGTCAAAACCGAAAACGCATAGCCCAGCTTGGTTGTGGCCGACAGGATCGACATCAACGCGCCCTTATGATCCTGACCGCTTTCGGCCAGCACTTCGTCACCAATGTCAGCCATCAGCGCGCGGGTCAGTAAAAGCGATGCGGCATAAGGGATGCCGGCCAGAAACACCAAAAACGCGGCGAGCGGGAAATTATTGGCGGGCAAAAACCCTAAGAGGGCATAGATGCCCGCAAAAATCAGCGCGGATATGATCAGCGTCTTATGTTTATTGTATTTCTTGGATGCCCAAGTCCACAGAGGTGCCCCGACAAGGCCTGCCACGAAATAGAGGAACATGCTGATCGAGCATTGTTCGCGCGACAGCCCCTTTGTCTGCATGAAATAAAAGAAAAACAGCGCGCCCATGATGCCTGGCGCAAGGCCCAGCCACAGATCGGCCAGTAGCACGCGAACGACATTGGGGCGTTTCAACATGCGAAAGTAATCGCTTATCCGCACATTATGCGCCGGCGTATCGGATAGTTTCTCCGGCACAATCCATAGCGCAAGGCCGATCATGACCGGCAAAAGCACCATGATGAAGATGCCCATATATTGCACTGCCAATCGGTAGCTTTCGTGGAAAACCGACTGAACAATAACGGGTATCAACAAAACCGCGATGATACCGACGATGTTGGCCATCTGCCACCAGGCAAAGACTTTAGTGCGCTCATTGTAATCACTGGATAGCACTGCCCCCCAACTGGCTTGTGACAGAGTTGCAATCGAGAATCCGATATAGATGACCAGAAGCCATACCCATAAATATAGCGGTGATACGCCGGTGGGTGCCAGAAAGATAAACCCGGTACTGACAAACAAAATCGGTAGGCAGATCGCCATCCACAGCTTGAAGCGGCCGAACCGTGTGCGGGTCTTATCCATCGCCCAGCCGACGATGGGGTCGACGAAAATGTCGACCAGCCGCACAGACATGAATACAAGCCCTACGACGCCGAGATTTAGGCCAATTTCGCTGACATAATATTCGGACAGTATGACCGCCAGCGGCAATCCCAAGGCCGCGAACGGCAGGCACGGGCCGATAAAAGCCAGCAGATGTCCGGCAGAGACTTGAGACGCATTGGGTGTCGGCGTGTGCGCAGATTCAGACAAAGGCATTTCCCCGGCCTAGTTATTGCGCCTGAACATTGTTCATTTTGAATGATTTGGCCAATCACAAATGTTTGATGCCATCAGGCGCTGACAGCGTTTAGCCCGCCGAATGAGGTAAAGGTCACAGGACTGCGGCACGCCGCGCGGTCACATTCAAAAGCGTCTTCCAGTTGGGCCAGCTTAAGGTGTGCGCTAAAGCGGCCCACGCGCATCAGGTCGCGCGGTGTGGTTTGACGCATGGATTTGCATTTGGTGCACCGGATCTGGATACGGCTGGTTTCCGGCAAATCAGATAAGGGTGTGTCGCATTTAAATGTCATGTCAGGCCCCTGCGCAATGTGAGGGACGATGTTTGCCAGAGTCGCGGCCTCTGGCAAGCGCGGGATTTGTGGGCGGGGATATTTGATGTGGATGAGGTACTTCTGTTGGACGCTCGTAAATTGTCCTGTTGGGGCGCCTAAGACTCACATACTCACATTCGTCCGCGAAGATCGTTCGCAAGTCCCCGCCGGATTCGGTCATACGAAGCAACGATCATTCGCGGTGCAAGGTCGCAAAACTCGCTTCTGGAAATTCGCTGCTCTTCCGTCTCGTTTCTTGCATCGCCCATTAGCAGAATAGCGTTCTTTGGGGTGATTAACTCAGTCACACCGATGTTCGATCGTACGGTTTCGATATAGTTGGTGAAATGCGATATGTAGGTAGCGCACTGAGCAATGCCTTCGGTAGCATCTCGCGAATATGACTTGCCATAAGCTTTTGCAAACTGCACCGACGCCAACTTAAGTTCAACAATGTGCCAGTGGTATCCTAAAGAGCTTTGGGTCGCCACCAGATAGTCAGGTATTAGGCCCGGAGTTCCGTCGGTTCTTTTTGTTCTTATCATTTTCTTTGGGAAAACCCATGTTCCGTGATGACCGGAATTGGGAATGACGTATTGTAGCAGATAGGGATTGGCCGCCAGGAACTTTTGAATGGTCTCTTCTGAGCCGGTCAGCGAAGTTTCAAATTCCTCGTCCAGCCCTGCACGTAACAACCTGGCATCGCCATAAAGCGCACCGGGAAATTTGGCGCTCTGTTCCGCAATATCCGCTTGGTGGTCGATCTCGTCCGCTCTGATAATTTTGTATCCACTAAGCTCTGGCATATTCATCTCCCACGCGCCGCCACCTTAGCGCGTTCACTCGATTATAGACAACTGGGCTGTGATTACGATGGGCCTTTAAGAACTGCTTGTTACGTATTTTTAGGCTACGCAAAGTGGCGTGATGAAACAATCCTGACTACGTTCAGGATGCCGAATGCGTAACTCATAAAAATATATAAAGAAAATTTGAAGGCAGAGTGAGATTGGCTGCGCTTCGCTGCGCCGAAACCTGCGCGCTAAGGCGCTCCGGTTTACGAACTCGCTTTTTCCGTGAGTTCAAGTCCACACTCAGCACTTCATAGAAAAGGCCCCTAAGTAGGGGCCTTTTCTATGAAGTGGCGGACAGAGTGAGATTCGAACTCACGGTAGGCTTCCACCTACGGCGGTTTTCAAGACCGCTGCCTTAAACCACTCGGCCATCTGTCCGCACGAGGGTGGTTTGGGGTCTTAACCCGACTTTTTCGTAAATCCAAGTCGTTAACTAAGATTTTTCTCATTTTCGCTAAATTATGCACAAGCGCTGCAAAATGCCGCGCCTTTACTTCAATGTGTAGTGCGTAGGGCAGGGCATGGCGATATATTCGGACATGGGCAAGGTCAGGCGTTCAGAGTGGCTTAAAACCGCCGCCCGCCACATGTTGTGGGTGGGGGCAATCATCTGTTTTGCGCTGATGAGCGCCTGCGCCGGTCCGCGCTATAAAATAGACAAAGACCCGCCGGTCGCGACGGGCGGCACCTATCACTCCGGCACGCTGCGACCTTACACCATCCGCGGAAAAACCTATAAACCCTCCATCCCCGATAAAGGCGACAGTTGGGTGGGCACGGCCTCCTGGTACGGTTCAGAATCGCCTAATTCCACAACGGCTAACGGCGAATATTTCAATCCGGATGCTATTTCTGCGGCCCATAAAACCCTGCCTTTGCCGTCAATTGTAGAGGTTAAAAACCTCGATACCGGCAAATCTATGGTGCTGCGCGTCAATGATCGCGGGCCGTTTATTGACGGCCGCCTGATTGATCTGTCGAAAGGGGCCGCGCGGGAACTAGGCGTTTTAGGGCCAGGCATCGCCAAGGTTAAGGTCACATTTTTAGGGCCTGCCGGGCGCAACGCTTCCAACTCTTCGATCGCCCGCCGTAATGATGAGGAACGCTATCTGGTTTTGCTGGGTAGCTTCGCGGTGCGTGAAAATGCCTATCGCGCCAAAGAATGTCTGGATCAGGTTTCCATTGAACGCAAGGATGGCCTCTACGTCGTATCTATGGGGCCTTTTGACGGCGCCGACAAAGCCGAACATGCGCGACAAAAGGCGCTGTCCGAAGGCTTTTTTGATGCGGCTTTACGCCGGGAATAGATTTTAAGGCTTGAGAAAACTGCCGAATTGCCGATTAAGTTCCGGCCATGCGTGGAAAATTTATTACATTCGAAGGCGGTGAGGGGGCGGGGAAGTCCACTCAGGTCAAGATTTTGGTCAAGCGTTTGCGCGATCAGGGTTTAGAGGTTGTGCAAACCCGCGAACCGGGCGGATCACCAGGAGCAGAAGCTTTGCGGGATCTGCTGGTTAAGGGCGATGCCACGCGCTGGTCACCGGTATCTGAAGCGCTTATGATGTACGCCTCACGCGCGGACCACCTCGAAAAAGTCATTCGGCCGGCGCTGGATCGCGGCGCCTGGGTGGTTTGTGATCGGTTTGCCGATTCAACGCGCGCTTACCAAGGCGCCGGCGGTGGCATATCGCCTGAATTTATTGAACAGATAGATAAGGCTGTGGTGGGGGATAGTCAGCCCGATCTGGTGCTGATTATGGACATGCCGGTTGAGGCTGGCCTGGCACGCGCTAAAGGGCGTGGTGGCGACGAAGATCGTTTTGAAGCCAAGGGACTGGCGTTTCATGAAAGGTTACGCCAAGGCTTTTTGAAACGTGCGGCTATGGCACCAGAAAGATATAAAATTATCGATGCAGATCAGTCAATTGAGCTTATTTCCTCAGATATATGGTCAATTGCATCAACGCATTTCCCTGAATTGAGGGGGGCGTAACATGGAAATAAACGCAACTACTACACACCCGCGCGATACCTATGATTACATTCATAACGAGGCGGCGGAGCGTGCATTTCTGGATGCGTTTGGGCGTGGTCGGTTGCACCATGCGTGGTTGTTATGCGGGCCCCAAGGGGTGGGTAAGGCGACGTTTGCCTATCGCACAGCCCGGTTTTTGATGGGCAATGATCGTGATCCATCATTAGGGCTTTTAGGTATTTCACATCGAGACGCTGATGCAAAATTGATTGCTGCGCAATCTCATCCGGACATGCTGGCACTTGAGCGTGAGACCAATGATAGCGGTAAGCTAAAAAAGAATATTACGGTTGAAGCTATTCGCGACGTAGGGACTTTTTTTTCCAAAGCCCCGTCACGATCGGCTTATCGTGTGGCCATTATCGATTCTGTTGATGATTTAAATATTAACTCAGCCAATGCGTTATTGAAAATTCTTGAGGAGCCACCTGAGCGTGGAATCCTGTTTTTGGTATCGCATTCTCCCGGAAAATTGCTGGCGACGATCCGTTCACGGTGCCGTCGCCTGACGTTTGCGCCATGGCAGGATGAAGCTGTACGTGCCTTTGTCGAGCCGAATGTAGATGCGAGAGGCGATGACCTTGATCGCCTGATTTCAATGGCTAAGGGGTCGCCTGGAAAGGCCGTAAAACTATGGCAGGACAAGGCGCTTGACATGGATAATCTGGCGGGGCGGATTTTGTCATCATCCCCTCCGCCACGTGCAGAGCTTATCCGTTATGCGACTGAGTTCAAAACCAGTTCGGCCAAATCTGATGGCGTTAAAAAATTCGGCCTGTTTATGGATGTCTTGTGTGAGCAGGTGCGTGAACGGGCCTTGAGCAGCCACCCATATGGGCGGGCCCGGCAATGGGCGGATTTGTGGGCTCGCCTGAGCGTGGTGACTGCGGAAACTGAAGCTGTAAATTTGGACCGTGGTGAGTATTTCTGGTCATTGTGCCGTGATATCAGAGAGATTGCCTGACTATGTATATCGATAGCCACGTGAATCTCCATGCCGCTCAATATGAAGAGGACCGCGATGAAGTTATAGGCCGCGCGCGTGCCGCCGGCGTTCGACTTATGGTCAATATTTGCGACAGGGTGTCTAATTTTAATGCCTGTTATGCAGTAGCCGAAGCTTACGATGATATTTGGGCAACGGTAGGCACCCATCCGCACGAAGCCAAAGAAGATCCTGGCATCACTGTGGACGGTCTTTTATCGTTGGCCAAGCGTCCAAAGGTTGTGGGAATAGGGGAGTGCGGGCTTGATTTCCATTACGACTATAGTCCGCGTGACATTCAGGCGAAGGTATTTCGCACCCATATTCAGGCCGCGCGTGAAAGCGGGCTTGCGTTAGTGGTTCATACACGTGAAGCCGACGCAGAAATGTGGGATATTTTACATTCTGAGCACCGCAATGGTGAATTTAAATTCCTGCTGCATTGCTACACGAGCGGCCCTGATCTGGCCCGTAGAGCGGCAGATATTGGTGCCTGGTTTTCGGTTTCTGGCATTGCGACGTTTAAGGCGGCGCAGGATGTGCGTGACATCATCAAAAATATGCCAAAAGACCGTATAATCGTTGAGACGGACTGCCCGTATTTGGCACCGGTGCCGTGGCGCGGCAGACGTAATGAACCCGCCTGTGTAACCCATGTCTATGATAAACTTGCAGATATACGCGGTTGGAGCCTTGATGAAACGAAGGCGTTAACGGATGCTGCTTTTTTTGAACTGTTTGACCGTATTCCTAAACCTATTACCTGATGACAAAAATTCTTAAAATTGTTGTACTTGGATCAGGTTGCTCAAGTGGCGTGCCAAGGGTCGACGGCTATTGGGGAGCCTGTGATCCTGCAAATCCAAAGAATCGGCGATCCCGGTGCAGTGCGGCTGCTTGTGTGTATGATGACAATGCACCGGACATACAAACCCAGATTGTGATTGATACAGCACCTGAATTTCGTGAGCAGGTTCTAAGGGCTGGGATAAGGCATTTAGATGCCATTTTATGGACTCATGATCATGCAGATCAAACGCATGGTATTGACGACATGCGCTTTTTCGCGATGGCCAATCAGCGTAATATTGACGGTTATATGGACCGGGCGACCTATGACGGGCTGTTTAGGCGATTTGAGTACGTATTTACGGGCAAGTTTGGATATCCGCCGATTTGCACGCCGAATATTATCCCTCCACACGGCGTAGAGTGGCAGATTATGGGAAATGGCGGAGCTGTACCTGTCAAAACTTTTGAACAGGAACACGGCCCGATTAAATCGGTCGGATACAGGATCGGTGATGTGGCGTATTCAAGCGATGTATCAGATATCAGCGATGAATATTTCGAGCACCTTAAGGGCCTTAAACTTTGGATCGTCGATGCGCTGCGCCTAAAGCCGCATTCAACACATTCTCATGTCGAAAAGACATTAGGTTGGATTGAGCGTGTAAAGCCCGAACGTGCTATTTTGACTAACTTGCACCAAGATCTGGATTATACGGCATTAAAAGCGATTTTGCCGCGTCATGTCGAGCCGGCTTATGACGGGCTGACCGTAGAAATACCTCTGTAGAATAAGAACCCTATTTCATTAATTTCCCATAATATATATTATGCGGGATTTTTCTGCAATGTTGCTACGCCTGATGATCTTATCTTTTGCTCATGGTTGGCTTATGGAAACCTTATTTTAAAATCAATAATTTGGCACAATTCATTCAGCCACCGTTCAACTTCGTCAGCCACCGTTCAACTTCGAAGGTGCTAAATTAGTGCACGATTTAGGTCATATCGACCTTGCGGACGCTTGATATTAAGTGAGGTTTCCATGTTTAGCTCGAACCCGTCAGAATCTTTTACAGCTAAAAAATCTGCCCCCCTGTTTGTGGCTGTGGCCTTGGGATTGGGTCTGTTTGTAGCGCCTTCAATAGCACAAGCTCAAAACTATGATGGTTATTGCTACCAGAAAAATAGCAATGCCCGAACCAAAGGCACTGTTATTGGGGCCGTTGCGGGCGCTGCCGTTGGCTCTGGCGTCGCCGCTAAAGGTGCAAAAACTGAAGGTGGTATTCTGGGGGCTATTGTTGGCGGCGCCATCGGCAATAAAATTGCGAAAGATCAAAAAGAAACAGCGCGTGCGAACTGCCTTAACAGCAGATATTACGTATATGATCGCGGTTACTATGAGCCGGATTCTCCGCCGGATGGTTACAGGACTGTCTATTTTACGGAACGTCCCAACTATAACAGCTATTATGTTCGTCATAACGGACGCGACGAAAGATGGGATGGCCGCCATCGTCATGGCAACGATCGCGATCGTTACTGAAAATTGTTTAGAAAAGTGCCCGTATCCGTCGGGCACTTTTTTATTCAAGATGTGGCTCTGATCGCGTAAGCTTATTGGATGGCCGATAATGTAATATTGCTGTCGTCTCCACCGACTAGATTTGTTTCAAACGCACTTGAGCGCTCATTTAGTGGTGAATGGGTACGCATTGTAGACCCGTGGAAAACTGATCAGCCGCATCTGACCATCGAAGACATATCAGCGGAAGTCAGGGGCATTATAAATTGTAGTGCCCGCACACTCATTGATGCTGAATATATGAAGCGTTTTCCGCAGCTTAGGCTAATCTCGCACCACGGTGTTGGCTATGATAATATCGATGCGTCGTGGGCTGGCCGGCATGGTATCATAGTGACCCATACGCCAGACGTTCTGACTGAAGACGTGGCCGACCTGGCTATGGGACTTTTGCTGGCGACGGTGCGGCGTATCCCCCAAGCCGACCGATTTGTACGTCAAGGAGAGTGGGCGGCGGCCCCCTTCCCTCTGTCGTCATCGCTACAGGGGCGGACACTGGGCATAGTGGGTCTTGGTCGCATAGGCAGGGCTATCGCTCGCCGCGCAGAAGCTTTCGGGGTGTCGATTCTGTATCACGGGCGGCATCCTCAAACGGATGTCCGCTATAAATATTTTAGTGACCTTAAGGCTATGGCGATAGCATGCGATGTGTTGTTGGTTTCGGCACCTGCATCGTCCGCTACGCGGAATATGATCGATGGGCCAATTCTTGAGGCGCTGGGAGCGAATGGCATTCTCGTGAATATCGCACGGGGCAGTCTTGTTAATGAGGTTGCCCTTGCCGATGCGTTAGCGAACAAAACCATCCTTGCCGCCGGACTTGATGTTTTCGCGGATGAACCGAACGTACCTGATGTGCTTGTTTCATCAGATAATTCGGTGCTGTTGCCACATATTGGTTCGGCAACACTTAGAACCCGTAAGGATATGGCAGAGCTTGTTGTTGCCAATGTAAAGGCCTGGCTATCAGGTGACGGCCCCCTCTCCCCTGTCCCGGAATGCAAAGCTATTTTTGATTGATTTTGCTTTTTGGGCTGATTTTGAATAGGCGTCAGGATCACCTTTGTGTGTCGAAGGCGTCGCACTGCTTTTACGATCATCCGTATATTGAGCAGGATGTCACCATAGCTACAAGGTAAAAATCTTACTAGACGCCTTTAGGTAAGTATGAGGTAAAATGGGTTTTCTGAATTCCCTTTTAATGAAATTGCAGTCAGACCTCAGCCCCATTAAGCCTGCAAGCTATATCGATTTTTTATAAGAGCCTCGCCTACCATTAAGCTCATGCATCGTTTTTACATGCCAAAATCAGAAAGCGAAGCGCGGGCAATTCAAGAGAAGTTGCGCCGTGAAATTCGCTTGTTTGATGATTTTGACACTCTTGAAACCATAGCCGGCGTCGATGTTGGGTATGATATTGAAAACGGGCTGGCGCACGCATCAATCGTCACCATGTCGATCGAGGATCTAAGGCCTATCGAAGCTGTGGAAGCCTCTGTACCGGTTGATTTTCCTTATATACCGGGGTTGCTGGCGTTCAGGGAAATCCCCGCAGTCCTGGACGCACTGGATGGTCTGGTAACGCGTCCAGACCTGTTTATGGTGGATGGTCAGGGTATAGCTCATCCTCGCCGTATGGGCATTGCGGCGCATCTTGGTGTACTGCTGAATAAGCCCGCCATAGGTGTTGCCAAGTCACGCCTGACCGGGCGTTATGACATGCCGGGTCCACATAAGGGAGAGCAATCCGCTCTGATGGCCAGCGGTGAGCAGATTGGGGTGGTGCTGCGCAGTAAGGATGAGGTCAATCCCCTATTCATATCGCCGGGGCACCGATTAAGCATGAAAACGGCTGTCGACATTACGCTTAGATGTTTGACGCGCTTCAAACTGCCTGAACCGACGCGTCTTGCTGACAAACTCTCTAAGGTTCGCCCAACTAAGCAACCGTCACTACTAAGCGCCTGAAGCGGTGTCGTTGCGGCCATAAATGGGCAGTGACAATCGGTAGACAATAGCCAGACCTCGGATAATGAAGCCGGCCGCAAACGCTATAAGCACAGCAAACGGGCGATCGATATGCAGTACCATCGTCATTAAAACATAACTCAAAGCGCCAATGAGTGCCGCGGTTGCATAGATTTCCTGTTGCAGCACGAGGGATGTTTCCTGACATAAAACATCCCTTATGATTCCTCCGAAGGTGGCGGTCATTACACCCATGCCCACAGCCACAATCCCTGATGTGCCATTAGCAAGTGCAATTTCAGCCCCGACAACGGCGAACAAGGCCATACCCGCAGCATCTGCCCACAGGAGAAGCTTGTACCGAGGCTCAATCAGATGCGCGGCGAAATAGGTTGTAACGGCGCTTCCAATGCACAGCCAGAGGATGTGCGGCGCCCCTACCCATCCGATCGGACTAATACCCAATAACAGATCTCGCAGCGTGCCTCCGCCGACCGCCGTAACCGTTGCTATTAATATAAAGCTTATAATATCCAATCGTTTGCGTGCGGCAACTAAGGCACCACTTATGGCAAAAACTGCGGTGCCTAATAGGTTTAAACCGTGGATAAAGGGATCGATAAAGTTATCAAGCATAAAATATTTGAGGCTGATATAGGAAGGTACAGCCTCATATCAGATATACCGCCGTATTCCCAACGCTTCAGTTACTCATTTATCTGTTTCGTCTTGTGTGTCGCTTCTTTGGGTTGGGTTGTAAAGTCCTGTGATTGCTTTTGTGACGAAGCCTCTGCCATCTATACGCCCGCCATACTGTGCACATGGATCGGTATGCTTAGTATACTCACGCTTGGGCGGTAGTGGATCCGGGGACATAATGCGCGCTGCCTCATCAGCAAACGGTTCTGCAAATTGCAACGCATCGCCCAGACGTGACAAAGACGGTGTGTCAGTACCAATAGCCTGAGCTCTGCGCGCCCAGACTATAGCCGCTATTTGTGAGCCATCCTTAATCATTTCAGCTTCCGCGCCCAGCCCTCCCAGTGAGCCAGGTAACCTTAATCCAATAGGGCCCGGAATAAATTGACCTGCTACCGCGGCGGCACCAGAAGCCGCCGCTCCGGTTGGTTCAAACCAGGTAACTGCAGAATAGACCTCTGCAGAGCTTACATCTTTGTTTGAAACAATCTCATATCGTTCTGATAACTCGAAGCAAATTTGAGCTTCAATCTCATTCAAAACAATATTCCGCTCCTTATCAGATAAGCTGTAGCGCGTGTGCTGACCAATGGCCAATTTGGTCGGATGAATATAGACTTTTGATACTGTGTTCAGCAGCGGGATATTACGCTTTTCCTTGATTTGAGCGCGCCCTGCCTTACCTGGAGACAGATCTTGTGTGGCTGATAATGTGGTGTGAGTCGTGACGGGAGCACTCACACATCCGATCAATCCGAATGAACTTAAAACGGCTGGGAAGAGCAAAAATATTAAGCGCATTGGTCACCTTGTTGTCGTTACATAAGATATACGCGCGCATGAGCATTTCGGATGGTAAATTGTGCCTCCACGTTGCATGAAATTAAATATTTCAATTTTATTTAATCTGCGCTATGGGTTTGGGCAATGCAGGCGGTTTAAGCCTTAAAAAATGACAGGAGGAAAATATGGTTGAAATGTCGCGGCGCAGTCTTATTGCCGGTGCAGCAGGTGTCGCCTTGATGGCTTCGGCGTGCACGACCAAGGCGACGGCATTGCCTGCCAATGATTTCGTCACGGTTGAGGGGCTTCACTTCAAGCACAAAGGCCTGACATACCGTTTTGTGGGGGCCAATATTTGGTACGGTGCCTATTTGGGAGCACCCGCAGCGTTTGGTAACCGTGAGCGTTTGTTGAAAGAGTTAGATGATCTAAAAGGACTGGGTGTTACAAACCTGCGCGTTCTGGCTTCGTCTGAACTTTCGCTAATTAATAACTCACTGGATCCAGCTTTTAGTTCTAAAAACAAAGGCGTTTACAATCAAGATCTTCTGAACGGTCTTGATTTCCTCTTAGCTGAAATGGCTAAGCGTGACATGAAGGCTGTGCTTTACCTGACCAATTTTTGGGAATGGTCTGGCGGCATGATGGCGTATCTGGATTATACTACAGGTAAATTCATCAATAACGGCGACCCTAAATATCCCTGGCCGGCATTTGCAGATTACGCCTCACAATTCTACTCTGATAAGGTAGCCGTAGGGCTTTATCATGATTATGTGCGAATGCTGGTGTCGCGCACCAATTCAGTGACAAAAACAGCTTATATTGATGATCCGACCATTATGTCGTGGCAATTGTCAAACGAACCGCGGCCCGGTGGAGGGCCGGAAGTGGCGGCTAAAAATATGCCGGTTTATCTGCAATGGATAACCCAGACCACAAATTTGATCCGCAGCCTTGATAAAAACCATCTCGTTTCTTTAGGGCATGAGGGCTTGATGGGGGCCGTTGGTAATGAGCAATTTGTCATAGATGCTCATAAGGACATCGACTACCTGACGGCGCATATATGGCCTCAGAACTGGTCATGGGTCGACGGTAAGGATTTGCCGGGCACATTTGCGGCTGGTGAAGCCAAGGTTCGCAAATATATCGATGATCATATTGCTATGGCCGAAAAAATCAAAAAGCCGCTTGTGTTTGAAGAGTTCGGTTTCCCTCGTGATGATGTGGCCTATGAACCTGGTACGCCAACCATCTGGAAAGATAAGTTTTATAGCATGATCTATGATGCCGTTGAAACGGCTGTGAAAACGCAGGGGCCTGTTATGGGGTCGAATTTCTGGGCGTGGGGTGGCGCCGGACGCGCGCTGAATAAAGATTACCACATGCGACGTGGCGAAACGGCTTATGTAGGGGACCCGCCGCACGAACCTCAAGGATGGTATAGCGTATTCAACACTGATGCGAGCACGCAAGCGCTTATAAAAGCTCATGCCGAAGCCATCAAAGCTGTAAAATAAATGAAGCCGCGCCATAATGGCGCGGTTTTTATTTCACATGTGACGTGTTAAGTAGCCGCCACAAAAAGGCGGCATAGATGATAAAACCAGACCATCTGATTGATGCGCGCGGCTATCGCTGCCCCGTACCGACGCTTAAGCTTAGAAAATTCATGGAAACATTGCCTGCAGGAGCCAATGCGACCTTGTGGGCTGACGATCCTATGGCCATTGTTGATGTACCGCATTTTTGTATGAAAAATAATTACATAATTAAATCAACTCATAAATTAGATAAGTTTTGGGCGTTTGTAGTTGCCGCTCGCCAGAAAGATTAGGCCCTATCTTATAACCATAAGTTCTGTATAAGAATCAGTGAACTTGGTAATTTGCGTACAGATTCTGCAGAGGTTTAAAGTGACGCTGAATGCGCGCCTCCTCATCCTGAGCCGGAACGAAGACTGGCCTTCACGCCTTGGCGACGAGCTTGATCGTCTGGGGTGGCGCACCATTACGGCCACCCACGAACGTGCTGCCGCAGCCGCTATAGCCGATCTGCAGATTGAAGCTGTACTGATCGATGCTGATCATCCCGCAACATCTGCCGATTTGGTTTTTGATTTACGCAACGCTTGTCAGCCGCGCCGTCTGCCAATAATTTTGGTCAGTGATAATACACAATACGATGTCCCCGCAGGGTGGGACATGGTGTTCAATTCCAGCGCTCACCCCCATCAGATCATGCTCCGTCTGGAACATATGGTGCGGGCAAATGTGGCCGAAGAAGAATACGATCTGCGACGGGAAACCTTTACGGATTTAAAGATGCCGTCACTTGAATCTCTAGGTTTGGAAACAGGCTTACGCATCTTATCGGTGGGGGATCCTGATCCTGAATTCCTGGCGTTGATGAATACATTGCGCGGCTATGGCGCTGATGTTGTCGGGGCCTTTTCGAGTTACAGCGCCTTTGATTTCCTTCATGATGCAGAGTTTGACACGGTTGTTTTGTGGGGCGGCAAGACGCCCGCAGAAGCACTCGCAGTTGCGGCTGGCATGCGTCGCAATACACGGCTCTATCACACGCCTATTTTTTTGAGACTGCAAAAGACGGTCGAGATCGATATGGGGGACGCTTACTTGCGGGGTGTAAGCGACATATCCTTCCCGGAAACTCCTGAAACGGAAATAGCAGATCGCATTTTACGCCTGGCTAAAGCCTACAGACGCCAGTTTACCATCAGGAAAGCGCTCGAAAGTCTCCGGAACGGTCCAAAGATGGACAAGGGCACCGGCTTGTTCAGCCGTGACTTGTTCGCAGGGCATCTGGCTCGGCTGTCACGGGCGGCCTCTGAGCGAAACAGGCCTTTAAGTGTGTGCGTACTTAAAATCGCCGAAACGCCGGATATTACGGCAGCTCGATCGCGTAAAGCGCTGGAGCGAGCCATGCCGCAAATCGGCTCTATGATTTCCCGCCTTGTGCGAGCCGAAGATACGGCCGGGCGTTTATCACCAGAGGTTTTTGCGCTCGCCCTTCCCGCCACGACGTTTGCTGCTGCCCAAAGCGTCGGTGAACGTATTGCTGCCGTTATTGGATGCACAGCTTTTGAAGCCGGTAGCGGGAAATCTCCCTTCATCGTTGAATTTGATGTGGGGGTGGCTGAGCTGTTACCTAATGAGCCGGCTGCGGCGGCGCTTATGAGGGCCGCAGCCGCTGTCAATCAACGCCAGGAAGCCATTTAAGCGGCCAAACCGGCCAGTTCCTTCATTATCTTTTCCGCGGCTTGCAGTCGCGCGACCCCGGTGTCCCACTCACCCTTAACCAGTAATTTCTGATCTGGTCTTAACTTCCAGTCATTGGGGCGCGACTGGATAAGTTTGATAAGGCCCATCGGATTTTCAAATTGATCATTTCGGAACGTAATGACCCCGCCTTTTGGGCCTACATCTATTTTGGCTACATTGGCCTGGCGACATAGCCCTTTAATCCCGACAACTTTCAAGAGTTGCTCGGCTTCTTCCGGAATCGGGCCGAAGCGATCAATCAACTCAGCCGCCAACGCTTCGCGGTCCTCCAGCTTTTCTGCATCGGATACGCGCCGGTATAGGGACAGACGAATATTCAGATCAGGAATATAATTTTCAGGGATCATAATGGCGGCGCCAGCATTGATCTGTGGCGACCAGCCACGGGCATCGTTTGTGACCTCGCTTTTTGTTTTAAGCTCAGCCACTGCATCTTCCAGCATCTGCTGGTACAGCTCGACCCCGATCTCCCGAATGTGTCCAGATTGTTCGTTACCCAGCAAATTTCCGCCGCCACGTATATCCAGATCATGGCTGGCCAGTTGAAATCCTGCGCCTAAATTATCCAGTGATTGTAGAACCTTAAGGCGCTTTTCTGATGCGGTACTTAAGGGTTTATTCTGCTGCGTTGTAAGATAAGCATAGGCGCGGGTTTTAGATCTGCCGACGCGACCGCGTATCTGGTAAAGCTGCGCCAAACCAAACATATCAGCCCGGTGAACAATCAGAGTATTTGCGGTTGGAACATCCAGTCCTGATTCCACGATAGTGGTCGAAACCAGCACATCATATTGCCCTTCATAGAAGGCAGACATGACATCTTCGAGCTGGGTGGGTGACAATTGGCCATGACCGACTATGAATTTAATTTCCGGCACCTGCTCACGCAAAAACGCCTGAACGTCGACCAGATCACTCAATCTTGGCACGACATAGTAGGCCTGACCGCCACGGTATTTTTCACGTAATAAGGCTTCCCGGATTGAGACCTGATCGAATGGCAGCACGTAGGTGCGCACAGCCAATCTATCCACAGGCGGGGTGGCTATAATCGACATTTCCCGAATGCCGGACAGGGCCATTTGCAGAGTACGTGGGATGGGGGTTGCGGACAGAGATAACATATGAACATCGGACCGGAAGGATTTCAGCTTCTCTTTGTGCTTAACCCCAAAGTGTTGCTCTTCATCAACAATTACAATGCCTAAGTCTTTGAACTTAACTTGCTCTGACAAAAGGGCATGTGTGCCGATAACGATTTCGATCTCACCATTTTTAAGGCCTTCGCGTGTTTCATCAGCTTCTTTACGGGTCACCATCCTTGATAGATGGCGGACGCGGATAGGCCAGCCCTGAAAACGTTGCGTGAAGGTTTTATAATGCTGTCGCGCCAGGAGCGTGGTCGGACATACAATGGCCACCTGCTGCCCGGACATAGCCACGACGAAAGCCGCTCTGAGCGCAACCTCTGTTTTTCCAAAGCCGACATCGCCACAGATCAGCCGATCCATCGGCTGACCTTTGGCTAAGTCTTCCAGAACATCCGCAATCGCCCCCAGTTGATCTTCGGTTTCTTCGTATGGAAATTGAGCGCAGAATTCATCATAAAGACCTGATGGCGGGTCAATCTGGACCCCAACTTTGAGCGCACGAGCGGCGGCAAGCTGGATAAGGCCATCGGCCATTTCCCGTAGCCGATCCTTGGCTTTGGTTTTACGCGCCTGCCAACTTGCTGACCCTAAGCGGTCAAGCTGTGCACTGTCGCTATCAGCGCCATACCGTGTCAGAAGATCAATATTCTCTACCGGAAGATATAGTTTTGCATCGCTGGCATACTGCAACTCCAGACAGTCGTGAGGCGCATGATCAACCGTCAAAGTTTTTAAGCCATCATAGCGTCCGATACCATGTTCGATGTGAACCACCAGATCGCCTTGAGACAGGGCAGAAGCTTCGGCTAAAAAATTGTTTGCTCTTCGTCTTTTACGGGGACGAGCTAAACGATCACCTAAGATATCTGTTTCAGAAATGATAACCAGATTTTCAGTTTCAAAACCTTGATCGAGCGGCAAGACCGCCCTTTGTATGGGTTTCGCCTTGGTGCCCGCCACACCAAACGTCATAGCGTCAGCCCAGTTTAAGGCTTGTCTTATCGTCCCTAATCCATGATCACTCAATAGGGTTGATAGACGTTCCGATGAACCATCGGTCCAGGAGGCGAATATAACACGCTTGCCAGCTTTAGATTGCGATTTGGCGTGATCCGTGACGGAGGCAAACAGGTTTACACTGTCCTGGAGCCGTTCGGGCGCAAAACTCCGCCCTGCGCGGGCGCCCACATCAATAATGGCATCGCCATCGCGATATAAGGCTTCAAAGCGACGGATTCTGAAACGTTTCAGAGCACTTTTCCATTCGCGCTCATTTACATAAAGTTTTTCTGGAGGCAGTGCTCGGTAAGAACTGCCCCCTTTTTGCTCTGAGGCAGATTTACGGTTTTGATAGGCATCCTGAATAGTTGCCTGACGCTCTTCAAAAGCCGCGTCGGCCAGCGCATCCATAAAAATCAGCACATTAGAAGGCAGATAATCAAACACACTGTCGAGATGAGGATAAAATAGTGGCAGCATATGCTCCATACCCTGGCGGCGGACGCCATTTGATATAGCTGCATAAAGAGGATCGTCACCCGCTGCGCCAAAAGATTCGAGATACGCCTGTCGAAACCGCTTGATAGACTCTTCGTCCAGAAGGATTTCACTCACGGCCATAAAATCAAGGCTGTGAATGGTTTTCAATGAACGTTGGGTTTCGGGATCAAATGTCCTTAAAGATTCGAGGGTATCACCAAAAAAATCAAGACGCACCGGCTCGTCCTGGCTAGGCGAAAATACATCTATGATGCCCCCCCGAACGGCAAATTCGCCACGCTCGGACACGGTAGATACACGATTATACCCATTGCGAGAAAAATAAGCTTCGAGCCTAGTGGTGTCGATGCTTTGCCCCGGCCGTAGCGATAGAAAACTATCCTGGGTCGTTTGCCGAGGTGGGACTTTCTGAGTCATTGCGGCGGCCGTCGTCAAAATGACGACAGGCTTGGCGCGCTTTTCGGTATTAAGGCTTTGCAAACGTGTCAGGCCAGCCATGCGCTGGGCGATCAGGCCTCCCGATGGGCTTACGCGATCGTATGGCAGGCAATCCCAGGCTGGAAATTTAATAACATCAATATCCGGTGCGTAAAAATTCAGCTCTTCTGCGACGGCATTCATGCGCCCGTAATCACGAGCCATAAAAAGTCCAATACCGTCTGCCCTGACAATATCGGAGAGGATCAGACTATCAAAACCGGGGGGGCATCCGGTGAGTATTAGGTCGGGCAGGTCGCTCGAAATCCTGATTAAATCGGTCATACTTTTTTAAATTTTCGTATAAGCTTTTTTATAATAAACGTTGAGTTCATTCATGATTATAGATTGAAATTCATCCGGCGTGGGATCTCTTTTAATAATCCAGCCGTAAAGATCCTGATCTGGTACTTCCAATAGCACTTCGAATATATCGAGTTCCTCAATGGTCATCGTATCCAGGCGATCGTCTGCATAATTACCTAGTATAATATCCGCTTCCTTAAAGCCGCGGCGCCAGGCACGAAACGATAATTTACGTTGCCGCGCTAACCTGTCTTCGTCGTGCATGCTGGTCATGATGATTTGCTCCAGCCCTCTCATTAAGGGGGATAAGACGGATATAATATTGCTAGGGCGACTGTTCACGGACCCTGCCATCCGGCATGATCCCTTGTGATGCGCCCGGAGATTCTGTTTCCCTATTACACGTCTTTATCCGCCCTGAAAGGGGTTGGGCCTAAAATTGCGCCGCTTTTGATAAAGCATGTTGGCCCAACGGTACGGGATTTAGTATTTACTGTACCGTCAGGAGTTATTGAGCGCCCGGTGACAACTTTGGCTTCGGCCATTTCGGGCCTTACACAAACTGTTTTAGTCACGATTTCCGCTTACCCCACTAACCTTCGTGGCCCTCAGCGCATTGTAGCGACGGACGCAACCGGTGAACTTCATCTCATATTTTTCCATAAAATACGGGGTTTTGAAATCAAGCACCCAGTGGGTTCACAACGATGGGTAAGCGGTAAGATCGAAATCTTTAACGGCCTCTTACAAATGACTCACCCGGATTACGTGGTCGCAGAAAGCCACGGAGGTGATATTCCGCCGTTTGAGGCCGTCTATCCCGCCACGCAGTCATTGACGTCACGCACTATACGAAGATTTGTTCAAAGCGGGCTGACTACCCTGCCCAATCTGCCTGAATGGTTAGGTGAGGACCTGTTGCAAAGGGAAGGATGGCCTGCCTTTAACACAGCACTGCAGGGTGTACACATGCCTCAAGGTGTAACTGGGATACATCCGGGTCACATTTATCGTCGGCGTTTAGCTTATGATGAAGCGCTGGCACATCAATTGGCTCTGAAAAGTCGTAAAGCTAATCGCCAGGCTAGTCCGGCAATTAAAATATCCAGCAACATCTGGTCAGACAGGGCTCGTGACTCATTACCCTTCGCGTTTACAGGCGCGCAAAGTCGCGCGCTGGATGATGTTCGGCACGATCTTAATTCTGGTTACAGAATGAACCGCCTTATTCAGGGCGATGTCGGGTCAGGTAAAACGCTGGTGGCGCTCATGGCCATGCTTGACGTAGCAGAGGCGGGATTTCAGAGCGTGATGATGGCTCCAACCGAAATTCTGGTTCGGCAACATTATGAAAAAGCATTACCCATACTCGAAAGTTTGGGCGTCAATGCCATACTCATGACCGGGCGCGACAAAGGGCTTGTTCGTGAACAAAAGCGTGCAAATGTAGCGGCCGGTCTCGCATCGATTATATTTGGCACCCATGCCGTTTTTCAGGATGGGGTGGAGTTTAAATCGCTGCAACTGGCAGTCATCGACGAGCAACACAGGTTTGGGGTTGGTCAGCGACAAAAGCTTTTCCAAAAAGGCGACAGCGTTCATTATCTATCAATGTCAGCGACGCCAATACCGCGTACTTTGGCGCTAACAGTTTATGGTGAGGCTGACCTAAGCATACTGGATGAAAAGCCCCCTGGGCGGCAAGCTATCCACACGGCAGTTATCCCAAGAGCGCGCCTGAATGATGTCTTTAAACGACTGAAAACTGTTCTGTCGACGGGGGCTCAGGCCTATTGGGTGTGTCCTCTGGTTGAGGATACCGCCGAATCTGATCTGATGGCCGTTGAAGCACGGTACCGTGAATTGTCAGACGTACTCGGTGCGGAAGTTGGGCTCGTGCATGGTCGAATGCCGCCGGTTGATAAGGACACCGTGATTAGTCGCTTTGCACGTAACGAAATCAAATTGCTGTGCGCAACCACCGTAGTCGAGGTCGGGATAGACGTACCGAATGCCACCATCATCATCATTGAACAGGCAGAGCGTTTCGGATTGGCACAGCTTCATCAACTCCGCGGGCGGGTTGGGCGCGGTACAGATAAAAGTGCATGTATTCTTTTGTATGACATGCCTTTAAGCAAAAATGCTCAGGCTCGACTTGAACTATTACGCGACACTGAAGATGGTTTTTTAATCGCTGAGACAGATTGGAAATTACGAGGTGAAGGCGATATTCTTGGGGCTAAACAATCGGGCTTTCCAGAGTATCGCTTCGTAAATCCAGTCAGCCATGACGATTTAATTGCTATGGCATCCCGCGAAGCATCTTACCTTATCCAAAAGCATCACGATTTGCCTAGAGCACGGGTACACGCTCTTGATATTTTAAGAAACCTGTTTGATTGGAGGTTAGATGTACCTGATAAGGCAGATTAATCTGTTACAGTCTGGAATTTTTGAGCTTTCTGATTGTAGGGAAAACTATAAAGCCTATCCCGGAAATCAGTTTTAATATCGCCGTAAAAAAGATTGTAGCTATTTACCTTCATTCTGGAGATCCATGTGCCATCATCTTCGAAGGTTGGAGAGTTTGGGCGTGTGATATATAGCATTCCTCCGCGGCATTGTGCGCTCACCTTACGCGGCACAAGTGCCGGTGGCGTGTCCCACTCCAAACCCGTCGCATTTACGGCACCAAGGCTTTGACGTGCATCTACATCGCTTTCTGAGGTATCTCCGGTTAAGGGGTTGACGCACAGGGCTTTTTCTTTTCCTAGAGGCACAAGATTGAAATTTTCACTCCAGATAAGCGCTTTGCGTTCGGCCTGCAAAGCTTGATCAGGTCGACCGGCATCGACACTCATATAGGCCAGTACGCATCCCGTTTGTGAACGGCTACCACAGGCTTTCACCTCACCATTTTGATAGTCTGATGCAGGCACAATCGCTTCAAAAATATAAACGGCAATGAGCTGGGATGACAGATTTTTGTCAGGCAAGATCTTGGTTTTCAATAATCTATCAACGATCAGGCCACCCTGCTCTACACCTGCCAGCACCAGTCCACGATCCCCTCGCCTTTGACGTAGAAACGCCTCAAAGGCTTTTTCGACATCACCATAAGCAAATTGGCGCGCTTCGCGGGCATCTTCACGCCTGGTCAGCATACTATAGAGGCCGGCTTGACGGTAGCGCGGAGCGTACACATTGCCTTCCGTGGCAAAAGGTGCCGCGTAGTTAGGCAACTGCATCTGCAATATGTCATCGCTTGCCGCCTGGTCATCGATGGGGCCAAGCCATTCCTTCCCCACACTATAACTTGTCGCATGGACAAAAAAGACATCAGCTTTACGCGTTGATGCCGTGCGGGACAGGGATGGATTTAGATACCAACTTGATGGCTTAGCGTAGTCCGGGGCTGGGGGACGTTGATAGGTCTGAAATGGAACCTTGGGATCCATATTATGGCGTTTAATGTCGTCGCTAAACAGAATTAAGGCCAGCGCCAACACGCCCGCCACAGATATCAGTGATATCACACCCAGATTATGTTTTAGAAAAACTGGCTTTGCCATGAGCGCGTGGTTAACCTTAAAAACGATTGGCAAATGATCATATAAGCTCACATAACCCTGACAAGACACCTCCGGTTTCACATAATGACAGAAAGCCAATGCTACTGAGAGCGTTTATAGCTTTCTTTGGGCCATCGCTTGTGCGCCCAAAACCATTCTTCTGGGCGTTTGATCACACAGTCTTCAACGAATTTACTGACCTTACACACGGTAGTTTCAATATCAGCACTCCGATTACCCGTATCATCTACAGTAATGGGAGGGTGAACAATGACCCGAAATCTGGCTTTGTGTGTCCGTTCGACTGACATAGGCTGAAGGACAGTACCAAAACGCATGGCCAGTCGTGTAGGACCAGGTGCCGTATAAACAATGCTGTCAAAAAAGGGCGTAGGCACGCCTTTGTTAAATTTCTGATCATTCATAAGGGCAACAGATTCGCCCTTATTCATAGCCAGAAGCAGATCTTTAGCTCCGTCCCCACCTTTGGGAGCGAACAGTCGCACTCCATAGCGAAAACGGCCAGCTTTGATGCGCTTATCAACATACGGATTATTTGCCGCGCGATAAGTCATAAGGCAGGTGACGTTAAAATCGACTATGGTTGAGGGCATGATTTCCCAGTTGGCAAGATGCCCTGAGATAAATACGACCGGACTGGAAGCGTGCGCCAAGGCTTCAAGTCGTTCGCCCCCTATGACCTCAACCCGACCGTTGGCGATCCTGATCTTATCCATAATGGGAAATTCAGCGAAGGTGCGCCCCAGATTGTCCCATTGTTCTGTTATGACGCGTTTTTTCCAAGCTTTATCCTTATCCGGGAAGGCGATATCGATATTGCGCTGAACGGTATTTTGAACGTTTGTTAAGGGCCCCATTGTCCTCAGCATCCAACCACCAAGATCAGAGGCTGTATCAATTGGCAGGGCCCTTATAACGGCCACAAACAGGTCATAAAAGATAGCTTCTATACGCCAGCTTAAATCCTGAAAAAACGAATATTTTTTAACGGCCATGTGCGATTAATTCAGACTGAAGTTTAAGCAAGAACGTGTTCAAGAGCTCTCAACTTCGATTTGGCAATGGCGTCAAATTCTAAAAGTTCCGCCACAAGGATTTCGAACTGGCTAAGCGGAACCATATTGGGACCATCAGAGGGAGCGTTGTCGGGATCTTCGTGTGTCTCGATGAAAACGCCAGATACGCCTACTGCGACCGCAGCCCGAGCCAGAACCTGCACAAATTCACGCTGCCCGCCGGAGGACGTGCCTTGCCCGCCAGGCTGTTGGACAGAGTGGGTGGCATCGAAAATTACCGGGCAGCCAATCTGGGCCATTATTGGCAACCCGCGCATATCAGATACAAGCGTGTTATAACCGAACGATGTGCCGCGCTCACATGCCATAGCGTTAGGATTGCCAGCGCCATTGATCTTGGCGATCACATTTTTCATGTCCCAAGGCGCCAAAAACTGACCTTTTTTGACATTTATCGCACGTCCTGTGTTTGCCGCTGCGATCAAAAGGTCGGTCTGACGGCACAGAAACGCCGGGATCTGAATGACGTCAATGACATCCTTGATGATATCGCAGTGAGCTGATTCATGAACATCTGTCAGGGTAGGAAGCCCTGTGGTTTCACGAATTTCCTGAAAAATTTCCAGGGACTTCTCCATGCCAATGCCGCGTTGCGCAATGGCAGAAGTGCGGTTGGCCTTATCGTAAGAGGTTTTATAAATCAGGCCTATATCGAGACGATCAGCAATCTCTTTTAGCTGCTGAGCCGTTTCTAAAGCGTGTTGCCGGCTTTGCATCTGGCACGGGCCAGCGATGATGGCAATTTTATGAGAACCGCCAATGGCTACGGGTTTGCCCCAAGGGGTTTTGACAGTGATGACCGCATTCGGCTGAACCAAGGCTCAAAGCTCCTGAAATTAGATAGATGCCACAGATCCCTGGTGGCGATTTCGACGTATCAAATGGTTGTTGCCTGTCGCATTGGCAAGCGCTTTCTGAGAATATCCCATCTATGATGCAAAAACAGCCAAATAATGACACTGAAATGCCTGCGGCCTGCATGATCTGGTTTCGGTTTGATCTTAGAATAGATGACCACGACGGTGTGAGCGCTGCACTGGTTTCAGGGCTTCCGATCATTCCTGTTTATATTTTTGATGAAAATTCAAGCACACGCCCTTTGGGGGCGGCGTCTAAGTGGTGGTTACATCATTCACTTAAAGCGCTTGATAAATCACTTCGTAAGCTTGGGACGCGACTAATTATTCGTTGCGGTGATTCTCAAAGTGAGCTTCGTGATTTATGTATAAAATATAACGTTAAAACAATTATTTATTCTCATACTTTTGATCCCAAAAGTGAAAAATTGGATGCTGAAATTGCCCGTGATTTTCACTCGGCAGGCATCTCACTTAAAGGTTTCAACACCAGTTTTCTGTGCCTACCTAACCAGGTGCGCACAAAATCGGGTGATCCGTTTCGTATGTTTACCCCCTTCTACCGGGCCATGGTGGCGGAAGGGTTTTGCGATGCGAATATTTTTGACGCACCCAACTTTAAATGGCCCGTCCCTAAAGTCTGGCCACAGTCTCAGTCGATCGAGTCTTTAGGGCTTAACAATACGGTTACTGTATCAGGCAAGAACTGGGCGCAAGGATTTCATGTTTGGGCGCCCGGAGAACTGGGGGCACGTCAAAGGCTGGATATTTACGTTGAAAATAGCCTTAAGCTTTATGCCGACTACCGTGACAGGCCGGATATCGAGGCAACGTCAAAACTATCGCCCCATTTAAGGTTTGGGGAGATAAGCCCTCACCGAATTCTTCATGAACTTGATAAAGCTCTGTTCCATTATCCTGACTTGCAGGGCCCGGTGGAAAAGTTTCGTTCCGAATTAGCATGGCGTGAATTTTCTTATGGCCTTTTGGCTCAGCAGCCACGGCTTAATGAAGAAAATTTCAAATCGGGATATGACAGCATAAAATGGCATAATAATTCATCCGATTTCAAAGCCTGGAAGGCAGGCCTGACCGGCTACACCTTGGTCGATGCCGGCATGCGGGAACTGTGGCAGACAGGGTTTATGCACAACCGTGTTCGCATGGTTGCCGCATCCTTCCTGATTAAACATCTCCTTGTAGATTGGCGGTGGGGCGAAGCGTGGTTCTGGGATTGTTTAGTCGATGCGGATCCAGCCAATAATGCGGCAAGTTGGCAATGGGTGGCTGGATCGGGCGCTGACGCTTCGCCTTATTTTCGCATATTTAACCCGATTACTCAGGCCGAAAAGTTTGACCCTAAAGGGCTATATCGGAATAAATATATACAGGGCTTTACCACATTATCCACAAAGGATAATCACATCAAAAGTGAGGCAGATTTATTTGATAATATAGGTAAATACGGAAATAATTCTCATTATCCACAGCCTATTATAGATCATAGTTTTGCCCGTCAGAGGGCTTTGACCGCTTTTGATGACCGGGATAGTGAGTTATGAAACCAGAGCATGTTTACCAGATTCATTTGCAGGAGCGCTTATGACGTCGTCCCAGATCGATGTTGAAGAACTGAATGGATTGTTAGGCAAGGGCTCTGTCAAAATCCTTGATGGTAGCTGGGACTTGGGCGGAGCGGACATGAAAACCGCTTTTCGGAAGGCGCATATCCCAACGGCTCAGTTTTTTGATCTTGATGCCGTAAGTGATCATAGTATTGATCTGCCGCATATGGCGCCTTCGCCGGCGCAGTTTGCTGAAGCCGTGGGAAAATTAGGAATATCTGAAAGCGATCATGTCGTTATTTATGATCAGCAAGGGCTGTTTTCGGCCGCCAGAATTTGGTGGACGTTTAAGCTTATGGGGCATCATAAAGTTCAAATTTTAAAAGGTGGCTTGCCGGCGTGGCGTGGGTTATCGGCTCCGCTCACTGATGAGATTTCAGCGCCGACTTTTAAGTCTTATAAGGCAAATTATAATGCTGATTTAATTGTGAAAATTTATGATCTATCGGCGCAAATAGGCATAAATGGCTTTATGATCTTTGATGCCCGATCACGAGCACGGTTTCATGGCGCCGCACCTGAGCCTCGCCCTGGTCTCATAAGCGGGCATATACCACAAAGTCACAGCCTGCCCTTTGATCAATTGCTCGAAAATGGGCAATTAAGGCCGGTCAGTGATTTGAAATCGATATTCGATCATATGGGACTTACGCCCGATCAAACGGCCGTAACCACCTGCGGATCGGGTGTAACGGCAGCTATTATAGCCCTGGCCCTTCATGAAATTGGCCATAAGCATATCAAACTTTATGACGGTTCATGGGCAGAGTGGGGACAGCCGCATCTGAACATGCCGGTCAATATCTGATTACCGCGCTGGCGGCGCATATATCAGGCCAGGTCTTGGGCTATTCCATTGGGCGTTCAAGCCTCGATCCAGATTTAATGGTGATTGACTGCCGACATTGCGGTCAAATATCTCACCGTAGTTCCCTACCCGCTTAATGGCGTTATAGGCCCATTTAGCATTTAGGCCCATATCTTTCCCAAGGTTGCTATCGGCCCCCAACAGTCTACGGACTTCAGAGTTTGGGGAAGATTTCATACTGTCGTCAATGTTTTTAGATGTGACGCCATATTCTTCGGCCAGAATTAGCGCGTTCAGCGTCCAACGTACAATATTGTCCCATTGCGCATCCCCTTCGCGCAACACAGGGCCGAGCGGTTCTTTAGATATAACGTCAGGCAGAATGACATGATTTTGAGGGTCATTAAGGGTGGTGCGCGCCGCCGCCAAGGCAGAAATATCTGAACTAAAAGCGTCGCAGCTTTCGTTGGCGTATTTGGCGCGTGCTTCATCCTCTGTGGCGACCACGATGGGGGTATATTTAATGGCTTTGATGCGGAAATAGTCAGCCAGGTTTAGTTCTGTTGTGGAGCCACTTTGAACGCAAATACGGGCCCCGTTCAGTTCCGTTGCACTATTCAACCGCAAGCTACGGCGTACAAGAAATCCTTGTCCATCATAGTAGTTTGTTCCGCCAAAATTTAACCCTTCGGTCGTATCGCGTGACATCGTCCACGAAGAGTTTCGCCACAAAACATCTATCTGCCCGCGCCTCAAAGCACCGAAGCGATTATCAGTTTCAAGCGGGATAAAGTTCACTTTTGCCGGATCGTCGAAAATAGCCGCCGCCATTGCCCTGCAAAAGTCGACATCGAACCCCTTCCATTCACCGCGGTTGTCACGATAGGAAAAACCGACAAGGCCCGGATGGACGCCGCAATTTAAATGGCCACGTTCCTGCACAGATTTTAGAGTAGCGCCATAATTGTTGCGAATCGTATTGGCCTTACCCTCATTCACATTCGCCTTCAGTTCGGCGGAAGGTGCATCGTCACCGGACGTCCGAGGGGAACAGGCACTTATGGTCACAACAGCCATCATGGCCGTTAACAGGTATCTTGATCCATTGTCGAGAACATGCCGAAGCGGCATTGACACACCTTGAGCCAAAGACGGGATTATTGAAATCATAGGCCGGTTCCTAGGCCCGGTCAAAGCTAAATGGGAAGATTAGTTACAATATAGCCCAATAAGGCCCATTGGCGACCCCGGCAGGATTCGAACCTGCGACCGTCCGCTTAGAAGGCGGATGCTCTATCCAGCTGAGCTACGGAGTCGTTTTGGCTATTAAATGCCTAGTGCGTCCAGGACTGCCTGCGATTGTAGGCAAAGTTGTCCGCATAAGCTTTAATGATCTTGGGCGGAACTTCAGGCTCGATCAGGCGAAAGGCAATGCCATGATGTTCGGCATAATTGATAGCCTGATCCTTGGTTTCAAACGTCAGGCGAATCTGGGCGCGCGTATCGGAGGAACTGATCCAGCCCATAAGGGGATCCGGATGGCGTGCTGACGCCGGCTCAAATTCAAGCACCCAATCTTGCGTTTTGGCCTTACCCGATTGCATGGCTGTTTTTGCGGGTTTGAAAATGCGCGCGAACATAAACACGTCTCCTATACAGATTCATAGAATCTGTCCTGGCTCCTAGAGGCTAGTTACTATCAAAGCATTGTAAATGCAAACAGCGCCTGAAAATTGGCCCCCAAAAACAGATACTAAAAAAGCGACCCTTTCGGATCGCTTTTTTAAATGGTCGGGGTGAGAGGATTCGAACCTCCGGCCTCCTCGTCCCGAACGAGGCGCGCTACCAGGCTGCGCCACACCCCGACGCTTTAGGAAGCGGTTGTTTAATAGGCCACAATTCTTTTGACAAGCCCCATCGAATTAATTTCTGTGAGGGCAGATATTTTTCGGGGGAAAGTGTTCATCATCGCAATCATTAAAAAAGCGACCCTTGCGGATCGCTTTTTTAATGGTCGGGGCGAGAGGATTCGAACCTCCGACCTGCTGCACCCAAAACAGCTGCGCTACCAGGCTGCGCTACACCCCGATGCCTTTACAGACATCTCTCCGTGAAGAGGCGCGCTTATTGCCACTTAAGACATGTGGCTGCAAGCCCTATTCCTCAATGATATGCAGTTTTATGGCTTGGAACCGAAAAAAGGGTGCATAACCTGATCTCCAACCTTTATACCCAGTTTGTCAGCAAGCCCCCCCTGAATTTCAAGCACCCCTTTGGCTGGCGCGAATGATGGTAACGGGGTTTCGTCAAACGGTTGTGCCTGCTTTTGAATGGACACAATCCGGCCCTCTGAGGAAATATAAATAATATCAAGAGGAATGACGGTGTTCTTCATCCAGAAGGCACGCTCAGATATATCCGGAAACTCAAACAGCATCCCCTGTGTTTCCGGCAGATTTTTACGATACATCAGACCCTGCTCGCGCTCAGAAAAGTCATCGGCGATTTCAACCCGGAATTCATGCGCGGCGTTCGGCGTTTTTACCGTTAATGGCTCAAGTGCCGAATAGGGCTTTATCTGAGCATTGTCAGCAAGCGGTTTTGCACATGCGCTAAGACCGGCGAACGCCACCACCACAGACAGCATAACTGCGGTCAGGGCTGATGCCGCAGAGCTAGTTTTTAGATGAAGATGCGGCATAAAAAATACCTTCCTGAATTATTCAGGAAGGTATGACATAGAGCCTCACATATGACCAGAGCAACCCGGCCACAACACAATCAGGCAAAGGCCTTAGGCTGAACCTCAGTTACCACCAGCCCTTTAGGCCCCTCACCAAATCTCACCATGATGATTTCGCCCTGTTGAACATCTTCGAGCCCAAACCGGCGCAGTGTTTCAATGTGGATAAAGATATCTGTCGGATCGTTTCCACGAACCACAAAGCCGTACCCTTTTGTTCGGTTAAACCACTTGATAGTGGCCGCTTCGAGGTCACCTACGGCAATGGAGCTTACGACCGCGCTGGAGTGCAGCTTGGTATCGCCGGACGGTACGCGCATCGGCGCACCCGTTCCCTGATCGGTCAGATCGTCTATCTGAATGACCTGCCAGCCCTTAGCACGCTTGGCGATTTTGCAAGTAATTTCAGCGCCTTCAGAAGCCGTATCACGACCAATATCGCGAAGGCTTGAAATATGCAGCAAAACATCGCGCATATTGGTCAGGGATGAATCTTGAGGCACGATAAACCCGTAACCCTTGGTTGTATCAAACCATTTAACTTGGCCTTTAATGTCGACCAGTGGTTCCGCCTCACCCCGATTATTCAATTCGTACAAACTCATAATCCCTCACCACGCACATAAAACTAATGCGACATCATTATTAATAACACGGATATCCCAAAAAGGGGAGGCATTTCTGACAAGTTTTCTCAAAAAATGCGAAGAATCCCCCTCCGACAACCCCCGGTAATCTTATGCAGTCATAATCGTGACTACGGCCAATCCGGTCATAAATATATATGAAATTTGGGTGTTATGTCAGTCTTGTTTCAAAACCTTTACGATAGTGGCCTAAAATCAACACTATCATTCGGTTGTAAAGACAAGCTAAGCGCACTGGCAGTCCCTAGGGGAGTCGAACCCCTCTCTTCAGGTTGAAAACCTGACGTCCTAACCGATAGACGAAGGGACCGCATTAAGCGCTTGGTAAGAGCCGTTAGGCGTCATTCTCTTGGCAGTCCCTAGGGGAGTCGAACCCCTCTCTTCAGGTTGAAAACCTGACGTCCTAACCGATAGACGAAGGGACCGCATCAAGAGGTGCGCTAGATAGCCTTACAAAATAAACGATGCAAGCCTTATTTTTGCGTTTTTACATCGTCTTGTGAATATCTGTGGCCTGAGCATGGGCCACATCTTCGATCTCCAGCTGAACGCCATTGCGGCCCATATAATCATCAGCCTTCAGCCTTCCAGCCACGTGAATTCGGCCTGGAGGATGCAGCAACATGTCTCCTAACGCGGTATTTTCCGCGCGCCAGGCAATGGCTTTGATGCGGTGGCCGCGGTCGTCATTGAGTTGAGCCCTGACATGACCGCCCTTCATCACGGACGCATAGCTGACCGTCATATGAGACAAGGCAAATATGGGCTCAGGATTTCCCTGCCCGAAAGGTGCCATAATATCAAATTGTGTGAGCAGATCACGGGTGGCGCTACCGCAGCTTAAGGTCGCGTCAATTTCAAGTGTTTCCTGAACCGGGGCTCCGCCGGTCTGGTGCCGGATGTGGTCATTCAAAAACTGACGCAAGTCATCAATCCGGTCGCGCATGACGCTAAGGCCTGCCGCCATAGCATGACCTCCCCCTGACATGACTATGCCGGCCTCATACGCAGCCCCTACCGCTTGCCCCAGATTAATGCCGGGTTGAGAGCGGCCGGATCCTTTGCCGGTACCCGATATCGGATCAATACCGATAACAATAACCGGCTTGCGCCAGCGTTCGCGTAACCTGCCGGCCACAATACCGATGACGCCCGGGTGCCACTCCTCGTGCGCAATAATGATGACGTTGTCGTCGCTTACGATCAGCTTTTCGCGCTCAGCAATAGCGACCGCCTGCTCCAAAACTTCGGCTTCCACATCCCGGCGAGTTTGATTGAGCGTGTCCAATTCATTAGCCAGAGCTTTGGCGTCTTCAGGATCATCGGTGGATAATAGCCTTACCCCCAGATCGGCACGGCCTACGCGGCCGCCAGCATTGATACGAGGGCCGATAACAAAACCCGAATGGAACACGCTCATCAGATTCTGACGGTTATCCGGTTTATTAAGGTCGATCCCCGCCACATCTATCAGGGCTTTAATCCCTGTATTCTCAAGCCGCCCCATAACTTTAAGGCCTTGAGACGCCAATGCCCGGTTAAAGCCCGTTAAAGCCGTCACATCACAAATCGCTCCAAGTGCCGCCAGATCAAGCCATTGCCGCAGGTCGGGCTTGGGCACCTCAGAAAACAGTCCGCGTTTTTCAGCTTCACGATTAAGTGCGGCCAGCACCACGAACACGACCCCGGCCGCCGCAAGGTTGCCCTGACCGGACTGGCAACCCGGCCGGTTTGGATTGACAACCGCCAGACATTTAGGCGGGTCTTCACGCATCAGATGGTGGTCTATAACGACTACGTCCAACCCTATCCCGGCTGCATATTCCAGCGCGTGGTGGGCAGAGGCCCCGCAATCGACGGTGATAATTAGATCAGCGCCTTCAGCTTTTAAGCGGTCAAAGGCTGCCGGCGACGGACCATAGCCTTCGGTGAGCCTGTCGGGAACATAAACCTTCAACTCCTGGCCCATGTGACGGAACCAGCGCACGAGTTGCGCGGCGCTGGTGGCGCCATCGACATCATAATCCGCAAAGACATAAATGCTTTTCCGGGCTTCCAGCGCGTCAAGTATCGCTGTGACCAGAACAGGCATGTCCATAAAACCATCAGGTTCGGGAAAAAGGGCCTTCAGCGTTGGGTAAAGATAGTCATCCAAGGCTTCGGCGCTTATGCCTCGCCCCGCAATCGACTGGGCGATGGGCTCCACGTAAGTATCAGGCACAATAGCTTTGAGGCCTAACTGGTGGCTGATTTTACGCAAATTGTCCGGATCGAGAGACCGGGCGGCCTGACGATCCTGCCAAACCCGGCCCGTAGCCGAGGTTGTAACATCAAGGTAGGCGGGGATTGACTGTCTATCTGTTGTCACAAAGGCCGGCGCATATACAGTTTGCGAATAGTTTTCGTCTCAGACATCATAACGAGACTTTCTGTGGTCACAAAGACCTCACCGCGTGGCGATACTTCTTTTTGGACACCGCGAAGCAGTGCGCCATGAGTAACACCGGTCGCTATAAAGACTGCGTCTGAACTCACCAGATCATTCAGCATATATTTGCGGTCAAAGTTGGTAACCCCAAGTTTAGCGGCGCGGGCGCGCTCATCATCATTACGAAACACAAGGCGGCCCTGAAACTGGCCACCTACGCATTTAAGAGCGGCGCAGGCCAACACGCCTTCAGGGGCTCCCCCCTGTCCCAGATAGATGTCGATCGCCGTCTCGGCTTGAGCCGTATGAATAACCCCTGCTACATCGCCATCGGTTATAAGGTGAACCCGCGCGCCTGATTTACGAAGCGACGAAATGATCTGCTCATGACGGGGCCGATCAAGCACACAGGCGACGATTTCATTGACCCTTACCCCCTTAGCCTTTGCCAAATTATGGACGTTATCTTCAGGTGTGCCGTCCAGATCAATGGTTCCTTCGGGATAACCGGGGCCGATGGCAATCTTGTCCATGTAGGTATCGGGGGCATGCAATAGGCCGCCGCGTGGCGCGAACGCAATAACCGCCAGCGCATTAGCCATGGCCTTGGCCGCGAGCGTTGTGCCCTCCAATGGATCAAGGGCGATATCGATCTGAGGGCCTTTGCCGGTACCTACATTTTCACCTATATAAAGCATAGGCGCTTCGTCACGCTCACCCTCCCCGATTACGATACGCCCATCCATATCAATGGCATTGAGCGCATTGCGCATGGCGTCAACGGCGGCTTTATCGGCGGCTTTCTCATCACCTCCGCCCACCTGTTCAAAGGCAGATATAGCGGCTTCTTCAGCTACACGAACAACATCGAGGCTGAGGCTGAAATCTAATGCTGGCATGGTGTGGCGGTTTCCTAACCTTATACTTTTTTATTGATTCGGTTTTATCGGTCAGCTGATGGCGGCGGCACCGCTTTAGCGCGTTGGGTCAGCGCGAACTGATGAATTTCATTGCAACTGTTTTTCGTAACTGGCCGGCTAAGATCACTATTTAGCCGATTGCGCGTAGACGCACTGTAGGCCACCGGATCCGTCATATCCCAACTTAAGCGCGCAACCGCCGTCTCAAGAGCGTCTTCACGCCCGTTAATGCTGGATACGCGCTGCTTGATGTCTGAAGCGGTCGGCACATTCTGGGGCGCGGATGGAAAATTCGACCATTTCGGAAAGCCCTTCTCATCGCGCTCAAGGTCTCGCACCACAACCTGAGTTGAAGGCGCGTCGACAGGGGCGATGATTGGTGCCACCACAGGCACTACGGACGCAACCCGTTTGTCAGGCGCACAGACAGGCTGAGTTTGCGACATGGCGGGGTTTGTTGCCATTATAACGGCAGACGCTGTGAAAGACAGGCAAAGGAACCGGATACGCATTTCAGACTCCTTAGTGCAGGTAACCGCATATGCGGGTGTCTTCAAACCAGTCATGTCATAGTCCGCAATCAGCTAATCGGAAAGCAAAAATTTGTACGCCTTTAGTCTTATGTTCTGCCAAGGCCAAATTATGTTGGTATATAATCTGATGCTGTGATTCATAATGAAGGGATTTAGATGCCGTCCGCCCGCCCCCCGAAAACTAAATCCGGCTCAAGTCCCGCCAAACCTAAGGTTACGTCAAAAGCAACCGCGCCAGAGGTTAAAGCACCTTTAAAATCAGCGCCCCGCAAGACGAAAACGAAGCCCGAGGCAATATCATCGGCCTATGAAACACAAACGGCTTCAGCCTCGCACGAAAAAGCTTCGGATCATTTTGGAGCGAAGGTAGACGCGCTTAAAAATCTCGAAGATTTATCCTTGAATCTTGCCAAGGCAGCCATGACGGCCCAAAGCGCATTGGCGCAAACACTGTTCCGGCCTCAGGATGTTACGGATAATGTGCCGTCCGATCCGTTTCAGGTTGGCCCTGCTATGACGACAGTGGCTAAAGCACTGGCGTCTGATCCCGATAAGCTTGTTAATGCGCAAACCGAACTCATGACGGGGTATTTGCAATTATGGGCCGCCATGACCCGGCGCAGTCTCGGTGCCGATGATAATGCCGAAATGCCCTCAGCCAAAATCAAGGACAAACGGTTTTCCGATCCCCGTTGGGAGCAAAATGTCATTTTTGATATGATGCGGCAGTCCTATTTGTTGTCGTCCAACTGGCTAAATAACCTTATTTCATCCGTAGAAGGCATTGATCCTATTGCCAAAAGACGTGCTGAATTTTTTACCAAGCTGGTGACTGACGCCTTTTCACCATCAAATTTCCTGATGTCCAATCCGGCTGCCCTTGACACACTGATGAACACGAATGGCGAAAGTTTAGTCAAGGGCATGCAGAAGTTTGCTGAGGACCTCGCGCGCGGTGACGGTAAGCTCAAGATTTCACAAGCCGATTACGCCCATTTTGAAGTCGGCAAAAATGTCGCCACGACGCCAGGCAAGGTGGTTTATCGAAACGCATTTTTTGAACTGCTCCAGTATGCGCCAACCACAGACAAAGTGCGTGATATACCCCTGCTCATTTTCCCGCCGTGGATCAACAAGTTCTACATACTTGACCTGCAACCTAAGAATTCCCTTATCAAGTGGCTGACGGATCAGGGATTTTCTGTTTTCGTAACTTCCTGGGTCAACCCCGATATCTCCATGAAGGATGTCACCTTTGAGGATTACCTTACCCAAGGCATTTACGAAGCCACAAAACAAGTCATGGCGCAGTGTGGTACTAAAACCGTTAATGCTGTCGGTTACTGCATAGGCGGGACATTGCTCGGCACGGCTTTGGCACATATGGCTTCCAAGGGTGACAAAAGCATAGGCTCAGCCACTTTCTTTACGGCTCAGCATGATTTCTCCGAAGCTGGTGATTTGCTGCTCTTTACCAACGACGCCTGGATTGACGAGTTGGAGCGTCAGATGGATGCGGCGGGCGGGGTTTTGCCCGGCGCGGCTATGGCTGATACTTTCAACGCCCTGCGCGCCAATGATCTGGTCTGGTCATTCTTTGTGAATAACTACCTGATGGGTAAGGATCTTACGGCATTTGACCTGCTATGCTGGAATGCCGATCAAACGCGTATGCCCAAGGCCTTGCATATGTTTTATCTACGCAAATTCTATAACGAAAATGCCTTGTCCAAAGGGGAACTGGAATTAGGTGGGATTAAGATTGATCTTAAAAACGTAAAAATACCCATTTTCACTCAGGCCGGTCGCGAAGACCACATTGCGCCTCCGGTATCCGTGTTTAAAGGTGCTAAAATGTTTGGTGGAGACGTGACCTATGTTCTGGCCGGGTCAGGGCATATAGCCGGTGTCGTCAATCCGCCAGCCGCTCAAAAGTATATGCACTGGATCAACAAAAATCTGTCTGCGGCAACAAACTATGATGACTGGCTCTCAAAAGCATCTGAGCATCCCGGATCATGGTGGCTCTATTGGGCGGAATGGTTGCATGACAAATCCGGTGATTGGGTTGAGGCACGTGATCCCTCAAAAGGCCCGCTAAAGCCTATTTTAGACGCACCGGGCAGTTATGTGATGGTCAAATCCTAAGCTGGACTTGTATATTGTATACACCCAAAGTAAGGGTAAGGTCGTGTTACCGGAGCTAAGATATGACCACGACCATTTCCCTGGATGAGGCCTTAAATCTTTCCATTAATGTATTAATTCATAATGGTTTTTCAAAGGATCATGCGCAATCTATAGCCAGGGTTATATGGGCCTGCCAGAGAGATGAATGTCAATCTCATGGTCTTTACCGGCTGCTCGTATGTGTTCATACGCTCCGCTCTGGCAAAGTATCACCAGATGCGGTTCCAGAAGTCAGCGAAGCCGCAGACACGCTGGTCCGCGTAGACGCCAAGGGCGCTTACTCCTTGCTGGCCTTTGATAAAGGGCGGCCGATACTGGCTGAAAAGGCTCGACGGCACGGTATGGCCGCCTTGGCAATCAACCACTGCTATCATTTCTCGGCGCTATGGCCTGAAATTGAGGCCATTGCCGCCGAAGGATTAGTGGCTATCGCCATGACACCAAGTCATAGCTGGGTCGCACCTTACGGTGGCACTAAAGGCGTTTTCGGCACTAATCCCATTGCGTTTGCCTGGCCAAGGCCCGGTAGCAATCCATTCGTTTTTGATTTTGCCACCAGTTCTGCGGCGCGTGGAGAAATCGAACTCCATCGCCGGGCGGGAAAAGCGATTCCTGAAGGTTGGGCGGTCGATAAGGACGGAAACGCCACCACTGATGCCGAAGCCGCTATGGCGGGTGCCATGCTCACCTTTGGAGGCTATAAGGGGTCTGCCCTGTCGGCCATGATAGAGCTTATGGCCGGCCCGTTGATCGGAGATTTTCTGAGCTTGGAGTCGCGGGCTTACGATGCCGGAGCCGGTGCTACACCTTATCATGGCGAATTGATTATCGCGATCGACCCTAAGACTTTTATGGGGCCTGACTGGGCGCTGCATACGGACCGCGCTGAAGCGCTTTTTAACGCCATTGTTGATCAGGGCGCCCGCCTACCTTCACAGCGTCGTTATGAAGCTCGCGCCCGCAGTCTTGAGACCGGAACCGTAACGATCCCGGCCAAGCTTTATGAAGACATTTTGGCTCTGCTAAAGCCGTAATATAATCGTCTCTACGATCGGGCGGCGATCCCAGATGTTCTGGGCCGCTTTTTTCAGTACACGGGCCACGGTTGTCTCAACGGTGACATCATCATCCCGTTCTTCGGGCGACAGTTTTTGCAGTGCCTTTTCAACCAGATCGCACATATTTTCCAGTTGATCAGAGATGGTGTCGTCGTCTTCGAAGGCCAGCCCCAAACCGCGGACTTCGACAATCGAGGCCAGCTTGTTTTTGCGGTCCAGCGCAAAAGAGCAAAACAGCATACCATTATGGGCGGCGTGACGGCGCTCTCGCAGAGCATCGGCACCTTCCGGAACCAGCATGCCGCCATCTACAAACAAACGACCTGCCGGCACCTCATCGATAATTTCGGCAAGGCCGGGGGCCAGACGCACCATATCGCCATTTCTTGGGGTAATCTGTTCAGGTACACCGATTTCAGCCGCCAAGGCCGCATGTTTTTGAAGGTGCCGGCGTTCACCGTGGGTCGGCACGGCAATCCTAGGACGCGCCCACTCATACATCTGGCGCAATTCATCGCGCGCCGGATGCCCGGAGACGTGAATGCCTGGATGATCTTTTTCTGTATGGATTTCAACGCCTAAATCCGACAGGCGATTTTGCAGGGAGCGGATGGAAATTTCATTACCAGGAATAACCCGCGATGAAAAAACGCAGGCATCACCGGATTTAAGTTTGACCAGTGGGTGGTTTCCGTCCGCTATCCGTGACAGTGCCGCCCGTGGCTCCCCTTGGGAACCCGTACACAGATAAAGCACCTCTGTGGGCTTCATCTTGGACGCTTCGCCTTCGGTGACAAATTCACTGATACCGCCCAACAGCCCCACATGCTTGGCTGCTGCCGTCATGCGGTGCATGGAACGCCCGACCAGACATACTCTGCGCCCACACGCTTCGGCGGCACGGATGACGCTGTCCATCCGCGCGACGTTCGATGCAAAGCACGCCACGGCCACCTTGCCTTTCAATGTGCGGATCAGGGCAGCAAGAGCGTCGCGGACTCCGGCTTCGGAACCAGACGCGCCTTCGACAAATACATTGGTGGAATCACAGATCATGGCCAGCACGCCGTCATCACCCAGTTTTGTGATGGCGCTGATGTCAGTGGCTTTACCGGTGATCGGATCGGGATCTATCTTCCAGTCACCTGTGTGTAAAACTGTGCCGAGCGGAGTGCGAATGGCAAGGCCATTTGGTTCTGGGATAGAATGGGTTATCGTAATATAATCAATCTCAAACGGCCCAATTTTAATGCTGCCCCCTAAAGGGACTTCGGTAAGATCGAAGTCATCAACTCCCGCTTCACGAAGCTTTTCACGAATCAGAAATGCCGTAAAAGGTGTGGCATAAAGCGGCGCTTTAATCTTATCCCACAGCCAGCCCAAGGCGCCGATATGGTCTTCGTGGGCATGGGTCAGGACGACACCCAGAATGGTTTCGCCTTCCAGAAATTTGGGATCGGGTACAATGACCTCAATTCCTGGTGTGGTCAGATCGCCAAAGGTTACACCGACATCAACCAGAATCCATTGCCGGTTATCTTCCGGCCCGAATCCATAGAGATTCAGATTCATGCCAATTTCGTTCGAGCCACCAAGCGGCAGGAACACAAGTTCGTCTTTATGTTTTTTCATATTTTCTTTTATACTTTTGAAGCGCTTACTGTGCGCTGGTAAATTTCAAGGAGTCCACGCAAGGTCAGATCGGGATCAAAGTGGTCGATTTTGTCGGTTGCGCCCTCAAACAGAGAGGCAACGCCGCCCGTTGCGATTACAGTCATTTTTTGACCATACTCCGCCTGAATGGAGGTCACAAGATATTCAATCAGGCCGACATAGCCCCAGAATATCCCTGATTGCATAGCCGATACCGTATCCTTGCCGATTTTATGTGCGGGCCGCTCAATCGCAATGCGTGGCAATTTAGCCGCCGCCAGATGAAGGGCCTGAACCGAGAGGTTTATGCCGGGCGCAATCGCGGTGCCTTCAAGCGCGCCATCGGCGGCGACGACATCAAAGGTGGTGGCCGTACCGGAATCGATGACGATCAATGGCCCTGAATAGACAATATGCGCCCCAATAGCGTTCACCAACCGGTCAGCCCCCGCCTCTTTTGGCTTATCGATGCGTACTTCGATGCCAAGCACGGTATTGTCGCCCACGACATAGGGTTGCTTGTGGAAATAACGCTGCGCCAACTTACGCAGATTAAACAAAGACTGAGGCACGACCGAGGATATTATGCAGTCGGTTATTGACTTGAAATCAAGCCCGCTCATCTGCAGCAACTGGTACAGGTAGACGGCATACTCATCCGCCGTTTTAGTCGAATCGGTCGACGCACGCCATTGTGCGACCCAGGTTTCGCCGTCGTGGACGGCAAACAACGTGTTGGTATTGCCCTGTTCAATGGCTAGCAGCATATCATTTCTTTCGCCGGATCAGTCGTTAGTTGCGACCGTTAGACTTCTTTGTAGGCAATTTCACCGCCGCTAAAGTGATGAACAGCGCCGGATCTATCCATGATCTTCAGAGCACCATAAGGGTCAAGACCTTTAAGTTTGCCTATGATCTGGCCACCTGCATCCACGACCTCAATCAAATGGTTACGACCATAGGCCTGTTCAAGCCAGTCCTGAGCTATATGGCTAAATCCTGCTTCCTGCCAAAGCTTTAAACGCTGGTCGAAATAAACGCTGAGATCTTCGAGTAGCCGCAGGGGATCAAACTCTTCAGGTGTCAGAACGACATGTTTTAGAGCTGCTGTAGCATAGGCTTCCAGTTCGGGAGCAGCCGCAACATTAAGACCAATACCAACGACGATGCCTAAATAGCCATCAACCTCAGTGGGCTCACTCTGTACCAGAATGCCGCAGAGCTTCTGATTCTTATAAAGAATATCGTTAGGCCATTTGATCGCCAGATCCGCCTTATCGCGCACTAGTGGCCGCAGCAGATCAGTAACGGCGAGGGCCGCTACAAACGAGAGTTGGGTCACATAGCCAACATCTAAACGCAACAAACCGTACCAGGACGCCATCAGATTTCCGGAAAAACCCAGCCACGCCCGCCCCCGGCGGCCGATACCATCGGTTTGCATCCGAGCCTGAATCCATCCCGATCCAACCACTCCGGATCGCAACCGTTCAACCGCCAGCGTCTGAGTGGACGGCAGGACATCAAAAACTTCAATTCGGGACGAAGAGTAAGATGCCATAGTCGCCGACCGTAGCCGGACACCTTTCTTATTTAAGACCAAAACTGCTGGCCGCCATTTGCGCTAACGGATCAAGCCAGTGAAGGGCCAGCATAGCAACCGGGAAGGCAAAAGCCGCCGCCCCATAGGCAATCCATTTGGCTTCAGCCGGTGCCTTATCCAGTTCACCCGTCGGGGCATCAAACCACATGACTTTGAGGATGCGCAGGTAATAGAATGCCGACAGAACCGATGCGGCCAGACCAAGTGCCGCGAATGGCCATAAACCTTCGACTGCCAGAGCCGAACCAAAGATATAGTACTTGCCCCAGAACCCGCCCAGTGGCGGCATACCCAGTAGTGATAGCATCAGAATGGTAATGACGATGGTCATGGGCATGCTGAGTTTGGACATGCCGGTAAGATCGGCCACAGTCTCAACCGGCTGGCCTTTACGCGACAGAGCCATTTGCACGGCGAACATGCCGAGCGTATCGACCATGTAAAGCACCGAAAACAGCAGCAGCGCCTGAACGCCGTATTCAGTACCGGCGGCAATAGCCAGAAGCGCATAGCCCATATTGGCGATAGATGAATAGGCCATCAGACGCTTGATGTTCTTTTGCATCAAACCGCCCAGGCCCCCGACGATAAATGACAGAACCGAAATAGCCAGAATGACCTGCCGCCATTGTTCGATCGAGTCTTCAAAACCGCCCATCAGGACGCGGGCAATAAGAACGAGTGCCGCAAATTTAGGCGCACCTGCCGCAAAGGCCACAACCGGGGTCGGAGCGCCTTCGTAGACATCCGGCGTCCACATATGGAAGGGCGCTGCTGAAATCTTGAAGGCCAGACCGCAGATCAGGAACACCAGACCAAAGATCAGGCCGGTTTGCTGATTAGCCGCCGCCGCGACCGCAATCTCATTGAAATTCATCGAGCCGGTGAAGCCGTAAACCAGCGACGCACCATACAGAAGCAGGCCAGACGACAGGGCCCCAAGTACAAAATACTTCAAACCAGCTTCTGAGCCTTTGGGGTCATCACGACGGAAAGCGGCCAAGACATAAAGCGCCAGAGATTGCAGTTCGATCCCAATATACAACGCAATCAGATCTCCTGCCGACACCATCATGCTCATGCCAAGTGTGGCGAGAAGGATCAGGATCGGAAACTCAAAGCGGCGATTGCCGACACGGTCAAAATAGCCCTGCCCCAGCACAATCACAAAAACGCCCGCGATGTAGATAAATACCTTGGCAAAGGCGGCCACGCCATCAATGACGAAAGAACCGGAAAACGCTGTGCCATGTCCGACGAAGGCTGCAAAATAGGCTGCCGCAATAAGCACCACCCCGCACAAGGCGCTGACCGAAGTCATGCCCTTATCGCCACGGAAAGCACCGAATACCAGAACAACCAGCGCACCAACAGCGATGATCAGTTCTGGTAGTGCCAAATTCAGACCGAGGTTCAAGTCCATATCAAGCCACCCTTAACCGCCGATAGCCGCTTGGTAGACACCAACGAGGGCGTCCACACTGACGGTCGTAAAATCAAATATAAACGCCGGATAGATACCCAGCAAAAGCGTTCCCGCAACCAGCGGCACGAAAATCAGGGTTTCGCGCGCATTCAAATCCTTAATGCCGTCAAGTTTAGGGTTGGTCACCGGACCATACATGACATTCTTGAACAGATTGAGCGCATAAACGGCTGACCAAATCACACCGGAAGCTGCGATCAGGGCCGTCCACGTCGAGGCCTGATAGACCCCGGTCATGGTCAGTATTTCCCCGACAAAGCCAGACGTGCCCGGTAAACCGACATTGGCCATCGTAAACAGCAAAAACACAAAGGCATAGTGCGGCATCAGGTTGGTCAGACCGCCATAGAAGCTGATTTCACGGGTGTGCATCCGGTCGTAAACCACGCCAACACAGAGGAACAAAGCGCCGGAGATAATACCGTGGCTGATCATCTGATAGACTGCACCCTGTATCCCCGCCTGGTTGCCGGCGAAGATACCCATGGTCACAAAACCCATGTGGGCAACGGACGAATAGGCAATCAGCTTTTTGATATCAGTCTGGCGCCAAGCCACCAGTGACGTATAGACAATGGCAATCACCGACAAGGCCAGCACAAACGGCGTGAACATTTCCGATGCCTGCGGGAACATAGGCAGGTTAAAGCGGATGAAGCCGTAGCCGCCCAGTTTCAGCAGAATACCCGCCAGCATGACCGAACCCGCGGTCGGGGCTTCAACGTGGGCATCCGGTAGCCAAGTATGTACCGGCCACATCGGCATTTTAACTGCAAATGACGCGAAGAAAGCAAACCACAGCCACGGCTGAGCATTCTCAGCAAAGGCGAATTTAGACAGTTCAGGAATGCTAGAGGTGCCCGCGACATTGACCATGTAAAGCATGGCGGCCAGCATCAGCACCGAACCAAGCAGGGTATAGAGGAAGAATTTATAGGCTGCGTAAATCCGGTTCTTACCGCCCCAGATTCCGATAATCAAGAACATCGGCACCAGACCGCCTTCGAAGAAGACGTAGAACAGGAACAGATCAAGCGCCGTGAAGACACCAATGACCAGGGTTTCCAGAATAAGAAACGCGATCATATATTCGACCAGACGCGTTTTGATCGAGGTCCAGGACGCCAGAATACACAGCGGCATCAGGAATGCGGTCAGGGCCACAAACAGGATCGAAATGCCGTCTATACCCAGATGGTAAGACAAGGGCCCAAACCAATGAATTTTTTCAACAAACTGATAATCAGTCGTGGTGCGGTCAAAGCCCAACAGCATGACCATGCTCAAAGCCAGCGTCGCCAGCGTCGTCCACAGGCTGATCCACTTGGCATTGGTGTCGATCGCGGCTTCATCATCCTTGCGCGAAATCGCCCGCAGAACAAGTATGACCAGCGCCCCTGCCAAAGGCAGGAAGGTAATGACGCTCAGGAGATTAGGTATAACCAGTGACATTGTTGAAACTTATCCCCTCTTAAGCGGCCAGCCAGAATACGACCCAAGTCAAAAGACCCGCGACACCTAAGAACATAACGAACGCATAGTGATAGACATAACCCGTCTGGGTCTTGACCAGATTCTTGGCGGCTTTCAAGGCTGACCATGCCGCCCCGTTGGGGCCCAGACCATCAATGAGCTTTACGTCACCGATTTTCCAGAAGACATTACCTAGGGCGCGCGAACCCTTGACCAGAGTGGCCTGATAAATCTCATCGAAGAACCACTTATTATACAGGAAGGTATAGAGCGGTCCCTCATTCGCGGCCATTTTCTTCGGCAGATCCGGGCGCTTGAGATAGAAGAACCACGCCAATACCAGCCCAAGCATGGTGACGACCAACGGTGCAAACTTTACCCACGTCTCAACATGGTGCGCATCGTGCATAACATGGTTGGTCGGTGCTGTGAAAATAGCATGCCCCCAGAAGTCATGAGCATGATCGCCAACGAAATAAGGCGCGAAGATAAAGCCTGCCGCGACCGCCCCAACTGCCAAGGCCAGCAAAGGCACCAGCATGATCAGAGGGCTTTCGTGCGGCGTATGGGCGTGGTGACCATGCCCATGATCATCCGCGTGATCGTCATGGCCGTGTGTCTCTGCATGGGCATGGTGGTCGTCGTGTGCATGTTCCCACTGCTTCTTGCCGTGGAAGGTCATAAAGGCCAGACGCCAGCTATAAAATGAGGTCAAAAGCGCTGCCGACAGGCCCATGATGAACGCGAACATACCTTGCGGCGTTTCGCTCATCGCCCAAGCGGATTCGATGATGGCATCCTTAGAGAAGAAGCCGGCAAAGCCGATCTGTGTCCCCGGAATCCCAAGGCCGGTAATGGCGATGGTGCCGATGGTCATAACCGCATAGGTGATAGGCATATATTTATAAAGCCCGCCCATTTTACGCATATCCTGCTCATGGTGCATGCCATGAATTACCGAACCGGCACCAAGGAACAACAGCGCCTTAAAGAAAGCGTGCGTGAACAGGTGGAACATGGCGGCCTGATAAGCACCGATGCCTGCGGCAAAAAACATGTAGCCAAGCTGCGAACAGGTCGAAAACGCGATGACGCGCTTGATATCGTTTTGTGTAAAGCCTATCGACGCCGCAAAAATCGCCGTAATAGCCCCCACATAGGCGACAATCATCTTGGCAACCGGCGCATACTCAAACATGTGCGACAGCAGGCAAACCATATAGACACCGGCGGTCACCATGGTTGCGGCATGGATCAGGGCCGACACAGGGGTCGGGCCTTCCATCGCGTCCGGCAACCAGGTGTGCAGGAAGAACTGCGCAGACTTACCCATAGCACCGATGAACAGAAGGAAGCAGGCCAGATCAATGGCGCTGAAAGAGTAGCCAAGGAACATCCAGGTTGTTCCAGCCTTGGCTTCGATCATCGGAAACAATTCGGCAAAATTAACGGTGCCGAACATCCAGTAAACCGTCATGATCCCCAGCGCGAAGCCGAAATCCCCAACGCGGTTGACCACAAACGCCTTGATGGACGCATTATTGGCGCTGGCCTTATTGAACCAGAACCCGATCAACAGATAGGACGCCAGCCCCACCCCTTCCCAGCCGAAGAACAACTGCATGAAATCAGCCGCCGTCACCAACATCAGCATGGCAAAGGTAAACAGCGACAAATAGGCAAAGAAGCGCGGGCGTGACGGATCCTCAGCCATATAGCCCCAGCTATAGAGGTGAACCAGAGAAGACACCGACGTCACGACGATCAGCATGGTGGCCGACAAGGCATCAATCCGGATCGACCACGCCGATTGGAAGGTGCCAATATTGATGAAGTCCAGCAACTTGACGGTAAAATCCGACGCGCCGCCCCAAGTGTGGGCTCCGAACACATACCAAGACAGGGCGCAGGACAGGAACAGAAGCCCCGTCGTCACACCTTGAGAGGCAATATTGCCAATGCGGCGACCAAACAGGCCTGCAATCAGCGCACCGACCATCGGCGCCAGAACCAGAACAGTAACTAAGGTCTGCATGATGGATTAGCCTTTCATCATGCTGGCGTCATCGACTTCGATATCGCCGCGATTACGGAAGAAGGTGACGAGGATAGCCAGACCGACTGCGGCCTCAGCCGCCGCCACTGTCAGGACAAACATGGCCATAATCTGCCCCTGCACATTATGCAAATAGCTTGAGAAAGCCACGAAGTTGATATTAACCGCCAGCAGGATCAGTTCGATCGACATCAGAATAATAATAACGTTGCGGCGGTTCACGAAGATGCCCAGCACCCCGATCGTAAACAAAATGGCCGAAACGGTGAGATAGTGTGCGAGGCCGATAGTCATTCTTTGATCCCTTCGCCGGTTTTGACCTTGACGATGGCCACAGCGTTTTTGCGCTGACGACCGACCTGAGTAGAAATATCCTGACGCTTAACGTTGGTGCGGTGCTTGAGCGTCAGCACGATGGCGCCGATCATGGCCACCAGCAGTACAAACCCCGCCGCCTGGAACAGATAGACATAGTCTGTGTAAAGTACGCGACCGATGGTTTCGATATTAGTCGCATCCGCCGTAAAGGCTTGCGGCTCATTACCCGCGGCCGCACCTCGTTCGGCGACAGCAAAACTGATCATGATTAATTCCGTCATGAGCACCAGTGCCACGACGCCACCAATCGGCAGATAGTTGGCAAATCCTTGACGCAGCTTGCTAAAATCCACATCCAGCATCATGACGACGAACAGGAACAGAACCGCCACCGCCCCCACATAGACCACGACGAGAAGCATGGCCAGGAACTCCGCCCCCAGCAGCACAAATAAACCTGCGGCCGAAAAGAAGGCCAGGATCAGAAACAGCACCGAGTGCACGGGATTTTTGGCGGTAATCACCAAAAATCCGGATGCGACCGTAATCAGGGCCATGATGTAAAAGGCTATAGCCACCAAAGTCATAGCGTCATCCTTTACCGGTAAGGCGCGTCAAGTTCGAGGTTACGCGCAATAATGCGTTCCCAACGGTCGCCATTCGCCAACAGGCGTTCTTTGTCGTAATAAAGTTCTTCGCGGGTTTCGGTCGCAAACTCAAAGTTCGGCCCCTCGACGATGGCATCGACCGGACAGGCTTCCTGACACAGCCCGCAATAGATGCACTTAACCATGTCGATATCGTAGCGGGTCGTGCGGCGTGAACCGTCATCACGCGGCTCAGCCTCAATCGTGATGGCCTGCGCCGGACAGATGGCTTCGCAAAGTTTGCAGGCAATGCAGCGTTCTTCACCATTGGCATAACGGCGCAATGCGTGCTCACCGCGAAAGCGCGGGCTGATCGGGCCTTTTTCAAACGGATAGTTGATCGTCGCCTTGGGCTTGAACATGTATTTCACCGCAAGGCCGGTGGCCCCGATGAAATCCATCAGCATGGCGCCTTTGATGGCCTGGCCGATACGAGATATCATATCAAATTACCTCCGAATACGCGGTAGGCCGCAATCAAAACCACTGCCACTAATGAGGCCGGCAGGAATACTTTCCAGCCCAGACGCATCAATTGGTCGTAGCGGTAACGGGGAACAATAGCCTTGGCGATGGCAAACATCACAAACCAGAACACGACTTTGAGGATGAACCACAGCAGGCCGTGGATAGCCTCAAACACCGAACCGGGCTCAAGGAAACCAGCCGTTGGATATGGCGCTTGCCAGCCACCGAAAAACAGGATGGTGATCAGTGCGCACATCAGCACGATGTTGGCGTATTCACCGATCATGAACAGCAGATAGGGGGTCGAGGAATATTCGACCTGATAGCCTGCCACCAGCTCCGATTCCGCTTCCGGCAGATCAAACGGTGGACGGTTGGTTTCCGCCAGTGCCGACACATAGAACATGATCATAACCGGGAACATGACGATGATGGTCTTAGGCGCAAACGCATGCCAGTTCCAGAAACCGCCGGCCTGATGCTCAACGATCCGCGACAGGTTCATGTCACCCACCAGCAGGATCACACAGATAACGATCAGGCCGATGGAGACCTCATATGATACCATCTGGGCCGCCGAACGCAGTGCCCCCAGGAACGGATACTTTGAGTTAGAAGCCCACCCGCCCATGATTATGCCGTAAACGCCCAGCGATGAGATGGCGAACAGATAAAGAATGCCGACATTAATGTCAGATACGACCCAACCCGGCGCAAATGGAATAACCGCCCATGACATGAACGCCAGAATGAAAGTGATCAGCGGCGCCAGAAGAAACACGATCTTATCGGCACCGGCCGGGATGACGACTTCTTTCAACACGAATTTGAAAAAGTCGGCAAAAGATTGCATCAGACCGAACGGACCCACGACATTGGGCCCTTTACGCATTTGCACACCGGCCCAGACCTTACGGTCGCCCCACAGCAGGAAAGCCAGAGAGACCATCACACCTACAATAACCGCCAGAGCCTGCCCGATCGTAATGATCGTCCAGCCCCAAGGTGTGGCCCAAAATGAAGTTGCTTCCATCAGTCGTCTCTCTTACTCGGCGGCCACAGACAGCTTTGGCGCACGGACAGCGGAACATTCCGCCATAGCCACGCTGGCTCTAGCTATCGGGTTGGTCAGGTAGAAATCCTTGATATTTGACTTAAAGACTCGGTCAGAGACCTCGCCCTTAGCACCCAGGGTTTTGACATCAAAGCTTTTTTGTGAAGGCTTCACATCTATCCGCCCAAATGTCGGGTGATCGGCGATCAATTTGGCACGCAGATCAGACTGGCTGTCGTATGGCAGGGTCTTGCCCAAAGCTTCGGACAGGGCGCGCATAATGGCCCAATCTTCTTTAGCTTCGCCCTTGGGGAATACGGCGCGCTCTGCAATTTGTACACGTCCTTCAAGATTGACATAGATGCCTGATTTTTCCGTATAGGCGGCGGACGGCAAGATCACGTCCGCAATCGCGGCACCCGCATCACCATGATGGCCGATATAAACGACAAAGCTGCCTTTAAGCTTTGTCGTATCGACTTCATCCGCCCCAAGCAGAACGACAACGTCAAGGCCACCAGCCAACATCGCCTCAGTATCGAGACCACCAGCTTGCGGAATGAAGCCGATATCTAAGCCGGCAACCCGCGACGCCGCCTGATGGACGATATTGAAACCGTTCCAGTCGGCGCGTACAATATCATAAGCGCTCAGGATTTCGGACGCGATCAGGTTCAGAATAGCCGCCCCGTCAGCGCCCGAAATCGCCCCATTACCGACCAGAACGGCGGGCTTTTTCGCGTTTTTCAGAACATCACGGAAAGAATGTTTTTTTAGATCTTTCAGTGCCTTTGGCCCTGCACCTAAATGCACGTAATCATAGGTGAGGTCATAAGGCTCACCGATAACCGCCACCTGCACGTCGCCCTTGAGCCATGATTTACGGATGCGGGCATTGATCAGGGCCGCTTCATTGCGCAGATCTGTCCCGATCATCAAAATAGCGTCGGCGTCTTCGATGCCGCTGATACTGGTATTGAACAGATAGGCTTCACGCGCAGCGCCGCCAACCTTTGAACCGTCCTGACGGCAATCCAGATTGTTGACACCCAAAGAGGCGAACAGATCCTTGGTGGCCTTCAACCCTTCGGCATCGATAAGGTCACCGGCGATCACACCGATTTTGTCGGGCGAAGTCGCTTTTAATTTGCCAGCAACCGCACCCAAGGCTTCCGCCCAAGTGGTCGCTTGTAAATTGCCAGCTTTGCGGACGTAAGGTTTATCAAGGCGTTGACGAGATAAACCGTCGACTGCATAGCGCGTTTTGTCGGTGATCCATTCTTCGTTGATGTCTTCCTTAAGGCGCGGCAAAGCGCGCAGAACCGTTGGGCCACGGTAATCGAGACGAATATGCGCCCCCAGCGCATCCATGACGTCAATCGATTCAACCTTTTGCAATTCCCACGGCCGGTAATTAAATGACCACGGTTTATGGGTCAAAGCGCCGACCGGACACAGATCGTTCAGATTGCCCGATAATTCGGATGAGACAGCCTGTTCAAGATAGGAAGTGATCTCTGCATTTTCCCCGCGTGAGATCATGCCCATTTCGGTGACCCCGGCAACTTCGGTGCTGAAACGCACGCAACGGGTGCATTGAATGCAGCGCGTCATAAACGTCTTGATAGTCGGGCCAAGATATTTTTCTTCAACGGCACGCTTATTCTCAGCATAGCGCGAACCGCCGCGGCCATAACCCATAGCCTGATCCTGAAGGTCACATTCACCGCCCTGATCGCAAATTGGGCAATCAAGCGGGTGATTGATCAGCAGGAATTCCATCACCCCTTCGCGGGCCTTTTTGACCATTGGCGTATTGGTGAAAATTTCCTGCCCTTCAGCGGCTGGCAGGGCGCATGAAGCTTGCGGCTTTGGCGGTCCGGGCTTGACCTCAACCAGACACATCCGGCAGTTACCTGCGATCGACAGGCGCTCATGGTAACAGAAACGCGGGATTTCCTCCCCCGCCAGTTCAGCTACCTGAAGCACGGTCATGCCGGGATCGAATTCGACCTCAACGCCGTTGACTTTTGCTTTCGCCATAGGCCTCAAACCTCATTCAGTAACGCAAGTATCGTTGGATAACTGCGCGAAAATACTAACAATTTATCAGAACCAAGACCTGTCGCCAGCGACATAATCTTCATGGAACTTCTGCTCGGACTTGAGCAGGTAGATGATAAGCTCGATAAACGATATCAGAGCGGCGGCTATGCCGGGGATGACCAGAAACCACCCTACTGTCCCGCACACCAGCATGATGACACCGGCGGTGTTCTTGCCCAGATAAAACTTGTGCACACCCCAGATGCCGAAGAAAAAGGTCAAAAGGGCTGCCACCCATTTGTTCTTATCGGACAGGCCTGTGGAGACGACATAAACGCTAACGGCCCGGCCATCGGACGCTTCAAAATCAACGGTCGATCCCGTCGCAACGGAACGGGCGCCGCCCATAAGGTCTGCTCGGGTAAAGCCATAGCGTACGCCGTCATCACCGCTGATGAGGCCCTGAGCTAGGCTATCGTCGTATGACAGAACTTTCCCGCGCATATCCCCTACTCCGCAGCAATCGAATGGCCGGCCACGTTAGACTTACGTGAACGGTAAAGCGTGATACGGTCCTCGATCTCATGGCGGAAATGGCGGATCAAACCCTGAATCGGCCAGGCCGCCGCATCCCCCAACGCACAGATCGTGTGGCCCTCAACCTGAGTTGTCACTTCAAGCAACATATCAATTTCAGAGGGATCGGCATCGCCTTTGACCATGCGCTCCATCACCCGCCACATCCAGCCCGTACCTTCACGGCATGGCGTGCACTGACCGCAGCTTTCATGCTTATAGAAGTAACTGAGGCGGGCAATGGCGCGGATCAGATCGGTCGACTTATCCATGACGATAACCGCAGCCGTTCCCAAACCGGAACGTAGGGCGCGCAGGCTGTCAAAATCCATGGGCAGGTTTTCGCACTGCTCGGCCGGAATCATCGGCACCGACGATCCACCTGGAATAACGGCCTTGAGATTGCCCCAGCCGCCACGAATCCCACCACAATGGTCTTCGATCAGTTGACGGAACGGGATCGACATAGCTTCTTCGACGTTACAAGGGCGTTCGACATGGCCTGAAATACAGAACAGCTTAGTTCCGGTATTGTTAGGCGCGCCAAAGGAGGCAAACCATTCGGCACCGCGGCGCAGGATCGTGCCAACAACCGCGATTGATTCGACATTGTTCACCGTTGTCGGGCAACCATAAAGCCCGGCACCCGCCGGGAAAGGCGGCTTCAGACGCGGTTGCCCCTTTTTGCCTTCAAGTGATTCCAAAAGGGCCGTTTCTTCACCGCAGATGTAGGCGCCAGCACCATGATGAACGTAAACATCAAAATCCCAGCCGTGGACGTTATTTTTGCCGATGAGCTTGGCTTCATAAGCTTGTTTAACCGCCGCCTCTAACCGCTCGCGTTCAAAGACATATTCGCCGCGCAGATAGATATAACAGGCATGAGCCTGCATGGCGAACGACGCGATCAGGCAACCTTCGATCAAAAGGTGCGGATCGTGGCGCATGATCTCGCGGTCTTTGCAGGTGCCGGGTTCAGATTCATCGGCATTGACGACCAGATAGTGCGGGCGATCCTTGACCTCTTTCGGCATGAACGACCATTTCAATCCGGTCGAAAACCCCGCCCCACCCCGACCGCGCAGGCCAGAGTTTTTGACATTAGTGATGATCCACTCGCGCCCATAGGACAAAATATCCTTGGTCGCGTTCCAGCAACCGCGCTGCTTTGCCCCCTCAAGGCCCCAATCCTGGAAACCATAGAGGTTGGTGAAAATGCGATCTTTATCTTCGAGAATACCCAGTGTTTTGGCCATGTTACGCATTTGCCTCCGGAACGGGTGCATTCGGAATTTTGACAGGCTTGGAGGCCGAGCCATCATAAAGCTTCGGATCAAGCAGGGACGTCGCTCCGCCAATCGGCTCAGAGGTATGACGACCATTATAAGGGCCAGCCTTGGGCGATTTACCTGCGGCAAAATCATCAATGATCTGCGCCAGATTTTCCGGCGTCAGGTCTTCATAGAAGTAATCATTGATCTGAGCCATAGGCGCATTGGTGCAGGCCCCCAGACATTCAACTTCCTGCCAGGTAAATTTACCATCGGCAGACAGCTTGTCTTTGGCGCCGATCTTGGATTTACAAACTTCCATCAGCTTGTCGGAGCCCCGCAACATGCACGGCGTCGTGCCGCACACCTGAATGAGCGCGGCGGAACCGACGGGCTCCAGCATGAACATAGTGTAGAAGGTCGCGACCTCATAAACACGAATCTGAGCCATGCCCAGCATCTTGGCAATCGCGGAAATAGCGGGCTCACTGACCCAGCCCTCCTGCTTTTGGACCAGCCACAAAATGGGAATGACCGCCGATTGACGACGGTTATCAGGGTATTTGGCAATCCACCAGTTAGCCTTTTCAAGCGTTTCCGGCTTGAAGGCAAAGCTTTCGGGCTGCTCTTTGGCGAGGCGGCGAACAGACATCAGGCCTCTCTCTCACTATTAAAGAAAAAACAGATCATTGTTTAGCCGCGGCCTCCCAACGGTCGGAACGGGCCTTCGTCATACGTAGGCTGGCTGCCTTGACGAACGGCAGGCGCTTGGCCAGCAGCATGGAGACCACAGCTACAGCGATAGAGCCCATAATCAATGGGGATCCCGCGTCCTGCGGATTAAATTCGATGTAAACGCGCACCGAAAAGATGATGGCCAGCATGGGCGCATAGGATACTATAGTTTCCAACAGAATATCCTTCAGATACCCTTTTTGCCCACCAGGGTGATACGACCACGCGGCTTTACCCAGCAGGTAGCGCAGGTAAACAGCAACGGTCAGAAAGCCTAATGACAGCGCGAAAGCCAGCCAGATATTCATCAGCGGTCAACCTCACCGAACACGATATCCAGCGAGCCCAGGATAGCTGATACGTCAGCCAGCATATGGCCGCGATTCATCCAGTCCATAGCCTGAAGGTGGGCAAAGCCCGGCGCCCGGATCTTACACTTATAGGGCTTGTTGGTTCCGTCCGACACCAGATAGACCCCGAACTCTCCCTTGGGCGCTTCGACGCAGGCATAGACTTCGCCCTCAGGGGTCTTGAAACCTTCGGTATAGAGCTTGAAGTGATGGATCAACGCTTCCATCGAGTTTTTCATCTCGGCGCGGCGTGGCGGCGTGATCTTATGGTCGGTGGATAGAACCTCCCCCGGCGTTACCCGAAGTTTATCAATACATTGCTGCATCAGGCTGACCGAAACCCGCATCTCTTCGACACGGCATAGATAACGATCCCAGCAGTCGCCGTTTTTGCCGATGACGATATCAAAATCGAGTTCATCGTAGCATTCATAGGGCTGGGATTTGCGCAGATCCCATTCGACGCCCGACCCACGGATCATGACACCAGAGAAGCCCCAGTCGAACGCTTCCTGAACTGAGACGACACCGATATCGACATTGCGCTGCTTGAAAATACGGTTTTCAGTCACCAGAGACTCAATATCATTCAGCGCGCGCGGGAACTCTTTGCACCACTGCTCAATATCATCGATCAGTTCCGGCGTCAGATCCTGATGGACGCCACCTGGGCGGAAGTAATTAGCGTGCAACCGTGCCCCGCAGGCACGCTCATAGAACACCATCAGCTTTTCGCGCTCTTCAAAGCCCCACAAGGGAGGCGTCAGCGCACCGACGTCCATGGCCTGAGTGGTGATGTTCAGGAGATGATTTAGTACGCGGCCGATTTCAGAGAATAGTACCCGGATCAACTGCGCACGCTTAGGCACGTCAACGCCCAGAAGCTTTTCGATCGCCAGGCAAAAGGCGTGCTCCTGATTCATAGGTGCTACGTAATCAAGGCGATCAAAATAGGGAATATTTTGCAGATAGGTGCGATATTCCATCAGCTTTTCGGTGCCGCGGTGCAGCAGGCCGATGTGCGGATCGACACGTTCAACGATTTCACCGTCAAGGTCAAGCACCAGACGTAAAACGCCGTGAGCCGCCGGGTGCTGAGGACCGAAATTGATCGTGAACTTGCGGTCGTCAAAATTCTGACGCGTAAGCTCGCTCTTGAGATCGTTCTGGGGCTTCACATCATCCGCCATGATCACATCCTTCTATCCCACTACCCGAAAACAGCCAGTCTGAACCGGCGATTCCGCGAAATTTACTCGTCCAGCGTCGGTCTGCGCGTCAATGCGACAAGCAGACCGGCCACCAGAGTGATAATGCCAAAACCGGAAACCACCAGCGTCGACAAGTCAAAACTATGCGTCGTCACCAACTGCACCACTGGCGTTGCCAGAAGCACGGCTGAAGCCCCCAAAAGTGCGGCCTGCGTTTCCGCTGCCGTAAAGCGCCGCACCGCAGCCCCAAAAATTAATATCGCCACACCGACGATGATCGACATCCCTGTCGTCGCCATGCCTTCATCCGGTATGTCGGGTGAGCGCGTAAACCAGCCGGTCAATTTCATGCCGATGGTAAACAGATATGCTGCCGACAAACTGACGGCAAAAAACTTTACTGCCGACCGTACCGATTTAAACCTACCCATAACGCCCCCCGTTTCAGGTTATTTAGCTGCTTATCTAGCTACTGGCCTTCTCATCTCCCGGCAGGACATAGGACGCGCCCTCCCACGGAGACATAAAGTCAAATTTACGGAACTCCTGAACCAGTTTTACAGGCTCATAAACCACGCGCTTTTGCGCTTCGTCGTAACGTACCTCGACATGGCCGGTCATCGGGAAATCCTTGCGCAAAGGATGGCCTTCAAAACCGTAATCCGTTAGCAACCGGCGCAGATCCGGGTGATTGGCGAATAAGATACCATACATATCAAAAGCTTCGCGCTCATACCAATCAGCGTTAGGATAAACGTCACGAAGACTGGCTACCGGCACGACTTCATCCGTCATAACCTTGACCCGAATACGCAGGTTCTGGGTCAACGACAAAAGATGGTACACGACATCAAAGCGAAGATCACGCTTAGGATAATCCACGCCCGTCAGATCAATAAGCTGATGGAAGCGATAATACTCGCCGTCTTTCAGCTTGGTCATGATCTCGATAATGCGCTCGCGTTCAACCATCAGCGTCAGTTCACCATAAGCGAACGTCACATCCAGAACGCCATCCTTGAAATCGGCCCTGGCACGTTCGGCGAGGTTATTCAGTTTATCTAACGACATACCACCCTCCCCTTATCGTGCGATCGTGCCGTTACGGCGGATCTTCTTCTGCAATTGCAGGAGGCCGTACAGCAGTGCTTCAGCCGATGGCGGACAACCGGGCACATAGACATCCACCGGCACAACCCGGTCACAACCACGAACTACCGAATAGCTGTAGTGATAATAACCGCCACCATTCGCGCAACTGCCCATCGACAGCACATAACGGGGGTCAGGCATTTGGTCGTACACTTTTCGCAACGCCGGCGCCATTTTGTTGGTCAGGGTGCCCGCTACGATCATAAGGTCGGATTGGCGCGGTGACGCGCGCGGCGCCATACCAAAACGCTCCATGTCATAACGCGGCATGGAGGCCTGCATCATTTCAACGGCACAACAGGCCAAACCGAACGTCATCCACATCAGAGAGCCGGTGCGCGCCCACGTGATGACATCATCGGCCGCCGCGACCAGAAAACCTTTTTCGTTCAGTTCTGCGGAGACCTGCTCGAAAAACTTGTCGTGGATATCAGGGTTATAACCTTCAACGCGTGAACGGCCCGCCATTCCGGCAGATAAGGTTGTACCCGTAGATAAAGGCTGGCCCGATGTTGAAATCAGGCCACTATTGGAAAGGTCTACTCCCATTCCAGGGCTCCTTTTTTCCACTCATAAATAAAGCCAACGGTCAGGATGGTCAGGAAAGACATCATCGACCAAAAGGCAAACTCCATACCCGCCTGGGGCAAATCAAACATAGAGACTGCCCACGGAAAGAGAAACGCGACTTCGAGGTCAAAGATAATGAACAGAATCGAAACCAGATAAAACCGCACGTCAAATTTCTGGCGCGCACTATCAAAAGCATTAAAGCCACATTCATAAGCCGAGAGCTTTTCGGTGTCCGGGGCCTTTGGTGCCAGAACCAGCGCCGCAAAGATAAAGCCAAGCCCTAAAACGGCAGCTATACCCATGAAAATGATGACCGGAAGATATTGCAGCAAAAGCGCGTTCATCGGAAACCTCAAATGAGTCCTTTATCTAAAAGTGCTGTTACACCTTAAGGACGGCTGGAATCAAGAAGCGTATTAGACCAACCTTTGCACCGCGGCAAACACTCAAAAGGATCAAATTGCGTGTTTTTTGATTTTTGCGTTATTTTTAAAAGCTATTGAGAATTAATCGCATTTTGCAATCAGCCTTCCACAGCCATTTCAAAATTTAGAGCTTTTCAGAAACTCGGCGCTTGACACCGCCCCCTCGCCCGAACTATCTAGCGCACCTCCTGACAGGGCATGGTTGCCAGACCTTAAAATCTCGGCCACACTGTCTTATCGAGAAACTAAAATTTCAGAATGCGGGTGTAGCTCAGTTGGTTAGAGTATCGGCCTGTCACGCCGAGGGTCGCGGGTTCGAGTCCCGTCACTCGCGCCACTTATTTAACGTAGGTGGCAACCGCTTCTGAAATTCAGGTTTACGCAGGGCATTAGGGATGCGGGTGTAGCTCAGTTGGTTAGAGTATCGGCCTGTCACGCCGAGGGTCGCGGGTTCGAGTCCCGTCACTCGCGCCACTTAAAATTTTAAGTGGCTCCGCATCTCTTTTACTATCCTATGTATTGCAAACCGCAGGCGCAAAGCCTCGCGGTTTTTTTTCGTTTAGACGCTTCCCGTCGCAACGCATTTGCAATTTTTCCTAACTGACATATAAAAGCCCACATTCGTGCCAATGTTCGCCGCAAATTCGGTTTTTGAGGCATCACCAATACAATGTAACGGTATCGACATGTGGGCTGCCTCCGCCAGTTAAAGCGTATTCCCCAGTTTTCATAAAATAATCAGACCTCCACCGGGCCCTTGGCTCTGTTTCCGACACTTCTGAAAGTAGCCAGATGCGTAAATCACACCTTCGCAACGCCACAGCCATCGGCCTGATTCTGGCCGCGGGCATATCCGCTCACACGGCGTCTGCCGAAACCAGTATTACAACTGAGCGCACAACGCCGATTGCCACCTCTACTGCCAATAACGGCGCGGCGGATGATGTGAAAATTGCTGCGGCAGGCTCTATTAAACTGGCGAGCGGCACGGCTATCACTCTGGATTCAAATCATAAAGTAACAACCGAGGGCGCCATTAACATGGCGTCTTCAGCAGATAATTCCACAGGTATACTGGTAAATGGCGGAACGACTGGTGAAGTTTCAGTAAAGTCGAATATCACTGTCACAGACAATTATACGCCTGCAGATTCAACGACTGATGATGATGATTTTGTCGACGGAGAATTTGCGACCGGCACCGGACGTTACGGCATTCGCCTTGTAGGGGCGTCACCTTTCACCGGTAAGATTGAAGTTACCAGCGCGTCTGTTATTACCATTGAAGGTAATCAGTCTTACGGTATCAGGCTCGAATCCCCTCTGGCAGGTAATTTCAGCTTTGATGGCGCAATCGCGGCCACGGGTACGGATACTAAAGGTATTTCGATTGAAAACAATGTCACTGGCAATGTCTATGTCAGCGGCACTATCAATACTCTTGGCCAAAACGCTACAGCTTTAAATTTGACTGGCAACGTCAGTGGCTCTGTTATCCTTGATGGAACGATCAGCGGCACGGGTTACAGGTTCACTTCGGCCTTAACCGATGCCCAACTGGCTTTGCTCGATCCGGACGATCTTTACCAGAACGGCCCTCTTGTCAGCATATCGGGCAATTTGTCTAAAGGCTTGCTGCTTAATGCTACTGTGGCTGCTGATACGACGAATACAGATATCGATGGTGACGGCACTCTGGATGCGAATCAGACAACGGCCAATTTGACTCAATATGGTGGATCTCCGGCATTACTCATCGGGTCTGCGACACAGGATATTACGCTCAATAGCGTTGTGACCGCCAAAGCGACTGACAGTTTTGGCCTGGTCGTCAAAGGCAACGTCAATTCGGCGGGGCTATATAAAGACGTAAATACCACGGCAATACAGATTGGCGGCCTGGGCCGTAATGTTGTGCTCCAAAACGGCCTTTCCATACAAGGCAATGTTAATTCTGTGGGTACGAAGGGTAATGCGACCGGCGTTTCTCTTTTAAGCGGCGCCAATGTCGCCAACTTTGTAAATTCCGGAAACATCCGCGTAACCACGACGACGTTAAATAATAATAGTGCGATCGCTGTAGACATAGCGGCCGGTGCGGTAGTGCCTGCGATTAATAACAGTGGGACATTGTCGGCCAGTGGCGGGGGGACGACCGCAAGCGCAATCGCTGTGCGCGACAGATCAAATAGCCTCACAACCTTTAATAACACCGGCTTCATCACCGCTGTAACAGCGCCAGGTGATGAGAATAATGACGGTATTGCTGATACGTCCCTTAACCGGGGCATTGCCATTGATACGCGTACGAACAGCGCAGGCCTGACCCTCACCCAAACCGATACCAAGCCTGATGACGACACGGTGGCAGCGCCCTTTATCCAGGGTGATATCTTACTCGGCTCCGGTAATGACGCATTGACCGTTAATGGCGGTCAGATCATCGGAAATATCGACTTTGGCGCTGGGGCCAACAGTCTGTTGCTTGATAAAAAAGCCGTTGTCTTAGGTAAAATCACGGGCTCCGGCAGTGTGGCCCTCAATGTGGCTGAAGCCCGCCTTGGGCTTACTGGCGGTTCGCAAGTAAACCTGTCATCACTGCGCTTAGGGGCCAAATCAGAACTTTACGTCGTGCTGGATCCGGATACAGCTACGACCCCGGTTCTGATTAATTCCGGCACGACGACGATCGATAGCGGCGCAAAAGTGTTGCTGTCTTTGACCGAACTCATCAAAAGCCCTGTCCAGTTTACCGTCATGACGGGCAGCAATATTAATATTGCTAATCTTGATGCGGCCACTTTGGATCAGAATGTACCGTGGCTTTACAAGGCGGCATTATCGACAGGCACCGGAGGAACCAATCTTTATGCTGACTTCCGCCTCAAAACACAGGTAGAATCGGGGCTGTCTGTCAATGAGTACAGTGCTTTGGATGCCATCCTGACGGCGGCGCAAACCGATACTGCAACCTCATTAGCGCTGTTGGCCCAAACGAATCAGAGCGGCTTTGATACCGTCTATTCAGCGTTCCTGCCGGATTATTCGGGCGAAGCCTTGCTAACCCTCTCGAAGGGTCATGAGGCCCTAAACCATTCCCTTAGCAAGCAGTCCTTCCTGCCTTCAAATGGCGAAACTCAGTACTGGCTGCAAGAATACGGCTTCCATATGGAGCGTGAACGCGGCGACACCACGGGCTTTAAATCTACAGGCTTCGCCTTTGCCGGCGGTGCCGAACGTGGCCTGATGGGCAATCAAGCCGTGGGCATTTATCTGGCTTATACGACGACGACACCTGAAGATACGTTCGCAGCCCCAAACGAATCGTCGTCAACTTCTGACCTGAGCATCGGCGGTTACTGGCGTCTGTATAACGAGAACTTCAAGGCGTGGGCCAGTGCTGGCGTCGGTCGTGCAACATTCGATTCCAAGCGTGAATTGATTTCAAGCCAAAAAGTCATGGTCACCGAAGCTGACTGGAGCGGCATCAGCTATTCCGGGAACCTTGGTGCATCTTATGAAGCGGCAATGGGACCGGTGAGCATTCGTCCGCAAGTTGGCATCGACTTCTACGCTCTTAGCGAAGACGACCGCACCGAGACAGGCGGCGGTTCAAGCTTTGACCTGACAGTCGAGTCACGCGATAGCCATCTGGCCAGCGCCAGCGCTCTCGTTGTCTTCGGGCGTGCCAATAAACGTGCTCTAATCCAACCAGAGATTTGGGTTGGTTATCGCCAAAACGTGTCGGTTGAAATCGCGGATACCACAGCCCGCTTTGGTGCCGGCAATCCGTTCACCCTCACCGGCGGTGATGTTGAAGGTGGCAGCCCGGTCGTGGGATTCCGTATTGGTGCCGCTAATGAATACGGATATCTGGCCATTGAAGCCGAAGCTGAAAAATACGATTCTTACGAAAACTATTCCGTCAGTCTGCGCACTGGCTTTAAGTTCTAAAACAAAATGGGCGGCTTTCACGAGCCGCCCTTTATTCGACATAAAAAAAACGGGCTCCGATGGGGCCCGTTTTTTTTAATAGATCACTCTTATCCTTCAATTTCAGCCGAGGCTTCAATTTCCACCAGCCATTCCGGATTTATCAAAGCATTTGTGCCTATAAAGGATGACGCGGGACGAATATCCCCAAAGATTTCACCGTGCGCCCGTGCGGCCTGCTTCCACAGCGACATATCCGTGATGAATGTGCGGGTACGGATAATATCAGAGGCTTCACCGCCAGCCGCTTCAACGGCCTTGATAATGATTTCCAGACACGCTTTGGTCTGTTCATAGGCATCACCAATACCCGCCGTTTTACCATCGCGAATTGGAGCGGTTCCTGATACTTCGATGCGGTTTCCCGAACGAACGGCACGGGAAAAGCCGATTTCACCTTCAAAGGGTGACCCTGATGAGACTAGCTGACGCATATTTTTTCTCCCATTAGACTAAGCGACTTCTAACCTTGGCCGCGTCTATAAAGCTTTTGAAAAGCGGATGCGGTGTAAACGGCCGCGATTTGTATTCCGGGTGGTATTGAACGGCAACAAACCAAGGATGATCGTCGCGCTCTATGATTTCAGGCAACAGGCCATCCGGCGACATGCCCGAAAATTTGAGGCCACATGCCTCAAGGCGGGGAATGTAATCGCGGTTAACCTCATAACGATGGCGATGGCGTTCTGATATAGCCGTATCACCGTATATGCGCGAAACCAACGACCCCTCAGCCAGACTGGCTTCAAATGCCCCCAAGCGCATAGTGCCGCCCAGATTGCCGCCTGCAGCGCGCTTGGCCAACTCATTGCCATTCAGCCATTCGGTCATGAGGCCGACAACCGGCTCATTGGTTTCACCAAATTCGGTAGACGATGCGATCTCAATACCCGCTTGATTACGCGCCGCTTCAATCACAGCCATCTGCATACCAAAGCAAATGCCGAAATACGGAATCTTGTTTTCACGCGCAAACCTTACGGCTTCAATTTTACCCGCAGCGCCACGTTCACCAAACCCACCCGGCACCAGAATAGCGTGTACGCTCTCCAAGCGCTGACGCACCAGGTCGGCATCTTTTTCAAACGTCTCAGCCTCAACCCAATCGATCTTTACACGGACATTGTTGGCCATTCCACCATGATAAATAGCTTCTATCAATGACTTATAAGCATCTTTTAAGACGGTATATTTGCCGACAACTGCGATATTCACCTCACCGTCCGGATAGGAATAGCGTTGTGATATGTCCTTCCATAGTGACAGATCAGGATCCGGCGCATTGTCGATGCCAAATACCGACAGCACTTCGCTATCAAAACCCTGATGATGGTAGTCAATCGGGACAGCGTAGATATTTTCTGAATCAAGCGCCTGAATGACGGCTGATTCGCGGACGTTACAAAACTGACCGATCTTACGGCGTTCTTCCTTCGGGATTTCCTGCTCACAGCGGCACAGCAAAATATCCGGCGTAATGCCAATTGACCGAAGCTCCTTGACCGAATGCTGGGTCGGCTTGGTCTTCATCTCCCCCGCCGTTTTAACGAAGGGCAATAAGGTCAGATGAATAAAACAGCATTGCCTGCGTGGTAACTCCTGACCCAACTGACGGATGGCTTCAAAGAAGGGCAAACCCTCGATGTCCCCAACTGTGCCACCGATTTCAACCAGAATGAAATCGGCGTCGCCCTGATCACTCAGGACAAAGGCTTTGATCTGATCTGTGACGTGCGGAATGACCTGAACCGTAGCCCCCAGATAGTCGCCCCGGCGCTCTTTCTCGATGATGTTGGAATAGATGCGGCCGGTAGTGATGTTGTCAGATTTGCGGGCATTGACACCGGTAAAGCGCTCATAGTGGCCCAGATCCAGGTCCGTCTCAGCGCCATCGTCGGTAACAAATACCTCGCCATGCTGGTAAGGGCTCATCGTACCGGGGTCTACGTTAAGATAAGGATCCAGCTTTCTCAGGCGAACCTTATAGCCGCGCGCCTGAAGCAGCGCCCCCAGAGCAGCCGAGGCTAATCCCTTGCCCAGCGAAGACACCACGCCGCCGGTAATAAATATAAAACGGGCCCCTTCGGGTTGCTCTGACATGGTTCGGCCTTAACTCTTAGAAATATTACAAAGAAAAAGCGGCCCAAAATTATCAATAATGAGCCACTTCAAAAATTTAAGTTCAACGTCGCCGATAACTACTGAGCGGGCTGAGTCGCGATCGGGTCATTGGCAGATGAAGTGGTTGCCGAAGCCGGTGTAGCTTGCGCGGGTGCAGCAGGCCTGGCTGCCGGTGCGGTCACAGTCGGGCGCGGAGCCGATTGAGTTGCCACAGGCGGCGTGACGACCTGAGCACTTGGCCGCGGCAATTCAGTAAGCGATGGCGCTGCCGCTGACGTGGCGGCTCCCCCCGTAGCCGGTGCCGTAGCCGCCGGCAAATTAGAGGCATCCAGATTAATATTGCCCTCACCCACCTGGTCGATGACCGAAGTGCCACGCTGCGTCATGTTGCCCACAATCGTCAGACCAATCGAATTGGCAAAAAACAGGATCGCCAGAATAGAGGTCGCCCGTGTCAGGAAGTTACCGGCACCACGTGCCGACATAAACCCGGATGGACTTCCGCCCATTCCCAAGGCTCCGCCTTCTGAACGCTGAATCAGAACCAAACCGACCAGTGCGAGACAGATGATGATCTGAACGGTAAGCAAAATACCAAAAAGCATGAGTTTATCTTAATCCCTAGGCGCCGCCCGCAGCACATGTGAGCGCGCAATCCTGCGCCCATTAGCACCGCCGCGGGAATTTTTCCAGAGCGGAAACAGGCCTGACAACAGTTTTATGACCCTGAGGCTGCGATTAAGGGGCCGCGCGAATAATCTTCAGGAAGTCTTTGGCTTTAAGAGAGGCGCCACCAACAAGGGCTCCGCCCACGCCATCCAATTTGAGAACGTCGACAGCATTGTCGGGTTTAACTGAGCCACCGTAAAGCAAATGTGGTTTAAAATCAGTACCAAAGCGCTCTGAAATAACGCGCCTTATTAAGGAAAACGCATCCACAATCTGATCATCAGTAGCAATCATACCTGTGCCGATTGCCCATACCGGCTCATACGCTACGTGGAAAGCCTTGCCCATAAGGTCATCCGGTAAACTATCGCGCAACTGCTTGGACAAGACAGCGTGTGTCAGCCCTTCTTTGCGCTGCTCTAGTGTTTCTCCAATGCAAATGATCGGCTCAAGTCCAGCGTTCAGAGCTGCGCAAACTTTCAGCGCTACAGTTTCGCAAGGTTCTTTGTGGCCGTGACGTCGTTCAGAATGACCAAGTATTACCATTCTGGCGCCAGCATCATAAAGCTGGTGCGCGGACACATCACCAGTATAGGCACCATAGTCTTCATAATGACAGTCTTGTCCACCCAAGACTACACGGCTGTCATGGCCCAAAATCTGAGAAATAGGATGTATTAAAGTGTATGGTGGAAATATAGCAATTCTGACAGCGTTGTCACAACTACCCTCGGCAACGGCGCGGACTTCGTCAATCGATGACAGGAGCCCATTCATCTTCCAGTTACCGGCAATCAAAGTTTGCGAGGTCATGAAATATCTTTAAATTAGCAGGTGCAGCAATTAAAGGCCAAAAGGCTTAAAAACAGGCAAACAAATAAATTCCTATTGTTACAAATCAAATCGCGCGGTCGCTTTTGGGGCTATTGGCAAAAACTGTCTTGAATCCGCCGCACTTCCTCCTTTATATCACGGCCACTACGTTTCCCGATATGGAATAGCGTGACATACGCTTTTGGACATATCGCACATTTTTTAAGGTCGCTGTTTTTATGATCAACGGGTTTCGCGCTTTCACCAAGACCTGGACGTTTAAGATTCTCATGGGAATTTTAGCGCTAAGCTTTGTTGTCGTTGGCGGTAGCCAGCTTGATGTTTTATCTGCAGCCAGCGGGAACAGCGTGATTAAGGCCGGTGCCCGCGAGGTCAGCGCGCAGGATTACACTCAGGCTTTTGACAACTATAAAAAGAATGTCCAGCAGGAATCCGGTCAGACCATCACTAACGAAGATGCTGTAAACCAGGGACTTCACGTTCGTCTGCTTGAAGAAATGGCCAGCATGGAATCGCTGTCGTCATATCTTGAAAAGTCAGGCATCAAGCCATCGGCCAAGATGGTCGTTGATCAACTTCGCAAATACCCGATGTTTTTCGATTCCATCACCAACCGCTTTGATGAAGATAAGTATACCCAGTTTTTGGGTCAGCAAGGGCTGACGAATACAAAATTCGAGCAGTTAATTCGTGATGACATTGCCGCTAATCATTTTGGAAATGCTGCAGCGGCCGGGATGAAGCTGCCACGTGTGTATGGTGCCCTGGCGGCAGCCTATGGCATGGAAAACCGTGATGTCAGCCTGTTTATTCTGTCGCCAGCCAATGTCGAACAGCCCGCACAACCTAACGACGCACAACTCACCGCATTTTATAATGAAAACAAAGAACGTTTGCGTCGGCCTGAATTCCGTCAGTTTTCACTGGTTACCTTTGCGCCAAAAGACTTGATGGCATCAATAGCTGTTGATGAGGCTGAATTGAAAAAGCGTTATGAGTTCAAGCGCGATACGATGTCGCAAGCTGAAACCCGTACGCTTATTCAGATTTCAGCTAAGGATGCAAAGTCAGCGTCTGCGGCCGAAGCCGCTCTCAAAGCTGGCCAGTCGCCCGAAGTGGCAGCTAAGGCATCAGGCGGGCAAGTGCTTGTCTATGACAATAAACCCAAGACGGCGATTCCAGACAAAAAGATTGCCGATGCGGCTTTTGCTTTGGCGCAAGGTGCCGTATCCGCTCCTATCCAGGGGGATCTGGGTTTTGCGATTTTAAAAGTTACAGGCATTACCGCAGGTTCAGTCCCAAGCTTTGATGCCGTGAAAGCCCAGCTTACCGAAGAATATCGTCAGGAAAAGGCTACAGAAGTCGTTTACGAGCGCGTCGAAGCGTTTGAAAAGGCGCGCGCGGCAGGTGACAGCATCGAAGCAGCCGCGAAAAAACTGAACCTCAACATCGCCGACTTGCCGCCTATGACGGCCGAAGGTCAGGCGATTAATGGCCAGAATTATGCGCAGTTTGCTCAGGTCATCAAAGTTGCCTTCGACCAGCCAAAGGGTGGTGAGTCTGAGGTTCAGGAACTGGGTAATGGTGAATATTTCGCTGTACGTGTAAACGAAATCGCTCCATCCGAAGTCCCAACGCTTGATCAGGTAAAGCCGCAAATGGTTCAGGCCTACATGCAGCAAAAAATGATGGATGCCGTCCGTATAAAGGCCGATTCCGTTACTGAACGCCTGCGTAAAGGTGAGAATTTCAACACGGTTGCCGAATCAGTCAAGGCTCCGGTTGAGGCTGTCAAAGGACTTGACCGCCAGACGGGGCAGCAAAAGGTCGGACCTCAAATTGCCGCCCGTGTGTTTTCAGCCAAAAAAGGTGAAACCTTTAGCGCTCAGGCGAGTGAATACGCCTATGTTATAGGTCGGGTCGATACAATTACGGCCCCGGAAGCCAGCTTGGCCAATGTCAACTCGGTTCTGGCGCAACGTGGCCTGACACAAGCCACGTTCCGGGACGTAGAGGACATGTCACGCACATCTACCCGTACGCTTTTGAAAACAAAAACCTATCCGCAAACCGCCATCCGCGCGCTGGGGGTTACGCCTCCCGCTAAAACGGATGCGACGCCGGCTACGCCTGAAAAGAAATAAGATGAGTGCCTTAAGCCATGAAGCGGCCTTCCGCGAGGATTATGAAGCCGGACAGCCGCACGTCGTTTGCCGCCGTCTGGTTGATGATCTGGAAACACCGGTCTCTGCCTACCTGAAGCTGGCCAAGGATCGCAATTTTGCATTCCTGTTCGAGTCGGTCGAGGGGGGGGCGCTGAAAGGCCGCTACTCCATAATAACGCTTAAGCCTGATCTGGTGTGGCGCTGCTTTGGCGATAAGGCCGAACTGGCTGTGGGTGATGCCATTGCCAAAGGTGAATATACGGCAGAATCTTCACCAACACTTGAGTCACTTCGGGCTTTAGTTCGAGCCAATCGCATGGATATTCCGGCAGATTTACCGCCGATGGTTTCTGGCCTTTTCGGCGTGTTCGGATACGACCTCATTCGCCTTATGGAGCCTTTAGGGCTATCCAATCCTGATCCGTTAGGATTACCTGATGCTGTTGTCGTGCGTCCTTCGGTAATTTGCGTATTCGATAATGTGTCGAACGAAATCCTGATTGCCAGCCCGGTCTGGCCGGATGGCAGAGCTTCTGCTGAAGCATATAATGATGCGGTTGCAAGGATTGATCAGGTCGAAACTGATCTGCGGGTCGCCCTCCCCAGTCGCGACGAACCGCAAACGCGCGTTCAACCAGCTCTAACTTCACCTACGAGTCCGCAGAAATACTGTGACATGGTCGAGCGTTCAAAAGACTATATCGGTGCCGGCGATATATTTCAGGTGGTTCCAAGTCACAGGTTTGAGGCGCCGTTTGAGGTTGATCCGTTTGCTTTTTACAGATCATTGCGCCGTCAAAATCCTTCGCCATATCTGTTCTATCTCGATTTTGGCAATTTCCAGATGGCGGGCTCCAGCCCTGAAATACTGGTGCGTATCCGCGATGGAAAACTGACTATACGCCCGATTGCCGGAACTCGGCCACGGGGGAAAACCGTTCAGGAAGACAAGGCATTAGAACAAGAACTTCTGGCTGATCCTAAAGAGATTGCTGAGCATCTTATGCTGCTTGATCTGGGCCGGAATGATGTGGGGCGTGTTGCCAAACCCGCAACCGTCCGTGTCACGGAGCGCTTCTCGATCGAACGCTATAGCCACGTTATGCACATTGTATCCAATGTGGAAGGCGATACACCTGCCGATCTTGATCCGGTAGATGCGCTTTTGGCAGCGCTTCCGGCGGGCACCTTGTCCGGTGCGCCCAAGGTTCGGGCTATGGAAATTATCGACGAGTTGGAAGATGTTAAGCGCGGTGTCGCCTATGCCGGTGGCGTAGGTTACATCTCAAGTTCCGGTTCAACCGATATCTGTATTGTACTGCGTACCGCCTTGTTTAAAGACAATAAGGTCTATGTCCAGGCAGGCGCTGGCGTTGTGGCCGACAGCGTACCGATGAACGAGTATAATGAGACGGTACATAAGGCCGGGGCGCTTATCCGTGCCGCTGCTGAAGCCTGGCATTACGTCTGATCAGGCCGTTATTTGGTATCTGCATGTGCCGACAGCTCATCCTCACTCAAGGGGACAGCTTCATTAATACCGTCGGTTGGCAAAGGCGTAGCGGATAATTCGAACGTCTCTGACGGCACCTGCACCATCATGGCATTGGCTGAAACTGCCGATTTCTTAATAACAGGGGCGATGTTGGCTTTTTGAATTGTCGGAGCCTCCTCCCACCCCGGCCCCATAACTATCGCAAACACCAGCATGAGCGCAGTCGCGGCAAAGGCTACCGAAGTTAGCAGGGCTTCCCTTAATGAGGCTTCATGTTTGGCCATAGGTATCAATAACTTACGCGCCTTATCAAGGCGTGGATCACGTTGATCTATAGCGGTGTGGTTTTCTGGCATAGGTCGTCCGAATCGTAAGTTATATGTGGCCATTTAAACATGAAATAACCGTACTGTATCGGTTATCACTTGGCGTGAGCGTGCTTACATCCTATGTAGATTACGCTTTACGGAGACCGCGATGATCCTGGTTATCGATAATTATGACAGCTTCACTTACAACCTTGTCCATTATCTGGCTGAACTTGGGGCAGAGACGAAGGTATTCCGCAATGACGCTTTAAGCGTTCAGGACGCACTGGCTATGGGCGCAAAGGCGATTTTACTGTCGCCTGGCCCATGCGCGCCGGATCAGGCAGGTATTTGCCTGCCGCTTTTGCGTGCAGCGCCCGAAGATCTGCCTATACTCGGCGTATGTCTGGGCCATCAGGCTATTGGTCAGGCTTTTGGCGGTGACGTAATCCGTGCCAAAACTCTGATGCACGGAAAAACCAGCCAAATTCATCATAATAATATCGGTCTTTTCAAAGACCTGCCTAATCCTTTTACCGCAACACGTTATCATTCTCTGGCCATCAAACAGGAGACCCTGCCCCAGGATCTCGAGGTTACAGCCTGGACCGAAGATGGTGAAATCATGGGGGTTCAACACAAAACGCGCCCTATTCATGGCGTGCAGTTTCATCCGGAATCGATCGCGACCGAAGGTGGGCATCAAATTCTGGCGAATTTCTTAGACATGGCCGGAATACCGAGTAGCAATCTATATGTCTGATTCGTTTAAACCCCTGCTGTCAAAACTGGCCGATGGTGCCACATTGTCCGAAGATGATGCGGAATCTTTTTTTGCGGCATGTCTACGTGGAGAGCCAACGCCGGCTCAGATTGCAGCGGCCGTAACTGCCATTCGTCTGCGCGGTGAAACGGTTAGCGAAATCACAGCCTGCGCGCGCGCCATGCGCGCGGCCGCCAAACGGTTAGATCATAATTATGATGTTATCGACGTTTGCGGTACGGGTGGCGATGGTCTGCATACGCTTAATATTTCGACCGCCACTGGCTTTGTCGCAGCGGGTGGCGGCCTTAAAGTCGCCAAACACGGCAACCGTGCCGTCACCTCCAAGTCCGGCACAGCCGATGTACTGGCAGCCTTGGGTGTCAATATTGACGCCACAATTGAGCAGCAAAAAAAAGCGCTCGATGAGGCTGGCATTTGCTTTTTATTTGCGCCCGCCCATCATGGAGCGATGAAACATGTTGCCCCGGTACGGCAACAACTCGGTTTTCGGACGATTTTCAATCTGTTAGGCCCGCTTACCAATCCCGCGGGAGCCAAACGTCAGGTGGTAGGCGTTCCCTCTCCCCGGTTTGTGGAACCCATTGCGCGCGCCTTGGGTATGTTAGGTGCAGAAAAAGCCTGGTCGGTGCACGGTGCCGGTCTTGATGAACTGACCACAACCGGCGAAACCGAAGTCGCGGAATGGCGTGACGGTCAGGTTCGCTTATTTACCATCACACCCGAAGCCGTGGGACTACCGCGCGCAGCTTTGTCAGACATCACTGGCGGAACACCAGACGTGAATGCTGCGGCTCTGTCTGATTTGCTGAACGGCGCCAAGGGAGCCTACCGCGATATCGTATGTCTTAATGCTGCCGCAGCATTTTTAGTCGCCGATAGTGTGGAAACCCTTCGTGAAGGCGTCGATCTTGCTGCGGCTGTTATAGACAGCGGCAAAGCCAGGAAAGCTCTCGACACACTGGTGGCAGTAACGAACGAGACTAATTCATGAGCGATATTTTAGAAAAAATTGCCACCTATAAACGTGAAGAGGTGTCACATCGCCGCAAAGCGTTATCAATTGCAGACTTGGAAGCTCGCATTCAGAAGGCTGGCTCTCCAAGAGGTTTCGCGAAAGCTCTGAAATCCGATAAGCGCCCCGGATCGTTGAGCCTGATTGCTGAAATCAAGAAGGCTAGCCCTTCTAAAGGCTTGATACGTGAAGATTTTAACCCAGCAGAACTTGCGTGGGCCTATGCCGAAGGCGGCGCGTCCTGCCTGTCAATTTTGACGGATGAGCCCAGTTTCATGGGTCACGAATCGCATTTTATAGCCGCGCGGGACGCGGTTAAACTTCCCTGTATTCGCAAAGAATTTCTGGTCGATGTCTGGCAGGTTGCTGAATCACGCAGTTATGGAGCTGATGCTATTTTGGTCATCATGGCGATGGTGGATGACGCCTTGGCCACAGATTTGGTTGCGTCCGCACATCACTACGGCATGGATGCTTTGATTGAGGTTCATGACGCCATCGAAATGGATCGTGCTTTAAAACTTAAATCTAATCTTATTGGCATAAATAACAGAAATTTAAGAACTTTTGAGGTCGATATATCAACAACCGAAGTTCTGTCAGAAATGGTCAGTGCGGAGCATATACTTGTGGCAGAGAGCGGCATATTTACCGTCGAGGATGTAAGCCGTCTTGAAACCACGGGCGCCTGTGCAATGCTGGTGGGTGAAAGCCTTATGCGACAGTCCAACGTGACCTCGGCCGCTAAAAAACTTCTGTCGTTAGCTTGACATTAACCTAGAACACTTACAGAACATCTGATATGAGTTCATGACTTGTTCACGCCATGCCCGCTGGGGGATTGGGTGATATCAAATGCACAGGTGTTTAAAATGTTGACGACTAAACAGCGCGAACTTTTGATGTTCATTCATGAGCGTATCAAGGAAAGCGGTGTTTCGCCTTCTTTCGATGAAATGAAAGAGGCGTTAGATCTGGCCTCTAAATCAGGCATTCATCGGCTTATTACAGCCCTTGAGGAACGTGGCTTTATCCGCCGCCTGGCTCACCGGGCACGCGCTCTTGAAGTTATCAAATTACCAGATCAGGCGACAACCGCAGCCCCGCCTAAAGGGCGTCAACACTTTGTACCTCAGGTGGTCGAAGGTTCTAAACTTGCGCCCTCAACAGTTAAGCCTTTGATTGAAGATGGCCGCGAATTGCCTTTGCTCGGTAAGATTGCCGCCGGTGTCCCTATTGAGGCGATTGGACAGGAACGTGATCGCATGCGCATACCCGAAGCCATGCTTGGGGCCGGAGAACATTACCTTCTTGAGATTGAGGGCGATTCAATGATCAATGCCGGCATTCTTGATGGCGACTATGTGATCATTAAAAAGACGGATACCGCACAGTCGGGAGAGATTGTGGTTGCCCTTGTTGATGGGGATACAGCAACGTTGAAGCGTCTGCGCAAGAAAGGCGCTTCAATTGCTCTGGAGGCTGCAAATCCGACCCACAAAACCCGCATATACAATGCTGATGAGGTTGCCGTTCAGGGGCGTCTGGTGGGTCTTATGCGTAAATACCATTAGCGCACCCACGCGCGCTCCCCGCGTGCAGGTTCGGATGCGTGAATTATCCATAGGTTGTCGCGGCGTCTAAGCTCGAGCGCCCCTAAATGTTCAAGATCGTCTTTGTCTATGCGGTTCGTTTTTTCACACGCCTTTGGCCATTGATCGATATTTGCCCGTAAAATGACCAATTCACTCTGTTCGCATAACTGGCTTAAGGCTTCTGTCTTCGGCATTTTATTGCCAAACCAAAACCCGATTCTGTATTTGGCTTCCTGATTTGGCGTGCACATAAGGCCTTTGCACACATAATCATGTGATAGGCCCATACTGCGGTCATCGTTCAATCCATAGTGCCTTAGCCATTGCTCGTATCCATATTGTTTGACTTTGGGGCGCATCACATAGGATGCGCCATCATAGCTTATGGCCGCGTTGGCGCCTTGTGAATCGACCCACACATCAGGAGGTGTGACACGTGGCCAGATAATTATACTGACAGCGGCGATCATTCCGATCCATCGGGTCGTCCCGCGGATCAAACATAGCCATAAAACACCCGCGAATGAAATCAGCAGGACATAGTCTGGGGCACTTGGCAAAATTCTTACAGCCCCCTCCAGAGAGGCTGTCCAGGCCGCGATTTTATCTGTGAGCCACAGTCCTGCCCCCGCCAAATACATAAAAGGTGTGCTTAAGGGGGTGGCCTGTAACGCGGTGCCAATTGCCAGCGCGGGCATGAGTAAGAAACTTGAAATTGGAGACGATAAAAGATTAGAAATCAGCCCATAAACGCTGATACGGTTGAAATAGTGTAACGAAAAGGGCGTGGTGGCCAGTCCTGCCACTAGAGACGCCATAAGCGATAGCCATATGGCCCGTCCTGCGGCTTGAATGGTGCTTATAAACCACGGAACGCCGATCTCACGCACAACCGGCTTAACGCTTTCCGCCAGCGCTAACAAAGCCGCCGTTGCCGCAAAAGACATTTGAAATCCGGGCTCGATAACCGCTTCAGGCATAAGCATGAGCACGATTAACGCCGCTACCGCCAATGCCCGCAGGCTCAAAGCGCGCCGGTCAATAAGAATGGCCGCAAAGGCAATGGTCGCCACAATGGCGGCCCGAATAGCGGGGGCAGGCCCTCCTGAGATGCACAGGTAAGCCAAAACACCAGCAATAGCCGCCACTGCTGCCCATTTTTTGATTGGGTAGTTTAGCGCCAGAATCGGAAACAATGCCAACAGTGCCCGACTGGCAAAGAATATAAATCCACCCACAATTGCCATGTGAAGGCCGGATATGGATAGTATATGCGCCAACCCGGAATCGCGCATGTCTTGTATCATTTGGGGTGTCAGATAGGCCTGATGCCCGGTCACCAGGGCCGCGGCGAACCCTCCTAAAGCCCGACCGTTTGGGAGTTTAGGTTCCAAGCTGTCGACGAGATTTTGCGTAATTGACCAGCGGAGAGCATTTATATCCATAATGCGCTGCAAACGCCGTGGTGGTTGTGCGCTGTCCATGAGGCGCAATTTTCCAGGAACAAATCCCACAGCCCCTAAACCATCAAACCAGGCCGCACGCGAAAAATCATACCCTCCCGGCATGAATGGCCGTGATGGAGGATTTAGTATCATAAAACCACTGATCATCTGCCCCGGTTTCAGAGCTATATCTCTGGGCCAGTTCCGCAAGGTGACACGTACCCGTATCGGGGTTTCGTTAGCGGCTGCATTTTCGATTTTAACGGGTGCCAGTAAGAGTCTTGGTGATTCCGCGTCGCTGGAAACAATATCAACGATGTAAGCCTGAACGCGGTATTGTGTCCTTGACGCGTCTGTTACAGGCGCGGCCACCCTTTCCGCACGTAGTTTACATAACGAAATACCTGAGATGAAGATTGCAAAAATGATTGTAAAATAAAATACATATTTCGGAAAATTAAAGCGATGGATTGCCAAACAAAGCCCTGATGTTGCGCCTAAGCTCAACAACAGCCATATCCAGGATGGCTCAAAATTCAGATGAAGATAGGCTGCACACCCGCTCCCCATAATGACCGGAATCCAGAGAAAAGCCCTGCCTTTTTGCAAAGATAAGGTGCCGGATATCCAGGATCTAAGGCTTTCGCCCGCATCTGATTTCAGCCAAAGCCGCAGCCGATCCAAATAAATGAGCATTTTGGCTATAGCCGGCCTCAAAAGGTATGGTGATGGCTTATAAGGTGTTTATAAGGACGCACATCATTTCGTACAGTTCAAGTTGCAAGATCATGCCTGATACAAAAACCTCTGTCGTTACGCGTTTTGCCCCCTCGCCTACGGGATATTTGCATATAGGTGGCGCCCGTACAGCCTTGTTTAACTGGCTTTATGCCAAGGCAACAGGTGGTCGTTTTCTGATTCGCATCGAGGATACGGATAAGGAACGCTCTACGCAGGCGGCTGTTGATGCGATATTTAAAGGCCTTGAATGGCTTGGTCTCACAACCGATGAAGACATTGTCTTTCAGTCAGGCCGAGAACAGCGCCACAAAGATGTGGTTCAGGCTTTGTTTGAGGCAGGTCATGCCTATGCCTGCTTTATGACACCGGAAGAAACTGAAGCGGCCCGTGAAACCGCCCGCGCCGCAGGTCATGCGTTGCGCTCGCCTTGGCGTGATCAAATCCCAACGACCGACCAACTGGCGGCACCGCACGTGATCCGCTTCAAAGGGCCGCTGGATGAACCGCTCATTATTAATGATGCTGTCCAGGGGCAGGTCAAATTTAATACCAAAGATATGGATGACCTGATTCTTCTGCGCTCAGATGGAACGCCAACGTACAATCTGGCCGTAGTCGTTGATGATCATGATATGGGCATCACTCACGTCATTCGCGGTGATGATCACCTCAATAACGCGGCCCGGCAGTCCCTGATTTATATGGCAGCCGGGTGGAACCTGCCAACCTTCGCTCACATCCCGCTCATTCATGGGCCAGATGGGGCAAAGCTCAGCAAGCGTCACGGCGCGCAGGCCGTTGGTGATTATCAGGATATGGGATACCTGCCCGAAGCCATGCGCAACTATCTGGCACGCCTAGGATGGTCGCATGGCGATGATGAGATTTTTGATGACCAACAGATGATTGAGTGGTTCGACATCAAAGATATCAATAAGGCCCCTGCCCGGCTGGATTTCGATAAACTCAATCACGTCAATGCTCACTGGATCAGACAGTGCGCCCCTGAGCGCCTTACATCGCTTGTAGAGGATGATCTTAACCGCCGTGAAATAGCTATTGATACCGCTCAGGCTGAAATCCTTGAACGCACCCTGCCCCTGATCGTGGAGCGCGCGCTTAAAATTACTGATTTTGCCGATCTTCTGGCTTTCGCTTTAGCGAAGCGCCCCCTTCAGATAGATGAAAAAACGAAAAAACTTTTGACCGAAGAAACAATTGGTCGCCTTTGCCGTCTTCACGAAAACTTGTTGCCATTAAGTGACTGGTCGACCGGTTCCCTTGAGGTAACTTTGAAAAATTTCGTTGAAAATGAAGGGGTTGGGTTTGGAAAGATTGGCCCGGCCCTTCGGGGTATACTGTCTGGCGGGCATCCGGCACCTGATATTTCACGCATTTTAGCGGCTCTTGGCAAAAGTGAGAGCCTTGATCGCCTAAAGGATGGTCTTTCCAAATAGATCGCATGTTTATATATGAGGACACCGCATTTAGGTTGCGATGCACATAAACAATAAGAGGTGAAGCAATTCATGACCCAGACTTCTAATCCCGCTAAAATTACCGTCGGCGATAAGGTCATAGATTTGCCGGTGCAAAAGGGTACTTTAGGCCCCGATGTGATCGACATTCGTAAACTGTACGCTGAATCTGACGCCTTTACCTATGATCCGGGCTTTACCTCTACGGCATCCTGCGAGTCCAAGATAACGTTTATCGACGGCGACAAAGGCATTTTGCTGCACCGCGGTTATCCGATTGATCAATTGGCTGAACAATCAAGCTTTCTTGAAACCTGCTATCTCCTGTTGCACGGCGAATTGCCGTCGGCGTCGGCGTTTGAGCAGTTTGAGACGACAATCACGCGCCACACCATGCTACATGAGCAGTTTGATCGCTTCTTCTCCGGCTTCAGAAGAGACGCCCACCCGATGGCGATCATGACTGGTGCGGTTGGAGCCCTGTCGGCCTTTTATCATGATAGCCTTGATATTCAGGATGAGAAGCAGCGTGAAATTTCCGCGCATCGTCTGATTGCTAAGATGCCGACAATTGCCGCCCGTGCTTTCAAGTACAGTGTTGGCCAGCCTTTCGTCTATCCAAAGAACGACCTGTCCTATTCCGAAAACTTCCTGCGCATGTGTTTTGCGGTGCCGGCCGAAGACTATGTACCTAATCCGGTGCTAACCAAGGCGATGGATCGGATATTCATACTGCACGCCGACCATGAGCAGAATGCGTCAACTTCGACCGTGCGTCTGGCAGGGTCTTCAGGCGCCAACCCGTTTGCCTGTATCGCTGCGGGCATTGCCTGTTTGTGGGGTCCGTCTCATGGCGGCGCTAACGAAGAAGCGCTCAACATGCTCAAGGAAATCGGGACAGTCGATAAAATCCCTGAATTCATCCAGGGTGTTAAAGACCGTAAGTACAAGCTGATGGGCTTTGGCCACCGCGTCTACAAGAACTATGATCCACGCGCCAAAGTCATGCAGACGACCTGTCATGAAGTCCTCAGCGCTGTGGGCGATCCGAACGACCCGCTGCTTCAGGTCGCGCGTGAACTGGAACGCATTGCGCTGTCGGATGAGTATTTCGTGTCGCGTAAGCTTTACCCGAATATCGATTTCTATTCCGGCATTACTCTGTCAGCCATGGGCTTCCCGACCACCATGTTCACGGTGCTGTTTGCTCTGGCCCGTACCGTGGGCTGGATTGCACAATGGAAAGAAATGATCGAGGATCCGTCGCAAAAGATCGGCCGTCCGCGCCAGCTCTACACAGGCTCCGCACAACGCGATTTCGTGCCGATTTCCGGGCGCGCTTAGTCTGAGGTATAACGAGAGTAATTAAAGGCGCTTTACCTAATGGGTAAAGCGCCTTTAATTTAATTGCGTCCCTTTAAATTAAGGAAGTTCATAACACTCAGCGCCGCCAGTTCGGCGGGCGGCCGCTGTCCACGTCCCATCTGGTCAAGAGCTGAGTTTTGCGCCTGTATCTGAGACTGTCTAAGGACTTCATCATCTAAGCGGGTGTTAATTGCCTTTAGCAAGTTATCTTCAGTGCAGTCTTTTTGAAGGTATTCAGGCGCAATGTCTTTATCGGCAACAATGTTAAAAAGCGTGACGTATTTTAGCGAAGATAACGCTTTAAAAATATAGTAGGTCAGTGGTTCGACCTTATAAGCGATGACCATAGGGCAGCCTGCAAGCGCTAATTCAGTTGAGACAGTCCCTGAGCATGCCAGAGCCACATCCGCCGCCTTCATAGCGCTCAGCTTTAGATCCTCACGTTCAATGACATGGATTCTAGGCTCAAGGTCTCCAAGCGCACCGTAAACCAGGTCTTTGACAGTATGTGCAGCGGGTAAAACGACCTTGAGACCTGGCCGATCCAGCAATAAACGCTCAATAACAGGTTTGAAGACTGGCATAAGACGCTTGATCTCTGAGGGGCGACTGCCGGGCAATACCAGAAGCATTTGCTCATCGGGTTTCATCTCAATAAAGCGCCGAATATCATCGGGCTCGACGTTTGAGAAATCAACATTAAGCGCCGGATTACCCACAACGACGGTTTTAAGTCCCTCCCGCTCAAAATAGGGGGCATCCATTGGATGTAATGCCAGTAAAAAATCGACACTTTTTGCCAGTGTCTTCGCCCGGCCTGGCCGTGTTGCCCATACTTGCGGGCCGACATATTTAATCAGTGGAACTTCGGGCATAGCCTCCCTTATTCCGTGCGCAACCCTGAGCGTAAACCCCCATGAATCGATCAGGACGACCGCATCAGGCTTTTCAGCTATGGCCAAAGCGACAGTATCCGCAACTCGCGCCTTGACCCGCTTATAAGCCTTAAGACCCTCGACCATACCAAGGATGGACAATTGTGCGATATCGAAAGGGCTGGTGAGACCAAGCGCTTCCATGCGCGCGCCCCCCACCCCCACAAAGCGTAAATTTTCGCTGGATTTAGTTGCCAATTGCAACATTAATCCGGCGCCCAAAACATCTCCGGAAGCTTCGGCGGCAACCAGCATAATGGTTTTAGTGGGAGTTCCCGTCTGTGTCGTCAAAACCATAGATAAATACTCCCAGACGCTCAGCCGCTGCGAATGTCGCCGCCTTATCAACAATCAACAGCTTTCCAACCTGCCCTACAATACCATGTAATCCGGCTGCTGAGGCCGTTTCAACCGTCGATACGCCAATGGTTGGCATATCCAGACGTAAATCCTGAATGGGTTTAGCGACCTTAGCTAAAATTCCCTTGCGATTAACCAGCGCCCCTTTCAGGGCATCAGGCAAAGCCTGTACACGCCTGATCATCGCGTCCGTGCCTTCCTGCGCTTCGACGGCCAGCGTTATTTTCCCCGCTACCACAACGGCCTGCCCAATATCCAGCGCTCCAATCACATTGGCAATGCGAACAGCCTCAGCCATATCGTCAGCGGCCTCTGGCACCGGCGCTGGCCCGGCCTGAAGCCCATGCCCGATCAAAAGCTGAGGATTAGCCTCATGGGCGCCTTCAATAGCATAACCTTTCGCTTCGAACATCCGGGCAACTTGCCGCAGGAGGCTATCGTCCCCGCCCCTGCCCGCAGCCTGAATAACCGGCAGGTGTTCGGCACCGCCGGCATCGCGCGCCATAGTATTGAAATCGGGACGCTGAACATACCCCACCATGCACACGCTCTGGCAGGATTCCTGCGCCAAAAGATCAAACATATGCGCAAAATCACCAAGCCCGACATCATGGCCCGGATGATGGTTTAATTCTAAATCCGACAAGCCTTGTAACCGTAAAACACAGTACGCTCGCCCTGATGCTTTAAGATAGCGAGCGACCTCTACCGGCACCGCGCCACCGCCCGCAATCAACGCCAGTTTCCCGGTCACAGACATAAATTATTCTACCGGCAAGCAAATCGGACGATTAGAATCTTCGCGAATAAAATTCACGATCTCAACAATTTGCGGCACTTCAGAGAAGTTTTCCAAGACGTCATCGAGACGCTCCTGAAGTGTGCCTTCATCCGCAAACATCATCCGGTAAGCCGTGCGCAGCGATAAAATAAGATCACGTGAGAACCCGCGGCGCTTAAGCCCCACCAGATTTAGTCCTTCCAGGCGGGCATGGTTGCCCCACACCGAACCATAAGGAATGACATCTTTCGTCACCATGGCCGCACCGCCGACAAAGCTATAACGGCCGATGCGCGCAAACTGGTGAATGCCGCAAAGTCCCCCTAAGAAGACATATTCGCCCACCTGAACATGCCCGCCCAGTGAGGCATTATTGGCCATGACGACGTTGTTCCCAACAATACAGTCGTGGGCAACGTGAGAGCCCACCATGAACAGGCAATCATTTCCAACGCGTGTGACGCTGCCGCCCTTAACGGTGCCGGTGTGCATGGTGACATGCTCACGGATCTGGTTGCGCTCCCCGACAATCAATCGCGTCACAGCGCTTTTGTCATGGGCCAGATGCTGTGGATGGCCACCTAAAACAGCAAAAGGATGTACGACAGACCCTGCACCAATCTCGGTGTACCCCGTAATCACCACATGGGAGACAAGTTCAACACCATCGCCCAAGACTACATCATGTCCAACAACACACCACGGACCAATGACAACATTTGCACCGATTTTGGCCTGTTCACTAACAATCGCGCTGGGATGGATACTCATTATTTGGGGCTTTCGACGACCATCGCCGCGAACTCACACTCGCAAACAATCTTATCATTCACAAAAGCTTCCCCGCGGAATTTGAACACGTCGCCGCGATGTCGAACCACTTCAACCTTCATGTAAAGCGTATCGCCCGGACGCACAGGACTTCTGAACCTGGCGCCGTCAACGGACATGAAGAATATGGTTTTACCTTCAACATCAGCGTCCAGCGACTTCGACATCAGAACAGCGCCGGTCTGACCGATCGCTTCAATGATAAGAACGCCTGGCATAACCGGATTTTCAGGGAAATGGCCTGGAAAAAACGGCTCATTGAACGTGACGTTCTTAACGCCCGTCATGCTTTTGTTCTTGATCCAGTCTTCGCCACGGTCAATCAGCAGAAACGGATACCGGTGAGGAATACGCTTAAGTATTTCCGCATAGTCCACGTTCGCACCGGGAGCGCTATCGTTCTGGGCAGCCTGAATATCGGCCACGGCCTGATCGCCTTGTTCAGTCATTGAGACGTTAACCCTTATCTTTCTGAGACGCCTGTTTAGACAGCCACGCGGCCTCGCGCAAGAACTGACGTGAGGGTTTAGCCGGAAATCCCGACCACATTTCCCCCGCCGGAACATCTTTATAGACCACAGCCCCCGCTGCAACCTTTGCACCGGCACCGACAGCTATGTGATCAATCAGGCCGGCCCGACCACCAAACATGGCGCCATCACCAATGCGCGCAGAACCAGATATACCCGCATGCGCGGCAATAATACACTGTCGCCCGACCTGCACATTGTGCGCTATCTGCACCAGATTATCGATCTTGGTCGCTTCGCCGATAACCGTATCATCATAAGCCCCGCGATCAATACACGTGCCAGAGCCTACACTGACATTATCCTGAAGGATAACCCTGCCAAGTTGCGGCACATCCAGCAACCCTTGCTCATCGCCACTGACACCGAATCCGGCTTCGCCGATGTGCGCGCCAGAGGCTATCTGAACGCGATCTCCCATGAGTGTGCAATAAAGGGTTGCATGGGCACCGACACGGCAGTGGCGGCCTATAGTGCAACCCGGCCCGATCACGCTGTAGGCCTCTAGACGTGTCCTAGAGCCAATTTCAGCATTTTGACCGATGACGACGCCAATACCAATATAGACCCCGTCTTCGATCCGGGCGGTAGGATGTATAGCGACAGTCCCATCATGTCGAAGAGGCGTATAAAGTGCATTGGCCAGTCTGGCCCAGGCGGCCTGAGGCGATTTAACCACCAAAGCTACGCTGTGTTCAGGAATAAGCGCAGCATTGTCTTCGGTCACGAATACAAAGCCCGCCTGCGTTTTTTTTAATGAACCCAGATATCGACGGTCACTGAAAAACGCAGCCTCACCATCCCCAGCAGACGCCAAAGGCGCGCAAGCCAGAATATGGCCGCGCGCTTCGACACCCGGTAAAAGTGAGGCTCGCGTAAGCGCTATGACCTGATCTAAGCTGAGACTGGACGCGACCTCAAAAAATCTCAGATCAGGCATGAGTGCTCACGAATATTCTTAAACGCAGAGAGTTAGTTGGTTCTGGCCGGGGCAGCCGCCGCGGCAGGACGCGCCTGCGGTGTGATACGCTCACGATCAAACGTCATCGTCTTTTTGACCGCATTCAGTTTTGCCACGACCTGACCGGTAATATCCATCGCAGGATTAGCGAACAGAACCGAATTGCGGTCAACCAGAATGCCGCAGCCCTTTTCGGTGTAAGTCGCCCGCAGTTGCGGCTCAAGGTCAGTTGCGATCTGACGCTGGGCCTTGGCTTCGGTGGCCTGAAGTTCCTGACCGCGCAGATTAACCTTCTGTTCAAAAGCCTGAACCTTGCCCTGGAAGGCCTGCGCCTTGGTTTGCAGGGCCTCGCCTTGCAGGGTCTTGGCATTGACCTGATCTTGAAGTGATTTGCCTTCAGTTTCAATAGCGGTACGTTCAGGCTTGATTTCAGCTTCAACCGCAGCACTCAGTACGCCCATGCGCGCGCCCGCCGCCTTGCCCATTTCTGAGCCGGCAATAGCGTCTTCAACAGAATAAACGCAGACACCGGGAATGACAGGGCCTGGGTTCATGGCAGGCTGCGCAGGTGCTGCGGCCGGTGCCGTTTGGGCGGACACCTGACCGGCGGTGAGCGCCAGCGTGCTGGCCAGAACGAGTAAAGTCTTTTTCATTGGTGTAACACTCATGGCTTTTATTGCATATCCCGAAGGAAGGAAAGGTTGTTAGAACTGGGTCGACTGTGAGAAGCGGAACGTTTCGGTCTTGTCATAATCTTCCCGTGAGAGAACCTGTGATATATCGAACTGGATTGGCCCCATCGGGGACTTCCAGCGAATGGTGACACCGGCTGCCGCCCGCAAAGACATATCATCTACAATATTTGCGTTCGCCGTACTACCATTCATCTTTAAGCGGTCATCGACACCGCCGAGCGTACCGAAATCCACGAATAAGGCTGTTTTGAGGCCATATTGTTCAGGCAGGCCGTTAGGAATTCCTAACTCAACGGTACCAATCGCATAGGTTTGACCGCCCAAAGCGTAGGTTGAACTTTGATCGCGCGGACCAATACCGGCATTTTCAAAGCCGCGGAAAGTTGTGCCGCCCTTAAAGAAGCGGTCGTTAATGCGCACTGCATCGCCGCCAAACGGGGTTATATTCCCGGCCAGACCTTGCAGATGAAGGATCATGTCCTTGCGGAAACCGTAATACCAGTGGGCTTCGAGTTCTGAACGCACATATTTAACGTCTCCGCCCAAGCCTGCGAAGTCCTGACGGGCAATCGCCTGCCAGCCGCGGGTGGCCTGAACAAAATCATTGCGGCGATCGAACGACAGGGTATAGCCCACACTCGACGTCACGCCGGTACCGCAGCTATAGATCAGGTCATCACACTGGGTTGACGTGGTGCCGTAAGACAGATCATCCGATCGCAGGTTATAGCGCAGGCGCAACAGGCTGTAGCCATTCAGGCTGTAGCCCAGACGCAGGCCAAAACCGTTACTTTCGGATTTATAGCTGGTGTATTCCGAGTAATCGAGGGCCGAGGAGAACAGGTCGATACCCGCCTGAACATCACGATTCAGGAAACGAGGCTCGGTAAAGCTCAAATCGATATTTCTCTGGATTGAACCGGTCGAAATACGCGCACGCACATTCTGACCACGGCCACGGAAGTTACGCTCCGTGATACCGACATCAAAAATGAATTTTTCATATGATGAGAAGCCAGCCCCAAATGACAATTCCCCGGTCGGCTGCTCGGTAACCGCGACTTCGATATTGGTTTTATCCGCAGTCGTTGACGGCACTTCGCGAATTTCAACATCCTTGAAGAAACCTAGCGACCCGATATACATTTTCGAGCGCTCGAGCAAAGCCTTGTTATAGGCATCGCCTTCCGACAGCAGCATCTCCCGACGTACGACGCGGTCGAGCGTGCGGCCATTGCCGACGACATCGATCTTATCGATATAAACGCGCGCGCCTTCACGGACGTTGTAGGTTATATCGACCGTGCGGTCTTCTGGCTTGCCTTCATCGCGCGGACGGATATCTACGAACGCAAAACCGGCTGAACCCGCGGCAAACGTCAGGTTGTCCACGCCCTTTTCAATCAGGTCGCTTTCGTAAAGATCACCACCCTTGAACGGGATTACGCGTTCAAGATTTTGCGCGTTCAGCTTATCGTTTTCCGTCTTAACGGTAACACGACCGAAATTGTACTTTTCGCCTTCATCCAGAGTGTAGGTGATGGCAAAATCTTTACGGTCAGGCGACAACTCAGCTACTGAAGAGACAACGCGGAAGTCATAATATCCCCGATTGGTGTAGTGCTTTCTCAACTGCTCACGGTCGTAATCCATACGATCCGGGTCGTAGTTGTCGTTGGAGGAAAAGAATTTCCACCAGATTGATTTGCGCGTCACAATCACGCTCGACAAATCGCTGTCAGAATAGGCCTTATTACCGATAAAGTTGACGCTCGACACGCCTGTCTTCACGCCTTCATCAATTTCAAACACCAGATCGACGCGCTTCTGCGGTAATTCAACAATCTTGGGCGTTACCGTTGCGGCGATGCGGCCGGAGCGGCGATAAAGTTCAATAATACGCTGAACATCGGCCTGCACCTTTGCCTTGGTGAACACACCACGGGGGCGGATGGTCACTTCTTCGCGCAGCTTATCCTTGGACAGAGCGCTGTTGCCCTCAAAAACCACCTGATTGATGATCGGGCTTTCGACGATGTTGACCACCATTTCCGAACCATTCATGACGATTTGCACGTCAGAAAACAGTTCGGTCCGGAACAACGTCTTTACCGACTGATCGATGGCCAACGGTGTTGCCGCCTGACCTACCTGAACGGGCAGGTAGGAGATGATGGTTTGCGAATCAATCCGCTCGTTACCCTCAACCCTGATACGGCCGATCTGAATAGCCGACGGCGCCACAACCGGTTGCGTCTGCACCGGATCAACAGGCGCCGTTTGCGCCACGGCCGGAGCCGTCAGAAGTCCGAGGCTAAGAAACGCCAGAACGCTGACGCCCGATTGAAGCTTTCGTGAAGAAGTATGCACGTTGAGGCCCTTAGTCATATGTTCTGTATCATTTTTATGTTCGGACGGCGGTCCGTGTTTCGCTAACCATAAACCATCGCAGCCACCGAGCTTCGGTGTTTGCACAGGGTTTAATTACGAAAACAGTCCCCCAAAGAATTTCACCCATCCCAACTGGTTTATATCGTTCCACGTCGCGAACAACATCAAACCCAGCAGGGTTACAAGTCCCAGTCTGTAGCCATACCCCTGTATAACCGCATTGAGCGGCTTTTGCATAACCGCCTCATAGGTATAAAACAAGAGGTGACCACCATCCAGCACTGGCACCGGCAGCAGATTAAGGAAGCCAATACCCACCGAAATCACTGCAGCCAAGGTAACAAGATTGATCACCAGCAAAATAACCCGATCTGCTGCCGGAGCTTCGATCTTCATAGTCTGAGACGTGATGTCACCCGTGCCCTTGGTCATACCAAGTATGCCGCTTAACTGGTCACCACTTTCTTTTCCCGCGAAAATGCGGCCAATATAGGTCACATTCGTATCAAGCACCTGCCAGGTCATCTTCGCGCCTTCGACAAGGGCCGTGTGCGGCGCAAAGCGCTGCCAGCGCATATCGCCGCCCATCTCAATGCCTAAACGCCCCGCCTTGATGCGGTGATCACCGGATCCAACCTCAAGTTCAGTGCGGGCGGGCGTGGCGGTAAGCACCACGGGCGCGCCATCACGAAGCACGGTAATATTGATGGCGCTATCGGCACGCATCAAAATCAGTGTGCGCGCATCCTGATGGTTTTCGACGGTACGGCCATCGATCTCTGTAATCAGATCGCCCGGCTTAAAACCTGCTGCTGCCGCCGGAGAGTTCGGCTCAACGCTAACGACACTGGCCGGAGTTTGCCCTTTGCCGATAAACATCAGCACGCCCGCAAACAGGACAATCGCCAGAACGAAATTAGCAAAGGGGCCTGCAGCGACGATTAACATCCGTTGCCATACTGGCTTGAAATGGAAATAAGCTTTTTCCGCCCCCTCGCCTTCTTTGGCGACGATGGCGGTGCGGGCGGCGTCGAGTTCATTGGCATCCGGTGACATGGAAGACACATGCTCATCGCCGGCAAATTTCACATATCCGCCCAGAGGGATGGCGCTCAGGCACCATTCAACCCCGTTTTTATCGGTACGCGCCAAAAGTTTTGGGCCAAAACCCACTGAAAAGCGCTCGATCTTAGTCTTGAACAGCCGCGCGACGCTGAAATGACCCAGTTCATGAATCGTCACAATGACACTGATCAAAATCAGGAGCGGCAATATACCGACAAAAAACTGCATGTAGCGCGTATCTCTCTGGTTTAGGCGCGAAGCTTGGGAACGCTTGAGGCCGAACGATCACAAAAGCCGCCCACCAGAGCGCGAATGCGAGCGTCAAGCTCAAGAATAGTCCCGACGTCCTGACTTGTGTCATTAATCGCTTTAGAAGGCAATTGGGCCCGCATCATGGCAGCTTCGACATTATCGGCAATTTGTGTAAACGCGATGCGTTTCTGCAAAAAGGCGGCAACGCAAACCTCATTGGCCGCATTAAACACGACCGGCATATCGTCACCGGCTTTAAGGGCTTCGCGCGCCAGCCTTAACATCGGAAAAGCGACTTCATCCGGCGCCTCAAACGTCAAAGCCCCAAGGGTTTTGAGATCGAATCCCGGTGCCTGCCAGGCTGTCCGGCGCGGCCAGTTCAGGCAATAGGAAATCGGCACACGCATATCCGCGGGCCCCATTTGCGCCAGACTGGAGCCGTCTTTATATTCCACTACCGAATGGATGACCGACTGAGGATGGATCACCACATCGATCTGATCGGCAGGCATGTCGAATAAATAGGCAGCCTCAATAAATTCAAGGCCCTTGTTGGCCAGGCTGGCGCTGTCGATCGTGATTTTGGCACCCATCGACCAGTTCGGGTGCTTTAGCGCCTGCTCAACCGTAACCCGGCTTAGCTGATCACAGCTAAAGCCCCTGAAAGGCCCGCCGGATGCCGTCAGCACAAGGCGATTGACCATATCCTTTTGGGCGCCATCAAGGACTTGGAAAATGGCGTTGTGCTCAGAATCAACCGGCAAAATAGCCCCACCCGCAGCTTTCGCGCGCGCCAATAAGGCCGGACCACAACACACCAGAGCTTCTTTGTTAGCAAGGGCTACGGTAGCACCGGTTCCTGCCGCCGCCCAAACCGGCTCAAGGCCCGCAATGCCGACTATGGCGGCCATCACCCAATCTACCGGGCGGGATGCCGCCTCAATCACCGCAGCGTCGCCATACGCAATCTCAAGTCCGGAGCCATCCATCAAGTTCTGAAAGGCGTCCCAAGATTCAGTGTCAGCAATGACCGTCAAGCTGGGGCGAAATTTACGCGCCTGTTGCGCCAAAAGCTCAATATTTTTACCGCCGCACAGAACATCGATGCGGTACTTAGGCTCAACCGCGTTCAATTCATTAATCAGCGCCAGAGTCGACACACCTATGGACCCGGTAGATCCCAAAACCGTGACGGACTTTGGCAGCGCATTTGGCATCAGAGCACGGTTCCCAGCATGACCAGAAGACGGATACCACCAATAGCGACAATCGCAAACATCAGACCATCGACCCGGTCAAGCAAACCGCCATGCCCCGGAATAAGCGAACCCGAATCCTTAACACCATAGCGTCGCTTCAGCATCGATTCCCACAGATCCCCCGCCATAGTCGCCAAAGCGGTCAGGAGCCCCACGATCTGCGCCGATGTGCTGGATTTAAAAAGCCCCGTAAGATCCGACAAGGTTCCTGCGGCCAGCATCCCCGCCATCATGCCGCCCGCAAACCCGGCCCATGTCTTATTGGGCGAATACTTGCGCCAAAGCTTAGGGCCACCGACAGCCCGACCGACCAGATAGGCGGCGCTGTCCGCCGTCCAGGCGATCAGGAACGCAAACAACACCCATTCAAAGCCATTGCCGGTCTGGCGCAGCCAAATCAAAACGAAGGCGGGCCAGCCAATGTAACACGCCCCATAAGCAGCATCCCGCCACGGGCCACCTAAGCGGCGGATATAGGCGGCGGAACACGCCGCCCCAAACAGCAAAAGGGCCACGGAGACAAGCGGATGGAATGGGTCGTAGGGCTTATTCAGCGCTTCAGCAAATATGCCTGCCAATGCCGGCAAACAGACGGCAACGGCCATGCGTGTCGGTGTTTTTGGCGCCGCCATAGCGCCCCACTCAATACTGAGTAACGCCACCCCGACACTGATCAGAACCAGAAACGCCCAGTCGCCCAGATGCACAATATAAAGCACAACCGGCACCAGAACGATGGCGGAAGCGATGCGAATACTCAGTTCCCGAATGGACGACCCTGTGGATTTAGGCGGAGACATGTCCTGCCTCTACAGCGCCAAAGCGCCGGTCACGCTCCTTGAAAATACGCAGTGCTTCTTCAAGATGAACCCGATCGTAGTCGGGCCACAGAACATCCTGAAACACAAACTCCGCATAAGCCGCTTCCCACAGCAGAAAATTTGATAATCTGTGTTCACCCGATGTACGGATCATCAGGTCCAGCGGGGGCAGATCATGCGTTGACAGTAAGCCACCAAAGGTTTCGGGCGTCAGGTCATTAACCTCCGCTTCACCGGATTTGACCTTGGCCGCAAATCGCTTGGCGGCCTCTACCACATCGGCCTGTGCCCCGTAGTTCAGCGCTACCTGAAGGAAAAAGCGCGAATTGTGGCGGGTATCATCGTGCGCTTTACGCACACACTCCACGATGTCTTTAGGCAGCCCGTCCTGTTGACCGATAATACGGACGCAAACGCCTTCCTTTGCCAGTTTGCCGAGGTCGGATTCGATAAACGTCCGCAAGAGCCCCATCAGATCGCTGACTTCAGCCGCAGGCCTGCGCCAGTTTTCTGTCGAGAACGCAAACACCGTCATATGTGTAATGCCAAGATCGCCGGCCGCCCGAATAGTACGCTGCAGAGCATTGACGCCGGCCTTATGGCCCAAAGTCCGCATCTGTCCGCGCGCCTTGGCCCACCGGCCATTGCCATCCATGATAATCGCCACATGCAGCGGTGAAACCGGCGCTTTATCAGCCTCCCGCGTGTCGGATACCTGTGTCGTTACGCCAGCGGGCATATACGTTTCCCTGGGTTATCAGCCGAGTTCCGCGGCTCTGAATATTGCGCCTGCTATTAAAGCCGCATGTTTGATATCACCACAAGCCGTGATCCGCCATAGGTGCGGCGGAACTGCGCCCGCTCACACTTGCATAATTTCAGCTTCCTTGATCTTTAACTGCTCATCAATGCGCTTGATGGCAGCATCGGTGAAGCCCTGGATCTCAGTGATCATTTTCTTTTGTTCGTCTTCGGAAATATGGGAGTCTTTTTCCGCCTTCTTGATGTCGTCATTAGCATCACGGCGAATATTGCGCACGGCTACACGCTTTTCCTCAGCATATTTACCGGCAATCTTGACCAGATCCTTACGGCGCTCTTCAGTCAGGGGCGGAATCGGCACGCGCAGAGTCGTACCGTCAGTAACCGGATTAAGGCCCAGACCCGAATTACGAATGGCCTTCTCTACGGATACCACTAGGCCCTTATCCCATACACTGACGCTGATCATACGCGGCTCAGGCACGCTGATCGCCGCACAGGATAAAATCGGCATGGTCGAGCCATAGGCGTCAACGACAATCCCCTCAAGAAGAGAAGACGATGCACGGCCGGTGCGCAAACCGCCGAAATCTTCTTTCAGCGATGCAACCGACTTATCCATGCGATCCTTATACTTAGGCAGTTCGGGCTTGCTCATGATGTGTCTCGTTATCTGGATGATTATTCTGAAATGACGGTGTAGGTGCCGCGCCCGTGAACCACGTCGCGCAGTGCCCCGTCTGATCGAATGGAGAATACAACGATAGGAATGCTGTTGTCGCGCATCATGCTGACGGCGGACGCATCCATGACCTTGAGGTCTTTAGCCAAGACCTCATGATAGCTCAACGTATCATAACGTCGTGCGGCGGAATCTTTTTTCGGGTCCGCCGTATAAACACCGTCAACAGAAGTACCCTTAAACAGCGCGTCGCAGTTCATTTCCGCAGCACGCAAAGCTGCCGCCGTATCGGTCGTAAAATAAGGCGCGCCTGTGCCTGCTGCGAAAATCACGACACGACCTTTTTCAAGATGTCGCTCGGCCCGACGGCGAATGAAGGGCTCGCAAACCGCATTCATCTGAATGGCAGATTGTACACGGGTATCAACACCCAGTTGCTCAAGCGCATTCTGCATGGCCAGAGCGTTCATAACGGTCGCCAGCATGCCCATGTAATCAGCACTGGAGCGCTCCATCCCAACCGCAGCTTTTGACAGCCCGCGAAAGATGTTGCCGCCGCCGATCACCAGACAAAGCTCGACGCCCATCTGCGCCACTTCAGCGATCTCTTCGGCCACCGCCTTAACAGTGTTCATATCGATCCCGAACCCCTGCTCGCCCATGAGGACTTCACCGGAAACCTTGAGGAGGATGCGTTTATAACGAAGGTCAGCCGTTGCCACAGCAGGTTCAGTCATATCGGTATCTCCGGGAATCAATGGTCTAATCTGGATCTGGATTTTTCGCTCTCTGCTCTAGCCGGTTATTACCCATTTGAAAAGACAAAGGGCGCGAACACATTCAAGTGCCGCGCCCTTATTTTACTCAAAAATGTGGATTAGGCTTAAGCCTGACCACCCATCATTGAGGCGACTTCAGCCGCAAAGTCTTCAGTCTTTTTCTCAACGCCTTCACCCAGAGCCAGACGCGTAAAGGCGGTGACCTTCACATCGGTGCCAAGCGACTTAGCGGTTTCCGCAACGAACTGCTCGATGGTTTGATCCGGGTTCATGACGAAGGATTGCTTCAGAAGCACGACTTCTTCAAAGAACTTGCGGATACGGCCTTCGACCATTTTCTCAACCACGCCAGCAGGCTTACCTGATTCCAGCGCTTGCTCGGTGAAAATCGCCTTTTCACGCTCAACCGCCGCCGGATCGATATCATCCGTCGACAGAGAGATTGGCTGGGTAGCGGCGATGTGCATAGCAATCTTGCGGCCCATATCGTTCAGAACCGCTGGATCACCCGCCGATTCAACCGCTACCAGAACCGCGATACGGCCCAAGTCAGGCGCAATCGAGTTGTGGATGTAGCTGGCGACCACGCCTTCAGAGACCGAATGCTTGGCCAAACGACGCACCATCATGTTTTCACCGATATTGGCGATCAGGTTGGTGATTTCGTCATTAACCGCCGACTGAACGCCTTCGACGCTATCGGTCGACAGGGCAGCCTTACCGGCATTGCGCGCCAGGGCCTGGAACAGTTCGTTACGCGCCACGAAGTCAGTTTCGGAGTTAACTTCGACCGCAGCCGCTGTCTTGCCATCCGTGGCCACAACCACCAGACCTTCTGCCGCCACGCGGTCAGACTTCTTGGCAGCCTTGGACAGGCCCTTGGTGCGCAGCCAATCCATGGACGCTTCGATGTCGCCACCGTTTTCTGTCAAAGCCTTTTTGCAGTCCATCATGCCGGAGCCGGATTTTTCGCGAAGTTCCTTCACGAGAGAGGCTGTAATTTCCGTCATGGAATCCTCCATAAATTTAAAAAGTTAAACCGTATGAACTAACCTTAGCTCACGGGTGTTGCCATTTAACGACAACGGAGCCTGACAGGACTCAGACTCCGTTGTGAAATCTTAAGTCAGGATCAATCAGGCGCCCTCAGGCTCTATTGATCCTGAAGGAATTTAGGCCTCGGTAGAGGCTTCAGCCGCCAGAGCCGGCTCGACCGGAGCTTCGGAAGCGCCCAGATCAACACCAGACGCCACTTGGCCCGCAGCCAGACCATCCAGAACCGCATCAGCGATCAGGTCGCAATAGAGTTGCAGCGCACGCGCCGCATCATCATTGCCCGGAACCGGATAGGTGATGCCGTCAGGATCAGAGTTGGAATCCAGAATGCCAATCACAGGAATATTCAGCTTGCGCGCTTCCTGAATGGCGATCGATTCCTTATTGGTATCGATCACGAACATCAGGTCGGGGATGCCGCCCATATCCTTAATACCACCCAGCGACAGTTCGAGCTTTTCACGCTCACGGGTAAGCGTTAGAAGTTCCTTCTTGGAACGACCGGCCGGATTACCATCCAAAACGCCTTCCAGTTCACGCAGACGTGCGATCGAACCAGAAATAGTGCGCCAGTTTGTCAGCGTACCACCCAACCAACGGTGATTGACATAATACTGAGCCGAGCGCTTGGCCGCAACAGCAACCGGGCCAGAAGCCTGACGCTTGGTGCCAACGAAAAGAACGCGACCACCGCTGGCGGCGACTTCGCGCGCCTTAAGCAGCGCCTGATGGAACAGAGGCAGGCTCTGCGACAGGTCGATAATGTGGATGTTCGAGCGCGAACCGAACAGGTAACGCTCCATCTTCGGGTTCCAGCGATGAGTCTGGTGACCAAAGTGCGCGCCGGCTTCCAGCAGCAGGCGCATAGACAGTTCAGGCATAGCCATAAATTTATTCCTTCTTCCGATAAACCTCCGCAAACATTTCAGTTCTCCATGTGGAGGAACCTCGGTTAGCGACGGATGACAAATGTCAACGCGCCGCGCGTTTGCGTGCGAGATGGGGGCAACTAGGCACAATTTTAGCAAAAATCAAGCAAAATCCAGAAAAACCTTGGGAAAACAGTTCAACCGGATCTGTATAGCCGTGCTTAAATGTCTTCGTAATATAAAACGCCAGTCATCGATTTCAAGGCCCCACGCAGATGGCCATCAAGCCGGTAACGATCTGGCAATTTGATTTCGACTTCCCGGTCAGACCCAAGCTCAGTTATCAGGCTGATTTCCCCCCCGGAAGACGCCTTAGCTTTTTCAAGAAATTCTTTCAGGGTCACAATATCAAGTCCTCGCGCCGATACATGCAGCCTCATACCAATATCATCCATCTTGAGCGTGTCAGCCATGAATGCAGCTTCATCTCCGAACATGCGCATCTCGCCTTCACGCCCCCCTTTGCACCGAACCTTAACGACTATTGATTTCCCTGGCTCCAGCACTTCACGACAACGACGCAGAGCTTCTGGCTGAAACATAACTTCGTATTCACCGGTCGGGTCAGACAAGGTCACAAAGGCAAACTTTTCACCCGATTGCGCCGAAGCACGCTCCTGGCGCCGCCGCACAACCCCTGCCATCCGAAACGCCTCCTGCCCCTCCCCAGCAAGAGAAACGGCTTCGGCATATAGGGTCACACTGCGCCGTTTGAAGACATCCAGCATATCTCCCAATGGATGGCCAGATAGATAAAAACCAACGGCTGCCAATTCATCATCAAGACTATCCGGGCCAGAACTATTTGCCACCTTCGGCAAACGGGGGCGCGACGCTTCGCTTGAACCGAATAGATTAACCTGAGATGAGGCCCGTTCGGCCGCTACACTTTGGGCGTAAGCCATCAATATATCTGCACCTTGCACGATTTGAGCACGATTGGGATGAATGGAGTCAAACGCCCCGGCCTTAGCCAGGTTTTCAATGGCGCGTTTGTTGACAGCTTTAGGATCAATGCGCTCAAGAAAATCGAACAAGTCTTTAAATTTGCCCCCTTCTTCGCGGGCCTGAATCACGGTCTGCATAGCTTCAAAGCCAACATTTCGGACGGCTCCCAACGCGTACAACACCTCGCCATTTTCAACATCGAAATCCGCCATGGATCGATTAATGTCAGGTGGGCAAATCTTTACGCCAAAACGGCGCGCATCTTGATAAAATACGGCCAGCTTATCAGTATTCGCTATATCAAGACTTAGCGTCGCAGCAAAAAATTCGACCGGGTGGTTAGCTTTCAGATAACCCGTTTGATAGGAAATAAAGGCATAGGCGGCTGCGTGCGATTTGTTAAAGCCATAACCCGCAAATTTGTTAACAAGTTCAAAAATTGAGTCCGACTGCTTTGAATCAACACCCTTTTCACTTGCACCGGAAATAAACCTTGCTTTTTGCAAGTCCATTTCTTCTTTTTTCTTCTTACCCATAGCCCGCCGCAGAAGATCGGCTTCGCCCAGACTGTAACCTGACAGGATCTGGGCGATCTGCATCACCTGTTCCTGATAGATGATAACGCCGTAAGTTTCTTTCAAAACGGGCTCAAGGCTGGGATGAAGCATGTCGATTTCAGCACGACCGAACTTACGATCAACATAGGTATCGATATTATCCATTGGCCCAGGCCGGTAGAGCGAAATCAAGGCCGTAATTTCTTCAATCGAACCGCAACGCATCTTACGCAGCGTGTCTCGCATACCCTGACTTTCAAGCTGAAATACGCCGATAGATTGACCTGACGCCAGAAGTTCATAAGTCGGGCCATCATCCAATGGCAACGTCGAAAAATTGATTTCCACGCCACGCTTGCGCAAATATTTCATCGCACGATCAAGTACAGTCAGGGTTTTTAGCCCAAGAAAGTCGAATTTAACGAGACCAGCACTCTCGACCCATTTCATATTGAACTGGGTCGCTGGAATATCTGAACGCGGATCTCGATAAAGCGGGACCAACTCGGTTAAGGGGCGATCGCCAATAACTATACCGGCGGCATGCGTAGAAGCGTTACGGTACAATCCTTCAAGCCTCAGGGCTGTATCGAGTAGTCTTTTTACAGGCTCTTCATCCTTGGCAGCTTGGCGTAACCGTGGCTCAAGATCAAGCGCCTGCGCAAGGGTAACGGGATTAGCAGGGTTAGCGGGTATCATTTTAGCAAGACGATCAACTTGCCCTAATGGCAACTGCATAACTCGCCCAACATCGCGTAACACGGCGCGCGCCTGGAGTGTACCGAACGTGATAATTTGCGCAACGCGATCACGACCGTACTTATTTTGCACATAAGCGATGACTTCTTCCCGGCGCTCCTGACAAAAATCGATATCGAAGTCGGGCATAGAAACCCGTTCAGGATTAAGGAAACGCTCAAACAGCAGCCCAAATCTCAAAGGATCAAGATCAGTAATCGTCAGGGCCCAGGCGACCAGAGATCCGGCTCCCGATCCCCGGCCAGGCCCCACGGGCACGCCATGAGATTTCCCCCATTTAATAAAGTCCGAAACGATAAGAAAGTATCCAGGAAACCCCATATTCTGGATCACGCTAATTTCGCGCTCCAAACGATCCCAATAGTCTTGCTCAGGGAACGCAGGCTTAACTTCGGTCAATCTCTGTTTAAGCCCCTCCCGCGCCTGAAACGCTAATTCTTCGTTTTCATTACGCCCATCGCCGGTATCAAATCGCGGCAGAATGGGGTCGCGTTTGGCTACAAGAAAGGCGCACCTTTTGGCAATTTCGAGCGTATTATCACAAGCTTCGGGTAAGTCATGAAACAAGGCTCGCATTTCGCTTGCAGGCCGCAACCAATGATCTTTTGTAACTTTGCGGCGGTCAGGCACCCCCATAAAGGTACTATCTGATATACACAGCAAAGCTTCATGAGCCTTATAGAGATCGGCCTCAGCAAAATAGGCGTCATTAGTTGCAACCAGAGACACGTCATGTGCATAGGCAAATTCAACCAATCCGGCCTCAGCGATACCGTACCCTATGCCCCCCATACCGTAGGACGTATCATGACGCTGCAATTCGATATAAAAACGATCGCCAAACACCTCACTCATCGCCAGCAAAGCCGCTTGGGCCTCTTCGGGCCGGTTTTGACGGAATAAGGGGTCAACAGGGCCGTCAAATCCGCCGGATAATAAAATCAGCCCTTCATTACGCGACACCACCTGATCCCAAGTGACGTGCGGCTCATCGGCAGCATCTGCGTCGACATAGGCAATTGATGAAAGCTCGGACAGATTAAGATAGCCCTGCTCATTCTGCGCAAACAAAATAACTGTAGGAATTCGCGCCCACTTTTCAGTTAAGCCACCGCCAATACCTTTAACAGGTATGGCGCAACCAATAATAGGCTGAACCCCGACGTCCTTACAGGTCTGGGAAAATTCAAGCGCACCATACAGATTACAGCGATCCGTAATCGCAATCGCTGGCATTGAAAGTTTTTGCGCCAACTTGCCCATATCATAGGCTTTTATGGCACCTTCAAGCAGTGAATAGGCTGAACGAACCCTTAGATGAATAAATCCGGCTTCGCTCATATTTCGTCTCCGCTCTCAGAACACGTATATCTTCGTGGTGAAGTTACCCGATTCACCCCACCAGCATAGATAATTGGCAAACAACCCACACAAAGCCAGCGACTGACGCGAAAGACAACAGATTATGTAATGTCGAAACCATTTTTCGCACTCCGTTAAATTCATGCTTTGTTCTATATTCCCCATTTGTTCCAAGCGCAAATAAATTATGCACATAACAAGAACAAAAATAGCAAAACACTGATTTTACATAATTAAATCAAACAGCGCTCGTGGACAACTCCGTGAGCTTTCCGTTCTGAATAGTCACAACCCGATCCATATGTCTGGCAAGTTCCAGATTGTGGGTCGCAATCAGTGCCGCGACCTGTTGATGACGAACCGTTTGCTTAAGCGCCTCAAAAACCTGTTTGGAAGTATCTGGATCTAGGTTTCCCGTAGGCTCATCCGCCAACAGCAGCCTGGGACTGTTAGCCAAAGCCCGCGCAATCGCCACCCGCTGCTGCTCACCGCCGGAGAGTTGCGCGGGTTGGTGATTCAGACGCCCCCCAAGACCAACCTGTTCAAGCAGTGCGCGCGCCCGAACTTCGGCATCTCGTATCGATTTGCCCAACACGCGCTGTGGCAGGGCGACATTGCCTAAGGCCGTAAACTCAGGCAACAAGTGGTGGAATTGATATACAAATCCGATTTTAGTCAGTCGTGCCTGCGTGCGTTGCTTATCATTGGCCCGCGTTAAATCCTCACCATCGAGGATAAGTTGAGCTTCTTCCGAGGATTCCAACAAACCCACACAGTGTAAAAGCGATGATTTTCCGGACCCTGAGGGTCCTACCAGCCCAACCAATTCGCCGGCAAACAAATCCAGATCTGCACCTTTAAGGACTTCAAGACGCGGCCCTTCGGCCACTTCATATGTGCGGTTAAGTCCACGCAGTGAAAGGACTACGGTTTTATCACTCATAACGTAGCGCCTCTACGGGTTCCAGACGGGCGGCCCGCATTGCCGGCGGCAGGGTCGACAGGCACGCTGCCAGCAAAGACCAGAATACGACGAACGCAACTTCAGTTGGTTCGATTTTAGCCGGTATGTAGGAGAGGTAATAGACGTCGGGATTGAAGACTTTGGTTTGAGTTACAAATTCAACAAACTGTTGTATGGGCCTAATGAATATACAGAAAACGACACCTAACATTACACCCGCAATGGTACCGCCCGCCCCTAAGGTTACGCCTGACAGGAAGAAAATTTTCATAATCGACGACCTGTCCGCACCAAAAGTGCGCAGGATCGCTATGTCCTTCCCCTTGTTTTTGACCAGCATGACAAGGCCAGAGATGATATTCATGGCAGCAATCGCGACGATCAGGCTCAGGATTAAGCGCATGACATTGCGTTCGACCTGAAGCGCGCCCCATAGTGAGGCATTGCGTTCTGTCCAGTCCTGCACAATGCCGCCCTGCCCCGCAGCAGTTACGATTTGCGGACGGATAGATTGAATCTGGTATGGGTCGGTCACTTTAAGTTCGAGCGCGTCCCACTCTCCTTCCCGATCAAAGAAAAGTTGGGCCTGTTCGATCGGCATATAGACAAAGGACGCATCAAGCTCGCTGACACCGACCTTAAAAACCCCCGCAACCGTATAGGTTTTACGGCGCGGAATTGCACCAAACGCCGTGGACGTACCCGGCGTCAAAAGCGACAGCTCATCCCCTGGCCCCACGCCCATATCGCGCGCCATGCCGTCACCGATCAGGATATTGTCACCGCCGTATTCCCCCACGCCGAAATCCTTAATGGAACCTTCGGTGATATTTTCCACAACGATTGGCGTATCTTTCAGGGTTTTCGCATCGACCCCGCGGATATAGGCAAGTCCGGCAACGCCCTGAACATTTTGAGCCATACCCGGAGATTGAACAAACGGTGAGACCTGCGTCACGCCCGGCACGGCTTCAAGACGCTTGACCATATTGTCACGGTGACCAAAATCATTGATTGCCATACCGCCGACATAGGCATGACCGTTAAAGGCCAGCAACCGCGACATCATTTCATCACGAAAACCGTTCATGACAGCCATGACGATGATCAGAACCGCAACCGACAGCATGACACCGACAAAGCTGATGATCGAAATCAGCGCCACTCCGCCGTCTTTGCGCTTTGCGCGCAGATAACGAAACGCCAGATCAAGTTCCCAAAGGGAAAAACCCAGCGTTTTCTTTGGCTTTGGTGGCACTTCCGACATGTCTCTTACGCCTTGGTCAGTTGATCGAGAACAGAGTCAAATTCCGCGGTTTGGCGTTCGCCGGTCTTACGGTTTTTAAGCTCAACCTTACCTTCGGCCAGGCCCTTTGGACCGATAATCAATTGCCAGGGAATGCCAATCAGATCCATTGACGCGAATTTCGCGCCGGGCCTGTCATCGGTGTCGTCATAAAGCACCGACTTACCGGCGGCCTCCAATGCGGCATAGGCTTTTTCGCAGGCGGCATCGCAGGCGGCGTCCCCTGCCCGCAGATTGATCAGGGCGACATCGAAGGGGGCTACGCTCTCAGGCCAGATGATACCGGCATCATCATGGCTGGCTTCGATAATGCCGCCGATCAGACGGGACACGCCAATGCCGTAAGAGCCCATATGCACATGGGTTTGCGATCCGTCCGGGCCATTGACAGCCGCATTCATCGGCTCAGAATATTTCTTGCCGAAGTTGAAGATGTGGCCGACTTCGATCCCGCGCGCGGATAGTTGTTTATCGGCGGACACCGCACCAAAGGCCGCTTCATCGTGCATTTCTTCGGTCGCAGCGTAGAGCGCAGTGCGTTCATCGACGATGGCCTGCAAGTCATCCCAATCAACGTTATCGCCAGGTGGCGGCATATCGACCAGATCTTTGTGGCAGAAGACAGCACTTTCGCCGGTGTCGGCCAGAATGATAAATTCGTGACTTAGATCGCCACCGATCGGGCCCGTATCGGCACGCATAGGCACGGCCTTAAGACCCAAACGGGAGAAGGTGTTGAGATAGGCCACAAACATCCGGTTATAGGCTTTGCGCGCCGCCGCTTCATCGATATCGAAGCTATAGGCATCCTTCATCAGGAACTCACGGCCGCGCATAACGCCAAAGCGTGGGCGCTGCTCATCGCGGAACTTCCATTGGATGTGATAAAGATTGAGCGGCAGGCTCTTGTACGATCTGACATAGGCACGGAAAATTTCCGTGATCATTTCCTCATTGGTCGGCCCGTAAAGCAGTTCACGCTCATGGCGGTCCTTAATGCGCAGCATTTCCTGCCCATAGTCTTCGTAACGGCCAGATTCGCGCCATAGATCGGCCAGTTGCAAGGTCGGCATCAGAACCTCAATGGCACCAGCCTTTTGCATTTCCTCATGGACGATCTTCTCGATCTTCTTCAAAACCCGCAAGCCGAGCGGCAGCCAGGCATAAATGCCCGCGGCCTCCTGACGGATCATGCCGGTGCGCAACATAAGACGATGCGATACGATCTGGGCTTCGGAAGGGTTTTCTTTGAGGATGGGCAAAAAATAGCGCGACAGGCGCATGAGCAGTATCCGTGAATCTGGTTTTAAATGTGCGTGACAATTAGCGGGGTTTGCAGGCGAAAATCAACGCCTTAAGGTGGTCATCCCGGAAATTCCGGCAAGGGGATGAGGCCGAACAGGATAATAATCATGACCACCACCCAGATCGCTAGCGCGATGTAGGTTGTGGTCAGCAGCTTTTTCTTGAGATTAGGCTTTACCGGTGCACCGGGGTCACCGCCATCGGTCGTTTCAATCCCGGCTTCGTGGTGACTTTGGTTGCCCAATGGCAGAACGACGAAAAATGCCGTCCACCAGATAATAATAAAGATCGCTGTGATCGTTAAGGGGCCCATAAAGGTACTTTCTTTAAATCAGGCCTAAGGTTTCATCGAGATTCAAGGCTAAATTAAGGTTCTGGACCGCAGCACCAGATGCCCCCTTACCGAGATTATCCAGAACCGCCACCAGGCGCGCCTGCTGGCCGTCTTCGTCACCGAAGACATGGATAAGCAGATTGTTGGTATCTTTAACCAGTTCGGCGCTCAAGCCTTTAGTGACTTGGGATTCTTCCAAAGGCACGACCTTTACAAAGGTTTCGCCCTCATAGTGAGCAGCAAAAATTTCATGCAGACGTGATAACTCCGGCTCATCCGGCAGGGCCCAAAGCTGCAGCGGTAGCTCAACAATCATACCCTGCGCAAACCGCCCGACCGCAGGCGTGAACACTGGCGGCGATTCCAGCCCCGAAAACACAGTCATTTCCGGCAGATGCTTGTGATTAAGTCCTGTGGCGTAGATGCGGTAGTTATCCGTTGTGCCTCCGTCTTCAAACTCAGCAATCATGGACTTACCGCCGCCAGAATAACCAGAAACGGCATTGACCGTAGACGGCCAAAACGGTGGAATAACACCGGCATCGACCAGCGGTCTCATCAAAGCAATAAAGCCCGTAGCATAACAGCCAGGGTTGGAAATGCGCTTGGACGCACGGATTTCATCACGCTGCCCCGGCGCCATTTCCGCAAAACCATAGGCCCAGTCTTCGTGGACCCGGTGCGCGGTCGAGGCATCAATGATTTTTACATCCGGATTTTCAACCAGACTGACGGCTTCGCGTGCCGCCTCATCCGGCAAACACAGGATCACGGCATCCGCCGCGTTGATCGCCGCTTTACGCGCAGACGCATCTTTGCGTACGGCCTCATCCAAACGGATCAATTCGATTTCCGGGCGCACCTCAAGGCGTTTACGGATTAAAAGCCCCGTCGTACCGACATCGCCATCAATAAAAACCTTATGAACCATGAGAAAAACTCCCGAAATCGTATTGAAACAGATAATAAAAAAGCGCTCCGGAAACCCGAAGCGCTTTTCGATAGGCATGAACCCAGAGCGATTAACGCTTCGAGAACTGGAACGAACGACGAGCCTTGGCGCGACCGTACTTTTTACGCTCAACCACGCGCGAGTCGCGGGTCAGGAAGCCAGCGGCCTTAAGCGTCGGACGCAGAGCCGGCTCAAAATAGGTCAGAGCTTTCGACAGGCCGTGACGGATGGCGCCGGCCTGACCGGACAGGCCAGAGCCCTGAACCGTGACAAATACGTCGAACTGAGTTGCACGATCGGTCAGATTCAACGGCTGAGCAATCATCATGCGCAGAACCGGACGGGCAAAATACACTTCCTGTTCGCGGCCATTGATGACCCATTTGCCGGAACCTGGCTTGACCCAGACGCGGGCAATGGCGTTCTTACGCTTGCCGGTAGCGTAGGCGCGACCAAACTTATCCAGTTGCTGAACACGCGGGGCGGGAGCGTCGACAGGGTTGGACGACAGGGAAGCCAAAGCTTCCAAACCTTGAGTTTCGGACATTCTTAGAAGCTCCGTACGTTCTTGCGGCTCAGAGCCTTGAAATCGATGACTTCCGGCTGTTGAGCTTCGTGAGGGTGTTCCGAACCGGCATAGATACGCAGGTGCGTCAGTTGGGCGCGCGCCAGCGGCGATTCCTTCGGCAGCATACGCTCAACGGCCTTCATCAGAACGCGCTCAGGATACTTGCCGCCCAGGATTTGGCCCATTGTGCGGGTCTTAACGCCGCCAGGATGGCCAGTGTGCCAGTGGAACACCTTGTCCGTCAGCTTCTTACCGGTATAATGCACCTTCTCGGCATTGATCACGATGACATAATCGCCGGAATCAACGTGTGGGGTGTAGGTAGGCAGGTGCTTGCCGCGAAGACGCATGGCAATGAACGAAGCCAGACGGCCGACAACGGCGTCCTGAGCGTCAATCACGACCCACTTCTTCTCGACATCGGCCGGCTTAAGCGGCGCGGTGGTCGATTTCAACATGGTTAAATTCCTTAGGTTTCTCACAGAACGCATTCCTGTGAGAATGAAGTGGCCGGGAGATACATGATCGAACGTGACAGGTCAATATATAATTTTTACTAAAAGGGGCGCACCCTATTGTTTTTATTGTAATTTTCCATAATGGTAATAAATTACCCTAACTCTTCATATTGGAAACTTATCCAATGGCGGCCCTTTTCGATCTTTCCCCCATACAAGCTGTCGTCTAAAAGCGCATATTATCCCATAATGCCCGCATTTCTGGAGCTTTCATGTATCTGTCGCGCCGCTCAATGATGAACCATGCCGCTGCGGCATCTCTGGCTTTCTCAGGCTTCCCACTGCTGGCGTGCGCTCAAAACAGCAGCCGCGCTGACAGTACGGCCACGACCTATGAAAACGAAATTGAAGGCTACGGGCCCCTGATCGAAGATAAATACGGGATATGCGACCTCCCCGTGGGCTTTACATACAAGGTCATCAGCGAAGCCGGTGAAACCATGAGCGATGGCCTTGTCGTGCCGCACGTCCATGATGGCATGGGCTGTTTTGCGCACGGTACTGACACGATTGCCCTCGTTCGCAATCATGAACTTTCGCCAAAGCACCGTAATTTCGGGGCGATCGGTATGAATGGCCGTCTGATCGACAAGCTGGACAGATCAAAAGTCTATGACTTCGAGGCCAATGACTATCCGCTGCTGGGCGGCACAACGACGGTTATTTACAATATGAAAACCCGTCAGGTGGAACAGCAATTCATGTCAATTATCGGCACCTCTACCAATTGTGCCGGTGGACAGACACCGTGGGGCTCATGGCTTACGTGCGAAGAAACAGTGACTAAAGCCGGCGAGGGCGTTGGCAAGGATCACGGCTATGTCTTTGAAGTCCCCTCTGATCACAAAGGGCTGGTTGAGCCAGTGCCAATTAAAGCGATGGGCCGCTTTAAACACGAAGCCACCGCCACTGATCCGCGCACCGGCATTGTCTACCTGACCGAAGATACCAGCGACGGCGTCTTTTATCGTTACCTGCCCAATGACCGGCGCCACCTCCTTAAGGGCGGCAAGCTTCAGGCGCTGGGATTTAAACAATTTCCCAAAGGTGTCATCACCGCCAATGTCAATGAAGCGGTCTGGAAAGTCGGGGACACATTCGATGCCGTCTGGATTGACCTCGATAATGTCGAAAGTCCGGATGATGATTTACGGGCGCGGGCCTATAAAGCGGGCGCGGCTCAGTTCGTCCGCGGCGAAGGCATCCATTTCGGTGACGGAGAGCTTTATTTTACGGCCACGTCCGGTGGTAAGGCCGAAGCCGGACAGATTATCCGCTATCGCCCCAGTCCCAATGAAGGCCAAGCGGGCGAAAAAGATGAGCCCGGCAAGGTCACTTTGTTTCTGGAGTCGGCCAACGAAAATGTCTTCGATTATGGTGATAACCTGACCATATCAAACTGGGGACATCTGTTCGTCTGCGAAGATCGATATTCGGACAGTTTGCGCAACCACATCCGCATCGTTACCCCGCAAGGCAAGGTCGCGACTTTCGCCCGTAACGTATTTAAAGAAAATGGTGAATGGGCGGGCGCGTGTTTTTCACCCGACGGATCAACCCTGTTTGTCAATGTGCAGTGGCCGGGCTTTACTCTGGCCATCACCGGCCCCTGGCAAACCTTCAAAGTCTAGAAGAAAAGCCCCGGCGAACCGGGGCTTTTCTTTTACCTTAAGCGGAAATCACGGTCAGCCCGCGCCACTTTCCACATCAGGAGCGTCGCCAGAATAATAAGGCATACCGCCACGAACTGGTGCATCAGGCCAAAACCAATCTGAGCGCCCGTCACAAGCGTGGCGACACCTAATATGCCTTGAATCCACGCAAGCGTTGCCAATGAGGTTGATATCAGCCGGATCTCATCATCCATGCACTTTTGCGCCAGCATAATTCCATAAACGGTGATTCCGATAAGGGCGATGTATGCCACAATCCGGTGCATGAACTGCACCATGCCCTGATCATGGAAGAATACAAACCCTATACCTTTGCTCCAGTCGACAAAGGGGGCAATATGGCCATTCATAAGCGGCCAGTCGTTATAAACTGTACCGGCATCGTTTCCGGCGACCAGTGCACCCAGCAGGCATTGCAGGATAATCACGCCAAAAACCATAGATGTCGCCACACGCCAGCCCTGGGGCGCACCACGCCCACGCCCCTGCCCCGCCAGAGCTTCGCACGCCGTCCAGATGGTTAGTACTAAAATGAGCAGCGCCATGCCCAAGTGGATCATTAACCGCTCTGGGGCTACATCGACCCGCTTATCCAAGCCTGACGACACCATCCACCAGCCTATGCCGCCCTGCAGCGCCCCCAGTCCCAACAGCCCCGCACAGCGCCATATCAGACGCCCCGGCACCTCAGATTTAAGAAGCAAAACCACAAACGGCACAAAGAACACGACACCGACCAGACGTCCTAAGAACCGGTGTATCCACTCCCACCAATAGATGCCCTTGAAATCGGTAAGATTCATATGGGCATTCAATTGAGTATATTCAGGAATTTTTTTATATTTTTCAAATTCCTGCTGCCAAGCAGCCTCATCCAGTGGCGGAACAGCCCCCGTAACCGGCTTCCATTCTGTGATTGAAAGCCCCGAATCGGTTAGCCGAGTAGCACCGCCCACCAGAATCATGGCCACAACGAGAAACGCCACCGTAAAAAGCCAGGCAGCCACAAGGGGAGACCTTAAGGGAAGTCGCACGTTTTACGCCTCACATCTGGAATTTTAGCCTCTTATAGCTTAAGAGGTCTGTTCAATTCTTTAACTTTAATCGATATATGGCGACGATATGGCCATATGGCGGGAGCTGAAAAGCAGGACGGATTTGCCCACAGGGCAAACCAAATTTCAAGCCCCTCAAACCGGCCGGATATGCAAACGGCGAAAGGATCCACATATGCGTGCCGAAGACTGGTTGGTGGCTGTAACCACAGGGTTCGTAGTCAGTTGGATTGCCAATGCCCTCACAAAGAGCCGCTACAGCTTTATGATTAATCTGTTTGTCGGTATTTTTGGATCGATACTCGTCAACATGCTGATCCATACTATGTCTATTTACCCGGACAGCGGATATTTGACCTTGAAACTGGGGTTGGCAGGCTCAGCAGGGTTACTGATTTTGTTTCACATCAGCCGTCGGCTGGAGCGTAGATAATGACGGATACCCCGAAAGGTCTTACGCTTACATTGCCCGTGCGCCGTCTGATCGCTTGCGGCGGCATTATAGTGTTTCTGTGTATTTATGTTGCGGTTGTGTCAAACCTTGCGCACTACCTGCCTGATAATAAACTGATTGAGTTGTTTTATTATGGTTTTGCCGGAATTTTGTGGGGCTTACCCATTATTCCGATCATCAGTTGGTCTGAAGGCTATAAAAAACGTCCAAAAGCTTAGTCTCCTCCACAGCCCGACCCGCAGCCTGAGCCCGACGATCCGCTTCCGCCAAAGCTTCCACCGCCACTGTCGTTGCCGGCATCACTGGAATTTGAGCTATTAGTATCGGAACCGCATCCCGATCCTTCATCTGTGCGTTTTTGTTTAGGCTTAGGTTTTTCATACAGCCAATCCAACCGTAATATTAGCAAAAGCACTACAAACGATACGATAGCTAATGAGTCTGACAGATTTAACGGATAGTCAGGCCAACGCATCATGAGGTGGTGAAACCTGTACCCCACCATAAATGCCCCCACCCCTGTTAAGGCAGAGGTCATGGCTAAAAACCATGCAAGGCTTAAAAAATTTTTGCGCGGGACGATGAACAGGTGTCGAAAAATTAAAATCAATGAGACAGCCGCGAATACACACCAGACGGCAATGTCTTTGTCCTTTAATTCACTTACAGCAATTCCACAGCCGGTCAACGCGATCGAGACCGCCGCAATCGCACTCGAAGATAAGACTATCTTTGGTAGGATAAATACTCTCGCCGTATTTATACGGCGAAAACCAGCCGCCTTATCAAACCTTTCAGATGCAGGCGGCCAGAATTTTACTGGCGGTGCCTGCCCGAACTCATGACGATATAAAGCTTTGGTTTCATTATAAGCCTGATGGAATTTACCATCTTCGGCGGGGCCGCCTTTAGTCGGGCCGTGGTGCAGTTTACGGCCCAAAACATCAGGGCAGAATACATCCCAGTAGTCGCGCGTGTACGTCAGATGCAGGTGCCAAACCTGATCGACTTCATCAGATGGCGTGAGCAATTTTTCAGGATAAACGCAGGCCAGATAGACAAAGCGCTTGTATTCTATGATCGCCCTTAGGGCAAAATCATGCGACCAGCCGTTGTCGCGCGCCAGGCGTCGGCTAAATGAAAAATCACTTTCCGGATCGTCGAGAAGGTACGCGTCAATCCGGTGCCATAGATTTACATTTGACAGCATTTCCCATCCCCATGCCCCAAATATGGCATAGCACAGAGCTAAGGGACGGTCGATACGTTTGGGATTAGCGCATGGCCATTCGTTTAAAGAAAAAGCCGCCTCAATGAGACGGCTTTTTCTTTAAATGGTCGGAGCGACAGGATTCGAACCTGCGACCCCTTGACCCCCAGTCAAGTGCGCTACCAGGCTGCGCCACGCTCCGAAGACTGCGGCTTATAGAGAGACAAATCTGATCCCGCAATCCCCAAGTCAAGAATTTTCAGAGATATCTGTGAACGGGCTCTTATTTACCCAGCACCATGCCAAGATCAGCCCTTACGGCTTCGAGCCGAGCCAAAACTTGCTGAAGATCTGTACGGACAGCATGAACCAGACCTTCCGTCCGAGGCACCGCTTCAACAAAATCTCCTGCAAATTTCATCTCAGGAGCATATGAAGCGACATCTTCGGATTCAGCTACGTAATCTGCAAAATCCCCACCCGCAGCCGCGAGTATCGCCTTTTGCCCCTGATCTTTATATAGCTTCTGAACGCCACGGATTGTGTAGCCCCGATCATGCAGAAGGGCCTTTATCCCCTGAAGCAGGACGATATCCTGGGGGCGGTAAAACCGTCGCCCACCGGCGCGTTTGGTCGGACGGACAAAGGTAAACTTCGTTTCCCAAAATCTCAAAACGTGTTGCTGAACCGCCAGGGCGTCAGCCGTCTCAGATATGGTACGGAATGCGTGAGGGCCCTTGGTAGACACCTGTTATTATTTCCCCAAAGCCTTACCAGCACCCGCGTCAACGCGCGCTTTCATAATCTGTGAAGCTCTGAAGCTGATAACACGGCGGGGATCGATAGGTGCCGACTTTCCGGTTTTAGGATTACGGCCTACGCGTGCACTTTTATCACGCACCTGAAATACACCGAACCCCGACAACTTAACTGTCTCACCTTTTTCAAGGGATTCGATCACCAGATCGAGTGTACGCTCAACGATTGACGCACATTCCTGTCGCGGCAAGCCCAGTTCATTATGAACGTCTTCAAAAAGTTCAGCGCGCGTTAGGGTTTGATTTTTCATGTTTTTGTACACCGCTTAGGAATTGTCTAAAAAGCACCCAACAGTTTATGAGATTTCTTAATCGGAACCATAAAAGACTAAGATCTTTACATTACGCAAATTACACGTTCCGTCAAAGACTTATCGAGCCAGCATGATCAAAAACATGAGAGGGATTAACTTTAAAGCCGGATAGCGGCGGCAGCCCATGTCAAACCGCCCCCTAATGCTTCGATCAGCACTAGATCCCCTCGCTTTATACGGCCATCCCGCACACCTTCCCACCATGCCAGCGGGATAGATGCGGCCGAGGTGTTGGCATGGGTTGCCACAGTTGAAATCACCTTTTTTTCATCCAGTCCCAACCGTTCCGCCACGCCTTTCAGAATACGTTGATTGGCCTGATGCGGCACAAACCAGTCAATATCAGCTATGGAGATATTAGATTTTTCCACTGCCGATTCCACCGCCTGCGATATTTTGTGAACCGCATGTTTGAAAACCTGATTGCCCTGCATACGGATTTTACCGGCGCGGTAATCATTGTCGAAGACGCCACCGTCAACATAGAGAAGGTCGGTTTTGGTACCATCGCATTGCAGATCAAAACCCAGAATCCCGCGATCCTGAGGCGTTCCCTCGCCCTCAACGGGCTCAAGCACAACAGCCCCGGCACCATCACCGAACAGAATGCAAGTGCCACGATCAGTATAATCAAGTATACGACTCATGACCTCGGCACCGATAATCAGTGCGCACTTCGATAAACCTCGCGCCACAAAACCATCGGCCACACTTAAGGCGTAGACAAAGCCTGAGCAGACCGCCTGCACATCAAAAGCGGCACCCGCAGGCACCCCCAGCTTGCGCTGAACGATCGACGCTGTAGACGGAAAGGTCATATCGGGCGTCGTCGTCGCTATGATGATCAGATCTACCTCATCGGCCTGTTTGCCCGCAGCCGCCAAGGCTACTTTTGCTGCAGCCACAGCCAGATCACTGGTCACTTCACCATCGGCGGCTTTGTGACGCTGAGTAATACCCGTGCGCTCACGTATCCACTCATCTGAGGTATCGACCATGCGGGCAAAATCGTCATTGCTCAGGATGGTTTCCGGCAGGTAGCCGCCTACTCCAGTGACGGCAGATCTCATAAAACGCATATTCACGAAACTTTCGTCTCCTCGACCGCCTGACCAGCATCGGCCACGGCGTTACTTTTCGGCAGAGCAGATGACTGAACCACCGGCATGGCTTTTGACAAATTGGCCAATGCCTTCTTGATATCGTCCTCATAAGAAGACGCCGCCAGCGAAATAGCGACACTTACAGCATTAGAAAACGCCCACGCCTCAGCACCGCCGTGGCTTTTAATTACGATGCCTTTAAGGCCCAGCAATGGCCCGCCGTTGGATGCCCCCGGATCAACGCGCTTAGCCATTACCTTAAGCGCCGCAGACGCCAGAAGCCCTCCCAACATGGCAAAAGGTGAGGATTTGAAAGCATCTTTCAGCAAACCCTTGATAAACCGGGCGGCCCCTTCGGCTGTTTTCAGAGCAATATTGCCCGTAAAGCCATCGGTGACAACGACATCGACCTTGCCACTGAACAGATCATCGCCTTCAACGAAACCATAATAATTCAGACCAAGCCCGCCTTCGCGTAAAAGCCTATGGGCTTCACGAACGTCTTCGTGACCTTTAACATCCTCTGAACCCACGTTCAGAATGCCAATTTTAGGATTTTCAACGCCCCGCACGGCCCGGTGGAATGCCGCCCCCATGATGGCAAATTCAATGAGCTGATGGGCGTCAGATGTTACGTTGGCGCCAACGTCCAGAACCGTCCCCATGCCATTTGAATTGGGCCAGCCGCAAGCGATAGCTGGCCGCTCTAAGTCTTCCGCCATCATCTTCAGGATCATGCGCGACATTGCCATCAAGGCCCCGGTATTACCGGCAGACACAATAGCGCGCGCATCTTTGGTCTTAACCGAGGTAATAGCGTTAAATAGGCTTGTGCCTTTACGGCGTATCGCCTGAGCCGGCTTTTCATCCATCGTGATGAACTGATCGGTGTGGACGATGGTTGATGCGGCTTTGAGATCAGGATGACGGTTAAGCTCAGCCTGTATCTGCGCCTCATCTCCGTGCAGAAGAAAATGCAGCCTGCGCTTTTCACCTTCGCGTTTTAGCGCCAGCGCGGCCCCTGGCACAGTGACGCGCGGGCCATGATCCCCCCCCATAACATCTATGGCGATGACCAGCTTGTCACCTTGTCCGGCAACCATTGTATCAGGAATGTTAGACAAAGGACCGAGACCCCGTTTATTACAGCATGAACGCCAGGATCGACGTTCAAAAATTGGTGCAAAATAACGTGCACCCAAAACTATGCAAGCGCAACTTTCCGAAGCAAAGCCACGCTCATACCCGCTTAATCCAGTTTAAGTTTGGAGAGCACCGCAAATGGTGACGGTTCAGCCTGAGCTACCGGTTCCTCGAACACAGCGCCAGGCTTCCGGGCAAAGGGGTCATAAGCCTCGCCCAGGGCTTCAATGATATAAAGCCCCAGATCAATGCGTCCATTTTCGACAACATCCGGCTCGTCCAGATCCTGAACAGATAATTCGTGCTCCCCCGCAGGCGTTACGCCCGGCGCAGACGCAGGCGCTTCGATACAATCAACCTCAACGGCAGCCGATACAGTATGGGTAAATGGCTCTAAGGTAACACCACATTCCTGTGTGACCTCCGCTGTCAAATCTACGGAAACATGAACTATGTCTCCACGGCCATGGACGGGCTTCCCCTGCGTTTTGACCTGAGCCTTGATATTGACCAAGTCAATCATGCCAAAGGCTTCTTTCAGGCGGGCCCGTAATAGTTCATCGGCTTCAAGTGTAATATCCAAGCCCTTAAACGCCTTATCGAACGCCACTGGGTGCGTCCACAGCAGATCATCGACATGGGGGGAATTGGACATATTTTTACTCCATGCGATTCAGCTTGGCGGCAGAACCAGAATCGCCACGACCGCACTGAACATAATCTCTTTTGTGTTTAGTTTAACTCTGGCCACGCAGTTTTACCACGCAATAACGCTGAAACCGATAAAGTTTTCAAAGCTTTTTCGACATATTCAGCCATAAGCGCCGCATTGTGATCATGGGATTCGATCGCTCCATCGTCCTCATCACGCGCGTAAACCGTTTTTAGGATGTAATCTGCCCTCTCAGGCGCATTAGCCTGTGGAGATAATAAATCGTCCCAAGCCTTAAGACGGGCGTATACGACACGGCCCAGAGCTTTCATTTTTTTGGCAACGCTCAGATCGCCCACACCCTGCTCACGCATAGTGTCGTCAAGCGCTCGCAACAGGGCGTCAAACAGCGCCTGCGAGGTTTCTTTGGCCTGCTCATGATCCGACTGAGCAGGGTCAAGCTTCATGACATGAAGGACAAGGATAACGTGCAGGCACAAAAGCTCAAAACGAGCCCCTATTTCATCCTCAACGCCATAATCGGTGTAAAACGGAACCTGCCTTGATTGCGACACACATTGCCCATAGAGATTCTCCCCCGTAGTCACGGCAGGCCGGGCCTTAAATTTTGTGAATACCGTCAAAAGTTTTTGCAACATGAGTATGGTTTGCCGTAGGATTTCATTATAAAGACAGTCTGATAACCGTCAGTTTGGGGTCAGACCTAAACTTTAAGCGCGCCAAGGTCAAACAGGTTCAACACAGGTCCCCATGATTACGTTCAAACGCAGCCTTCCTTTTGTTGCCGCCGCAGCCTTTGCCGCTCTCCTGAGCGCATGTGCGCCAACCATTTCTCGTCAGGGTTATCTGGTGTCGGATGTTGACCCGTCCAAGGACATCAAGGTGGGCGAAGACACCCAGACCTCAGTGCGTACCAAGCTGGGCTCGCCGTCTCTTACGGCCTCGTTTGAGCCGGGCATATGGTATTATGTCGACCAGACCTCACGTAAGATGACCTATAAGAAATCACAGGTTACTGATCGCAAGGTTACGATCATTGAGTTTGATAAATCCTCGCAAATTGTCAAAGAGGTAAAGACGCTTACGCTTGCTGACGGTCGTGCCATTGATTTCAATCAGGCCAAAACACCTACCCGCGGGCGTGAGCTTACGGCGTTGGAACAAATTCTGGGCAACGTAGGTCGCCAGACCCTCACGAACGAAGAAGATACCAACCCCGGCGGTCAACGTCGGCGCGAATAGATCGCATCCCCGCCTGAAACGAGTCTTTTTGAGCAAAACTGTTGCCAAAAACAACTCTCAAGCAATCCAGCTTTACGCTTGTTACGTATAAGACCATAGCTTCGGTTTTTGCGTACCGAGTAGGAGGCCGCGTTTCATGGCGCAATCTAAAAATTTGCCTGACAACCACGAATGCGCGGCAATGCGAGATATACTCGACAGACTGGGCGACCGCTGGAGTCTGTACATAATTCTGACCTTAAAAGACCGCCCCAAGAGGTTTAGCGAGCTTAAACGCGAAGTCGAAGGTATTTCCCAGCGTATGCTTTCGCTGGTTCTGCGGGCATTGGAACGGGACGGTTTTGTCGTTCACAATATTCACCGCCAGGGTTTTGCAGATTATGAACTGACGCCTTTGGGCCTGTCATTGATCCAGCCGGTGAATATCTTGCGTGAATGGGCCGCTAGTGCCCGTCGCGACATATTAAAAGCCCGCAATGTCTTTGATTCCACATCCGAACCTATCGAAGCCCTGTCCGCAAAATAAAAGGCCCCGCCTAAACGGGGCCTTCGTATACGCATGTGAATTTACGATATCAGCCCGCATGGGCCATAACCGCCAGCATGAGCAAGGCCACGATATTTGTGATCTTGATCATGGGGTTTACAGCCGGGCCAGATGTATCCTTGTAAGGATCCCCAACGGTGTCACCGGTTACTGAGGCTTTGTGAGCGTCTGAACCTTTCAGATGTTTCACGCCGTCCTTGTCGATAAAACCGTCCTCAAACGATTTTTTGGCGTTGTCCCAGGCACCGCCACCCGATGTCATAGAAATAGCCACAAAAATACCCGTGACAATGACGCCCAACAGCATGGCCCCCAGCGCTTCAAACGCCGGAACCGCGCCACCGATATGGTAGACCGCGAAAAACAAGACAATCGGTGACAGTACCGGTAACAGAGACGGCACGATCATTTCGCGAATCGCGGCCTTAGTCAGCATGTCTACGGCCCTGCCATAATCAGGCTTAGACGTACCCGCCATGATGCCGGGATCTTCACGGAACTGTCTGCGAACCTCCTCAACCACGCTCTGCGCTGCCCGGCCCACAGCCGTCATGCCCATGCCGCCAAACAAATAAGGCAACAGACCGCCGATGAGCAGCCCGATCACCACCCACGGACTGGACAGAGAAAATGTCAGTTCCCCAAGTCCGTAAAAAAATGAGCCTGGCGCGGCATTGGCGCTGAAGTATTGAAGATCAGACGTATAGGCCGCAAACAACACCAATGCCCCTAACCCCGCTGAGCCAATCGCGTAGCCCTTGGTAACGGCCTTGGTGGTATTCCCAACAGCGTCCAGTGCATCGGTGGTGTGGCGGACCTCTTTATCCAGCCCCGCCATCTCGGCTATGCCGCCCGCATTATCCGTGACCGGCCCGAACGCATCCAGAGCCACAATCATACCCGCAAGTGCCAGCATGGTCGTCGTCGCGATAGCAATTCCGAACAATCCGGCCAGCAAATAGCAACCGATAATGCCAAATACGATGATCAGGGCCGGAATAGCGGTGGATTCCATAGATACGGCCAGCCCCTGAATAACATTGGTGCCGTGTCCGGTGACAGATGCCTGAGCAATAGAGACCACAGGACGCTTGCCCGTGCCGGTATAGTATTCCGTCACCACAATGAAACCTGCCGTAACGGCCAATCCCACAAGACCGCAATAAAACAGTGTAAGCCCCGTAAAGGCTTGCGGTGCACCTGCATAGGTGATGGGTGTGTCAAACCCGATGAAGTAGTGGATAACACCCGCCAGCGCCGCAATCGACAGGACGCCAGTGACGATCAAGCCCTTATATAGGGCATTCATGATGTTGTTATCTTTGCCTAATTTAACAAAGAAAGTCCCCGCAATCGACGTCAGTATACAAGCGCCACATATTACCAGTGGCAGCAGCATCATCTGGCTTACCAGCTCAGAGCCCGCAAAGAATATCGCTGCCAGAACCATCGTAGCGACAACCGTTACCGCGTAGGTCTCAAACAAATCCGCGGCCATGCCCGCGCAGTCTCCGACATTATCACCGACATTATCGGCAATTGTCGCCGGATTGCGGGGGTCATCTTCGGGGATGCCTGCCTCAACCTTACCGACCATATCACCGCCAACATCAGCCCCCTTGGTGAAAATACCGCCGCCCAGTCGCGCAAAGATCGAAATCAGCGACGCCCCGAAACCCAACGCCACCAACGCATCAATGACATCGCGGCTGGTGCCTTCAAGGCCCATCCCCAAGGTCAGGATCGCATAATAGCCGGCCACGCCTAACAGCGCCCCCCCCGCCACAAAAAGCCCTGTTATGGCCCCGGCGCTAAATGCCAGATCAAGCCCCTTCTGCAGACTTTGGGACGCCGCCTGAGCGGTGCGGACATTGGCACGGACAGAGATCAGCATTCCGGCAAAACCAGCAGCCCCTGACAAAACCGCACCAATCAGGAATCCAATGGCGGCCAGATCACTTAAAAACACCCATGCTAAAACAAAAATGACCACGCCGACTAAGGCAATGGTCGTATATTGACGCTTGAGATAGGCCTGAGCCCCTTCCTGAATGGCGGCGGCGATATTCCTCATCGCCTGAGACCCCTGATCAGCCTTCATCAAGCCAAGAGCCTGTATGATACCGAACAGCAGCGCCACACCCCCTGTTGCCAAAACCAAACTCATGGTGGTGCCTGCATCCGGCCCGGCCATGCTTACCAACTCTGTTGTCATTGATAACCCCTGTATTGCACTATTATTTGATTATTTAATTAGCTAACGATTGGGATTCATTAGCCTTTATTGGCACTTTTTTAGTGTTCGGGCGTGTAAGCGCACCGCTCACATGAGTGGCAGAGTGCCAAATCTTACAAATACATGCAACAATAAGACGTTATTTGGTGAAAATAGGTATCGTAACGGCCAGAAAGAGCGTGAACATTTTGCGCCGCACCATAACAACATGCGACTACGCCGTATTTCAAAAACGGCAGTCAGCTTGAATTTACCGACTACGGCGTTTCGGTGTCTGGCTTACGATTTCAATGCTTTGGATCATACCGGGCCCAGCTACCTGGCCAAGTTCGGACATCATAACTTTTTTGAACCTTGCTTCGTCCAATACGTCACGTTTATCTGGCAGCGCAAAAGAGGTTTTGTAGGCGGCCTGCATAAGCTGATTGCGGAAATAGGGTTCTTTTTCGCGTAATTTGCTGACGTCAGCCTTGGCCGTAAGGTTCAATTTTACAGTCAAAAATATGTAATTTACGACGGACTGGTTTTCAAACACCGGGATGGCCACCGGTGCCAGTCTCACATAAGGATCACCCGCCTCAGCCGCGTCTTTTTTAGGCGCGCCCGCAGCATAAGAGGCCCCCGCCGAAAGCGATGTGACCGTTATAAAAGCAACGAGTGCAAATTTGTGAAAAGCCGACATAACGGACATTACATCCGATAATTATTGAGATTTAGTGTTCAGCTATGCACCCAACCGGTCTTTTCCATCTCAACAGGTTTACCGTCCGACAGCACAACGACCTGTCCCTGGCTTTTCGCCGGAACACATTCCCCGATGTCGACGAAACCCGCATTACACAAAGCTTTGGCGCGTTCACCCGACGCGGTACATAAAATCTGGTAATCATCACCGCCGCTAATCAGATCCAGCACACTGGCACCTAATGCTATGGCCGCCCGCGCCGCCCGTGACGTCGGCACCCGATTGAGGTCAATATCTATATCCACCCCTGATGTCTGAGCGATGTGAGCCGCATCAGCCACCAAACCATCTGAAATGTCCATTGAAGCGTGCGCATTGCCCCTTACCACGTCCGCCATATCAAGGCGCGGCTGAGGCAATTGATACGCATCAACTAATTCAGATTTAAATTCCGCCGACAGTGCCGAATATTCCCCCTGTAAGACTTTCAGGCCAAGATAGCCCTGACCGATGGGACCACTAACCAGCACCCGATCACCGGCTTTCGCGCCTACGCGCGCCACGGCCTGCCCCTTCGCTATGCGGCCAAACAGGGTTGCACTGACCATCAACGCCCCTGGCGTCGAAACCGTATCCCCCCCGAATAGTGCTACATTGAACTGCGCCTGATCAGCCTTAAGCCCTTTGGCAAAGGTTTGTTTGGCTTCAAACGGCAAACCCTGCGGCCAGGCCGTCAATAATTGATAACCATAAGGCACAGCGCCCTTGGCGGCCAAATCAGACAGGTTCACACGCAGCAGCTTTTGCGCGACCTTATCCAACGGATCAGTGTTTAAAAAATGCACCCCTTCGACCATAGCATCAGTGGTAACAACCAGATCATGCGTATTATCGGAAGGTAAGACCGCCACATCATCCCGCAATCCACGCGCCTCAGACGTTAGCCCCGCAAGGGGCCTGAACAATCTATCGATCACGCTGAATTCGGAATTATCCGTCATCTGACGTCGCGCGCTATACCATCAAGCGCGCCATTAACGAATTTCGCTTCGGTTTCACCGAAAAACGCCTTGGCGATTTCGACATATTCGTTGATCACGACTTCCTTACCAATATCTTTTCGGAAACCAAGTTCCCACGCCCCGGAACGCAGAATGGCTCGCAAGGTCGTATCGATACGATCCAGTCGCCACCCCGCAGCTAAGCGTTCTGCGATATTACGATCAATAGTCGATTGCTCTCTCACCACGGCGCGAAGACCTTCGGAAAAGAAATCGATATCGCCCTCACCCAAAGGCTCACCTTCCAGATCCCCGTCGAACCTGAAGTCAGAGAACTCCCGAACTATGGTCTCAACGCCCTGCTCGGTCAGTTCCATCTGATAGAGCGCCTGCACCAGAACGAGGCGGGCCACAGTGCGCGCCTGCTTGTCGCGGGCACTTAAGGTTTTGCCCTTAACTTCAGGTGTATTGAGGTGCTCCATCACCTCCTTAAGGCTTTGCGGCTTAGGGGACTCAGTCATGAACACCACCACCCAGCAAGGATTTACGCAGCGCAATCATATCAAGGCAAACCTTGGCCACTGTGCCGCCTTTATCACCTTCGGAACGTCGTGCCCGCACCCAGGCCTGATCTTCGTCTTCGACCGTCAGAATACCGTAACCAATCGCCAGACGCTGGTTCATCGACAGATCCATCAGGCCGCGGGCTGATTCCGTACAGACATAATCATAGTGGGTAGTATCTCCGCGAATAACGCAGCCCAGAGCCACGTAACCATCGTAGTGACGCCCTGTCGGACGATGTGCCGCATCTTCGGCCATAGCGATTGCCGCCGGCACTTCGAACGCCCCTGGCACCGTCACCACATCGTACTCAGCTCCATAGGCTTCAAGCGCGGATTTGGCACCGGCCAGAAGTTCATCAGAAATATCATCATAAAACCGGCTTTCGACGATCAGGATGCGCAAGGGTTGTTCTTGTGACAATAGATATTCCTCAAACTAAATTTCAAAGGCGAGCGGTTAGAAAATCAAGCCAGATTTTGCCAATCAACGATTGACAATCCGTAACCTTCCAGAGCTGCCGGTTTGGGTTTTGACGATGACAGGGCAATCATATCACGAACGCCAAGATCTAAAAGAATTTGCGCGCCAACGCCGTAATCACGAAGGCCACGTGCGCCAAGCCCTATGGTGTCATCAGAGGCAAACCGTGATGACAGAACCTTGGGGTCAGGGTCGCGCAACATGACCATCACCGACGGCCCGTCAAACGCTGATAATGCCTTCATCGCAGCTTCAACCAAATTGGGCCGCGATCCGCCACTTAAACCACCTAATACGTCCGAAGCGACATCAAGTTGGTGCATACGTACCAGAGTGGCCTGATGCGGCACCGGCTGGTGCTTGACCAGAGCGATATGCTCCGACTGATCAAGTCGGTTGCGGTACACAAACAGGCGGAAATTACCGCCCCACTGGCTCTGGAACGGCTTTTCGAGCACACGCTCAACAAAGCGCTCGGTGCGACGACGATAAGCGATCAGATCGGCAATCGTACCGATTTTCAGGCCATGAAGCTGGGCGAACTGTACCAGATCCGGCAAACGCGCCATCGTGCCGTCATCGTTCATGACTTCGCAAATGACACCGGCCGGATTAAGTCCGGCCATACGTGAAATATCGACGGCAGCTTCGGTATGACCGGCCCGTACCAGAACCCCCCCATCACGCGCGACCAGCGGGAACACATGGCCGGGACTGACGATATCGTGGGAATCCTTGGTCGGATCAACGGCCACAGCAATAGTCCGGGCCCGGTCATGGGCGGATATACCGGTCGTGACACCCTCTTTCGCCTCAATGGCCACCGTAAAGGCGGTTCCATTGCGGGCGCCATTATCCTGAGCCATTGGCGGAAGACGCAGTTGCTTAGCGCGCTCAGGCGTAATGGCAAGGCAGATGAGGCCACGGGCATGACGCGCCATAAAATTGATCATATCCGGTGTCGCCATCTGGGCCGGGATAATCACGTCGCCTTCGTTTTCCCGATCTTCGGCATCGACCAGAATATAGGGCCTGCCGTTACGCGCATCCTCAAGAATATCCTCGATCGGCGAGATGGGGCTCTCGTGATCTATGTTCGTCAGATCCGTTTGCGCTTTGTGCAGGGTCATAATCTTAAAGTCCTTCTAGGCGGAACCGTTACACAGTCTCACGCCATCTGGCGGCATAACGCGCCATGAGATCAATCTCAAGGTTTAGTTTACCCCCCTCACCGATTTGCGACAATGTCGTGTAAGCCCAGGTATGAGGAATGATATTCACGCCAAAGACATCGTCTTCGACTTCGTTGACGGTGAGCGATATCCCGTCCAGCGCAATCGAACCTTTCGGGGCGATATAACGATGCAAAGGCCGCGGCACCCGAATTTTCAGGCGATAGCTGTCGCCGTCTAGTTTTACGCTAACCAACTCACCCACGCCGTCGACATGACCGGCGACAATGTGGCCGCCCAGTTCATCACCAACTTTCAGCGCCCGCTCAAGATTGATTTTTTGCCCCATTTGCCATTGGCTTAGGGTGGTTAGGGACAGGGTTTCATTCGAAACATCAACGGTAAACCGATTAACTTCCTTACTCACCACAGTCAGACAGCACCCGGAGTGCGAAATTGACGCCCCCAGATCAACCCCACTCAGATCATAGGCCGTTCTGATTTCAAAGCGTGCGCCGCCGTCATGGCGATCCACGCCGACGACTTCGCCCATATCGGTGATAATACCCGTAAACATAAACTCTTGCCTTAGCTTAACTCGTAACTTTCCCAGAGATCATCCCCAACGGCCTGAACCCCGAGACGATTAAACCGGATCATGCCATTGATATCATCAATGCTGAGAAAACCGATAACTGACCGCGCGTCACCGCCTAAGATGGTAGCTGAGCGAAACCATTCAAGCCGGTCAACCAAACCGGCCTTTATAAAGGCTGTGGCAATCAGTCCCCCGCCCTCGATGAACAGCCGCTCAATACCAGCAGCGGCCAAAGCCTCCATAGCCTGAAGAATATCGACGCGCTGATGAAAGGAGGCAACCCTGATGACTTTCACGCCCGCCGCCAGAACCTCCGGATTAAGGTCGTGAGTGGTGACAACCCAGGTCGGGATCACGCGTGCTGTCTGAACCAGTTTGGAATGAAGCGGGATGCGGCCCTTGGAATCAAACACGATGCGGGTCGGCTGAAAGCCTTCATAGCCTTGCAAACGCACCGTCAGTTCCGGGTCATCCTTGATCACCGTCTCAATCCCCACCAGCACGGCATCATGCCCAGCCCTCAGTTCATGGACACACCGGCGCGCCTCCTCACCCGTAATCCAGCGACTCTGGCCAGATGCCGTTGCGATACGGCCATCCAGAGTCGTCGCCAGCTTAAGGGTGATAAAGGGGCGCTGCATCACGCATCATCGGTCGGTGACAGATCCTGCTCGCCTAAGCCCCGCTTAATCTCAACCGGGTCTTTCAGGGTCGGATTTCCCGGCGGACTGGCCGTCGGCACACTGACCTCAAAACCATCGTGATCAAGGCCTTCGTCGCCCAGGAAACGCGCAAAATCAGAGGTTTCCTTGAAATCACGATAAACCGACGCATAGCGGACATAGGCCACAACATCCAGTGACCGCAGGGCTTTCATGACCAGTTCACCGACCACATCCGAGTTGATATCGGTTTCGCCCATGCTTTCCAATTGGCGCACAATGCCTGACACCATCCGGTCAAGACGCTCCTGATCCACAGGTCGCTTGCGAAGCGCCAGTGAAATTGACCGCTCCAGCTTGGCGCGATCAAACGGCGTACGACGACCTGAGCGTTTGACAATCATCAAGTCGCGCAGTTGCACCCGCTCAAAGGTCGTAAAGCGACCACCACATTCATTACATGACCGGCGGCGGCGAATGGCTGCCCCATCCTCACTGGGACGGGAGTCTTTAACCTGGGTTTCAGGATTACCGCAGAAGGGGCAGCGCATCTCGACTCCGTTTTAGGCGTAGATTGGAAAACGCGCTGTCAGGGCCTTGACCTTTTCACGCACCGTTGCCTGCACCGTCAGATCGGGCTCACCACTATTGGAGGCCATACCGTCAACGACATCGGCAATCAGGTGACCGATCTCGCGGAACTCAGCCTCGCGGAACCCGCGCGTGGTGCCGGCCGGCGTCCCCAGACGTACACCCGAAGTAATGGTGAACGGCTGCGGGTCAAACGGAATACCGTTCTTGTTGCAGGTAATGCCCGCAGCTTCGAGTGCCGCTTCAGTTGCCTTACCGGTCTGGCCCTTGGGGCGCAGATCGACAGACATGACATGGCTGTCGGTGCCACCAGATACAATCGCCAGGCCGCGCTCGACCAGAACTTCGGCCAACACACGGGCATTGGCCACAACCTGAGCCGCATAGGCCTTGAATTCCGGCTGCAACGCCTCACCAAAGGCGACCGCCTTACCGGCAATGACGTGCATTAATGGCCCGCCTTGCAGGCCGGGGAATACCGCTGAATTGATTTTTTTGCCCAGCGCTTCATCGTTGGACAGGATCATGCCGCCGCGGGGCCCGCGCAGGGTTTTGTGCGTCGTGGTCGTCACCACATGAGCATGGGGAAGCGGATCAGGATACTGGCCACCCGCCACCAGACCGGCATAGTGTGCCATGTCCACAAACAGGTACGCGCCGATGCTGTCGGCGATCTCGCGGAAGCGCTTAAAGTCGATGTGACGGCTGTAATTCGATGCACCCGCGATGATCAGCTTGGGCTTGTGCTCCTTGGCCAGAGCTTCGACCTGATCCATATCAATCAGGTGATCATCCTCACGCACACCATAAGGAATAACCTTGAACCACTTGCCCGACTGGTTGGCCGGAGAGCCGTGGGTCAGGTGACCGCCGCAGGCCAGATCCATACCCATATAGGTGTCGCCAGGCTGAAGCAGGGTAAAGAACACCGCCTGATTGGCATTGGCGCCTGAATGGGGCTGCACATTGGCATAGGCGCAGTTGAACAGCTTCTTGGCACGCTCAATCGCCAGCTTTTCAACTTCGTCAACATACTCGCAGCCGCCATAGTAACGACGACCGGGATAGCCCTCGGCATATTTGTTGGTCAGAACTGAGCCTTGCGCCTCGAGCACAGCTTTTGAGACGATATTTTCCGACGCGATTAGTTCAATTTCATGCTGTTGGCGGTGAAGCTCACCATTAATCGCTTCCAGAACCGCCGTATCCGACTGTTCGAGCGAATTGTTGAAGTATCCTTGCGGGATAAACGATGCGGCCTGGGCGGGAGCGTTCACGGGCATGATCCTGTCATCTGAAGCAGCCGTATGTCAGTTGTGCGACATGCAGCCTGAAACCAAGCGTGTGTTAAACCTTAAGCTTGGTGATTCCAAGATAAAAAACCACCTATGTGGCGTTGCAGCACAAAGCTTTAAATGAATTTGCCGGGCTTGGCTGGTGGGGTTTGGCGACGAACGGCCAGTTTGTTCTGCAATTTCGTAATCGCCAGACTTTTGACCGCCGTCGGATTGCTGGCTGGCCCCATGGCGCTGACTTCCTCACCCGTCGCCGGATCGACAGCCGTGACCTTGAGATAGGCGCCTTTGCGATGATATTCCAGCAGCACTTCGGACATGGGCTATCCCTAATTCAGCGTACGCGTCTATTAAAAGCGCATCAGACCCAAATTCAAACCTTACGCAACGGCAGGCATACGCGCCACATTGCAGTGGCTCCACAGCTTATCCATGGCCGATACCAGTTCATCCATCATGGTATCGTCGTGATCCGGAGACGGCGTAAAGCGCAGACGCTCCGTCCCCTTGGGTACGGTTGGATAGTTGATCGGCTGCACATAGATCGAGAAATCATTGAGCAGCATGTCTGAAATCATCTTGCAATGATGGGCATGACCAACCAGAACCGGCACAATATGGCTGACAGACGGCAGAACCGGGATGCCGGCTTCACGAAAACGGCGCATAAGGGTTTGTGCGCGCTCCTGATGCGCGTCGCGGCGCTCATTGTGTTCTTTGAGCCAGCGCACAGACGCCGTGGCGCCGGCCATGACGGCGGGCGGCAAAGAGGTAGTGAAGATGAAGCCCGACGCCCACAAGCGGATGGCGTCCACCATAGCCGCAGACCCGGCGATATAGCCGCCCATCATGCCAAACGCCTTACCCAGCGTGCCTTCGATGATATCGATCTGATCCATGATCCCGTCGCGCTCGGCCACGCCGGCCCCGCGCTGACCGTAAAGACCGACCGCATGAACTTCATCGATATAGGTTAGCGCGCCGTATTTCTTAGCTAAAGCCACCGTACCGTGAATATCGGCAATATCGCCATCCATCGAATAAACCGACTCAAACGCAATCAGCTTTGGGGCATTGCTTGGTGCCGCTTTCAGCAGTTCTTCCAGATGCTCAAGATCGTTGTGGCGGAAGATATGACGCTCACCACCGCCATTACGGATACCGGCGATCATCGACGCGTGATTCAGGGCATCGGAAAAAACAATCAGTCCCGGCAGAATTTTATATAATGTCGTCAACGTAGCTTCGTTAGCGACATAACCCGATGTGAACACCAGAGCGGCCGGCTTTTGGTGCAGATCAGCCAACTCTGCTTCCAGCGCATTATGATACCATGTCGTGCCGGAAATATTACGCGTCCCACCAGAACCGGAACCGGCTTCGTCAATAGCCTTGTGCATAGCCTCAAGCACAACCGGGTTTTGGCCCATGCCCAGATAGTCGTTAGAACACCAGACGGTTACGTCCTGAGAAACACCATCGGGCTTAATCCAGGTTGCGCGTGGAAACTGACCATTATGACGCTTGAGGTTAGCAAACACGCGGTAACGACCTTCCGAGCGGACGGTTTCAACAGCGGCCTCAAAAGCGGCATTATAGTCCATTATTTAAATCTCCGACGCTGCACACAGCGCTTACGCCTTGCATTTCTGGCGCGCATATAAGGGTATAAATCGCGCCTGACCAGCCCCTGACCTAAGACATAGAGCTGAAACATTTCTCTTTGATCATAATATTAGGTTAAATTCCACGATTTATGTAGGGCTAAATGACGCACCCCTAAAATAAGCTCCTCATTTTATTGAATTTGAGAACCATTATCATAGACGTGTTCATTGTTCTTTTTCGAGGCATTTTAACGTCGTTGGTCACGACGGGCCTATCTCAAATGATCTTAAAATAAGGGTGCGATGTATCACGGTTTGCATTTTCATCAATTATTTGCCATGATGGTCGCTTATTCCTGCGTGTCGTGGAAGGAAATCAAGAATGATAACCGATCACCATCGTCCAGAAGCCTCCGGCATTTTGACGCATCTCGGTATCCAAAACACGTTAGGTGGCCGCAACAGCGCATCTTCAAAGGCGACATCAGAAGCCGATGAACGTAATCTGGCGTTTCTGGTCTATGGCCTATTGTTTGTCAGCCCGTTTTCTCTCGGTCTGACCGCACTTATCGCCGCCGTTATCGCCTATATGCGAAAATCGCAAATCAAGAACTACATCACCAGCCACTACGCCTATCAAATTCGCAATTTCTGGGTCGTGTTCGTCCTCTGGTCAATGGCCACATTCATTGCTCTGATTTGCACAGTTTTTCTGACCTACACCATTATCCAGATTTTTATGACCCAATATGATGTGACGGACTGGCGAACCTTAGACATCAATCTCAACGAACTTGATACCTCCAAAATACCCGTTGTTTCCATTATTACCGCCGCTTCTGGCTTTATTGTTTCTGCCTTTTTTACCCTGATCGCGACCCTGTGGATTTTGACCACCTCTACGGTCGGCTTTCTTCGCCTCATCAAGCACAAATGTATTGGCAAGGACATTTTTCAGGCCTATGCCGACTGCAAAACCGGCAACTGATCTTCCAATTTTGAGTTTTTAAATGACCTTTGTTCCTGTTACGGGAGCCTACCCGTTTGCACGTCCCCGTCGCCTGCGTCAAAATGGCTGGATCAGGGATCTGGTGCAGGAACATACGCTTTTAGCCTCAGACCTTATCTGGCCCATATTTGTTCATGACCGCGATATTGCCCGTGACCCGATCGGATCGCTCAAGGGCATCGATCGCCTCAGTATCTCTGAAACCGTGAAAGAGGCCAAAGCCGCCCGTGATCTGGGTATAAAGGCATTGGCGCTGTTCCCACATATTGATGAACGCAAACGCTTTAGCGATGGGCGGGCTGCCCTTGATCGGCAAGGCATTATTCCTCTGGCCTGCCGCGCTATTAAGGCCGCAGTGCCGGATATTGGTTTGATTGTCGATGTCGCGCTTGATCCCTATACCGATCATGGCCACGACGGGCTTCTGATCAACGATAAGATCGACAATGATGCGACGATTGACGCCCTGATCGAACAGGCCGCGGTTCAATATGAAGCCGGTGCCGATATTATTGCACCTTCGGACATGATGGATGGCCGCATCGGCGCAATACGGCAGGCTCTGGAGGCCCGCGGCCATAAGGACGCGCTGATTATGTCCTATGCCGCCAAATTTGCCTCGGCCTTCTACGGCCCCTACCGCGACGCCATCGGCGTTAAGGCTTTGAAAGGCGATAAAAAAACCTACCAGATGAATTCGGCCAATACTGACGAAGCCCTGCGCGAAGTTGCCCTTGATATTCAGGAAGGCGCGGATATGGTCATGGTTAAACCGGGCCTGCCCTATCTCGACATCGTCTGGCGTGTAGCCGATACGTTTAAAGTGCCAACCTTTGCCTATCAGGTGTCCGGCGAATATGCGATGATCAAGGCTGCCAGCGATCAGGGCTTACTCGATCACGAACGGGCCGTGCTGGAAAGCCTCACGGCCTTTAAGCGCGCCGGCGCGTCAGGGATTTTGACTTATTTTGCCAAGGACGTGGCTGAGAAGCTCAACAAGTAATGGCCTTGGGGCCGCTGGCCCCAAACCCCGAAAATTAAGACTTTGTGCGACGGGCTTCTAACCGCGCATGAAGCGATGAGGTATCCCAGCGCTTCCCTCCTATAGCCTGCACTTCCGAATAGAACTGATCAACCAGAGCGGCGACCGACAGATGTGCACCATTTGAGCGCGCCTCATCCAGCGCAATGCCTAAATCCTTACGCATCCAATCGACCGCAAACCCGAAATCATATTTATCCGCCGCCATACTCGCCCAGCGGTTTTCCATCTGCCATGATCCGGCCGCCCCCTTGGAGATCGCGTCAAACACCAGCGCCGAATCAAGGCCGGCCGATTTAGTAAAATGCAGGGCCTCAGCCACCCCTTGCACAGCCCCGGCAATAGCGATCTGGTTGGCCATCTTGGCCAATTGTCCCGCCCCAGCCTCGCCAATATGGGTAACGCTTTTGGCATAGAATTTAAAAACAATCTGCGCGCGCTCTACGGCGTTGGTGCTGCCGCCCACCATAATGGATAACTGGCCATTTACGGCCCCCGCCTGCCCACCCGATACCGGCGCATCAACAAATTCTACTCCTTTTGAAGCACATGTTTCAAAAAGCTCTCGCGCCAGTTTAGCCGATGTCGTTGTATGGTCGATGATCAAACCGCCCGACGGCATAACGCTCACAGCGCGCGTTACAAGTCCGCGCACATCATTGTCGTTGCCCACACACAACACCAGAATATCCGAATTACTGACCGCACGCTCAAAGTCCGTCTCAATCGGCGCGCCATGAGTTTCAGCCCAGGCCTGCGCCTTATCGTGGCTACGATTATAGCCAGTAACAGCCAAACCCGCTTTCAGCAAATGCCCGGCCATAGGCCAGCCCATAACGCCTAAGCCTGCAAATACTAATTTCATGAGCCACCTTAACCGAACATGTGGGTTTGACCGTAACGGCCACGGAAAAACGTCAACCCCTCACCTGCACCATAATCGTAAGCCTCTACCTGACCCGTGATTACTAGATGGTCACCCACTGCGCGGGTATCGTAGGTCGTGCACGATAGCCAACCAATGACTTTTTTCAAACGTAAGGGATGATCCAGCGTCAACAGGCCTTCATGGTTCCCGATAGCCGCGTCACCGCGCGCAAACCGATCTGAGAAGTCTCGCTGATCACTACTGAGGATATTTATATCGAAAGTCGTAGCACCTGCGAAAATATCATAACGCTCACAGCGCTTATCGAGGCACCATAGCACCAGGGGCGGATCCAGAGATACCGAGGTAAATGAGTTGGCCGTAAGCCCGATCACCTCATCGCCATGACAGGTTGTGATAACGCACACACCCGTCGCGAATGCCCCCAGAACATGGCGCAGCGGCGGTTTTTGAGTCACGGCAGTCTCCGACGATCATAACAAGATAAACTCTATGGACTGAGACCTTGGCCCACGTCAAACCAAAGCGTAAAAACAAGCTCCCTCAACCCCCTGTTAACTATAAACACGCTAAACAAAATCAGAGTTTCAGTGCCCGAAAGATAGCGCATGGCTAACCGCGACGCCCCCGTCGTCATCAAAAAGGTCAAAAAGGTCGTCGGCGGCGGGCACCACGGCGGCGCCTGGAAAGTCGCCTATGCTGACTTTGTGACCGCCATGATGGCGTTTTTTCTGTTGATGTGGCTGATCAACACGACAAGCCCTGAGCAAAAGCGCGGCGTGGCTGATTATTTTGCTCCCGCCAGCGTATCGTCATCCTCAAACGGCGCCGGCGGCATTTTGGCTGGCACCGCCATAGGTGACGAAGGCGTCCAGAGCGCAGGCGCTATGGCCTTCATTGAACAAATGGCCCCTGAAGCGCCGAACGTTCAGGATCGTGACGGACAATCCACAACGTCTGGTGATTTGTCGAAATCGAGCGAAGATGATCTGCGCGAAGAACTTCAGAAACGCGAAGAAGAGTCATTCCGCAGCGCGGCCGAATCCTTGCGTCAGGCCCTCCAGGATATGCCGGAATTGGCGGAACTGTCGAAAAATATCCTGATTGACCAGACACCCGAAGGTTTGCGGGTTCAACTGATTGATCAGGAAGGCCGATCAATGTTTGATGCCGGTTCTGTCCGCCCGAATGAGCGCGCGCGAACCCTGCTGAGAGCGGTTGCGAAGATCGTCAATCAATTACCTAACCGAGTATCAATTACCGGCCACACATCTGCAAGTATGGGGGGAGGAGCCGAAAAAGACTGGGCATTGTCGGCTCAACGTGCCGATGCGTCACGTGCCATTCTTCAGGGTGCCGGGGTCGATCAGGATCGAATCGCTCAGGTTTCCGGTAAGGCCGCTAAGGAGCCGCTTTATCCGGACGATCCTACCCTGGCCGGAAATCGCCGTATCGCTATTATTTTACTACGAGAAGCTCCGGTTTTACCAGATAACCCTTCACTTTAGACTGAATATGGGGTCTCATACGATCATTAACGGCTGTCGTATCAGGGAACACCAGTAGAGTGTCATGAGTGAACATTTTCCGGGTCGAAAACTCAGATATTACCTGACCATACCCGGTCCCTGCCCCTATTTGCCGAATCTGGAAGAGCGTAAGGTGTTTGTACACCTGCCACCTCTCGAAGCTATCAGCATTAATGATCAATTGTCGGCAATTGGCTTCAGACGATCACAAAACATTGCCTACCGCCCGGCCTGTCATAACTGCAACGCCTGTCAGTCGGTACGCATCCCGGTTAATGAGTATATCTTTTCAAAAACCGACCGCCGCATAACCAAGCGTAATGCCGATGTGACCAAATCGTTCGTTGAAGCTGAGGCCAGCCGGGAACAATATGAGTTGTTGCAGCGTTACCTTAAATCGAGACACCCTGACGGCGGCATGATGGATATGACTTGGCCAGATCTGGTGGCCATGATCGAAGACACCTTGGTGCGCACACACATTATCGAATACCGCATTGAGGGCCGCCTGATTGGATGTGTTCTGGTCGATGCGCTAAATGATGGTTTGTCGCTGGTTTATAGTTTTTATGATCCGGATCTGATGAGCCGCTCACTCGGCCGGTTTATCATCCTCGACCATATCGGTCAGGCCCTCAAGGTCGGCTACCCCTATGTCTATTTAGGCTACTGGGTGAAGGGTAGCCCTAAGATGGATTATAAATCCAGCTACCGCCCGCTTGAAGGCCTGAGCGACGGCGGTTGGCAGCGTATCAGATCATAGCCACGACATGACGGCGGCATAGTTGTGCCAGATAAACGCACACAACCATACAAAGCAGCGACAACCCACCAATAAAGCTCAGCAACATATTCATGCCAATGTGGGTTAAAATCCACGCACCAATAGCGGGTGTAACCGCCTGCATTCCCAAACTAATGCGGCGCAAACGCCCCATCAGCAGCGGATAACGTACAGGCCCAAAAATCGCCAGAGGCACGGTGCCAGTAGTTATCGACACGACGCCCAAACCGGCGCCATAGATAATAAGCGCCGGCGTATTCAGGCCTGTTCCGAATATGATTAGCCCTAAAGCCGCTGCGACGCCTAACACACCTAAGGTCATAGACAGGTAAGGCGGCCATCTGCGGCCAATCGTGAGTTCAACCAGACGCGACACCACCTGCGACGGCCCGACCAGCGCACTTAAGGCCACGGCTGCCGTCGAAGACAATCCCCGGCTTTGCAAAATGGTGTGCATATGCACCGACATCATGGCGACAATCGCCATTTCGCAGGTGATAACAAAGCCTAATGCTATGTAGATCGCACGCTCATTAGGCTCAGGGGTTATTTTCGCCAACGCGCTTACATCATTTGGCGCCGTCGCATCCTTGGGCCGAGGCAGCAGCCACAGATATATTGGTAAACATACGATAAGATGCAGGGCTGCAAACACCTGACAGGCTACTCTCCAGCCGAAATTAACCTGCAAATATTCACTGAGTGGCCAGAATACAGTCGACGCAAAGCCGCCCCACAGTGCAATCTGAATGATGAGCGACCTAGCAGATTGACCGAAAATTCGCCCTACGGCTCCAAAGGCTGAGTCGTATAGCCCAGCCCCCATGCCGAGCCCCATCACGGCCCACGCGGCTACGTAAATGATCAAATGCTCCGACAAAGAAACCGTCGCCAATCCACTTGCAAACAACAATGAACTTGCAGCCAGTACATAGTGCCCATAGCCTGCGCCGATATACCGCCCAGCCAGTGGAGCAATTGCAGCAGATACCAGGACTCCGATCGAATACCCCCCAACCACCCACCCCAGTGACCAGCCAGTGTCTCTGACAATCGGTACTGCCAGAACTGTCAAAAGATATAATGACGTCCCAAATGCTATGAGTTGGCACAAGCCAACACCTGACACCACAGTAAAGCGATGAATACGATCTGGCTGCAAACTTAGGAATGGGATTGCCATGACTTCGCCATAGGCAAATCTTCAGGCTTAGGCAATATCCTGTTATCCCAACAGGGATGAAAAACCCTGACCGGCACTATAGGCGGCGTAGGCGAGAATGCTGAAATAGGTTAGAGTCGCCAGAACAAAGCCATAGCCGACAACAACCAACACGCCATCGCGCTGAACCATGCCAATCGACATCAGCAGGATTGCCACACCTGGTAAGGTATTTGAAAATGGGATGAAGCCTAAGGGCAACATCAGAAGCAAGGCCGAAAACATCAGCACAAGGCCATTGATCCGATTCATAATGGCGCCCGTTGAAAACACCAAAAGACGCGGTTGAACGAAGCGGTCGATTTTAGAAACGATCTTTACGCCTTTTTCCAATACCGGAACCAGTTTCAGGGTTTCCAGTTCACGATCAAGAATTTTACTGGGCAGCCAAGGCAAGCGGTTGAGCGTGATCGCCAGGCTGATCAAAAGAATGGCGACACCAAACACTGTACTGACACCCGGAATAGATACGGGCAGCAAAAACGGCAGAGTCAGAAGCGCACACAGCAACAGGAATCCCTGCTCACCGATACGGCTGATAAGTTCACGTAAAGTCACTGACTTACCATCAATCATCGTGATGGTTTGGCTCAGCATATCGCTAACCTTAACGGACGTATCTTTAAAACCGGCAAACTCGCTCACGGCGGCATCCCCATACTGATGGTGCATTGCAACATATAAAATCTGCGCCATCAATATACAATTGCCTTACCGTGTAATGCGGCAAGTCTTAGAGGGATTTAAGCCACACTGTCAGTTAGGGCGTAGCTTTCTCAGGCCCCGCGGGGCAATACGCCCAACCGATGCCCGCCGCCCGGCATAGTCCTTAAAGTCCTTGAAATCACGGGCTTTACCGGAGCCATCATACCAAATTACGGGCTGTGTGGAATCAAAAGTGGTAATGTCTCGGACCCCGCCATCCTTGTAACCCTGAAGCTTGACGCCCTTACCGCGTGCCATTTCCGGCAGTTCAGCCACCGGATAGATCAGAAGCTTATTGTTCTCACCCAGGATCATTATCTGATCGCCGGTTACAGGCAGGGTCGCGAAGGCTTCGGTGCCATCAACGTTCAACACCTGTTTACCGGCTTTTTTATTGGCCAGTGCATCTTCTTCGTTCATGATAAAGCCATAGCCGTTCTTCGATACCATAAGCCGTTTCTGGCCAGGCACGTGAGCGAAAATTGTCATTATCTTGGCCGACTCTTCAATATCGAGCATCAACCGCAGTGGCTCACCATGTCCACGCGCCGACGGCAGCTTGTCACAGCCCAGCGTCAGGAAGCGACCATCCGACGTCATGATCAATAACTTGTCGGTCGTAAACGCAGGGATAAGGAACGCGTGCTGATCCCCCTCTTTGAACTTCAGTTCACTTGGATCTTCGACACGGCCCTTAGCCGCACGGATCCAGCCGCGCTCTGACAGGATGACGGTAATTGGCTCTTTCGGCAGATAGGATTCAATCGCCGCCACTTCGATTCCTTGAGGCGCTTCGGCAAATGTCGTGCGGCGCGGCGATAAAAGCTGCTTACGGACTTCGCTTAACTGCTCATCAATCCGCTTCCACTGCTTCTTTTCGGAGCCCAGCAAGGCCAGCAGACCGTCGCGTTCTTTGGCGAGCTTATCGTGTTCATTCTGGATCGCCATTTCCTCAAGCCGCGCCAACTGACGCAAACGCGTATCAAGAATGTAATCGACCTGAGCCTCGCTAAGCGCAAAGCGCGCCATCAATGTATCACGCGGCTTTTCATCCTCGCGGATAATGCGAATGACCTCATCCAGATTGAGGAACGCGATCATCAAACCATCAAGGACGTGCAGGCGCTTTTCGATGCGTTCCAGACGCCAGTTCGACTGACGCACCAGCACTACACGCCGGTGATCAAGGAAAGCCACCAAACATGGCTTAAGCCCCATCACGCGCGGCGCGCCGGAAGCATCCAACACATTGATATTAATGGCAAACCGCGTTTCCAGATCGGATACCCGAAACAGGCTCTCCATCAGAACTTCAGGTTCGATATTGCGCGTTTTAGGCTCAAGAATCAGACGGATTTCTTCGTCCGACTCATCACGAACATCGCCCAAAAGCGGCGCCTTCTTGGCTTCGATCAGATCAGCCAGTTGTTCAATCAGGCGCGACTTTTGCACCTGATAAGGAATTTCGGTAATTTTGATGCGCCAGTTTCCGCGCCCCAGATCCTCAACTTCATAACGCGCCCGAGTCCGCAATGATCCGCGCCCGGTTTCATAGGCCTCACGTATAGTCTCAGGGCGTTCAACGCAAATACCGCCGGTCGGAAAATCCGGCCCCAGAACGAACTGCATCAAAGCTGCTGTGTCTGCATGAGGGCTCTCGATCAGCAGCTTACAGGCATCGATCAGTTCTGACACATTGTGCGGCGGGATCGAGGTTGCCATACCGACCGCGATTCCGGTCGCACCATTGGCCAGAAGGTTCGGGAATCCTGCCGGCAAGATAACCGGTTCTTCGTCCTGATTGTCATAGGTCGGACGAAAATCAACGGCATTTTCATCAATACCGTCCAGCAACAGCATGGCGGCCGCCGTCATTTTACATTCAGTATAGCGCATGGCGGCCGCAGAATCGCCGTCGATGTTGCCAAAGTTCCCCTGACCATCGACCATGGGATAGCGCTGCGCAAACCACTGCGCCATCCGCACCAGCGCGTCATAGATCGACTGATCGCCATGCGGGTGGAAGTTACCCATAACCTCACCGACCACCTTGGCGCACTTACGCGCTGCCGATTGCGGGTTCAATCGCATGTTGTGCATGGCATAGAGCACACGCCGATGCACAGGCTTTAAGCCATCACGCACATCAGGCAAGGCCCGGTGCATAATCGTGGACAAGGCATAGGCCAGATAACGGCGCGACAGGGCTTCGCCCAGGTCTTCGTTCAGTATCCGCCCACCGGCGTCTTCGGGAATCACTACATCACTCATGGGAATGCAGATTAAAGCGCATCCCCTGCATTAGCAAAGGCATCCCGTTAAATTATGGGGATTGTAGGTCTAAAACAGTGCGTCAACCGCACTCTGGGCGTCGGTTTCAGAAGGCTTGACCCGGCCATGGATATGCGAATCCATCTCCGTGACCAGTTCCTTCATCTCTGCCAAACGGGTTTCGAGCTCTTCATGGGCTACAGGCGTTTCCAGCGATGACAGCAATATCTGGATAGACGACTCAAACGTATCCAGTGCCTTGTCACAGCAGTCATCAAAGGCGGCACGGACTTCAACCGGTGCTGTTTGATAGGCTCCGACCACCACGTCCTTTTGCTCAAACCCTGATTTCTCAAAATGACTGACATAGTCCCGGCGCTGCCAGTCCATCAGTTCCTCAGCCATGTCAGGCATGTCCATGCCCATTTCAAACAGCATAATGGCTTCGTTGAACAGGTTGAGGTAGTCCGTAGCCAATCCGGTCGCCGGATTGACATTGGCCTCACGCAGTTGCTGTTCGCTATAAGTCATCAAGATTTAGAAATCCGCCGCCAGATTATAATTAACATAACTATGACATGTGAGTGGTTACCAAAGGGTGGATTTCATAAAGCAACCAACCTCACAGCCCCATGGACGCTCACATATAGCCTGCATCACTCAGGGTTTGCATAAGGCGCACACGAACCTCCGGCAAGGGTTTATTGAGCGGATGAAACACGTTCCGCTCCAGAAAGTGCCCGGTAAGTTCAAGGCCAAGGCCTATATCGCCAGCTTGAACACCGCCTTGAGATGACAGCATGAACATGGGCAGTTTCAGGAGCTTATCCTTGTAAGCTTCACCGGCACTTCGGCTTACAGCCCGTCCTGATCGCGGGCTGACATAGATAAGATCATCGCGTTCATGGGTGACGGCGCAGGCTGACAGATCAAGCCCGAAACCTAGTTCTTCCAACAGACCGGCCTCGAATCGCACATAAACGGCCGGCCATATCTCAGGATGCGGCAGAATCATCATCAGCGCCGACAAGGCATGGTAGGCCCCCGCGTGAGGCTCACGTTCCGGCAGGCAATACTGTGTCATCATGCAGGCCGCCTGAAGGCCGGTCAGGGCCAAAGGATCATCCAGAAAGGCTGACGCCCCCTCGCCCAAAGGCTCAAGGGTAGCACTTCCCAACTGATCGTGTGAGCGCGTCCGGTAACTGAACTCAACATGCGCACCAGCCTGAAGGTAAGGCTTGATACGGCGCGACGCCCCCCCCGCAATATGGGCGGCGATATGGCCATGTTCATGGGTCAGCACGTGGACAATGGCGCCGGTCTCACCATGACTGCGGGCGCTTAAGACATAGGCCTCATCGACAAACTGCACGGGCTTAAGCCTCAAACTCCAGGCCGAACTGTGTATAAAGCGCACGGTCGTCGGTCCAGCGCTCATTCACCTTAACGTGCAGGAACAGGTGCACCGGACGATCGAGCAGTTTCGATAACTCCTCGCGTGACTTTTGGCCGATCCACTTCAGGGTCTGGCCATTTTTACCCAACACAATGGCCCGCTGACCATCGCGCTCCACAAAAATGACCTGCTCTATCCGCGCCGAACCATCAGGCAAATCCTTGAACTCAGTCGTCGATACCGCCGCGGAATAAGGCAGTTCTTCGTGAACGCGCAGAAACAGTTTTTCGCGGGTGATTTCAGCGGCCAAAATACGTGCCGGGGCATCGGCGGCTTGGTCTTCAGGGTATAGCCAGTGCCCTAGCGGCATCTTATTCGCCAGAGACTCTTTCAGGTCTGCAACGCCAAGGCCTTTTTCGGCAGAAATCATAAAGACCTCATCGAAAATGTCAGCCTTATAAAGGGTGTCGACCAGCGCCAGCAGGTTATCGCGCTTAAGCATATCGATCTTATTGACCACCAAAGTGGCACGGGTGTTCGATTGTTTAAGACCCTCGATAATCGCCGCCACATCTTCGACGGCGCGGTGATCAGCGGCCGTAGCTTTGGGCGTATCGGCGGACGGATGCTCAACCGCGATCTGGGCCGGTGCATCAATCAGCAGCACCACATGATCGGCGTCTTCAGCCCCGCCCCAGGCCGATTTAACCATAGCGCGATCCAACCTGCGACGCGGCTTGAAGATACCTGGCGTGTCCACCAGCACGATCTGAGCATCGCCGTGCATGGCAATGCCGCGCACCGGAAAGCGCGTCGTCTGAACCTTTTGGGTGACGATCGATACTTTTGAACCGACCAGTTGATTGACCAGGGTTGATTTGCCGGCATTGGGTGCGCCGATAATGGCCACAAAACCGGCACGATGGGAGGAATTTGGTTCGGTCACGCTAAGCCTTCACGTTCGATAAAGCCAAGGGCGGCCGCTTTTTCAGCATCTTGCCGCGATCGCCCGGTGGCGGATTGAGAGGGGTGCCCGTCGACAGTCACTTCGATAGTAAAGACCGGAGCGTGGTCGGGGCCTGATCGGTTAATTATAGAATATTTCGGCAGGGCCTTTTGTTTTGAGGCGGCCCATTCCTGTAGATAAGATTTCGGGTTGATACGCACGCTGTTGCCGGACGCCTGCATCCGCTCAGTCCACAACGGCTTGAACAAACGCACCACGCCCTCAAACCCGGCCTCGATATAAATAGCCGCAATCAGCGCTTCACACGCATCACCCAAAATCGTGAGGTTCTCACGCCCGCCGCTTTTGGTCTCCCCAGCCGCCAAGCGTAGCGCTGGACCGACACCTAAATTTTTGGCGACTTCGGCACAGGTTTCGCGACTGACCAAACTGTGGAATCGTCGCGACAGCTCCCCTTCGCTGGCGTCAGGAAAGGCCTCCATCAGGGCTTCGGACACCATTAACGCCAGCACCCGATCGCCCAAAAACTCAAGGCGCTCATTGTCAGCGATCTTGCGCGCACCCTCGGCTACGCTGGCGTGTGTAAGCGCCAGATCGAGTAAGGTCTTGTCCTTAAATTCGTAACCCAATTGCGCCTCAAGGGCGCTGAGGGCGGATCGTCTCAGGTTCATAGGGCGTCAGATACACCAATCCCACGCCAAAGAAAACAAAACCCTCAATTTACTTAAGGGATTTGAACAGGCGATCCCAGCGCAGGTTCAACCAGGTCCAAGGTTTCCAGATCGAGGAACCCTCTTTCCACGATACCAGCACGATGGTGGCGCGCCCTTCGAGGTTTTCAGCCGGCACAAAGTCAACACCCGGCTGAATTGGATCATCCATAGCGTAGCGACTGTCGATCGAATTGTCGCGGTTGTCGCCCATCATGAAGTAATGATCAGCCGGCACGATATATTCCGGCGTATCATCCGCCGGGCCATCGGTGCGCAGATCCTGCATGGCGTGAGTTGAACCGTCCGGCAGGGATTCCTCATACTTGGTGGCGTACTGGCTATCATAGCTGATCTGCGGCATCACCGGCCCCAGATTCTTAGCCGGCACCGGGATGTCATTGATATAAAGCTGGTTATGGCGCATCTGAACGCGGTCACCTGGAACACCGACGACACGCTTAATGTAATCCACCTTTGGATTACGCGGCAGCTTGAAGACGACAATATCGCCGCGTTTAGCTGCTTTTTCCATGATCCGGCCCTTGATGAACGGCAGCGGCCACTGGAACGAATATTTGGAATAGCCGTAATCCCACTTAGAGACCACGATGTAGTCGCCTTCGTAAAGGTTAGGCTCCATCGATGCTGACGGGATCGTAAACGGTTGAAAAAACAGAGTGCGAAACACGAGCGTGATCAGCAGCGCATAGATGACCGTCTTGATGATCTCACTGGTTTCTTCTTTGGCGCCGCCGGTGGCACTGCTCCCCTTGCTCGTTGCCATATCGTCCTCGACCACCTTGTCTTCCGCGCTCATAGTATTGCCCCGTTACCTTGCGCCTCACCTAACCACAGATTATGGCAAGGGCAAGGCTTCAATCACCGCATAGGCGCTGGCATAGGGCCATTCGTCGCTCAATGACAAGTGGATGTGATAATTATGACCGGGCTTGACCAGCGACGTCATGCGCTCCAGCGCGCCCCGATGCAGGATGATTTCGGGCTTACCCGCAGCATTATTAAACACTTCGATATCGATAAATCGAAACCCGCTAATGCCGGTGCCAAGCGCTTTGGCCACAGCCTCCTTGGCCGCAAAGCGCTTGGCGTAAGATAAGACTGGTTTAGCATGCCCCTGTGCGCGGGCTTGTTCGTCAGCGGTGAATATCCGGTTGAGAAATTTTTCCCCGAAATTCTCGATCGACTGCTCAATCCGGCGCGTATCAACCAGGTCATTGCCGATACCGACGATCATCTGGAAGGCAACCCTCTGGCCGCATCCATCAGCAAGCGCATCTTGTGGATCGAGGTTTCAAGGCCGGTAAAAATCGCCTCACCGATCAGAAAATGGCCAATGTTCAGTTCTTTTACCTGCGGGATTTGAGCAATCGCCGTCACCGTATCATAATCAATGCCGTGGCCCGCATGAACCTCGATACCAGCCTTATGCGCCATATCAGCCGCCAGCCTTAAGGCTTTCAATTCTTTTTCATAAACTGCCATATCGCCTTCGCGGAATGCGTCGCACAAGGCACCGGTGTGGAACTCAACCACCGGCGCTTTAATAGCCTCAGCCGCCGACACCTGAGCCGGGTCTGTGGCAATAAACAGCGATGAACGCACGCCCGCCTTTGATAAACGCGCGACAGCGGCCCCAATATCATCCACCCGCCCAGCCACATCCAGACCGCCTTCGGTCGTGCGCTCCTGCCTGCGCTCAGGCACCAGACAGGCCGCATGGGGTCGCAGAGTTTCGGCCAGAGACAGCATCTCTTCGGTCACCGCCATCTCAAAATTGAGCGGTGTATTCAGTTCGTTACAAAGGTCGGCTAAGGCCGAAATGTCACCGTCACGCACATGGCGGCGATCCTCACGCAGGTGGGCTGTGATCCCGTTTACGCCTGCCGCAATCGCCAACCGCGCCCCCCGAACCGGATCAGGACTATGGCCGCCACGGGCGTTGCGCACGGTCGCGATGTGATCAATGTTCAGGCCTAAGCGAATACGCTGCGACATGGCTCAGACTTTCGCCAGACGACGGCTGCCGGGGTCTTCGACGGGGATGGCGGCCAGATCCGCCGGCAATTGATCCGCCGGATAGGCCGGAACCTTAAGGCTGGCCAATGAGATGAGCGGCACGCCAACATCGGCTTCACCACCGGAACGATCCACGATACAGGCCGCAGCCACCACCTCACCGCCCAGATCCTGAATGGCCTTAATACACTCGCGCGACGACAAGCCGGTCGTGACAATATCTTCAACCATGACAATTTTGGCGCCTGGCTCGAAATGGAAGCCTCGGCGTAGTTTAAACGCCCCGCCTTCGCGCTCAACGTACATCGAGTTGACCTTCAAATGGCGCGCCGTTTCATAGCCCGGAATGATACCTCCAATCGCCGGGGAAATCGCCAGATCAACCGGCCCAACCGTCGCAATGATTTTTTCGGCCAGAGCCTTACACAGCCGCTCGCAACGGGCAGCCTCCATGAATACCAGATTTTTTTGCAGAAACATCGGGCTGTGCAGGCCTGATGACAGCACAAAATGGCCTTCGCGCAAGGCATTGGCGGCGCGGAATTCATTGATAACGTCTTCGGAAGTCATAAACAGGCCCGTACTCTTGAAAAGTTAGGCGTTGCCCCGGATTCGCTCCACACTCTCGACCGAGGGGCAGGTGCGCAGGGCCGCGCTGATATTGGTCAGGTGTTTAGCATCAATGACTTCGATTTCAAATTCTACGTCAAGAAAATCGACCTGATTATTCGTCAAGTGCATATTGATAATGTTGCCCTTAGCTTCACCGATTAATGTGCAGGTGATACCCAGCACGCCCGGCTTATTTTGCATATTGGCGCGAATACGTGCGACGCTGATGGTGTTTTTCTCGGCATTGAGCGTCCATTGCAGGTCAACCCAGACATCCTTATTATCTTCGAATTGCTCCAGAGTATCACATTCGATCGAATGAACGTGGACCTCGACACCGTCAACAATGCCGACGATTCGCTCTCCCGGCACCGGACAGCAGCAGCGTGAAAAGCGGATACGGTGATGCTCACGCAACGCCGAGCCGCGAACAAACGCGCGCGCGCCCTCACCGTCCTTGATTCGCGTCAGACCATCAGTAGCCATCAACGCAGGTATAGTCAGGCCAGGAAAGACCGCCTCAAGAATCTTGACCGGCGTGATTTTGCCGCGTCCGCATAGTTCGTAAAGTTCGTCCTGATTGGGCACCTGAAAGCGCTCAAATGCCGTGCGCCAGCTTATGTCATTCAACGACTTATCAACCTGAGCCGCTGCGCGTTCTATGGCAGCCCGCCCCAGTTTGATGAAGTCTTCACGCTCGGTCTGGCGGATGTTACGCCGAATGGCTGAGCGTGCACGCCCCGTAATCGTCAAAGACTGCCAGTCAGGATTGATGCGCGATTCGACACCGGTCAGGATGTCAACCTGATCGCCATTTTGCAGCACCGTGCGCAGCGGACGGTGTTCGCCGTTAATGAGCGCACCGATGGCGGTTTCGCCAACCTCGGTGTGCACAGCAAAGGCGAAATCAAGCGGCATGGCCCCGCGCGGCAAGGTGATCAGGCGGCCCTTGGGAGTAAAACAGAACACCTGATCGAGGAACATTTCCATCTTGGCATGTTCGACCCAGTCTTCGGAATCACCACCATTTTCAACGATCTGGACGATATTCCTCAAGCTATTGATCGGGTTGCGGCCACCGCGCCTGGTCGCCGCCTCCTCGTCAAAGCCATAGGCATGGTTCTTATAGTTCCAGTGGGCGGCCACACCCTCTTCGGCGACACGATCCATTTCTTCCGTGCGAATCTGAAGCTCGATGCGCGTCCCCTTATGCCCGACCACCGTTGTGTGCAGGGACTGATAATTGTTGCTTTTAGGGGTTGAGATGAAGTCCTTGAAGCGATCACCGACACAACTCCATGTGCGGTGGATCAAGCCCAAGGCGCGGTAGCAGTCATCCTCTGACTCTACGATAACACGGAAAGCAAATATATCAGACAGTTGCGAAAAGCCGATCGATTTGCGCTGAAGCTTGCGCCAGATCGAATAGGGCGATTTTTCACGGCCATAGACTTCGGCCTTGATACCGTACTTATAGAGCCGCTCTTTAACGTCCTTGGCAATCTGCGAAACCACGGCGCCCTTTTTGGCGCGCATGTCCTCCAACCTGCGGCCAATGGCGGCCTTAGCGGTCGGATTGATATAGGTGAAGGCCAGATCCTCCAACTCGGTTGCGAACCGGTTGCAGCCGATCGAGCGGGCCAGAGGCGCATAGACTTCCAGCGTTTCACGCGAAATACGTTCCCGTTTGGATTCAGGTACATATTGTAACGTTCTCATATTATGTGTGCGATCAGCCAGTTTGATCAGCAGCACCCGTATATCGCGCGAAATGGCCAGAATAAACTTGCGCAGGTTTTCCGACTGCTTGGTATATTCCGACTGCAGCTCTAGGCGGGTAAGCTTAGTCACCCCCTCGACCAGTTGCGCCACGTCTTCGGAAAACTTGGCCGCGATTTCTTCACGCGTCGCCGGCGTGTCCTCAATCGTATCGTGCAGCAAAGCGGCCGCAATCGCTGAGCCATCAAGCTTATAATCAGTCAGAATACCCGCCACTTCAATTGGATGGGCGAAATAAGGATCGCCCGACGCCCGAAGCTGCGCCCCGTGCATACGCATGGCGTAGACATAGGCGCGATTAAGCATGGCCTCATCCACGGTAGGATCATAGGCTGCCACGCGCTCAATCAGCTCGACCTGACGCAGGAATTTGGGCCGCACCTGAACGGGCGGCGGTAGTTCAGTTGGCGGCGACACCGGCGGCGTTTCAACTGGCGGATCAAGAGGAGGCGTTTCCGGTGGCCGGTCAGCCGGAAATCCCGGCGGGACATTGGGTTCAGGCGCATCCGAAGCCACGGAAGATTTTCCCGCTGCGCTCCGCTCAAAAACTTGATGACCTTCTGCCGACATAGTCGTTATCAAACCCTTATGGTACATAAGAAATCCTTAATGTTTAAGGACCTCAACCCCATATAATAACCATACGCCCGCTTTTTCAGCTTATCCAGAAAAAATATAGTCAAAACAGCCGCGCAGATGGAAGACACACTGCAAAAAGCCGCATCAACAGAATTGATGCGGCTTAAAATCAAACAGATAAGTTTTTACGCTTAGTAACGCTCTTCCTGACCACCGTCGCGGTCGGACTGAAGCGCACGGATCAGTTCGCTTTCCGACATCTGCATGTGTTGCGGATCAGCCAACAGCGCCAGGGTCTCAGCCTCTTCCTCAGCCTCGGTACGCTCATCGACGCGTTGCAGGCTGGCGATCAGGCTTTCAGTCAGGGTTTCCGGCGGAAGCACTTCCTCAGCGATTTCGCGCAGTGCCACGACCGGGTTTTTATCATTGTCGCGATCCAGCAGGATTGCCGAACCCGACGAAATGGCGCGGGCACGATGAGCAGCCAGAAGAACCAGATTGAAGCGGTTATCGACCTTTTCGATACAATCTTCGACAGTGACGCGAGCCATGAAATCCTCAAATTCTATATGCGCTTATAAGGGCAGTCCTGCCACAATAGCGCATATGTACCGGTTGAACCGCGCTGTTTAGCGCTGTTGGTTCAAAAACACAACTGGCTGCGCATAAATTCTTTGGAGGCCGCAACCTATGTTGCATTAGAAACCATACCCCTGTATAGCCGCCGCCATGATTACGCACCTTGCCAATCGCCTGAACACCCTTGCGCCAACAGCAACCCGCATTGTGGCCGCTGATGCACGCCGGGACCGCAAGGCCGTCGAGAAAACTGAAAAGCCGCTCTGGGCGCTTAAGCTCGCACGCCGCGCGCGTCGCTTTAAAACAGGTGCCTGAGTTACCAGCACCTTATGTCATTTAGGGTGCTGTCTATTTACATGATATCAGGGCCCGCAGTATCAGGCCCACCATGTCAGAGACGATCCCCGCAGATAGTTCAGAAAAAGAAAATCCGCTCATAACATGGGGCGGCTACGGACTGGCACTGCTGGGCTCATTTCTGTTTGCCACCAAGGGCATCTATATCAAGCTGGCCTATGACTATGATGTCGATGCCACAACGCTGTTAACCCTGCGCCTGCTGATGGCGACCCCTTTTTTCCTGATAGTGGGAGTAATCACCTGGTGGAAACACCGGGCCACTATCGACATTCCGGCCAAAACCTATCCGCACGCAATTGCTGTAGGCGTGCTGGGCTACTGGTTTGCCAGCTACACGGATTTTGAAGGATTGGTGCACCTGACGCCGCAGTTTGAGCGGTTGATTCTGTTCACCTACCCTCTGTTTGTCATTTTGCTCGGCGCATTGTTTTTCGATCATAAGATCAAGCCGTGGGCGCTATCGGCCTTTGCCATTTCCTATACCGGTCTGGGTCTGGTGTTCATAACTGATATGCACACCAAAGGCGGCAATATCACCGCCGGCGCTTTATGGGTTACCGTGTCGTCGGTTGCGTTTGCGCTTTACCTTCTACTGGCCAGGCCGGTGATCAAGAAAATGGGGCCATCTTTGTTCACCTCATGGGCCATGACGGGTGCGGCAATCGCGTCATTTATTCACTTCGGAGTGACGCATAAGGCATCGGATATCCCCATATCCGCGCCCCTATTGTGGTTATGTTTAGGGTTGGCCATTGGTGCCACCGTCCTGCCCAGCTATCTGATCAATTTTGCCCTGTCGCGTATCTCAGCTCAGGCCAATGCGGTAATCGGGTTTATAAATCCCGTAATTACCCTGATCCTCAGCGGCTTGATCCTGCGCGAGACCATAACCACATCCGATATTGCCGGAACGATTTTAGTTCTGGTCGGCGTAGGCCTATATAGCTGGCTGGATCAGCGTAAATCTCAGCCCTCCAATGGATAAGCATCCACCCCGACCGTAACCTTAAGCACCAATTCGCGTGCCGTTTGCTTAAGGATAGGATGCAGCCATTCCGGATCAATCTCAGCCAAAGGCCCCATGACGAATCCCCGCTCATGAGCCCGCGGATGCGGCAACTGAATGCCACCTGGCTCATTGATCACCTCATCGCTATAGGCAATAAGATCAAGATCAAGTACACGCGGTGTGTTTTTCATATCACTAAGGTTAACATCGCGGATACGTCCCGCCTCAACTTCGATCCGATGTAAAATTTTCAATAAATCATAGGGTAAGTGGTCGGTGGATACTCGAAAAACAGCGTTATAAAAGGGCGGATCATCAGGATTAGGCCATGCCTTTGATCGCCAAAGCTTGGAAATATGCTCAACCCTTACGTCAAATTCGCGTAATCTCTTGACAACATGGGCTAATTCTTGCGATTGATTCCCGTGGCGGCCGGGTAAATTAGCCCCATATGCAATATAGATTTTACCGCCATCCATTATCGCCTACCCTATTTTTAGAAAGCCATTACCATGAGTTTTTATCCCACCGACAAAATCGCTCTGTTTATCGACGGCGCCAACCTGTATTCGGCAGCCAAGGCTTTAAACTTCGACATTGATTACCGCAAGCTGCTGGATGAATTCCGTAAGCGCGGCATCCTGATCCGGGCCTATTATTATACCGCTCTGGTCGAAGGCGACGACTATTCACCTATCCGCCCGCTGGTCGACTGGCTTGACTACAACGGCTTTGCTCTCATTACCAAGACCGCCAAGGAATATACCGACTCGCAGGGGCGTAAGCGCTGGCGCGGGGATATGGATATTGAAATCGCCTGCGACATGATGGAAATGGCCGAACATGCCGACCATCTGGTGCTGTTTTCGGGCGATGGTGATTTCCGGCGCCTGATCGAAAGCGTTCAGCGCAAAGGCTGCCGGGTGACAGTGGTGTCAACCGTCAAGTCGCAACCACCGATGACCTCGGACGAACTGCGCCGTCAGGCTGACACCTTTGTGGATCTGGCTGATCTGGCCAGCGTCGTGGGTCGCCCACGTCAGGCTCAACAGAATGCGCCGAAATTCGCCGATCAGTTCGATGACGAAGACCTGTAATCTGGTCTAATCAGCCCCGATCGCGCATAAGCCGCGCCTTATCGCGCTGCCAATCGCGTTCGGCCACAGCTTCGCGTTTGTCATGATTTTTCTTGCCCTTGGCCAGAGCGATCTGAAGCTTGGCAAAGCCCTTCTCGTTGAAATAGAGCTTAACCGGTACGATGGTCAGGCCTTCGCGCTGCACCGCCCCCATCAGACGGTCGATCTGCTTACGGTGCAATAGCAGTTTGCGGATACGGCGCGGCTCGTGGTTAAAGCGATTAGCTTGGGCATAGGGCGGGATATCGGCATTGATCAGAGCGATATCGGTGCCTTCAACACTGGCATAGGATTCGGTAATATTCGCCCGGCCATTACGTAGAGACTTGACCTCCGTGCCGGTCAGTACGATGCCGGCCTCAAACGTATCTTCGAAGAAGTAATCGAACCGGGCGCGGCGATTTTCCGCTATGACCTTGTAGTTTGTGGGCTCGGCCATACTACAGCCCCGCCAGCCTCATGGCCTCATCGACCTTCGGCCGCACATCAACCGCACACGGCGTAATCGGCAGCCGCACTTCGTCCGTGCATTGTCCCAAACGGCTTAAAGCATATTTGGTCGGCGACGGTGAGGCATCGTAAAATAATGCCTTATGCAGATTGATGAGCTTATCCTGAATGGATCGCGCGGTCGCAAAATCACCTGCCGCCGCAGCGTTATAAAGCTCAACCATCTGTGCGGGTGCGACATTGGACGTCACCGAAATCACCCCATGCCCGCCGTGCGCCATGTAACCCAAAAGCGTGGGATCATCACCGGAAATCAGGGCGAAATCGTCCGGCACTTCAAGCCGCATCATACTTGCCCGCGCCAGATCGCCCGTTGCATCCTTGATACCGACAATATTCGGCAATTGCGCCAAGCGCGCCACGGTCGCATTCGACAAATCAACCACCGTGCGGCCGGGGACGTTATACATCATTACCGGAATCTGCACATTGTCGTTCAGATGCTTATAGTGCTGGTACATGCCCTCCTGAGACGGCTTGTTGTAATAGGGAGCCACCACTAGCGCGGCATCCGCACCCACCGCCTTGGCATGTTGGGTCAGTTCCAGCGCTTCGGCGGTGGAATTAGAGCCCGCGCCAGCGATCACTTTCACGCGACCGGCTGCGGTTTTGACACAAAGTTCCACGATAGACTTATGCTCAGCCATGCTCAGCGTCGAAGTTTCACCCGTCGTCCCCACCGGCACCAGGCCATGAACCCCGGACTTTATCTGGTGCTCCACCAAGGCTTCAAAAGCCGCATAGTCCACCTCACCGTCTTTGAACGGCGTAATCAGGGCTGTAATTACACCATGAAAAAGCGGAACTGAACTGCGGGTCATCGACATAAAATCCTGAGTAAAACCTTTGCGCAATTCCTTAAGACCACAAAGCGCGGGCCGCAATGATTAGTTGGGAATTTGTTTAAAGAATTCCATGTTTCAATATTGAAAAATCTGGGCCATGATGTCGTTGGCACTATTTTTCGCACAGACTTTGAGAAATAAAAGATGATGATAAAACCCGCCTTGAAAACCCTGCTCAGCTCCGGCATTTCAAAATGGGTTGTCATAGTCGCCGGTAGCCTGACGCTTGCCGGAACCGGCGCATTCGCGATCGAAAAAGCGCAGGAAGATGCGGTGGAGACCGCCGAATCACGCGCCATAGATTCCACATCGACCGCACGCCCGTATCAGCCCGCCGCTTTACCGCAAGCTGAGATGGAAACGTTGCAGTCGGCGCTGCGGGCTGTGAAGTCGGGTAATTTTTCTCTGGCCGAATCCCTGCGTAACAGCCTGAACGATCCGGTGGCGCGTAAGATTGTGCTGTGGAACATCCTCGATAATGAAGGCGCGTCAATCTACGGATTCGCTACGTTAGATGCCGCCCGCCGTGATCTTATCGGCTGGCCGCGCGAATCGCGCCGGGTTCTGGCCGCCGAAAAACTGATTTCGACCTCAGGCTTAAGCCCGCAACAGGTGGTGGATTGGTTCAACGGCGCGCCACCTATGACCGTTGACGGTGCCATTGCGCTGATTATGGCCTACGACCAACTGGGTAAGACCGAAGACGCCCGCGCCACAGCCCGTTTCTGGTGGCGGGATCAAAGCTTTGAGGCTCTGGATCAGCAGCGCTTTTACGGTTTGTTCGGCAAATATCTGACGCAGGAAGATCATGTCGCCCGTCTGAACAGCCTGCTTCTGGGGCCACAGGGTCCGGCATCCCGCGCTATGCTGGATTATGTCAGCGACGGTGACCGCGCCGTGGCGCAGGCCGCCTTTGCACTGCGCGCGGGTACTGCCGATGCCACCCAAAAATGGGAGGCGGCCTTGGCGCTGTCACCCAACAACAGTGTTCTGGCCTATGAGCGGGCGCGCTTTCTGCGCAAAAAAGACCTTGAGCCTCTTGGTTTTCCGCTACTGATGCAGTTTCCGGCAGCCCCTCAAAATGACGCCGCCATAAACAATCTGTGGGTTGAACGCCTGAGCTATTTCCGCGAGGCGCTTAAGGCTAAGGATTATCGCGCCGCCTATAACGCCATGAATAATGGCGGTTTTCCCAATGGCGAGAAAAAGGCTGAGGCTGAATTTTTCGCGGGCTGGATGGCCCTGACAAAGCTGAATGACCCCGCCCGCGCCATTGCCCATTTCCAGTCGCTCGAAGGGGCGGGAACGTCTCCCATCACTCAGGGACGTGCGCACTACTGGCTGGGCCGCGCCTATGAAACGGCCGGCGATGCCGCCAATGCGCAACTGAACTATCAGGAAGGCGGCCAGTACATCTACAGCTTCTATGGCCAGTTAGCGGCTGAAAAAGCAGGGCACGCTCATATCATCCTGACCAAGGATCCTGTTCCCACCGCCGCTGACCGTGACCGGTTTAACAACCGCGACATGACCAAAGCCGCCCGCATTTTGGGCAGTATGGGCGAACGCGACCTGTTCCGCGGCATGGTGCTGGCGCTGGATGACGTATTGCCTAACGCCGAAGAACAGGCCCTTCTGGTCGATCTGGCCAGCACCTATGACACGCAGGACACGGCCATGCGTATCGCGCGGGTCTCCATGCAGCGCGGCTTTTACCTGCCGGAACGCGCCTATCCATTGCGAGCCGTTCCCAATGTTAAGGCTCCCGAAAATGCCTTTGTGCTGGCCATTACCCGTCAGGAAAGCGGCTTCGATCCGATGGTGCGCTCCCATGCCAATGCCCGCGGCATGATGCAGCTTATTCCACCAACCGCACGTGCTGTAGCCCGGCGCATGTCGCTCAGCTATTCCGACGCTAAGCTATATGAGCCGGAATTTAATATGACGCTGGGCGCCTATCATCTGGGTGAACTGGTGGATCGTTTCGGTGGCTCCTATGTCATGGCTGCCGCCGGTTATAATGCTGGCCCAAACCGCCCCCCGCGCTGGATTACAGAATGCGCTGATCCGCGCGGCGATGGTGGCGATCCGATCATGTTCATTGAGTGCGCACAGTTCACAGAAACCCGTAACTATATGATGCGAGTTATGGAAAACATGCAGGTTTATCGTGCCCGTCTTAATGGCGGGCAGGCGGTTTTGCGACCTATGGCCGATCTGAAACGCGGCATGATTATTACTTACACGCCTTTGTCTGAGGATGATAGCGGCACAGGTGAAACGCCGTCCGGGCCGATCAACTATCTCGACCTTAAGAAGCAGAGCGGCAATTAGGCGCTGTGCTCCGGCAGCGCCTTCGGATCAATCCTCAGGTGGCGCCCATCAGTAAACATGCCGGTAATGTTAAAAACCTGTCGCAGCACATCGTCGGACAGTGCCACTTCTGGCACGCCGTGCGCCACTAATCGCCCCTGATCCAGCACCCACAGATCATCGGCAAACTGCGCCGCCAATCCGATATCGTGTATGCTCACAATGACAGTACAGCCTTGCACCGCACGCGCCTTAAGCACCTCCAGCATCCGCCTCTGCCAGGCCGGATCAAGCGCCGTCAGAGGCTCATCAAGGCAATAGATTTTGGCGTCCGTTGCCAACAGACGCGCCAATAGCACCCGCGCGCGTTGCCCGCCAGACAGGCTGAAGACACTGTTTTCGGCCTTATCCGACAACCCCATGACCACAAGTTGCTGCTGCGCATGCCTGCGGCTATCCTCTGCCGACAGCCCCGCACAGCCGAGTGCTGCGATATCTATGGCTTTAAGATCCCAGGCAATGGTGCGCTCCTGAGGCAAGTAGGCCATAAGCCGCGCTCGCTCTTGCAAACTGAGTGCAGACAGGTCATGCCCGGCAAGCCTGATTGTACCAGCCGCACTGGGCAGCAGGCCACATATAGCTTTCAGCAGACTGGTTTTACCTGCACCATTAGGACCAATGATCGCATGTAATCGGCCGGTCTCAAAGCGCGCCGTCAACTTACTGACGACTCGTGAGCGACCCATATCGATGTCAAGATTACGTATATCGATCATATTGTTACGCCCATCACTTCACGCCCATCACTTCACGCCCATGACTTCACGCCCATGACTTCGCACTTTTGTACGCTATGAGCGCAAACAACGGCGCGCCGATCAGGGAGGTCAGAACCCCTAAGCGAATATCCCCGCTGGCGGGCATAACCCTGATAAGGCCATCCGCCATCAGCACCATCGTACCGCCCGCCAAACCTGACGGCCAGATTACGCCGTAAGGATCACGCAAGCCAAGCGCCCGCACAAAATGCGGTGCAGCAAGCCCGACAAACCCGATAATACCGGCCACAGCTACCGAAAGCCCTGCCAGAACAGACGCGGTGATAACCCCAATCAAAGTGACATGCCGGATATTCATTCCCATGCTCTGGGCGGTTTCCTCACCCAATGTCAGTAACCTTAGGCCAGCCCTTAATCGCGGCACAAGCCACACCGCAACGGCCAGGCCTGCCAAGCACAAAGCCGCATCCTGCCAGCTACGGTTTTCGACAGAGCCCATCAGCCAGCCCAGAATTTCAGTAGTCGTCACCGGTGACGGCGACAGATTAAACACCAGCGCCATCAAGGCCCCACACAGGCTCGATATACCAACCCCTAGCAAGATAAGCGCCTGCCGATCCGGAAACCGGGCCACAAAAGCAATCAACACCGCCGACATCATCAGAGACACCACTAAGGCGCTGGCCTCGACGGCAAAAGGCACCAACCCGACACCCATGACTATGGCCACCGAAGCGCCCAAACCAGCACCGGATGACACACCTAATATACCCGGCTCCGCTAACGGATTACGCAGCAGACCCTGCATGACCGCACCGGCTATGCCCAACATGGCGCCCACCCCCCAGGCGCACAAATTTCGCGGCAATCTTATGCCCCACAAAATATCACCGTTCAAAGACTTCGGCATCATCACCGCCATTACATAATCGTCGGGACTCAAAGCCACGTCGCCCACCAGTAGCAAGGCCGCCAGCAGCAACAAACTTACACCTGAGAAAACAAAGATCATGCGCGCTGAAGTTATCATCTTTTCAGACTCTCATTTACAGCGACAGGGCTGTACCAGGCATTGCAAGCAATCGCAGGTGCCGGTAGCACAAGTGTCTCGCGACTGGCAATTTTACGACGCACAAGCGGATGCCGCCCCGCAACACGACGCATAGCGTATTTGTCTTCGTAAAACCCAAGCGCATAAACATCTGGGTTCAGTTTCACAAACAATTCAGGCGACAAATAACTATAATAATCTTCCGAAGATATAACCGCATATCCCATATGCTTTAGCACGCCGCCCACCCATGTCTCAGGCCCCGCCGTGTAGCCGGATGGGGTATAATATAAAACGGTGCGGCCTCGCCCCTGACGTGAAATCGCCGCCACAGCCACATCCATACGACGCGCTTCAATCCCGGCTTTTTTCGGCTGGCCCAAACGCGTGCCGATACGCAACAGCTCAGCCCGTGCCGTCGAAAAATCGGCAGCGTCTTCTATCTGGATTACGTCTATGCCTCGATTTTTTAGGCTTTCCACCAGACGTGCATCCCCTCCCCATGTCCTCAGCACAGCCGTTGGCTTAAGCGCCAGAATGGCTTCGAGACTGGGACGGTAGCGGGGAATATTACGGGCCTGTTCACGATAGTACGAATCTTCGTGCATCGCCCGCTGAGACAGAGCCGCAATAGCCGAACGCGGTAAAAGACCAAGTGCGTACTGATCTGCACACATATCAAGCGACACAACGCGCCCTAACGTCTCAGCATAAGCCCTCGGCCCGCAAAGGAGCAGAACCGCAAAAAACAACCCAAGCCTGAATCCCGTCACGCGCGACACTACCCCCAATAGGTTGCCTGTAGGTTGAATTTATACTTTATTAACCATTATCGCGATGCAAAATGCTATGCGATCGGGGGGATATAGCATGGCAACCGCTGATGCTTTCAAGGAAAAATGGCTCAAAGGTTACGTCAGGCCCCAAGCGCCCTTTATTCCTTCGATAAAATCAGCTTTCCCCGTTCCCAAGCCGGCGCCGATAACGCCCTTGCCCGAGGCATTTTCAGCCCGTACCGGGCCATCAACAGCCCAGTTGTTTCTGGCATTAACCGTAACAGCCCTCATTATATGGGCGGCATTTAGCGCACCTTCCGGTCTCATCAGCGGACTTTACTGGTTTTGCTGGATCAGTTTTACGACCGGCGCGGGCGTAAGATTTCTGGCCACCTTAATGCCCAAGCCCATAACGGTTTCAGACCCCTTTCTCGAAGCCTCTAACGAAAACCTGCCGCGTTACAGCGTCATTGTGGCTCTTTACCGCGAAGCTTTGATCGTCCCACAATTGGTTGGGGCGTTATCAAACCTTGTGTATCCGCGCGAAAACCTTGAAATACTCTACGCACTTGAAGCTGACGATGAAGAGACTATCGCCGCTTTTAAAGCCCAAAACCTGCCTGACTACATGCACTTGGTAATCGTACCGCCTGGCACACCCCGAACCAAACCCCGTGCTCTGAATTATACGCTTAAACAAGCGACTGGCGAACTTGTGGTTATCTATGACGCCGAAGACCGTCCTGCCCCGGATCAATTGCTGGAAGCCGCCCGCACGTTTGATCGGGCTCGCAAAACCGGCGACGCTTCGTTAGCCTGTCTTCAGGCGCCTCTGCGGCCCAAGGGTGGAGATGGATTTATTGCGCGGCAGTTCGCTGCCGAATACGCAGTGCAGTTCGATGTGCTGCTGCCAGCGTTCTGTCGCTTAAAATTGCCGTTCCCTCTGGGTGGCACCAGCAATCATTTCCGCACCAAAGTACTGAAATCTATCGGCGCGTGGGATTCGTACAATGTCACCGAAGATGCCGATCTGGGCTTAAGGCTGGCGCAATATGGCTATACTAGCGCCATGCTCAAGGCACCGACCATCGAAACCCCGCCATCGAATATATATACCTGGATACCGCAGCGCACGCGTTGGATCAAAGGCTATATGCAGACTCTGCTGGTTCATAGTCGGCTTACGACGACCCTTCGCCTGAAAGTCTGGGCCAGCATGATATTGGGCGTAGGCTTAAGTACATTAGCGGCTTTGTGCTATGCGCCATTTACGTGCATGGTTATCTCAAGCCTTATGTTGCAGGCCTTATCGGGGCAGTTTAGCCCAATAGCCTACCGTGATCTGGGTCTGTTACTGTTTGGCACCTTAAGCGGCATGTTGGCACTGTATCAGGGCGCACAACGTACCGGCGTGCCTTTTGGCCTGAAGGATGTACTATCAGCCCCTTTTTATTGGAGCCTGCAATCCATCAGCGCCGCCCATGCGATTTACCAACTCATCGTCAAGCCTTTTCACTGGGACAAAACCGATCATAAACCTGCGGCCATCAGTTAGAGAAACTCTGGTGCAACGGCGTCTGATGCGCTAATCAGCGGCCATGATGATTGCTGATCACCCCATTCAACTGCGCACGCTGGCCTGGTCCGACTACGCCCTTATCGATTCCGGCAATGGGAAAAAGCTGGAACGCTACGGCGACTACCTGGTTATCCGCCCGGAACCCCAGTGCTGGTGGATGCCTAAATACCCGGCTTTATGGGACAAGGCTGACGCCATTTTCGATCCCACTGACGAAGATGATGATGGCCGCTGGCAATTCAGCCGTAAACCCGCCGATCAATGGGCACTGGGGTGGAATCAGGTCAAGTTTTATGGCCGCTTCACCTCATTCCGCCATCTGGCCTTTTTTCCGGAACAGGCTGCAAACTGGGCGTGGCAAACCGAGTGTATTGAGCGCCGCGTCGCGGCAGGGCAGCCACCGCGCGTCCTGAACCTGTTCGGTTATACTGGCGTTGCCTCACTGGCCTGCGCCGCAGCCGGCGCAAAAGTTACCCATGTTGATGCGTCAAAGAAATCCGTAGGCTGGGCGCGCGAGAACGCAACCCTGTCAGGCATGGAACATGCCCCTATTCGCTGGATCTGCGAAGATGCCCGTAAATATGTGCAGCGTGAAGTCAAGCGTGGCTCAAAATACGAAGGCATCATTCTCGATCCCCCTAAATACGGCCGTGGCCCAACCGGCGAAGTCTGGCGGTTATTTGAAGACCTGCCGGAACTGATCGACCTGTGCGCACAGCTCTTGTCGGACGATGCCGCATTCCTGCTGCTCAATGCCTATGCCGCGCGGGTGTCCGGGCCGGCGTTGGCGCACCTTCTGGCCGAAGCCGTCGGGCCTGATAAAGGAGGACAGATTGATTACGGCGAACTCACTCTGGTTGAGCAGGATAAAGCTCCCAAAGGCATGGCTTTAAGCCCCGTGCCCCCACGCGAAATTGGACTTTCCTTCTTTGCGCGTTGGATGAAGGATAAGGCATAAGGTCATGATAAAAGAGATTACTTCGCTTACCAACCAAACCATAAAAGATATCCGCGCCCTGCACATGCGTAAAACGCGTGAGGAAACACAGCAGTTCCTTGCCGAGGGCCTGAAGATCATTATTGACGCGCTGGATCAGGGCTTCTCACCGCAAATTCTGGTCTATGGCAAGGATGCTGACCGCCATCCGCTTCTGACCCGCGCCATTGACCAGACACTTAAAGCCCGTGGTCAGGTTCTTGAAGTAACCCGAGAAATATTAGAAAAAATATCCCGCAAGGATAACCCTCAGATGGTTATTGGGGTATTTGCTCAGCACATCAAAACTCTCAGCGATATCACCCCCACGGACAACGACGTTTGGGTGGCGCTTGAGCAGGTGCGTGATCCGGGCAATCTTGGCACCATTATCCGCACAGCCGATGCAGCAGGTATTGGCGGCGTCATTCTCATTGGCGATTGCGTTGACCCGTTTTCAGTCGAAACCGTGCGCGCGACTATGGGGTCAATCTTTGCTCTACCGATTGTCAAATGCACTCAGGCCGAATTTATAGCGGATCGTGCGCGCTGGACAGGCTCGGTAGTCGGCACACTTTTAACGGCCAGCCACGATCACCGCTCTGCTCCTTATCAGCGGCCAACCCTGATCCTGATGGGCACCGAACAGTCCGGCCTTAGCGCTGAGGTTGCGGCTATCTGCGATACTCACGTCAAGATCCCTATGCGTGGCCGTGCCGATAGCCTGAACCTTTCAGTGGCCACCGGCATCATGATTTACGCCGCGACCGAATGAATATGAAGTATTTGTAATTCATATCCCGTTCAGTTTCAGGTCATTATGGTCAACACATAAGCCGTGGGGGCTTATCTGTTACACGGTTCATCAGGGGATCATCATGACATCCGCTATATTTAAAATGGCTGCTATTGCGGTCATGGCATCTGCTCTGTCGGGGTGCATTATCTATGTCGAAGACAAGGTCGACACCAAGGTCACCCACTCACAGATGCCTGCCGAAGATACATCCAAGAAAACCAGCTTCTGATTAAGGGGACAAATCATGCGCCAATCTATCCTAAAACTCGCGGCTATAGCGGCAATCGCGGCATCATTGTCCGGCTGCATCATCATTGCCAAGGACAGCGATCCTAAGCTGACATCTGCTCAGTCCGCTACACGTTAGTTCGCTATCAGGTGCCGCGCGGTTTGGCCCGTGCGGTAGCCTGAGCTGATTTGGGGTCTTCGGGCCAGACATGACGGGGGTATCGCCCCTTCATTTCGGTGCGTACCTCCGGCCAGGAACCGTTCCAGAAACCGACTATATCCTTGGTAATCTGGATTGGGCGATGGGCCGGCGACAACAAGGCCAGGGTCAGGGGCGTTTTGTTGACGCCAACCGTCGGATGACGGGACGTGCCATAAAACTCCGTTACCCGCGCTTCAACCCGCGGGCCGCCTTCGGCACCGTAATCAATGCGCGCCCCATTGCCAGTCGGCAAACGCAGGCTTTCCGGCGCCAGAGCATCAAGATTTCGTTGCTGTTCGTAACTGAGCAAACTGGTTAGCGCTTGGGTAACGTCGTGTGCCGTAAGATTCAGCAGCGGACGCCCTCCGGCATAGGGTCCAAGCCAATCCTCAAGGGTTTGCAACAAGGCCGCATCCGACATATCAGGCCATGACAGGTCATCATTTCGCAAAAACTGCACGCGCTGACGTAAACTTTCCGCATGATCCGAAAATTTCAGCGCTTTCAGCCCTTTAGATTTTATTTCCTCAGCTTGAACTTTCACTAATAATTCTGCGGGTACGCGCTCCATAGGCTTGGAGGACAGCACAACTTGCCCTAGCCGAACCTGTTCGAAAGCCCGGAAATTACCGCCTGCGCTTTTCTGAATCACCGTAGCCGTCTCCAGACGGTTTGCGAACAGGCGCATAATCTCATCGGCAGTCAGCGCAGACCCCAGCAATATGCGATCACGGGCACTGCCGCCGCCCAGATCACCAACGGCGAGATAAGACGATCTGGCTAAAGGATCGGTTTCATCCACATAGGCGCCGCGGCCATTGGCCATGACGAATTCACCGGGCTTCCCTCGTGCCTTGGCGGTGCGTTCAGGAAAAGCTTCGGCTAACAGGTAGGCTGAGTTTTTACCCACATCCGTTTGTTTAATTTCTTTTTTAATCAGAGTATCCGCCAGACGTGTCCAGTTCTGCGCCAGACTACGCGCCTGAACCGCTTTGGGCGTCTTGTCACGGCTTAAGCCCTCAAGGCGGGTTTCCAGATCGGTCGATTTCCCACCCAACCCATTTTCAGACAACAGAGCCGCCAGGGCTGCACCGATCGCGCTCTGGCCTTGTTTGGCCGCCTGGAGCAACATATTGGCTAGACGTGGCGACATCGGTAACTGCGACATCAAACGCCCATGTGTCGTCAGTTCGCCTTTGTCATCCAGCGCGCCCAGGGCCTGCAGCAACCGTGTCGCCTCAGTCATGGCCCCTTCAGGGGGATGATCGAGCAGGTTCAACCCCATCGTCGATTTCGCGCCCCACATCCGCAAATCCAGCACCAGCCGTGACAGATCGGTTTCCAGAATTTCCGGTCGTGCAAAGGGGATTAACGACAGATCCTGTTCTTTATCCCAAAGACGGTAACAGTCCCCAGCCTGTGTCCGCCCTGCACGGCCACGGCGCTGATCGGCAGAGGCTTTTGTCACCCGCTCGGTTACGAACCGCACGGTCCCGCGTGCAGGGTCGTAACGCCCAAGCCGCGACACGCCGCTGTCAATGACCATTGTTACCCGATCCAGGGTCAGCGAGGTTTCAGCAATGGCTGTAGCCAGTACAATCTTCGGACGCCCCACTGTATTTTTGCGCAAAACAGCAGACTGATCACGGACATCCATTGCGCCATAGAGTTTGCAAAGTTCGATATGGTTATGAAGTCCGCCGTCTTCCAAACGACTGGCCACGCGGTGAATCTCTCCCTGCCCCGGCAGAAAAACCAGCATAGTTTCAGCCTGTTCAGGCGTGAGTTTAGATTGTAATCTTAAGATATGGCGGGCGACATCATCTTCCAGTCGCAGCCCCTGATCCCGGCCCAGATAGTGGGTGGTGACCGGATAGGCGCGACCTTCGGAATGAAAGGTTTGCGCATCAGGCAAAATCGATGACACACGCTCCCCATCCAGCGTCGCCGACATGACCAAAAGTCGTAAATCATCGCGCAACAGAGTTTGGGTATCGCGTGCAAAAGCCAGCCCCAGATCAGCATCCAGACTACGTTCATGAAACTCATCAAAAATGACGCCGCCCACGCCATCAAGGGCGGGATCATCGACGATGCGGCGCGAAAATATGCCTTCGGTGACCACTTCAATCCGGGTGTTAGGGCCAATCCGGCTTTCGCCGCGCACCCGAAAGCCCACGGTTTCACCGACAGCTTCGCCCAAGGTCTCCGCCATACGCGCCGCCGCCGCCCGGGCCGCCAGCCGACGCGGTTCCAGCAGAATCAGGGTTTGGCCCTTGAGCCACACCTCATCCAACAAGGCCAGAGGTATACCCGTCGTCTTGCCCGCGCCCGGCGGCGCGATAATCAGGGCCGTGGTTCGGCTTTGCAGATACGCCTTAAGCGGCGAATATATCTCTTCGACAGGCAACATAATTCGCCTCCCTAGCAGAATTTTCCGCCAAATGTCACGCATAGGCTAAATTTCTCATTAAACTTGGCTGTTAACTGGTGAAATCTGCCCACAAATAGCTGTTGCTTAGTTGAAAATGTGACATTAACGTCATGTCTTTAGAGTTTTATGCCGCGAGTGAAAATGGCGGCACCATGCGAGGGGTCTCATGTCCAACAACCTTGGTCGGCTGTTCCAGAAAAAGTCGATTGCCAATATCCAAAAAGAAGCGGCCAAAAGTCCGCTCAAGCGCACGCTTGGGCCGATTAATCTCATGTCGCTCGGTGTCGGCGCTATTATTGGCGCCGGCATTTTCGTTCTTACCGGTCAGGTGGCGTCGGCCAATGCCGGGCCAGCAATCATGTTATCCTTTGTTGTGGCAGGCATTGCCTGTGCGCTGGCCGGCCTCTGTTATGCCGAACTGGCGTCAACCATGCCGGTGTCGGGGTCGGCCTATACCTACGCCTACGGCACGCTGGGCGAAGTCTTCGCCTGGATCATGGGCTGGCTGCTGGTGCTGGAATACGGGATTGCTGCCTCTACTGTGGCGGTCGGCTGGTCTGGCTATGTAGTCAGTTTACTGGGGGACTTCGGGGTGCATTTTCCGGCCATCGGCACCGGTACCGACCACCCGGCAACCATGTGGGCCACACCTTTGGTTCGCGCCGTAACCGATGATGGCGGACACACGACGATGATGCTGTCAGGTACATTTAACCTGATCGCCGCTATCGGCATCGCCGCCGTGACCTGCCTGCTGGTTTTGGGCGTCAGCGAATCAGCCAACGTGAACAACTTCATTGTCGTTCTGAAGATCATCGTACTTCTGACCTTCATAGCAGTCGGCATTACCTATATTAACCCTGACAACTGGCACCCCTTCATTCCGCCCGCCACCGGCAATCCGGGTGAGTTTGGTGTAGGCGGTATTTTCCGCGGGGCCGCCATTATCTTCTTCGCCTATGTCGGCTTTGAGGCCGTCTCAACCGCTGCCGCCGAAGCCAAGAACCCAAGTCGCGATGTCCCCGTCGGCATTCTGGGCGCACTGATCATCTGCACCATCATCTATATGGCCGTCGCGGCCGTCATGACCGGCGTGGTACCCTATCTGGAACTGGCCAGCCCAGCGCCGATTGCGGTGGCTATCGACCGCATGGCGCTGACCTGGGCCAACTTCCCGTGGCCATTTGTCGAAGGTGGCCAGATGAACGCCATCAGCCTGCTGATTAAGGTCGGAGCGGTTGCGGGTCTATCGTCCGTCATGCTGGTACTGTGCTTTGGCCAGACCCGCATCTTTTACACCATGTCGCGTGACGGCCTGTTGCCAGCCGTATTCTCGAAAATCCACGATAAGTTCCGCACCCCCTGGCTCGGCACCATTCTGTTGGGGATCATGGTTGCGGTGGCCGCCTCGTTCCTGCCTATCAGCCTGCTGGGTGATCTGGTGTCGCTTGGAACTGCGGTCGCCTTCTCGATCGTGTGTTTGTCGGTTATTTATCTGCGTATCACACATCCTGAGATGGAGCGTCCGTTTAAGGTGCCCGGCGGAATATTTACGGCGGTTCTGGGTATTCTGGCCTGTTTGTTCCTGGCCACGCAGAACTTCGCCCCAATGGTTGATCACGCCATGAAGGGCAACACTCTGCCGCTGACTATTCTGGTGTGTTATGCCATCGTAGGCGCGCTGATATATGCCGCTTACGGGTTCTGGCACTCAAAGCTGTCTAAGGGCATTGATATTACCGAAGACGCCGATCTGTCCTCACCGGCCGATGCGTTCCGCGGCAATATCGACGATAAGAAATAGGATGTAATATCCTGTAGAGTTCAAAGCCCCTATGTTTTAGAACATAGGGGCTTTTCTTTTTGGAGTTCCCCTGTGTCCGACGCCCCTATCCGCTTGTTTGTCGCCCCCGTAACTCCATTGCAGCAAAACTGTACGGTCGTCTGGTGCACGAAAACCAACAAGTCTGCGGTCATTGATCCGGGCGGTGACCTTGAGGCCGTGCTGGGGGAAATTAAACGGCGCGGGTTGAGCGTCGATAAGATATGGATCACCCACGGCCATGCCGATCACGCCGGCGGTGCCGCTGAGCTAAAAGAACGCACGGGGGCCACTATCGAGGGCCCGCACCGTGACGATCAGTTCTGGATCGACCGCATCCCCGAAGCCGGTCAGCGCTACGGCGTCGAAGGCATGCGCGTGTTTGAAACCGACCGCTGGCTGGAAAACGGCGATACGGTCACTTTGGGTGAAACCGAATGGGAGGTTTATCACTGCCCAGGTCATACGCCCGGCCACGTGGTTTTCTTCCACCGTCCGTCGAACTTCGCGCAGGTCGGCGATGTTCTATTTAAGGGCTCAATTGGGCGAACGGACTTCCCGCGCGGCAATCACGCTGATCTGATCAAGGCGATTACCACGCGGTTATGGCCGCTGGGGGACGTCCAGTTCGTGCCGGGACACGGCCCGATGTCGAGCTTTCATCAGGAACGCCAAACTAACCCCTATGTCGCGGATCGGGTGATTGCTCATTCTAAAGCCAACACATCCGGGCCGGGCTGATTAGCCTTTCAACAGTGGCGCGAGTTTCTGTGCGACACTCATATCGCCAAGGATCTTCATCTTACCCTGCATGAAGGCCATCATCGGATCAAGCTGGCCTTTGGCCATAGAGATCAGATCATCCAGCCCAATGATGACGGTCGTATCAGCAGCACCATCGTCATTAGTGACGACGTTAGGCACCTGTGCAGCATTGATCAGGATTTTACCGGCATCCCCGAAGTCCAGTTTGACGATTTTACCCAAACCGGAGTCCTCTCCGACCGAAGATTTGATTTTTTCTGTGATGGTTGCCAAATCGGACATGGTATCCTCCTGAACAGGCTTATATAGGTGGCTGCGACCTTACGCCGGATTTTCGGCAGAACAAGTATGACGCCACGGAACCTGGCGCAATTTTTTGAGATTTCATGTCCTCTTCCCCAAAATACTATGATGCCGCCATTATTGGCGCCGGTGCCGCAGGCCTTATGTGCGCGATCGAAGCCGCCAAACGCGGTAAACGCGTGGTCGTGCTGGAGCATGCCGATGCCCCGGCCGAAAAGATTCGTATCTCCGGTGGCGGGCGCTGTAACTTCACCCATCTGCGCGCCCATTCGCACAATTACCTGTCGCAAAATCCGCGCTTTTGTATTTCGGCCCTAAAGCGTTACACGCCGCGCGACTTCGTGAGCCTGGTCGAACGGCATAAGATTCCTTACCATCAAAAGACCGAGGGGCAGTTGTTTTGTGATGAATCCGCCATGGATATCATCGACATGCTGCTGAATGAGTTACGTGACAATGGCGGTGAACTGTGGCTGCAAACCCCGGTCACGGCCATTACCAAAAATGACGCCGGTTTTGAGATCACGACACCTAGTGAGACTGTTAGGGCTCATAAAATCGTCATTGCCACCGGTGGTTTGTCGATCCCTAAGCTAGGCTCACCATTCGCCTATGAGACCGCAAAGCAGTTCGGCCATGTGATCACCCCCATGCGTGCTGGTTTGGTGCCGCTTACCCTCCACCCGGATAAGATACAGGCTCTGGATATGGCCGGTGTTTCGATGCAGGCCCGCGTTAAGGTCGGCAAGACCAAGTTTGAAGACGGCTTTTTATTCACCCATCGCGGCCTGTCTGGTCCGGCTATACTGCAAATCTCCAACTACTGGCAGATGGGCCAAACGCTTGAAGTTGACCTCCGGCCCGATATGGATCTGATGGAATGGTTCCGGGCCAAGCGCAAAACCCGCCAATCCCTGCACACGGCCCTGTTTGAAATCCTGCCGCGTCGTCTGGCGGAAAAGATCATGGCCGCACAGGGTCTGAGCCCGGAAACAGTTGAGACCAAGATCGCCGATATGTCCGATGTCAAAATCAAGGGTATCTTATCGCATATTCAGCCGTGGAGCCTGATCCCAGACGGCACCGAAGGCTATCGCACCGCCGAAGTCACGCTCGGCGGCATCGACACCAAGGATATCTCATCGCAAACCTTTGAAAGCCAGTTGTGCGCAGGTCTTTATTTCATCGGCGAAGCGCTGGATGTTACCGGCTGGCTGGGCGGCTATAACTTCCAGTGGGCGTGGTCATCGGGCTGGGCCGCCGGTCAGGCTATATAGGCATCCCGTGAAAAAGTCCTTCGCTCAGCTTCGCTTTCGTCTCAGTGTACTTTTCCACGATTGAAGATTTAAAAATTCAAGCAAAAATAAAAACCCCTGAGTGCGGACACTCAGGGGTTTTTTGTGACTTACCCAATGGCGTTTAACGCGCCACGTTCCGGGTCCAGGGGGTTAACCCCCTGGTTATTCGCCAGCCGGGGCTTCGAGCAGGATTTCCGCAGGTAGCGGCTCCATCGTCTCTTCGCGGGTCTGAGCCAGTTGCTCATCACGCTTGAGGGCGATGCGCTGGAGCGAGCGCAGATAAGCGCCCGTACCGGCCGGGATCAGACGACCGACGATGACGTTTTCTTTCAGGCCGTCCAGCGTATCGACCTTGCCGTTGACCGAAGCTTCGGTCAGGACGCGGGTCGTTTCCTGGAACGAAGCGGCCGAGATAAACGACTTCGTTTGCAGAGACGCCTTGGTGATACCGAGCAGGATCGGCTGAGTGACCGCCAAACGACCCCCGCGCTTTTCCGTCTTGGCATTATCAAGATCAACCTCAGTCTTATCCAGATGATCGCCCTTGATCAGGCCGGTATCGCCCGGCTCAAGGATTTCCACCTTTTGCAGCATCTGACGCACGATCACTTCGATATGCTTATCGTTGATCGGCACGCCTTGCAGACGGTAAACGTCCTGCACTTCGTTGACCAGATACTCAGCCAGAGCCTCAACACCCTGAATACGCAGCAGATCATGCGGGTCAGGGTTGCCGTCGATGATGTAGTCACCCTTCTGGATGAAGTCGCCATCGTGAACCGAGATGTGCTTGCCTTTCGGGATCAGGAACTCAACGGCTTCCGAACCATCTTCCGGCGTGATCTTGATACGGCGCTTGTTCTTATAGTCGCGACCAAATTCTACGCGGCCATCCATTTCGGCGATGACAGCGCAGTCTTTCGGACGACGGGCTTCGAACAGTTCAGCAACGCGCGGCAGACCACCGGTGATGTCGCGGGTCTTGGCACCTTCGGTCGGGATACGCGCCAGGATTTCACCCGGACGAACCTCGTCACCATTACCGACCGAGAGAATAGCCCCGACCGGCAGCAGGTAACGCGACTCAGTGCCGTTGGCCAGACGCTTATAGGCGCCGGCATCGTCAACAATGCCCATGCCCGGACGCAAGTCAGACCCACGCGGCGAAGCGCGCCAGTCAGCCACCACGCGGTTGGTGATGCCGGTGGCTTCGTCGGTTTCTTCACGCACCGACATACCGTCAGTAAGGTCTTCAAAGCGCACCTTACCACCAACTTCGGTGATGATCGGGGTGGTATATGGATCCCACTCCGCCAGACGCTGGCCCTTCTTGACTTCTGAGCCGTCAACGACCCGCAGGCGCGAACCGTAAGGCACCTTATAGGTCTCACGGTCTTTACCATCATGGTGAACCGTGATCATGACGTTACGGCTCATAGCGATCAGGTCACCGTGGGTGCCCTTAACCGTATTGCCGCCGGTCAGCTTGATCACGCCGTCTGCGGTCGTTTCATAGAACGACTGCTCGGCCACCTGAGCGGTACCGCCAATGTGGAAAGTACGCATGGTCAACTGAGTACCAGGCTCACCGATCGATTGCGCCGCGATGACGCCGACGGCTTCGCCCATATTGACGCGTGTCCCGCGGGCCAGATCACGACCGTAGCAGGCCGCACAGGCACCGAGTTCAGCCTCACAGGTCAGAACCGAGCGAACCTTAACCGACTGAACGCCCGAAGCTTCGATAATATCGACCACTTCTTCGTCCACATAGGTATCGGCTTCGACCACAACTTCCTGCGTCGCCACGTCCTTGATGTCCTCAGCCGTGGTGCGGCCCAGAACGCGCGCGCCCAGCGATACCAGCACGTCACCGCCTTCGACCACGGCGCGGAGCGTGATGCCCTTCGTCGTGCCGCAATCCGGCTCCATGATGATACAGTCCTGAGCGACGTCAACCAGACGACGGGTCAGATAACCGGAGTTCGCCGTCTTCAGCGCGGTATCGGCCAGACCTTTACGGGCACCGTGGGTGGAGTTGAAGTACTCCATAACCGACAGGCCTTCTTTGAAGTTCGAAATGATCGGGGTTTCGATGATTTCGCCCGACGGTTTGGCCATAAGGCCGCGCATACCACCAAGTTGCTTCATCTGGGCTTGTGAGCCCCGGGCACCGGAGTTGGCCATCATGTAGATCGAGTTGATCTCTTTTTCAGTACCATCAGCATTGAGGTGCTTACGGCTGATTTCCTTCATCATTTCGTCAGACACGCGGTCGGTAGCTTTCGACCAGGCGTCAACGACCTTGTTGTACTTTTCGCCCTTGGTGATCAGACCGTCAGCATATTGCTGCTCGTATTCCTCAACCAGGTTACGGGTTTCTTCGACGATACCCTTCTTGGAATCCGGAATAACGATGTCGTCCTTGCCGAAGGAGATACCAGCGCGAGCCGCTTCTTTGAAGCCGAGCGCCATCATCTGGTCAGCGAAGATCACGGTCGCCTTCTGGCCGCAGTGGCGATAAACCACGTCGATCAGGTTGCCGATTTCCTTTTTCGTGAGGTTCTTTTCCAGAACCCGGATACCGATCGAGGCGTGACGCGGCAGCAGGGCTGCGATCTTCATGCGGCCCGGCGTCGTGTCGATGACACGGGTGCGGGTTTCGCCGTCTGGATCGACTTCGGTGAAGCGGCACTTGACCTTGGCGTGCATGGAGACAACACCGGCATCGAGCGCGGCCTGAATTTCGTTCAGGTCGGCAAAGATCATGCCTTCGCCCTGCTCTTTTTCCTTCACGAGCGAAAGATAATAAAGCCCCAGCACGATATCCTGAGACGGCACAATGATCGGCTTACCGTTGGCCGGCGACAGGATGTTGTTGGTCGACATCATCAGGACGCGGGCTTCAAGTTGGGCCTCAAGCGACAGCGGGACGTGAACGGCCATCTGGTCACCGTCGAAGTCGGCGTTAAAGGCCGAACAAACGAGCGGGTGCAGACGGATAGCCTTACCTTCGATCAGCTTGGGTTCAAACGCCTGAATCCCAAGACGGTGAAGGGTCGGGGCGCGGTTCAGCATGACCGGATGTTCGCGGATAACCTCTTCGAGGATATCCCAAACCTGCGGCTGCTCACGCTCGACCATGCGCTTGGATTGCTTGACGGTGCCGGACAGGCCCTTAGCATCCAGACGCGCATAGATGAACGGCTTGAACAGTTCCAGGGCCATCTTCTTGGGCAGACCGCACTCGTGCAGCTTAAGTTCCGGGCCCACGGTGATAACCGAACGGCCGGAATAGTCGACGCGCTTTCCGAGCAGGTTCTGACGGAAGCGGCCTTGCTTCCCTTTCAACATGTCAGCCAGCGACTTCAGCGGACGCTTGTTGGCGCCCGTGATGACGCGACCACGACGACCGTTGTCAAACAGGGCATCAACCGATTCCTGCAACATGCGCTTTTCGTTGCGGATGATGATGTCCGGCGCGCGCAGTTCCATCAGGCGCTTCAAACGGTTATTCCGGTTGATCACGCGGCGATAGAGGTCGTTGAGGTCGGAGGTCGCGAAACGGCCACCATCCAGCGGCACCAGCGGGCGCAGTTCAGGCGGGATGACCGGCACAACCGTCAGGATCATCCACTCAGGCTTATTGCCCGATTCCATGAATGCTTCGATCAGCTTAAGGCGCTTGGACGCCTTCTTGGCTTTCATTTCCGAAGGATTATCAGCCAGATCCGCACGCAACTTATCGGCAATCTCACTGAGGTTCATCGACATCAGCATGTTGCGGATAGCTTCGGCACCGATTTCAGCCGTGAAGCTGTCGTCGCCAAATTCTTCCTGATAGCGATAATATTCGTCTTCGGTCAGAAGCTGGTTCAGCTTAAGCGCGGTCAGACCTGGCTCAGTGACGATGTAGTTTTCAAAGTACAGAACCCGCTCAACGTCCTTAAGCGCCATGTCGAGAAACATGGAAATCCGGCTGGGGAGTGACTTCAGGAACCAGATGTGAGCAACCGGTGACGCCAGTTCGATATGGCCCATGCGCTCACGGCGAACGCGCGACAGGGTGACTTCCACGCCGCACTTTTCGCAGATAATCCCCTTGTACTTCATGCGCTTATACTTGCCGCATAAGCACTCATAGTCCTTGGTCGGGCCAAAAATACGGGCACAGAACAGGCCGTCACGCTCAGGCTTGAACGTCCGGTAGTTGATGGTTTCCGGTTTCTTGATCTCACCGAACGACCACGACAGGATCTTTTCGGGCGACGCCAGAGTGATACGGATCTGGTCGAAGGTCGGGGCGACCTGGACCGGATTAAAAATATTGAGGACTTCCTGGTTCATCCAGTTGCTCCATATGGTGCCGTAAGCACCTAAAAAATCAGTAGAAAACGGGCGAAGGCAGAGGGGAGAGCTTGCGCCCTACCCCTGACCATTCTCCAGTTCCACATTCAGACCTAAAGATCGCATTTCCTTGATCAGGACGTTGAAGCTTTCCGGGATACCGGCCTCGAAGCTGTCATCGCCACGGACGATGGCTTCATAGACCTTGGTACGACCGGCGACGTCATCCGACTTAACGGTCAGCATTTCCTGCAGGGTATAGGCGGCACCGTAAGCTTCCAGAGCCCAGACCTCCATTTCCCCGAAGCGCTGACCGCCGAACTGCGCCTTACCGCCCAGCGGCTGCTGGGTGACGAGCGAGTATGGCCCGATAGAGCGGGCGTGAATCTTATCGTCGACCAGGTGGTGCAACTTCAGCATGTAGATGATGCCGACGGTGACGGGACGCTTGAACTGCTCACCCGTCAGACCATCAAACAGGATCGACTGACCGGAACGATCAAGACCGGCAAACTCCAGCATACCTTCAATGTCGTCCATATGGGCGCCATCAAAGACCGGGGTGGCAATCGGCACGCCACGCGACAGGTTCTTGGCCAGCTCGATCAGAGCCTCTTCCGTATCCGGAAGCTCCTGCTCCTGACCATAGACGCCACGCAGGTGATCGATCAGCGCCTGCTTCTGACCGCCATTCTGCCAGTCTTCCAGCAGATTAGCGATTTGCTTGCCGACGTTAGCACAGGCCCAGCCGAGGTGAGTTTCAAAGATCTGACCGACGTTCATGCGCGATGGCACGCCCAGCGGGTTCAGCACGATATCAACGTGCTCACCATCGGCGAGGAACGGCATGTCTTCGACCGGGAGAATCTTGGAAATAACCCCCTTGTTGCCGTGACGGCCGGCCATCTTATCACCCGGTTGCAGCTTGCGCTTCACGGCCACGAAGACCTTGACCATCTTCATGACGCCCGGCGGCAGTTCGTCACCGCGTTGCAGCTTCTCGACCTTATCCTCAAAGCGACGGTCCAGACGCTTGCGCGCCTCAGTGAACTGGCGATTCATGGCCTCAAGCTCGCCCATGATCTTTTCGTCTTCGAGGGCGATCTGCCACCACAGGCCTTTGGAGACTTCGGACAGCTTCTCTTCGGTGACCTCACCACGCCCCATGCCCTTCGGCCCGGAGATGGCAACCTTACCGAGGACGATGTCCTTCAGACGGCCATAGATGTTGCGCTCAAGGATCGACAGCTCATCGTCGCGGTCCTTGCCCAGACGTTCGATCTCGTGACGTTCAATCGCCAAAGCGCGTTCGTCTTTTTCAACGCCGTGGCGGTTGAAGACACGCACTTCAACGATCGTACCAGCCACACCCGGTGGCAGACGAAGCGAGGTATCGCGAACGTCAGACGCCTTTTCACCAAAGATGGCGCGCAGAAGCTTTTCTTCCGGCGTCATTGGGCTTTCGCCCTTTGGTGTCACCTTACCGACCAGAATATCGCCCGGCTGAACCTCGGCGCCGATGGCCACAATACCGGCCTCGTCGAGGTTACGCAGAGCTTCTTCACCGACGTTTGGAATGTCGCGGGTGATTTCTTCTGGCCCAAGCTTGGTGTCGCGGGCCATCACTTCAAACTCTTCCAGGTGGATAGAGGTGAAGATGTCATCACGCACGATGCGCTCGGAAATCAGGATCGAGTCTTCGAAGTTGTAACCGTTCCACGGCATGAACGCGACCAGCACGTTACGGCCCAGAGCCAGATCACCGAGGTCAGTCGATGGACCGTCAGCGATGATGTCATGCGCGGCCACCTTATCGCCAACTTTTACGATCGGACGCTGGTTGATACAGGTGTTCTGGTTAGAGCGCTGGAACTTCGACAGGCGATAGATATCAACGCCCGGCTTGGTCGGATCGGTCTCTTCGGTAGCGCGAACCACGATACGGGTCGCATCGACCTGCTCAACCACGCCAGTACGGCGGGCAGCAATGGTAGCCCCGGAATCGCGCGCCACAACCTCTTCCATGCCGGTGCCGACGAACGGAGCGTCCGCCTTAACCAGAGGCACGGCCTGACGCTGCATGTTCGAGCCCATCAGCGCGCGGTTGGCGTCATCGTTTTCAAGGAACGGGATCAGGGCCGCAGCGACCGAAACCACCTGCTTCGGCGACACGTCCATATAGTCGATCTGGTCTTTACCCGACAGGGTGACATCGCCGTTGATACGGACGGTCATCAGATCGTCGCCCAGATGGCCCTTGATGATCGGCACGTTCGCCTGAGCGATGGTGTGCTTGGACTCTTCCATGGCCGACATATAGACGACCTCTTCCTGCACCGCGCCGTCGATGACCTTACGATACGGCGATTCAATAAAGCCGTACTTGTTCACGCGGGCATGGGTGGCCAGCGAGTTGATCAGACCGATGTTCGGGCCTTCCGGAGTCTCAATCGGGCAGATACGGCCATAGTGGGTCGGGTGAACGTCGCGAACTTCAAAGCCGGCGCGCTCACGGGTCAGACCGCCAGGGCCCAAGGCCGACAGACGACGCTTATGGGTAATTTCCGACAGCGGGTTGGTCTGGTCCATGAACTGCGACAACTGCGACGAGCCGAAGAATTCACGCACGGCAGCCGCAGCGGGTTTAGCGTTGATCAGGTCGTGCGGCATGACGGTGTCGATATCGACCGACGACATACGCTCCTTAATGGCGCGCTCCATACGCAGCAGACCGACGCGGTACTGGTTTTCCAGCAATTCACCGACCGAACGCACACGACGGTTACCGAGGTTGTCGATATCGTCGATTTCACCACGGCCATCGCGCAGACCGACCAGGATCTTGAGGATGCTCAGGATGTCATCTTTGCGCAGAACGCGCACATCGTCTGCCACTGACTGCTCAAGACGCATGTTCATCTTGACGCGACCGACGCTCGACAGGTCGTAACGCTCCATATCGAAGAACAGGCTATTGAACATAGCCTCAGCCGCTTCGATGGTCGGAGGCTCACCCGGACGCATGACGCGGTAAACGTCAAACAAAGCATCTTCGCGTGAAGAGTTCTTATCGACACGCAGGGTTGAGCGCATGTAAGGCCCAACGGTAACATGGTCGATGTCGAGCACGTCTACGGTCGAGAAACCGTTTTCTTCCAGAGTCTTGATGGCCACCGCGTCAAGCTCATCACCGGCTTCGGCGTAGATTTCACCGGTCTGGAAGTTGACGGCGTCACGCGCCAGATAACGACCGTTCAGGGCGTTTTCCGACAGCAGCAGCGATTTCACGCCACCATCAGCCAGCTTCTTGGCGGTACGGGCCGAAATCTTGGTGCCTGCCTGGGCGATCACTTCGCCGGTATCAGCATCAACCAGATCAAACTCCGGCTTCACACCACGCCAGCGCTCAGGCTTATAAGGCGTGACCCAACCAGCGTCTTTTTTCTCATAGGGCACGACATCGTAAAAGGTCGTGAGGATTTCTTCGCCGTCAAGGCCAAGCGCCTGCAGGAAGGTGGTCGCCGGCAGCTTGCGGCGACGATCGATACGGACGTACACAACGTCCTTGGCATCGAATTCAAAGTCGAGCCACGACCCGCGGTAAGGAATGATACGCGCGCCAAACAACAGCTTACCCGACGAATGGGTCTTGCCCTTGTCGTGATCGAAAAATACGCCCGGCGAGCGGTGCATCTGGGAAACGATAACGCGTTCAGTACCGTTGACGACGAAAGTGCCCTTATCGGTCATGAGCGGGATATCGCCCATGTAAACGTCCTGCTCCTTGATGTCCTTGACGGAGCGGGCACCGGTATCTTCGTCGGTTTCAAACACAATCAGGCGCAGCTTGACCTTCAGCGGCGCCGCATAGGTGATGTCGCGCTGGATACATTCTTCAACGTCATACTTGGGCTCTTCGAACTCATAGGACACATATTCCAGCGTCGCACGCTCGTTGAAGTCCTTGACCGGGAACACACTTTTGAAAACAGCCTCCAGGCCGTCATCAATGCGCTCGACCGGGCGGACGAAGCGTTGCAGAAATTGTTCATAAGATGAGCGCTGAACCTCGATCAGGTTCGGCATACGAATAGCTTCAGGGATACGGCCGAAAGATTTCCGGATCCGCTTCTTTTCAGTAAAAGACTGCGCCATTTTTATCCTTGCGTGGAAACGCTGTGCTTTGGATGCGCCGTTGAATGCGGGCATCCGGGGGTTCAAGGTGTCGTCACACCCACCGGGTGTAAAAGTTGCCTTGCGTCCGCTCTTTATGAAGCGACAAATCGCCTCAGACGCTTTGTTTTTATGGCTTTGCGATCTAAGCCAAACCCTTCGCCGACGAAAAGAGCATAATGTCAGCCATCAGGTAAATTCGCAGGATGCGCGAAACGCAGTACGAGTCGCAATCCAAGAGAGCACGCCATAGCGCACTTATCCCCGCCTGTGAAGAGGGCATCCTCAATATTTTTTGAAAATGTCAAGAATTAAAATTCCAGGTCGTGAAAGCGGCTCTGAAATCATGTGCAGTCCTCATGAACTTCGACAAAGCGGGTCTGAACCTGACAGACAGCGACCCCTTCAAATCCGCACACCACGCCCCGCCCGCGCGCCGAGCAACTCCAGTGATCAGGCCGTACATCCGACTTTCTGAGCCGGTACTGCCCCGCCTCGTAATTTCGACACATAACCGCCGCATCGGTTTTACCCGACGCGATGGCAATATCTTTGGCCGCCCCTTGCGAAACCGAGGGCACCAAAGCCGTCATCACCAGAAGAGGAAGGGTTTTTTCCTCGCCGTCCCAGTTTTCACGCTCCACGCGGCGGCAGGTTTGCAGGCGCAACATAGCTTCGCGCGCAAACTCCCCTTGCGGATAAATTAGCAAATACTGGCGCAACCCCTCACCATCCGTGCGTGATGAAGCCGCCACCCAGAACCGCTCTTCGGTTGGCGAGGCCACGCCGGCCAGCCCGCCATAGGAGCACACAGGCCGAAACCAGCCCTGCCCGCAAAAAACCGTCGCCGCCCCCAAAGCGTTACTGGATAAAGTAATCCACGCCCCAAATATAAAGATAAGCACCCCAAGAAAATAGGGGGTAGCCACAAACCGCTTAATCGCTGATTTAACTTGCTTTTTAAAAGTTATCACGGCACGCCTCCCACATGGCGATCCTGGCAGCTTGATTTTGTTGCTGCCACCCGAATTATCCACAGAGTAGCGTATGAAAACGCCGTGTCAACATGGTTAAAAATCAGCGACAAGACGATCCGCTTGATCGCCACTCAGGAAAACCTGAACCGCCTCAATTCTCTGCAAATCCTTCGGCCGGCCAAACCGACGCAGAATAGCCACCTGCTCATTCAGATCTGGAAGGAAAATTCCACCCGCCGAAACGCAACTTTCAAAACGCAAGCGATGCCATTCCACCCCGAAAACGTCCAGATCTCCCATGAAATCAACTATAACTCCGCCATCGGGTCTATACTGAAAAAACGGCCGCGAGCGAAAACGCTCATCAGGTTTGGACGCAACCGGCAATGACACCTTTAAGGCCCGGCGCACGCCCTCAATCACCTCAAACGGTGCCACCACATCGACATCTTCTGGCTGTGGCACGACAGGAACCCCACTCAGCCACAGGGCCCCAGATCCGATAACCCGCCATGATGGTTCAGGCGGCATCACCTCACGCAGGAAATCAAATGTCCGCAAAAGCGCCTGCGTCATATCTCCACTCCGGTGCTAACGAAAACAGGCCCGAAGGTTTCCCTTCGGGCCTGAGCTTTAAAGTAATATGGCCAAAAGCCTGAATTACTTAACTTCGACCTTGGCGCCAGCTTCTTCAAGCTTCTTCTTGATGTCGGCAGCTTCTTGCTTGGAGATGTTTTCCTTAACGGTTTGCGGAGCGCCTTCAACCAGGTCCTTGGCTTCCTTCAGACCGAGGTCCGAACGGATGCCACGGATTTCCTTGATCACGTTGATCTTCTTGTCGCCGCCGTCAACGATGACAACGGTGAACTCGGTTTGCTCTTCAGCAGCTTCAGCCGGAGCAGCGGCAGCGCCACCAGCAGCGGCAACAGCAACCGGAGCAGCGGCAGAAACGCCCCATGCTTCTTCAAGAGCCTTCGACAGTTCAGCAGCTTCGAGAACGGTCAGGGTGGACAGGTCGGCGACCAATTGTTCAATTTTAGACATTGTATTTCCTTAAGTAGGTATAGGTTTGTGAGTGGTATGAGCTGATTAAGCGGCGTCTTTTTTGGCATACGCGCCAAAGACGCGTGCCAGTTGACCCGCCGGTGCTTGCAGAACGCCAGCGATACGGGTCGCAGGTGCCTGAATAAGACCGATAAGCTTGCCGCGAAGTTCGTCGAGCGACGGCAGTGTGGCCAGAGACTTGACGCCAGCTTCGTTCAGGACTTCGGTACCCATGAGGGCGCCAACGAGCTTGAGCTTGTCATTCTCTTTGGCGTACTGGGCCGTAATCTTGGCGGCAGTGACGGGGTCCGGGCCGTAAGCCAGCGCGACCGGGCCTTTGAACAGGGCATCGCCCTTTTCGCCGACCGAGCCGTCGAGAGCCTTTTGAGCCAGACGGTTCTTAAACACCTTAAGCACAGCGCCTTCTTTACGAAGACGGTTGCGCAGTTCAGCCATTTCCACAAAGGTCAGACCCGAATACTGGGTCACAACCACGACGCCTGAGTCAGCGAAGATGCCCTTAAGCTCTTCGATCGAACTGGCTTTTTGTGCGCGGTCCATTTGCGGCCTCCAATTGAGGTGATATCTGAAGGGGGAATTCCCAACAGACGTAACAAACGACAAAATCGCGTCAGGTTACCCTGATGCGGTTTGTCACTGTCCATGATGAGAAGCTAATCACCCAAGGGCCGCACGCGCTTCCTATACACAAGGAAATCGTGCAATCTTGATGGCGTGTCGCGTCCCGTCTATTTTCGGTCTTTCGGGGGCTCCCGGAAGTTTATGGAACAGGCGGCCCCTGCTCCCCGAAGGTCTCGGACAGAACGGAGTGGAAACTGATTTCCACGCCGGAGCGTAGCCTTTACAAGCAAAGTCTTGAAAATGCAAGCATGTATCTGGTCTTTTTAACGGCGGAACAACTCAAGGATCATCTGCGAGCTTTTGTTAGCCATCGACAGCGCCAGTATCCCCAACTGCATTTTGGTCTGGAGTGCTTGTAATTTGACGCTTTCCTTGGCCATATCAGCATCCACCAGATTACCGACCCCAGCCTCCATGGCATCCTGAATTTTATAGAGCATGGTCGATTGCCGATCCAGCATCTTTGAATCCGTACCCAGTTTCGCCAGACTAAGATTGGTATTTTTAATCGCCCAGTTGGTGGCATCGATAAATTTCTGAGCATCCGCCGCCGTAGTGATGGGCCCAAGCGTGACCGCCCCATGCCCCGGCACGCTGCCCCACAAGCCGGCCAGAGACATATCCTGCGCACGGATGGTCATAGTGTCACCGCCAAGGCCTGCAAGGACGCTTATGTTTTGATTTCCGGCGCCGATCAGACTTGTGCCGTTAAATGAAGATGTCCGGGAAATGCGGTCCACCTGTTTAGCTAGAGTCATGAACTCTTCTGACAGGGCCGCCCGCGCCGTCGTATCAATCGACGTATCGGATGCCGCGAGCGCCTTTTCTTTCATCAGAGTGAAGATGTCTGAGATCGACTCGCCCGCGGCCATGGCCACATCGATGACGGACTTGCCGCGATTGAGCGAGGTTTGCAGAACATCAATCGATGAAATCTGCGAGCGTTGATAATTGGCGATGGCCCATACCGCGCCATTATCCTTGGCACTGGCGACCTTAAGGCCCGTAGAAATACGCCTTTGTGTCACCGCCAACTCCGCCGCCGTCGCATTTAAATTTTGCAACGCCGTTAAGGCCGCTCTGTTGGTCAGGATCGACATACCCGGCACGGCACGCCTCCTTTCCAATGAGAAATAATGGCATTTTGCCAGCAATTGCGTGTAGCCGGCAAAATATTACACCTGAGTAAAGGTGCGGTTAAGGGAGCTTATTGGAACAGGCCCAAAATCATGCTGGGTGCGCGGTTGGCAATGCTTAATGACTGCTGCACAAGCGACATACGAGTTTGCACCGAAGTCATGCGGGCACTTTCTTTCGCCATATCGGCATCGACCAGATTGCCAACACCTTCTGTCATTGCATCCTGCAGTTTATATAAAAACTGCGACTGCCCGTCGATCGCCTTCGCGGCACTGCCCAACGCCGACAGCCTTAAACTGACACGCTTAATGGCGATATCCATTGCCGGAATAAAATCAGCAGCCTCGGTCGCCGTCGTAAACGGCAGGGTCGCCGATGCAATCGGCATATTCCACCACAGACCATCAACCCCCAGCGATAAATTCTGAGCCTGAACTGTGATGGTGTCCTGCGTAAGCGAAGCCGGCACAACCATATCTTCTGCGCCTTCATCAATCAGATTTGTGCCGTCGAACTCAGCGTTTTTGACCGCGTGCCAGATCTGACGGATAAGATCCATGAAATCTTCGGACATCGTCGTGCGTGCGGTCGTATCAAGCGATGTATCCGCGGCTGAGACTACCCGCGTTTTCATTTCATCCAGGACATCCGCTACCGTTTCACCGGCACTCATAGCCACATCGATGACAGAACTGGCACGTTCCAAAGACCGCTGTAAAACATCAAGCGACGACACTTCCGAGCGTTGCATCACCGCAATCGCATATACCGCACCGTTATCCTTGGCGGTCGCAACTTTAAGGCCTGTAGTTATGCGACTTTCCACCTCACGCACTTGCCGCGCGGTCGCATTCAAAGCCTGGAGTGCTGCCATAGCACCTGTATTCGTATTGGCGGTCACAACTGACACGAGCGATCCTTGCCATTCTGGTTAGGAGTTAATTTACCCGGCATTTTGCCAGAATCACGCACACGCATACATACTATGGAATCAGACTGTCGAACCTTGGTGAACAAAACCTTAACCAATTCCGAACTATCGATTTTCGATTGCTCCGCCCTGCTCTTTTTGGCATGGGAACCAAATGATTTCAGAGATTACAGACTTTTTGGGCTCGACAACACCGCAGGCCTGGATTGAGGCCGCAATTGCCAATCAAGATCTGCTGCTTCTTGACCATAAGAACTGTGAATATAAGGCGGCCAGCAACGCACTTAATCTGATGGCCAAGTACAATACCCGTGAAGCGCTTATGAATGCCATGTCACGCTTAGCCCGCGAAGAACTGGTGCATCACGAGCAGGTCATGAAGCTGATGAAAAAGCGCGGAGTCCCTTTGCGCACGCTTTCGGCGTCGCGCTACGCCGCCGGTCTGCGGCAAATGGTACGCCGGACGGAGCCCGGCATGCTGACCGATATACTGGTGATCTCAGCCTTTATCGAGGCGCGATCTTGCGAACGCTTTAACGCGCTTTACCCTCATCTGGATGACGAGCTGGGAAAATTCTACAAAGGCTTGCTGGAAAGCGAGGGGCGGCACTTCACCGGCTATCTGAAGCTAGCGCATCTTTATGGTGATGCCGATGATGTGGCAGATCGTATCAAAGCCATCCGCCCGGTTGAGCAGGCGCTGATTTCCGCTCCAGATACAGAGTTCCGCTTTCATAGCGGCACACCGACAAACTGAGACGGATAATAAAAAAGCAAAAATCAGCGAAGAACCGCTTCGAGCTGATTTTTCCGTTCTTACCCGCGACAAAGTACAGCGAGCATAGCGAGGGACTTTGGAGGGAAGTATATTTGGTGGGCGATGACGGGTTGTCTATGATGTTGATTTTCTTCGGTTTTCATTAAGCGATCCGTTTTCTAAGGATGCCTTATTGAACCATGCAACGCGCCGACTGGGGAAGCGTATCGTGTTTATAAAGACCGCCCGAAGCCGGGTTATTGGAGACAGGCTCCGGGAGGCTGGGGTAACGCTCAGACCGGGAGCGTTATGGATGAGCCTGACCCGCGATGATACGCTTCACGGCTCCCATGAGGCTTGTATGACGACCTGTGGCGGGTTCTGCGCGGTTGGTCGCGGCGATCTGGCCACGCATGTTCATCAGCCATGAGCGGTAGCAGGCCAGTTCGTATTTGAGGCGACGATCCTTGGCCCGGTCGAGGCGGATGTCGATCCTCTCAACAACATAGGTCAGGAGGCCGATGGCCTCGTCGTGATCATAGTGCTTGAGCAGTTCCCGGATCAGACCGGGCGACACATGGTCGTGGTAAAGCTGTCGATCTTCGGCATGGAACTGACCGGCTGGGAGGAAGCTTAGAAGCCACTCCTCGCTTCGGGTGATGTAGGTCTGGGGCATGGGCTTTTCTCCTCTTCGTGGGTGCCCATGTATTTATGCTCCGTCGCCCAGACCGGGGTGATTTATGACGAAAGCCTGCCTAACTATTAAGTGGGACTTAAAGGTTCACTTCCCGGCCAGCTTGAGCAACTTCTCGCCGTCAGGCCGTAGCTGCCCGTTGGGACTGACGAGCCTGTAAAGCGTGTTCCGGGTGATGCCCAGTTCGGCGCACAGGTCGGCGACGTTCGTATCCCGGTGCATCATTGCGGCTTGTGCCCGGCGCAAGCCAGATGGTGTCAGGGCGAACTTGCGACCTCCCAGTCGTCCACGGGCGCGGGCAGCCTGTAGTCCGGCAACAGTGCGCTCCCGGATCAATTCCCGTTCGAACTCGGCGAGACTGGCGAAGATGCCGAAGATGAGCTTGCCGCTCGCCGTCGTCGTATCGATACTGGCTCCATGCCCGGCAAGGACACGAAGGCCGATGTCCCTGTGGGTCAGGTCATGCACGGTGTTGATCAGGTGACGCAGATCGCGGCCCAAGCGGTCGAGCTTCCAGATGACCAGCGTATCGCCTTCACGCAGGGCTTTGAGACAGGCCATCAGTGCCGGGCGATCATCCTTCTTCCCACTGGCGACATCTTGGTAGATGTCCTCGACCTTCACCCCATGCTCGATCAGAGCATCCATCTGCATGTTGGTCGTCTGATCATGGGTGCTAACCCGTGCGTAGCCAATCTTCAATCAACGCTCCTGTAAAAGCCTATGTCCTTCAAATGTTGGGTTACGTGATGTCGCAAGCAATCCCTTGCACGGTCTGCATTTGCGTCACTGAACCCGTGAGATAAATTGTCTCATGCAAAGGCTGGTCTGTCGAAGTATCCGGGACACTTTTTTCACGAGATTGACCCGGCCATGCTACTCCCCAGTCCTGACGTGCGTGTCTGGTCATGAGGGGGGCCTGCGGCCCCGGCGAACTTGACTGGGCAATGAAGAGGCAACAAGGAACGGCGGTCTGGCCATGAGGTAGTCAATCGTTTAAGGCCGGGCCTTCGATGATGTCCACCAAGTCCTTCGGCACATCATAGTGGTCGATCCAGCACTCGATGATCACCGCAGGTGGAACCTGCGCTGATCCTCTCGCTGGCTGGCGTCGCAGCCGACTGGCGGGACAATGAGCCATTGATCGCCATCGCCCGGCGACCGGGCACCGGCCGAAGGCCATAATGCCACACAGTCCCTTGTCAGCCGGGTCTTCCAGACCTCGATTTCTTGAATCAAGTCATAGGCACAGCCGGGAACAGGTGGCTTCGGGGATGCTGTGTATGCGGTGTTGTGGAGCGAAGCGGAGCAATAGCGCATTAAAGGATGGTCGAAGGGGCTTGTTCTCTACCAGCGGCCAACAGGTCGCCCCTCAAGGGCTGACATGGCGGCTGCTGCGACGCATCACTCATCCTCAAAGCCTCAAGGCCGGTCTAAGTCATTGAGAGGATCATGTTCAACGCCTGAACGGAGCCGGGCATCGCCTGCGGCTTTACCGCCTCCGGGATGAGGTCGTGGCCTTTACTCGTTCCTGCCGGGGCATCCACTCGTATAGGCCCGTCCTCGTCAAAAAATATCTGACGTTTTTATATAGAATACATGTCCGTCAGATATTTTTAACCGCATCATGCTACCATCATGCGAACCACGACCCTGCTTGAAAAGGTCTTATACCACAATGGCTAAACGAACCCTCAACGTCATCACCGGCAACCAAGGTGCAGGGAAAACTGATAAGCTCAGGAATGTCGCGGCCATGACGCCGGGGCGTTATCTATTTGCGTGTCCGACCATCGAACTCGCCGAAGAACAGGAAGCGCGGGCGAAGAAGGAAGGGTTGATCCCGTATATCCGGAGACTTCATTCCGGGGGTAAGACCAATGGCAAGGTCTTTGACCAACTCGTCGCGCTCAAGGACGAGATCAATGCCCATCATCCCCACGCCGTCGTGTTCATCACCCACGAGACCTTGATCGGGAATGCCTTCAACGCCTTCCAAGGGTGGAGCGTGATGATCGATGAAGCCCCATCGACCCTACACTCCGGTCAGGTTCAAGCAGGGGCGACCTACGACCTGATCATAAACGGCCTAGTTCCGGCCGGTAGCAACAACGGCTGGACGCACTATACGATGGACGGCGTAGCCGCGAACAAACCGCGCCACAACGATCTGAGTAAAGACGCACAAAAGTTCCTCAAAGAAGCATTGCGGCCGACCGGAGTTTTCATTGAGGACGCGGCGCTCAAGGCCCGCAAAGCCTTCCGCTGGTTTTCATTCTGGTCTCCGACGTATCTGTCTGCTTTCAATGAGATTTATATCTCGGCATCCAATTATAAAGGTAGTCTGGGTTACCGCGCGATGGCATTCTTCTTCTCGCATATTTTCCACTTGGTCGAGACCGATGTATCTCGTCCCCGGACCGGCCAGCCAGAAATTGAGATACGCTACTTCGCCGATTCACACACCGGCAGCACGAGCTTTTGGGACAGCGAGGATGGTCTCAAAGCTATTGTCGAGGTTGCTGACTACATATCCAAACACGACCCTGACCTCGGTTTCTGGTCAGCCAATGGGAGTGTCGAGAAACGGTTCCAAGGACGGTTTGGTGGCGAGTTCATTGCGCCTTTGGCGATGGGTCTCAACAAATTCCGACATCTTACGAAATGTGCGTTCATCTACAGCGCCAAATACACGCCGACCGACAAACCCATTACCGAGGTTACGGACATTACGGCGGCTGACATCACTGATGCGCGAGAGACCGAGGCAATCCGTCAGATGATCATGCGCGGAGCCATCCGAAACGGGGACCATTCAGGACCGTATCTGATCTATCTCTATGAGAAGCCGCAGGCTGAGGCGGTTCAGAAACATCTGAATAAGAACGGTTTTAATAATGTCGTGCTGACCCATGTGGGGTCGAGCGCAATGTCGTCCATCAACCGAAAGATCGCCACCTTGGTCGAGAAATCAGATGAAGAACGCTTAGCCGAGATGAAGGCTGCGTCTGCCGCACGATCCAAACGCAATGACGACAAGAAGTTCGTGGAGAAATGGGCGCGGAAGGCGGTAGCTGCCGGGTATAATCGTTTGGCTGACTTTAGTGCGACCGAATTGAAGGGCTGGCAGAAACGCCGGGACCCACTTATCTCATATGTCGACAAGGCTATCCCACTGCTTGCGGCTGGACAGGATATGCCGCTTTTGAAGGACTTGGATTAGGCGGTTATCTCGTAGTATACATTAATAATAGCGCCCCTGCATTACGCCATGAGACTTCTAAGGATAAGAAAATGTCCATCACTGTGGATATAGCCGACAGGCTTTATGACTATACCGACGAGGAAAAAGCTGCCAGCGCTATAGCTTTATATCAGGCAGATCATAATATCAGTGACCATGCTGTCGTTGCAATTTGGAACGATGAACTCGATGAGAGACGCGCCGAGCTAGAGAGGGTGATATTCGATGCGGTCGATGCCAACGGTTCTTCAAAACGTGCTAAAGAGACAATTCCAAACGGCATTTCACTTTTCATAGAATCTGAAAGCATCTAGCAGTTTGAAGGCGGTGCTCCTTCCCGGTTGACCTACACCCAGTTACCTGACCCAAAATTATTGACAACCGCTCATTATTGGAACAAATAGGGAACTGATTTGTTGGAGATAAGTTGCTCGTTGCGCGGAGAGCATAATTGCCAGAGTTACGCTTGACGTAATGCATATCGGCAAGAAAGACTTATTCATTGATTCGATTTGATTCTGGGATTGCGTCGCCATGTTAAAAGAATGCACCCATGCGGGCGTCGAGCTGGGCATGAAGCTGAAAGCCCTCAATATGGCTGCCGCTGAACTGGCAAGGCACATAAAGGTGCCAACTAATCGGCTAACTGAAATAATAAACGGTCAGCGGGCAATTACCGGCGATACTGCCTTGCGGCTTGGCCATTTTTTTTGCGTCGGCCCAGAATTCTGGCTCAATCTCCAAAAAGAATATGAGATTGATTTGGCGAAGAAAAAGCTCGGTGCTCAGATCGATATGCTGCCGACCATTCAGACGTCGATGATCGAAATTTCCAAAAAGCAAAGGCGAGCCGCATGAGGATCGTATCACTATTTTCTGGGGCTGGTGGCCTTGATCTTGGACTTATCCAAGCTGGCCATGAAATTATCTGGGCCAATGATTTCGACGCAGATGCGGTAGCCACTTACAAAGGCAACATCGGAACCGAGATCGTCTTGGGCGACATATGTAAAATTTCGTCGATGCAAATCCCTGATTGCGATGTCGTTGTAGGTGGATTTCCCTGTCAGGGATTTTCGCAAGCCAATATGTTGCGCTTCGACGAAGATGAACGTAACAGACTTTACCTCGAATTCTTGCGGATCGTTAGAGAAAAACAGCCTCTATATTTTTTGGCAGAGAATGTCAGGGGCATACTTAGCCTTGCTGGCGGTCGTGCGATACAGAAAATTGAAGCCGATTTTGCCGATGCAGGGTATCGTGTTTCTAAACGTCTTTTTAACGTGGCCGACTTTGGCGTTCCTCAAATGCGTCGTCGCGTCATCATAGCTGGGACGCGGCAAGACCTGCCTGAGGCCGCAGATTTCATCTTCCCTGACCCGACGCATTGCGACCCTTCAAAAATGAACGGGGGGCTGAAGCCATGGTTAACGATTGGTGAGTGTTTGGAAGATATACCTGAACCCGGCTCCACAAACGAGCTGCCTAACCACGTTTTTTCAAAATACAAAGTCACCAACCGGAATTTTACGGGCCACCGAACCACTGACCCAAACAAACCTTCCCCGACCATTCTTGCGAGAGGCAATGGCAAGGGAGGGGTTTGTGCAATTCAGCACCCAAGAAATCATCGCCGTATGTCTATTCGAGAACAAGCACTTATACAGGCATTTCCCCTGAAATTCGAGTTCATTGGAGGGATGAACTCCTGTTACCGCCAAGTGGGTAATGCCGTTCCTGTTCTTTTTGCGAAAGCTTTAGGGCAACAGCTTGCAAAAACTTCAATCCTTAAAGAGGTTGCGTAATGAAAGTCGTCTCATTGTTCTCTGGAGCGGGAGGGCTTGACCTTGGATTGATCCAAGCGGGTATGGAAATCGTTTGGGCGAATGACATTTTTGCAGATGCTGCATCAACATACCGCAATAACATTGGCGACCACATAGACACGCGCAGTATATGCGAAATTAAAAGTTTTGAAATTCCAGATTGTGACGTCGTGGTAGGTGGTTTCCCCTGCCAAGGGTTTTCGGTAGCAAATTGGGGGCGCACCATGAGTGATCCTCGCAATTCACTCTATAGAGAGCTTGTTCGCGTCGTAAGGGACAAAAGACCACGCTACTTTGTCGGGGAAAATGTAAAGGGTCTGGCTTCAATCGGCAAAGGGGAAATACTTCGGCGTATTGTTGAAGAGTTCGAAGGGTTGGGCTACCGGGTCAACTATCAAGTTGTAAACGCCGCCGACTACGGGGTGCCCCAAGCTCGGATGAGAGTAATTATTGTCGGTGTGCGGAAAGACGTGCCAGACACGCTTTCTTTCCCTCCGAAGCCAACCCATACGTCGCCGGATTCTGCAAGCGTTAATAAGTTAAAGCCTTGGTTCACGGTCGGTAAGGCCCTTGCACATTTTCCTGAGCCTGAAGACGGATTAAACATCCCTAACCATCAATGCTCTCGTTACAAGTTGCGTTTTAATGGGCATTTGGGGCACCGTTACATAGAGGCAGACCGTCCTTCTCCTACCGTAACGGCAAGAGGTGACGAAAAAGGTGGCGTTGTGGTGCTTCACCATCCCAACAATCACCGCCGCATGACGGCACGGGAACTTGCAGCCGTTCAATCATTTCCTGACGACTTTGTGTTCGCAGGAACTAAAACGTCCGCGTATCGCCAAATAGCTAACGCTGTGCCACCGCTGCTGGGTAAAGCTATAGGCACTATGCTCATGAGTGCTAATAAAGCGGTTAAAGAATCGAACGTGTCGGAAGCAGCATGACGCCGATCAAGCCATTTGATACCTACAAGTGGCGGTGGCTTAGTGTTCAGCCCAGCGAAGGGTTACTTGAAGCGCCAGTTTTTCTTGGTGTGCTGCGGGCGCTTGGCCGTCATGAGGGGCGGGTTTTCGCCGATCCAAGACTCAAAGACACATTGCAAATCGTGCAAGAAGAGACAGAGTCCTCTGTCACCTTGGCGCGCGACCCGAGCAGAAATCTGTTCAGAAATTCGGGACAATACTGGCGTGGAACTGGGCTTTTAACCTCGGCGCGTCGAGGATTAATTCAACTGACGCCATTGGGACGACGGGTAGCTGACGGATATATTACTCAGGCAGAGTTTGCCGCACTAATGGTGCAGCAAACGATGCTACCCAACGTAGCAACTTACTCAAGCGATGAAATTGATAAGTGGAGAGAAGCAAACCTCGAAATTCGCCCGTTAAAACTGATTTTAGAAATTATTGAAAAATTAGGCCGCAATTCCGGGGCGTCGGCCGCATATCTAACCAACGAAGAATTGGTCAAGGTTGTAATACCATTGGCGGGTGCCAAAGCTTCTGTCGATACAATAGCTTCTATGCTATTCGGATATAGGGCTGATCCTTCTATTGTTCATGGCTGGCCAGATTGCGCTCCCATGGACAATGACCGTAGGCTTGCAAGGGAGTTTCTTCTTTTCTTGGCAAACTTTGGATTGCTGAGGTTGGAAGCTGGGGCAGGAGTGCACGTTTCGAAGCAAAAATTCGTTATGGATGAATTGTTTGACGTTGAATCAGTCAGCGCGCCATCAAAGGAATCGATTTTCGAGGACGATGCTAGTGCAGCAAGGGCTGTAGACGATGTTCGACACTCATCGTTGCCATCTATAATTGAACGCACCCGAGTAATGACCACTGTATTAGCACGGACAGGACAGTCAAAATTTCGATCGCGCGTTTTGAATGCTTATGAGCGGACTTGCTTCATTACTGGCGAAAAAATTCCTGAAATACTCGAAGCTGCTCACATAGTCCCGGTTAAGAACGGCGGATCGGATGATGAAAATAATGGCATTTGTCTACGTATCGACATTCACCGCTTATTTGACTCTGGCAACATAAGGCTAAGGATAGATGGAAGTATCATGCTATCTGACAATGTGGCCAGCAGCGCAAATTATGGATTCATACCTGAAGGGGTAACGTATCCGCCATTTATAAATCCTGCAAACATTGCTTGGCGTGATAATTACTTATAATTTATCAAATATTATACAGGAAAAGGTTATCAAGGTTTCATAATTCCTGTCCGCCGCTCAATCTCCGCTATCACCCTCTCACGGATCATCTCGCCGCGATCCTCGTCCAAAGCCCGGCGCAAGTCATCGTCGGACTGAGCGTTGAGCCAGTTCTGGAAGCAGGCGTCGAAGCTGGGGAGATTAGGTTGTGATGACAGGTTGGTCCTCCGGCGTAAGTATGAAGTGATTGAGCACTACGGCATTATTATTCTAAAATCGCATATATAAAAATATATGAATTTCGCATATTTCGCTTTGGCGGGGGTGTTTCTACATCTGGATGCGTTGACAGATTCGGGTTCCGTGCGAGAATTTTCTCATGGGTTCCAGCGCGACAAACCAACTTGCATGGGTGATTGATTTTAGAGTCTTGGCGCGAGGCGACGGTCAGCCAAATTTCTTGGAAGCTTTTCAATGTCTGAACCGTCGGATCGGTGCTCAGGCCCAGTGGCACGCTTTGTCTGATCTGCCAGACTTCACAACCATTCGGACGGCTTCAGGTCAGATATACGCGATGGAAGTGCTTGTCGAAGCGCGCGTGATCGATCTTCTAAAATGGCAGGACATCGAAGAGAACCATCTGCGAGTGCTCGATGAAAGGCTTGCTACAGAAGCAGAAGCGGCGGTTCTGTTTGGTTCAGCAGCACTGGATAACGTCAAAGGCAGCGTTACCTAGACAACATTGAACGCTTCATTTCCAGATGCGCCTCACGCAGGATGTCAGTCGGATTGGTATTGAGGATGATGCAGAGTTCAAGAAACTCGGCCATATCGATTCTGCGTTCGCACTGTTCAATCTTGGTGATCGTCGGCTGTTTCTTACCCCAGATTTTTGCCAGTTCCACCTGCGTCAAGGGTGCAGCCTTCCTCGCCACGATCAAGGCATCGATAATCATCGAATAGGGCTTGGAATGGATACTGCGCATGGGTCGCCTTGTTGACCCAATGTTAAGTAGATTGCGCCATAAGATATTCCAATTCGTTATATTTTGGTGGCAAATTGCGCCGCCTAGCGAAGTTGCTTTTAGAGGGAGGCTATTCCGATGAGAAACTTTCGAGCGCACGTGCGAACTGCCAGAGGGCAGGTATGTGAAGTCCGCATTCAGGCTAACAATCCCAACGATGCGCGGAACCTACTCGAAGCACAATACGGGCGCGGCAACATAGTCCATCCGCCAATGGAAGTTCGCTGAGGTCTGCATGATCAACTGCCTTTCTCCGGTCCAGAAGCTCTTTGTCGTTGTATGGGCGGCAATCGGCTTCGCCATGATAATTTCGGCGTTAGCCATCCAACAAACCGTCGTTGGCGTCTTCGCGCCGGAGACGGTATCGGACGGTCTCGACAACGCGGCCATCTTCACGATCCTCATAGTTGCCGCAGCCTACATTGGACTGTCCGTCACCATTCGCGGCCAGTTCGAGTTTTTAGACAGGGTCCTTCACGCCCTGTCGGCATCGTTCCTCAAGAACCACCGATCCGAGGGGCGCGTCACCCGCTGGATGGCGGAGCGCCAGATCATCGAAGGCTGGGAAGAGCACGTCGGCCGCACTGGGTGCGCGATAAATTTCGAGAACTTGTGCGGCTACCTTTTCGATGAATATGAAATCGAGATCGACGAACTTGATGACTGGCGACGGAACGGATCGGCGCGAAAGAATCTGACCGACGCGCAAGCCCGGCAGATCATCAAGGCGGTAGCGGAGAACGTCGGGATCGCATGATGGAAGCCCGCCGCACGAACGGCGGGCTTTTTCAGACCTACGGAAATGCGTAGGAATAGCCTACGGATGGAACCAGCCCCTCTTTCGCCATGATATAATAAATGCGGCAGATTTCATGCGTGTCAGCCACGTCCTGAAATTCCGCATCGATATTTGCCATCATGCGTTTGTGTTCAGCCGGTTCATTTGGCCGGGTCAATCTCGTGAAAAAAGTGTCCCGGATACTTCGACAGACCAGCCTTTGCATGAGACAATTTATCTCACGGGTTCAGTGACGCAAATGCAGACCGTGCAAGGGATTGCTTGCGACATCACGTAACCCAACATTTGAAGGACATAGGCTTTTACAGGAGCGTTGATTGAAGATTGGCTACGCACGGGTTTCGTAGCGTTGGCCGGAAGCCATTGAACCATTTCCAACACCTGCCGACATAGGACGCGATCAACCTTTTTGATAGGCGTGTCGGGCGGAATAACCTCGAACACCACTCCCATGGTCTCACGGTATCGTGCCATCGTCGTCCATGCTCGTTTCTTCGACGGATCGCTCATGAACATGTCGAAGACCTGTTGAAGCGTCATCCCATCGTCTATTGGCTGTGAGATAGGGCTTGGACCGGCTTGAACGATCTCGTGGGGCGCTGGGGTCGAAATGAACGAGACGCTTACCGCAGACGCTCCTTCGGCCTTCCTGAGCATGTTTTCGAAGTCCACACTGACTACCCGGATCATCCGGACAGCATCGGCCCATCGTCCTGTCTTCAACGACCGAACGAAATGTGACTGCCCGATAATGGGTTGGAGTCGTGAGGGGATTTTCCATCGAACATAGAAGGATCGTCCCCTGACGAACATCCCATGCTTTTGAGAAGATGATGTGCGCCGGTCATTTCCGGGGCGATCTGTTTCGACCATCCCGGACGGTCTCGACGAACCGTGGATCGATGGTTTGGCCATTGTTTTTGAGGATGATGTCGTCCGACGATGCCCAAACAGTCGGGAGGCCCGGCTTTGCCCGGCGGTGCTACTGAACGGGGCAACAGTCGCCTGTCCGTTACTGTTTGATTCTATTATGGAAATTGGCTGTCCGGAAATCGTCTGGTGATACAAAACGGGGCAACAAAGCGCCTCATTTCGACGATTATTTTCGGAAAATTCAATGGAATCAAGGGGTTGGTGGGCGATGACGGGATCGAACCGCCGACCTACTCGGTGTAAACGAGCCGCTCTGCCAGCTGAGCTAATCGCCCCCTTAAAACCGCATGACATCATATATCTGTGCGGTCTCTGAAGTGGAGGTGAGCCTTTGCCCGCCTCCGCTTCAGAAGTCAAGTCATTGAAGCGGTCTGATGCGCATTTATCCCCATCAGAGGTGCGCGCAGCGAAAACCGTCTCAAATAAGTCTTAGCCGTTAAGAGCGGACTTCAGGCCTTCACCGACGCGGAAGCGTGCGGTCGTGCTGGCCGGACGAGCAACCGTTTCACCGGTGCGCGGGTTGCGAGCCGTGCCGGCTTCGCGCTTGACGGCCAGGAAGGTGCCAAAGCCCACCAGACGGACTTCTTCGCCTTTTTTGAGAGCATCCGAAACGCTGTCGGTAAAAGCGTCGAGTGCCTTCTTGGCTTGCTCTTTGGTCAGGCCGGCCTGTTCGGCAATCGATGCCACGAGTTCAGCTTTCGTCGTCATATATTTTCTCCCTACCATCAGTATAGGTTTGCCAAAAACTATCCTTTGACGGCACGACTCACTTTCAGCGTGCCCTTCGAAGGCGAAACCGATAGAGACTACAAAAAAACCGTCAGGTCAAAAGCCAAATTGCATTTTTTGCACCGCAAACCGTGTTTTTTTAAGGGTTTCAGGCGATTTTATCGTCTTTTTATACCTCACGGCCATTTTCTTATCGTTACACGTCCGTGATGCGGCGCACAAAAAAGCCGGTCTGATTCGCGAGAAACAGACCGGCCTGATTGTAACGGGACGCGCTTTTAGTGTGCGGTGAGTGCGTCCGGATCATCAATGGCAGCAACCGCAGCCCCTGCGACCACCACCGGCTCCACCCACTCAATAGATTCGAGCGGCTTGGTCAGGGCATGTTTCAGGACATCCTCAACCAGAGATACCGGAATGATCTCCAGACCCGACTTCACATTGGCCGGCAGATCAATCAGGTCTTTCTCATTCTCTTTCGGTATCAGTACGGTCTTGATACCGGAACGTAACGCCGCCAGCAGCTTTTCCTTCAGACCGCCAATCGCCAGCACCCGCCCACGCAGGGTGATTTCACCTGTCATAGCGATGTCCTTGCGAACTGGAATGCCGGTCAGAACCGACACCATGGCCGTGACCATAGCCACACCGGCCGATGGACCATCTTTTGGCGTAGCCCCTTCCGGGACGTGGACGTGGACATCGGTTTTATCGAACACCGGCGGCAGGATACCAAACTTCGGTGCCAAGGCCTTCACGTAAGAATTGGCCGCAGAGACCGATTCCTTCATGACTTCTTTCAGATTGCCGGTGACCTTCATGCCGCCCTTACCGGGCATTTTGATGGCTTCGATGGTGAGAATATCGCCACCAAACTCCGTCCAGGCCAAGCCCGTGACCATACCGACAAGATCTTCTTCATCGGTTGCGCCATAATGATATTTGCGCACACCGGCATATTTGGCCAGACGCTCATCACCAACCGTGATCGATTTGACCTTCTCCTTGGCCAGATCGCGGATCGTCTTACGCGCCAGATTGCCGAGTTCACGCTCCAATGAGCGCACGCCCGCTTCACGCGTGTAATAGCGGATCAGGTCACGAATGGCCTGCTCCGGCACAATCCATTCCTCAGCCGACAAACCGTGTTCTTTGGCCAGTACCGGCAGGATATGACGCTTGGCAATCTCAACCTTTTCATCCTCAGTATAGCCGGGGATGCGGATGATTTCCATCCGGTCAAGCAGAGGCTGCGGCATGTTGAGCGAGTTGGCCGTCGTCACGAACATGATCTTGGAGAGGTCATAATCGACCTCCAGATAATGGTCGTTGAAGGTTGAATTTTGCGCCGGATCCAGCACCTCAAGCAGGGCCGAGGCCGGATCACCGCGCCAGTCAGCGCCCATCTTGTCGATTTCATCCAAAAGGAAGAAGGCGTTGGTCGTTTTGGCCTTTTTCATCGACTGAATGATCTTGCCGGGCATGGAGCCGATATAGGTTCGCCTATGACCGCGGATTTCGGATTCGTCACGTACCCCGCCTAATGAGATGCGCACAAATTCCCGCCCCGTCGCCTTGGCGATCGATTTACCGAGCGACGTCTTACCGACACCCGGAGGGCCAACAAGGCACAGGATCGGGCCTTTGAGGGTGCCCATGCGCGCTTGCACGGCTAAGTGCTCAAGAATGCGCTCCTTGACCTTTTCAAGACCATAGTGATCGGCATCGAGGATTTCCTCAGCCTTATCCAGCTTGATCGGCTTGGTCTTGGCGGCACCCCACGGGATAGCCAGCAGCCAGTCGAGGTAGTTGCGCACCACCGTCGATTCCGCCGACATGGGCGACATATGACGCAGCTTATTCAGTTCAGCCATCGCCTTATCGCGGGCCTCTTTGGACAGTTTGGTCGCCTTGATCTTTTTCTCAAGTTCGACCAGTTCGTCCTTACCCTCGTCCTGCTCACCCAATTCGCGCTGAATGGCCTTCATCTGCTCATTCAGGTAATATTCGCGCTGGGTCTTCTCCATCTGGCGCTTGACGCGCGAGCGGATTTTCTTCTCGACCTGAAGGACAGAGATTTCGCCTTCCATCAGGGCATAGATTTTCTCAAGGCGCTTGGTGACCGAAAGCTGCTCCAGCAGGTTCTGCTTATCGGAAATCTTGATCACCAGATGGGCGGCGATGGAATCGGCCAATACGTCCGGATCGGAAATTTCAGCCAGGGTTGCTACGGCCTCAGCAGGGATTTTCTTGTTCAGCTTGATATAGTTTTCAAACTGCTCAGAGACCGCGCGCACCAAAGCTTCGAGGTCAGGGCCTTCCGACAGGCTGGGCTCCAGCGCGTAGGATTCGGCCTCATAATAGCTGTCGGTTTTGGTGAAGCGCTTGATTTTCACGCGCGACTTACCTTCGACCAGCACTTTTACCGTGCCGTCCGGCAACTTCAGCAACTGCAGCACGTTGGCCAGCACACCAATATCGTAGATGGCGTCGGCTTCAGGATCATCATCGGAGGAATTTTTTTGCGTCGCCAGCAGGATCTGCTTATCGCCCTTCATGACCTCATCAAGGGCACGCACTGACTTATCCCGGCCGACAAACAGCGGCACAACCATGTGCGGAAAAACCACAATATCGCGCAGCGGCAGAACCGGAATTGTCAAAACATCAAACATTACATACTCCTGATCAGGAAACCTGAGCCGTAGCTAAATCTCCGTAAAGACAATAAAGCCCGTTTCCCCAAGCCCTGCAAGGTTAGAGTGATTCAGGCCTCATCCGATAGCCTGTTCGCCCGGCACTAAGCCCTGAGCTATATCAGATACTGTGGATGAGCCTGAATTCTATGTGGGATAGGTCGGATAATATTCAAGGGACATGGCTTAACGGGCCTGATATGAACCTGACATGCCCATGATTATCTACATTGATGCCGACGCCTGCCCCGTAAAGGAGGAGACCTATAAGGTCGCAGCCCGATACAGCTTGTCCGTATTTGTGGTTTCCAACAGTTTTATTCAGATCCCCAAATCACCGCTCATTCACCGAATGATCGTCGATGCCGGCCCTGACATTGCCGATGACTGGATCGCCGATCAGGCTGTGGCCGGAGATATCGTGATCACCAACGACATCCCTTTAGCGGCCAGAGTATTAGCCAAAGACGCCTATGCCATTGCCCCCAATGGCCGCGCCTTTACCAAGGACTCAATAGGCGTCGCCCTGGCCCAGCGCTCTATCATGGAACACATCCGCTCAACCGGCGAAATCACTGGCGGCCCGCCGCCGTTTTCAGCTGCCAACCGCTCGCAGTTTTTGCAAACTCTGGATCAGACCATTACCCGCTCTCAAAAACTGCGGCGATAAATACCGTCCGAATTGACCTTTCTTGAAACAATGGTAACGCTAACGTCCAACTAGAACCATCAGGCCAAAATTATCAGGGAAGCCAATCATGAGCGGATTTGAGATCGATCGTCGCCGGCTGTTATTGGGTGCCAGCGCCGCCCCCCTTGCTGCGTCCGTAGCGGGAGCCGCGCAGGCCGAAGTGGTTGCCAAGGGCCAGCCACTTTTGGGTAACCCTAAAATGCCGGAACCGCCCGCTAAGCGCATGGGCTATGCCGTCGTAGGGCTGGGCTCGTTTGCCATTGGTCAGGTGCTGCCGGGCTTACAAGCCGCGTCTCAGTCTGCGGTGACGGCGCTCGTCTCCGGCAACCCTGAAAAAGCCCGCGATGTCGGGGCGCGGTACGGGGTCAATAAGTTCTATGATTACAAAAACTTCGACAAGATCGCTAATGATAAAGACATCGATTGCGTCTACATCGCTCTACCCGTCGGCCTGCATGCCGAATACACTATCCGCGCACTGAAAGCCGGCAAGCATGTGCTGTGCGAAAAGCCGATGGCCTCAACCGTCGAAGAATGTGAGGCGATGGTCGCCGCCGCCAAGGCCGCCAACCGGCAACTGGGCGTGGCCTATCGTGTTCATTTCGAGCCCAACAATATGGAAGCCCTGCGCCGCCTGCGCGCCGGCGAAATCGGAGATATTCGCTATTTCTCAGGCGAAACCGGCTTTCCGGCTAACCCCGCCTATCCACCGGTCAAATGGCGTCTTGAAAAGGCGCTCGGCGGTGGCGGGTCGATGTATGACATCGGCATCTATGCGCTAAACGGCTGCCTGATGTATGTCGATGAACCACCGATTGCCGTCTCTGCCGTCTACACCACCCCAGCAGGTGATCCGCGCTTTACCGAAGTCGAAGGCGGCGTTGACTGGCGCCTGATGTTTGCATCCGGCATCACCGCCCAAGGCTCATCGTCCTACACCTTTGCCTATACCAGCCAGCAGCGGATATTGGGCACCAAGGGCTACATCGCGCTCAACCCTGCCACGGATTACAACAGCATTGGCGGCGTTATCCATACGGATGCCACCCGCCCGATCCGCGCCGGCGATTCTCTGGTGCAGTTTGCCGCTCAGCTCGATGGCTTCTCGACGGCAGCCCTAACCGGCAAGCCTCACCGCACCCCCGGAGAAATGGGCCTGCGCGACATGCGCATCATTCAGGCTATGTACAAAAGCGCCGACAACGGCGGCGCGACGGTCAAGCTTTAAACGCTCTTAAAATAAAGTCATCTGAGGATCACCGCCGCGGAACTGACTGTAATCGAGATTACTCGGCTTCCAGTTCAGTCCGTGGCGTTTGACGGCCAGCGCGAACCTTTGGGCGATCAGGGCCGCATAAGGCCCCTGCCCCGTCATTCGGCTACCGAAATTAGGGTCATTTAATTTGCCATCCCGGCATTGGCGAATATGATTAAGTACCTTATTGGCCCGATCCGGAAAATTAAGCCTTAGCCATTCCTCGAATAGGATTTTGATCTCATAGGGCAACCGCACCAGATTATAGCCCGCCTTTGCGGCACCCGCGTTGGCCGCCGCCTTCACAAGGCTCTCAATTTCATGGCAAGTCAGGCCGGGGATGATGGGCGCCACCATAACCCCGACCGGGATACCCGCATTGCGCAAAGCCCGCACGGTTTCCAGCCGTCGCTGAGGGGTAGCGGCTCTTGGTTCCATAATCCGCGCCAGATGCCGGTCCAGGGTCGTGATCGACAACATTACCGTGACAAGCCGCAACGCCGCCATAGGCCCCAGAATATCCATATCACGCTGGATCAAGGCGGATTTGGTAATCAGATGTACAGGATGGCGAAACTCAAACAGCACCTCAAGCAGACTACGGGTAATGCGTTCCATTCGCTCGGTCGGCTGATAGGCATCGGTATTGATCCCCAGCATCAACGGCGCGGGTTTGTAGCGCGGATCGGACAATTCCTGCCGCAACAGTCTGGCGGCATCAGGTTTACGGAAAATGCGCGTCTCGAAATCTATGCCCGGTGACAGATCAAGATAGGCATGGCTGGGACGTGCAAAACAGTAAATGCAACCGTGCTCGCAGCCTTTGTACGGATTAATAGACCGGTCAAAACCGATATCGGGCGAGGCATTGCGCGTAATGATTTTGCGCGCGGTATCAACGCCCAGAATGGTTTTAAGCTGCTCAAATCCTGCCCTTTCCTCATGCGTCCAGCCATCGTCGATGTCATAGAGATCCGGCGCATCGAACCGTCCGCTGGTACGGTTTGACACTGAGCCCCGCCCTTTACGCAACCTGTTCGGCAGGGCGTTTTCGTCAGTAATAAGATCGGTTCTGAGCGTCGGAATAGGCATACATCATGCTAACACCACGTCAGAACAAATCAAGAACATTAAATGTAAAAAAACAGCCCCGTTTCCGGAGCTGTTTTTACCACTTAGCTTGAATGGCCTTAAGCTGCGCCACCGCCACGTTTTTCAGCGTAAATCAGCAGCGGTTGCGCCCGTTCTTCAACGACTTCGCCATTGATCACCACCTCTTCGACGCCCTGCATGTTCGGCAGTTCGTACATGGTATCGAGCAGAATGGCCTCAAGGATAGAGCGCAAACCCCGCGCGCCGGTCTTACGGACAATGGCCTTCTTGGCGACAGCAAACAGTGCCTCTTCCGTGAAGGTCAGGGTGACGTTTTCCATCTCGAACAGACGGGCATATTGCTTGATCAGGGCGTTTTTCGGCTCAGTCAGAATCTTGACGAGGGTCGCCTCATCAAGATCTTCCAGCGTGGCCAGAACCGGCAGACGGCCAATGAATTCCGGGATAAGACCGAACTTCATCAGGTCATCAGGCTCAACCTGGTGCAGGACTTCGCCCAGACGACGCTCTTCAGGATCCTTAACCGTGGCGCCAAATCCGATCGATGTGCCTTTACCACGGCCGGAAATGATCTTTTCCAGACCGGCAAACGCGCCTCCGCAGATGAACAGGATGTTGGTCGTGTCCACTTGCAGGAATTCCTGCTGCGGATGCTTGCGACCACCTTGCGGCGGAACGCTGGCAACCGTGCCTTCCATGATCTTGAGTAACGCCTGCTGAACACCTTCGCCCGACACGTCACGGGTGATCGATGGGTTGTCAGACTTGCGTGAAATCTTATCAACTTCGTCGATATAGACGATGCCGCGCTGAGCACGCTCAACATTATAATCAGCCGCTTGCAGCAGCTTCAGGATGATGTTTTCAACGTCTTCACCGACATAACCCGCTTCGGTTAGCGTCGTGGCGTCGGCCATAGTGAACGGCACATCGATGATGCGCGCCAAGGTTTGCGCCAACAGGGTCTTACCCGAACCGGTCGGCCCGATCAGCATGATGTTGGACTTGGCCAGTTCAACATCATTGCCTTTGGCGGCATGGTTCAGACGCTTATAGTGGTTGTGAACCGCGACCGACAGAACCTTCTTGGCCTGAGACTGGCCAATCACATAGTCGTCGAGGACTTCACGAATCTCTTTCGGGGTCGGCACGCCGTCCTTGGACTTCACGAAAGCGATCTTGTGCTCTTCACGAATGATGTCCATGCACAGCTCAACGCATTCATCACAGATGAAGACGGTCGGCCCCGCTATCAGTTTACGCACCTCATGCTGGCTCTTTCCGCAGAAGGAGCAGTAAAGGGTACTTTTGCTATCGCCACTGGCGGCTTTCGTCATAAGCGCTTTCTCACCTCATGCGCGGCCCGTGAGTCCAAGTACGACACACGTTCCCGCTTCAAACCGACACTATGCCTTCTTAGGGATTAAAAAAAGGCTATTTTCGCTACATATCCGCGTAACATACGGCACTTAAGGCGATCTATGCACAGTTTAGACCACGCCTCAACCGCATCCTTTGGGGTTTTCGTGTCCCCGACCACAATTAGCAGGATGAATTTCTATATAGGATCGAATATGAGGAATAAAAGCCACACTCATAAACGGCCCTGTTGATGCCTTCCGCAAATGAAGTCCCCGCTCCTCAAATCGCCGCCTTCGATTTCGACGGCACCCTGACCTATAAGGACAGTTTCACCGCGTTTCTGGTCTGGCATTGCGGGTATTTGAGACTGGCTTGGGCGTTTATCTCCACCCCGTCGCTTATCAGCCACTACATAAGGACCAGAGACCGAGGCGCGTTAAAATCCCGGCTCATCCATAAATTACTCGGCGGAATCAGGCGCTCTGATCTTGAAGCCCTGATCGCTGCGTTCGCGGATAGCCATAAAGATAAACTGTTCAGGCCGGACGCATTAGCCACATGGGCCGAACAAAAACAGCCCGATCGATTGAGGGTGATCGTCACGGCCTCACCAGACATTCTGGTCAGCGCGTTCGGGACATATCTGGAGGCTGACCGGGTAATCGGCACTAAGCTCGGATTTTCTGCTGACAACCGGCTGCTGCCAGACCTCGACGGACTGAACTGCCGAGGCCCCGAAAAGGTTGCGCGCCTCAAAGCGGCTTACGGCGAATCAATGCAACTCGCGACAGCCTTCGGAGACACAAGCGGCGACTTTGAGATGATCAAAGCCGCCGACAAGGGGTATTACAGAGTCTTTACGGGCAAGCCTACTTAACGACTTCGAGCGTATCGGTACGCTTTTCGTAAACGTGGTCGACCAGACCAAATTCCTTGGCTTCCAAAGCGGTCATGTAGCGGTCGCGATCCAGCGTGCGCTCGATCGTCTCATAGCTTTGGCCGGTGTGCTTGACGTAGATTTCGTTGAGCAGCTTCTTAGTCTTGCGGATATCTTCGGCCTGAATTTCAATATCCGACGCCATACCGCGCGCGCCACCCGAAGGCTGGTGCACCATGATCTTGGAATTTGGCAGGGAGAAACGCTGACCGGCTTCACCGGCTTGCAGGATCAGCGATCCTGCGGATGCGGCCATACCGATACAGACCGTTGATACCGGCGATTTAATGTACTGCATGACGTCATAGATCGCCAGGGCCGAGGTCACCTGACCACCGGGCGAATTGATGTACATCGCGATTTCCTTTTTCGGATTTTCCGACTCAAGGAAAAGAAGCTGCGCGCAGATCAGGCTGGCCATACCGTCTTCGAACGGGCCGGTCAAAAAGATGATGCGTTCTTTCAGCATACGCGAGAAGATATCGTAGGCGCGCTCACCGCGGCTGGATTGCTCCACCACCATAGGCACCAGATTCATAGTCAGATTGTCGATAGGATCGCGCATAATTGCCCCTGATCAAAATTGGCTTGTGGATTCGTATATAGGGTTAAAACTCTTAAACGAAAGTGGACACCCCGCGAACCCCTTTTACAAACTGGCAATTTACCCACAGCTTTTCAAGCGCAAAAAAAGAAGCAGAGGAAAGTCCCCTGCTTCTTTTTCATTTAATTCAAGCTGCGAATTGACGACGCTTAAGCGTCGTCTTCCGCCAGAAGCTCTTCTTTAGTAATCGGCGCTTCCGATACCTTGGCCAGTTCAAAGATCGCATCAACGACCTTTTCTTCATAGAGCGGCGCACGAAGCTGGGCGGAGGCGGCCGGGTTCGAACGGAAATATTCAAACACCTGACGCTCCTGGCCCGGATAATTGCGGGCTTCCTGAGCGATAGCCTGAGCCAGTTCCTGATCAGACACGGTCACGTTCTGACGAGTGCCGATTTCAGCGAGCACGAGGCCAAGACGCACGCGGCGCTCGGCGATCTTGCGGTATTCGCCCTTCAGTTCGTCGTCCGACTTACCGGCATCTTCTTCGGACAGCTGCCCTGCGGCCTTGTCCTGCTCAACCTGCTGCCAGATACCGGCAAATTCAGCGTCCAGCATCTTTTGCGGCAGATCGAACGAATGCTTTTCATCAAGGATGTCAAGCAGAGCGCGCTTCATCTTGAAACGGGCAGCAGTCTTGTACTGCTGTTCGATCTGGGTCTTCAGGAGGCCCTTGAGCGCGTCCAGACCTTCGAGACCGAGGCCCTTGGCGAACTCATCGTCAGCCACGGCATCCTTAGGCGAAGAAATTTCGTTGACCTTGGTTTCAAAGGTCGCCTCTTTGCCCGCCAGATTGGCCGCACCGTAATCGGCAGGGAAGGTCACGTTCAAAACGCGCTCTTCGCCTTTTTTGGCGCCGATCAGTTGCTCTTCAAAGCCCGGAATAAACTGGGCGGAACCGATGACCAGATCAGCGCCTTCCATCGAGCCGCCGTCAAACACTTCGCCGTCGATCTTGCCGACAAAATCGATATTCAGCTTATCGCCATCAGCCGCCTTAGGCGCTTTGCCGCCCTTGGGCTCATACTGCTTTTGCTGCGACACGATGCCGTTCAGGGCTTCGTTGATTTCCTCTTCGGTCGGCTCATAGACCGGGCGGGTCAGTTCAAGGCCAGCCACATCAACCGGCTCGAAATCGGGCATTTGCTCAACCGCGATCTGATAAGCGAAATCAGATTCGCCCTTGATGACCGCATCAATATCACCCAGCGGCGTCAGTTCAGGCTGGCTGGCCGGACGCACTTTATTTTGATCCAGCGCCGACTGGGTTGTTTCGGTGAGCGTCTCCTGAAGAATTTCGCTCATCAATTCCTTGCCATACAGCTTCTTGACGTGGGCCGGCGGCACCTTGCCGGGACGGAAGCCCTTCACGTTCATTTTCGGCGCGACTTCGGCGATCTTGGCGTTCAGCTTTTGCGTCAGTTGATCTTTAGCGATCGTGACTTCGTAGACGCGCGACAGGCCTTCATTCAGTTTTTCAACGACTTGCATCGATTTTCAGTACCTTTTAGAACCGCGCCCTTTCCAGCCCCAATATCTTGAATAATTCAAAACACTAACCGGACGCACAATTCAGACAAAACACGACCGACCGCACAACACGCGCGGGCGGAAATTCAAAGATGCGCATCTATGGCATTATTCGCCTCAAGGTCAACGGTATATAGCCGCATTTGTTGCTTTTTGGGCGGATTTCATGACGTCGCCACCCTGCGATCCTAATTGCCGCAACCCCGTACTTATGCCACAGTTCCATTCTGTATGATAAGACCAGGAGACGTTCAGTGTTCAAATGGTGGTTTAGCATACCTTTGTGGGGGCGGGTCATGCTGGCGCTCGTCCTTGGCGTCATCACGGGTTATGGCCTGCAACATGCGCTGATCTATTGGGGGCTGCATATTGGCATTGCCCCCGACGAAGCCAAAAGCGTTGCCACCCACTGGATCAAGACCTATCTCGGCCCCTTCGGCGATGTCTTCATGCGTCTGTTGCGGATGCTGATCGTGCCGCTGATTTTCACGACACTGGTGGCCGGGGTCGTCGCCTTAGGCGATCCGAAAAAGCTTGGGACGGTCGGGCTGAAAACCATCGGGCTTTATCTGCTGATGACCGTGTGCGCGAATATAGTCGGGCTGATATTCGGCAATATTTTTCAGCCGGGCCAAGGCATCAGCTTTGAGACGACTGAGGCCACACCGCTGGCTTCCGACAATCCATCCTTACGTGAACGACTACTGGAAGTCATTCCCCAAAACCCGGTTGTGGCGCTGGTTGAAGGGGATGTTCTGGCCATCATATTCTTCGCCGTTATATTCGGTATCGGCATCATTCTGGCGGGGCCGTCGGCAAAGCTTGCGGGCGATGTGTTTACCGCCGCATCAGAGGCCATGCTCAAGGTTACCCAGATTGTCATGGAATTCGCCCCAATAGGCGTATTCGCTTTGATCGCCTATACGGTCGCCAGTCAGGGACTAGAAGCCTTCAAATCCATATTATTGCTAATTGCGTGCGTGTACCTGGCGCTACTCACCTACATGATCATAACCTATACGGTGATTATAAAACTCTGGCTGCGCCTGCCACTGAGCCGATTTTTCAAGGGCGTTGCCGATGCGGCCGCTGTCGCCTATTCCACAGCTTCCAGCAACGCCACCCTGCCCGTCACCATCGCCTGCACCACCCAAAAGCTGGGGGTCAATCGGTCGATTGCCGGTTCAACCCTGCCGCTGGGGGCGACCATAAATATGGACGGGACAGCGCTATACTTAGGGATTCTGGCCGTTTTTACAGCGCGCATCTTTGGCTATGAACTGACCTTAAGCCACTACGCCATGATTGTGGTGACCGCCACCATATCCGCGATCGGCGCCGCAGGCATCCCGTCAGCCTCTTTGTTTCTGGCCGCCGTCGTTTTGCAAACCTTTGGCGCCACACCGGCACAGGTCGCCCTGATTGTCGGCTTTATCCTGCCGGTCGACCGCATCATGGATATGGCCCGCACCACCATCAACGTCATCAGTGATTCCGTGGTCGCCCTGGCCGTCGCCAGGACGGAAGGCGAGTTGGATGAAGACATCTATTATGGCCGTAAACCCTACGAGCCTAGCCCAGACGAATTAGACGATTTTTATCGCTCAAATTAATCTTCAAAGTGGTGCGTCTTCATGTCAAACCGGCTGAGTTCGGTCAGATAATCGTCAATATTGACCAAGCCGACACAGGCCTTTGCGCCTGTGCCGATATCCGCTACTGCCCGGTCATTTTGCGCCAGCCGTCGCGCCAGTATGATCGCGGGCACACAAGGGATTTGCGGGCCATCGCCGTTGCGGGCAATGATAAACCAGCGCACTTCACGCGGTTGTCCATCTGAGGCAGTTCCGCGTAAAACGACGTGCATGCCTCCATCGGCGGTGCCCAAACCATTGAACAGATCACTCATCCGCAGCATTAAGGCCGCGTGCCGCTCAAGCTTAATAGGTAAACCTATCCGCACCAGCCAGCTTAAGCTCCATAGCCCCAGATGCAGCAAGGGATGCTCCAGTCCCGCTGAAAACCGGATCGACTTTATATCATAAGCCTCAGGCAGCAGATCGAGATCCGGCACATCGCAATTCGCCATCCAACGGCCCCCCAGTTCAGGGTAGGTTTGGCGGTAAAGATCCTGCCAGCCATATCGCGCACCAACCTGCCCCCGTGCGGGTTTTAGCTTTTTGCCGACATAACTTAGTATGCCCTTCGTGGTCGCCAGTCCCCGCTCGGCCTTCTGGCCCGGACTGATGCCGTACATCATTGTTTCAATCTCATTGAACCGGTGACGGTAGCGCTCAACCACAGCCGACGATAAACCCGGCACCGTGCTGGCGCCACTGATGACACAAAGATTTTCAGCCTTGGCCTCTTCATCAAGACTAGCAATGCCGGCGACAAACTCCCGGCCATCGGCCAGATCGATATAATGAACGCCCGCAGCGATACAGGCGCGGGCGACATGATAATCCTGCCCCTGAAACGGCCCAATCGTATTGACTACGACCTTTGGAGGCAGATTTTTCAGCGCCTCAACCAGCCCATCGTCAATATTGATCAAAGCCGCCGCCACATCAGCGTGCGGCACTATATTTTTAAGCCGTGCGGCCAAGGCCTGCGCCTTAGACAGATCGCGCCCAGCAATGACCACAGGCACATCTGTCCGGATCAGAGCCTCAGCAATGCGCTTACCGAAATTGCCATATCCCCCAAGTATCAGAACTTTACCCATTAACTTAAACGCATGTCTGTGACCGTGAATGTACCGCTGTAGGCGTAGATGCGGCCGAACCAGATGTGTCTCAAATCCATATACATCTCAAACTGCACGTCATCTATGGCCCGCTCTTCGGCATAGCCACGCCCGATCAACCATTCCAGCGAGATCGGCAATGTCACTCCCAACACACGCATCTTGTACCCCTTATGGTGCATCGTCACCTTTTCACCATCAAAGCCATATCGCGCGTGCCAGCCTATACCCGAAGGCATCCACTCAATAATATCGCCCTCACCGGCAGTCACCATGCGCGAGCGAAAGTGATAGGGCTTTCGAGCGGGAAATCTGAATGCCCGATCAAAGCGAAACCCGTCTCCATCAGGTTCACTACTGAAGGTTACGGTCACCGGAATATTATAGCCCGCCTGCGGCACTAAGGCCTTAGTCAACCGCATCAGGGGCGACAGAAGTTTTGCCAAGGCTGACAGTTCGACCTTCATGAGTCCCTCCACCTGCACCTTGTCGTTACTGAATGGCCGGTTGGCATAATGCGCTTTGAAAACCGGCGGCAACCTCTCCCAGGCAGTTCCGAATACAGATTGAAAGATCGGCTTATTGGTCACGCGGGCTCACCTTCATATCAATGGGACGCACACCTTTTAGTGCCAGCAATCCATTTCTAAACGCCCGCAGAAACGGATACATCACCCGCGACCGCGTTTTGGACTTAAAGATATGATGAACGATCCAGCCCCAGCCCCGCCGATCATCGCTCAAGGCCGCAATCAAGGCCAAGGCCTCGTCCCCGATATAGATTTGCGATTGATAAATAATGGCCATGCCCTGATTCAGATCAAAACCGGCCTCATCGATCTGCTTAACAAAATCATGCGCCCCCTCATCGCGGGCATTGATAAGGTGCAGCCGAAAATTCCGCCTTAATTTAACTATTTCCGCCGACATAGCGCAGACTGGGCAATCGCCATCATAAATAAACCAGACGCCTTCGGGATCAGGATCATCACGCACGTCTAAGCTTCCCCTTATAACAATCTGTTTGATATAGCGTATTAAACCTTCCGTCTCCAGCAGCTTCGCAGGTAAAGGAAAACCATGAGCTACGAACTGATCAAATGGGTGCATGTCTTAAGTTCGACCATACTGTTTGGCACAGGCATAGGCAGCGCCTTTTACATGTTCATGGCCAACCGCAGCCGCGACACGCGCGATATTTATTTCGCTGTGCGCCATGTGGTCATTGCCGATTGGCTGTTCACGACGCCTGCGGTGATCGTGCAGCTTTTTAGCGGACTTTATATGGTGCACATGGCTGGCTACAGCTTGGCCGATCTCTGGATATTATGGGGGCTTTTGCTCTACGTCTTCGCAGGCGCGTGTTGGGTGCCCGTGGTGTGGATGCAAATCAAAATGCGTGACATGGCACGAATTGCCGTTGATACCGGCACGGCATTACCTGAGCGATACTGGCGATTAGATCGCTGGTGGATTACCTTGGGCAGCCTCGCCTTTCCGGCGATTGTCGTCGTATTCTGGCTGATGGTCTCTAAGCCGGTTTAGCCGGAAAGCATTCACAGCGCCCGACTGGTTGCCTCGATTGTTCGTTTTTACGACAAAGTCTCGAACTGGAGCGAAGCGACTAGCGACCAAGTGGGAGCGCAGGCTGCGCGCCGCCAAGCGGCCTCGCCGCTGCGCTCCATTAAAAATCCAAATTTATCGGAGAGAAATTTGGTGCGGTCGAGAGGACTCGAACCTCCACGCCTCTCGGCGCTGGAACCTAAACCCAGTGCGTCTACCAGTTCCGCCACGACCGCATTGGCACTGGCGATAGACGGATCAGGTGCGATTGACAAGGACTTTATTGCGAACGTTCACAACAAAGCGCCACGGACAAATAATATAATGCGCCACAAATCCTTCGCAGACACGGTGTAAATCTGAAATCAGCAGCTAAGGGCGCCCAATATGCGGCTAAGCGCGTTAAAACGATTTCAAAAGCAATTACTTCGCCAGAATTACATCATTTGAACTGCGGATTATGTCTGAAATTCGCCTATTCAGACCTGAAATGACCTGAAGCGCGATTTTTGTTTTGAAATCTGTACGCTTTGCATCTTATGCCTTGCCACATCATTTCACGCAAAGTAATGAATTCTTTCAGTCATGTGAGCCGGACTTTTGTAAAACTTTCTTGCATTCTTGCGCAATGCAAACAAGTTACGCGATTGAACGGTCGCTCGTTTCAGGATTGCTCATGAAAAAGATCGAAGCTGTCATTAAGCCCTTTAAACTCGATGAAGTGAAGGAAGCCCTTCAGGAAATCGGTGTCCAAGGTATGACCGTGCTGGAAGCCAAGGGATATGGCCGCCAGAAGGGACATTCCGAACTCTACCGGGGTGCGGAATATGTCGTTGATTTTCTGCCGAAGATCAAAATCGAACTCGTCGTAGCCGACGATCTGGCGCCCGCAGCTCTGGAAGCCATCCAGACCGCTGCCCGTACTGGTAAAATCGGTGACGGCAAAATTTTTGTAAGCGACATTATCGATGTCGTGCGCATTAGAACCGGAGAATCCGGCCCACAGGCCGTCTAACTTCTCTTTATTATTAAACTCAAGGTTTCGGGGCGTCTCAAAATGACTGCAAATGAAATTCTAAACCTCATCAAGGAAAAGGACGTCAAATATGTTGACGTTCGTTTCACTGATGTTCGCGGCAAAATGCAACACGTCACTTTTGACATCGGTCTGGTCGACGAAGAGTTCCTCGAAGACGGCACGATGTTTGACGGTTCGTCCATCGCCGGCTGGAAGGCGATCAACGAGTCGGACATGAAGCTGCGTCCCGACCTGAAAACGGCCTATATCGATCCGTTCTACCAGCAGACCACCCTGTTCCTGTTCTGCGACGTTGTGAACCCCGACACCAACGAGCCTTACAACCGCGATCCGCGTTCGATGGCGAAAAAAGCTCTGGCCTATCTGGCATCGTCCGGCATCGGCGACATCGCCTTCTTCGGCCCTGAAGCTGAATTCTTCATTTTTGATGACGTGCGCTGGTCGATTTCGCCGGATAACACCGGTTATGCGTTCGATTCGACTGAACTGCCGCATAACTCGGCCAAGGTCTACCCGGAAGGCAATATGGGCCACCGCCCTGGGCCTAAGGGCGGTTACTTCCCGGTCAACCCTATCGACTCCTGTCAGGATCTGCGCGGCGAAATGCTGGCCGTGATGGAAGAACTCGGTATGGAAACCGAAAAGCACCACCACGAAGTGGCGCCCGCTCAGCACGAACTGGGCCTGAAGTTCTCCGACATGCTGACCATGGCTGACCGTCTGCAACTCTACAAGTACGTCGTTCAAAACGTGGCTCACGCCTACGGCAAATCGGCCACCTTTATGGCCAAGCCAATGTTTGGCGACAACGGTTCGGGCATGCACGTTCACATGTCGATCTGGAAGGGCGGCAAGCCGTCATTTGCGGGTGACAAGTATGCCGGCCTGTCCGACATGTGCCTGTGGTACATCGGCGGCATCATCAAGCACGCCAAGGCCATCAACGCTTTCGCCAACTCGACCACCAACTCCTACAAGCGTCTGGTCCCAGGCTATGAAGCTCCGGTGAAGCTGGCCTATTCGGCTCGTAACCGCTCGGCCTCGATCCGTATTCCGTGGGTATCCTCGCCTAAGGGCAAGCGCCTCGAAGCCCGTTTCCCGGATCCGATGGGCAACCCTTACCTGACCTTCGTGGCTCTGCTGATGGCTGGCCTTGATGGTATTGAAAACCGTATCGATCCGGGCGCACCTGCCGACAAGAACCTGTACGATCTGCCGCCTCAGGAGCAAAAGCTGGTGCCTGAAGTTTGCGGTTCACTGCGTGAAGCCCTGAACAGCCTCGACGCTGACCGCTCCTTCCTCAAAAAGGGCGGCGTGATGGACGACGATTTCATTGACTCCTACATCGAACTGAAGATGGAAGAAGTCATGAATTTCGAACTGCGTCCGCACCCGGTCGAGTTTGAAATGTACTACAAGTGCTAATAGAAGCCCTATAAGCCTCTGAAATACTTGATTAAGCCGCCCATTTTGGGCGGCTTAATTTTTGCCAAATTTAAGCGCGATATTTAATTTCAAATGTTATTACTTTAATTTCAAAGGAAACCATTTTCAAAATACATCTTTACACGTCAATCCGGCTCAAATTGACACATAAATGACGCAATCGCCCACCCCGCACCCCTTTACCTATCTTGAACATGATAAAAACCCTTTGAGTTGAAGGCATAAGGCGGCACTGTTCGCCTGTGCAACATCCGCTTAACCAAGGGGGATACTTTGAAAACGTGGATTAAATTATCAAAAGCCGCAGCCTGTGCTGCCGCTATAATGCTGGCGGCACCCGTCGCCGGTACAGCTATGGCTGCGGCACCCGTCGCTGCCGAAGTCGCCTCTGAGGCGGCCGAAGCCATGTCTGAAGCCGCTTCGGCGGTTGAAGAAGCCGTTGCTCCCGAAGCCGAGGCCGAAGCTCCGGTTCTTCTCGGCCACCAGACGGCTCTGGAACTCGATGGCGCCGCATCTGCTTTCGTCTTCTTATCGACCGCTCTGGTTCTTATGATGACATTGCCGGGTCTGGCGCTGTTCTACGGCGGCATGGTGCGTAAGAAAAACGTCATCGCCACCGTCACTCAGTCGGTTGCCGTCTCCTGCGTCGCGGGTCTTCTCTGGCTCGTCGTAGGTTACTCGATCGCATTCGGTAAGGCGGGCCCTCTGTTTGGTCAGTCCGCTGACTTCGTAAACCAGTTCATCGGTGGTTTTGACGTCCTTATGCTTAAGGGTGTTACCTCATCGACCGCTTTCAGCGCAGCACCATATCTGCCTGAAATGCTGTGGATTGCTTACCAGATGACGTTTGCGATCATCACTCCGGCCCTGATCACCGGTGCGTTCGCAGAGCGTATCAAGCTGTCTGGCCTTCTGCTGTTTATGGCCCTGTGGTCCGTTTTCGTCTACGCTCCGATCTGTCACCAGGTCTGGGGTGGTGGTTACCTCGGCTCGATGGGCGTGCTTGACTTCGCCGGTGGCGCCGTCGTTCACGTCAACTCCGGCGTCGCCGGTCTGGTGGCCGCCCTCTTCCTTGGTCGCCGCAAAGGCTACGGCACCGAAGAAATGCCGCCGAACAACCTCGTCTTCGTCATGATCGGCGCCTCTTTGCTGTTCGTCGGCTGGATTGGTTTCAACGCCGGTTCTGCCTGGACACCAGACGGCATCGCTGCCGCAGCCCTGCTCAACACTCTGGTGGCAGCCTTTGCTTCGGGCCTGACCTGGAAAATTGTTGAATGGATCGTTCGTCGTAAGCCGTCTCTGCTGGGCATCCTGTCGGGTATTGTGGCGGGTCTTGTGGCCATCACTCCAGCCGCTGGCTTCGTCAATCCGATGGGCGCCCTGTTCATTGGTCTGATTGCGGGTCCAGTCTGCTACTTCTCCGCGGTCTGGGTTAAGAAGATACTGGGTTACGACGACTCACTCGATGCTTTCGGCATCCACGGCGCGGGTGGTTTCCTCGGCGCGGTTCTGACGGCTGTGTTCGCTGACGCCTCCATCAACAGCCTTGCTGAAGGCGCAACGGTCGGCGCTCAGTTGGCAGGCCTTGGCTTCACCATCGTGTGGTCGGCGGTTGGTACCTTCATCATTCTGGTAATCTGTAAGTTCACGACCGGCCTGCGGGTTTCGGAAGCGGACGAAGAAGCCGGTCTTGATTCGTCACTGCATGATGAAGCCCTTCATCACTAAGCCTATCCACATCTGATTTCAGATGAGCTTATAAGGCGTCCGGTAACGGGCGCCTTATTTGCGTCCTCACCCCAGACTTATTTGTCACGTTATGCACCGCAACAAACCCTTAAAATGTAGCAATTGAAACCATGAAATTGCATAATTACCACACAACACGTGTTTAAACATACACACCCTTGGCAGGGCCGGTTAATTCTGTATGGTCATATTGCAAAGTCACAAAAACTACATAAATGACGCAAAACAGGAAACGCCCTCGGTTACGGGACTTATAAAAACAACCCATCTGAGGATATGGATATGAAAAAGATTTTGTTTGCTGCCGCCGCTGCGGCTGCTCTTTTGGCTTCCGGTTCAGCTATGGCCGAAGGCGAGTTTAGCTACAACGTTGCCGTCACCAGCGATTACGTCTGGCGCGGCGTTTCGCAAACCGATGAAAACCCAGCTATCTCTGGCGGCATCGACTACAGCAACGGCATTTTCTACGCCGGCACCTGGGCCTCGAACGTAGACTTCGGCTCTGATGCTGACTACGAACTCGACCTGTATGCTGGTGTAAAGCCAACCGTTGGCGATTTCGCTTTTGATTTTGGCGTTCTGTACTATGCCTACCCGCAAGAAGACGATCTCAACATGACCGAACTGAAAGCTGCCGTCAGCTATCCGTTGGGTAAGGGATCGATCGGTGCCGCCGCTTACGTCAACACCGACGAAGACCTCGAAGACTATTTCGAAGTCAATGGCGCTTACCCGCTGACCGACAAGATCAGCGTATCTGGCGCTTACGGTGATTTCGGTGGCTACAACACCTGGAACGTCGGCGGTAGCTACGCCCTGACTGACATCCTGTCGGTTGACCTGCGCTACCACGATACGGACACAGAGGTTTTCGGCCAACTGGGGGACGAGCGCGTTGCCCTGACGCTTAAGGCTGCTTTCTAAGCAAGCCCCCTAAAACAGGCAATTTGGAAGAAGACCGCTCCGTTTGGGGGCGGTCTTTTTTTTGTTTACCTCTGGCCCGTTGTTACCGTCAGTATCAACATATCTAAACTCCCTGAAATATAACCCTTTGGGCGAACAAATCACCTCCGACCACGTCGTTAACATTGCGTTGCAAAATTGCACCAAACCGTGGCAAACGATGCCTTTGAACGCTGGCAGCACTAGGCTTGCGACAAAAAAATGTTACATTCGCTAAGGTTTTCTAACGTTAACTACGTAACCGCGCGTACTCTGATGACCTCCTTGGAAAACGCGTTAACAACAAAACAGGATTAAAAAATGAAAAAGTCCCTCCTCGCTGCTGCTACCGCCTTGGGTCTGGTATTCGCCGGTGGCGCAATGGCCGAAGGCGCCCTGAGCTACAACATTGCCGTCACCAACGACTACGTATGGCGCGGCGTCTCCCAATCCGGCCGTAACGAAGCCGTTCAGGGCGGCATAGACTACACCAACGGCATCTTCTATGCTGGCGCATGGGCTTCCAACGTAGATTTCGGCGACAATGAAACTGATTTGGAAGTTGACGTTTATGCCGGTGTGAAGCCGACCTATAAGGACTTCTCGTTCGATTTCGGCGGTATCTATTACGGCTATCCGAACCAGCCAACCGACACCAACCTGTCCTTTGGTGAACTGAAGGCTGCTGTCAGCCATCCGATCGGCGCTGGCGCCATCGGTGCCGCGGCCTACTATTCGATGGACTTCGGTGGCGCAGGTGAGTCGCTGTATTCTGAGCTGAACGCCTCTTATCCGATCACTGAAAAGCTGTCGTTCTCCGGCGCTATGGGCAAGCAATATATCGAAGATGGTATTGACTATACCACATGGAATCTCGGCTTGGGCTATACTCTCACTGAAGCTCTGTCGGTTGACGTGCGTTATTGGGACACCGGTAAGCACGAGTATCAAGGTCAGCCTCTGACTAACTACAAAGACCGTATCGCCGTAACACTTAAGGCTGCTTTCTAAGCATACGCCTTTCGTGCTAAGCTTTAAGGCCGCAAGCCCACAGGGTTTGCGGCCTTTTTCTTTGTAATATCCCGAATCACAGCAAGATAGGGTTTATGTCCACATCTGTACCCCAACCGAATCTATTCGATACTGGAGCTGCACCCGCGTCACAGGATGCTGCCCAGCCTCAACCTGCCACCAACACGGCACCGAACCCCGCCAATGACGCGCCGCCTGAAAAAGCCGTAAAAGTCAAAGCCCCCACCACGTCTCAACCTGACGCGATGACGGCCGAAGGCTATGGCGCCAATGCTATCGAAGTGCTGGAGGGGCTGGAGCCTGTCCGTAAGCGCCCAGGTATGTATATCGGCGGTACCGATGAAAAGGCGATGCACCATCTGTTCGCCGAAGTCCTTGACAACTCTATGGACGAAGCCGTAGCGGGTCATGCCAAGGCGATCTGGGTTGAGCTAGATGCGGACGGTTACCTGAGTGTGCGTGATGATGGCCGCGGCATCCCCGTCGACCCTCACCCTAAATATCCCGGCAAGTCAGCCCTCGAAGTCGTCATGACGGTTCTGCACTCCGGCGGTAAATTCTCTGGCAAGGCCTATGAAACCTCAGGCGGTCTGCATGGCGTGGGCGTTTCGGTGGTAAACGCCCTGTCTGAACGTCTCGAAGTCACGGTATGGCGCGACGGTTATGAGTGGCAGCAGGTTTTCTCCAGAGGCTTGCCCCAAGGGCCAATTGCACAGTTGGGCCCCTCGAAAAAACGGGGTACACGCGAACGCTTTATTCCTGATCCGGAAATTTTTGGCGAAAACGCCCACTTCCGGCCCGCACGTTTATACCGCATGGCCAAAGCCAAAGCCTATCTGTTCCGCGGTGTCCAGATTTACTGGAAATGCGCACCATCCCTGATCCACGACACAACACCCGCCGAAGACAAATTCTACTTCCCGAACGGCTTGGCCGATTATCTGGCTGAACGCGTGGTCGATACCGAAACGGTCAGCGAGATTTTCTCCGGTCGCGTCGAGCGTAAGGGCGAAGGTGGGGCCGTCGAATGGGCCGTGGTGTGGTCTGCCGCAGGGTTTGGCGAGCATGACGGCTTTGCGCAGTCCTACTGTAATACCATTCCCACCCCCGATGGCGGCACCCACGAAGCCGGTCTGCGCGCCGCCCTCACCCGCTCCCTGAAATCCTATGCCGAAATGACCGGCGATAAGCGTGGCGCGATCGTCACCGCCGAAGATGTCGCGGCTCAGGCCGGTATCGTCATCTCGGTGTTTATCAAAAACCCTGAGTTTCAAGGGCAAACCAAGGATCGCCTGTCGTCATCAGAGGCTCAAAAACTGGTCGAAAAAGCACTTGCCGATCCGTTCGACCACTGGCTGACCTCATCGCCCAAACAGGCCGATAAGCTATTACAGTTTATTGTCGAGCGCGCCGAGGAACGCCTCAAAAAGCGCAAAGACAAGGAGGTTCAGCGCGCCTCAGCCACTCGCAAGTTACGTCTGCCCGGTAAGCTGGCTGACTGCGCCCGTCAGGACGCCAAGGACACCGAACTGTTTCTGGTCGAAGGGGATTCCGCTGGCGGCTCAGCCAAGCAGGCCCGCAATCGTAATACCCAGGCCATTCTGCCTCTGCGGGGTAAAATCCTGAACGTGGCCTCGGCGACCGGCGATAAGGCCAAGGCCAATCAGGAACTGTCTGATCTGGGGCTGGCGCTGGGGGTGCAACCCGGCGCGCGCTTTAAAGAAGACGATCTGCGCTATGAACGCATCGTCATCATGACGGATGCTGATGTCGACGGCGCTCACATCGCGTCCCTGCTCATTACCTATTTCTACCGAACCATGCCCGGTATGATCCGGAACGGAAACCTGTTTCTGGCTATGCCGCCTCTTTACCGGATTAGTCATGGCTCAAAGACCGTATATGCGCGAGACGATGCTCACCGCACTCAAATTCTGGAAAAAGAATTCAAGGGCAAGAAGCCTGAAATCGGCCGATTTAAAGGTCTGGGCGAAATGATGCCGGCCCAACTCAAAGAAACCACCATGGATCCTAAAACCCGCACTCTGGCGCGGGTGGTTTTGCCTGAGAGTGAAGATGAGGTCGAAAGTCTGGTTGAGACCCTGATGGGCCGCAAACCTGAATTGCGCTTTCGCTATATTCAGGAAAATGCAGAGTTCGTCAGCGAGGATCTTGACGTTTAAGCGGGCTGAATTTTACCCGCAAAGCTTTAAACTTCAAAGAAACCGGCTTTTTCACAGAATAGCTGTTACACCAGACGGCTATTCTGTGTATAAGGCCGGTTTATCGCGTATGCCCCCGGTTAAAGAGTTTCATGACAAAGTTCACCGATCTTGGATTAAGCCCCGAAGTTTTGAAGGCCATAGCTGAGACCGGCTATGACACGCCGACGGCTATTCAGGAACAGGCGATCCCCGTCGCTCTCACCGGTCTTGATGTCCTTGGCATTGCGCAAACCGGAACCGGTAAGACCGCCGCCTTCACATTGCCGATGATAGAGCGTCTCGCCGCAGGCCGCTCGCGCGCCCGTATGCCGCGCGCCATCGTTCTGGCCCCTACCCGCGAACTGGCCGATCAGGTCTCCGAAGCCTTTGAAAAATACGCAAAATATCACAAGTTGAATTGGGCGCTTCTGATCGGTGGCGTATCGATGGCTGATCAGGTAGCCAAGCTGGATAAGGGCGTAGACGTGCTAATCGCCACGCCCGGCCGTTTGCTGGATTTGTTTGAGCGCTCAAAAGTCATGCTCAATGGCGTTCAGATCATGGTGGTTGATGAAGCTGACCGTATGCTGGATATGGGCTTCATTCCCGACATCGAGCGTATTTTTAAGCTCACCCCACCCTCACGCCAGACCCTATTTTTTTCCGCGACTATGGCGCCGGAAATTACCCGTATAACTCAGGCATTTTTGAAAAACCCTGTGCGTATCGAGGTTTCGCGTCCGGCCACAACCAACGACAACATTAAACAGTTTGTCTACCGCGTGCCATCCGGCAACGCCCTGAATACAGCCAAGGCTAAACGCATAGCCCTGCGCGCGATCATTTCGACGCTGGACATTAAAAACGGTATCGTATTCTGCAACCGTAAGACCGATGTCGATATCGTGGCGAAATCCCTCAGCGTTCATGGCTTTAACGCAGCCCCCATCCACGGTGATCTGGATCAAACCCTGCGTATGAAGACACTGGATTCGTTCCGCAAGGGTGATCTGACCTTGCTGGTGGCGTCTGATGTTGCGGCCCGTGGGCTTGATATTCCCGATGTCGGCCATGTCTTCAACTTCGATGTGCCCCACCATGCTGATGACTATGTTCACCGCATTGGGCGTACAGGTCGCGCTGGCCGCTCTGGTGAAGCCTATCTTCTGCTATCGTCCGCCGATGAGAAAAACTACGATAAGGTACTGAAACTTACTAAAAAAGAACCAGAAGCCCTGGCTATTGATGTCGATTTCAGCGCACTGGCCGAGGATACGGGCCGCAAATCACCGCGACCAGACCGTAAACCCCGCCGTGGCGACAGAGATAAATCGGTAAAAACAGCTCAAAAAACTGAGCCAGAATCGGAAATCAAGTCAGAACCGGCCGTTAACGAAAACACAGTTATCGAGAATAAGCTGGAAACGCCAAAGCCGTCACGTAAACGTAACCGCGCAGACAGACCTTCTGAAACTCAAGAAAAATCAACCGATTACGAAGAATTAGCCGAAGGCTTCGGTTGGCATGTACCTGCCTTTTTACTGCGAAGCGTCGATTTAAAATAATAAAAATTCAGAAAAATTTTTTAGCGCGTTAACCGCCTGTCAGAGAAGTTGGGCTAGATTGCTCCTGTCACATAGAATCAGGTGACGCAAGGAAGACCCAATGAATAACGACATAGAAGTAAGTGTCCGTGGTCCCAACTCATATGCCTTGGCGCAGGATGCGTTAAAGCTTATGGAAGAGCATGGGGTGTGGCCGACGCCACTTAATTACGAAATCTGGCTCTATGTCGCCGGTGATCCACAGTGCGCCTTAGCTCAGGAAGTTCTGAGACTCGTCGCCAGCGGAGAGAAAATCACCGAAGAGATCAGCGATAGCCTGGCCTCGAAATTCATTGCCCGCCTGAAACTCAATGATGAAGTTCGTGACGCTGGCCTGAAACTGTCCAAAGAATTACATACGATCACTGAGGTCATCAGTGACGTGCAATCATCCCAAAGAAGTTATTCCACGACACTGGAAAGCGCACGTCAGTCTCTTAATCTGGCCGATGCAGGTGTGTTGAAGAATCTGGTCGACAACCTGTCGGCGGCAACCAATGTCGTTCTTGATCATCATCAGTCATTGCAAACCCGCCTGAGCGATTCATCCCGTGAAATTAATCGCTTGCGTAAGCATCTTGATCAGGTGCGCATGGAAGCCATGACCGATGCCCTGACCAATCTGGCTAACCGCAAAGCCTTTGATGAGCAACTCGATAAACAATGCGAAGGCGACGATGTATCAAAGCCATTGACGCTGGCCGTAATCGACATTGACCATTTCAAACGCTTTAACGACACTTGGGGTCACCAGACCGGCGATCAGGTGTTGCGTTATGTCGCCAGTGTTCTGGCCCGCATTGGACGCCCCCCCGCTTTGGCTGCACGCTATGGCGGTGAGGAGTTCGGGATGTTGTTCCCCGGCCAAACGGCCACCGATGTAGCTCGTATTCTCGATGAAGCTCGTCAGGAAATTTCAACCCGTGTGTTGAAACGCCGCTCGACCAATGAAGATCTGGGCACTGTATCCATCTCGGTCGGTCTCGCTCAACGTGAGTTCGCCGAAGATCCATTTGACCTCATGGATCGTGCCGATAAAGCGCTTTATCTGTCTAAGAACAACGGCCGGAACATGGTGACCGTTGCTGAAGGCAGCCAGGTCAGGGATTTTAACGTCGCCTGACGTGCTCAGCACAGGCTCGCCAAATCGGTAGAAGTCTTATAAGTCTTTGAACGATGACTTTTAAGGACTGACCATGCCCAGCTTCCTGTTTGCCGCCGCCTATTGGCTGTTTTCACTCTTCTACAGCCTGTTGGCGCTGGTTTTTACCGTTTTGCCTGGGCGACGGCCCGTGCTTTGGGTTATTCAACGCTATACCCGTCGCATGGTCTGGGCGATGCAATACCTAGCCGGCATCCGGTTGGAGGTCAGGGGCCGCGACCGCATCCCCACACAGCCGGTAATCTTTGCGGCCAAGCACCAGTCCTGGGGCGATGGATATTGCATATATTCGCAATTCAATGATCTGGCCTTTGTGACAGGCGATCATCTTGAAAAATACCCCTTCATGTCGAAAATCCTGCGTAAACTGGGCGCGATTGTTGTCAATAATTGCGGCGGCATCGAAGCTCGCAAGGCTCTGGCGGATCGCTCACAGAAAGCCAATGATGATGGCCGACACATTTTAATCTATCCCGAAGGTCATTTATCCGCACCCGGCACCTATCACCGCTATCGCTCAGGCGTGTGGCACATGTACAGAAATTTTGACCGGCCGGTCGTACCGGTAGCTACTAATCTGGGGCTGTTCTGGCAAGAAGAACGCTATGAAAAGTTACCCGGCACGGCGGTTCTGGAGTTCATGGAGGCCATTCCCACCGGCCTTAATAAGAGTGAATTCATGACACTGTTGCAAACGCGGATCGAAACCCAAACACAAACGCTTATCAGCGAAGCCACAGGCACACCACTCCAGCCATCGACCATAGTTTCTGATTAAAACTATTCAAGAAAACAACAGGTTTTGAAGCTTTATTAAGGTCAGCAAGCTATGACAGTTCATAGTATTTATTTGCGTACAGGCCCATAATCATGCCATCGGGTTTTCGAGTAAGTTACCGCATCGACGAAACCAAAAATCGCCTGCTGGTCACGGTCAGAGGCGCTTACGAAGGTGCGGCCCTGATTGATACTTTGATTGCTCTTTATCAGCAGATTGACCAACCGTGGTCTTACGACCGGGTGATGGATATGCGCGCCGCTGATGGCTTTACCACCCTGCCCGACTTGATGAGAGCCGCTCAGGCTCTGGCCGAAATGGCAGGTACTCCGCCACCGCCGCGCAAGCGATTGGCTCTGATATCGCAAGACCCGCTTGATAAGCCGCGCCTGGCGGGGATTGGGGACATATTCCCAAAAGATTATATACAAACCTTTGAAAGCCTTGATGAAGCCCTGACCTGGTTGGATACTAATCCGCCTGAACCGGCGTGATCGTCACGCTCTCCCCGCAACCGCAGGCATCGGTCTCATTCGGGTTATTGAAGACAAATTTGGACGACAGCTTGGTCGTCTCATAGTCAATGACCGTACCGACCAGATAAAGTACGGCCTTGGGTTCGATAAGGATGGTGACATCCTTATCGGTCACGATCTCATCCAATGGGTCGGCCGTTTCAGCATAGCTTAAAACATATTCTTGCCCGGCACAGCCGCCCGCCTTAACCCCTACACGCAAGCCAGCGTAAGGCTTATCAGCCTTGGCCATAATCGCCTTGACCTGACGAGCGGCCGCGTCCGTCAGACTGACAATGGAAGGCCTCGGGCGGCGGGGGCGGAAAGAAACAGCGGTTTCCATGATTTCGCTTTCTGTAGCGTAAGGGGGCACATGGGGGAAAAACGGTTTTCCTCCATGACCTTAAAACATATTAAGCTGAAGCTTGGCTTCGTCACTCATTTTCGACGAATCCCACGGGGGTTCAAAGATGAGATTAACATTGACGCTATTGACACCTTGAACGCCCATAACCGCCTGCTCGACCCAACCCGGCATCTCACCCGCCACCGGACAGCCCGGCGCTGTTAGTGTCATGTCGACCGCCACATCGCGGTCATCGGACACATCAACGCGGTATATCAACCCCAGTTCATAGATATCTACCGGAATTTCGGGATCGTAGACGCTTTTGAACGCCGCAATCAGGTCTTCGGTCAGACGTGACAGTTCCGCCTCAGACAGGCCCGAAGGCGCTTCACGCGCGAACAGTTCCGCCTGCGGATGCTCCGGTTCCTCATGAAGATTGATGATGTGGTCGGACATGTATGTAACCTTACTCAAAGAAACTCTGGGCTTTTTGAACCGCCGCGATCAGAGCGTCGATCTCATCTTCGGTATTATAAAGCGCAATCGATGCCCTCACGGTCGACGTCACCCCAAGGCGCGTCATCAGCGGTTCGGCGCAATGTGTACCGGCCCTTACCGCTATATTGTAGCGATCAAGGATTTGTGCAACGTCATGGGCATGGGCCTGCCCCAAAGAAAAGGTCAGGATCGAGCCTTTGTGGCCCGCATGGCCATGTACCCGCAGATTATTGATACCGCGCAAGCCCTCATAGGCCCGGTCATATAGTGCCATTTCATGAACAATAGTTGCGTCACGGTCAAACTGCGACAACCATTCGATCGCAGCCGTCAGGCCGATAACCTCAAGGATCGCCGGCGTGCCCGCTTCAAAGCGATGGGGCGGTTCGGCATAGGTTATGCGCTCTTTGCTGACATGGGCGATCATTTCCCCTCCACCCTGATAGGGTGGCATGACGGCCAGCAGATCATACTTACCGTACAACACACCTAAGCCTGTCGGCCCATAAAGCTTGTGGGCCGAAAACGCGTAAAAATCACAGTCAAGCGTCTGGACATCAACTGGCAGATGGACCACGCCCTGACAGCCGTCGATCAGAACCTTGGCACCTACCGCATGGGCCTTGGATACGATCTCAGCCACCGGGTTGATGGTCCCCAAAACATTCGACATATGGGCTATGGCGACCAGCTTGACCTTATCCGTCAATAGTTGATCAAAGGCCAGCATATCCAGGCTGCCGTCATCAAGGATCGGCACCCATTTCAGCACCGCCCCGGTACGCTCCGCCAGCATATGCCAGGGTACGATATTAGCATGGTGCTCCATCTCAGAGATCAGGATTTCGTCACCGGCTTTGATGAAAGTGCCGAAACTGAAGGCAACCAGATTAATCGACTCTGTCGCTGATTTGGTGAAGATGACCTCTTCGACACGAGCGGCATTTATAAAACGCGCAACGGTTTCGCGGCCCTTTTCAAAGGCATCCGTCGTTTCATTCGCCAGAGTATGCAGGCCACGGTGAACATTGGCATATGAGGTGGCTGCATGTGCGCTCATGGCCTCCAGCACCTGACGCGGTTTCTGGGCGCTGGCCCCGCTGTCGAGATAGATCAGGGGCTTGCCCTTGATCTTCCGCGACAGGATCGGAAAGTCTTCGCGGGCCTTTGCGACGTCAAACGCCATAAAAGCCTCCGGCCTTAGCCTCAACGAACTCCAGCACCGCCGCGCGTAAGTGATCGTCGTCAATGGCTTCGATCACCGGCACAATAAACGCCTGCATCAAAAGGCCGCGGGCGGTGGCTTCATCCATGCCGCGCGACATGCAAAAAAACAGCGCGTTTTCATCCAGATTGCCAATCGTGTTGCCGTGCGCGCACTGGACGTCATCGGCATAGATTTCCAGTTCCGGCTTGGCGCGTACCCTCGCACCGTCATTCAAAATCAGCGCCTGATGCCGCATCCGGGCATCAGTGCCATCAGCGCCCTTTTGCACCAGAATACGCCCCTGAAACACGACCTGCGCCTGATCCTTGACCAGCCCTTTGATAGTTTGGGTGGTCACGCCATTGATATGCTGATGATCAAGGCGCGTGGTGTAATCGAAATGGGTTTTGTTCTTCAGTAAGTACGCACCATCCATGCGGACTTCCGCCCCATGACCCGCATGGGCTACATGGCTTTCAAAGCGCTGAAAGGCCGCGCCAGTCGATACCACGGTCTGCACATACTGAGCGTTGGGCGCTGTATCAATCGTTGACTGCCGCACGGATGTTGCCGTTTCCGGCTCGTCCATCACCACCACGCGCTCAAGACGCGCACCCTCAGCCAGAGTGAGTTCAAGCTCACTATGAACCGCGTAATTACCCTTCCCCTCATAGGTCTCAAACAGGGTCAAATGCTCACCGGCCTTAAGATCAATCCGGCCTTTATTCTGAAAACCCGCCACGCAGTCCAGACGCCCGCGTGCCCAGTGCCGCAACCACAGCTTACCATTAGACGCGGCAACCGCCGCCTCAAGGCCGCTATAGTCCGCCCCAAAGACATTATGGACATGGAAGCCCTCCAGCGTCAGGGCCGGGGCTGCGATATCCGTCGAAACCTCCAACTCACGCGGCGTGATGCGCAAATGCCGCGCCAGATCGGAATATTTCCATTCCTCATCGCGCCGCGTTGGCCAGGTTATGGGGTCGAACAGATCGAACGCCATTATGCCGCCTCACCGAGGTACTGGTCATAGCCATTGGCTTCCAATTCGTGGGCCAGTTCCGGCCCGCCTGAATGAACAATGCGACCATCAACCAGAATATGGATGCGATCCGGCGTGATATGATCGAGCAGTCGCTGATAGTGGGTGATGACCAGCATCCCGCGATCAGGGGCACGCAAGGCATTCACACCTTCTGACACGACCTTAAGCGCGTCGATATCTAGGCCGGAATCGGTTTCATCAAGGATGAGGAACTTCGGCTTAAGCAACGCCATTTGCAGCACTTCCATGCGCTTCTTTTCGCCGCCGGAGAAACCCACATTGAGCGGACGTTTAAGCATATCCATGTCGATTTTCAGCGACTTGGCCACTTCGCGGGTCGTTTTCAGGAACTCAGGTGCCGACATTTCGTCCTCACCGCGCAGTTTGCGCTGAGCATTCAAAGCCGTGCGGATAAAGGTCAGGGCCGGAACACCGGGGATTTCGAGCGGATACTGAAACGACAGATAAAGTCCGGCCGCGGCGCGTTCATGCACATCCTTATCCAGCAGATCTTCGCCGTTAAGCGTGGCCGATCCAGCCGTTACCTCATAGTTGGAACGGCCCGCCAGCGTGTAGCCCAGCGTCGATTTACCGGCACCATTCGGCCCCATAATGGCATGGACCTCGCCCGTTGGCACATCAAGCGTCAGGCCCTTAAGGATGGTTTTGTCGTCAACGCTGACGGTGAGGTTTTCAATATTAAGCATTGTCATTATTCTCTTTTTAGCCGACCGAGCCTTCAAGGCTGATGGCCACCAGTTTTTGTGCCTCAACGGCAAATTCCATCGGTAGTTCCTGCAACACGTCGCGCACGAAACCATTGACCAGAAGGGCCACCGCCTCTTCCTGCGACAGTCCGCGCTGCATGGCGTAGAATAGTTGATCTTCCGACAACCGTGTCGTCGTCGCTTCATGCTCAAACTGCGCCTTGGCGGTGTCGGCCTCGACATAAGGCACGGTGTGGGCCGCACAGGTCTTACCGATCAGCAGGCTGTCACATTGAGTGAAGTTCCGTGCCCCCGCCGCCCGTGCATGAGCCGAAACCAGACCGCGATAGGTGTTGGATGACTTACCCGCCGATATGCCTTTGGAGATGATCCGTGAGCGGGTATTTTTGCCCAGATGGATCATCTTGGTGCCGGTATCGGCCTGCTGATGACCATTAGTGACCGCGATCGAATAGAACTCACCGACGCTGTCGTCGCCGCGCAGGATGCACGACGGATATTTCCAGGTAATCGCCGATCCGGTCTCTACCTGCGTCCACGACACCTTGGCGCGTGGCTCACGGCAATCGGCGCGCTTGGTCACGAAATTATAGATGCCGCCTTTGCCTTCCGCATCGCCGGGATACCAGTTCTGCACGGTCGAATATTTGATTTCGGCATCTTCCAGCACGACCAGTTCAACGACGGCGGCATGAAGCTGATTTTCATCGCGCATCGGGGCGGTGCAGCCCTCTAAATACGAAACGTAAGCCCCCTTATCGGCGATGATCAGGGTGCGCTCAAACTGACCGGTCTCCGACGCATTGATGCGGAAATAGGTCGAAAGCTCCATCGGACAACGTACGCCCGGTGGGATGTAAACAAATGATCCGTCCGAAAACACCGCCGAATTAAGCGCTGCGAAATAATTATCCGATTGCGGCACCACGGTGCCCAGATATTTACGCACCAGCTCAGGATATTCGCGTAATGCCTCTGAAATTGAACAAAAAATCACGCCTGACTTTTTCAGTTCATCCTTAAAGGTCGTGACCACCGAAACGGAGTCAAACACGGCATCGACCGCATATTTGGGCGCGCCTTCGACACCGGCCAGCACCATCTGCTCTTTCAGAGGGATACCCAGCTTCTCATAGGTGCGCAGCAATTCCGGATCGATCTCATCCAGCGATTTTGGCGCCACTTTTTGCTTAGGCGCCGCATAGTAATAAAGGTCCTGATAATCGACACGTTTATAGTTCAGCTTGGCCCAATCGGGTTCATCCATCGACTGCCAGCGCTCAAACGCGTCCAGACGCCATTGCAGCATCCATTCCGGCTCATTCTTCTTCTCGGAAATGAAACGCACGATATCGGCATTGAGGCCTTTAGGCGCAAATTCCATCTCGATGTCCGAGACGAAACCATGCTCATAGGTCTCAAGTTTTTGAACCGTATCAATGGTTTCCTTAACGGCCGCCATCAGGCTTTTTCCTTTATATTCAACTTAGTCGACTTGTTAGTCTTCTGGCGGGCGCGGAAGGTCTGATACCCGCCCGACCAAACTTCAAAAAACCGGCCCCAGTCCGCAGGCTGGCTAGACCAACCGGTCGATATGCGCAAGACCCCGCTCGACAGGTTTTCCAGCCCCATAGCATTCAGGACACGGCTGTGCTTGACCTTTCCAGATGAACAGGCAGAACCTGAACTGACGCAAATGCCAGCCATATCCATATGGATAAGCTGCAATTGCGACGACCAGTCCGGCACCGCCAGACAGGTGATACCTGAAACACGCGGGACATCTTCGCCGATGATGTGCGCCCCCAAAGCCTTAAGCGCGGCCTCGTTTGAAGTTTGTTGGGGTAAACCCTCACAAACCCGCGCCGCCAAAGCCGCCACACCAAAGGCCGCAAGGCCTGCGACATTTTCAGTCCCGGCGCGCAAACCCTGCTCCTGTCCGCCGCCGGTAATCATCGGCAAAATCGTATGGCCGCTATTATAAACCAAAGCACCTACGCCGACTGGCCCGCCGATTTTATGCGCCGTCAAGGTCAGGCTATCCGCGCCCAAAGTCTCAATATCAATATTGATTTTTCCTGCAGCCTGTACGGCATCGACATGCAGCCACCCACCTGCGGCATGGACAATTTCGGCGGCCTCAGCCACCGGCTGAATGATGCCGGTCTCATTATTGACCAGCATCAGCGCCACAAATGCCCTACCCTCAACCTGAGCCAGCAGCGCTTTTAAGGCCTCCAGATCAGCCAGACCCGATGGTAACAACGGCCATTTCAGAACGGGTTTACCCACGTAGTTGGCTGCAGTGTAAATGCTGTCGTGCTCACCGTCACTGATGATCAGGTGCGTGATATCATCACGAACTATCGCCTGATGAAGCGCCAGATTATTGGCTTCAGTACCGCTGGACGTGAACACCAGCTTGGCACCATATCCACCCACCAGATCAAGCACCTGTGTCCGCGCCTCTTCGACGATCAATTTCGCCTTCCGCCCGAGGCTATGCACGGAGGACGCGTTCGCCCCCAGTTCAAGCGCCGTAAGCATGGCTTCACGCGCCTGCGGCCTGATCGGCGAGGTAGCGGCATGATCCATATAAAGCACGTGTGAGGCGGACATAGCTTAAGACACCATCTCCTGATCGCGGGCGATTTTATCAATATTGATTTTATGACCACCACTGAATGAGGACGGGATATTGAGCGTGTCGCCATCCGCCGTCTTACGAGTACGCTTAAGGATCACGTCGCTCAAAGAAACCTTTGCCAGATAGTCATGGATCGCCAACCCCAGATCTTCCCACAGATTATGGGTCAGGCAGCGCTGACCGCCGGGCATACAGCCGATTTCGCGCGCCGCATTCTCCTTGGACAATCGCTTATTAGCCCCAAGTTTATTGGACGTCAGAGCGCAACGTGTGGCTTTGATCGGCTCATCAACCGCCACCACGATTTCAGCAACAAACAAAGCGTCGGACGAACGGGCCAGAGAGTAACCTCCGCCGGGACCGCGCGCGCTTTTAACCAGCCCCGCCTTACGCAATCTTGCAAACAGTTGTTCAAGGTAGGATAGTGAAATCTGCTGGCGTTCCGAAATCTCAGACAGCGATATAGGTTTACCCTGACCGTGCAGCGCCAGATCCGTCATGGCCATAACGGCATAACGCCCCTTGGTTGACAAACGCATGTGAAATCCTTCGTCAAAAGCCTGAGCTGGACGGTTATTGGCACAAATAAGCGGTGACAGGCGGCCACCGACTAAAAATCTGCGCAAACTGAAAACTTTGTGCTATGACCCGCGCACATGGCGGACAAAATGCCCGACTACTGCGCTAGGTTATTCGGATTTAATAATTCCGACCGCGTTAGTCAAGTTATTTAGCCGTCAAAATTCTTACAGAGGTGAATTAATGCCCGAAGTCATTCTGGCCGGAGCCGCAGGTCGTATCGAAGCCCGCTACACACAAGGCAAAACAGAAAACGCCCCGATCGCCCTCATCCTGCATCCGCACCCCAAGGCGGGCGGCCACATGAATAATCCGGTCACGGTACAATTGTTCCACCTGTTCATGACGCGCGGGTTTTCGGTTCTGCGCTTTAATTTCCGCGGCGTCGGCAAATCCCAGGGCGAATTTGATGCCGGCATTGGCGAACTGGCCGATGCGGCTACCGCCCTCGACTGGCTGCAGGCCAAAAACCCGACAGCCGCGCAATTCTGGGTCGCAGGCTATTCGTTCGGCGCCTATATCGGTATGCAGCTTTTGATGCGCCGTCCCGAAACCGATGGCTTTATTTCAGTATCGCCGCCGACCAATGCCTATGATTTCAGCTTTCTGGCCCCCTGCCCGGCGTCAGGTCTGTTCGTCAATGGTGCCAACGACAGTGTCGTGCCCCCTGCCGAAGTCGACCGCGTGGTGGCCAAGCTGCGCAGTCAAAAAGGTATCGTTATTGATCATGAACTGGTGCCAGACGCGACGCACTTCTGGGTCGATCAATTGCCGGAAATCGAGCAGCGCGTAGGGGCTTACCTGGATAAACGCTTGTCGGACGCCTGAGCACATTTAGCGGGCGGAGGGTATATTCAGCCGCCCGCCCGTTAACGCTTGAGACACACCTGTTGTTGTGGGGAACGAGATCGGCAACGACCGTAGTGAGCGCACGGCCATATAGGCAAAGGCTTCGGCCTCGATTGCGCCACCACGCCAGCCGAGGTCTTCGGACAGATAAAGCTGGGTTTGCGAATTAAATTCTGCACGTAATCTGTTGACCAGATACGCATTTTGACGACCACCACCGGCCAGAATGACGGCCTTGGGGGCGCACCCCGACAACCTGATCCCCATAAGCAGACTTTCCAGGGTAAATTCGCACAAAGTCGCCAGACCGTCTTCGAAACCTAAACCCTCGACCCCGGCCAGCGTAAAATCATAACGGTCCAGCGATTTGGGTGCATGAGCAGAAAAATAGGGATGACTGAGATAGGCCGTGACCCGCGCCGGATCAACCGTCCCAAGTGCTGCCCACACACCACCTGCATCATAGTGCCCCCGGCCATGCTTTTGCACCCATTGGTCCATCAGGCCATTGGCCGGGCCGGTATCCATAGCCGATATATCGCCGCCTTCATCAATGACCGTAATATTGGCGACCCCGCCCAGATTGGCGACGACCACGGGCAAGTCTAGGTCCGCCTGCGCCATCAAAGCCCGGTGATAAACCGGGGCCAGCGGCGCCCCCTCTCCGCCAGCGGCCACATCAGCGATGCGAAAATCGGAGACCACCCGCACGCCGGTCATGTCGGCAAAAGACTGCCCATCAAATAGCTGCACAGTCCGCCCCGACACACCCGCCTTGGGCCGTTCGTGGAGAACCGTCTGTCCATGCACGCCCAACAGATCAAAATCGGCAAAACTCATGCCCTGTTCAGCCAGAAACGCTTGAGCCGACGTAAAATGGTAATCCGTGATGACCTTACGGGCGTCGTTGAAAATTTCAGGCTCCGGCGCACCGCGCGGCCAGTTAAGCGCCGCCGTAACCGTGGCTTGCAACACCGCGCGAACTTCATGCGGCATAGGGCGCTCAGCCCACGGCCCAAAGATCAAGCGTTGCTCGCCATCGGTCTGCAGCACTGCCATATCTATGCCATCCAGAGATGTGCCGGTCATGAAGCCCAGAACCTTAAACACACTCAGCTCTGACATACGATTCTCCCTATGGTTTTCGTGCGCGCCTATGTTATGACGCCTTTCCCTTAAGGTCGAGGCTCATTAGTCCCGCTCTTTTTCTCCAACCATTCGATAGAGATATGACCGCAACCAGCTTCAAATCCGATTTTCTGGGCGTCCTGAGCGAGCGTGGCTTCATCCACCAGTGCACCGACGCAGAGGCCCTTGATACGCTCCTCCTTGCGGGGCCGATCACGGGGTATATCGGCTATGACGCTACGGCATCGTCGCTTCATGCCGGCCATCTGGTGCAGATCATGATGCTCTATTGGCTGCAAAAGACCGGCAATAAGCCGATCGTGCTCATGGGCGGCGGCACCACCAAGGTCGGTGACCCGACCTTTAAGGACACCCAACGCCCGCTTTTGACCGACGAGCAGATCCAGTCGAACATGGACGGCATCAAAAGCGTGTTCAACAACTTCCTGACCTTTGGAGACGGTCAAACCGACGCCATCATGGTCAATAATGATGACTGGCTGTCAGGGTTTGGTTACATCGAATTTCTGCGCAAATTCGGCACGCACTTCACCATCAACCGGATGTTGACCTTTGATTCGGTCAAGCTGCGCTTAGAGCGTGAGCAGCCGATGACGTTCTTAGAGTTCAACTACATGCTGATGCAGGCGGTCGATTTCCGCGAACTGAACGCGAACTATAACTGCGTCCTGCAAATGGGCGGCTCTGATCAATGGGGCAATATTATCAATGGCGTTGAACTGACGCGCCGGATCAATCAATCCGCAGCTTTTGGCCTTACCACGCCGCTTTTGACGACCGCATCAGGCGCCAAGATGGGTAAGACGGTTGGCGGGGCTGTGTGGCTCAATGCTGACGCTTTGAGCCCTTACGATTACTGGCAATACTGGCGCAATGCCGAAGACGCCGATGTCGGTAAGTTCATGCGCCTGTTCACCGACCTGCCGATGGATGAAATCGCGCGCCTTGAAAAGCTGGAAGGCGCAGAAATCAACGAAGCCAAGAAAATACTGGCCGATGCCGCCACCCGCATGGTTCATGGCGAAGCGGCGGCCGCTACCGCCCGCGATACCGCCCAAAAGGCGTTTGAGCAAGGTGTATTGTCTGCCGATCTGCCCACCGTCGAAGTGGAAAACGCAACTCTTGAGGCCGGGATCATGCTGGCGGCCTTGACGACCCAGATCGGGCTTACCCAATCCAACGGCGAGGCCCGTCGTCTGGCTCAGGGCGGTGGTCTGCGGGTCAATGACATCGCCATCACCGATGGCAACCAGAACATCACTCTGGCCGACCTCAATCCTGATGGCGTCATCAAGATCAGTCAGGGTAAGAAGAAGATCATTCTGGTAAAACCGATCTAATCAAATTTCCACGGTTTGGGGGCAATGCCCCCAAGCCTTACCTGCCTAATCCTTGCTTTTGCGTGCGTCTGGCAAATCCAGCGGTGGGATTTCGTCTTCAAAATCCTTATCAAACCACTGCCGCAAGAAGCCCGGTATGACCAGCGAGAACGGATCGACCTCGACCTGCGGCGTTGGTGGCCGCCCCCGGACGCGGTATCTGAGGCCGACCAGCCCCTGCCCCTTTTTCGCCACGTCCCCGAACATGGAATTGACGGCATAGACCGGCAGCAGGCTGCCACGATAGTCGATATAGTTATTATCGCGATCGAACGTGCCCCAGACATTTATCCCAACCGCCTCGCCCTTGGCGTAGCCGTCCTTGATGAACAAAAGCTGGTCACGCGTGCGGTAGCGCACAGGCAACTCATACTCATCAAAGGTAATACCTTCGCCAGTCAGGGTGTTGGCCAGCCCCTGCAATGACCCCACCGTCAGCAATTGCGCCAGTATAGGGATCTGACGCACCTGAATGTGCTCACCGCTGATCGTGGCATCGACCTGACCGCGGGTAAATACCCCCTTGATTTCGGTTTCGCCATGATGAACCTGCGAGGTCGCAAAGGCCGTTTTCAGGGCATCGCCGGTATCAGCAAGCGTGCCCTCAAAGCGACTGTAGGCCGGCTGTTGCGCCGCATTTGCCTCTGCTTCAAACCGAATGACACTGTTGTTGGCTGTCCTGGCGGTCAGCGCTCCGTCAAGACCATTGCCGCCGTCCCAATCCAGATTGATTTTCACGTCATGAAACGCACCGTCCCGCGACAGTTTCAGAGTCTGCACATCTGCCACCAGACGCGTCGGCACTGCCGGAGATGGCGGGGATGGCTCCACAGTCGGCTGATCGTGGGGAATATCGGCCACTATGACCGGGGCTTGGTCTTTGGCCTTCGGTATAAGCCAGGGGCGCAGGTCAAAGTAACGGCCGCTTGCCGATATCAATCTTGGCCCGCCCTGCGACGCTTCATAATATTTAGCGGAACCCTCAGCGAAGTTTTTCAGATAAACCTCTGACAGATCAGCAAATTCAATTTTACCGTCACCGTCTAATGAAGCCCGCCCCTCAAGCTTTACCGACGCTCCGTTGCCATAGATGCGTGCGATGTTCATACCTTGCCCAGCCCCTTTATCATCAATCTCAAAGGCGAAATCGGCAGCTTCACCCGCGGGCTTAACCCAGTCGCTACCCAACACCTTAAGCTCGGCGTCCTGAGCATAGACATTGACCACGGTTACATTGCGGTCACCGCGCCGGTAAAGGCTGGTGACCACATCGGCCTGCCCCGTCAGGGTCAGACGATCATGGGTATAGCCCAGCAACGTCAAAAGCCCATCATTGACGCGGGTGCGTATCTGGGCCTGATAACCGTTCGAGCCGACAATATTATCTGGCACCGTAAAGTCGATAATATGCCCTTTCAGATCGATCTGCCCGCTCATAGCCGCGCCCGTTTGCAACCACTGAGCCTTGGCATCGATGGTTTCAGCGGGCTTGAAAAAGGCTTCGGGTAGCCCAAGCGATACCCAATCCTGCGGCGCGATTTTGGCGGTCAGCGTGCGGGCAATATCGTTACTGGCGTCACGCTTGGCCCAACCGAGCTTTGCCTCAAACTGATCAACCCGGATGAGCGCCTCACGCGTTTGGTCGTCAAGCCCGATATTAAGGCTAAGCCGCCGTTGCGTTCTAAACAGCGGCAATCCATTCAGGCCCAGTTCGCGGGCCTCATCAGGCGTGATAACCGACTGATAAACCAGTCGCGGCTTTGCGCCTTCAATGTAGGCCAGATCGCCGGAAAAAGCCTGCGCCTGAATTTCCCCGCTCCAGATATCCCCGGATCGTATCAGCGATACCTGTGTCGGCACTTTGGCCCCCAGATGCTGAATGAATGGCAGACCTTGCGCCGCCATGCCCTTGGCATCCGTTTCGCCACGGATCGTCACATGGTTCGGGCGTTCATCCGTGCCTTCCCACGCCACATCGCCGTCAAATATGCCGGAACGTATGTGACCGGAACCTTGCGTGCCCTCATCGCCCCCACCCGTCAGGATAAACTCGCCCTCAATCGGCACCGGCTTATCCGGCGCCCCGCCAAACGGCTCAGCATCAAACTGACCTTTGAAAGCCACTTTAGGGTCGGTTTTGGTAAAGGCCGTGTGGTAGGCGATTTCGCCTCGGTACGGGCCAAGCAGCGCTGGCCCCGACGCAACAATCCGGTTGGCGCGTAAATCGCCGTCCACACTGATCGTCGCATTCGTCAGATCCCACCCCAGCGCCGCCTGCTTCAAAGACGCATCGGTCAGGTCGGCATTGAAGGTCAGATCAAACGTGTCTGAACTCAGGTTCTGAAAGGTCGGGAAACGGATATCAACGCGCACATCTGCCTTCCCCCCCAGACGCTCACGGTTAAGGCCGTTTTCAGCCAGATCGCCCCCGGCAATTGGATCAACCGCTTCGATCACATCGACCGCATCGGCACGTGCCTTAATCCAGATGTGAGTCAGGCTGCCCTTGCCAGAGCGACTGGAGTGAAAACTCGGCACCAGCACCTGACCGTCCGTGATTGCGGCCTTATCCAGCCAGCCGGATTCGACATCCAGATCAAACCGGCTGCCCATTAGCACAGCGTGACCTTTAAGACCCGTTCCGTCTTTAAGACGCGGATCAAATTCGATCGTCGCATCCCGAAAATCAAAATCGAGCCGCAAATCCTCATTGCGCAAATTATCAGCCGTCAGATAACCGGGCGGCGCCGATAAGGTAAAATCGGCATTGGACAAGGTGCCGACCTTAATGCGGTCGATCAGGTTCAGCCGCATTTCACGGGTAAGGCCTTCGGGCCAGAACGCAAAAACGGTTTCCTTGGTAAAATCACCGTCGATTCTGGCCGTTAAATTGGCCCCAAGCCCCTTATCGTCCGCATAAAGCCGCCCCTTGGTGGTGACCACGGCTTTCTCCAGACGGCCACGGCCGGATTTGATAAACAGCTCACGCGTATCCGGTGAATAGGCGCCGGTGAAATGGACATCATTCAGAGTCTGAGCCCGGAAATCATCGGCCAGTTTGCCCGTAGCCTTAGGCCCCTTGAAATCAAAATCAATCAGCAGTTTCCGGCCAATTTTTGCATCAGACGGCCAGATTTTGACATGGCCGAATAAATCCGCTTCCAGCAATGGCGACACCACGCGAAAGCGTTTGAAGTCGATGCGTTTCGTGCGCCGGGCATAGGTCGCCACGACATTCAAAGCCTCAAACGACTGTTTTGATTTTCCAAAATCGTAATAACCCTTGCCGGCAGAGATATCGAGATCCGTCGTCTCAAAGCCATGTCGGGCGCTGTATTTCAGAGTTCCAGTGCCATTTACCGGCGCATGAAACCCCGCCATCGGTCGGGTCAGACCGACTGACGGAAAGACTTCCGAGGGAATCAGATTGCGGATACGCGCCTCAATAGCTGCCGTTTTTAGTCCTTCGGTTGCGGTGGCCTGCGCACTAAGGTTTGATATTTGATTACCACTTTTAATCGATAGTGCCAGATTGGCACGTATCCGCCCTTTGTGCTTGGTGTAGTCGATGCTGCCAATATCCGCCGTCCAGGCCAGATTAGAATTGACCTGACGCATATCAAGGCGGCCATTCCGCAAGGCAAACTGACGCGTATAACTTATGGGTGAGCCCAGCTTTTCCGGCCCGACCAGTTCACGAAACAGCCGGTCAAGCGCCACACCCCCACGTGTTTGGGGCGCGCCTCTGGCCTCATACCCCAACTCATAACGCCCACGCTCGGACACTGTCGCCGCCAGAAAAAAGTCCTTCGCCGTAAGGCGCGCGGGGGCAATATGTAAGGCAAACAAGCTGTCGATCGCAAGCGCCGCTTCTAAGGATTTAGCCGAGGCCACAACACGCTTCTGACGATCCCGAACCGTCAGGCCTTCAAAGCGCCAACCTAAAGCATTGGCATCGTGAAACCACACCAGATCCATGTGACCTATATCGGCCTCATGGCCGGGCAAGGTCTCTTCCAGCCGCGAAATGATGATCGGCCTGAGGTTATCCAGCCTCACCGGTGCCGAATAAATCCGTAGTCCCCCGGCAATCAGGCACAGGCCCGACAGGACAGCCAGACTTAACCGCCAGCGCTGTCTCACCAGGCGGGTTATCGGGTACATTAAACTAGAAACTTCACGAGTAATCAGCAGAACCCTGCGGCGAGAATTTTTTAAAAGTTTAGGGGTGTCAGCAGAACCAATTTGGCACACAAACGTACCTGAATCGATTATCTCATCCTTACGCATCCATAAAGGCTATGTCATGGCAAAAGCACAAATAAATCAAAACGAATTTGAACCTTTTAGTGCGCCGGATTTCACTCTGCCCTCTTCAAAGGGCGGCGAGGTTACCCTGCGCGAACTTAACGGGCAGTGGGTTGTCCTGTTTTTTTACCCCAAGGACAATACCGAAGGCTGCACGATTGAGGCGCAGGAGTTTTCAGATCTGGCGGGCGAGTTCAAGACTCTGGATACCGCCCTTTACGGCATTTCAAAAGACAGCCTTAAGAAACATGCCAATTTTATCAAAAAGTTCGACCTTGATCTTGAGCTTCTGGCCGATGAAAGCACCGAAACCATTCAGGCCTATGGTCTGTGGGCCGAAAAGACGCTTTACGGCAAAAAATATATGGGCACGGAGCGCGCAACCTTCCTGATCGATCCGAATGGCATGGTACGCAAAGCGTGGCGCAACGTAAAAGTTAGCGGCCATGCCGCCGAGGTATTATTGGCCCTGAAAGGCTTCAAATCCTGACAGTCATCCTGCGGCACCGATTTTGATACCCAAGGCACAGTCTTCCTAAAACGGGACGAAACATCACAGAACTGACATAAATTCCTTAATTTCAGACAGTTTTGGATAAAATTTCATCCAAAGCCAAAGAAACGCGGATTTATGGTCTTGCGCAATGGCGATGTTAAGGCATAGTTAACCAAGCTATCGGGTGCTGGCGGTGATGAGTAAGAAAAGCTTTGGACGCCTTCGTGACGTACTGGAACAAACATTCCCTGAGCGTCATCTCTATATTCGCTCAGGAGGCGAAACCCGTGGCTATGTCCTAAGCTCAGGCAAGCAATTTGGTTTCACGGTTCTGGCTTCGGTCGTTGTGACATGGCTTGCCATATCCACGGGGGCTGTAGCGTTCATCGCCCTGTCAGAAAGCGCATCTGAGCGGCAAATCAGCATGATGAAGGCTCAGTCCGAGCGCTGGGTGGCCGATCGGCAGGCTCGCCTAGACAGCGCCACCAAGCAACTGACCCAAGCGTCAGGATCGCTTGATGAACTGGCGTCAACCGTTGAAAAGCGTCATGGCGCATTGATCCATATTCTGAAAGATTTCAAAAACGTACCCGGCGCTTCTGCCACCCTATCTCCGGCAGCCGTTGATGAAGCCCTGCCGCCCATTGAGCGTATCTATGCCGTCCGCGCCGAGCAGGAACGCATGGTGGGTAAGGCTGAGAATTTTGCCAAATCCCGTGCCGAACGCTTAAGACTTGCCTTCCGTCTGGCTGGACTTAATCCGGCCGCCTATGCGCAGGGTGGATCGAGCGCCAACCCACTGCTTGAAGCCAAAGACTCCAAGGAACTGGCCCAATATCTTGATGTCGACGAAGGCTTCGCGTCACGCATCCGTAATGCAGCGATCAATCTCAATGATATGCGCGGCCTGCAAAAATCTTCTGAAACCCTGCCGTTTAATCGCCCCGCCTACAATATTCGCACGACGTCTGGCTTTGGCGTGCGCTTCGATCCCTTTACGGGACGTCCCAAAAGCCATCTTGGCCTCGATTTTGCAGGCCCCTACCTTACCCCGATCTACTCATCGGCACCTGGCATAGTTTCGTTTTCAGGTGTGCGCAGTGGCTACGGGAACGCGGTCGAAATCGACCACGGCAATGGATTTAAAACTCGATACGCCCATATGCAGTCCCTGTCTGTACGTACCGGCCAACGTGTGGCGGTCGGTCAAAGACTGGGGGCAATGGGTTCTACTGGTCGCTCGACCGGCGTGCATCTTCATTACGAAGTGTGGCTCAATGGTCGTCCTCAAAACCCTGCACGCTTTGTAAAGGCTGGAGATTATGTTCAACAAAACTAAACCAACCCGTGTTGAAAAACCCGAAGCGGCTGTGGCTCCGCCGCTTGACCTCAACTCGGTCAATATGAATTCATCGAAATCAGCGCCGGTGATGGCGCCTGCGCCAAAGGTCGGTTCTGTATTATCGTCGACCCTGATCATCGAAGGCAATATTACCGGCACCGGCGACCTGCACTTAGAGGGCACCGTTCGCGGCGATGTGAAGGCGGGGCATCTGGTCGTCGGCGAAGCTGGCAATGTCGAAGGCTCGATTGAAGCCGAAACCATCGAAATCCGCGGCCGTGTCGTTGGCGGCATTTCGGGTAAGCAGGTCCGCCTATCGGCAACGGCCTATGTCGAAGGCGACATTACCCACGAACAGTTGTCGATCGACGTCGGTGCTTATTTCGTAGGTCGCTGCCTGCAATCACGCGCACGTCCTGAAACCGTTCATGCCGCCCCCGCTCCGGTTCAACCCGCAGCCCAGTATGCAACCGCAGCTGACTACGGCACACCGTCACTAAGCAGCTATGATATGAACGCCTTGTCAGATCTTAAACCATCTTACTAAGTTATCAGAATAATCTACTGATATATAAAAAAGACCGTGAGAAATTCAATTTTCTCACGGTCTTTTTTATGGAGATTTAATCACACAATCGGTAATGGCGCCTGTATGATGAGTTATTAAATCACGGACTCTCATGCCTGAAACTTCATCCGACAGACCCGAACTTACCTTAAACTTCATGTGGCGATTGCTGCGGGAGACCTTTGACGAATGGTTAGCTGACAAAGCTCCGCGTCTGGGGGCAGCCCTTGCCTTTTACAGTGTCCTGTCGATTGGCCCGCTATTGTTGATCGTGGTATCGGTAGCCGGTCTGGCGTTTGGTGAAGACTCTGTGCGGCTTCAGTTGGTGGCCGAAATCAGAAACCTTATAGGCGACGCCGGCGCGCAAGCCATTGAAACGATTATGACAAATTCTCACAATCGTGAAGCGGGGATCGTCGCGACCCTGATTGGATTTGCCACACTGATTATCTCGGCGACCGGCTTTTTCGCGCAGTTACAGGACGCGCTTAATGCAATCTGGAACGTCGAAAGTAAGGACAACGATCACTGGACATGGTTTTTGAAGAAACGCGTCCTATCGTTTGCCCTGATCGTCGGCATTGGGTTTTTACTGCTGATATCACTGGTGGTATCCGCGGCGCTGGCGGCTTTTGGCGGTATGTTTACTAACCTTTTGCCCGCCTTCATGCTGCATGGTTTCAATTTGGCCGTGTCATTTGCCGTCACCACATTTTTGTTTGCGATGACATTCAAGATGCTGCCGGATGCCCATATCGAATGGCGTGACGTTTGGATAGGTGCTGCTATCACCGCCCTTCTGTTCTCGGTAGGCAAGTTTTTTATCGGCATTTATCTGGGCCAAAGCGCGCTCAGTTCAACCTATGGCGCCGCAGGATCGCTAATCGTCGTCCTAGTCTGGATCTATTATTCGACCCAGATCTTCTTTTTCGGGGCCGAGTTTACGCAAGTCTACAGCCGTTATTTTGGCTCACACATCACCGCAAAACATAGACGCGTCAAAACACGAAAAACCCCTGAGATGTAATCTCAGGGGTTGGGTTTATGTTTCAGCAGCGTCGCGCGTGGCCCCGACCCTTTGCGCCAGAGACGCCGCCATGAAGGGATCGAGATGACCATCCAGCACAGCTTGCGAATCCGAAGTCTCAACATCGGTGCGCAAATCCTTGACCATCTGATAGGGGTGCAGGACATAGGATCTGATCTGATGTCCCCAACCGATATCGGTTTTTTGATCTTCAAGCGCCTGCTGAGCCGCTTCGCGTTTTTGCAACTCGACCTCATAAAGTCGCGCCCGCAGCATCTTCCACGCCTCATCACGGTTAGCGTGCTGAGAACGTCCGGCCTGACAGGCCACAGCAATACCTGTCGGAATGTGGGTCAAACGCACCGCTGAGTCGGTCTTGTTGATGTGCTGGCCGCCCGCCCCTGACGCGCGGTAGGTATCGGTGCGCACATCCGCCGGGTTGATATCGATGACGATCGCATCATCAACCACTGGATAGACCCAGACTGAGGCAAATGATGTATGACGGCGCGCATTGGAATCGAACGGTGAAATCCGCACTAACCTGTGCACCCCACCTTCCGTCTTAAGCCAGCCATAGGCGTTCGTGCCTTTGACGGTCAACGTCACCGACTTGATCCCTGCCTGCTCGCCCGGTGTTTCTTCCTCAACCGATACGGTCATGCCATGCGCGGTCGCCCAGCGCATATACATCCGCATCAAAATCCCGGCCCAATCGCAGGATTCAGTTCCGCCGGCGCCGGAATTGATTTCGAGATAGGCATCATTACCATCGGCTTCGCCTGACAGCAGAGCCTCCAACTCGGCCCGGCCCGCGTAGTCTTTAAGGGACTTCAGCATGGCGCGCGCCTCTTCCAGAAGCGCCTCGTCGCCTTCCATATCGGCGAGTTCAGCGTAATCGAGCGCGTCTTTGAGTTCCTGCTCCAGCTTTTTGACCGCATCCACGGAATTGCTGAGTTTGGTACGCTCACGCATGACGCTCTGCGCCATTTCCGGGTTATCCCACAGCGTCGGGTCTTCGACGCGCGCATTCAACTCATCGAGACGTCTTAAAGCGACATCCCAGTCAAAGACGCCTCCTGAGCAATCCAATGGATTGCTCGATGTCGCGGGCCTGAGCCTCAACATCCAGTCGCATACCAGTATCCTTTTGAAAAATAGAGACGGCGGGATACATCCCCGCCGCTATGAAGGCAAGGTTTAATACAGAATGGGCTCAGCCTCATCCACATAGGGCTTGCGCTCAGGCGTCTCCGCTGAGGGAGCAGCCTCTTCGGTAAGGCCATCACGCCAAATCTCTGTGTAAGGCTTTGGCCCTTCTATGTCAGAAGGTGTCACCGCCACGACCGGCTTAGGTTCCGTGCCCGGACGGAAGGCTTCTTCATAACCACGCACCGACACAAAGACTGCATCCTTGGGCTTTATAAAGGCTTTTTCCGGTTTATTTTTCAGCGTTTGCTGCATGAAATCAATGAAGATCGGCAAAGCTGCTGAGCCACCGGTTTCACTTTCCCCCAATGAGCGGTTGTCATCAAAGCCGACAAATACACCAACGACCAGATCAGGCGTATAGCCGACAAACCAGGCGCTGCGGTATTCGTTAGTGGTGCCCGTTTTACCGGCGATCGGACGACCAATCACATTGGCACGCGCGGCTGTACCGCGCTGAACCACACCTTCAAGATAGGAGGTGATCTGATAAGCGGTAATCGGATCAATAACCGGTGTGCCATCCGGCAAAAGCTTGGGCGATTCCGTACCATCAAACGCCCGCTTACAGGCTCCCGGACATTTGCGGGCTTCGGCCTTATAGACGACGCCCCCTTCACGATCCTGAACCACCTCAATAAGATGCGGACGAATCTTGCGGCCACCATTTGCGAAAATAGAATAGGCCGCCGTCAGTTTATAAGGGGTGGTCTCTCCGGCTCCCAAAGCGATCGGCAAAACGGACGGCAGATTATCGGCAATGCCAAATTCAGCGATCTTTTGTGAAACGGTCTTAATCCCAACCTTTTGCGCCAGCCGCACAGTCATGGCATTGCGGGAGTATTCAAGGCCTTTGCGCAGGGTCTGCGCCCCGTAATAACGACGCGTGTAGTTTTTCGGCGACCACTTTTCGCCGTTCGCCCCGGCCATAGAAATAGGCGCATCCATAACAATAGACGCAGGCGTAAACTCATTCTCCAGCGCCACCGCATAGACGAAAGGCTTGATGGCCGAACCGGGCTGGCGCTTAGCCTGAACGGCACGGTTAAACTTCGACAGAGAGTAACTATAGCCGCCCACCATAGCCACGATCCGTCCGGTCCACGGATCAACAGCGACCAGCGCGCCGTTGACCGCCGGAATCTGGTGAAGCCTGAACAGACCTTTGGATTGTTCCGACACGAAGATCAAATCACCGGATTTAAGCCCCGCCCCCGCGAACGCCCAGATGACATCATTATCGGCCAAACGTCCACGCGTGCCATCAGCAGCCGTGACAATGCTGACCGAAGACGACGATGCCTTTTCAACAATGGCATGCTGCCAGTCTTCGCGCTCAGCCGGTGCCGCGCGTTTCAGGGCAATCGCCCGCCAGCCATCCTTAAAGTCGATATTGTCCCAGCCCCCCCGCCAGCCGTGGCGGCGGTCATATTGCTCCAGTCCGTCCATAAGGGCGATACGCGCCGTCGTTTGCAGTTTAGGGTCAAGGGTAGTGCGTAAGTAATATCCGCTGGAGTAAATCTCGTCACCGAAGATATTCTGCGCGCGGCGCTCAACCTCACCGACGAAATAGTCAGCGTCGCGGTATTTGGCGCGTGCCGGGGCGGCCTGCACCACCAAATCTTCTTTTGAAGCCGCCAGAGCTTCAGCCGGTGTGACCCAGCCGACCTTGGCCATTTCACCCAAAATCCAGTTGCGACGCTCGATGGCCTGAGCCTTACGGCGGGTCGGGTGATAGTTGGACGGCCCCTTAGGCAAGGCCGCCAGGTAGGCCATTTCGCTCAAAGACAGTTCATCAACCGACTTGCCAAAATAGTTATAGGCGGCAGTACCTACGCCGTTCGAGCGGTACCCCAGAAAGATTTCGTTGAGATAAAGCTCAAGGATTTGCTTCTTATCAAGTGAGGCCTCAAGCCGGCGGGCCAAAATGACTTCTTTCAGCTTGCGGCCCAGGGTCTGCTCATTGGTCAGCAGTACGTTCTTGGCGACCTGCTGAGTTATGGTCGAGCCGCCCTCAAGGCGGTTGCCCTCAGCAAAGTTGACGACGTTCTTGGCTGCCGCCCGGCTTAAGCCCCCGACATCGACCCCTGAGTGCGCAAAAAAATTACGATCCTCAGCGGCCAGAAAGGCCTGCGCCAGACGCGGCGGGATGCGGTCATAGGGCACATAGATGCGACGCTCCTTGGCAAACTCCCCGATCAGGGTGCCGTCCCAGGCAAAAACGCGCGTCGACGTCGCCGGACGATAATCCGCCAGTTCCGTACCATCGGGCAGATCATGAAACAGCCACGCGGCATAGATTGCGATCGCAAAGCCCGCAACGGCGATCACCGTCATGAGCACGACCCCTGCCATGGCAAACCAACGTTCGGCTGATTTCAACTTGCTGCGCCTCCGACCCTTAACCTTCAAGGCCGCCTGACAAAAACGCCGTCACGCCCCCCGCCTGAAGCCAGGATCACCTTAATTAAGGCTATGTATTTATCAAACCTGCCAGCTTAGGCAATCGCATTTCGCGGGAATAGCGTCAAAGGTGCGTCAACCTGACAATTCCGCCACAAGTTTGCGGACATAAAAAAGGCCCCGCGCTTACCGCAGGGCCTTTGACTGGGCAGGTTGAGCTTAGCGACCAGACTTGGGCATCATGACAAATGAGGCGTAACGCACATCATTTTCAAAATACTGATCAATCGATTTCGCCACAGACCCCATCATGCGGTTGCGCTGCGCTGAATCGTTCAGCAGTTTTTCATCCTGAGCATTGGTTATAAAGCCCATTTCCAGCAATACCGCCGGCACATCCGGCGCCAGCAGCACCACAAAACCGGCCTGACGGTGGCTGGTTTTCAGCAGCGGGGTCGTATCGCCAATATTATTGAGCAACACCTGAGCAAAGGTCGCCGACCGGTTCTTGGTGGCCCGTTGCGTAAGATCAATGAGGATACGATTGACCATCTGATCGGCTGGACGCTCAGCCAAAGACCAGTCGCCACGCACCAGAGCCTTACGCGCCGCCCGCTCAGTCCCCGAATCAGACAGGGTGTAGATACTGGCGCCACGGGTCGTCTTATTGGGCCCCGAATCGGAATGGAGTGAAATAAACAGATCGGCATCAGCACTGCGGGCAATGCGTACCCGCGCTGACAGATCAACAAACCCATCGGTTTCGCGCGTCATGATGACCTTATAGCGCCCGGTCGATTCGAGCTTAGTCTTCAAAGCCTTGGCCGCTGCCAGATTGACGTCTTTTTCGTATGAAAAGACCCCTAAAGCACCGGAATCCTTGCCGCCATGCCCGGCATCAATGACGACAATCTTTTTCAATGAGCGACGCAGCGGCACTTCGGCCTTCAACTGAGTCGCAGCGGACGCTTTTGTGGTGTCGGGTATCAGAAGGCGTGTAGCTTCATCGCCCGGAGGTGTCACCGCGGCGGGAACCACATCGATCACATAGCGGTAAACGCCCACGCCATCTGCCGGCGGCAGAATGAATCGGCGCGCAATCTTAGCCTGTCCCTGATAGGTGAGCTTAAGGCGTACCGCCCCGCCCTGATTTTCAACGCGCCAGCCGGAGACCAGACCCCGGCCTTCACCGCTTAATGGGCCATCCATACGCACATCGCTCAGGTCCAGCACCGCCGAGGAGGCGGTATCTGCGGATAAAAGCTTCCCCTTAGCCGCGCGATTGAGCTCAAGCACAATGCGGGTCTGGGTTTTATCACCGCCTAAGCGCACCTTGGCCACATCGCCGGAGGCGGCCGTATCCGTGGCCGCCCGCACTGAGGTGACTTCGGACACACCGATGCAGATTACGGCCGCCAGAACCGACGCTGTCGCTATTTTCACGGCCTTATGAAAATCATAGCCGACCAAATGCCTGAGCACCCGGATCATTCAAAACTCCACACATCATATTTTTTATGTTGAGCTGACTATAACCGGCACGGGTAGCCATTGCGTTAACACAAGAAAATAATTGACGAGAATGCGTTTTTAGAGCCATGTTGCAAAGTGGCTTCACATGAACCCGAAATGTCATTTAGCGATGGCTTATGGCAATATTTGGTTCATACAGCGCCTGCCCTTTTAAAAAATCCGGATGCACCGGCTTTAAAACAAAGACAGGTAAACACATCTCAAGCTGGACCGCATGTTGGCGGAACACCTAAAAATGGCGAACTTAAGCGACTTTAAGGTTAGCAAACCTTGGTTTCTGAATGAGCGCCACCTGAAAAAAGATTTCGCGCCGATTTAACCGTCAGGCGCAAATGCGTAACGGAAATACCCCTATGGGCTGTGCCTATTTTAATTCATCCCGGCCGTTCAGCGGTCTACGCGCCCTGAAGCGCGGACAGGATGAATGTGCACGCCCGTCACACCCCAAACATAAGCGCCCCCTGACCCGTACTATGAGCTTTAGCTTGTGGCCGTCAGTGCCTGTGCGCTTCGGAGAGTCTATTAATGTCGAAAACTATGTTGATCGACGCGACCCACTCGGAAGAGACCCGCGTCGTCGTAATGAACGGAAGCCAGGTCGAAGAATTTGATTTCGAAAGCCATTCCCGAAAACAGCTTCGCGGCAACATCTATCTGGCTAAGGTCACACGGGTAGAGCCCAGCCTTCAGGCCGCCTTTGTCGAATATGGCGGCAATCGCCACGGCTTTCTGGCTTTCAACGAAATACATCCGGACTATTACCAGATTCCGGTGGCTGACCGTGAAAAGCTCATGGCCGAACTGGCGGCACAAGCGGCCGCCAATAATCATGATGACGATGAAGATCACGAAGACGACGGCGACGATCTGCCGGACGAGGAGCGCCGTCTGCGCGCTCACCTGATCAAGCGCTATAAGATTCAGGAAGTCATCAAACGCCGCCAGATCCTGCTGGTTCAGGTCGTCAAGGAAGAACGCGGCAACAAAGGTGCGGCCCTTACTACCTATATGTCGCTGGCCGGACGCTATTGCGTATTGATGCCCAACACGGCCCGTGGCGGCGGCATCAGCCGTAAAATTACCAATTCTGCCGACCGTAAGCGCCTCAAAGTCGTCGCCCAAAGCCTTGACGTGCCGCAGGGCATGGGCCTGATTGTCCGCACCGCTGGCGCCAAGCGCACCAAGCAGGAAATCAAGCGCGACTATGATTATCTGCTGCGTGTGTGGGAAAACATTCGCGAAACAACGCTGAAATCCAATGCGCCGTCCCTGATCTACGAAGAAGAAGATCTGGTCAAACGCGCCATCCGCGACCTGTTCGATAAGGATTTCGAGCATGTGATGGTCGAAGGCGAGGACGGCTACCGCTCAGCGCGCGATTTCATGCGCATGATCATGCCGTCTCAGGCTAAGAAGATCCAGCTCTACCGTGCCAACGCGCCCCTCTTTGCCCGTCATGGCATTGAGGACATGCTGCAAAAGATTTATTCGCCGACCGTGCCGCTTCGTTCGGGCGGTTATCTGGTGATCAACCAGACCGAAGCTCTGGTCGCCATCGACGTCAACTCCGGTAAGTCGACCAAAGAGCGCAATATCGAAAATACCGCGCTTAAGACCAACCTCGAAGCCGCCGAGGAAGCCGCGCGCCAAATGCGTCTGCGCGATCTGGCCGGCCTCGTGGTCATCGACTTCATCGACATGGATGAGCCGAAAAACAACCGCGCGGTTGAAAAGAAGCTCAAAGACGCCCTCGAAAACGATCGCGCTCGCATCCAGATGGGCAAGATTTCCGGCTTTGGCCTGATGGAAATCTCACGTCAGCGCCGCCGCACCGGTTTCCTGGAAGGGACTACCTCGCCCTGCCCGCACTGTGAAGGCACCGGTCGGATAAGATCGGTCGATTCGTCGGCTTTGGGGGCTATGCGTGCCATTGATTTAGAGGCCATGCAGAATGGTGCCGGAGCCGTCATCATTAAGCTGCCGCAAGCCGTGGCGCTTTATGTGCTTAACGAAAAGCAGGGCCATCTGGCCAAGCTGCGTGAGGAATGGGGCCTCAAGGTTACCGTCGAAATCGAAAACCACCTCTCCCACGCTGAGTTTGAAATCACACGCACCGTTCATGCCGACGAAGTTGAGTTCGTGCCGCCCGTTCGCACCCTGCCTGCGGCTGACCTTCTGGCCGATGCCGCCGACGAAGTGTTTGAGGATGAAGAACTCGACGCCGAAGACGAAGAAGCCATTGCCCGCGAAGATACCGACGATGATGGTGCCGCTGAGCGTGCGCAATCTCGTGAAGATGGCCGTGAGGGACGCGATGGTCGTGGTCGTGGCCGTAATCGCCGCCGCCGCCGCAAGGGCGAAAATGGCAACCGCGGGCAGGACGCTGAGGCTGAAACCGACGCTGAAACCGTTGAAGCGGCTGACGCTGAGGCCGATGACGATAGTGACGGCAGCGATTCAGACAGTGATGACCGCCGCAACCGCCGCCGCCGCCGTGGCCGTCGCGGGGGCCGCCGCACGGGTCAGGAAAACCGTCCACGCGAACCTTATGGCTGGGTGCGCGCCCGCACACCGTCGCTGGAAGAACCTTATGTCTGGATCGATGCCTTTGATGAACAACAAAAGCGCGTAGATCAGCCCGCATCAAACGCGATTGCCGCGAATTCATCCGCGGCGGCCCCGGAAACCGGGATCGCAGCATCGGAAGCGGTCGCATCTGAGATCTCTGCCCCCCCCAGACGTGAGCGTTCGCGTAACCGCCGCAACCGGACGGCCGCCCCTGAAGCTACGTCGCCAACGGCTTTGGATGTCATCACGCCGGCTGGCTCCGTTGAGGTCGCCCCGCGCGCCCTGACCGAGCCGGTAGACGGTTCGGCACCGACGTCGCTCGTCCCGGAAGATGTGGTAAGTGACGCGCCGGTTCGCCGCAAGCGTCCGACCCGTTCCCGCAAGGTGGCCGCTGAGGCCGTGGCTGAGGATACAGCGACCATATCCGTCGAAGCCGAACCGGCGATCGAGCCCGAAGCCGTTGCGGTTATGCCGGAGCCTGTGCCAGAGCCTGTGCCAGAGCCTGTGATTGCCGAAGACACAGCTAAAGCCACGCGCAAGCCTCGTGCCCGTCGTAAGAAAACGGATGTGGTGGCGGAAAGCTTAACCGAAACGGCCCCCCCTGCCCCTGAAGTTGAGGCCCCAGTCTCTATTGACCCAGCCCCGGTTGAAACTGAAGTGTCTGTATTAGAGCGGCCGTTGGTTGAGGTTCAGTCCTTTGAACCGGCGCCATCCGTGGTCGATCCGGCAGAAATCACCACCCCACCGGAAAAGCCCAAGCGCGGCTGGTGGCGCAGGTAATCCATTGACTTCAGGCGTCGGACACCTCTCCGGCGCCTGAGTTTTTTAAAGCCTCCCCCTTAACTTAGCCGCAAATAGATCACAATTTAGGTTAGGATTGATTTTGCTTTAAACCATTCCGTTCAACCGCCATTGCGGCGGTGGCCAAGGCGGCGGATGCCGCCGCCCGGCGAGGGACTAAGATAAAGCTGGATCACTATGATTTTTTTGACATCATAGTGATCCAGAATGGCAAAACAGGTTTCGGTGAAGGTCGCGAGGATGACACCACAGGTATTCAAAGGCATAGGCAAGACGGCCATAGCCGCCGTGGCGTTATTGGCCGTATGTGTGCCCGGCCTTAGCCAGGCCCAGGCCATCATTCGCGACACTGAGATCGAAGCCTTTCTGAAAAAGGAATCCCGCACGGTTCTAGAGGCCTCTTATCTAAATCCTGATCAGGTGCAGTTTCTCATTGTCGCCTCCAATGACCTGAACGCGTTTGCCACCTCACGCCAGAGAATTGGCCTTAATACCGGCCTGATCGTGGAGGCTGAAACCCCTAATCAGCTTTTAGGCGTTATCGCTCACGAGGCCGGTCACCAGAGCGCAGGCCACACCGTACGCTCCGACGAAATCTATCAAGCCGCCAAGACGCCGATGGCCATATCGCTAGGCCTTGGCATCATCAGCATTCTGGCGGGTGCGCCGGATGCGGGCGTGGCGTTGCTTGGATCCTCCTCGACCTTTGGTACACTGGGCGCTTTGCGGTACATGCAGACGCAGGAGTCCGCCGCAGATCTCGCCGGCATTGCCGCTCTGGAACGGGCGGGCATGTCCGGTGAAGGCATGGTCGAATTTTTCGATAAGTTTCGCCAATCGGAAACCTTTTCAAACGCCGAGCGGTATAAGTATTTCCGCAGCCACCCCTTGTCACGCGAACGCATCCAGACGTTACGGGCGCTGGTTAAAAAGCAGCCTCACTATAACGCCAAAGATTCGCAAAGTACGATTGATGAGTTTGCCATCGTGCGCGCCAAGCTGTCAGGCTTCCTTGATCCGGCGCAGTTCGTATTCCAGAAATACCCCGAAACCGACACCAGCTATCCCGCCCGCTATGCCCGCGTAATTGCATGGTACAAGCAGACCGAGGTGCAAAAGGCACTGACCGAACTGGATAAGCTGATCACCGAACAGCCGAATAATCCCTACCTGTGGGAGCTCAAAGGCCAGATATATTTCGAGACCGGTCAGGCGGAACTGTCTAAGCCCGCCCATGCCAAATCGGTTGAGCTTATGCCGGGGGCGCCGCTACTGCACCTCAATCTGGGCCAGACCCTGATTGCGACCGGCAACAAGGACGACACGACAGAGGCCATACGGCAACTGAAACTGGCGCTACAGGCCGAAGAGGATAACAGTTTTGCCTGGCGACTTCTGGCGCAGGCCTATGATAGTCTGGGCCGCGCGGGTGAGGCGCGTCTGGCTTCGGCTGAAGCTGAATTCTTTAATGGCAATTTCCCGCAGGCGCGTACCTTCGCCGTCTGGTCTCAAAAAAATCTCGATAAGAATTCCCCTGAGTTCCGCCGCGCACGGGACATCGTCATCACCACGTCTTCTGCCCTGGGACTTGATCCGGTCGAAGATACCACCAAAATCAAACGACCTTAAAAGGCTAAAACGTGCCCAACCCGCCTGAAACCGTAAAACCTGACTTGCCCCCCCCTGCCCGCTGGAAAACAGGGTTTAGCAAGCCCAATATTGCCATTGCCTTAGGTACGGTCGCCGTCGTTCTGGCGGGCGCGCCCTATGTGGTGCCTGGCGTTCAGAGCCTGCAGGTGCGTCAGGGGCTGACAAACCAGCCCAAAATCCTTGAAGAGACCATCAAAAAGCTGGATGAAGTTAAGGCCGCAGAAAAGCAAAAAGCCGCTGATGTCGCCATCAAAGCCAATTATGAAGCCCTTTATGACGACCCGCGCGATCCGGTCATCGGTGATGCAAATGCCCCGATAACCATCATCGAATTTGCCGATTATAACTGCGGCGTATGTAAAGCCTTTACGCCTGAGCTTGAAGCCTTGTTGGCTGAAAACACTGACGTGAAACTGATCATAAAAGAATATCCGGTCATTGATCCGGTGCCTTCACGAGCACTGGCATCCTATGCGCTGGCCACTAAGGACAGCGGCCGGTACGATGAAGTTCACAGTGCCTTTATGACATCGAAATTCACGACCGAAGCCGATGTTATGCAAGCCCTGACCACGCTTGGGTTCGATGCACAAGCGGTTGCCACCAAGGCTAAATCCGAAGCCATCCAGGACCATATCAACACGGTCGAAAAGCTGGGGGCTCAACTAGGGATTAATGGCACGCCGACGTTTATAGTGGGGGGTATCCTGGTAAATGGGGCCGATTTGAATGGGCTGAACGCGGCCATTGCCGCTCAACGCAAAGTGACCGCAAAATAGGCTTTGTTGCACCGCGACAATTTAGTGGTTTTTAAGAGGCGCTGTGATAGGGTAAGTTAAAGCAATCATTGATTGTCCTTACCTTAACTATACGGATCGATCGTGTCCCCATCCGCGCCTTTGTTCGACGTCGAATTTTCCCTGTCCATCTATAACCGGACGGGTAAGTATTTCATCGGCAAGGATATTATCGACGCGTGTGGTGATTTGCTGGGAGAAACCTATTACGGTTATTACCACAGCAAGACCCCGCCTCAGCGCCTGTTTGGTAAGGCGTTGGGCCGCATCCAGCACCTTCAGGTGACGGGTAAGGCCTTGCGCGGGCCGTTCGGGCTTTTGCCACCGCACCGGCCATCGCGTCCACTGCTGCATATGGATCCGTTCAGCATTCCCTCGACCCGCCTGAGCGCAAAGGATGCGGTCATCTGCCACGATGTCGGCCCGATCACGCACCCTGAACTCTTCGATCCCAACACCCGCCCGATCTACGATCATATCTATAAGCAGGTCGCCGAGATTGGCCCGCACGTTATTTTTGTCAGTCAGGCGACCCAAAAGGCGTTCGCCGCCTGTTACCCGAATGCCAAACTGGCCAGTGAACGTGTGATCTATCCGGCGATCCGCCAGGATGTCTCCGGCGGTGATGCGGAACCGGTCGACGGTGTTAAGGGCCCGTTTCTGCTCACCGTAGGTGCTTTAGGGACCCGCAAGAACCAGATTCGGTCGATGAAAGCCTTTACACAGTCCGGCTTGGCCAAACGCGGCGTCACCTATGTGCTGTGCGGCTCCAAAGAGCCCGGTTTTGAGGCCGTGCAAAAGGCCGCCCTTGAGACCGAAGGCGTGGTCATGCTGAAATATGTCTCGGACGCGCAACTGGCCTGGCTATATCAGAACGCGTCGGGCTTTGTGCTGCCAAGCCTTTTGGAAGGGTTCGGCATGCCAGTGGCCGAGGCTATTCGTTATGGTCTGGTGCCGCTGGTCACCAAAGACAGCGTGCTGGAAGAAGTGGCGGGCGATGGGGCCTTGGGGGTTGATGCCCTAAATGAGGCTGAGATCGCCGCCGCTATGGTCACACTGATCGACATGCCGGAGACTGAACGCGCCGAGCGCCGAGCCAAAATGACGGCGGCCATGTCGCGCTTTGTCCCCGCCGCCATTGCACAGCAATGGCGCGAGGCTCTGGTTGATATGGTTAGATAAGGCCTGCCAGAGGTGAAGACGGATCGGCATAGAGCTTTTTCGGCATACGTCCGGCAAGGTAGGCTTCACGTCCGGCAATAACCGCGTGCTTCATGGCCACGGCCATGCGGATCGGGTCTTTGGCCTCGGCAATGGCTGTATTCATCAGGATGGCGTCGCAACCCAGTTCCATACCGACCGCTGCATCTGACGCTGTACCGACACCGGCATCGACCAGCACCGGCACTTTGGCGTTCTCAATGATGATACGCAGGGTGACCTTGTTCTGGATACCTAAGCCCGACCCGATCGGCGCGCCCAACGGCATGATGGCAACCGCCCCCGCCTCTTCCAGCTTTTTGGCATAGACCGGATCGTCTGAGCAGTAGACCATCACGTCGAACCCGTCCTTGACCAGCAGTTTCAGTGACCGCAGGGTTTCTTCCATATCGGGGTACAGCGTCTTGGGGTCGGACAAAACCTCCAGCTTAACCAGGTTCCACCCGCCGGCTTCACGCGCCAGACGAAGCGTGCGCACCGCATCTTCGCCGGTAAAACAGCCGGCCGTGTTGGGTAGGTAGGTGAACTCATCCTGTTTGACATAGTCCATCAGCATCGGCTGGTTCGGATCAGTCAGATTGACCCGGCGTACTGCCACGGTCACGATCTCTGCACCCGATGCCCGCGCTGCCGCCGCGTTCTGGGCATAGTCTTTATACTTACCGGTGCCGACGATCAGACGTGATGAAAACGTCCGTCCCGCGACGATCCATGTGTCGTCTGTTTTCGTCACAACCTGATCCAACGCCATGATATTTATCCTATTAAAGTAAATCTCAAATGATGGGCCGCCCCGAATTTGAGATTTTCGATATTGAACCACTCAAAATGTATTTGGCGGCTTATGCCGCCGAAACTTTTGAGTGAACTCTTACCCGCCACCGACAAAGTGTACGATCTCGATCCGGTCGCCCTCACTGATGGCCGTCTCGTGATACTGCGAGCGCGGCACGATTTCGAGATTCTGCTCGACCGCCAGCTTGCGGGCTTCGATTCCGATCTCCTCGATCAGGGCCAGAATATTGGCCGCGCCAACCTCTCTGGATTCGCCATTCAGCAGGATTTTTACCATTTTTCGCCGCTTTTCGGCCCATTTAGGCCACTTTTCACGCCGTTTCACCGATGTTCGGCTTGTGGACGTGGGTTTCACACGATACAAGAACCGTCCAGTCAATTGGCGGTGCTATGTCTAAGTCCATATATGTCCTTAATGGCCCCAACCTCAACCTTCTTGGGGTCAGGGAACCGGAAATTTATGGGTATACTCGCCTCGACGATATCAAGGCGTCCTGTGAAACCCTGACAACTGCAGCGGGTTACACGCTGATATTCCTTCAATCGAATCACGAAGGTCAGTTGATCGACTGGATTCATGAGGCCCGCACCGATGCTGCAGCACTCATTATCAATCCTGCCGGTTACGGCCATACCTCAGTGGCTTTGCTGGATGCGTTGAAAACCCTGACCGTGCCCATCATCGAATGTCACCTGTCTAATCCGGCAGCGCGTGAAGCGTTCCGGCATCACACCTATGTGTCTCATGTGGCCAAAGGGGTGATTGCAGGTTTCGGTCCCATTGGTTATGAACTGGCCATATCGGCGGTTCTGCGCCTTCTCGAACAACAATAAAACAAGCTTTTAGGTAAACATAATGTCCACTGCCAAAGGTTCCTCCGATCCCATCGATCCGCGTCTGGTGCGTAAACTCGCGGACATCCTCAAGGAAACGGAACTGTCCGAAATCGAAGTCGAACAGGGTGACCTGAAGATCCGCGTCGCGCGCCAACTGACCGCAGCGCCCGTTGCGACCTATGCCGTGGCTCCGGCACCGTCCGCTGCTCCCGCTCCAGTAGCCGCAGCACCGGCTCCGGCCGCAGCACCCGCCGCTGAAGCCCCCAAAGCCGCCGCTAAGGATGTGGTGTCTTCGCCTATGGTCGGCACCGCATATCTGTCGCCGCAGCCCGGCGCGCCTGTGTTTATTAAGGTCGGCGATCGCGTAAAGGCCGGTCAGACCATCATGATCGTTGAGGCCATGAAGACCATGAACCCGATCCCGTCGCCCAAGGACGGCGTGGTGGCCGAAATTCTGGTGGCGGATGCCGCACCGGTCGAATTTGGTGCGCCTCTGATCGCGTTCGAGTAAGCCAGAATGTTTGATAAAATTCTCATTGCCAATCGTGGCGAAATCGCCCTTCGCGTCATTCGGGCGTGTAAGGAAATGGGTATTGCGACCGTCGCCGTGCACAGTGAAGCCGACCGCCATGCCATGCACGTCCATCTGGCTGACGAAAGCGTTTGCATCGGCCCGCCAGCAGCGTCCAAAAGCTATCTGAATATCCCGTCGATCATTGCCGCCGCCGAGATCACCGGCGCTCAGGCGATCCATCCGGGCTATGGCTTCTTGTCTGAAAATGCCCGCTTCGCCGAAATCGTTGGCGCCCACGGCATGACCTTTATTGGCCCAAAGCCTGATCATATCCGTCTTATGGGCGACAAGATCACAGCCAAGCAAGCCTCTAAGGATTCCGGCATTCCCGTCGTTCCGGGCTCCGACGGTGGTGTCGCCACGGTCGAAGAAGCCATTGCCGCTGCCGAACATATCGGCTTCCCGCTGATCATCAAGGCCGCTGCCGGCGGCGGTGGGCGCGGCATGAAGGTCGCCAAGGATCGTGACTCACTGGCCGAAGCCGTCATGAGCGCGCAATCCGAAGCCGCCGCTGCCTTTGGCGACGGCACGGTCTATATGGAGCGCTACCTCCAGAAACCACGCCATATCGAAATTCAGGTCATTGCCGACAGCCACGGCAATGTCGTGCATCTGGGCGAACGCGATTGTTCACTACAGCGCCGCCACCAAAAAGTGCTTGAAGAAGCCCCCTCACCCATCATTGATGCTAAGGCCCGCGACAAGATCGGTAAGATCGTGGTCGAAGCCATGCAAAAAATCGGCTATCTGGGCGTCGGCACGATCGAGTTCCTGTTTGAGGACGGTGAGTTCTTCTTTATCGAGATGAACACCCGCCTTCAGGTCGAGCATCCGGTGACCGAGTTTGTCACCGGCGTTGATCTGGTGCGCGAACAAATCCGCATTGCCGCCGGTTTGCCGCTGTCGTTTACGCAGGATGATATCACCATTAAGGGCCACTCGATCGAAGTGCGCGTTAATGCTGAGAATGCCCGCACTTTCCTACCCTCACCCGGTACGATCACCGATTACCATGCTCCCGGTGGCCTAGGGGTGCGCATGGACTCGGCCATCTATAATGGTTACGCGATCCCGCCCTATTATGACTCGATGGTGGGTAAGCTGATCGTTCATGGCCGCGACCGTCCCGAAGCTCTGGCCCGCCTCAAGCGCGCCTTGTCGGAGATCGTGGTGGCTGGTATCGACACCACGATCCCGCTGTTTGTTGACCTTTTGAATGAAAAAGACATCCAAAGCGGTGACTATAACATTCACTGGCTGGAAAACTGGATCAAGGCTCAAGACCAGGGTGCTTAGCACCCTGGACCCGTGAGATTAAGGCGGGATAGCCGTGGCTGATTTTACGCTTGATGACCTGATCGACAGCTATCGCAACGGCATATTTCCCATGTCGGATGCGCGTGATGACGATTATCTGTTTTTGGTCGATCCGCCTAAGCGTGGCATATTGCCGCTAGAGGCTTTCCACATCCCGTCGCGCTTACGCCGCACGGTGCGCTCCACACCGTTTGAGGTGCGCGTCGATACCGCCTTTACCCAAGTCATTGAACTGTGCGCCGAAAGTGCTAATGACCGGCCAAACACCTGGATCAGCCACCCGATCCAGAGCCTTTATCAGGCGCTATTCGCGCGCGGTCTGGCCCACAGCATTGAGGTCTGGCACAACAACCGGCTGGTCGGCGGGCTTTATGGCGTATCAATTGGTGGCGCGTTCTTTGGGGAAAGCATGGCTTCGCGCGCCACGGATGCGTCTAAAATCGCGCTGGTGCATCTTGTGGCGCGGCTAAAAAGCGGTGGCTATCGTCTGCTGGACTGCCAGTTTCAGACCGACCACCTCAAACAGTTTGGCACCGTTGAAATTGATCGGGCCGATTATCACACGCGTCTCAAACAGGCATTGACGATTGAAGCGGATTTTTACGATCTGCCCGCCCGTACTGACGGCCGAACCGCGCTGAAAGTCTTAGAGCACGCTTCGTTTTAAGGAAACGAAGCGTGCTCTAAAATCCTTTTTGGCCGCGTGCTCGGTACGAAAAACCGGTTTCCACTTTTTCGGAGCACGCTCTAGGATTTACGGACTAAAGGTGCGCGGCACGAAATCACCCAGGCATCATAAACCGGGTGCTCAAGCCCGTTAATGCCCGGTGAGGAGGCATAGGTCCAGCCACGAAATATAGACTTAGCCTTGGGCATGATCCGCGTGGTCTCAGTGATCTGGGGCGATGACTGAACTTCCATGTAGGCGACGATATCTGATTGCGCTTCTTCGGATGTCGTGGTCTCGCAGGCCTTGATGGTATAGATCAAGCCTTTGTAACGCACAGGCTTTCCGACCTGTGCTTCAAAACGAACCGTCTCCGCCGTGACCTTATCCAGCGCCTGTATAATGGCCGCGCCATGCCGCTGGCGCTTTGGAGCCGCCTTGGGGACATCCGCCGCAGATGACTCTTCCCCGCCGTCACTGATGGGGCCTTTCAGCTCCGGTGCTGTCGCAACACGTTCCGGTGATGCCGTATCTGATGGTGCTCCGGGCACCGGCTGGCCCGCGGTAATTCCACGGGTGGCTGGCACAGCGGCCGGAGCCACAGGGCGCGTTTCAGTTCGGTTCGTAACTTTCCGCGCACCTTCGGGGATGTAGGGTTTAAACTCCACGCCATCCACGTAATAGGGCTCAGGATCATAATTTTGCGAATCGACATAGCGCCCCTGCCGTGCAGGTGGCGCATCTTCATCCGGCGGAATCTGAGCCATCGCGACACCCGCGATTGCCACAACCGGCACCAAAGCCCAGATGAGCTTCGTGTTTGAGGTGCCTGTGGGGGATTTGCGGGTCATGCTGAACCTTAGGGTTTCCAGGCTTCGTAATCGCCTGTGGTTTTCTGACGATCAGCCTGAGCATTGAGTGAGCCCTTGGGATATTGCGCCAAAGGTGTACCGCTCATGTTCGGCAGATGCGGTTGCTCCCAGCTTTTACGCGGCAGCGGGGTATCAGACGGCGGCGTGTCATAGATATAGTGCATCCAGCCATGCCAGTCGGGTGGAATTTTTGAGGCATCGGCATAGCCTTTGTAGATCACGAAACGGCGCTTTTTGTCGCCATAGCTTTCCTTGGTGTCGCGGGCTTCGTAGTATTTGTTGCCGAACTCATCGGAGCCTACGAATTTGCCAAGGCGCCCAATCGTGAACAAGGTTCCGATTGTGGCGCCGCTCCACCAGGTAAACATATTCGCTAACACAGTAACATCCTGTCTCTGATCAAAAATCCCAATTCACACCCGTGAATCACAGACCCGGCAGATCTTAAAAACTTGCCGTTACTATAGTGATCCCCGATGCCGAGGTAAAGCCACAGTCCCTGAAATTTCCTCACATCGCGACGGTGGCCGCAATTATCCACACCCATCCATCCGATCAATATATTGTGGATACAAACACCAAACCAACTACATTTATTGATAAGTGGTTAATGCAGCCTTAGAATTACATCCTTGCCACACTGCACGGGACACGACGCCATGCGCTTAGAGTCGGATTTTTCCAATCGCCTCATCTATGACATCAGTCTCGAAGACCGCTTTATTGAGCGCCCCGGCGGCTATGATGAGATATTGGCCCCGCGCGACTGGTCAAACGCTCGTCTGGAGGCCTGGCTGGATTGGGCCGATGCTCTGCCCGAAGATCTGCCGCAACTGGCCCCGGATATAGATCACCGCATCGTTCAGGATGATCCGTTTGATATGGCTTTGGGGGGCGCGGTTGAGCGCTATGCGCAGCGCCTGACAGCGTGGGGGTATGCACTCGGTTATTTTGAGGACTCGCAAAGCGCGGCCCATTTTTTGCGTGAACTGCGCGCCAGTATCCTGCTCGGTTATGCCGCGCCGGCCCTGCCCTTGAAAAGCGGGCACCGTATTCATCCTCTGGCGGGTGATCGCGTGCCGGAGCCGCCTGAGACCAAGTTCTGGCAGCTTGATGATCCGGCCTGCGACCGCGATTTGCGCCAGTTTCTGATAAGCTTTCGCTCCGACCAGATTGCCAGAACCACCCGCAGTCAGTTACATGACGCGCTGAACGAGATTACCACCGCCATTGCCCGCGCCGAAGGTGATCACCGCACAAGCCTGCGCCACAATCCTGCCCTCGCCCGCGCCGCATTGGCCGCGCGTAAGTTTGGCGCCAGCGATCACCTGATTTCCCTGACCATTCAATCCGCGCAAAATGCTGCGGCGGATACCCTTTTGCCCCCTTGGTCTCAGCAAGCCGTGGATGCCATTTCGCCTGCGTATGACCCTAAAATCGCTCTGGCCTCACGCAACCTGATCGCAGCCGGTGATCCGGCGGGGCGTCTGGCGGCGCAGGTCGCACAGGAAACCGGGCAGCTTTATCTGGCCTTTGACCCGTTGGATGCACAAGCGCTGGCCGGTCAGGCGTTCGCCCCCAAGGCCGCGATTAATGTGTTCGGGTTTTATGAGGCCGAAAAAGGCTTTGATGCCACGGCCTTTAGCCAGTGCGTGGCGTTGTGGACATTAGCGCTCGATATAGAGACCGCGACGGCTTTTAGTGCGACCGAGGGCCATGCCCTGAGACGGTACTATGATCGCCCGATTGGCCTGACGATGGGCGGGGTGTCTGAGTTACTGATGGCGTTGAACCTCAATCCCGCCGATGCGGACGGGCTTGATTTTGCCGCAGGCCTGATGGCCGCCATGCAGGCCCAAAGCCTATACACTTCCGCGCAATTGGCCAAATCTCATGGGCCCTATAAGACTTTTGGGACGGATAAAGATCACCTCCTGCATCGTCTGTCGCAGCAAGTCTATCGCATTTCCGGCCTGAAAGGCCACGCCGACCTTAAGGCTCATAGCCTGACGCTTATTCAGGATGCTTTGAAAACGGCTAAAAAAACCGGGCTCCGCCATGCCCAGACCACAGCCCTGTTTGATGATCCGGAACTGACGTTGCGACTGGGCGTCAGCCTGCACGATCAGCCGGTGTCCGGCCTGACTTCGGTGCTTGAAACCGAAGACGGTGAAATTATAGAGACCTTGTCCGAGGCCGTCATCGCGGGCCTGATACGGGCGGGTGCTGTCATTGCCGATGCGCGTCGGCATGTTTTGGGGACACGTTCCCTGTTTGAAGCCCCCTATCTGTCCCCGCCCCAGCTTAAGGCGCGCGGCCTGACAGATCATGAAATTGGACGGCTTGAGGCGGCACTCCTGACCGCCCGCAACCTGACCGAAGTATTCAACACCATCGATAAGGATTTCGTGCGCGACATCTGGGGTGTCAGTGATGAGGATATCTCAAGTTCTGACTATAACCTGTTGACCGTTATGGGTTTTACTGCGGCGCAAATCGCCGAAGCCGAAGCCTTTATCTTTGGTCATGGCACACTGTCTGATTTTGAGGGTTTAACCGAAGATCAACGCGCCATTTTTGCCGTCCCCGGTTTGAAGGCGCGGTTGTTAATGCGTCAAAAACTTGAAAGCTTTTCCAGTGCGCCATCGGCCGCTCGCATCCACATTCCGTTTGGCCAGAACCTGCCCGATAACCTCAAACTGTTGTCGATGGCGGCGAATATGGACCTGCGCGCTGTCAGCCTGCAACCGACCACACCGCCGGATGATTTCCATCTTGATATACCGGTCATTGAGGATGCCCCTAAGCGTAATCTGCTCGAAGCGCGCCCACAGCCAGAGCCTGCGCAAACAAAGGTCGTGGAAAAGATTGTTGAACGCGACCGCTCCCGCCAGAAACTGCCCGACCGCCGCAAAGGCTATATTCAGAAAGCCTCGGTCGGAGGCCACAAAGTCTACCTGCACACCGGTGAATATGATGATGGCAGCGTCGGGGAAATCTTCATCGACATGCACAAGGAAGGGGCGGCTTTTCGCTCGATGATGAACAATTTCGCCATCGCCGTATCTATCGGGTTGCAATACGGCGTGCCACTCGATGAATTTGTCGATGCGTTCGTGTTCACCCGCTTTGAGCCGGCCGGCCCTGTCAGCGGCAATGACTCCATCAAATCAGCCACATCAATTCTGGACTATCTGTTCCGGGAACTGGCGATTTCGTACCTTGATCGCACGGATCTGGCCAATGCTGATCCGGATGCGCTCAATGCTGATGGTCTGGGGGACGGCGAAGCCGCAAACGAATCCGAAGGCATCCGCGCCTCTCAGTTGATATCTAAAGGCTTTGCGCGTGGCGCCAATACCGATAATCTGGTGGTCATCCCCTTCGCCAAAAAGGCGTCGAATGACGATATCGGCATGGATTTACCCTCTGACGGTTGATTTGCGGCACCGGTCTTGCTTAGTCACGACCAAACAGATTGAGGTGTCTTAAGATGAAACGCGTATTGTCGGTAATGGCCGTTATGGCCGCACTTGCATCCCCGGCTTTGTTAGCGGTGGCCTCACCGGCCTCGGCGCAAAATGCCGGTCAGATCGGGAAGGCCCAGAGCGGGGCGTCGTGCGCGGGCTGCAACCTGTTTCAGGCTGATTTCAGCAACCGTGAGCTTAGGGGCAAGAACTTTGCCGGGGCGCGTCTGCGTCAGGCCGATCTTAGCCTGGGGTCATTTAACCGCACGTCGTTTGCGGGTGGCGATCTGCGTGATCTGAACGGGTTCGGGGCTTTGTTTTCTAACGCCAGTTTCGTCAAGGCCAACCTGACCAATGCGACGTTTGTGGGTGCCTATCTTGAGGGGGCCAATTTCGCTGGGGCTAATCTGTCGGGTGTGAACTTCTCCGGTGCCGAGATGTCATCTGCGCGCGGTCTGACCCAACGCCAGCTTGACGGCGCGTGTGGGGATCGCGAAACGCAGTTGCCACGGGGTTTGCGTATCCCGGTGTGCTGATTTACGGGGTTTGGGGCCAATGGCCCCAAGTCTTCTCATTCAATAAAAAACCCGGTCAATATGACCGGGTTTTTTATTGAAACAGCAGGTTTGTGGGGTCACAGACCCCAAACCCCATAAGTCATCACACCTTGATCGGCAACGCCGTCCGGATCGACAATTCCTTCAACTGCTTATCAAGCGCCTCCGAAGGGGCCGACATCATCACGTCCTGCCCCTGCTGGTTCAGCGGGAAGGCGATGATCTCACGGATCGCCGTCTGGCCGGCCAGCAGCATCACAATACGGTCGATCCCCGGCGCCAGACCACCATGCGGCGGTGCCCCGTATTTGAACGCATTGAGCATCCCACCGAACTGCGCCTCAACAAAGGCTTCGTCATAGCCGGCGATCTCAAACGCCTTAAGCATGATGTCCTGCTTGTGGTTCCGGATTGCGCCAGAGCACAGTTCATAGCCGTTGCAGACAATGTCATATTGGTACGCGAGGATATCGAGCGGGTCTTTGGTAAGCAGCGCCTCCATCTCGCCCTGCGGCATTGAGAACGGGTTGTGCGAGAAATCGACCTTCTTTTCGTCGTCGTTCCACTCAAACATCGGGAAATCAACGATCCAGCAGAATCGGAACTGATCTTCATCGACCAGCCCCAGATCAGTGCCGACCTTGGTGCGCGCTAACCCTGCAAACTTATAGAACTCGTCCGGGTTACCCGCCACAAAGAACACGGCATCGCCCGCTTCGAGACCCAATTGGCCACGCAAAGCTTCGGTGCGCTCATCGCCAATGTTTTTGGCCACCGGCCCCGACGGCTCAATGCCCTCAGTTGCCCCTTCCGGCGTCCGCCAGAAGATATAGCCCAGACCTTTTTGGCCTTCGCCCTGCGCCCAGGAATTCATCCGGTCACAGAAAGCGCGCGAGCCACCGGTTTTCGCCGGAATCGCCCAAACCTTGTTCTTCGCATCCGCCTCAAGGATCGACGCGAACACCTTAAAGCCCGACCCACGAAAATGCTCGGACACGTCCTGCATCTCGATCGGGTTGCGTAAGTCAGGCTTATCGGAGCCGTACTTGGCAATCGATTCACGATATGGAATGCGCTGGAACGGATAGCTTGAGACGCGCTTGCCTTCGCCAAACTCGGTGAACAGGCCGTGCATCAGCGGCTCAATGGACGCGAACACATCTTCCTGCGTCACAAAGCTCATCTCGACATCGAGCTGGTAGAACTCAAGGCTGCGGTCGGCCCGCAGGTCTTCGTCACGAAAGCACGGCGCAATCTGGAAATAGCGGTCAAAACCCGACACCATCAGCAATTGCTTAAACTGCTGCGGGGCCTGCGGCAGGGCGTAGAACTTACCGGGGTGCATACGCGACGGCACCAGGAAGTCGCGCGCCCCTTCCGGCGATGAGGCCGTCAGAATCGGGGTCTGGTATTCCAGAAAACCCTGATCAACCATGCGATTACGGATAGACTGGATCACCCTTGAGCGCAGGACAATGTTCTTATGCAGGGTCTCACGGCGCAGGTCGAGGAAACGGTTCTTGAGGCGGATTTCTTCCGGGTATTCCGGCTCACCAAATACCGGCAGCGGCAGTTCGGCAGCCTCGCTCAGGACTTCAACCGATGTGACCTGCACTTCGACTTCGCCGGTCGGCAGGTTGGCATTGATGGTATCGCTGGTACGCTTCACGACCTTACCATCAATGCGGATAACGCTTTCGGCGCGCACCCGCTCAACCTTATCGAAGCCCGGTGTGGCCGGATCGAACACCAACTGCGTCAGGCCGTAATGGTCACGCAAATCGATGAACAGCAAGCCCCCATGATCGCGCTTGCGGTGGACCCAGCCCGAAAGGCGAACAGCGGCCTGATCATCGGTGGCGCGCAGGGCGCCGCAGGTGTGTGAGCGGTAGATGTGCATGGAAAACTCTGAAAAAAGCGGTCGTTTCTGACAAAATTATGAGGGCCGTAGGGACATGACCCGCCTTGAATTGTCAAGCCTTAATACACCCTTCCCTTGCGCACATTAGCGGTGTCGCAGACGATCCGCCGTGCTAGTCTTTGCGCAAAGGAGACCGCTATGGCCGACATTACTCTGATCGATCATCCGCTGGTGCAGCACAAACTCACCCTGATGCGTCGCAAGGACACGCCGACGGCTGTGTTCCGGCAGTTACTTCGCGAAATTTCGACGCTGATGTGCTATGAGGTCACGCGCGATCTGAACATGACGCTGGAACCGATTGAGACCCCAGTCGCCGCCATGCAGGCACCCGTAATTGCCGGTAAAAAGTTGGTGTTTGCCTCAATCTTGCGCGCCGGCAATGGCCTGCTGGAAGGGATGCTGGATCTGGTGCCGTCGGCACGTGTCGCCCATATCGGTGTTTATCGCGACCACGATACGCTTAAGCCGGTGGAATATTACTTCAAGGCGCCCGAAGATATTTCTGAGCGGCTGGTGATCCTGGTCGACCCCATGCTGGCCACCGGTAATTCGTCTATTTCCGCTACCTCCCAGTTAAAGGCGCGCGGGGCAAAGCATATCCGCTTTCTGTGTCTGCTGGCCGCCCCCGAAGGCCTGGGTCATTTCACCACCGCCCACCCTGATGTGCCGGTGTTTACCGCCGCTATCGACAGTCATCTGAACGATAAGGGCTATATTGTGCCAGGGCTGGGCGATGCGGGCGACCGGATGTACGGCACGAAATAACGGCCCTCCACGTTTTCCCCGTTATCAACAGGCGCACGGCCATTGCCTCAAACCGCACAGCGCTCTAAACTCAAGCCAACCATGTCCCACCAGATTCCCCTGAAGCTTGAGCGGCCCGAAAGCTATGGCTTGACCGACCTGATTGTGTCGGAAACCAATCAGGGTTTGATCGATCTGTTGCGCGCGCCCAAAGACTGGATCAATCCGCATCTGATGCTTATCGGCCCGTCCGGCAGTGGTAAAACCCATCTGGGTCATATATTCGCCGATATCAATCACGGGCAGTTTCTGAGCGCGTCCGAAACTCAATATATGGAACCCTCACACCTGCCAGAGTGCGCCGTCGTCGTGGACGATGCCGAATATGCCGATGAAGAGTTGCTGTTTCACCTGTTTAACCACAGCCTCCAGACCGCACAGCCGTTAGTGCTGCTGTCAAAAACCCACCCTTTGAACTGGCAAACCACCCTGCCTGATCTGGCGTCACGCCTTAAGGCTATGCGGGTCGTGGATATTCCGGAACCGGATGAAGTGATATTGGCCGGGGTTTTGAAAAAACTGTTTGCCCATCATGCCATTACGCCCTCAGCAGATTTTTTTGATTATATCAGCCGACGGATGGAACGCTCTGTCCCCAAGGCGCAAAAAATCGTCACAGAAATCGAAGATTATGCCAATGGCCGCGCCTTTACGCGCACGCTCGCCCGTGAATTTCTCGAAAAAAGCGAAAATTTGTCTTGGTTAACTGATCAGGATGACTTTTAATTTACAACACAAGCGCTGCTTTCCCCTTTAAGGTTCCATAGATGTCCGACACCGATATCGTTCAAAAGCCCCAGGCACCAACCTCTGCGCAGGCCGCAGCGCCGGTTCTGCCTGCGGACATCGAACCCCTTGCTGACGATGAGATCTTAAGCGTTGACCTCAACAGCGACGATCCGCTGGGCTATGAGCTTTATATCAACCGCGAACTGTCGTGGCTGGCCTTTAATCAGAGGGTGATCGAAGAAGCCGAAAACCCGCGCCACCCGCTGCTGGAACGCTTAAGGTTTTTATCGATTTCGGCCAATAACCTCGATGAATTTTTCATGGTGCGCGTCGCGGGTCTTCAGGGGCAGGTGCGCGAAGGCGTGCGTGTCATGTCTCAGGATGGCCATACCCCGGCGGAACAGCTTGAAATGGTCAATAAGGCCGCGTTTGACCTGATGGCCAAACAGCAACTGATCTGGTCGCGCCTGCGTGAAGAGATGACCGATGCCGGTGTGGCGTTGATTGACCACCGCGAGATTAATAAAACAGACGCCGCCTGGCTTGAAACCCAGTTTGATAATCAGGTCTTCCCGGTTCTGACCCCGCTTGCCATTGACCCGGCCCATCCGTTTCCGTTTATCCCGAACCTTGGCTTTTCGATCGCCATCAAGCTAACGCGCCGGTCGGACAATAAGGCCATGTACGCGCTGGTGCCCATACCGACGCAGGTCAAGCGCTTTTGGGAAATCGGCTCCGCCAGCCCCCGCCGCGGCACCGGCCCGGTCAAGCGCAAGTTCATCACCCTGGAAGGGCTGGTGTTGCTGTTTCTGGATAAGCTGTTTCCGGGCTTTGATATCCATGCCCGCGGGGTGTTCCGCATCATCCGCGACTCCGACATCGAAATGGAAGAAGAGGCCGAAGATCTGGTACGGGAGTTCGAAGCGCTTTTGAAACAGCGTCGTCTGGGATCGGTCGTGCGCGTCAAGATCAACGCCAACATGCCCGAAGATCTGCGCGAATTCATCATTGAGCAGCTTCATGCCGAGCCTGAACATGTGGTGGTGGTTAAGGGCATTCTTGGGATGTCGGAACTGTCGCAACTGATCCCCGCCGACCGTAACGATCTGAAATTCAAACCCTATGAGCCGCGTTTCCCTGAGCGTATTCGCGACAATGGCGGCGATGTGTTTTCGGCCATCCGCGAAAAGGACATTCTGGTTCACCACCCATTTGAGAGCTTTGATGCCGTCGTGCAGTTTCTGCGGCAAGCCGCACGTGATCCGAATGTCATCGCCATCAAGCAGACCCTGTACCGCACCTCAAAAGACAGCCCCATCGTCGCGGCCCTGATTGAAGCCGCCGAACAGGGGAAAAACGTCACCGCTCTGGTCGAAATTAAGGCTCGCTTTGACGAAGAAGCCAATATGCGCTGGGCGCGCGCTATGGAACGGGCGGGTGTGCATGTCGTCTACGGGTTTGTGGAATATAAAACCCACGCCAAGCTGTCGGTTGTGGTCCGCCGAGAAGGTGAGTCTTTGCGCACCTATTGTCACTTCGGTACCGGCAACTACCACCCGATCACGGCCAAGGTCTACACCGACCTGTCGCTATTCAGTGCTGATCCGGCCCTTGGGCGCGACGCCATGCGGGTGTTCAACTTCATCACCGGCTATGCCCGACCGGACAAGATGGATAAACTCTATTTCTCACCGGTAACCCTGAAGCAAGGCCTTGTCAGCCTGATCGATCAGGAAATCGCCAATGCCCGCGCAGGTAAGCCGGCTCAGATCTGGGCCAAGCTGAACTCGCTGGTTGATCCGGTCATTATCAAAAAGCTGTATCAGGCCTCACAGGCCGGCGTTCAGGTTGATCTGATCGTGCGCGGCATCTGCTGCCTGAGACCGGGCGTTAAAGGCTATTCGGACAATATCCGCGTCAAATCGATTGTCGGGCGCTTCCTGGAGCACACCCGCATCGTCTGCTTTGCCAATGGTCACGCCATGCCGTCCGATCAGGCACGGGTGTTTATCTCTTCCGCCGACTGGATGAGCCGTAATCTGGATCGCCGGGTCGAGACCCTCATCCCGATTGAAAACCCGACCGTGCACCGTCAGGTTCTGGACCAGATCATGGTCGCCAACCTGAACGACGAAGCCCAGAGCTGGCAATTAGCTATTGACGGCAGCTATAAACGCATAGATGTAAGTCACCTCGATAACCCCTTCTCAGCTCACGATTATTTCATGACCAACCCCTCACTCTCCGGGCGCGGTCGCGGGGTTAAGGACTTGCCTCAAGCCTTTGATCATGTTGGTTCCAGAAAATAGTCACAACACTGCCGTTATCGACATTGGCTCGAACTCCGTTCGTCTGGTCATCTACCGGATCGAAGGCCGTTCAATCTGGCCGCTGTTCAATGAAAAGGTTCTGGCTGGGCTTGGCCGCGATCTGAGGCAAACCGAGTGTCTGCACCCACAGGGTAAAAAAGATACCCTCATCGCGCTGCGCCGTTTCAAGGCCATTCTGGAATCCTATACGCTCTCCAAAGTGCATGTGGTGGCAACCGCTGCTTTGCGCGAAGCCGCCGATGGCTCTGAATTTGCCCATGAGATCGAGCATGTGACCGGCTTTAAGGTGCGCACGCTTTCCGGTCGCGAAGAAGCGCACTATGCGGGTCAGGGCGTGCGCTGCGGCCAGCTTGAGGCCGAAGGCTTTGTCGGCGATCTGGGTGGTTCCAGCCTTGAACTAATCAATCTCGACCCTCAATCGACCTTTAAGGGCCTGACCTTGCCGCTGGGGCCGTTTGCTTTGGGTGCCCCTAAGCCGATGGATGTGGAAAAAACCTACACGCTCATCCGTGCCCAGCTTAATCCGCTCCGGTCGCAGTTTCGGGCAAAAACCTTTCATGCCGTCGGCGGCGCATGGCGTAATCTGGCGCTTATTTGGATGATGAAGGTCAATTATCCACTTCAAATCGTTCAGCAGTTTGAGTTATCCGCCCGTGATGCTCTGACCATTGCGCGTCTGGTGGCCATTCAATCGCCGTCGTCACTTGAGAAATTCCCCGGCGTCTCCAAGCGGCGCATGGAAAATATCTCTTATGCCGCGCTGGTACTTCAGGGCCTGATCGAATGTTTCGAGATTGAGCAGATCGTCTTTTCTGCCAATGGCCTGCGTGAAGGCTTGCTGTTTGATGATCTGCCCGAAGCCTATAAACATCTTGATCCGCTGATCGAAGGCTGTGCCAATTTCGGCGCCCGCCACGGCATCAGCGAAAATCTGGGGCCCGCACTGGCCGCCTGGGCTACCGAATTTTACGACAGTGTCGATGTGGCGCGACCATCGGATAAACTGATCAAGGCGGCGGCAAAACTGGCGGACATCGGTGCCCGCCTGCATCCGGATCACCGTGCCGATCTGGTCTGCGATCAGGTTTTGCGCGCACCCATTCCCGGTCAAAACCACGCTGAGCGAGTCTTTCTGGCCTGCGCGCTCTATACCCGCTACAGCGGCGATACCTACACGAAAGAGCCCGTATTGGTCAGCCGAATACTGGGCGATGAGCGCCATCTTCAGGCGACCCAACTGGGTCTGGCCTTAAGACTGGGCTGCGACCTGTCCGCCAAATCAGCTAAATTAATGGAAATGGCCCACATTCGTCAGGACGACAAAACCCTGATCGTCAGCGCCAAGGCCGGCTGGGATGACCTGCTGCTGGGCGAACAAACCCGCAAACGCGCCCGTGCTCTCGCCAGTGCGTTGAAATTGAGCCTCAAGACCGAAAGCTACTAACGATTTTTCTCAAATTAAAAAGCATGATTATCGCGCTAAAAGTAAAAAATATAAATGCGAACCAGCTTGAAAACACCATATCGCCCTTCGGATCTGAGAAGAAATAGGAGCTACCGTGAACCCATCGGTAGCCCGCATACAATCCAATAAAGATCAAGCTAGTCAGGAAATATTGACGCAGAAAAAGCTTGTATGGTCGGTACTTCCACAAGGCGATATAGGCTATGTTAAGGCTGATCACAGCAACAAGAAACGACATTTTTAACGCCCAGCCAAAGCCATTATATAGGTCTTGGACAAGCCAAAGGCAGGCGAAATAAAGGTACAACTGATCAAACCATTTATACAATCCACTACCTTATTGATAATAAAAAAGTTTAATCCAGCTCGACCAGTTCGACCTTGGGGCCGTTGAGCACCAGCGCCAGTTCGCCGCGTTTGAGCCTAAGCGCGTCCTCACCAAATACCTTACGGCGCCACCCTTGAAGTGACGGCACATCGGCATTGTCATCCAGCGCGATCTTTTCCAGTTCGGCGACCGTCGCGATCAGTTTCGGGGCCACACCCTCCTCTTCGCAGCGGATGCGCAGCAGAACCTTGAGAAGTTCCACCACCGACGCGGGCACCTGAACCGGCGGGGCCGACTTATCCATTTTGGGTGCGAATTTTTCAGGCTCTTTGATGGCGGCCTGAATGATCTCGATCAGTTCCACACCAAATTTCGACGCCCCAAAACCTTTGGGAGTTGAGCGCATACGGTCAAACGCCGCCGGATCGGTCGGTAGCTGGGTGGCGATTTCGTCGATGCCCTCATCTTTCAGGATACGCCCTCGCGGCTGGTCGCGCTCCTGAGCCGTGCGTTCGCGCCATGCCGCGGCCTGCGCAAACACCGCCAGATATTTAGGTGACGATTTGCGCGGCCGCAACCGCCGCCAGGCATCAAGCGGATCAGTATTATAGAGCGACGGATCAATCAGCCCCTTCATTTCTTCAGACACCCACTCGAATCGCCCGACCTTTTCGAGCGACGCTTTTAGCTTGGGGTAGACCTTGGCCAGATGGGTGACATCGCCCAGCGCATAGGTCAGTTGCTGATCACTCAAGGGTCTGCGCGACCAGTCGGTAAAGCGTGAGCCCTTATCGATTTCGACCTTCAAGACTTGCCGCACCAGCGAGTCATAAGCGACCTGATCGCCGTAGCCTGCGGCCATCGCCGCGACCTGCGTATCAAACACAGGGGCTGGCAAAACGCCCAGATTATAAAAGATTTCAATGTCCTGGCGGCAGGCATGAAACACTTTAAGGATCGCAGGGTTAGCCAGAACATCCAGAAACGGCTGAAGATCGAGGTCTTTGGCCAGCGGATCGATAATCGCGGCATGATCGGCGCTGGCCGCCTGAATCAGGCACAGCTTTGGCCAATAGGTGGTTTCGCGCATAAATTCGGTGTCGACCGTGATAAATGGCGCTTTGGAAATCAGCTCACAGAAGCTAATAAGCTCATCAGTGTTTGTAATTGGACTCATTTTGTAGCTATAGCAAACCGCAACGGGCTTTAGGCAAGCCCTATAATAGAATCGAAGGTAAGTTTTTATGTCGGAACCGGCGAATAAGACACACAAGAACGGTCTTACATACGCACAGTCGGGCGTGGATATTGATGCAGGCGAAGCGCTTGTCGACGCCATTAAGCCATTGGCCAAGGCCACGCGCCGCTCCGGCGCCGAGGCCAGCCTGGGCGGATTTGGCGCTTTGTTCGACCTGAAAGCCGCCGGCTACGACGATCCCTTGCTGGTGACGACAACGGACGGCGTTGGCACCAAGCTCAAGATCGCCATTGAAACTCATCGCCATGATACGGTTGGCATCGACCTTGTGGCCATGTGCGTCAACGACCTGCTGGCGCAGGGTGCCGAGCCGCTCATGTTCCTCGATTATTACGCCACGTCTAAACTCGATGTCGATACCGCCCGCCGCGTGGTGGCCGGCATTGCCGAAGGCTGCAAGCGCGCGGGCTGTGCACTGGTTGGTGGCGAAACCGCCGAAATGCCGGGCATGTACGGTAAAGACGATTATGATCTGGCCGGTTTCAGCGTTGGCGCGGTTGATCGCGACAAGGTTTTGCCGAAGCTTGACACCCAAAACGCCGGGGACGTGATCATCGCTTTGGGCTCGTCCGGCCCGCACTCCAACGGCTATTCGCTGGTGCGCAAGGTGATTGAGGTCGCAGGCCTGTCGTGGGCGTCTCCGGCTCCGTTTGCCACCGATCTGACCTTAGCTCAGGCCCTGCTGGAGCCGACCAAAATCTATATCAAATCCGTCCTGCCCCTGATGAAAGCGGGCCTGATTAAGGGCGGTGCGCACATTACCGGCGGCGGCCTGATCGAAAACCCCGGCCGCGCTATCCGTGATGGTCTGGTGGCCAATTTTGACTACAGCGCGTGGGAGTTCCCGCCGGTATTCAAATGGCTGATGGAAACGGGCGGTATCGAACATCATGAGATGCTACGCACCTTCAACTGCGGCATCGGTTTTGTGCTCTATGTAGCACCTAACAATGCCGATGCCGTTCTGGCGGCTCTGCTGAATGCCGGTGAAGATGCGTTTATCTGCGGCCAACTGGCGGACGCCTAAATGACGCCTAAGCCAAATGCCGCGATCTTTATTTCAGGTCGCGGCTCCAACATGATGGCCTTGGTCGAAGCGTCACGCGCCGCTGATTTTCCGGTCGCGTTTACGCTGGTGGTTTCCAATGATCCGGCGGCGGCGGGTCTTGAGTGGGCCGCGTCACAGGGCATTGCTACGCTTGCCGTCGATCACAAACCCTATGGCAAAGACCGCGAGGGTCATGAGCGTGAAGTTGATGCGGCGCTCCAAGCTGCGGGCATCGAATTGATCTGTCTGGCCGGATATATGCGCATCCTGACACCCTATCTGGTGAACCAATGGACGGGCAAGATGATCAATATCCACCCGTCTCTACTACCCAAATATAAGGGCCTGCACACCCACGAACGTGCCATTGAGGCCGGTGATGCCTTTGGTGGCTGCACCGTCCATTGGGTGTCCGAAGGCGTGGATGACGGCGATATTATCCTTCAGGCGCAGGTGCCGATCCTTGACGGCGACACGCCAGACGATCTGGCCGCCCGTGTGCTGATCGAGGAGCATAAGCTCTATCCGGCGGCGGTGCACCACATCTACGCGCGTTAATCTACGAGCGTTAAAAAAGTTTCATAATTAACATAAGTCGGTTGCTTCACGCGGCACATGCAGTATCAATTCTGGCAATTGTAACTGTATGGACTGCTGACTATGGCTTTATTTAAGCTGGCGCTTGCCGCCACCACCGCCCTCACCCTCATGGCCGCGACGGGTGCGCAGGCCGAAGAAGGCATGTGGACGTTTGATAACTTCCCTGCCGCCAAGGTCAATGAGACCTACGGCACCAAGATCGACGCCAAATGGCTGAACCATATTCAATCAGCCGCCGTGCGGTTATCGAACTGTTCGGCCTCAGTTGTCTCCCCCGAAGGGCTGGTGCTTACCAACGCCCACTGCGTCATTGCCTGTGCACAGGATCTGTCATCACCTGAAGCCGACTATACCCAGAACGGCTTCTTCACCACCGCGCGCACAGAAGAAAAGACTTGCCCTGGCCAATCGGCGGAAATCCTGACCGGCATCACCGATGTGACGAAAGAGATCAACGCCGCAACGTCAGGCCTGACCGGCGAAGCCTTCGTCAAGGCCCTTAACGCCAAGGCGTCGGAGTTGGAAAAAGCCGGCTGCGGTACCGACCAGACCATCCGCTGTCAGGTCATCAGCTTCTATCAAGGCGGCGAATATAAGCTCTATAAGTACCGCCGCTATTCGGACGTACGGCTGGTGTTCTACCCGGAATATAAATCCGGCTTTTTCGGCGGCGATCCGGATAATTTCAATTTCCCGCGCTATAACCTCGATGCCGCATTCCTGCGGGTTTATGAAAACGGTCAGGTCGTCAAAACCCCGAACTATCTGAAATTCAACCCGAATGCGCCTAAGGAAAATGACGTCACCTTCGTGGCCGGTAATCCGGGTTCAACCCAGCGCCTGATGACGGTCGCCCAGCTTGAGACCAACCGCGATCTGACGATCCCGGTCTCCCAGCTTCAGCGCTCAGAACTGCGCGGCCGTATCATTCAATTCATGGCCCAAAGCCCTGAAAACAAGCGCATTGGTACCGATGTCCTGACCAACCTAGAGAACGGTTTCAAGGTCTTTTACGGTCAGCAACTGGCCCTCAACAACCCAGCGGTCATGGAGGCCAAACGCGCTGAGGAAGCGGCTTTGAAGGCTGGCATGTCGGCAGAAGATAAGGCTGCCTTTGGTGATCCGTGGGCCGATATTGCCGCGGCTCAAAAAGAGGTCGGCGATCTCTATTTCCCCTACTACTTCCTGGAAGCCGCGCCGACCAGTTCGTCGCTGTTTACGACGGCGCGCACAATTGTACGTCTGGCTAAGGAAAAGCCCAAGCCCTCAACTGAACGCCTGCCGGAATTTGCCGATACCCGCCTGCCCGCGCTCGAAAAGCGATTGCTAAACCCGTCGCCGGTTGAAAAACCGCTCGATCAGATTCAGCTTGAGTTCCGCCTGTTGAAAGCCCGCGAATATCTGACGGCGGATTCGCCGGTGACCAAGCTGCTGCTGGGTAAGGAATCGCCGGAAGCGCTGGCCAAGCGCCTGATCGACGGCACGAAACTGACTGATGTGGCCTATCGCAAACAACTAATCGACGGTGGTTTAGCTGCCGTTCAGGCGTCGGATGACCCGATGATCCAATGGGCGCTGAAAATCGACAGCGAAGCACTTGCGGTTCGCAAGCAATATGAAGCGCGCGTGACCGGCCCGACGCGCATTGCCTCGGAAAAGATCGCCAAAATCCGTTTCAAGGCCTATGGCACTTCGACCTATCCCGATGCGACGTTCTCGCTTCGTCTGTCCTATGGCAAGGTAACCGGCTGGGAGCATCGCGGGGTTAAGGTAACGCCCTTCACTCAAGTCAGCGGTCTTTATGAGCGCGCCACGGGTGTTGAGCCTTACGAGTTGGCAGCTTCATGGAAAGCGGCGGAGCCCAAGGTCGATAAGTCGAAGGTGTTCAACTATGTGACCACCAATGACATCATCGGCGGCAATTCCGGCTCTCCGGTAATTAACGCCAAGGGTGAAGTGATCGGGGCCGCATTCGATGGCAATATCCACTCTTTGGGCGGCGCCTATTACTATGACGGTACGCTCAACCGCACGGTCGTGGTGTCGTCTTCGGCCATCGCTGAGGCGCTGAAGACGGTTTATGATCGCAAGGCGCTGCTGGCAGAATTGACGGGTAAATAGTTCCGGGGCGTGGGGTCTGTGACCCCACAAACCTTAATTTGTTCAATAAAAAACCCCTGCCAAAATGGCAGGGGTTTTTTATTGAACAGACAAGACTTGGGGCCATTGGCCCCAAACCCCGTAAGTTATTAACCGACGATTTCAGCGTCCGTGAAGAACTGCGCGATTTCAATCGCAGCGTTCTCATCCGAATCCGAACCGTGGACCGAGTTTTCACCGATCGACAGAGCAAACAGCTTACGGATCGTGCCCTCATCGGCCTGCTCAGGGTTGGTGGCGCCCATGACTTCGCGGTACTTCGGCACAGCGTCGTCAGCTTCCAGAACCTGAACCACAACTGGCTCAGCCGTCATTTGACCGACCAGTTCACCAAAGAACGGACGCTCTTTGTGCACGCCGTAAAAAGCTTCAGCCTGAGCTGTCGACAGCTTAACGCGCTTTTGCGCCACAATGCGCAGGCCAGCCTCTTCGATGACAGCGTTGATCTTGCCGGTCAGGTTGCGGCGGGTGGCGTCGGGCTTAAGGATAGAAAAGGTGCGTGACATATGTAGGTTCCGTTTTAGGCCAAATTCGTTTGGCGTTTGGGTTTGGCTGGCTTATAGCGAGGCAATCTGATTTCGCCAAGCCCTATAACCTGTTTAAGTATCCGTTTTATGTTGCAGATCACCAACCTGACGTTTGACGCCTACGGGCGCCGTTTTTTTGACGGCGCGACCCTGACCCTCACGCCAGGGACCAAGGCGGGTCTGGTCGGGTTAAACGGTGTCGGCAAATCCACTCTGTTCAAGCTGATTCAGGGGCATTATCAGGCCGGTGGCGGCGACATCACCACGCCCAAGGCTTGGCGCGTGGCCTCGGTTGAGCAGGAAATGGCCGCCTCCCCTCAGCACCTGATTGATGCGGTGCTCAGCATCGACACCCGCCGCGAAAACCTGCTGAAAGCGCTGGAAACCGCCGACCCGATCCATCAGGGTGAAATTCACGCTGATCTCTATGCGATTGGCGCTGATCGTGCCCCGTCGCGCGCCGCAGAAATCCTGTCCGGTCTTGGCTTTTCGACCGCCGATCTGACGCGGCCGATTTCAGCGTTCTCAGGCGGCTGGCGGATGCGGGCAGCCCTTGCGGGGGCGCTGCTGGCCGAACCCGATCTGCTGCTGCTGGATGAACCGACCAACTATCTCGATCTCGAAGGCGCGCTGTGGCTTGAGGCCCGTCTGAAACGCTATCCTAATGCCGCCCTGATCATTTCCCACGACCGTGACCTGCTGAACGAGTCAGTCGACGCCATCGTGCACGTAGCCGGTCAGAAGCTTGAACTTTATACTGGCGGCTATGACGATTTCGAGCGGATGCGTGCCGAAAAAGCCCGCCTGCAAGCCGCCAGCCGTGTCAAACAGGAAGCCGAACGCGCCCACCTGCAAAGCTTTGTGGATCGCTTCCGCGCTAAGGCCTCCAAGGCCGCACAGGCCCAGTCACGCATGAAGCGGCTGGAAAAACTGCCCCCTATTGCCGACACCATCGAAGATCGGGTAGCCCCGTTTATCTTGCCCTCGCCAGAAAAGCCTCTGGCCCCGCCGATCCTGCGTCTGGAAGATGCCAGTGTCGGTTACGGCGAAAAGATCATCCTGCGTGATATCACCCTGCGTCTCGATCTCGATGACCGGATTGGAATCTTAGGCGTCAATGGCGCCGGTAAATCGACCTTTGCCAAGATGATCGCCGGCGCGTTGAAAGAAAGCCACGGTACGCACTGGCGTGACCGTCGCCTGACGGTGGGCTGGTTCCATCAGCATCAGATCGAAGCGCTCGATCCCGAAGACACGCCGCTGGAGATGATGCGCCGCGCCCGGCCGGATGAGACCGAATCCAAACGCCGCGCGCGATTGGGGTCATTCGGCATGCGGGTCGAAAAGGTTGAGACCAAATGTAAGGACCTGTCCGGGGGTGAACGCGCCCGCCTTCTGCTCAATATGGTGGCGATGGATGCGCCGCACCTGCTGATCCTCGATGAACCGACCAACCACCTTGATATCGACTCCCGCCGCGCGTTGTTAGATGCGCTCAACGACTACGAAGGTGCTGTGCTGATCATTACCCACGACCGCTCACTGATCGAAATGGTCGCCGACCGGCTGTGGCTGGTCAATGATGGCACAGTGAAGCCTTATAGCGGCACTATGGATGAATATTCCAAACTGGTGATCGAACGCGCCAAAACCGCCACACAAGGCGATGAACCGGTCGAGAAAAAGCAGGCTGGTGTTAATTCAAAAGACGCGCGTAAAGCTGCTGCCGCGGCTCGTAATGCCATCGCGCCCCTCAAGAAAGCCGCCGACGACCTTGAGCGCCAGATCGAAGCCACCAGCAATAAGATCAAGCTTCTGGATCTTAAGCTGGGCGACGCTGATCTTTATGTGAAAGATCAGGCTAAGGCCATATCTTATGGAAAAGAAAAGGCTAAGCTGGAAGAAGATATGGTAACTTTAGAGGCGCGCTGGATGGATGCCGCCGAAGCCTATGAGACGGCAAAATCTGAAGCCGGAATTTAAATCTCCTCCCTAGCTTGCTGGGGAGGAGGCACTGAACGCAGTGAAGTGACGTAGGGGGATAAAGCTAAACCTTCATCTCGTAACGTCTTGCAAGTTATCCCCCTCCACCATCATCGCAGGGCTCGATGGTTCCCCTCCCCATGCCATCAGCACAGGGAGGAGAAGGTCATCCGCATTTGATGGACTGGATGATGCCAGTATTCACATCGAAAGTGATGGTTTGACGATCGGGCCGGAAATCCATTGTCGCCGCACAGGTCGAGCACAACACCCGCCGTTTTGACGGATTAACCGGTACGGGAATTTCGGTGCGGGGCTTGCCGATCAGGTACTGCAACGGTTTGGCGCCGCACTGATCATCGTTATCAGCGCGCGGACGCTCTGGTTTAGGCGTCGGTGGATTGGGAATCGGCTTCATGGTTTGGTTAGGGGCAGGTGCGGGTTGTGGTGCGGGTGTTGGGCTTGCGCAGGACGCCATAGCGAGCGCAGCTACCGCCATGATAAGCTTAAGTTTGAGTGTCATTGCATCTTCTCCCAGCGGCCCAGATCATTCTGCTTCCAGTAGGCCATGTCAAAATTCTGCGTTTTCAATTGCTTCCACTGCGCACGTGCCCAGCCAATATGGGCGTCATCGCGCCCTTCAAATACAATCAGGCAGCGCTGATAAGCCGTCAAGTCTGGTAATTCACCGGCTGTGACCGAAAACAGCACCTGCGCATTATTCGCCCGTCCGCCGGTTTTACCTAGCAAAATCGGCTGCCGGTCCGCGAACTCAGCGGTCTCCAGACCGTGGCCTAGAAACGCCTCATCACGATAGGCCCACAGGTGTGTGTTCAGTTCCTCCAGCAGATCATCATCCTGCCCCAGCACATAAGCGCGCCACCCGCGTTGCAAGGTTTTTTCCAGCAAATCGGGCAGCGCCGCCTTTAACGCTGTGGTCTCCAGATGATAAAACCAGATTTCTGTCATGTGCTAACGCTTCGCTCCTTGAGCACAGGTCAAAGGGGTTAGACCTCGTAATGGGCCTTGACCAGCGCATCGAGCGTGCGCACGCCCCAGCCGGTGGCACCTTCCGGCACGGTTGGCAGGCGCTGCTCATTGGTCCAGGCGGTCGGCGCGATATCAAGGTGCGCCCACGGTACATTATTGACGAAGCGTTGCAGGAACAGAGCGGCCGTAATCGAACCACCCGGACGCCCACCGATATTGCGGATATCAGCGATTTTAGAATCGATCTGCTTTTCGTATTGGGTCGGCAACGGCATCCGCCAGGTGTTTTCCGAAACTGACTTAGACGCTTCAGATATTTTCTCAGCTAAATCGTCGTTGTTACTGAAAACACCGGCATAATCCATGCCAAGCGCGATGATCATGGCTCCTGTCAAAGTTGCCAGATCAATCATGAACTGCGGCTTGAAGCGATCCTGCGTGTACCACAACGCATCGGCCAGAACGAGGCGGCCTTCGGCATCGGTATTGATGACTTCAATCGTCGTGCCGGACATAGCGGTGACCACATCACCTGGACGCTGGGCATTGCCATCAGGCATGTTTTCGACCAGACCCACCACACCAATGGCGTTGACCTTGGCCTTGCGACCCGCCAGTGCGATCATGGTGCCGACGACGGTCGCCGACCCACCCATGTCCCACTTCATGTCTTCCATACCTTCGGCCGGCTTGATCGAAATGCCGCCGGTATCGAAGGTGACACCCTTGCCCACAAAAGCCACAGGCTGCGCCGATTTATCATCAGCCCCTAGCCATTGCATGACAACCAGCTTGGACTCTTTGCGCGACCCCAAGCCCACGCCCAAAAGCGAGAACATACCAAGCTTTGTCATCTCGTCTTCACCCAAAACCTCAACCTTGAGGCCCAGAGCTTCAAAGCCCTTAATGCGGTCAGCATAGGATTGTGGGTAAAGGACATTGGCGGGCTCTGAGACCAGATCACGGGCCACGATCACGCCATCGGCAATTGCTTTCAGCGGGCCGAAGGCAGCCTCAACCGCCGCCACATCGTCACAGATCAGGGTCACGGATTTCAGCGTCGGAGCCTTTTCAAGCTTGGCGGCACCGAAATATTTGTCAAACCGGTAGCTGGCCAGTGTCAGTGCAAACATGGCATGGGCGACCTGCTCAGCCGGAAACCCGCCCATATCAATCGCCAGATCCGCAAAGCCCGCTGATTTAGTCGCGTGATAAAGGCTGCCCGCCACCGATTCGACATCTGCGGCTTTAAGGCCCGGTAAGTCCCCCGCCGCCAGTACCGCCAATGCAGTATAGGGCTGATCCGGCAGCGCACTTAATATCTGCACCTTACCTTTGGCGGATTTGAAGCCGAGCTTTTTCAGACTGCCCAGAATGTAGCCCGACGAAATGGTATTGAGCTTTTCAGCCCCGGCGCTCAGCGCATCACCATCACCGATCAGCACGGCCAAGGCATGGTTTTCGGGATATTGGGTGGCCAGTTGAATGTGCATTATATGTACTCCGGTATCCAGAATCTGGGCGTAAAACAGCGCGGCATGTGCGCTTCAACACCTTTATGTGAGGGTTTATGCCCACAAACGCCCGCAAAGGTTAAGTGTTTTTTCGTGCATAAATGCCCCGTACCTGACGATAATCACGCAAGCTCAGGTTTTGGGTGCGTTTTTTGGTTTTCAGCTTGATATTAGTGTCCGAAGTCGTCAAAAAAGCGTCTGTTTTAAAGCTTTTATTCCCAACGCCCATTTCATCCGGATATCCCAACCCTATGCGCACCGTTGAACGGTACATTTCCCGTCAACTGAGGTTCCCTGTGATCGCCGCCATTCTGGCGCTCACGGCGGTCGCCATGTTGTCGCAAAGCCTCAACCAACTCGATGTCATCGTCGAGCGGGGACAAAGTGCGTGGGTGTTATTGAAAATCACGTTTCTGGCGCTGCCCCAGTTGACCAGCCTGGTGTTTCCGATCGCGATATTCGTTGGCACACTGGTGGCACTCAACCGGTTGCACAATGAGCATGAAATCGTGGCCTGCTACGCCTCAGGCATGAGTTTGTGGCGGATCGCCTCGCCGGTATTAAGATTGGGCGTCTATATCACCATGCTGAGTCTGGCGGTGAACCTGTTCATTCAGCCCGCAGCCTCACGCCTGATGCGGCAGGAACTTTATGCCGTTAAGACGGATCTGGCGTCATCCCTGATCCGGGAAGGTGATTTCTCCACTACCCAATCGGGTCTGACCATTTACGTTCAGCGCATCGACCAGAACGGGCTGCTGCGCCAGATTTTTATCCGAACGCCCGGTGGTGATGGTATGGATCGCACCTACAGCGCCAAGGAAGGCCGAATCTTGCGCAAAGACGGCACCTCAAGCCTTGTCATGCGTAAGGGCTCGATGCAGCAGGTATCCGATAAGGGCGTGCTAAACCACCTGACCTTTGAAGAATATGCGTTTGATATCACCAACTATTTTTCGTCAGATGATTTTTTGCATTACAAAGAATCTGACCGCTGGATGCACGAATTGTTTTATCCCAACATGGCTATGGACTGGGAACGCGGCAACTGGAAGAAACTGTTTGCCGAAGGTCACAGTCGCCTCGCCTCTCCGCTTTACAATATCGCCTTTGTCATGCTGGCAACCCTTGGGGTCCTGGGCGGGAGGTTCAGTCGCTCAGGCTACACCAAGCGCATCATGATCGTATCGGCAATCGCTGCGGGTGTGCGCATACTGGGTTTTGGGGTTGAGGCCGCCTGTAACAACTCCGCCGGTATGAACTTCATGCAGTATCTGGTTCCGCTGGCGCTGATCTTCATGTGCGCCAAGGCCATTTACAAAAACGACCGGGTGAAAGGTGCAAAATCCTCCACACAACTGGTTGAACTGTCACCGCTTTCATCGGGAGGTCAATCGCGATGAGCACGGGCATGATCGGCATGAATTGGCTGCGCTACATAAACCCGATTAAACGCGGGCGGCTGGAAAACTACGTCATGACGCGCTGCATTATCATGGCCGGCGTGGCGCTGGCGGTGATTTCCAGCATTATTTTCCTGATCGACTTTGTGGAAATTTCAAAATCCCTAGGGGTCAGAACTGAATTATCAAGCCTGCAGATTTTAGGCTTAATGCTGTTAAAATCACCAAACATCATACTGATTTTATTGCCTTTTGCATTTCTATTTGGGACTTTGGCGGCGTTTGTGAACCTGAACAGACGATCAGAGCTTATCGCCATGCGGGCGGCCGGCATGTCAGCGTGGCGGTTTGTAACCCCCGCGTCTATGACAGCGTTCATGATCGGGGTGATAACGGTGACCGCACTCAACCCATTGGCCACCTATCTGTCGGACAGCTATGAGCGAGTGCGTGCGGGTATCGAAGGCACGGCTATGGCCAAAGAGGGCGATATCTATCTGCGGCAGGGCGATTCTGAGGGCAAGACCCAGACCGTTATCCGCGCCGCCTCACAAAAGAATATTGGCCACCTGATCGATGCGACCTTTTGGGTCTACAATATCGACTCGACCGGCGTGCCCAGTTTTACCAAGCGCATCGATGCCCGCGAAGCCATACTGCGCCCTGGCATGTGGGACCTCAAAAATGCCCGCGAAGCTTCGGCCGGTGAACCGGCCTTATTTTACAATGCCCTGTCGATCGATTCCAATCTCAATCCCGACACCGCTTTTGAGAAATATATTACGGCGCAATCGACACCTTTCTGGTCACTGGTGCCCACGATCGGAGAAATAGAACGCTCAGGCTTTTCAGCCACGGCCTATCGCTTAAGGCTTCATCAGTTGCTGTCGACACCGCTGATGTTTGCCGCCATGTCAGCGCTGGGGGCGGTTTTCTCTCTCAGGCTGATGCGTCTGGGCGGCATGGCTAAACTGGCGATATATGGGGTCAGCCTTGGGTTTGCGGTATTCTTCTTCAACCAGTTGTGCTCGGCTATGGGTAAGGCGGAGGTTATTCCCGCCTTTATGGCGGGCTGGGCCCCGCCGATCATAGCGCTTTTGACGGCTATGACCTTGCTGGTCTACACCGAAGATGGCTAAGCTGCCGCAATCAGGCCATATTGCCTTGTCAGGATTTGCGCTTTAAATATTAAGTTCCTGTTGATCATATTTCTTTATGCCGATTACCCGTATCCAAGCGGCCCTTCGCGCTTTTGAGCGCCCCGCCAACAGCCCGAAAGGTCACGCTTCAGCGTCCAATATGCCAAAGCTCATGTTCAAAAAACTGACCTATCTTGTGAGCGTGGGCATAGCGCCTTTGGTAGCCGCTGGCGTACTGATGCCCGCGGCAGCTCTGGCGCAGGATGCGGCGTCAAACCCTGTGCTGAGCAGTGGCCCTCAAAATCGTCTGATTACCGAGCCCGCCCAGACCTATGTCATCGGCGAAGATGGTTTGGGGCAGGACGGCGCCTATGTCGAAGCCGATGAAGTCGTAACCGAAGACGAGAATGTCATCGTCGCCCGCGGCAATGTCGAGGTGCGTCACCACGGCCGCATTATTCGTGCCGACGAAGTGCGCTACAATAAAACGACCGGCAAGACGCTGGCTCAGGGCAATGCGGTGATGATCAATCCCGATGGCTCGGTGCAATATGCCGACACGCTGGAGGTTAACGAAGACCTGACCGCTGGCTACGGTACAAATTTCGCCTCTGTTCAGCCTGATAATACCAAGATATTTGCTGAACGGGTCGAACGGCGCGATGAAAATACCAACGTCCTCAATAATGCGCTCTACACGCCGTGCGAAATCTGCGTGGAGCCGGGCAAACCCACTAAGGGCCCGACCTGGTCTTTCCAAGCCGGTGAAATCATTCAGGATAAAAGCCGCAATGTGGTGATCTACAAGAACGCCATCTTCAAGATGCGCGGCGTGCCTTTATTTTACACGCCGATCCTGTGGCACGCTGACCCTAGTGCGGCGGCAACATCCGGGCTTTTGATGCCCAAAATCGGAACATCGGGGCGGCGGGGCGTGTCTTATGAACAGCCCTACCTATGGGTGATTTCGCCCCATCAGGATCTGGTCGTATCACCGCAATTCAATCAAAAGGTGGCACCGTTCCTGAATACGACCTGGCGCAAGCGATTCTATTCGGGTGATATCACGGTACGTGCGGGTTACACGAACGAAGCCTTTTTCGACAATGATGGGAACAAATGGGGCGATAAGGATCATCGCTCGTACCTGCTGGCTGACGGCGCGTTCAAGATCAACACGGACTGGCGCTGGAGTTTCACGGCGGAGCGGGTTTCCGATTCCGATAATGCCAACCTGTTTGAACGCTATAAGATTGGCGATGTCTACGAATATCGCGGCGTCTTCACCGCAGGGTCACGTCAGCTTATCAGTCAGGCCAATCTGACGCGCCAGACCGATACCGCCTTCATGTCCGTCACGATGGCCAGCTTCCAGAATCTTCAGATTGGCGCTTTGGACACAACTCAGGGCAATCGTCCGATCGCGGCCTCAAGCAAGCGCTACCCTCTGGTGGCGCCCATGTTTGAAGCCCAATGGAACCCGATCAATGAATTTGCGGGTGGCCGCTTTAAATTCAATGCGTCGGGTGTGGCGCTTTTCCGCGAAGACTATGTCGGCACGCCTGTGGCGCCTGATGATGCCGATGGCACATCGGGTTACGATTCGGCCCGTGTGACGCTGGGGGCGGAATGGCGGCGTGATTTTGTGGCATCTAACGGTATCAAAGCCGCCCCTTTCCTGTCGGCGCGCCATGACCAGTACCGCATCGACGATCTGGATTCAGCCGGACGCAGCGCCAATGTCTCCCGCAGCCTGGCCACCGCCGGTCTGGATCTCAGCTATCCGATGATTCGCAAGTTTGACGGGTTTGATGTGCTGCTCACCCCCATTGCTCAACTGGCCGTCTCACCAAAATCGAAATCATCGAGCCTTATTCCCAACGAAGACAGTCAGGTCTTCGAATATGACGAAACCACCCTGTTCAAGGCCAATAAATCGCCAGGCTATGACCTTTATGAAGGCGGCGCGCGCGCCAGCCTCGGCCTCAAGGCTCAGGTAAGCCTTGATGGTGGCACGAGCTTCAAAGCCTTAGTCGGCCGCACGTTCCGCACCGAAGTTGAAGACACCTATCTTCTGACCGCCACTAACCCTGTCACGGGCGTAAGAACAAGCTACGATCCGTCAGGACTGGCGAAAACCAAGTCGGACTGGGTTGTGACCTCTGACTTCCGCACCGGTGACGGCACCTATTATGGCTATTCCAAACTACGCCTTGATTCCGAAAGCACAGCCATTCGCCGGGGTGAAATCGGCCTTACGGTTAACCGCCCTAACTCCGTGGCAACGGTTCGTTATATCGTTGATAACACAGCGGTTGAATGGGATGCGACCAACACGCTGGTGACCGGTTTTGAAGGGAAGCGCTACGAAGACCTGCAACTATATGCCCGCCACTTCTTTACGAAGAACTGGGGTGCATCGATGCGGATCAACCGTGACATGAAAACCGACGCCTGGCGCAGGTCAGAAATCAGCGCGATTTACCGCGACGACTGCACCTGGATAGAAGTGGTCTATGAACGGGACGAAACGGCGATTTTGCGCAACACCAACGGAAAAGCGTCAAGCGGAATATCTTTGCGCCTTAACCTTGCCATATTAGGGTCATCAGGTTCTGACTTTAATGATATTCGCTGATGGGCGTGACTTCACATTCATAACCAACTGCGCTATCGGTCACTCAAAGCATGTGATGCGCTCATGCACCGTCCGGGATCTGCCTGCCTTATGAATAAGAGCCTTAAAAAAATGACGTTAAAGACGACTGTTCTGGGACTGGGCACGGGTATTTTCATAGGCATGATGGCACCGTCTGTCATGGCTCAGGCCGCACCTGAAGCGCAGGCAGCCCCTCAACCACAAGCACAGGCACAGGCACAGCGTCCGGCCCTGCGCGAAGGTATTATTGCTGTCGTTAATGATGAACTGATATCATCCTACGATCTTCGCCAGCGCATGTTACTGCTGATCGTGACCTCCGGCGTGCAGGTCACTGAACAAAATTACGAAGCTTTTCAGCAGCAGGCTCTGCGCAGCCTGATCGATGAGCGTCTGGAACTCCAGGAAGCCAAGCGCTGGGAACTGAAGGTCGAAGAAGAAGAAATCACCGAAGAAATTACCCGCATGGCCGCCCAGAGCAACCTGAGCTACGATCAGCTTGTGGCCGAACTACAGCGGGCGGGCGTAGACCCGGAAACCCTGCGCAACCAGATCCGCGCCGAAACCGGCTGGCAACGCCTGGTTGGCGGTCGGTTCAATTCCAAGGCCCGCGTCGGTAAGGATCAGGTCGATTCGTATATGGCCAAGATCACGGCCGATAGTCAAAAACCGCAATATCTGGTCGCTGAAATCTTTCTCGACCCCAATCTGGCTGGTGGTTTAGCTGAGACCCAAGCGGGTGCCCAGCAACTGTTCCAGCAGATCGCCAGTGGCGCCGCGCCGTTTCAATCGGTGGCCCGTCAATTTTCCAACGCCCCGTCTGCCGCCAATGGCGGTGATGCCGGTTGGCTGATTTCCGGCACCATCGACCCCAAGATCGAAACCGTCCTGCAAACCATGAGTGGCGGTCAGATGACCCAGCCGATCACGACGGACGAAGGGGTCTATATCTATTATCTGCGTGAAAAAACCGATGGTAATTCTGACTCGGTTATGTCGCTGAAACAGGCCGCTATATCGCTGGGTGCAGACGCTCCGGCCTCACGGGTTGAGGCCGCGCAAAAGGCTCTGGAATCCTTCCGTAACAGTCAAAAAGGCTGTGGTGCCCTGACGGATTCGACACTGGACGGCAATGTCGTGGTGACCGACCTTGGGGAATCTCCCTTAAGCGAACTGCGTGATGACTATGCGGCGGCACTTAAACCCCTTGAAGTGGGGCAAATGACCGCACCCATGCGTAATGACGCCAATATGAACGTGCTGGTGGTCTGCGACAAACGCCTGGCGGGTGAAAACGCACCGACGCGGGAACAGATCGAAGACCGCCTCGTCAATCAGCGCCTGTCGATGTTGGGCCGCCGCTATCTGCGCGATGTCCGCAATCAGGCGACCATTGAGAACAAATAAGCTTTAAAGGATTGGGATCATTCTCAAACCGCTTGTCATCACTATGGGCGATCCGTGCGGTATCGGCCCTGAGATTATTCTCAAAGCTTGGGACACCTTAAAGCGGTTTCCTGAGCTTTGTTTTTGCATGATAGGGAATGCGCAAGCGCTCAAGGCCGCCGGGGCTGATATTGCGGCGATTCGGGATGCTTCCGAGGCCCATAAGGTGTTTGCGGCCAGCCTGCCGGTGCTTGACCGGCCCTTGACCGCGCCAGCCATTGCGGGCCACCCCGACAGCCTCCACGGCCCGCATATTGTGCGCTGGATCGAAGAGGCGGTCACGCTTTGCCTTGAAGGTAAGGCGCGCGGTCTGATTACGGCCCCTATCGCCAAATCCGTACTCTATGCCACGGGGTTTAGCTTCCCAGGCCATACGGAATATCTGGGGAACCTGACTGCCACCGCCCCCTACGACGGTGCGCGCGGCCCCATCATGATGCTGACGGCCAAAGACCTGCGGGTTGTGCTGGCCACCATCCATATCCCGCTGTCACAGGTTAAGGCCCGTCTTAATGCCGATGATCTGGCTCACACAGTGCACGTCACCCATCAGGCCCTGAAAAGCGATTTCGGTATCCCCTCGCCACGGCTGGTCATGGCGGGCCTGAACCCTCATGCCGGCGAAGATGGCACCATCGGCCGTGAAGAAATCGATCTGCTAAAGCCGGTAATCGCGGATTTACAGGCGCAGGGCGTTGATATCAAAGGCCCCTTCCCCGCCGATACTTTGTTCCATGATGAGGCGCGCGGGACCTATGACGCCTGTATTTGCCTTTACCATGATCAGGGCCTGATCCCGCTGAAGACGCTGGATTTCTGGGGCGGTGTCAATATTACACTGGGTTTGCCGATTGTGCGTACCTCGCCCGACCACGGCACCGGCTTTGGGATTGCGGGACAGGGCATCGCCCGAGCCGACAGCCTGATTGCCGCGATCCACGCGGCCCATGATTTGAGTATGAAGCGTCATGACGCCTGAGCTACCAACCTTACGTGAAAGCCTTGAACAGCACGGACTGATGGCCAAGAAGAGCTTTGGCCAGCACTTCCTGCTTGATCTCAATGTCACGCGCAAAATCGTACGTCTAGGTGGGCCGTTTGACGGCGACGTAGTGATTGAGGTCGGCCCTGGCCCCGGCGGCTTGACCCGCGCTCTGCTGGAAAGTGGAGCCCGATCCGTTCTGGCCATCGAAAAAGACGCCCGTTTTATTGAGCTTTTGAGCGAACTCAATGACGCCTACGGCGCACGCTTTGATGTGATCGAAGCCGATGCGGTCAAGGCCGATGAACGCGCCTTACTGGCCAAACGCGGCCTTGGCGAGGCCGCCCATCTGGTCTCCAACCTGCCCTATAATGTCGGCACACCGCTGCTGATCAAATGGCTGACCGGGCCGTGGCAGCCGCTCAGCATGACCCTGATGTTTCAGCTTGAAGTCGCCCTGCGCGTGGTCGCCCCCGTCAATGATAATGACTATGGCCGCCTGAGCGTCATCGCGCAGGTTCTGTGTGACTGCGAAAAGATCATGGACTTGCCCGCCCGCGCCTTTACCCCGCCGCCAAAGGTTGACAGCGCTGTGGTTAAAATGACGCCCAAGGCCAACCGGCCGGATGCAGCCCTGATCAGAAATCTGGAAAAAATCACCGCCGCCGCCTTTGGCCAACGCCGCAAGATGCTCAGGGCGTCACTTAAACCGCTGGGGGGCGAAGCCCTGCTGGAAAAGGCTGGCATTGATCCGACCGCACGGGCGGAGACAGTTTCGCCAGACCGGTTTCTGAAACTCGCCAGCCTGTTATAAACTCTCATTCATCAGTTCATCGACAAACGGCGCAATCCACAAACCGCGCGACCGTCGCGCCGCTTCGGCGTGATAGATATGCGCCAGTTCGGCATAAGACCGGTCAAAATCATCATTAAGAATGACATAGTCATATTCGGCCCAATGGGCGATCTCGCCCTTGGCGCGGCTTAGGCGGCGCTCAATCACATCCATGCCATCCTGAGCCCGCGCTACCAACCGGCGCTTAAGCTCAGACATTGACGGTGGCAAAATGAATACCCGCACCACATCCGACGGCGCCTTAACCGAAATACGCTGCGCCCCCTGCCAGTCGATATCGAACAGAACGTTCTTACCTTGTGACAAAGCCTTCTCGACCGGCTCACGTGGCGTTCCATAACGGAACTCATGCACCGATGCCGTTTCCAGCAAGGCATCGTTGGCCACAAGCTCATCCATTTGGGCATCGCCGATAAAGTGATAGTCGCGACCGTGTTCCTCGCCCGGTCGGGCGGCGCGCGTCGTCACCGAAATCGACAAATCCAGATCATCGTGATCAGCCATAAGCCGACGACATAGAGACGTCTTACCCGCCCCGGAGGGTGCGACCACGATCAGCATAAGGCCACGACGGATTCGGGGATTATTCAACATTCTGGATTTGCTCTCGAAACTGATCAATCGTTGATTTTAAATTCAGGCCAATAGCTGTAAGTTCTGTCAGGGCCGATTTGGAGCACAGGGTGTTGGCTTCGCGCATGAACTCCTGCGCCAGAAAATCGAGCTTTCGGCCCTGTGAGGTCTCAGCCCCCAACAAGGCATGGGCCGCCTCGATATGGGCGCGCAGTCGGTCCAGTTCTTCGGTGACATCCGCCTTAACCCCCAGCACCGCCGCCTCCTGAAGGATTCGATCCTGAAGTTCAGCCGTATCCCCCATAAGTTCACTAAGCCTTCGCTCAAAGCGTTCGCGGATGTGCGTCAACTGTTGTCCTGCCAAGGCCTCGGCGTCATGGCGGGCAATGGTCAGGGTTTCGAGATGGTGGTTGAGGATGTGCAACAGCGCCTCGCCCTCATGGCCACGCGCGGCTTTAAGGTCTTCAAGCACACTATTGAGATCGTCAATCAGACTAGCTTCAAACGCCCGGCCATCGTCTGCGGTATCTTCATCCGATGCGGTTTCTAACACCCCACGCAGAGATAATAACCCGTCCCAGCGCGGCGGCTTAACGCGCCCGCTTTTGATGAGAGATTCTCCAGCGGCCAGATAAAAATCAATCATTGACTCATTAATGGTCACCGCGGCTCTGGGGGCATCTGTGGTGATCTGAAAATTCACCGCAATCTGTCCGCGCTGAAACTTGACCTTACACAGTTCCTTGGCCAGCCGATCCAGATGCTCATAGCCCGCAGGATACCGGCATTTGACATCGAGGCTGCGCCCATTGACCGAACGCACCTCAATCGTCCAGCGCGTCTCACCCAAATCATCGCTATGACGGCCATCGCGTCTGGCAAAGCCAGTCATGCTATAAAGCGCCATGCGCACTTTCCTTTTTAATTGTCTGGCCTTTTAGTTGGCTTGGCTGCTCAGGGCCGTGACGGCAGAATCGCGCGGCTGGTTCTCGATCTTGCGCCAGTTGGCGACATTGACCAGATGCTGATCATAGGTTTCAGCAAAGACATGACCGCCGGTGCCATCAGCGACAAAGAATATATCATTGGTCTGAGCCGGATTAAGCACGGCTTCAATCGACGCCTTACCCGGATTGGCAATCGGCGTAATCGGCAGGCGCGAAATCAGATAGGTGTTCCACGGTGTCGCCGTATCCAGTTCCGACCGACGCAGGCCCCGCCCCAGCGGTTCACCTTTGGAGACGCCGTAAACCACAGTCGGATCGGACTCAAGGCGCATGCCTTTGCGCAGACGGTTGACGAACACAGCCGCGACCCGCGGGCGTTCCTCGGCAAGGCCGGTTTCTTTTTCGACCACAGACGCCAGTATCAACGCTTCTTCAGGCGTATTGATCGGCAGGCCCGGCTGACGCTTAGCCCACAGATCGTTCAAAGTCTTACGCCCTGCCTCCAGCATCCGGTCAAGCACGGCCTGACGGGTTTCGCCCGGTTCATACTGATAGGTCTCCGGCAACACTGAACCTTCGGGCGGGATGTCGACATCGCCTTTCAATGCCTCAACCGCCATGAGTATCCGCACGGCCTGAGCTGATGTGCGGCCTTCGGGGATAGTGACAAAGTGCTGCACGACCTTACCGTCCTGAATCTGTTTCAGAACGCTGAACAAGGGCTGGCGGCTGTCGAATTCGTAGGTACCCGCGCGCATGGCGTTATCGCGGCCACTGACCTTGGCGGCCAGACGAAAGGCCGTCTCGGAGCGAATGACGCCCGCCTCTTTCAGGGTTTTGGCAATGGCGATAACACCCATGCCCTGCTTAAGCGACACAGAGGTCACCTCAGCATTATCACGCGCCACCGGTCCCGGCCCGAACGCCTGGGCATACACGCCCAGCAGCACGGCCAGAAACAGCAGAAACAAACCCGACAACAGGCCCGCAACCGGCGCAATCAAACGCTTAGTCTTACGCGGTTTGGCCGGCCTGCCTTTTTTCGTCATGGTTAGTCAACCTTACCCAGGATGAGCGCGGCATTAGTGCCCCCGAATCCGAAGGAGTTTGACATAACCTTATCGATCTTCATAGGCTTGGCCTTATTGGGCACCAGATCGATGGGGGTTTCAACATCCGGATTGTCGAGGTTGATGGTCGGCGGAGCGATCTGATCGCGGATCGCCAGCACGCAGAACGCCGCCTCGACCGCACCGGCAGCCCCCAAAAGGTGGCCGATAGCGGATTTGGTCGACGACACCGTACCGGTCGCTGCACGCTCTCCCAGGAATTTCTCAATCGCTTTCAGTTCAATACCATCGGCCATAGTCGATGTGCCGTGTGAATTGACGTAATCGATCTCTTCGGCCTTGATTCCCGCATCCTTCAGCGCCATCGACATAGCCCGGAAGCCGCCATCACCATCTTCGGACGGGGCCGTAATATGATAGGCGTCGCCCGACAGACCATAGCCCAGCACTTCGGCATAGATCTTGGCGCCGCGCGCCTTGGCGTGTTCATATTCTTCGAGCACCAGAATACCCGCGCCTTCACCCATGACAAAACCGTCGCGGTCTTTGTCATAGGGCCGCGACGCCTTTTCCGGCGTCTCATTGAAAGCGGTGCACAGGGCGCGGCAAGCGATAAAGCCCGCAATGCCGACCGGCACAATGGCCGATTCAGCGCCACCGGCAACCATGACATCGGCATCGCCATATTTGATCAGACGGGCGGCATCGCCAATAGCGTGAGCCCCCGTCGCACAGGCGGTAACCACCGAATGGTTAGGCCCCTTAAGGCCGTGACGGATCGAAACCTGGCCCGACGCCAGATTGATCAGGGACGACGGAATAAAGAATGGGGAAATCCGTTTAGGCCCCTTTTCCTTAAGCTCCAGCGCGGTTTCGGCGATAACGCCCAAACCGCCGATACCGGAACCGATCATGACACCGGTGCGGGTCTGATCTTCTTCGGATTCGGGATGCCAGTTGGCGTCGTTCAATGCCTCATCAGCCGCTGCAATAGCGTACAGAATAAAGTCGTCGACCTTGCGACGTTCTTTGTTGGACAGGACTTTCGAGGCATCAAATGAACCCTCGATGTCCGGGCCGCCACCGCCGCGACCGTCTACGGTCGGGATTTCACAGGCGACGCTACAGGCATAATCGGTCGTATCGAAAGCGGTGATCGGGCCTGCGCCGGATTTGCCTTCCAGCAGACGCTTCCACGAAATTTCGGTCCCATGCCCCAGCGGGGTCAGCAAACCAACGCCAGTAATCACGACGCGACGAGCCATATGCGTATCCCTAAAGCATTTTTCGACAAAGCGGACGCCGGTTCGTCGTCAAAAAATGCGTTAAAATATAAATATAGAACTTTGGGCAAAGATATGCCCGATAGACATGACGCGGCCCTGCACCTAAGCAGAGCCGCGCCCTATTTCACCTTAACAGGATTAAGCAGAGAGCTTTTCCTGAATATAGTTCACCGCATCACCGACTGTGAGGATGTGCTCAGCGGAATCGTCGGGAATTTCGATGTCGAACTCTTCTTCGAAAGCCATGACCAGCTCGACGATGTCGAGGCTGTCGGCTTCCAGATCGTCGATAAAGCTCGCCTTATCCGTGACCTTGTCCGGATCGGCATCCAGATGGTCGATTACGATCTTACGAACACGTTCAAGAACTTCAGACATTTTAGGCCCTCTAGAGGTTTAAAAACTTGGCCGCGAGGGCCGCTTTTAGAAACTGATTAAGATTCTAGGCGTTGCTTGTAGCCATACATGGGGTAAGGATTCAAGCAAATTTAACTGCGCTGCGTACCACACTCTGTTGCTATGCAAAAGCCTTTGATGAAATGAGCGGGCACACAAGGCTTAAATCATCGCCATACCACCATTGACGTGCAGGGTTTGGCCGGTGACATAACCGGCTTCCTCGCTTGCCAGATAAACGCAGGCTGCGGCGATATCGCTGCCCTCACCCAGCTTTCCGGCAGGGATTTTGGTCAGAATGGCGTCGCGCTGCGCGTCATTGAGAACATCCGTCATCGGAGACGCGATAAAGCCTGGGGCGACAGTATTGACGGTAATGTTGCGTGACGCCACTTCCTGAGCCAGGGCCTTGGAAAAGCCGATCATGCCAGCCTTTGAGGCGGCGTAATTGGCCTGCCCCGGATTACCGGTCACGCCCACCACAGACGCAATACCGATGATACGGCCAAAACGGCGCTTCATCATACCCTTCATGGCCGCACGCGACAGGCGGAAATAGGCTTCAAGATTGACCTTGATGACCGTTTCCCAGTCTTCGTCCTTCATGCGCATCAGAAGGCCATCACGCGTCAAGCCGGCATTGGAGATCAAAATATCAACCGGCGAACCAGCCGCCGCTTCGGCCTTAGCCATCAAACCGTCGACTTCGGCAGAATCAGACAGGTTGCACGATGCCACAAAGGCGCGCTCACCCAGTTCAGACGCCAGTTCCTGCAACACCGCCTCGCGGGTACCGGACAGCACGACAGTAGCACCTTGACTATGCAAAGCGCGGGCAATTGAGGCCCCAAGGCCGCCCGTAGCGCCAGTGACCAGCGCCGTCTTGTTTGAAAGATCGAACATAGTATCCCTCACAAATCTTAGAGCGAAGCCGCAAAGGCTTCAAAATCAGCCGCACTATTGAGCGCTACTGCCGCGGCGTCCGGCGCAATCCGCTTGATCATACCGGTCAGAACCTTACCCGACCCCAGTTCGGCAAACTGGGTCACACTGCCCTCATTAGCCAGCCACTGCACGGATTCGCGCCAGCGGACGCGGCCTGTAACCTGCTCGACCAGCAGCGGCGCGATCTGGCTGACATCGCTCACCGGACGGGCGGTGACATTGGCAACTAATGTCGATTTTGGCTGCACAATCGCGACCTTACCCAACGCCACCTGCATTTCATCGGCAGCCGGTTGCATCAACGGACAATGGAACGGTGCTGATACATTGAGCAGCATGGCCTTGGCGCCCAGTTCCTTAGCCTTTTCAATGGCCAGTTCGACCGCCGCCTTGGCACCGGAGATAACGATCTGACCAGCATTATTGTCATTGGCAACGACCACCACGCCTGCGGATGATCCAGCCTGACAGGCGGCTTCGGCCAGTTCAAGGTCAGCCTTACCGATCAGAGCGGCCATAGCGCCTACTCCCACCGGCACGGCCCGCTGCATGGCCTGACCGCGTAGCTTCAACAGACGCGCCGTATCGGTCAGGCTAAAGGCCTCTGCTGCGGCAAGGGCTGAATATTCGCCCAAAGAATGCCCTGCCACAAACGCGGCCTTTGCGATATCCACGCCAAAATCGGCCTTGAGCACGCGCACCACCGCCATAGATACGGCCATCAGGGCCGGCTGCGCATTTTCGGTTAGGGTCAGGTCGCCTTCGGGTCCTTCGCGCATGAGCAGAGAAAGCTTTTGCCCCAGCGCGTCATCGATCTCCGCGAAAACCTCACGCGCGGCCTGAAAATTATCGGCGAGATCTGATCCCATACCGACGGCCTGGCTGCCCTGACCGGGAAATACAAAGGCTAATGTCATGAACACTCTCTGCTTGACGATGACGAGTCTGTGGGTGTGCGAATAGTTGGGGATAGGCACTATGTCAAATCAGGTCAATAAATCTGCTCGAAAATGTAACTTTAGAATCGTCCGAAACGTATACAGATCGTATGACTATATTATCACTTGCAAAGGAAACACGACATGTCCCTGATCAAATCTGCAAGCCTGCTGGCCGCCTTAGCCCTCACGACCAGCGCCACCCCGGCCTTAGCGGCCCTTAAGGCGGGCGACAAAGCGCCTGATTTTAAGCTGCAAACCGCCACTGATGGCAAGGTCAGCGCGTTTTCACTCAAAGATCACCTGAAAAAAGGCCCGGTAGTTGTCTATTTCTACCCCAAGGCCTTTACCGGCACCTGCTCCCTCGAAGCGCGCACTTTTGCCGATAACATGCCAAAATTCAAAGCCATGAACGTGACCGTCCTTGGCGTCTCCACCGACACCATCCAGAAAGTCACCGAGTTTTCCACGGCTGACTGTCAGGGTAAGTTCCCGGTCGCCGCCGATACGGACGCCAAGGTTGCCAAGGCCTATGATACCAAGATGGCTGCCGTGAACATGGCGGCGCGCGTGTCCTATCTGATCACCCCCGATCATAAGGTGGCCGCCGTACACGAAGCCGGAGATGGTGTATCCCACCCTATGAAGATGCTGGAAGCCGCTCAGAAACTGAAAAAATAAGAGGTTGGCGACATAAACCCTGCCCGCCCCTTGCCAAACCGGGCCTTATGCAGTAAAGCCCGCGCTCCCTGAGAGGTGGTCATAAGCCGTATGCGGCTATGAACCGTCGCGAGGGGCGGAACCTTCCGTCCGCCCTGCGTGCCACCCCTCGCCCCTACGGAAGAGGATAGATATGGCCTATTACGAACATGTCGTCATGGCACGACAAGATATTTCGCCTCAGCAGGCGGAAGCTCTCAACGACACCCTGAAAGCTTTGATCGAAGAAGGCGGCGGTTCCGTCGCCAAGATCGAATACTGGGGTCTTCGCAACCTGACCTACCGCGTCAAGAAGAACCGCAAAGCGCACTATTCGCTGCTGGCGATCGACGCTCCGGCGCCTGCCGTCAAGGAAATGGAACGTCAGTTGTCGATCAACGAAGACGTTATCCGCTTCCTGACCATTCGCGTTGAGGAACTTGACCTCGAACTGTCGCCCGTCCTGTCCCGTCGTGACCGTCCGGAACGCCCTGAGCGTTCTGACCGTGCCCCGGCCGGCGAATTCGCAGAATAAGGGAGCTTTGACAGATGTCTGATGATACCAACCCAACTATCGGCACCCCCGTCGGCAACGCTCCGGCCCGCCGCCCGTTCTTCCGTCGCCGCAAGGTTTGCCCGTTCTCGGGTGAAGGCGCACCGAAGATTGACTACAAGGACGTTAAGCTGATGCAACGCTACATCTCTGAGCGTGGCAAGATCGTCCCTTCGCGTATCACCGCAGTGTCGCAAAAGAAGCAGCGTGAACTGGCCAAGGCCATCAAGCGCGCCCGCTTCCTAGCCCTGCTGCCATACGTTGTGAAGTAAGGAGCGCCCCACATGAAAGTAGTTCTGCTGGAACGCGTTGAAAACCTTGGCCATATCGGTGACGTTGTCGCCGTTAAGGACGGTTTTGCCCGTAACTTCCTCCTGCCCCGCCACAAGGCTCTGCGCGCCACCTCTGCCAACCTGAAGGTCTTCGAGGCCCAGAAGGAACAGATCGTTGCCCGTAACGCTGCGGCAAAGTCTGCTGCTGAAAAGCAAGGCTCTGAGCTTGACGGTTCGCAATACATCCTGATCCGTCAGGCTGGCGAAACCGGCCAGCTTTACGGTTCGGTTACCGCCCGCGACGTGGCTGAGGCCATCGCTGAGGCCGGCGGCAAGGTCGAGCGCAGCCAGATCAGCCTCGATACCCCGATCAAGACTCTGGGTATCCATGCGATCAAGGTTCGCCTGCACTCCGAAGTGTCGATCACCGTCACCGTCAATATTGCACGTTCGGCTGATGAAGCTGAGCGTCAGGCCGCTGGCGAAAACGTCATCGCGTCGCAATTCGAAGAAGACCGCCTGGCTGATGAAGCCGCTGCGGCCGACATGATCGAAGGCGGTGCCGGTCAGGCCGGTGCCGACGCCGATTACGACGCTTAAGTCTTAAGGCTTAACGTACTAAATTACCCCTGAAGCCTTGCGGTTTCAGGGGTTTTTTATTGGGCGTTTTTCCTGCACACCTTTCTTAGGGCACACCGTTACTCATTTGCCACAATTTCCTACTTTTTTAGTTTTATATTAATCTCCAAATAGACAAACCTTTCAGCAATAAAAATACAACTCACTGAAATTAAATAATTTTCAAAACAAACGCACATCACGATTAGAAATTCTAATCTGTGATCACAAAACAATTGGACATACGCGTCCCTTTAAATCGGCCTATGACCACACACCTTAAGGCCATCTTATCGTCACGTTTTTTTCACATTTGGAGCCTCCCCCCAATGCCCAAATCATCCAAATCATCCAAATCCCTTATCGTTTCCACCGCCCTTGTGCTGTCTTTAACCGCGTTTACCGCCACGGCCCAGGACGTCGCCCCGGCTGATGAAGTGGTCACCGAAGTGGTCGTCACCGGCTCGCGCGCTGCCCCGCGGTCGCGCCTAAATACCCTGGCACCCGTTGATGTCATCAAAAGCAACAGCCTGAACCGTCAGGGCTCAACCGAACTGGCGCAGGCCCTGTCTACCCTCGCCCCCGCCCTGACTTTCCCGCGCCCGTCAGCCACGGATGGCACCGACAATGTCCGCCCGGCCACCTTGCGCGGTCTGTCGCCGGATCAAACTCTGGTGCTGGTCAATGGTAAGCGCCGGCACACCTCGGCTCTGGTCAACATCAATGGCTCGGTCGGTCGTGGTTCCGCTGCCGTGGACCTGAACACCATCCCGACCTCAGCGCTGGGCACCATTGAAATTCTGCGCGACGGCGCTTCGGCTCAATACGGCTCTGACGCCATTGCCGGTGTGGTCAACCTGCGACTTCGTGAAGCCCGCGACGGCGGCAATGTCACCGCCAGCTTTGGTCAATACTATACAGAAGTCGAAACTGCCCGCCAAAGCCGCGATGCCCGCGACGGCCAAACCTATGTCGTCAGTGGCTGGAAAGGCCTGCCGCTGGGCGAAGACGGCTACCTGACCGTCTCCGGCGAACTGAAAAAGCGCCGCCCGACCAGCCGCGGCGATAATGATCCCCGCGTAACGCCCGCCTCGGTCACCTCACGTTACGGCGACCCCGCGGTCGAAGATGCGACCCTGTTTGCCAATGCGGGCCTGCCACTCGACAACGGTTTCGAGCTTTACGGCAATGCCGGTTATCAAAAGCGCGAGTCTGAGAGCGCGGCCTTCTTCCGCCCCAATAATGGCACTGGCGTTTACGCGCCGTCGGCCGCCGCTGCCAATATCGCCTCTATATATCCTAACGGCTTCCTGCCGCTGATCGGTGTCGATACCCAGGACTATTCGGCCACCGGCGGCATTCGTGGCAATTGGGGCGATTGGGCCACCGACCTCAGCCTGACCTATGGCCGCAATGAGTTGGATTATACCACCTCCAACAGCGTCAACGCGTCCTATGGCACCAACTCCAAGCGCAGCTTTAATGACGGCAGCCTGGCCTATGATCAGATCGTTCTGAACGGATCGATCGCCAAGCCGTTCGAGGTTAATGGCCTGCACGGCCCGCTCAATCTGGCGCTCGGCATCGAAGCCCGTCACGAAAGCTTTGAAATCAAGGCAGGTGAGGAACAATCCTATGCCCGCGGCCCGATCACGGCGGCTCCACTAGGCGCACAGGGCTTTGGCGGCTTCCTTCCGGCCAACGCAGTTGATGTCAATCGCGACAGCATCGGGGCCTATATCGACCTCGAAGCTGAGGTAACCGAAAAGCTAACCGTAGGTGGTGCGGCCCGCGCGGAAAAATACTCTGACTTCGGCTCGAACCTGTCCGGTAAGTTGTCAGCACGATATGCGCTTAATGACATCTTTGCAGTCCGCGGATCAGTCTCGACGGGCTTTAGGGCGCCGTCGCTGCAACAGCAGTATTTCACAGCAACCTCGACCAATTTCACCGCCGGCGTGCCGTTCGAAACCGGCACCTTCCCGGCCAGCAGTAACGTAGCTCAAGCGCTTGGGGCCTCGGACCTCAAGGCTGAGACCTCGACCAACTATGCCCTTGGCTTTGTTGCGAAAAAAGGGCCGTTTGAGTTGACCATCGATGGCTATCAGATCGAAATTCAGGATCGTATCGCGCTTACCGAAAATCTGGGCGGGCGGGCCGATATCACAGCCCTTCTGGCCCCATACAATGTCACTCAGGCGCGCTTCTTCACCAACGGCTTGGATACCACCACAACCGGTATTGATCTGGTGGCCGCCTATCGTCTGAGCACTGAAAGCTATGGTCGCTATGACTTTACTTTCAGCGCCACCAGCGCCAACACGACGATCGACAAACTGCCGACCAATGGCACGCTGACGGCACTTACGCCGCCGCCGGTGCTGCTCAATCGTATCCGCCAGCTTATCATCACCAACAGTACGCCTGAAAACCGCGCCAGCTTTGGGGTTGACTGGACCGGTGGCCCCTGGGGCATCACCGCCCGCGCCAACTATTACGGCGATGCCTATGAACCGGCGGCCACGCCTGCCGATGATATCACGACCGGCAATAAGACCATTCTAGACCTCGAAGGCCGTTACACCTTTGCGGAAAAGACCACGGTCACGTTGGGGGTCAATAACCTGCTCGATACCTATCCCACGGCGACCCCGGCACGCCTCAATTCGACAGGAACTCTGGGCTTCACCCGCTTTTCACCGTTCGGCTTTAATGGCCGCTATGTCTATGCGCGGGTCAGCCATAACTTCTAAGCGATCGTTTTGACAAACGACTAAGGCGGCGCCAGAATTCATTCTGGCGTCGTTTTTGTTTGAAGCGATTCGTAAGATAAACCACGCTTATCCCCATTAATAACAGGCTGTGGAAAGTCGCCCGGTGGATGGGGTACTTTTGACCTTAAAAGTTAACGCCACCCACAGTTAGATGCGTACCATGTCTTCAGATATTTTAGCCCTCGCTTTCCCGCCGATCGATCAGACCGCTGATACCCCCGGCGCGATATCAACCATGCCCCACAACCTTGACGCCGAACAGGCGCTGTTGGGGTGTCTGATGTTCGACAACGGGGCCTATGAGCGGTTGTATGACGGCCTGCAGGGGCGGCATTTCTATGAGCCGTTTCATGCCAAGCTATTTGGGGTCATCGAGGACAATATCCGCGTCGGGCACCTGGCTGATCCCCTTGTTTTAGTTGATAAATTCAAAAGCGATCAGGCTTTTCAGGATCTGGGCGGCATCCGCTATCTGGCCGATCTGGTTGACCGTGCGCCCCCCGCCGCCAATGCGTCGGACTATGCGCGCATCATCTATGACCTCGCCCTGCGCCGTGACCTGATCCGGCTGGGCGGTGAAATCGCTAAGGCCGCCATCGACGAACAAAACGCCCGCGACCAGATCGAAGCCGCCGAAGCGCGCCTTTATGACATGGCTGAAAAAGGCACCTCCTCGACCGGCTTTAAAACCTTTGGCGAAGCGGTCTCCGGCGCACTGGAACATGCCGAAGAAGCCTTCCACCGTGACGGCGGCCTGTCGGGGATATCCACAGGCCTGATTGATATGGATAAGAAAATCGGCGGCCTGCACAAATCCGACCTGATTATTCTGGCCGGACGTCCGTCGATGGGTAAGACCGCGCTGGCCACCAATATCGCCATGAATGTCGCCCGAAAATACCGCATGGAAATGCAGCCGGACGGAGAGCGCAAAACCGTCGATGGCGGGGTCGTGGCCTTCTATTCACTTGAAATGTCGGCGGATCAGTTGGCGACCCGTCTTCTGGCCGATGCGTCGGGCGTATCCGGCGACCGCTTGCGTAAAGGCGAAATCGACGCCTCTGAGTTTGCGCGCCTCAAAGACGCCGCGATGGATATCGCCTCCTTTCCGCTCTATATCGATGACACCGGCGGTATTTCTCTGGCCAAGCTGACGGCGCGGGCCCGCCGCCTGAAACGTACAGCCGGCCTTGACTGCCTGATCGTCGACTACCTTCAGCTTGTGACCCTGGGCGATACCGGCGGCAGTATGAACCGCGTGCAGGAAGTCTCGACCATCACCATGGGGCTGAAATCGCTGGCCAAAGAACTGCAAATCCCGGTCATCGCCCTGTCGCAGCTTTCGCGTCAGGTCGAAAGCCGCGATGATAAGCGTCCGATGTTGTCCGATCTTCGTGAATCCGGCTCGATCGAGCAAGACGCCGATATGGTGATGTTCGTGTACCGCGAAAGCTATTATCTTGGCCGGTCAGAGCCCAAGGAGGGCACGCCGGAACACCTGACCTGGCAGGAAGAAATGGACCGCACCCGCGGCACGGCCGAAGTCATTCTGGCCAAGCAGCGTCACGGCCCGATCGGTACGGTACGGCTGGCGTTCGATGAAAACGTCACCCGCTTCGGCAATCTGGCGCCGGAGCGTTACAACGACTTCAGAGAAATACAGGAATAGATTTTGTTCTTTTTTTGTTCTTTTTTTCTGGCCAATGAATGCAGATCACGCTAGGCTTGCCCGAAATCAAGTGGGGTGACTCGTGGCGAAAGATCAGGCGGTATTCATATGTCAATCATGTGGTTCAGTGCATTCCAAGTGGGCCGGGCAATGTGCGGGTTGTGGACTCTGGAATACGCTGGTTCAGGAAAGCTTTTCGACGCCGCCCGGTGGCCTAAAGCCTGAAACTTCGCCGTCGAAAATCTCAAGACTTACAAAGCTTAATTTTCAAACTCTTGAGGCCGAAGATAAGACGCCGCCCCGCATGGAAACCGGCATCGCTGAATTTGACCGCGTCTGCGGCGGCGGTATTGTGCCAGGGTCAGCCATATTGCTGGCCGGTGATCCGGGGGTCGGGAAATCAACGCTGTTGTTGCAAGTGACCGCTCAGGCGGCCAGCGGCGGGTTACGGGTCGCCTATATTTCCGGCGAAGAATCAGCCGAACAGATCAGGGGCCGCGCGTTTCGGATGGGCCTGTCAAAGGCCCCCGTCGAACTGGCAGCGGAAACCTCGCTTCGTACGATACTGGATGCCCTTAAGCGCGAAAAATTCGATCTGGTCATCATCGACTCGATCCAGACCCTGTGGAGCGACGCGATCGATGCCGCTCAGGGGTCGGTGTCGCAGGTACGCGCCTGTGCCGGTGAGTTAGTGCGACTGGCGAAAAAGCAGAACATCGCCATGATCTTAGTGGGACACGTTACCAAAGAAGGTCAGGTCGCAGGCCCCCGTGTGGTTGAGCACATGGTCGATGCAGTGTTGTCGTTTGAGGGTGAACGCGGCTATCCGTTCCGCATCTTGCGCGGTTCCAAAAACCGCTTTGGCGCCACTGATGAGATCGGCGTGTTTGAAATGGGCGACATCGGCCTGCGCGAAGTTCCAAACCCATCGGCGTTGTTCCTGACATCGGGTGAGCGCACGGCGGGCTCAGCGGTCTTTGCCGGGATTGAAGGCACGCGTCCGGTGCTGGTCGAATTTCAGGCACTGGTGGCGCCATCGGCCTACGGAACCCCGCGACGGGCGGTTGTCGGCTGGGATTCCGGCAGGCTGGCCATGCTGCTGGCGGTACTCGAATCCCGCTGCGGCGTCGGTTTTGGCCAAAAAGACGTTTATCTCAATGTCGCCGGCGGCCTGAAAATCAATGAACCGGCCGCCGATCTGGCCGCCGCTATGGCGCTAATGTCGTCCCTGCTGGATGTTGCGTTACCCAAGGACTGCGTTGTTTTTGGTGAAATCAGCCTGTCCGGTGACATCCGGTCCGTGTCGCGCATGGATTCGCGCCTGAAAGAAGCGCTGAAACTGGGCTTTGCCTCGGCCATCGCTCCCAAAGCCGCCGCCGATAATGCCCCGTTCGAGGTCAAATCTTACGACTATCTGCTGGAAGCCATCAAAGGGCTGGAGACCACAGACTAAGACGCTGATTGACCTCTGGCGCACAAGTTAAGGTTAATGTATGGTGCCGCCACAAATACACATCCGGCCATTTCTGCGGGGGCCCTCTTAGCTGAGGGAAAATGACCATGACCTTGTATGACCTGATCTTTCTGGGCGTTTTGCTGTTTTCAGTCATTGTCGGTCTGATGCGGGGGGGGACACGCGAACTGGTCACTCTGGTGTCGTTTCTGGCCTCATTCCTGATTGCGATCTGGATCATGCCCTGGTTGAAGGACGTGTTTAACCTTAAGAACATGACGGCCTTCATCGCCTTTGGCATCATCTTCGTCATCATTTATCTCAGCATCCGCATGTTCGGGAATAATCTGTCAGAAAAGATGCACAAGCAGAAAGCGCTCGATTATGTCGACCGCGCCTTGGGCTTTGGGTTTGGAATCCTCCGTGCACTGGTGTTTTTGGGCGTATTCCATTTGCTTTTTGCTGCCATCTTCCCTATTGGGAGCCGTGCAGAATGGTTCACCGAGGCCAAGGTCTACCCCTTGGGCGTCAAGGCCGCTAAAACACTGCAAGCCGTGGCCCCAAAGCTGGCGGTCTTTGCAGATCAGGTGGCACCATCTGTGGAAGATTCGACGAGTTGACGCCTCTTTAAGTTCAGGGCGCGCCAACTATATATGGGCAAGGTTTAACGACTAAACCCATCGTAAATCATAAGGCCTTATAGTGATGTCTGGCCTTTTCGCGTAACCTTAATGCAGAGCCCCCATATGCGCCCGACCGGTCCCAAACACACTTATCATGAAATTGATAATTGGGTGGAACGCGATCCTGACGATGACACGCCGCGCCTTGAGTGCGGCGTTTTTGGTATCTATGGCATGGAAGATGCCAGCGCGGTGACCGTGCTGGGGCTACACGCTCTGCAACATCGCGGTCAGGAAGCCTGCGGGATCGCCTCCTGCGACGGTAAACGGTTTTATACTGAACGCTCCCACGGTCTGGTTGGCGATGTGTTCACCGGCCCGGATTTGACTCAGCGCCTTCAGGGCAACGCCGCTATCGGCCACACCCGTTACTCGACAGCGGGCGGCGCCTTTATCCGTAACGTCCAGCCGATGTTTGCTGATCTTGATACCGGCGGCATCGCCATTGCCCACAACGGCAATCTGACCAATTTCATGCACCTGCGCACCAAACTGGTGGCGGGCGGCTCGATTTTCCAGTCTACCTCTGATTCCGAAGTTATTCTGCATCTGATTGCGCGCTCACGCGGCATCAAGATTATGGATCGCTTCATCGAGACCATGAGCCATATCGAAGGCGGATTTGCCCTTGTGGCCCTGACGCGAACCATGATGATCGGCGCGCGTGATCCGCTTGGCATTCGCCCGCTGGTCATCGGTCGCCTGGGCAATGCCTATGTGCTGGCGTCAGAAACCTGTGCGCTGGATATGATCGGGGCCACTTTCGTGCGCGACGTCGAACATGGCGAAGTCGTGCAAATCGATCAGGACGGCCTGAAATCCTTTAAACCGTTTGAACGCAAAGCCGCCCGCCCCTGCCTGTTTGAATATGTCTATTTTGCCCGTCCTGATTCAGTCGTGAACGGCAAATCGATCTACGAAGTGCGTAAGGCCATGGGCCGGCAACTGGCGATCGAACATGCCGCCGATGCCGACATTATCGTGCCTGTGCCGGACTCCGGCGTGCCAGCGGCCCTTGGTTTTTCCGAGCAGTCAGGCCTGCCGTTTGAGCTGGGCATTATCCGCAACCACTATGTCGGCCGCACCTTCATCCAACCCACCCAGAACATCCGCGATCTGGGCGTACGTAAAAAGCACTCCCCCAACCGGGTTGTGCTGGAAGGCAAGCGCGTCATCCTGATCGATGACTCCATCGTGCGCGGCACCACTTCGGTGAAGATCGTACGCATGGTGCGTGCCGCCGGTGCCAAGGAAGTGCACCTGCGTTCAGCCTCCCCGCCGATCATGTGGCCTGATTACTACGGTATCGACATGCCGGACCGTGACAAACTGATGGCCGCGACCCATACTATGGAAGAGATGCGCAAAAAGCTTGAGTGCGACAGTTTGGGCTTCCTGTCGGTCGATGGCCTCTATAAGGCGATGGGACACAATGGCCGTAACCCCGACACCCCGCAATATACCGACCACTATTTCACCGGCGATTATCCGACCCGCCTCACGGACAAAGAAGACGCCGTGAATGAAAAAGAAGGCAACGGTCAGTTGTCGCTTCTGGTCAACGTTTAAGGGGTTTTGATATGGATACGACGATCACCGGCCCTCAGCAGGGCCGTGTGGCCTTTGTCACGGGCGCTTCACGCGGTATTGGCCGTGCCAGTGCTCTGGGGCTGGCCAAGGCGGGGGCACATGTCATCGCCTGCGCCCGCAGTCAGGGCGCACTCGAAGAACTGGACGACGAAATTTTCAAGGCCACCGGTCAACATGCCACGCTTATTCCGTTTGACCTGATTGATGGCGCCGCCCTAACCCGACTATCCAACGCTCTGGCGCAACGCTTCGCCAAGGTTGATGTCTTCGTCCATGCGGCGGCAACCTTGGGTACACTCAGCCCCGTTTCGCACTACGAACCCAAGGACTTCAGCCGCCTGATCGCGCTTAATCTGGGGGCCACTCATCGGTTGATCGGCGCGCTTGAGCCGATGATGCGTCTGTCTGACGGCGCCCGCGCGATCTTTTTCACGTCAGGCGTTGCCGCCAAACCGCGCGCTTTTTGGGGGCCTTATGCGGCCTCGAAAGCCGCCCTTGAGGCGCTGGTACGCACCTGGGCCGATGAGACGGAGATTACCTCCATTCGTCCGGCCATTGTCAATCCCGGTGCCATGCGCACCCGTATGCGCGCCGAAGCTTTTCCCGGCGAAGACCCAGCGACATTGCCCGCACCGGAAGAGATCGTCCCGCTAATCCTTGAGCTGGCCGATCCCAATAAGGTGCCAACACTGGAAACGATCAATTTCCGTGAATGGGCGGAAATAAAGCACTAAACCCATATAGGGTCAGCGCTTTCCCCGTCCGGCCGGTTTGGTTGAGCGCCCCCCCGGTCCCGCCGCACCCGGCTTGGTGCTGGGGCCCGCAGCCTTGGCCTTAAAGGTTTTCAGCTTCGCCGCTTCGGTACGCGGCTTAGCCTTCACTTTTGGGGCCACGACGGTACCCTTTGGCTTTTGCTTGACACGGTTAGGGTGCGCGGGCTTTTCACCCGGCTTTTTCACCTTGGCCTTGGCGCGCGTTCGTGCCGGGCCGCTGGTGCCGGCAGTACCACTATTCTCATCGTATGGATTGACGCTGGAATTGGCCTTAACCGTCAGACGGATCGGCACACCCGGCATGTCAAAAGATTCGCGCAAGCTATTGATAAGATAACGCTGATAATGGGCCGGCATGGCATAGGCGCGCGACGCGAACAAAACAAAGGTCGGCGGACGTCCCTTGGTCTGCGCCATATATTTCGGGCGGATGCGCTTGCCATCAACGGCGGGCGGCGGGTGACGCTGGATAGCCAAGGCCAGCCAGTCATTTAGGTCACGCGTCTTCACCTTGGCCGACCAGTTGCGATAGGTCTTAAGAATGGTCGGCATCAACCGCTCAATCCCGCGTCCCGTTGCCCCCGACAGGGCTACAATCTGCGTGCCTTTAAGCTGCGGCAGGATGCGGTCGGACTCGTCCATGATCTCTTTGAGCTTGGCCTGCGGCTCCTCGACCGTATCCCATTTGGAGATGACGTAAATCAGGGCGCGGCCTTCGCGTTCCACAAGGTCTGCAATCTGCAAATCCTGAGTTTCAAAGGCGTTGGCGTGATCCATGACCAGCACCACGACCTCGGCAAAGGTAATGGCGCGGATGGTGTCAGCGGTCGAAAGTTTTTCCAGCTTTTCCTGCACGCGGGCCTTGCGGCGCAGCCCCGCCGTATCAACCAGACGGATCTGGCGGCCTTCATATTCCCAATCTACCGAAATCGAATCGCGGGTAATCCCGGCTTCCGGCCCGGTCAGCAGACGGTCTTCGCCCAGCATTTTATTGATCAGGGTCGATTTACCGGCATTAGGACGGCCAATAATGGCGATGCGAATCGGCTTTTTGTCGTCGTCCTCTTCGTCGTCATCGCCCTCGACATGATCGCCTTCGATAAGCTGGCGGTATTTCTCAATCGATTCATAAAGGTCGGACATGCCCTCGCCGTGCTCAGCCGACAGATGAAGCGGCTCGCCAAAACCCAGCGAATAGGCTTCTTCGGCCAGAGCCTGCGCACCATGCCCTTCGGCCTTGTTGGCGATCAACAACACCGGCACATCGCGGTGGCGCAACAGGTCCGCGAAAATCTTATCCAGCGGCAAAACCCCGTCGCGGGCATCGACCATAAACAGGGCGACATCGGCTTCGTCCAGCGCCTTTTCGGTCTGCTGGCGCATACGCGACTCTAAGGATTCATCGTCGGCATATTCAAAGCCTGCCGTATCGATCAGCATCAGGTCGATATCGCCGATGCGGCCGGTAGCATAGCGGCGGTCGCGAGTAACCCCTGGCTGATCGTCAACGATCGCCAGTTTTTTGCCCGCCAAACGGTTAAACAGGGTGGATTTGCCGACGTTCGGACGCCCGACAATAGCAATTTTAAGTGTCATGGCCCGTCTTTACAGACAGACGGGCCTAAATGCCAGTATTTACTGTATCGCTACAAGCTTGGCGTCATTGGTCACGACAAACAGCTTATCACCGACCGGCACAGGCGCGATAAAGGCCGCCCCATCGATCTTAAGCTCTTCGGTTTTTTTGCCGGTCTTGGGGTCAAACGCCACAGCCTTGCCATCGGAATTGACCAGTATCAGACGTCCCGACGCCAGAATGGGCCCCGTCCAGACGGTGCGGATACCGATCTTCTTTTCCTTGCCCAGACCAAAGAAGCTTTTCTTGGTCTTTGCCTCACCTTCGTTAAGGTCGGCCAGCCAGTACACTTGGCCCGAATCGCGGTTGACGGCCATCAATTCACCCTGAACGGTGGCGAGATAAACCACATCCCCCGCCGGCAATGGCGTATTGATGCTATCCGCCGCAACGGTCCAGCGCGGCTGGCCGGTTTTAAGATCCATAGCGGCGAAAACGCCCGAATGGGAGGCAGCAAACACTTCATTGCGATAAACGACCGGATGGCCGGAAATATCACGAATCTCAGATAAGGCGTTTGTGCGGCTGGTGCGTGCCAAAACCTGCTGCCAGACGGGGCTGCCGGTATTGGTGTCGAGCGCTATCAATTCACCCGACGAAAACGGCGCATAGAGCACATTGCCGCCGACGACCGGCGATGATGATTTCAGAATACGCGCAGGCTCGACAATCGCCTGATAGGTCCACATCGGATCGCCAGTGGCAGTATCAAACGCCATCAACTGATTATCGACATCGGTGACAAACACGTATTTAGCATTATAGACCGGCGCCGCATGGGCCGGTGACTCAAGGGTTTTTTCCCATTCTTTGGCACCCGTTTGCGCATTCAGCGCCACCACCAGCCGATAGCCTGAGGTCACAAACAGCTTGTCCCCGCTTAAGGCCAGACCACCGCCAAAGGCATCCTTGTCACGCTTGATATCCGGGTTCAGATCTTGCGCCCATACACGTTCGCCCGAATTGACGTCAAAGGCGCTGACGTGGGCCTGACCGTCCATGACATAGATCAGCTTACCGTCAGACACCGGCGGGGCCAGAACCTGCGACAGGCCCTTGGATTTTTCGCCAATCGATTTCGTCCAGGCGACTTTAAAATCCTTGGCGGCATCTACGTGATCGATTTCCGCCCCTTCTGGCCCACCGGCGCGTGGCCAAGACGCCACGGTTTTGGCTTCGGGGATGTAGAAATCTATGCCGGCCAGACTTTCCGAAGGGGCGATTTTCTGATCGAAAGCGACAATCGAAATCCGCTCTCCCTGTGTCGCCACCGACTCCGGCGCGTCCTCCTTAGCCAGCGGATTAAGGCGGTTGAGGGTCGAACACGCCGCCAGACCCGACATAGCCAAGGCCAAAGCCATCACGCTTGCGGTCTTCGTATAAGCCGCCATCTTCGTATAAGCCTTAGTGTGCATCATTGTTTCCGTGTGGATAGGGTCTGGAGTTCGATATTATAGTGTTAAAGCGATTAGCGCGGTGCAGGCGCCTGCCCTTGAGCGGCGGCCTGAGCCTGCATCTGCGCTTGCATTTGTGCCTGCTGCATGGCCTGAAGCTTCATCATCTGCTCACGCAGTTGCTCATCAGACGGTTGCGGCATGGCAACAATTTTGCGCGCCAGATCAGCCGCCCCCGAATCAATCGCCTGAACCGCCTGTTGAGCCCGTTCTTTGACACCATCAGGTGTGCCCAAGGTTATGGCCAGAGTTTCAAGGTCGCTGCGCGCCCCTTTCAGATCGCCGTTCTGAAGCTTGGCCATAGCCAGCGCTTCCTTGGCCAGCGCCTGATAAGGACGCCCGTCCTTGGTCAGCGGCACCAGACGCTTTTCCATGTCAGCAAAGGCCGTTTTCTGATCAAGTGCGATGTAGGCGGCCTTTAAGGATGCCAGATCTTTCAACAGCGGATCACCGGTAGCGGCCGCCGCCTGATCCAGTTTGGCCAGAGCCTCCGCCGGTTTGTCATCGCTCAGGGATATAGCCGCCAACTGGGTCAGAGCCATGTTCTCATAGGCGTCCGAACCCTTCTTCACCACCGCCTCAAAGCTTTGCGAAGCCTTGGCCTTATCACCTGATTGCAGCGCCTCAAGGCCTGCGGCATAGCCTTCGGAGGCTTCAGCGGCATTCTTGGACTGCGTATGGGTAAAGCCCCAGACACCAAGCGCAATCACCAAGGCCAACGCCAGTCCGCCGCCCACCCAGGGCGCGCTCTTTTTAGCGATTTGGGTCCATTTTTCCGTACGAAGCCCCTCTTCGGCTTCTTCAAAAATATCGCTCACGAACAGTCCTCTGTTGTATTACTGCGGGTGTGTTTAACCCTGTTTTGCGCGCGAACCTAGCGGCAAGCACACGGTTGCGCAACGAATTTAGCGCTTAAGCCCCCGCCCCCATCGGTTTGGGCCATTTATTTGGTAAAATATGTCTCTTGTGGGGCGGGAAAGCTGCGATCGCGGACATCTTTGGCATAATCGGCAGCCGCCTGAGCGATAGCCGTGCGCACATCGGCATAACGGCGTACAAACTTGGGCGACCAGTCGAACAACCCCAGCATATCATCCGTCACCAGCACCTGACCGTCGCAACCAGCTGATGCGCCGATACCAATGGTCGGCGCCTTAACCAGCCCCGTAATCTCACGCGCCAGATCTTCGGCCACCCCTTCGACGACAATGGCAAAAGCACCAGCGGCATCGGTATCGAGCGCTTCCTGAATGACCTTTTTACGCTCAGCCTCAGTCCGCCCTTTGGCTTTGAAACCGCCATCGACATTAACCGCCTGCGGCCGCAAACCGACATGGCCCATGACCGGAATGCCGCGCTGCACCAGATAGGCGACGGTTTCGTGCACAGTCGGGCCGCTTTCTATCTTCACGGCCTGCGCTCCGGTTTCTTTCAGGAGGCGTGCCGCATTATGAAAGGCCTCTTCCGTCCCGGCCTCATAAGAGCCAAACGGCATGTCCACGACCACAAAGGCCTTATCCGAACCGCGCATGACCGCCTGAGCATGCAGGATCATCATCTCCATCGTCACGCCAATCGTCGATGGCAGACCGTGCACCACCATGCCGACACTGTCGCCCACCAACAGGACATCGCAGTGCTCATCCAGAATTTCCGCCACTGGCGCTGTGTAGGCCGTCAGGCACACCAGCGGCACCTGCCCTTTGCGGGCGTAGATCTCAGGGGCGGTCAAACGCTTGACCTTGGAGTGAATGCTCAAAGCCGCTACCTTAAGGTTACCATCATAATATTTCTTCGCTGCCATTGATCAGGTACAGCGCAAGGATGGTGGAACATAAAGCAAAACTGACCCAAAAAAAGAGGGGCGTTTGCATCCACTGTATATAACCACCTATGGATTGCAGAAAATCAGCAAATCCGCTGGCGATCAGGTCTGCAAACTCCACACCCGCCTCAAGCGTCGCATCTGTACCCCGCGTCGCCGCACGCACGGAGCCCCCCAGTTCGCTGTTCAGGGCCCAACCCGGTATGCGAATAAACTGAATGAGCGCATATAGCCCGCCCACAAACCCTGAGACGACAATCAGGCCCTGACGGAAGGCCGCTTTAAGCCGGATCCCCATCACGACGCGCTGCTGAAACGCCGCCTCATCGTCATAGGCAGGGGTAATATCGAAAAGCGATTTAAGATCTTCGTCTTTCATGGTCGTTTATCCATTATCGGCATCCATTACTGACAAACTTACTGACGGGGCGGGCGACGCTTTTACGGACAGAATGGCCCTGAGTTGATCAAGCCCCCGCCGGATATGACTCTTGACCGTCCCCAGCGGAAGTCCCGTCTCATCGGCGATTTCCTGATGGCTGAACCCTGCGCTGAAATTCAGCGTCACGCACACCCGCACCAAAGGTTTAAGTTGCGTCAGAGCGGCATCCAGATTGGGGATCGCAGGCGCCTCAATCCTTATGTCCGCCGTTTCAAACAGGCTTTGGTCATCAGTAAACAGGTATTTTTGCGTGGCCTTCAGCCGCTTCAGGTAGCGGCGCGAGGCGATCGTTTTAAGCCAGGCAATGAGCGTGCCTTCATGGCGGAACTCATTCAGTCGCTCATAGGCAATAATAAACGCATCCTGAGCCATATCATCCGCATCTGCACCTTGTGCCCCCATACGCCGCAAATGCGTGCGCAGAGCGGCCCCGTGACGGCGGACAAGCTCGCCGAAGGCCGCTTGCGACCCGGCAACGGCCAGACCGATAAGGTCTATGTCCGACTGGTCGCGCAATTGGGTTGGGGTGGGTGCGAGCGACATGATCCGTCTTTGTTCAGGCTTTACGGTTCAGGCCGATAAGGCCCAGCACAAACAGCGCCACGCCGATAAAGCCCGGAATAGCGGCCACACCGGCCAGATTGCCGCCGATATAGCCTTCCTTCACAAAGCTGAACACCGCCATGCCAACGCCAACCGCCATCAGGATAAGCCCGGAGCGAACATCGTCCATTGGCGATTTTACCTTTCGGATATCTGCTTTTTGCAGACTATCCAGATATTCCTTCGGAAGAGGCTGGCCTTTTTCGATCGCCAGCCGGATGGTTTTTTGCACTTCAACACGGCTTTTGGCGCGGAAGTACATAACAAGGCCCACAATGGCGATGGGCATCAGTAAGGCTATGATGGGCACAAGTAGCCCCATATCAAATCCCATAATCAACTCTCCTTAAGATCCAAAAACTGAGCGGTTCCTGCAACCGGCCCTTTGATGATTAGAGGCCGTGGGTGCGCCATTTGGATGCAGTCAGACACATTAAATAAAATTCATCTGAGCCATCTTGATTTAGACTTAATTTAGATATATCTAAACATTGTCTTAAATTAAGAAAGATATAGATATGAACAAATTTACACATATGCGCCACGGCGGCACTCACCCCCTGCGTCAGCGCGACGATATATTCGGAGGCTTCGGCCGTGGCCGTCAGGGTCGGCGCGGCGTGAAAGACAGCGCAGCAGATGGCCGTGACGGTGGCCGGCGGGGCGGTCGCATGTTCGGTCACGGCGGCCTGCGGCTGGTGCTTTTGACCTACATCAGCGAAAAACCCAGCCACGGTTACGAACTGATCAAGGCTATCGAAGATAAACTCGACGGCGCCTATAGCCCAAGCCCCGGCGTAGTCTATCCGATCCTGACCTGGATCGAAGAACTGGGCTATGCCACGGTGACGGCGACCGAAGATGGCCGCAAGCGCTACAGTATAACCGAAGCCGGTCAGGCGTTTCTGGCCGAAAACGCCGAAGCTGTGGCTGAATCCATGTCCCGCCTTGAACGCGGTCAGGCCAAATCAGCCGGCCGCCCGCCTCAGATCGTGCGCGCCATTGAGAACTTCAAAACAGCCCTGAGCTTACGGCTTGAGCGTCAGCCCCTCACCTCCTCTGAGGTTGACGCCATCGCCGACATTCTGGATGACGCCGCCAAAAAGCTGGAGCGCACATAAAGCATTGTCCCATCAGTGATGATGGATCAGAAAGAGCGTCCTTAAATAATATGGTCTTCATCTGAAATCACCAGATGAAGACCATCTTGCGCTACTCCTGATTGACGGTCGCCGTACCGGAAATATTGCTCGTCAGACTTTTGGGCAGGGTTTTGACATCAACTGAACTCATGCCCGACGCCGTGACCATTGCCTTACCCGTAGGCGCTATGCGCGCCGATGTGGTGCCGCTCAAGGTGACGTCGGCATCCTGAGTGCGCAACCCCTCCAGATCAGCATTGCCGGTGCCGGACATATCGAGTTTAAGCGCCTGGGTGCGGCCCACCGCATCAACATCGCCGGTGCCGGACACCGTCAACTCAAGTGAAGGCCGGTCGTACGCCTTGATATCCAGATCACTGATCCCCGATACAGTAAACCGCTCGACCTCCGGCGCAGAGATCACGATTTTAAGATCATCGTCCGACGTCTGAACGTTAAAGCCGTCGTGCCCCCATTTGAAATTGACCACGTTTTGCGCGTCCGCACCATCCATCAGATAAAGCCGGTCGCCGTCAATCCGCACCCGATCGGTCAAGGACTTCGGGCCGGTGACACTGACCGACACCGTAGGCGATTGGCTATAGATTACCTCTGCCGGAATATCGATGCTGAGAGCTTTACTCCCGCCCCATTCCAGCGTGCGCGTCACGGATGGCTCGGCCTCCGCAGTCGTGCGTTTCAAAAAGCGGATATTGTCGCCATGCTCAACCAGGCTCCAGTTCCAGCCGCCCGCAGCCATATCCTTTGATGCCAGCGCCGCCGCCCCCGACAAACACGCGACCGACAGTACAAAACCTGCGCCCGCCACGATAAAGAGTTTGCGTATCATGGTTTAGTCTCCCTTAAGCGTTGCGCGCGTCAAGCGCAGGTTTCAGCAGGCGGTAGTGCAGACGCCCGTACCAGACCAGCGCATTCACAAACCAGATGGTGAAGATCGCCACCAGCGCGGCCACAGCGACCGATCCCGCCATCAGGCCAAGACCGCCCAGCAAAGCAGCCCACGGCTGGCCCGGCAACGGCATCCACGGCCCGGCGGCAAACAGGGCCCCGCCGCCGAAAAACGCGCCAATGGCCCCAATGAATGTCCCGGCCAATCCCCCGGCAATGCCCATGACAATCGGCAGCAGGATGAGGATATCAATCGCGCCCAGCCCCAGAAGCGCAAACAACGCGCCCATAGCCGACGACGGCGTTTTGGTGTCTTCCCAGCGCTTCATGCCGGCCTCGGTGCGTAGTTCGCGGGCCAGACGCTCCGGATCACCCAGAGCCTGAGCCACCTCGGCTTCGGAGCGGCCCGCGGCGGTGCCATCGGCAAAGTGGGTCTCGTAATCAGCCACGATGTCGGCAATGGCCGAGGCCGGAAGGCCCGACAGGCCGATTTTCAGTTTATCTATAAATTCAGTCCGGGTCATGGATTATACCTCTGTGACGGGTTGCGGGTCGGCAGGAACAGGCTCAAGCAGGGCGTCAACGGCGCGGGCAAACCCGCGCCATTCGTCGCTTTGTGCCTTGAGCGCCTGATGACCCGCCGGGGTCAGACGGTAATATTTGCGCGACGGGCCGGATGACGATTCGACCAGATAGGTTTCCACCAGACCGTCTGTCTGCATCCGCCGCATCAGGGGGTAGATCGTCCCCTCGCCCATGCCGATCGCGCCTGACAACAGGCTGGCGATCTCATAGGCATAGTTTTCGCGGCGCGCGAGCACGGCCAGGACACACAGGCCCAGCACGCCCTTTTTAAGTTGTATATCAATAGGTTCAGGCATTTTCCCATCCTTCCGCCGAAGCGTTCAGGTGGCGATGATCAACCTCACCGCCTGATTACCTACTTATAGCAAGCTACCATTTATTGCAAGATACCTATCGATACATAACGCATTTGTAATGTTCACCTCAAAACGAAAAAGCCCGCCGGTTTGGCGGGCTTGTCAGATCATTTGAAAAGGCTCTCATATATTTCCGGTTTGAACCCGGCGACCAACTTCTCACCGGTATCCAGTACGGGCCGGCGGATCATCGACGGTTGAGCCTGCATCAGCCGTAACGCCTTGGCCTCATCCACATCAGCGCGGTCTTCGTCCGGCAGTTTCCGAAACGTCTGACCAGATCTGTTGATCAGCGTTTCCCATCCAATGCGTGCCGCCCAGTCTTCGAGAATATCCTGCGTGATGCCTGAAGCCTTATAGTCATGAAACGTATAGCCTATCCCCTTCGCGTCCAGCCACCGCCGGGCCTTGACCATCGTGTCGCAGTTTTTAATGCCATAAAGGGTAATGCTCATCGTTTGGGCTCCGCCACGTGTTTGGTATGGCCTTAACCCCATTCGGGATTCGGGTCTGCTTCATCAAAAAATTATCCCCAGACGCCAGCATTCTTCTGGCATTTTAGCGCTACCATGATAGCAATGGTCTTACCAATAAGCGCCTTTGGCCAATAAGTGCCTTTGGGCCATATAAATTTCGGGAGACGTCTATGACCGCTTCAACGACCCGGCGGAGTTTTACGCTCAGTGCCGCCGCCGCTGCCCTTATGACCGCGCCCGCGACCGCGCAGACGATTTCAAAAGACCGCCCGCTTTACAAAGACCCCAAAGCCAGCATCCCCGCCCGTGTTGACGACCTGCTTAAGCGCATGACGCTGGAGGAAAAGGTCGCCCAAATGGTCTGCATCTGGAAAGACAAGGCTAAAATCCAGACCGAAGCTGGTGATTTTGTGACAGACATGGCGAAATCCAATTTTCCGCACGGCTTTGGCATGATCGCCCGCCCGCAAAACCGCACCGGTATGCCAATGGGTCAGGCCGGTGATGTCAGCTTTTCGCCCAATCGTAATGCGACGGAAACCGCCACCTATATCAATGCCGTTCAGAAATGGGCAATAGAACAAACCCGGCTCGGCATCCCCGTCAGCATGCACGAAGAAAGTCTGCATGGCTATGTGGCTAAGGATGCGACCTCGTTCCCGCAGTCGATCGGTCTGGCCTCATCCTTTGATCCAGACATGGTGACTGAAATTTTCAGTATCTGTGCTCGCGAAATGCGCGCCCGTGGAGCCAATGTGGCGCTGGCGCCTGTGGTCGATATCGCTCGCGACCCGCGCTGGGGCCGGATTGAGGAAACCTACGGCGAAGACCCGCACGTCTGCGGTGTTATGGGTAAGGCCGCAGTGATCGGCTTTCAGGGCGATACCCTGCCCCTGGCTAAGGATAAGGTGTTTGCCACGCTGAAGCACATGACGGGCCACGGTCAGCCGCAGAACGGTATCAATGTCGGCCCGGCTGATCTGGGTGAGCGCAGCCTGCGCGAAGACTTTTTCCCGCCGTTTGAAAAGATCGTTCGCGAGACCAAAATCGCCGCTGTCATGCCCTCCTACAACGAAATTGACGGCGTGCCGTCGCACGGCAATCGCTGGCTGCTGAAAACCGTCCTGCGCGATGAATGGGGCTTTAAAGGCGTAACCGTCAGTGATTATTTCGCCATCAATGAAATGATCACTCGCCACCGCCTAACCGATGATCTGGACGTGGCCGCCGCCCGCGCGCTGGATGCCACGGTTGATATCGAAACGCCCGATCCGCAGGCCTATCCGCGGCTGGTGGGCCTTGTCCAATCCGGCAAAATCCTGGAAAGTGCGCTCGATGAACCCGTCCGGCGCATCCTCGAAATGAAGTTCAATTCCGGCCTGTTCGATACCCCTTATGTCGATGTCAAAAAGGCCGAGAAACTGACCGCCGCTCCTGATGCGGTCGCTCTGGCGCGCAAGGCCGCCGGTCGCAGCGTGGTGCTGCTCGAAAACCGGGGTTTGCTGCCGCTTGATCCGAAAAAAGTGGGTAAGGTTCTGGTGCTGGGCACCCATGCCCGCGACACCCCGCTTGGGGGCTATTCCAACAAGCCGCGCCATGTAGTCTCAGTGCTTGAGGGCCTGCAGGCCGAAGGCAAACGCCAAGGGTTTGACGTCGCCTACAGTGAGGGCGTGCGCATCACGGAATCCGCCAACCGCAGCGCCGACCTGATCGAATTCACTCGGCCCGAAGTCAATGCCCGCCTGATCGCGGAAGCGGTAGAGGCGGCTAAATCGGCCGATACCATCATCATGGTGCTGGGGGATAACGAGATGACCGCCCGCGAAGGCTTTTCAGAAGCCCATCTGGGTGACCGGCAGTCTCTGGATCTATTTGGACAGCAGAACGATCTGGCGCAGGCCATTTTCGCGCTCAAAAAACCAACCGTCGTGTGGCTGCTCAACGGCCGCCCCCTGTCGGTCAACCTTCTGACCGAAAAGGCTGATGCTCTGGTCGAAGGCTGGTATATGGGTCAGGAAACCGGCCATGCCGTAACCGACGTCCTGTTTGGCCGTGTCAATCCAGGCGGTAAGCTGCCGGTGACGATTGCCCGCAATGTCGGCCAGTTGCCAGTGTTTTATAATCACAAACCTACCGCCCGACGTGGCTATATCGACGGCGAGACCAAGCCGCTTTATCCGTTTGGCTATGGCCTGAGCTACACGACTTTTGAGATGTCGGCACCGCGTCTGGCCAAATTGACGATTGGGGTCAGCGACAGTGTGGGTGTCGAAATTGATGTGACCAATACCGGCAGCCGCGCCGGTGATGAGGTGGTGCAGCTTTATATCCGCGATGACCTGTCGTCGGTCACCCGCCCGGTTATGGAGTTGAAAGGTTTTAAGCGCCTCGCCTTAAAGCCGGGCGAAAAAGCCACCGTCCGCTTTGAGATCACCCCCGCCGATCTTCAGTTCTATAATCTGGAGATGAAACGCGTGGTCGAACCCGGCACCTTCACGATTTCATCAGGCCAAAGCAGCACAAGCCTTAAATCGACAGTCCTGACGGTAGCCTGAGCCAAAGTGCCGCGCTCACATCACGGTGACACGGCATAATGCTCAAGCCCCTGATATCGATCATCCAGAGGTGGTCTCCACGGCAAGCGGCTAAACAGCGGTGTCATCCCTGTCGCTTCATAGGCGGCGCGCGAAGTTATAAACTCGACCTCGCCGTCACCATAACACACCAGATCACGGCTCCCCTCACCGGCCTTAGCCCGGTAAAGGCCATACATTTGCGTCATGTCCCGTCTCCCGATTGCCCATCAGGACGCCAAAGTTCCCGGTAAGGTTTTATCTCCAAAAAGGCGAAAAATCCATTCACCCTCAGTAAACTTAACGAGAGATACCCTTAAAATCGCCTCAAAGGTTAATTTACCGATTGTTCCCTTATGCGATCAGACTGACACTCTATGGTCTCAAAATCATATAAGGAGGAGGACATGACCGAACTACCGGACGCGACCAATCGCATGTTGGATCAGTATCTCGATGTCGTCTTGCACGCTTTTTCGACGGGCAAGCGTCTGCACAGCGATACACGCGAAAAGATTTTATATGTCATCAGGGCCGCGGCTCAGAGCGATCCGCAATTGGCGACCTATCTCAGTCAGGAAATCGACGCCTACAACCGCGGCAGCTATGAGCGGCGTCATGCAGCAGATCGCAGCCTGCAAAGCCTGCGCGAAACCCTGACCAATACTACTGACCGCCGTGAACCCACGCATTGAGACCATGCCGTATGCGACCGATCTTCTGATTATTCGACCCGATGATATTGATCTGGCGCGTTCGCCTTTGACGGGGCTTGAGGTCGACACCTATGTTCTGGGGGCGTTTAATCCTGGCCTGACCCGATTGGCCAATGGCAATCTGCTGTTGATGGTGCGGGTGGCAGAGGCGCTTAAGCCCCCCGCAAGAGATGGTTTTGTTCACAGCATTCGCTGGGATAATGGCTATAACCTTGATCGCTGGGCACTTAGTGACGTCGACACTACCGATCCGAGAGTATTTCGCCTCAAAAACAGCGCGTGGGATGTTCTGGGCCTCACATCGCTGTCGTGGCTGTTGCCGGTTGAGCTTAGCTCTGATGGCCTGAATGTGCTGGCATTCCATTATGACAAGGCCATAGCCCCTCACGCCAGCTTTCAATGTTATGGCACAGAAGACCCGCGCATCAGCAAGGTTGGCAATCGTTGGCTGATGACCACCTGTTCGGTCAGCCCGGAGCGGCATTCAACGACTCTTTACAGCTCTGACAATGGCCTCGACTGGCAATTTGAGGACATGGTTCTGGATCACCAGAATAAAGACATGCTGATTTTTGAGGGCTTGATCGACGGTGAATACTGGGCGCAGACCCGGCCCTTGGGCGACAACTATTTCACCTACGCCCCACATAGTCCCTGGCAGGCCGGCCCGTCTATTAATCTGGCGACCTCAAAAGACAGTCTCTATTGGAAGCCCTGCCGTCGTCCGGGCATCCGCCCCCGGGCCGGATCGCAGGTCAATGCCCGCATGGGTGGCGGCGCCCCGCCAATTCTTACCCCTGACGGCTGGTTAAGCCTGTGGCATGGTGTCGAAACGCACGGCAAGGTCGGTATTTACCGCACCTACTGGTCGCTACTGGCAACCGATGACCCTAGCCAGATTATTCATACCAGCAACACGCCGCTGATCGAGGCCAATCCCGTTCTGACGGAGCCCTTAAACGATCAGATGTACCTGCACGATATCGTGTTTACGACCGGCATTGTCGATGGCGGCGATCACTATATCGTCGCATCTGGCGAAGCCGATCTGGCCTGCCGCATTACCCATATCCCGAAATCGCTGTTCAGGCCGTAAGCCCTTTCATCGGTGCTATGGGCTCCGATCCCGGAAATACCGTTGATGACAAAGCCGCACCCGACACACCAAACTGATCTGCAGCAATGCCTTTGATAACAGCCCGCAAATCTGTGGTCGGCATCAAGTCACGGCCTTCATAAAGCTGCGCGTCCTTTAGCCCCGGCCAATTCCCGATCACCCGTCCGCCCTTAACCGCTCCACCGGCCAGAAAAGCCACGGTCCCGGTGCCATGATCAGTCCCCTTGGTGCCGTTAATATTGACCGTGCGTCCAAACTCAGTAACCACCAGAATCGTCGTATCCTGCCATACAGGGCCAAGCGTGGTCTCGAACGCGGCGATCGCCTGATCCAGTCCGCCCAAGAGCCTGGCCAGTCGCGGCAGTTCCTGAGTGTGCGTATCCCAGCCGTCAAAGGCGAGCGCGGCCATGCGCGGCCCTTCGGCTTGCGCCATCAGATTGGCCGCCCCCTGCGCCATCTGCACCATAACCGCCGGATCAGCCGAACCGCCGCGCGCATTGGTTTGCGTCATGTTGGCGGCGATTTTGCCGGTTTCAATACCCTCGGTCAGCACCTTGAGCAGCAGCGGATCGGACTGTTCATATAGCGCCATCAGTCGCAGCGGCAGATCGGGATCCACCGGCGCCAAACTAGACGGCGCCCAGCCCAGCACTTCGGCCTCACCCCGCATAACCAGTGGTGTGGTCGCGCCTACGCCCAGACCTTTGATGGGTATGGCTCGCCCTTTGGGCATGACGGTCAGCAGACGGTTCATCCAGCCAGATCGGGTATAGCCGGTCTTTTCATGGCCGGATTCCAGAACGTCTTGCCCATCAAAGTGCGATCGCTCGCGATACGGTGACGCCACGGCATGAACGACCGCGCCCTGCCCTGCCTTATACAACCTGGCAAACTGCGGCATGGCTGGATTGAGCGCAAACAGATCATTAAGCGACACGGCATCAGCTTTTATCGTCGCCAGATCGCCCCGCACACGCTCAAAATCGGGATCCCCCACCGGAGGCACGGCGCTTAAGCCATCGAGCGCGCCCCTTAAGATTATCGTCACAAAGCGCGGATCGCGTCCCCCGGCGGCATGTGCGGTGCCAAAGGCCCCAAAGGCAGCACTTGAGCCCATCAGGCCCAACAGATGACGGCGGTGTATACTCATCTTAGCGCCTCATAAATTCGGGAGACATGAACAGGATCGCCAGCCCCTGCGTGCGTGATTCAGCGCGGGCAATGGCTGTGCGGGTGGACTCACTTAACGCCGCGCCAAACAGAGACTGGCTGAGTTCACGGGCATCCAGACGTTCGGCCACATTGATCGACAGGCTGTTGGCGACTTCAAGCCGCGTGCTCAAACCTTCGGGAGATGCCCAGACATCAGCGGTATCAGCAAAGCCGTTTGGCCCCGGCGGCTCCCACAGCGGCTGCCCCATAGCCTTAAGCGACGCGACAATCGCAGCCGGCCTCATATTGGTATCACTGGCGCGCAGCATAGCGATCATGTGCTCTTGCGGGGAGCGTATCTTGGTCGGTTGCGGGGCCCAGCTTTCAGGCGCATCGATAAGGGCTGCATACACGGCTGTGAGATTTCCGCCACTCTCAGCGAAGCTTTTCTCAAGCTTGCTTACCAGTGACGGCGGCGGAGTATCCGCCACAAAATGACGGGCCAGCTTGTAGGCTATGTGCTTTGCGGTGGCCGGATGGCCCGCCAGATCACGCAGCACGGCAGTACCTTGCGCCTGCCCCGGTTGGTCATAGGTTTTGCCCATCACCGTCTGCGGGCCCGGTTCATGCTGATTGGCATTAAAACCAAACTGGCCGGATTTACGATCCACGCCCCAGCCAGTGATAACCTTGGCAAAGCTGGTGACATCGCTCTGAGCATAGCCGCCATTCACCCCAAGAGTATGTAATTCAAGGATTTCACGGGCCAGATTTTCATTTAAACCGCGCGCACCTTTGCGATTGGCGCGGGAATTAGGGCCGATCGACTGCTGGTTATCGAGATAGATCAACATGGCCGGATGACTTTCGGCAGCGACCAGCAGATCGGCGAAATTGCCAAAAATACGAGGGCGGATTGCCTCACGCTCATAGGCTCCGGCCAGAACCCCCACCGGCAAAGAGCGATTGGCCGCGACCGCGAAATGGTTGGCCCAGAACACAACCAGCCGCTCATTGAACCCGATGATCGGCGCCCGCAAAGTCCCGTCATAACGGGCAGCGACCTCATCGATAAATATCTGACGCCGCGGGTTTTCCGGCCCTTCCGGTGCTGATTTTGCCGCTTTCTTAGGCTTAACTGGCGCCATATTCGACGCCCCTGCCGCTTTAGGCGCCATATCCGTCATGGACATATCGCGTGAAGCTTCGGGCGCAGATCGATTATCCTTGCGCGCGGCCTGATAGGCATAGAGCGCATCGAGCAGTTGGGGGGAAGACGGCAAATGCGTCAGCAAATCCGGAACCACCATTTCAGCTTTGAGCGCCGCCTTAACATCTTTAATCGATGCTGCGCCGGCTTTGGATGCGCCCAGACCGAAGCGATTTAGCGCCATATGGGCTTGCAATGATCCCTCCACCCTTATCTCCTTCTACGCGCGTAGTCAGGTTATTCAGGATTACAGATCATACAAATCAGGCAAAAATCAGTCGCGTCAGGTTTGGCTAAATTTCCTCGACGAAGTACTCAATAAAGGCCTGCATACGGGCGTGGCGCAATTCGGCCATATCCTTACCGGCTTTGGTTTTGAACCCATCCGTCAGTTTAAGCAGCTTGGTGGTAAAATGATCGAGCGCAAAACTTGCATCATCCAGATCGCGTTCTTTTGCGACCGGATCTGCGGCATCATAAAGCGATGAGCCCATGCGTCCGGCGGTGTAAAAACAGCGGGCGATACCGACAAAGCCCAGAGCATCCAGACGGTCAGCATCCTGAAGAATTTTGGCCTCAAGTGTCTGCGGCGGGATATTGGCGCTGTAGCTATGGGCATGGATAGCATGATCAACCGCATCAAGATCAGCCTCATCCCAACCCAGCCGGGTCAGGATCTCACGCGCCTTGTCCGCCGCCAAACGTGACGCCCGCGACCGCTCAGGTGAATTTTTCTCAACCGCCACACAATCATGCAGCAGGACGGCCGCGGTCAGAACCCGCAAGCATCCACCTTCCAGAGCCTGCAAGGATTTCGCCAGCTTATAAACACGGATTAAGTGGGCAGCATCATGTGCGCCATCATTGGTCATGACGACGTGCGGCAACAAATCCTGCGCCAAGTCTTCAAATGGCGCGAACGCTTCGCTCAATTGTACGAATGACATCGACCCCGTCTCTTCGCTATTTTACGCTTCACTATGCGAAGAATCGTATACCGGCACTTTCGCAGTAAGGTCTATAAGCCACAACTTGTCAGGCCGCTATACACTTTTCCGGCGAATTAAGTTCGCACCCGCACATCACACCTAGATAGTGCCCAGTTAGTGTCCGTCAAAACTCACCAGGCTAACCACCTTAACCCCCTCAGCCTCAACCCGCTTTGAGCCGCCCAGATCGGGTAGATCAATGACAAAAGCCGCCCCCACGATCTGCGCGCCACCGCGACGCAACAGGTCGATACCGGCTATGGCCGTGCCACCAGTCGCAATCAGGTCATCAATGAGTAGCACCCGCTCACCCGACTCAATCGCATCAGAGTGCATCTCAATGATGTCCATGCCATATTCCAACTGGTAGGCGCTCTGTATGCGGTCATGGGGCAGCTTCCCCTTTTTGCGCAAGGGCACCACCCCTGCCCCCAGAATATGGGCCACAGCGCCGCCTAAGATAAAGCCGCGCGCCTCAATGCAGGCGACCTTATCAATGTCGACACCGGTGAACGCACCGACCAGTTCGTCAACAGCCAGAGTAAACGCCTGCGCATCTCCCAGCAAAGTCGTAATGTCGCGAAATATTATGCCGGGCTTAGGAAAATCAGGAATGGTGCGGATGCTGGACGCCAGTTTCATCAAAGTCTCTCAAAAGTTGTGCGCAGTTTATACGACTATTTTTCAGCATATTTACAACAAAAAAACCCGCCGAAATCTTCGACGGGTTTTTTGTTAATACGATTAAAAGGAGGCATGATGAGGCGAAAATGACTGACTTTCGAGTAACGCAGCGCAGCGTACTCAAGTACGTGAGCAGCGTAACGCAGGAAGGCGGTTATTTGCAGACCATCAGGGCTTCTTTTAGTGCTTTCCGCGCCAAACCATGCGGTAGGACGCATAGGTCAGACCGAAAAACAGCAACAGGTAGGCCAGAACCGCGACACCGGTTTTCTTGCGCAGCGTGGCTTTGGGTTCGCCCGCCCACTCAAGGAAGGCTGCGACATCGGCCGCCTGATGGCTCAGGGTCGACTCACGGCCATCATCGAACGTGACCTGACCGGCCGACAAAGGCGGGGCCATAGCCAGAACGCCACCAGCCGGCACATGCTTGTGATCACCAGACCACGCCGATGTCAAATCACCGGGGAAGTACGGATTATAGTGCTGACCTTCGGCAATCTTAAGCCCTGCCGGCGGTGCCTTGTAGCCGGTCAACAGCGAATAGACATATGACGCCCCGCCATGACGCGCCTTGGTTATGACCGACAGATCAGGAGGTACCGCACCACCATTGGATGCCGCAGCCGCTGCCGTATTCGGGAACGGTGCCGGGAAGCGATCCGAAGTTGTGGCCTTACGGGTAATGGCGTCACCGGTCTCAGAATCGATATCCGCCACCTCAAACTCAGAGGCGATCTGCTTTACGACCGGGTTGTCGTTCGGATTTTTAAACTTGGGGTCATAGAACGGGCCGTCTTTTTCGCCCAAATTGCGGAACGACAGCAGGTTCATCGAGTGACAGGCAGCGCAGACTTCGCGATATACCTTATAGCCACGCTGAAGCTGAGCCTGATCATAGGTGCCAAACGGCCCGGTAAAGCTAAAGCCTTCCTTGGGCTCATGGGCATGCTGGGCGCCACCGGCGGCCAGTGCAGGAACGGCACTGGCCATGACAGTAGCGGCAATCAGCGCGCCAACCGTTTTAAGACCGATCGTTTTTAGGGACTTCATGAACTTAGCCCTTTTTCTTGTTGTGTTCGGCCAGAACAGCCTCGGATATCGACGCAGGCACCGGCAGAGGATCTTCCTTCAGGCCGATCCACGGCATGATAAACAGGAAGAAAGCGAAGTAATACAGGGTGAACAGACGGGTCAGCCACAGATAGGAGTTCAACTGACCGTCGATCAGATTGAAGCTCGGGAAACCCGGAATGACCTGAGCGTCGGGAAGCTGCGCACCGCACCAGCCCAGACCAAGGCAGACGACGACAAAGATCACGAAGAACCAGCGCATGACGGGACGATAACGCATGGACTTGACCTTGGACGTATCCAGCCACGGCAGCGCAAAGATAACCGCAATCGCCCCGAACATAGCCACAACACCGAGGAATTTATCCGGAATAGCGCGCAGGATGGCGTAGAACGTCAAGAGATACCATTCAGGCACGATGTGCGCAGGGGTCACCAGCGGATTGGCCTGAATATAGTTGTCCGCATGGCCCAGAGAGTTCGGCATGAAGAACACGAATACCGAGAACAGGAACAGGAAGGCAATGATCGCCACACCGTCCTTAACGGTCGCATAAGGTGTGAACGGAACCGTATCTTCTTTGGATTTGATTTCTACGCCAGCCGGATTGTTCTGACCGGATACATGCAGGGCCCAGATGTGCAGGATAACGACACCGGCAATCACGAACGGCAACAGATAGTGCAGCGAGAAGAAGCGGTTCAGCGTCGCCTGATCAACCGCAAAGCCGCCCTGCAACCAGGTCAGGATCGGCGTGCCGATAACCGGAATAGACCCGATCAGGTTAGTGATCACGACCGCGCCGTGGAACGACATCTGGCCCCAGGGCAGGACGTAGCCCATAAAGGCCGTGGCGATCATCAGGAAGAAGATAATGCAGCCCAGAATCCACAGGACTTCGCGCGGCGCCTTATAAGAGCCGTAATAAAGACCGCGCAGCATGTGAACGTAAACGGCAAAGAAGAACATCGACGCGCCGTTAGCGTGGACATAACGGATCAGCCAGCCATAGTTCACGTCGCGCATGATACGCTCAACGCTGTTGAAGGCGTAATCGATATGCGGCGTATAGTGCATTGCCAGAATAATGCCGGTGATGATCTGAACCGCCAGACAGACGGACAGAATACCGCCGAAGGTCCACCAGTAGTTCAGGTTTTTCGGCGTCGGATAATCGACAAAGCTGTCATAGGCCAGCCGCACGATGGGCAGACGGGAATCGAGCCACTTCTCAATGCCGGTCTTAGGTACGTAGGTAGAAGGATGATCGCTCATGGTGTCCTCTTGTCCTTAACCGATTTTGACGCGGGTATCGGTCAGGAAGTCATATTCCGGCACGACCAGATTGGTGGGCGCAGGCCCTTTGCGGATACGGCCCGATGTATCATAGTGCGAGCCGTGGCACGGACAGAACCAGCCACCGTAATCACCGGCACCAAAGGTCGGCACGCAACCCAGATGGGTGCAGGAACCGACAAGAATGAGCCACTGCTCCTTGCCGGCCTTGACACGCTCGGCATCGGTTTGCGGATCCTTAAGCTCTGATAGCGGGGTATCTTCCGCGGCCTTGATCTCAGTAGCGTTACGGCTACGGATAAATACCGGCTTACCGCGCCACTTGATCACGACCTGCTGGCCTTCCTGTACCTTGGTCAGGTCGAACTCGGTCGACGCCAGAGCCAGGGTATCGGCGGCAGGGTTCATCTGCGCCACCAGCGGCACGGCAATAGCGCCCACCGTACCGACGGCCGCAGCGCCTGCGGCTATGTAGATAAAATCGCGGCGCGACGGATCGTCATGACCCGCAGCGGCTGCATTTTCAGGTTCGCTCACCTTGCCACCTCATATTAATCCTCAGCCACAACGATTTAACGACAAAGCGTCAAATAGCCATAGCCCGCCCCGTTCATAGCCGAAGCGCAAAAAATCACAAACCGTCCATCCACCGATTCCGTTAAAAATTTAACCCAAATCGACATTTATCGGCTTTCAAATCCGTCTATAACCACAATTGCGGGATGGATTCAAACCCGTAGTCCGGAAAAGCTTCAGAAATATGCGTTTTGTTTTATACCAGCCTGATATCCCCCAAAATCTGGGCAGCGCCATACGTCTGGCGGCTTGTCTTGAGGTCAGCCTTGATATTATCGAGCCTTGCGGCTTTCCACTTAATGACAAAGCCATCAAGCGCGCGGCTATGGATTATGGGGGGTGCGCTGATGTGTCGCGGCATGATTCGTGGGAAAAATTCAAAATCTGGCGCGCAACCGAAGCCCCGACATCTCGGGTAATCCTGTTCACCACGAAATCTGCGGCGCCCTACTGCGACTTTTTGTTTCAGCCTGATGATATTCTGCTGTTCGGGCGCGAAAGTGCGGGCGTGCCGGAGGATGTTCATGCCTATGCCGATGCCCGCCTGTTTATCCCTATCAGCGCTCAGGCCCGATCAATCAATGTGATTAATTCAGCCTCTATGGCGCTGGGGGAAGCCCTGCGACAAACAAGCACCTTTCCCGTCAGGCCATGATCGGCCTATACAGCGCCCATATTTATACCTCAGAGCCTGACCATGACCCAAGCTGCCCTCACCGCCCCCGATGTTTTAGCCGAACGCCAAAAAGCCGCCGCGACATGGTTTCGGTCGCTGCGTGACCGTATCTGCGCGGCGTTCGAAGCCCTTGAGGATGAGGCCTCTCCATCGCTTTACACGGGGGATGCGGGCCGGTTTGTGCGCACACCCTGGCAACGGGCTGAGGGCGGTGGGGGCGAGATGTCGATGATGACCGGCCGCCTGTTTGAAAAGGTCGGGGTTCATATCTCCACAGTTCACGGCACGTTTAGTCCTGAGTTCGCCAAAACCATTCCCGGCGCCGAGGATGATCCGCGCTTTTTCGCCACCGGCATCAGCCTGATTTCCCACATGACCAATCCGCGCGTGCCCGCGGTGCATATGAATACGCGTTACATCTGCACCACCAAGGGCTGGTTTGGCGGCGGTGCTGACCTGACGCCGCTGCTGGCGGTTGACAGATCACAGGATGCGCCCGATGCGGCTAAATTCCATCAGGCGTTCAAACACACCTGCGATCAATACGGCGCGGACTATTATGAGCGCTTCAAAAAATGGTGCGATGAATACTTCTTCCTGCCCCACCGCAATGAGCCACGCGGCATCGGCGGCATATTCTATGATCACTTCAACAGCGGCGATCATGAGGCTGATTTTGCCTTCACGCAGGCGGTGGGCGAGACGTTCTTAAACATCTATCCCGCAATTGTGCGTGACCGCTTTAATGAACCGTGGTCTGAGGCTGAGCGCGAAGAACAATTGATCCAGCGCGGGCGCTATGTGGAGTTTAACCTGCTCTATGACCGCGGCACGCTGTTCGGGCTGAAAACCGGCGGCAATGTCGAGTCGATCCTGTCGTCTATGCCGCCCGTGGTGAAGTGGCCATAATCGTAAATTGGTTTCATTCGGTTGGCGTAAGAAAAAAGTCTACCTGTTTGCAGGTGATATGAACACACCCCCAACTGCCTTCCAGATGGTACCGATCGTCACAGACTAAAAAGGAATCTATTTCACCAAAATCCACTGTTCCGTCAGGATCTACCGATCTTGCAGCGTCAAGGGTTTTTCGGCTCCATTCAATCGTGGCAATATTTGAAAAGCATAAACTTCCCGCACTATAACAATAGCGTTCACCTAGCTTTGGTTTTTGATAATGCCAGTGGCTTTCGGTAAGAACCGCGCTTAAATTAAAAACCAGCTTATCGCCAACTTCTGCAATATCCGAAACATAACTATCTTCGAGATAGACGTGTTCAAGGGCTTTAATTGCCTCATGATAGGGACGCCAACTCACGCAGCTAGAAACCGCGAAATCAGCTTTAAGATATCCTGGCTATGGCCCTGTTCCTGAAGCGTTATCAGGGCTGAATCGACCAGTTCTTCGGTAATGCGTACACCCCGGCGGGATTTCAGCAGATCACTAGCAAAATCGGCACAGAACTCGGGGTGGCACTGGAATGAGATCGCCTTACGGTCGGTGTAGTACAGTGCCCCATGCGGCGTGAACTCAGAGCCCGCCAGCACAATGGCATTGTCCGGCTTTTTGACCACCTGATCCTGATGAGTGACCGCGACCTTGATGGCCCGATGTGCGCCGTCGGTCAGGGTACTCCAGATATCGCCGTCATGGATGGTGTATTCATGAAGCCCGACACCCCAGCCTTTGTGGGATTTTTCAACATGGCCGCCCCAGGCCTGCGCCATAACCTGATGGCCAAAGCAGATACCGACAACCGGCACATCGGCCCGCAGCGCTTTCAGCCAGTCAATCAGGGCCGCAATCCACGGATCACTTTCATAAACACCTGCAGGTGATCCTGTGATGACCACACCGCGAAAGTCCTCATTCAGATCCGGCAGTTCGCCGTCCAGCGTCTTAAACACCCGAAAGGCGCGCTCCGGCTCATGCAGCTTTTTCGCAAACATGTCGGCATAGGTGCCGTAGGTCGCATCAAGACCTGCAGGCGGAATACCGGTTTCCAAAATGGCGACATAACTCATGACACATCAACCCAAAGCCGCAATGCTTACTCGCCGCTTATTTTTGGTGGTTTGCCAAGTTCGTCAAGGGCGCGATCTATCACGGTTTGTGAGAAATCATGTGCGCACCACTCCGCCTCGATGCGCTTAAGCGTCTGACCAAGGTAAGGGCCTGCCTCAATGCCAGCAGCCATAAGATGCCGCGCCGTCAGCGGAAATTCCGGAACTGTCATATTATCAATCGCCGCTATCGGCCCTGCAAGATCGGCCCCGGTCTGCGCATGGGTGAGATAGGCTTCATCCGTCACAGCCTCGCGCCCGTAATCATAGAGCACGCGCCGCAGCGGATAGCCTTCCTCCATCGCCCGCCTCACCTTAACTACAGACTCAAATCTTTGCCGGGCGCGATTTGATACTCTTAACCTTGAAAGCACATCGTTGACGGCTGACACATGCCCATTGAAATACGCCAGTCCGTCATAACTTTGGGCCAGCAGAGCCATAAACCGCCGCTCAATATCGCTGGTCGCCTGAACCATCCGCGCCAGTACATCCGATTGCGCCGGATCGTACCTAAGCCCCGGCAAGATGTGCGACATGATACCGGCGTCCCATATTCGGTTAAACACAGTCGGCGCACCATCATAGACCAGCATCTTGATCAGCTCTTGAAGCAGGCGCTCCCCCGACAAGCCATCGATACCGTATCTCAGTCGAATGCAGGCCTCCAGAGACTTCGCATCAAGAGTTTGCGCATAAGCCGCTGAAAACCTGAAAAATCTCAAAATTCGCAGATAGTCCTCGCGGATGCGCTGCTCAGCCTCACCGATAAAGCGCACCACGCGGGCTCTAGCATCCTCAAGGCCTTTACCGGTCGGATCGTAGACCTGACCACGAATATCGGCATAAAGCGCATTTAGGTAAAAATCGCGTCTTTGGGCGTCTTCGGCCCAGTCCGTCGTGAAACTAACCACGGCCCGCCGGCCATCGGTTTCCACATCGCGCCGCAGAGAGGTGATCTCGTAGGTTTCACCATCCACAACCGCCGTAATGGTGCCAAACGCCTTACCGGTCGGGATGTTGCGAATACCGGCGGCGTCAAGAGCGGCTTCGGTGTCATCAGGCGTCAGTTGGGTCGACAGGTCAAAATCGCTGACCGGCAAACCCATGATCAGATTACGCACAGACCCGCCGACAAAGCGCGCACACCCTGCCCCGCCCTTTGCCTCCAGCGCGGTAAAGACATCAAGGGTCGCTCCGGTGCACATGGAGGCGGGCAGATCAAGTTTCATCAATATTGATTCCGATACATAATCGGACGAGTCTAAATCAGGCTCGGTTTAAGATCAAATGACTGTGCGCCAACAACGATCTGATCCTCCTGCACATCCGCCATCTCAATCAGCCTGTACCACGCAGCCCGCGTCACCCGCGCCCACAAATTATGGCGCACTCTGATCCGTGGTCGCAAATCTTCACCATCAAAGGCCAGCGGATGCTCTGCCCCTAATGTCACACGATCATTCTGGTCTGTGATGAAAACCAGCGCTTCCCCCTCACGATCGAAATCAACCGCTGAAAATGGCAAATCTTCGACCGTAATTTTCAGTTTTTCAACCGGCGTGATCAGGTAATAGCCATCTTTATCATGGCGCAATAGCTTGGAAAACAAGGATATCAATGATTGACGATCAATTCTCACGCCTTCGTGCCACCACGCACCGTCTGCGCGAATGACAATATCTATCTCACCGCACAGCTTTGGGTTCCAGAACTCTACCGGATAGCCCTCAACCGGGGCGAACCGGCTTTCCAGATCAGCGCCGGACACTGACCTTACCCGTAAGCGGCGCCGCCCCCTGCGCATAGGCAATCAGGATACGCTTAGGGTCGGCAGGCCCCGGCAGGGAGACCTGCGCCCGCTCAAACCCAAACCGCTTGAAATAGTCAAAATCCCCGACCAGAAGCACTGCACTCAGGCCTTTGGCGAATGCCTTATCCAGTGCAGCTTCAACCAATTGCGAGCCAATCCCCCCGCCCTGCACGGCCGGATCGACCGTAATCGGCCCCAGAAAGGCCACTTCGGTGACCGTGTCACCATCATCAGATTTTACGACTACCGGCCATAACCTGACGGAGCCCATAAGGGTTTCCCCCTTCATGGCGACCAGACTAAGGTCGGGGCATGGGTGATTACCCTCACGCAGACGCTCAGCCGTCTTGACGTAGCGACCGGGACCAAAAACCTTATAGATAAGGTTATTTATAGCCGACTCCTGATGCGCCGCCTCCGGCATGACCACCAGTGCGTTTGTCGTGTCGCTGTAAAGATATGCGTCCAAGGGCAAATCCGTAACCTCAACCTGATCCGGCCAAATAAACTATCAGGTGCCGGGAGCGCGCGATTTATAACGCACGGGTATCCGCGTCAAATCAATTAGACCGTCAAACTGTGACAACTCTATGGTGAGCCTTGGCCATCAGGCGGATTTTTTCATAAAGGCGGTAAAGGCTTGCGCCGCTTCGGGGGATGCCAGTTGCTCCCGGAAAATGCGCCCCTCCTCTACAATAACGGCCCACAGATCGTCAGGATCGCGCATCAGGGATTTCGTGTGACGAAGCGCCGACGGCGACAATTTGGCCAATCTCCGCGCCGCAACCATAGCCGCCCCTAAAACGTCATCGTCAACAACCGCCGTCGCCAGATTAAGCCGCAGCGCTTCGGGGGCTGTCACCACCTCACCCAAGGTCATCCACGCAAAGGCCCGCTGGTGGCCGACAAGTTTTGGCAAAAGACGACTAGAACCCGCCTCCGGCACCAGACCAAGCTGCACAAACGGCAGGGATAAGCGCGCATCTGATGATAAATATACCAGATCGCAATGCAGCAGCAGGGTAGTGCCGACCCCTACGGCCTGCCCCTGAACCGCGGCCACAAGTGGCTTAGGGAAATAATTGATAGCTTTCAGGAATTGAAAAACCGGCAAGTCCTCAACACCGCCATTCATGAAGCCCGATTGCATAAAATCAAGGATGTCATTGCCGGCGCAAAAATCACTGCCTTCGGCGCTTAGAACCACAGCCTTCACCTGAATATCTGCTGCCGCGGCATGAATATGCTCACTCAGAGCCCGATACATATCCGACGTCAGGGCATTCTTTTTCGATGCGCGATTGAGGCGCACATGGACGATGCCATCCGTATTTTCACTCAGAATCCACTCACTCATGACGTTTCCCAAAGCCTTCGGCTTATGCCGATATAGAATTTTTATTTTCAGCGGTCTTTAAACATTACGCAGCGCCTTTAAGGTCTTGCCATGCTTAGGCCATATCCTGTAGGCAGTCTGCGCATAAATATGACAACACCACCCCTTATAAGCCGGGTCAAGGCCGTTGCGCTGAGGTATTTCAAAACACTCTCTCGGGAAACTACGATGAACATTTTCTCAATAGCCCGCAAACTTCCGGCGATGCTTGCGGCCACTGTGCTCGTCATGGGCGCGGGTCAGGCACTGGCCGCTGACGTGAAGGTGACGGATAAAACCCGTGCCAAGGGCATGGCCGATGCGCCTGCAATTCTTAGTGCCAGCGGCGCGCCCTGCCAGATCGCCGACGCCCACCATGTTGGTGAAAGCAATGTCACCACTGCCGACGGCAAAAAAAGCAAGGTGATGGTCTACGAAGTCGCCTGTCAGACCGGGCCGGGTTATATTCTGGCCAAAAATCCGGACAATACCGCCACTGCCTTTAACTGCACTCAGGCAGCATCGCAAAATGCCCTCGACCCCAAGGCCACAAAGTGCGTTCTGCCGGGTAATGCAAAGCACTATGCCTGGCTGCAATCATCCGTTCAGACTCTGGGTTCGCCCTGCGTGGTTAACAATGCCCGCTGGATAGGCAGCAGCGATGAAGCGAAATTAGACCGCTATGAGCTGGGTTGTGAATCCGGCGTGGGCGGCGTGCTTGATCTGGCACGCACCGGATCGACGGCTAAGACGTCCTTTGATAACTGCCTTGTCATGGAACAGCGCAAAGTGACCTGCCAGTTCACCACCCGCGAACAGGCGCTGGCGGTCATTAAGCCCTTGGCCGAAAAAGCGTCAGCTTCCTGTCAGGTCAACAACTCACGCCTGATCGGACGCGTAGTAGCTGATAATGAAGACTACTATGAATTTGGCTGCGCCAATGAGCCGGGCTTTCTAGTTCGCGCCAAATCCAGCGGCGAATATGTCGCCAAAATCAGTTGTGCCAATGCGGGGACTTTGGGCCCGTGCCAATATACGGATGCCGCATCCCTGACCGCCTCTCAGAACGCAACCTACACCAAAGTTCTGGCCGCTGCAGGCAAGCCATGCACGGTCGAGTCATATAATGTCATCGGCACACAAACCCAGACCAATCGTGACTTTGTTGAGTTTAAATGTCCGGAACAGGTCTATGGTCTGATGGGCTTCATCCCTAATGAAGGCTCGACCGCAAAGATCGACATATTCGATTGTTATGCCGGTGTCGCCCGTAAGCGCGAATGCAGCCTGACGCCGGCCACGGTACTGACGGCTCACCTTGATAAACTGGCTAAGGCCGACAAAAAGGATTGTGACGTCAAAGAAGTCCGTTATGCCGGCGTGACCGATTCAGACGGCATTCTTGTGGAACTGGCCTGCACTAATAAGCGTGGTTATGTGGCCGCACTCAGCAAGACCCGCACGTCGTATGAGGATATTGTCGCCTGTAATATCGCCAAGAACCGTCCGGGTTACGAGACCTGCAAAATCCCCGGCAACGGCACCTATGTTTCGGACGTTCAATAAAACAGCCAATTTCGCTAAGCAAAGACCCCCGCAGGACAACATCCTGCGGGGGTCTTTGTTTATAGGTCACGATCCGTAAATCGTGAGATTTGAGTCATATAATAGCTGACAAGCGACGCAGGTACATTAGGTACCTGCTAGCGAAGGCTGCGTATTAGATGACCAAAGACCACGATTTACAGGGTTTCCATGAAGCGGCAGGACTCCCCCCTTGACGGCAGAACGATCTCGTCGTCACGCATGACCACCTTGCCACGGATGATGGTCGCCTTGGGCCAGCCGTGGGCCTCAAAACCATCAAACGGCGTCCAGCCGCAGCGTGAGCGCATATTTTCGTGCTTTAAGATACGCTTATGGTTCATATCGACCAGAGTAATGTCAGCATCATAGCCTTCGGCCATACGGCCCTTGCCCGCCACACCAAACACGCGCTGCGCGCCCGCCGAGGTCAGGTCGACCAGCCGCTCCAGCGACAGCTTACCGTTATTAACGTGGGTCAGCATAACCGGCAGCAAGGTCTGCACCCCCGGCATACCCGATGGTGAGGCCGGATAAGGCTTTGATTTTTCTTCCAGCGTATGGGGCGCATGATCGGACCCCAGCACATCGGCAACGCCCTGAAGGATACCGCGCCACAGGCCATCAACATGGTACTGATTGCGGATCGGGGGGTTCATCTGAGCCAGACCTTTGAGGCGCTCATAGGCTTCCGGCGCCACCAGAGTCAGGTGCTGCGGCGTGATCTCGACGGTGGCGATATCCTTATTCTTGGACAGGAAATCGATTTCTTCGGCAGTCGTCACATGCAGGACGTGAATGCGCTTCCCCGCCTCACGCGCCAGACGCACCAGACGATGGGTCGACTGAATGGCAGATTCCGCATCACGGACATAGTCATGGCTGGTCCAGTCATTTTCTCGCGCCAGCGGGCGGCGCTCGGCCAGACGATACTCGTCCTCAGAGTGGAAAGTCGCGCGGCGATTGACGGCCTTCAGCACCGCCGCTACCCCCGCGTCATCGGCAATCAGCAGGGAGCCGGTCGAGGCCCCCATAAACACCTTGACGCCGCAGCAGCCTTTCAGGCGCTCCAGTTCGGCCAGATGATGGATGTTTTCATGGGTGCCGCCGACATAAAAGGCATGGTCACAGTGCATGCGGTGATGGGCGCGCTTCAGCTTATCCTCAAAGGTCGCCACGTCGATGGTGTTGGGGTTGGTGTTGGGCATTTCAAACACCGCCACGACCCCACCCATGACCGCGGCCTGAGAGCCGGTTTCCAGATCTTCCTTCCACTCAAGGCCCGGCTCACGGAAATGCACCTGCGTGTCGATCACGCCGGGCATGGCCAGCAGACCAGAAGCATCAAACACCTCACCGGCGTCTGTCGCATCAAAATGGCCAAAGCCCGCGAACTTGCCGTCCTTGATGGCGATATCGCCCATGCCACGCCCCGCATGATTGATGATATCGGCATTTTTGATAATCATATCGTAAGTGGGCATGGCGGGCTCCGTTCGGTTTGATTTATGGCGGCGTATTACACCTTTTGAGGGGGACTAGGCCAGACATTTTACCGTGTTTAGTCCGCCGTTTAAGCCTTGCGGTCACGCCGGAACACGCCCAAATAAGGCTGAGATTTTCAGGATAACCTAATGACCCAGATTGCCGCCCTGCCCCACCGCGCCCTGATCGGGTTTACCGGCCCGGATTGGGCTAAATTCTTACAAGGCCAGTCCACGATCAATCTCGATAAGATTATGGCCGATGTGGATGACGGTAAGCTGAACCAGCTATATTACGCTGCCTTCCTGACCCCTCAGGGCAAGATGATCACCGATGCCTTTATCTATACGGTCTCAGCCGAAGAAGCCTGGCTCGATATTCCATGCGATCTGCGTGATGAGATGTTTACGCGGCTGAACCTTTATAAGCTGCGGGCCAAAATCACCTTATCGAAATTGGATAACCCTGTGTTTGCGGCCTTTGGCGGCCCCCTGCCCGGGGGCTTTAGCGAAGACCCCCGCGCGGCCATTATCGGTCAGGACGGAGGCCTTGGCCTCAGCTATGCCCCACAAACGCCCACGGCCGACATCAGCGTGTGGAAAGACTATCGCCTGACGCATGGCCTGAGTGATCCGGTATTCGATTATCCGCGTGAATATGTGTATCCCATCGACGCCAATCTCGATCTTTTGGAAGCGATCGACTTCAAAAAAGGCTGTTTTGTCGGTCAGGAAACCACCTCACGGATGAAACGCCGCGGTCAGATCAAGAACCGTATTCTACCCCTCAAAACCATTACCGATGTGCCGTTTGAAACCGAAGTCCTGAACGGTGAACGCCGGGCTGGTGAGATTGTCGCCTCACAGGCGCCGCGTGCTTTGGGCCTGATGCGGCTGGACCGCATCGACGGCCAATTGACGGTCAATGGCCATGCCGCCTCACTTGACATCCCTGACTGGTTGCAGCCCCATATCGCGGTCGCTAACCCCGCTGGATAAACCCTATGCCCAGCCTCAAACGATGTCCTTGGGCCGAAGCCCATCCCGAATACGGCCCCTACCATGATCATGAATGGGGTACGCCGGTTTATGATTCGCGCGCCCTCTATGAAAAGCTGGTGCTGGATGGCTTTCAGGCGGGGCTATCGTGGATCACGGTCTTGCGTAAACGCGACGCTCTGCGTGAGGCATTTCAGGGCTTTGATCCGCAGATTGTCGCCCGCTTTGATGAGATGGATGTCGAGCGATTGATGAATGACGCCCGCATCATCCGGTCACGTGCCAAGATCAACTCAGCCATTCATAATGCGCGGGTTACCCTGAAACTGCGCGATCAGGGGATTGAGCTGTGCGATCTGATCTGGGGCGCGCAAGGCTACAGGCCTCAGGTCAACCACTACACCGAAAACACTCAAATCCCGGCGCAAACTGACGCCTCAGTCGCCCTGTCGAAGCTGTTGAAATCCAAAGGCTATAAGTTTTGCGGCCCGACCATTGTCTATGCCTTCATGCAGGCGGTGGGTCTGGTCAATGATCATCTGATAAGCTGTGACCGTCACCAGACCCTTAAGCTCATTTAGTGGGTGCTTTCGCTAGTTGTGTCATTGGCCCCATATGACCAGTGCTTGATAAAGAACGACAACACAAACAGGCCAATACCTAAGCCCACGCCCCAAAGGCCGATGGTCCAGAACACATCCAGCGACGATTTAAGGGCTGCTGCCTGATCCAGCACCTGCCCGCCGACGGTAGCGGTCGAGGTATGGCCGGCAATGATACCCGCCAGATACTGAGCAGCCGATGAGGCCAGGAACCAGATCGCCATCATGGTCGAAACAATCACCGGCGGCGACAGCTTGGTGATCTGCGACAGACCGACCGGCGACAGGGCCAGTTCACCCCAGGTATGCAGCAGATAGGTCATGGCCAGAAACACCAGCGGCACCCGGAAGGCACCATCGGCAAAGTTCGCGCCCCACACCAGAAGCAGGAAGCCAAGGCCAACATTGACCAGACCGAACGAGAATTTCTTGACTGGATCGGGATCAGCGCCACGGCGTCCGAGGAACGTGAAGATGGCCGCAAATACCGGCGCGAAGATCAGGATAAAGCCCGAATTGAATGACTGCACCTGAGACGCGGTCAAGGTCATATCGACTAGGGTATAGCCCGCAGGCAGCGTAAGTGCTGCCAGTTGGTCAGGTGTCGCCAGCACAACCGTATGACCCAGCAGGTTCAGGACAAGAGGCGCATCAATCAGGCTGAGGTTGGTATTGCGCGCGGCAAACAGGTTCAGCGATGACCCCGCCTGTTCAAACAGGGTCCAGAAAATCACCGATGCGAAGATCAGCACAAAAGCCAGCCCAAGGCGGAAATTCTCAACCTTTGAATAGCGCGTGATCATGCAGAAAATAACATAACCAAGAATCAACAGGGACGCGGCACCAAGCACCCATCCGACCACATCGTTGCGCTGAACCATGAAATAAATCAGCGGCAGGGCCAGAATGGAAACGCCGTAGATCAGCCATTCCTGATTAATCGGGCCGGCCACCTGTTTTTTAAGCTGCTCCGGGGCCGGCGGCTCACCATTACCCTGAAGCCACGGCTTACCTATGACAAACACCACAAGGCCCGCCAGCATCCCAAGTCCGGCCAGACCGAAGCCATAACCCCAGCCATAGGTTTCCCCCAAAAGGCCACACAAAATAGCCGCCCAGAAGCCGCCCAGATTGATGCCGTAATAATAGAGGGTAAACCCTGAATCGCGGCGGGGGTCTTTGTCAGGATAAAGCTGGCCCACAATCGACGAAATATTGGGCTTAAGGTAACCCACCCCCATAATGATCAGCGAAATCGACAGGAAGAAGGCATGTTCAGCCCACGGCGTGATTTTCTTGACACCCGTTTCAAACGATCCGGCCTCAAGCACCGGCGGCAGAGCCGAACCGGCAGGCAGCCCCACGATCTCAAGGCCACCTGTTTTGGTCGGCGCCACAGCATAGGCCTCATCCCCCACCTTCAGCAGCGGGTTGGACATATGATTGCCCTCAAGGACAAACTCATAGGTCGCGCCCTGATGCGTCAGGGTCTGCACGTTCGGTGAGCCTTCCAGCGCCATCCCGCCGTGCCCCAGCACCAGAAGCAGCGCACCGAACACAATCGCCTTACGTGTACCCAGATATTTATCGGCCATCAACCCACCGATCAGCGGCAGGAGATAAACGAGAGTCGTATATGACGCATATTGCTGGCTGGCTTTTTCATCACTGAACAGAAAATGCTTGGTCAGGTAAAAGATCAGCAGCGCCCGCATACCGTAGTAGGAAAAACGCTCCCACATTTCGGCAAAAAACAGGACAAACAGCCCCTTAGGGTGCCTGCGCATCTGATTAATGACGGGGATCGCCGTCAGGATCGTGATAATAATGCCGGCGGCGATAACGATATTTATCATTCTGCTTAGGTCTCTTTGTGAGGCTGACGCAACATTTTATACGTTATACGAAATTTGTCGTATATACGTCACGAAAAGAACAGCAAAATAAAATTTTGGCAAGTCAGATTGTTTCAATCGGGACGATCGAGATAATTTTAGTACGCATATTCCCGGTACAGGTGAGATACGTCCCCGCCCCAGCGCCCGTGATAGGCCTCCAAAAGCCGCTCGGCGGGGGTGATTCCGCTTTCGGCTATCTCGAACAGTTCGCCAAGATAGCCCGTTTCATCGACCAGACCACCAGACAGACGATTCCGGCGCTTTAACCCCTCACGAGCGATATTGAGTGTCTCAATCGCAATTTCCTGAACCGGTCGACCGGCGATCGAGCCTTTCAGGCCGGTTTTTGCGGCCATACCGCGCAAGGTATCATGATCTTCCAGGCTCCAGCCCTTGACCATATCCCAGGCGGCCTCAAGTGAGGTTTGATCATACAGAAGTCCGGCCCACAGCGCAGGCAGTGCGCATATCCGGCTCCAAGGTCCGCCATCAGCGCCACGCATTTCCAAGTATTTCTTCAGACGCACTTCCGGGAACAGGGTCGTCAGGTGATCGGCCCAGTCGTCGATATTGGGCAGTTCACCGGGCATAGCGGGCAACTCCCCCTTCAGGAACGACCGGAAACTTTGGCCCGAAGCATCGATGTAGCCGCCATTGGGTGCACCATAGCGTTTGACGAAATACATAGGCACATCAAGGGCATATTGCGCATACTTCTCAAATCCGAAACTATCATCGAACACAAAACCCAACATACCGGTGCGGTCGGCATCGGTATCGGTCCAGACATTGGCCCTTGCCGACAGAAAGCCGTTGGGCTTGCCTTCGGTAAACGGCGAGCAGGCGAATAAGGCCGTCGCAATAGGCTGCAAAGCCAGCGATACCCGAAACTTCAAGATCATGTCCGCTTCGGACGAATAATCAAGATTGGCTTGAATGGTCGAGGTGCGCAGCATCATGTCCAGCCCCAAGCCGCCAACCTTGGGCATATAGCTGCGCATGATGTTATAGCGACCTTTGGGCATGACCGGCGTTTCCGCCCGCGACCAAAGGGGCGAAAAGCCTACGCCCAGGAAACCAAGGCCGATTTCAGAGGCCACGGCCTTCACCTCTTCAAGGTGTTGACCGGTTTCACTGCAAATATCGTGAACAGTCTCTAGCGGCGCACCGGACAGTTCAAACTGCCCGCCGGGTTCCAGTGACACCGAAGCGCCGTCACGCAGCAGAGCAATGACATTGCCATCTTCAAATACCGGCGTCCAGCCAAACCGCTGAAGTCCCTCCAGCATCGCCTTAATACCGCTTGGGCCTTCGTAGGTCGGGCGGCGCAAGGTCTTCAGGTCAAAAACAAATTTTTCATGCTCGGCACCAATGCGCCACGCCTCGCGCGGTTTGCAGCCGCTTTCGAAATAGGCGATCAGTTCCTCATGGCTCTCTATAGGCTTTGAAATTTCCTTTAAGGCCATGAAGCACCCATATATCTGTAAGTCTTTGAAACTGTAACCGGAAAGGTTCCGGCTCTATATGTGCGGGTCTTTTGTTTTATACAAGCGCCCCGGCGCATATTCTTTTGACATTACGTGCATGAACCGCCCGTGCGCGGCAATAAAGCGAGAAAATCTAAAGTGACCTTACCGCCAGTCACCGCAGACCGATTGATATAGTGTCAATGCACTGATGGCGGCGGTATCTGCCCGCAGGATTCGCGGGCCCAGATTAACCGCAACAGTGTGCGGCAGTGCTTTAAGCGTGTCGCGCTCAACCTCATCAAACCCGCCCTCAGGCCCAATCAATATGGCCGCCGGCCCCGTAATATCCTTCAGGACGGTGAGCATCGACGGGATTGAATTTCCGGCATGGGTTGAGTCTTCATCCCCATAAATCAACGCAATATCCGTATTTTCCTGAAGCCATTTCTCAAGTTTCACCGGTGCCAGAACTTCCGGAACATCAAGGCGTTCGGTTTGCTCGGCCGCTTCCTGTGCGATCATTTGCAGCCGCCCGACATTGGTGTGATCAGCATTGGTCCGCCGCGTAATCAACAATTGAATTTTCGCCGCGCCCAGTTCCGTCGCTTTTTCGATAATGACTTCCAACCGGGCCCGTTTGACCAGCGCAATCAGTAATACCGGGCCAGACACATCGGGCTGCGGCCTGATCTGTTCAACCAGTTCGAGATGACAGGCCTTCTTCGTCAGGGTGTCAATGCGCGCCCGCCATTCGCCGTCGATACCGTTGAATATGGCGACCTCATCCCCGACGCCGAGGCGCATAACTGCCCCCAGATAACGGCTTTGGTCAATATTGAGCGGAATGACCAACCCGACGCTATAGGCCCCGTGTTGCTCTTGAATAAATAGTCGGATCATAGCCGGTATCTAGCGATTTAAGGCGCTGGCTTCAATCGCGAAGTGATGAAGTCGTCAACCGCTGAGGTGTAGGGCCCTGGCATGCCCAAAGTCCGGTTGATCTCTTCGTGTGTCAGGTTCTGCGGCAGGATGATCATATCGTGCCCGGCCTTAGTCACCTTGGCTTTAAACGCATTGGCTTCGACGCACGGTTTATCCTTACGCTGCGATGAACAGACCACCATCATCGGCACCGCCTTCGGTGTCCACTGATCCATAGGCGACGCCTTAAGCCAGTAGGTCTTATCCGCCCCGAAGGCTTCGTCATAGAACCCCAGATGGCGGCGCTCCATGATCGACGGCACACTCATAACCGCCGAATCCAGCACCACAGTACCACGCCAGTTGGCGCCAACCATAGGCGGATTGGACGACAGTAATGCGACTATATGCGCCCCTGCGGAATGCCCCATAAGGACGATCTTATCAGGACTCCCGCCCCATGTGGTCGCATTTTTCTGCGTAAATCGCATAGCGGCGGCCACATCCTGCGCCTGTTCATAGGCCATAGCCTCAGGCAACAGCCTGTAATTAACGCTGATGAAAATATAGCCTTTGGGCAGCCAGTATTTCAGCTTGTTCTCTATCGAGCCGCTATTGGCCTTGTCCCCGATTTTCCAGGCCCCACCATGTACCATGACAATTACGGGCGCATCTCTGGCATCGGCTGGCACATAAACATCCATAGCCTGTTTTGGACTATCGCCATACGATAAGGTCAGTTTGCGAGCCCCCGGTGAAATAGCAGCCACATCAATCACCTGGCTCTCAACAGCCTTTTTAGCTTCCAGTCGCGCTTTGATCCGCTCTCTAACGGGACCGGCGTCCGCAACTCCGGCCAGCAGGGTCGCCAGTATGGGTAATATCCAAAATCTTTTCATCATCAGGCCTTTTTGGGTGACTTCTGAGATATTCCGGTAAAAATTCAGGGTTAAGGTTTTCAGACTTTCCTTCAAATTACCATTGATCTTATCACGTGAATTTGAATAGATAGCGACAGCAAAAGGCAAGGTTCAGGCCCTTGCCGCTTTGGGGGTAGTGTTTGTAATGAAACTGACGGCGACCACGCTATTGCTATGCCTGCTATCTGCGGCACTGGTGATCGGCAGCCTGTTCGGCTACGCCCGCCCTCTGCCCTTTTTAAGTGAGCACAAATACTGGCTGATGAGTGGTGGCTGGGCCGTACTGTTTTTGGGATTTGTATTCAAGGGCGAGTGAGGATTACGGCCCCACAGCCTCATCAATAGCCAAAGCCACCTGTAAGGCTTTCAGCGCTTCTGCGCCGGTCGCCAGCGGCTTGGCCCGCTCACCCCGCACCGTATCCAGAAAGCGGAATACGCTGGTGCCGAGCGGATCTTTGGCAATCTCAGCCTCGGCAAAGTCAGCATTCAGGGCAAATGGTGTTGTGTTCTCAAACTTGCGCGTCAGAAAATCAATATTGACTTCACCGCTGGGATACACCAACCGCATGGTGCGTTCGCGCGCCTCAGCCATGCGTGAGGCTTTGAAGGTCGCGACAAAACCATCGTCGAATTTAACCTCAGCCGTCATCTCATCGGCACCAGTCGCTTTGTATCCTTCCGCCTGACGATAACGAGCTGTGGCGTCTACACCGCCTGCCTCCCCGTGCGCTAAACTTAAACCCAGATCGAGATCGTGGATCATCAGGTCGAGCACAACCGACACATCCAAATTTCGTGTGCTAACCGTACCGTTACGCACCGCCTCAAGGCTTAGCGGGGCCTCAGGGACATCATAAAGGCCCATAGCTTCGAATACCGCCCGCTCCTGATGGCCGCAGGCCAGCACAAGATTTTTTGAAGCAGCCAGCGACACCATCGCTTCACCATCATCAACCGTGATAGCCAGCGGCTTTTCGACATAGACATGCACCCCGGCCTCAAGCGCCTTTAAGGCCACCTGCGCATGGGCAAAGGCAGGGGTGGCAATGGTAATCACATCAAGCTGCGCCAGAAACGCGCCCAGTTCATCGCCGCCAAAAGCCTGACAACCTTGCGCCTCTGCTAGAATCTGCGCCCGCGACCTATCAAGGTCATATATACCCACAAACTCAATATCGTCGGCCTGCTTATACTTACCGCTATGATAGCCGCCAAAAACACCGGCACCGGCCACACCGGCCTTCAAAATTCTGGACATAAATTACCTCATCGGCCCCTGACCGTTCCGGTTTTTACACAGGTTCATCCACGGATTGGAAACACATTTTGCGTGAGGGCGGCACAAATTCACAATTATGGGCTTTTTCCCCCTCCCTCATCAGGCTACAAGCGTCGCCTTGAATTCAAGGCGCAGATCAAATGCGCCGTTCCCAAGACTTTCCGCAGGAGTAAACGCGTGTCCCGACTGTTTGGCGCCTATGTGATTTTAAGCTGGAGCGCGGCCGAAGGTAAAAAGACCGGCGATTCCTCGGTATGGATCGGCGTCATGAAACGCGACGTGCGCTTTCGGCTGTCCTATGAGGCGCACAATCCGGCCACGCGTCAGGCCGCTATGGAACTGCTCAAGACTATTCTAGCCGACCTGCATAAGCGCGGCGACCGCATTTTCTTAGGGGTTGATTTCGGCCTTGGCCTACCGCGGGGCACCGCCGAGCGCCTTAAATTGGAAGGGACGCCCTGGCAAGCCATCTGGAAATTTCTGACGCACAATATTGTCGATAAGGCCGACAACACCAATAACCGTTTTGCGGTGGCCGCCAAGATAAACCGGCTAACGACTGATGAGGCCTATCCGTTCTGGGGCGCGCCGAAATCAGCCGCACAACGGTGGCTGTCGACGCTTAAACCCGACTCGTTTGGCGATTTTCCGGAATACCGCCTGACCGAGACAGCGACCCACGCGCTGAAACCCAAAACCCTGCATGCCAAAAGCCAATGGCAGATGCACGGCGCCGGCACCGGTGGCGGTCAGACCTTCTTAGGCGTCCCGGCGCTTAAAGCGCTGGTTGAGTCCTTGGGTGACGGCACAAAACTGTGGCCGCTGGAGACCGGCTTTGGTAAATTGAGTGAAAGCGATCTTGACGGCGTATCGACCGTCATTGCCGAGGTCTATCCGCCGCTGTTCAAGGGTGAAGCTGAACCGGCTGAGGTTAAGGACGCCACCACTACGCGCCTGACGGCTCAAGCCATAGCTGAGGTCGATGATAAGGGTGAACTCGGCGCATGGTTTGCCGCCCCCACTGGTCTAAGCGAAGACGATCAGGCTATTGCCATCACCGAAGAAGGCTGGATGTTCGGGCTGACCAAGGCTTAAGCTCTATATTTTTGGCAGGGCAACCTGCCGGTGATCCAGCCACATAAACCGCCCGACCAGAAAGCTGCCCGACAGCAGGCTGGCGATAATAACGGCATAGATCAGCCCCGGCACGCCTAAGCCCATAGCTTGCGAAAACAGATAACCCAACGGCAGCATGACCGCGCCGTAGGATATGTAGTGGAGCACGGTTGGCGTAACCACATCACGGCGTGCGCGCAGGGCCTGAGCCGCCACGACCTGAACCCCATCGGGGATAAAGAACCCGCACGCCAGCAGCAGACACGCCTGAACGCCCGCAATCAGGGCCGGATCAGACGTATATCCCCGCGCCATAGCCCCTGAGAACAGTAAAACGCCGACGACGACCAGCACCATGAATGCGCCCGCCGCAGTAAAGCTAACGCGGCCCATGCGGCGGATCGCGTCACGATCACGTGCGCCGAACGCCCGCCCCACCAGAACCGAACAACCGACCGCCAGTCCCATAGGCACCATGAACACCAGTGAGGCGAAATTGAGCACTATGGCCCATTGGGCTACCGCCACTTCGGATATCCGTCCCGCAAAAAAGGTCATGCCGGCAAAGGCCGTGACCTCGATAAAATATGACGCGCCGGCCGCATAGCCGACATGGCGTTGTTCTTTGGCCGCGGCAGGATCGGGGGCATGTTTGCGCAGAATGCCATATTCGCGGGCCTGCGGCAGACGAAAGACATAGATCAGCATCAAAACCATGATGAATATGCGCGCGATAAAGGTTGAGACCGCCGCCCCCATCGCGCCGTCAAAAGCCTCAAGTCCGGCAACCTGCCCCGGCACCAGCAAGATCAGAAGCGCCACATTGAGCACATTGCCCGCCATGTTCATGTACATGGTCTGACGCGTCTTGCCCAAAGCCTCTAAGAACTCCGAACAGCCGATGGAAACCATATAAAACGGCATGGAAATCGCAAACAAGATCAGCGGATTACGCGCCCCTTCGGCCAGGGATTGCGTCACCGTATGATCAAGCAGATAGGGCCCCGCCAACAGCAGCAGGATCATCGACCCCAACCCCAGCGCCAGCGCATAGCTCATCCCGCGCTGAAAGACCGCCCCGATCCTGCCCGTTTCCCCCGCCCCCAGATAGTGCGAGGTCTTGACCTGCAAGCCCACCAGCAGCCCGATTGAGGTGACCAGAAAAATACTGGTCGGTGCCCAGGCCATCGAGTGATAGCCCAGTTCCTTTGAGGAATAATGGCCGACAATCACCGTATCGGCCAAACCCATCAACATGATCGACAGGCGCGAAATCACCACCGGCCACGCCAGTGTGTAAAGTTCCGTGAAGGCTGCTTTATAGGACTGGAAGCTTGGTGTCGGCAGAAATGGTTTCATGCCGCGCTCTTAGCCGAGTTTTCTACCCGCATCAATTGACAGGGATACGGTTGCTGCCAGGAACTGACAGCGGACATGAAAAAAGGACGGCACGAGCCGTCCTTTTTGTCGGTCACTAAAGCCTTTAGGCCGCTTTGGAAGCCTTTTGCTTAAGGCTGTGCATCCGCTCGGCCACCAGGAACGACAGTTCCAGCGCCTGATCGGCATTAAGACGCGGATCGCAGTGCGTGTGGTAACGATCGCCCAGATCCTCTTCCGACAGGGCAAAGGCACCGCCGGTACATTCGGTAACGTTCTGCCCCGTCATTTCCAGATGCAGACCGCCGGGATGAACGCCCTCAGCCGCCGCCACATCGATGAAGGAGCGGACTTCCGACAGAATGCGATCGAACGGACGAGTCTTATAGCCATTATTGGCCTTCACGACATTGCCGTGCATCGGGTCAATCGACCAAACGACCGGCACGCCGTGGGCCTTGGTGGCCGCCATCAGGCGCGGCAGACGATCACCGACCTTATCCGAACCAAACCGGCCAATCAGGGTCAAACGGCCCGGAATGGCTTCCGGGTTGAGCGTATCGATCAGACGCTTAAGGTCATCAGGCTCCATCGTCGGGCCGCATTTGACACCGATCGGATTTTTGATGCCCTTCATATAGTGGACATGAGCGCCGTCCAGTTGGCGGGTGCGCTCACCGATCCACAGCATGTGGGCCGAGGTGTCGTACCAGTCGCCGGAGGTCGAATCCACCCGCGTCATGGCCTGCTCATAGTTGAGCAACAGCGCTTCGTGCGAGGTGAAGAAATCGACCTGACGGATTTCCTGCGCCTTTTCGGACGTGATGCCGATCGCCGACATGAACGACAGGGTCTCGGAAATCTTGTCGGCCAGCTCGCGATAACGCTCGCCCTGCGGAGAGCCTGACACAAAGCCCAGCGTCCACTTATGGATGTTGTACAAATCCGCATATCCGCCCGTCGCAAAGGCCCGCAGCAGATTGAGCGTTGCCGACGACTGATGGTACGCCTTTAACAATCTTTGCGGATCCGGCAGGCGCGCTTCGGGGGTGAATTCCATGCCGTTGATGTTGTCGCCGCGGTAAGACGGCAAGGTAACATCTCCGATGGTTTCCACCGATGATGAGCGCGGCTTACCAAACTGACCGGCGATACGCCCCAGCTTAACCACCGGCTTGCCACCGGCAAAGGTCAGCACGACCGCCATTTGCAGGATCAGGCGGAAGGTATCGCGGATATTATCGGCGGAAAACTCCTTAAAGCTTTCGGCGCAGTCCCCCCCTTGCAGCAGAAAGGCTTCGCCGGCGGCGACCTTACCCAGATGCGACGTCAAACGACGTGCCTCACCGGCAAACACCAGCGGCGGCAACGTGCTAAGCTCAGTTTCAACGGCCGACAGGGCGGCCTGATCCGGGTAATCGTCCGGAATGTGAAGGGCGGGATGCGACCGCCAGCTTTGGGGAGACCAGTTCTTTACCATATCCAACACTTTCATAAAAAAACCGGCTGTGCGGGCTTTTCCATGCTCATAAAACTTAAAAATGGGCCCAGTTTAAGACCGGCCCATCTAAATTACGGCGACAACTTAAACTCACATATAACACCCAAGCTTTAGCGAAGCAAATGTTCAGTAAAGTCAGATGCTTATAGTTTATTTTGATACATTATCACCTGTAACGACGCCTTTTGCGTCATCAGGGCAATAAATATCGACATAGCCGCCAGTGCCAGAAACCATTCCTGCCACATACCAAAACTCAAAAAGGCAAAGACAAAAAACGCCGTCATCGTGGCCAGCATATAGGGCTTAGGGTCGGTCCATAACAGGTGGTCCGGGCTGATTATTTGCGCATCAGGCGTTTTACCGACACGGCGAATGCTGACCAGCCACAGAACCGCGACCAGTACCAGCCCGACATAGCCCAGTTCCAGTGCGGCCTGAACCGGCATGTTGTGGGGATGCAGCGGAATGTGCGGGCTGAACATGCGGCTGGTGTCAAAGCCCCAGCCCATCAGCGGCTTTTCAAACAGGCGATTGGCGGCATATTCCCAAATTTCAACCCGCGCCAGCCACGACGGCGGGAGGTTACTTTTCAATGCGACGAGCCAGCCCTGCTCATGGGCAAACTTGATCAGCAGCGGAAATCCGAGGATCACACCATAGACCATAATGGCGATGTACTTTTCGATGCCGACACCGCGCAGGGTCGACCAGCGGCGGGCGACAAAAAAGATAATAACAGACGCCACCAGCGCCAGGGTCGGCGCATTGGCTCCGGTAAAAAACGGGGCGATGGCCACCGAGGCCGTCAGTAAAACGCGCGGCAGATTGGCACCGGTCTGGTTGAAGTAGAGCATCATCGGCCAGTAAATCATCATCAGGCCATAGCTCATCAGCGATATCTTGACGACCGCCAGATCAGGACGGATGGGCATACCCAAGGCGTCGGCCAGGGCCATATAAATCCGCGCCTGTGTCAGGGCTTCAAACAACGCCAATGCCGCAAGGGCCAGCACACCCCATTTAAAGCCTGCCATCAAGGCCCCGGCATCGGTCATCGACAGGCGAAATCCGGCAATGACCAACGGGACATAACAGATCGCCTGAAGTACGGCCTTAAGCCAGACCAGCTTTTCGTAGGTCTCATAATTCGAAAAATCCGCCCCTTCGGGCACGGATGCACGGTATAAGATCCATATCAGAGCCAGCCCCAGCGCGATCACAGGCCCGGTAATGACCTGCGCATGCCGCCACATGCCGATACACAGCAATCCCGCGAAGGTCGCAGGCAGGATGTATCCCAAAGGCGACGCAAAGGTGCATAACAAAAATAACACCAGCATCCCGCCAAACACCAGACGCATATAGAGGCTGGATTTCAGGCTCTCGACGTGAACTGATGCGGAATCGGCCGGAGCCATACCGCGTATATCCATATCAATGGGGGTAAGCGCCTGTAGCTTCATGCGGTCAGGCCCGTTTGTCCTTTAAGGTCACAAATTCCTCCGCAGCCGTTGGATGGACCGCACAGGTCGCATCCCACTGCGCCTTGGTCAGGCGCGCCTTGACAGCGATACCCGCCATCTGAATGATTTCGGCAGAATCGGAACCGACCATGTGGCATCCTAACACCACATCGGAGCCCTGCTCAACGATCAGTTTCATCAAGACACGGGTTTCGCCACCGATGAAGGTCGTTTTCATCGCCCTGAAACGGGTGGTGTAAACATCGAATTTGAGCCCGGCGTCTATGGCTTGCTGCTCGGTCAGGCCGACAGTGCCGATCTGCGGCTGGGAAAATACTGCGGTCGGGATATTCTCATAGTCATAGGTCGTGGGGTTGTTCTTAAACGCGGTCTCGACAAAGGCCACAGCTTCGCGGATCGCCACCGGCGTCAGGTTCATGCGGTTGGTGACATCCCCCACCGCCCAGATGTGATCCACGCAGGTGCGCGAATAGTCATCGACCTTAATCGCCCCGTGCAGTTCGATGTCACAGCCCGCGGCCTCCAGATTAAGCCCTTCGGTCTTTGGCTTGCGACCAGAAGCATAGAGCACCTGATCAGCCATCAAATCTATGTCCGTATTGAGATGCACACGGATGCCATCCGGTGTTTTCTCAAGCTTTACCGGATCGGCACGGGTCAGGATTTTGATACCGCGTGCCTGCATTTCCCTGGCCAGATGGTCACGCACCTCATCGTCGAAACCGCGTAAGATTTGCTCGCCGCGGTAAACCAGCGTCACGTCAACCCCAAGACCGTTCAGCACACCGGCAAACTCGACCGAAATATAACCACCGCCGACGATGACGACCGATTTAGGCAATTCCGGCAGATTGAACACCTCGTTCGAGGAAATCGCACATTCCTGCACGCCTTCGATGTGACGGGGCAGGAACGGCCAGCCCCCGACGGCGATCAGGATGGTTTTCGCCGTGACTTCATAGGGCTCCGAGCCGTCACTGGGCGTCAAGGTCAGCGTATGCGGGTCTTTGAACGCGGCATGGGCACTAATGATTTCGACGCCATTGCGGGTCAGGTTGCCGGCATAGGCTTGCGACAGCCGCGTCAGTTCTTTTTCATTGGATGCCTTAAACGCATTCCAGTCAAAGGTCGCCTCACCGGTGTCCCAGCCAAACCCGCGCGCATATTTAAGCTGCTCCGGCACTTCGGAGGCGTAGACCATGAATTTTTTGGGCACGCAGCCGCGCAGAACACAGGTCCCGCCGGGTCGGTCTTCTTCGGCAATCGCCACCTTAAGGCCCAGATTGGCCGACAAACGCGCCGCGCGCACACCACCGGAGCCTGCGCCGATCACAAACAAATCATAGTCGTAAGTCATTTTTTTCTCACAAAAGTGCGCACGCTCGGCGAGGCCTGAGATTCGGCAATGGCGTCATCAATATGCCAGCCATTTTGCCGCAACCATTCCAGCACATGATCAAAACCGCGTTCAGACGGTGTCAGGGCGATTTCCCCCTCACCCGAAAACAGCATGATGCTGCGTAAATGCACGACATCTTTGGCGGTAAAAATCTTCTTCAGGAAAGTGTTTTCAATGAATTTAGGGGCTTTAGCACTATCGTGCATCAGCACGCATTTCTCCAGAGCGCCTTTGGCCACATGAAAGCGCGCCTGTTTGCCCTCAAACACCGTCAGGTCAGCGTCACAGACGATTTTATATTTCGAGAACAAGGCCAATCACTTAACTCCTAAAATGCGCATTCCAAAAAGTGTATGCGGTTTTTTGGACAAAAAATGCGCAACAAATCAGGGTTCCAGAACCTTCACACCGTCATCGGTTCCCAGTAACGCAAATTCGGCCAGATCAAGGAACAGGCCGTGATCGACTACGCCGGTCGTGGCTTTCAACGCCGCGGCCAGTCCGGCAGGGTCAGAGATTTGTCCGCACGATACGTCAAAAATAAGGTTCGAGCCGTCAGTTATAAAGGGCTGGCCGTCTTTTTTACGTAATGTCGGCACTTTCTGGATCTCAAATTCCGCCAGAACGTCGCAAATCCGGTTGACCGTGCCCTTATAGGCAAAGGGCTCGACTTCAATCGGCAGGGCAAAGGCGCCCAGAGTTTTGACGTGCTTAGCCGCATCAGCAATGACGATGCAGGTTTTGGCCTGTTCCCAGATCAGCTTTTCACGCAGCAGTGCTCCGCCGCCGCCCTTGATCAGCGCCAGTCCCGGCCCGATTTCGTCAGCCCCGTCGACACACAGATCCAGCGACCCGACATCATTAATATCAAGGATCGTCAACCCCAGGGACTGCGCCAAAGTTGTCGTCTGCACTGAGGTCGAGACCAGTGTCAGCTTCATGCCCGCCTTGACCGTATCGGCAATGGCCTTGACGAAATGGGCGGCGGTAGACCCGGTGCCCAAGCCCACCTTCATGCCGTCCTTGACATAGGCGATGGCGGCAAGACCAGACTGTTCTTTTTGAGTTTCGGCTGACATAAAGTTCCTACTTTTTGCTGGCTTTTTCAGCGGATTTGAGGCTCCGGAAATTAGCGGCCCAACCCGGCTTTTCGCTTTGGCGTGAACGGGCGAAGGCCAGAGCATCAGCGGATACGTCCTCGGTGATCACCGATCCTGACCCGATCAAAGCTCCGGCTCCGATGGTCACGGGTGCCACCAGCGACGAATTGGAGCCGATAAACGCGCCGTCGCCGATGATGGTCTTATGCTTGAAGAACCCATCATAGTTACAGAAAATCGTGCCCGCCCCGATATTGACCTTAGCCCCCACCGCACCGTCGCCCAGATAGGCCAGATGATTGGCCTTGGCACCCTCACCGACGGTGACGTTTTTGACCTCGACGAAATTACCGATATGCACATCCTTGCCCAGCACGGCCCCTGGACGCAGGCGGGCGTAGGGCCCAATCAGCGCGCCCTCACCAACAACCGCGCCTTCAAGGTGGCTAAAGGCGCGGATCACCGCACCGGTTTCTACCGTCACCCCGTCACCAAAGACAACATTGGGTTCAATGGTCACACCGGACGCGATTTTTGTATCCCACGAGAACCAGACCGTATCGGGTGCGATCATGGTCACACCATCGCGTAAAAATTTCTGCCGCGTGCGGGTTTGCCAGACCTGCTCCATCATCGCCAGTTCGCCCTGAGCATTGACGCCGCCCACATCCTGTTCGGACGCAAACGTCACCTGCGGCATCAGATCGCGTTTACGCGCCAGAGCCACCACATCGGTCAGGTAATATTCGCCCTTGGCGTTTTCGTTGGTGACCTCAGCCAACAATGAAAACAGCAGCGCGCGGTCACAGGCCAGCACACCCGAATTACAGGCGGTAATGGCCAACTGCTCCTTATTGGCCTCCTTGGCTTCGACGATGGCGTATAGATTATGGTTCTGAGAGATCACCAACCGCCCATAAGCGCCGGGATCGGCCGCCTCAAACCCCAGCACAACCATGTCGGATTTTTCGGCCACTTCAAACACCGGCGACAGCACATCGGCCGACATCAGCGGACAGTCGGCATAGGTGACAATGACCTGCCCGTCAAAATCACTCAAAGCCCCACGCGCTGCCAGCACCGCATGACCAGTCCCCAGCGGCGGGTCTTGCACGACCACATTCTGATCGCCGACCCGCGCACGGGCGGCAATACCTACTGACGGGCTGTGGTTACCGACCACTACGACCACACGATCGCAGCCCAGATCGAAGGCCGCATCTATGGCGCGGTCGAGCATAGTGCGCCCACCAACCTTATGCAAAACCTTGGGCAGAGGCGATTTCATGCGCGTCCCCTGACCTGCCGCCAAAATTACTGCAGCCCGTTTGATAGTGGAATCTAAGCTCATATCGCGACTCATCTGTTGCAGCCTTACCGGATTTAGCCCAAAGCAGGGTTAAACGCCATTAGAGCGGATGATTTTTAATCAAATCATCATCCGCTCTAACTTTTAATTTGGTCGCGATATTATAGCCGAAAACCGCTCACACTTTTCGGCATATCGCTCTAGCACGAGTTATTATATGCCCCTCCTGCCCGATTTGCGCGATTATTGTCTGGCCTTCGATCTGGACGGAACTCTGGTCGATACCGCCCCGGATATCATAGGCACCTTGAACGACATCCTGAAAGAACATGGGGCTGAACCCTTCCCTACAACTGCGGCCCGCGCTCTGGTTGGCAAAGGCGCGCGCTCATTGATCCAGCGCGGTTTTGCCGCGGCGGGATTATCACTGACGCCGGAACAGGAAGACGCGATGGTACCGCATTTTCTGGCGCTATACCGGGAACGCATCGACCATGAAAGCCAGCCGTTTGAAGGTGTATTCGAAGCACTGGACGTCCTTCGCACGGCCGGCGCGCATCTGGCCGTCTGCACCAATAAACCCTATGATTTGTCAGTGCTGCTGCTGACCCGTATGGGCATGATTGAACATTTCAAGACCGTGGTCGGTGCTGACAGTGTAACTAATAAAAAGCCCGCCCCTGAACACCTAAAAGCCTGCACCGATTTTATGGGCCTTGACCTCAGCCAATCCATGCTGATCGGCGATTCCGAGACCGATTTTCTAACCGCCCGCAATGCCGGGGTGCCGTCGATACTGGTCAGCTTTGGCTACAACGATACGCCGGTCGCTGATCTTAAGCCTGACCGGCTTATCCACCATTTCCGCGAACTGCCTGACGCCGTCGCCGCCTGCCTCAAATAAAGGACTTGTCACCAGCGTTTTGAGCGGTTAAAGCACCGCTCCTCGCAATTGGTTCGGACTCGTAGCTCAGCGGGAGAGCATTCGCTTCACACGCGAAGGGTCACAGGTTCAATCCCTGTCGGGTCCACCATCTCCGCATTTTCTTCGAAAATCCGAAAATGGTTTTATGTTTTGGCGCTCAGGGCCAAGGGCCCTTGGCGGCGCGCAGCCTGCGCTCCCACTTGGTCACTAGTCGCTACGCTCCGGCCATCACTCCAAAGTCCTTCGCTGCGCTCAGTGTACTTTGTCGTGTGTCGATATGGAAAAAATTAGCTCGAAGCGGTTCTTCGCTAATTTTCACATTTTTCCTCGCTTAGAACGTCTATTTACCAGCCTCAACATGGGCTTTAAGCCGTCCATATTGTTCGGCCAGCACCCCATCAACAGGTGCCGCCCATTTATCGAGTCCGCCCTTGGCATAGCCCCCGACGTCATAGGTCGCTGTTAGGGTTGTGCCGCTATCTGTCGCTTTTAGCGTAAGATTCCAAAAACCTGACGCCCCCGTGAACTGCAACGGCCCAAGCCCGCCGAACAGCCTGAGCCCTTCATTCGGCTGCAGGGCAACAACCCGCATATGTTCGATCATCCCGCCTTTGGGCAAGGCTTCGCAGTAACAGCCGCCTGCGCGCGGCTCCAGCGTCAGATTGGCCGCATCACCTGACCAGCTATGCTCAGGATTCCACCACTTTGACGGCTGAAGCAGGGCCGCATAAACCGCCTCTGCCGGCGCGTTGATCTCTATGACATGCCTGACCTCAAACCCGCCCGTTAAGGCTTCAACCACTTCAGCCTCAGCCGCGCCAGCCAGCCCGCATAAGACGGCAATGATGATACCTGCTTTCATATCAGCCCTCCGGAATTTAACGGCCTTAAACCTTATCACAAACCTATTGAAACCCGATAGCGGCAAGCGCATCTGTGTGGGCACAGAAGATGGAGACAATATATGACCAGCCCCCTAGTGATCGACAATACCGATAAAAGCCGTTTTGAGCTCGTCGTCGATGGCGAAACCGCCTATGCCGACTATCACGTTACCGGCGACACGCTCTATATCGATTATGTGTTCGCCCCTGAGGCCCTGCGCGGCACAGGCACGGCCGGAAAACTGATGCAGGGGCTGGTGGACATCATCAGCAACCGCCCGCAAAAAATCGTACCGATCTGTGGTTATGCCGCCGCCTGGCTCAAGCGCCACCGGCTTTGATTTTTGGCATAATATGGCTGCGATAACCCAACACCTTTCGCACATCACCTTTGCGGCAAATCCTTACCATTCAAGGCTTTGAAGCATCCTTAAGTTTTTTTGGTTAACCCTATAGTTACCACTGCGACCGATAGTCGCAGACTAAGTGAATCGTTTAAATATAAGGGTTATCCGCGTGCGCACTGTTTTGTCCTCCCTCAAAGGCCGCATCCTTGGCGCCGTGTTCGCCTGTATTGCCACCGCCGTTCTGATGAGCGCCGGGTTTGATTTTCTGTCGATGAAGGCCGAACAGGACGCTCAGGTGCGCCAGCAACTGGAATGGTCATTGCGGGTGGCCGCCGATAAATACGCAACCATTGCCACAGGCACTGAGGTTGAAACGGATGAGGCCGGTATCGTGCAGGCCGTGCGTGCTGAAACGATTGCGGATATTGCCGATAATGGCCTGGTCGATGCGATCGGCCAGATCAACAGTGGCTACGTCACTATATTTGCCGCTGATGAAGCCGCTCAGGACTTTGTGCGCTTATCTACCAACGTCATCAAGGCCGACGGCAACCGCGCGGTCGGCACGCCCTTGGGTAAAGACAGCGCCGCCTTCCCGGCCATATCCGCGGGCAAGCCATTTTTTGGCGTGGCCGCCATCGTCGGTGAAAAATACCAGACCGCTTATACGCCGGTAATAAACGCTGACGGCAAGGTCATCGGGATTATTTTTGTCGGCACGGCCAAGGTCTCTGACCTGAATGCGGCCCTGATCGGGCAAGCCCTGAAGCTAGGTGGCATGGCCATTGTCATGCTGCTTTTGACCTCAGCCGTCGTCTATGGCCTGTTGTCAAAAGAGTTCAAAAAGATTGAGAAAATATCCAACGCCGCCCGCGATATCGCCCAGGGGCAACTGGATCGCGACATTCCGCATCAGAATGATAGCGACGAAATCGGCCTGATCGGGCGCGCCATCGGCAATCTGCGCGATGCCGCCCGTGAGCGCGAGGCCCTGCGCGAGCAACAGGCCATTGAGGCCGCTCAGGCTCTGGCCCGTCGTGACAGCACCCAGACGGGTGTAGCGACCTTCCTGCAAACGACGCGCAGCCTGTTTGACGCCTTGAGTCAGGACGTTCATGCCCTGAGCCGCCTGTCCGGCGACATGCAATCCAGCGCCGTGGCAACCGCTCAGTCGACCGATACGGCGGCCCAAACCAGTGACGAAGCCTCACGCACCGTGGCGAATGTCGCCGAAGCCTCACAGACTCTGGCGCGCGCGGTCGATGAAGTCTCAGCCTCGGTTCAGAGCACGTCGCAAGCCCTGCATAAGGCCACCGTCGAAGGCGATGCCGCCACGGTCAAGGTTGCGCAACTGGCCAATGCGGCTGAAAAAATCGATGATGTTGTGCGCCTGATCCGTCAGATTGCGGCCCAGACCAACCTTTTGGCACTGAACGCCACAATCGAGGCCGCCCGCGCCGGTGAAGCCGGTAAAGGGTTTGCCGTCGTCGCCACCGAAGTCAAATCGCTAGCTAACCAGACCGCCAAGGCGACCGAAGACATCGTGGCCCAGATCAGCGAAATCCAGACCGCCACGCGCGACACGGTTGATGCCATCACCAACATCACGGCGGTTCTGGGCGAAGTGCAAAACCTGGCTTCGGCCATGTCGGGTGCGGTTGCCGACCAGAGCCAGTCATCCTCGGCCATCTCCGAAGGGGCATCATCGGCGGCCCGCAGCGCCGACGATACCCGTCAGGCGGTGGTCAATGCGTCCGAGCGGGTAGCCGCCTCCCGCCAGACCGCGCAGGATCTGGCGACCGCGGCCGACCGGGTCACGGATGCCCTGTCGCACCTGTCCAGCGCCGTCGAAACCTTCGCCTCAGACCGCGCAGCTTAGGGTTTTATCTTATCCGGGTCGGCGACATCCTCACGTAGGATGCGTTCCAGTTCTTCGGCACTCAGCTTAGACAGGTTTACCAGTTCAGGCTCATTGTCGAAGAACTCAAACGACTTTTTGAGCGTCATCACATCATGCGCCATAAACTTCTTGGCCTTGCGCTCCATATCTACGGGTTTGAAGCCCAAAGCGATCATCACTTCGCGGGCCATGTTAAGCGACGATTCAAAAGTCTCCCGCCTGAAATGATCAGCACCGGCCTTATCCAGTTCATAGGCATGGCGTCGGTTACGGGCGCGGGCATAGATTTTCAGATTTGGAAAATAGGCTCTGGCCATCCGCACAATCGTCAGGGCATCATCCGGCCCATCGACCGCCACCACCAGAATATCAGCCTCTGCGGCCCCGGCGCTGCGTAACAGATCAAGCCGGGTTGCATCTCCGAAATAGGCACTGTTGCCAAATTTACGCACCAGTTCGATCTGATCGGGGTTGTTCTCCAGAACCGTGATCCCCACCCCCTGATGGCGTAAGAATCGGCCAATGACCTGTCCATAGCGACCAAAACCGGCAATGATAACGCGGTTGCGTTCATTGATCGCATCAAATTGCCGCTCCGGCAGCATGGTCACAAACCGGGGCACAGCATAGCGGGCATATAGCTCCATGATCAGAGGCGTCAGCGCAATCGATATGGTCACGATCAGCATGAGTGACCGGTACATCTCACCATCAATTACCCGCAATCCATAGATCATCTGAAACAACACAAAGGCAAATTCGCCGCCCTGCGCCAACCCCAGCGCCAGCCCCAGATTTTCTTCGCCGCTAAAGCCAAAAATCTTGGCCAGTACAATCAGAATCAACGCCTTAAGCGCCATCAATCCCAGCACCGCCCCCATCAGACCCAGCGGATTTTCCAGCAGGACCTCGAAATTCATGCCCATGCCGACCGTGATGAAAAATAACCCCAGCAGCAGGCCTTTGAACGGCTCGATGTCGGTCTCAATGGTGCGCTTATATTCTGAGTTGGCCAGGATCACCCCGCCGATAAAGGCCCCCAGCGCCGGCGACACGCCCACCATTTCCATCAGCACGGTTGTCCCCACCACCAGCGCCAGAGACGTGGCAGTGAACAATTCACGCAGGTTGGTCTTGGCCACCGCATGGAACAGGCGGGGCAGCACAAAGCGCGCCGCCGCAATCATGGTAACCAGCACCAAGGCCACCGCGCCCGCCTGCATCCATGCCGGCGCCTCGGCCAACAGCCCCTCGGCATGGCCGGATTCGCGCGCAATGCGGCTTTCGGGCACCCCCAGAGACGCCGCCAGAAACGGCAGGATCAGCAGGATGAAAATGACGGCGATGTCCTGAAACAGCAGCACTGAAAATGACGACTGCCCGACATTGGTGTGCAGCAGCTTTTTCTCCTGAAGCATTTGCATTACCAGCGCGGTCGATGACAGTGACAGCGCCATACCGACCGCCAAAGTCGTTTGCCAGTCATGCCCCATCGCCATCCCGACCAGCATAATCGCCACGCTGGTCACCACCACCTGCAATCCGCCCAGACCGATGATGGACCGGCGCAGACGCCACAGAATCTCCGGCTCAAGCTCAAGCCCGATCAGAAACAGCATCATGATCACGCCAAATTCGGCAAAGCCCATGATCCGCTCTGGCTGATCAATCAGCCCCAGACCAAACGGCCCGATCAGAACACCCACAATCAGATAACCGAGTACCGATCCCAGCTTAAAACGCGATGCCAGCGGCACCACCACACAGGCCGCCGCCAGAAAGATGAAAATGTTGATCAGCAGTTTCGATTCCATGATGGCTTAACTGATACTCCGAGTCCGACATGCTTGACAGATATCAACGAACACGGCTCACATAAATCATGGATATAATCCCTGCCCTGCCGCTGTTTGAGGTTCACGAAGGCGACAGCCCTTTGGTGATCGCCGCCCCGCATGTCGGCACCCACCTGCCCGCTGATATTGCAGCCCGTATGACACCGACGGGGCAAAGTGTGGGCGAAACCGATTTTCATGTTCACCGGCTTTATGACTTTGCCCGTAGTCTGGGTGCCAGTACACTGTGGGCGACCCACAGCCGCTATGTCATCGATCTCAACCGCCCCCCGGACGGGCAGTTGCTCTATCCCGGTCAGTTTGAAACCGGCCTGTGCCCCCTGACGGATTTTGATCTCAACCCGCTCTATCGTGCAGGGTTGGAACCTGATGCCACTGAGATTGAACACCGACGGAGGCAGTATCACGCCCCCTATCATCAACAATTGACCAAACTACTGGACACTGCCCGCGCGCGGCATGGCTATGCCCTGCTGATAGATGCCCATTCGATCCGCAGCGCGATCCCCAGCCTGTTCAACGGGCCCTTGCCGGATGTCAATCTGGGTAGCAATGATGGCCGAACCCTGTCGCCACAGATTTTGGAGGTTGTGCGAAAATGGCAAGCCACACCATCGGATTTTTCCAGCGTACTCGATGGCCGTTTTAAAGGCGGCTACACCACCCGCCATTATGGCCGGCCTGAGATCAACCAGTTCAGCCTCCAGACAGAGATTGTGCAGGATCGGTATCTCGATACAGCCGACCCGCGCACATTCCATACCGGGCGGGCCGAAGCCATGTCCATGCGCCTGAAATCTCTGGCCGAGGCCTTGCTTTCTGCCCTTGAGCAGTCCTATAGACCGCACTGATTTCAAACATTGTATGAGCATATTATGACCGACACTAGTATGGGCCACATCATCGACGGATTTGGTTATGCCAAAGGCCTGCGTGAACGTCTGGCGGTCAAAGTGGCAGAATTGAAGGCCACTCAGGGTATAACGCCCTGTCTGGTCGTCGTTATTGTCGGGGAGGACCCCGCCAGCCAGATCTATGTCAAAAACAAAGGCGAGAGTACGATTGCAGTCGGGATGGATTCGCGCACCATCACCCTGCCTGACACCACGACCGAAGCCGATCTGCTGAAACTGATCGCTGAGCTGAATGCCGATGCCGCGGTTAATGGCATACTGGTGCAACTGCCTCTGCCGAAACACATGTCCTCGCTCAAAGTGATCGATGCCATCGATCCACTTAAAGATGTCGATGGTTTTCATGTCGAAAATGCCGGTAAGCTTGCGGTCGGGTTGGATGGCATTGTTCCCTGCACTCCATTAGGCAGCCTGATGCTGCTGAAAGATGCCGTAAAAACCTACGGCGGCGGATCGCTTGCCGGTATGAATGCCGTGATTGTCGGGCGGTCTAACATTGTCGGTAAACCGATGGCGCAACTGCTACTCAATCAAGATTGTACGGTTACCATCGCTCACTCAAAAACTAAAAATCTCAAAGAGCTATGCCTGACGGCTGATATTCTGGTCGCAGCCGTTGGTCGTCCCAAATTTATCGCGGGCGATTGGGTCAAGGACGGCGCCTATGTCATTGACGTCGGCATCAACCGCATCGAGGTCGACGGCCCGGACGGTAAAAAGTCGAAGGTCGTCGGTGATGTCGATTTCGACGCCGCCAAACCACATGCCAAGGCGATTACGCCGGTACCGCGCGGGGTCGGGCCGATGACCATTGCCTGCCTGCTGAACAACACCCTCCATGCCGCCTGCCTGCAACACGGTTTGCCCGCACCGGAAGGTCTGTAAGATATGGGCGTGGTGATCATCGGCGCAGGTCATGCCGGGGGCAGTGCTGCGGCCTTTCTGCGGCAATATGGCTATGAGGATGACATCACCCTGATCGGGGCCGAAGCGTACCTGCCCTATCAGCGCCCCCCCCTGTCCAAGGCCTGGCTTAAAGGTGAAGCTGAGGAAGAAGATCTCTATCTGCGTCCGGCCAGTTTTTACGCTGAAAAAAACATTACGGTGCGCCTTAGCACCCGTGTATCAACGGTTGATCGAGAGGCGCAACAGGCCGAACTGAGCGATGGCGAGCGCATCAGCTATGATCATCTGATCTTCGCCACCGGATCGACCGCACGGCCATTCAATGTGGAAGGTGCGGATGTGACGCCCTACCACCGGCTGCATACGCTGCCCCATGCTGAGGCGCTGAAATCTGCCTTTTGCGATGGGTTACGGGTTGGATTAATCGGTGCGGGCTATGTCGGCCTTGAGGTCGCGGCCTCGGCGCGCAAGCTGGGGTGTCAGGTTACGGTCTTTGAGCGTGAAGCCCGCGTTCTTGCGCGTGTCGCCTCCAAAGCCCTGTCGGCTTTTTTTGAGAAAACACACGAGGAAAATGGCATAACCTTTTGCCTGAGTGCTAATATTTCGAAACTCAGCCCTTCTGACCACGGAGCTATCGTCCATCAGGCCGACGGCACACAAACTGAATTTGACGTGCTGCTGGTCGGCATAGGCGCCCTGCCGTGCGATGATCTGGCACGCGCCTGCGGCCTTCTGTGTGACAACGGTATTCAAGTTGATCATGAGGCCCGCACATCTGATCCCAATATCTTTGCCATTGGTGATGTGACATCGCGCCTGGTGCAACCCTACTATGAAGGCCGTTATCGCCTTGAGAGCGTGCCCAATGCTCTGGAACAGGCCAAGCAAGCCGCCGCAGCCATTGCCGGTTACAAACCGCCCGCACCAGAAGTGCCGTGGTTCTGGTCGGATCAATATGACTATAAGCTCCAGATCGCGGGCCTGATCCCGCCGGTGTCCAACACAGTTATCCGTGGTAATCCGGATGACGGCGCCTTTAGCGTATTTCACCTTGATGACGACCATCGCTTAAGGGCCGCCGAGTGCGTCAATCGCCCCGCCGATTTCATGGCCGCCAAACAACTGATCGCCAAAGGCGTGCCGCTTGATCCGGCGGTCGTGGCCGATGCTGACGCGTCACTGAAACCGTTTTTGACGGCGGGATAATCACATAAATTTTGCCGCAGCGCAGCGTATTTGCGCGTGACAAATCAAGCCGATATGGCATAGCCTCGCCCCAACAGAAACGCATCAGGGCGAGGCACTCACATGACATCGGCCAGCAAGATCTACACCGACGCCAAAAGCGCGCTCGACGGGCTGTTGTTCGACGGTATGACCGTCATGTCGGGCGGATTTGGTCTGTGCGGAATTCCTGAAAACCTTATCGCCGCCCTGCGCGATTCCGGCACCAAGGGCCTGACCGTCATTTCCAATAATGCCGGGGTCGATGGATTTGGCTTAGGGATGCTGCTCAATACCCGCCAGATCAAAAAGATGATTTCGTCCTATGTCGGGGAAAACAAGGAATTTGAGCGGCAATATCTGGCCGGTGAGCTTGAGTTGGAATTTAACCCGCAAGGCACATTAGCTGAGCGAATCCGCGCGGGCGGCGCGGGTATTCCGGGCTTCTACACTGCCACCGGTTACGGTACGCTTGTGGCTGAGGGCAAGGAAACCAAGGACTTTAACGGCAAAAACTATGTGCTGGAAACGGGTCTTGTTGCTGATCTATCGATAATTAAGGCCTGGAAGGGTGATGCGCGCGGCAACCTGATTTTCAGAAAAACCGCCCGCAACTTTAACCCGATGATGGCAACCGCCGGTAAGGTCTGCGTGGCCGAGGTTGAGGAAATAGTCCCCGTTGGCGCGCTCGATCCCGACCATATTCACACCCCCGGCATCTATGTTGACCGCATTGTGCAGGGCACGTTTGAAAAGCGCATCGAACAGCGGACTATCCGCCAAGCTGAGGGAGTTTAACTCATGGCATGGACACGAGATCAGTTAGCCGAGCGCGCCGCAAAAGAACTGAAAGACGGCTATTACGTCAATTTGGGCATTGGCATCCCGACGCTTGTCGCCAATCATATTCCGGCGGGTATGACGGTCACCCTGCAATCGGAAAACGGAATGCTGGGCATGGGCCCCTTCCCGGCCGAGGCCGAGATCGACGCGGACCTGATCAATGCGGGTAAGCAGACGATTACCGAACTGGATGAAACCGCTTATTTTTCGTCGTCAGATTCGTTTGCCATGATCCGCGGCGGCCATATCGACCTGACCATTTTGGGGGCTATGGAAGTCGCTCAAAACGGTGATATCGCCAACTGGATGATACCGGGCAAGCTGGTTAAGGGCATGGGCGGGGCGATGGATCTGGTGGCCGGCGTTAAGCGCGTGGTTGTCGTCATGGAACATGCCAATAAGCACGGCGAATCCAAGGTGCTCAAAGCCTGTACCCTGCCACTGACCGGCACTCAGGTGGTCAATCTGATTATCTCGACGCTGGGCGTATTTGAGGTCAAACCGGATGGCTCCGGCCTGATCCTAAAGGAGTTAGCGCCCGATGTGACGCTCGACGACGTAGCCCGTCTGACCGATGCCGATTACGAGGTCGGGCTCTGAACCACCAGCATCTGCGCCTTAGCCGTCTCCTCGGCGAAGGCCACAATATCGGCAATCATCAGGGTCGTGGCCTCTTCGTAGGCCGGGACAATCTCACCGACCCGGTTGCTGCCTGCCTTGATCTCCCGCAACAGGTATTTGTGCGCTACCGCCGTGCGATTCGATAAACGCACCATCGCCACATCCAGCGCGATCACGACCGTAGGCTGACGCTTGGCATAGGCAGTCTCAAAGCGGCGCACCTGAATGTCTAGGCGATATTTAGCCGCCCCGCGTCCACGGTCGGACAATCTAACCGTTGTCGCCACACGGTCAAAGCCTTCGGAGACCGCACTTTCGAACAGGGTATCCGCCGGTGATGCCCAGCGCGCCCCTTCGATGTATGAAACCAGTGAATTTTCAGTCGTAAGGATACCGTCCCCCGCCGCCGCCTTGGGCAAACTGATACCGGAGATGTAAACCTCGGCCAGTTCATCACCCGTGACAGGTTCCGCGGCTATATCCTTGCTATTTTTGAGTAAATCGGCATTGAAGCCAAAGCGATAAAGCTGAACCGGATCGACGTTGGGCAATAGGGTAATACACCCCCCCAGAGCCGTTGAAGCGGTCAGGGCCGCCCCAAGAGTCAGTAACTGACGGCGGGAAACCATATGACGGCTCATTCTTTGACCTTTCTGTCCTTGGCGACGGGTTTGCTGATCAGGCCCTGCGGGCTTGAGCGGGCCTCTTCGACCAGTTGTTCCAGCGACCGGGTCGCTTCGTTGAGGTTTTGCAAAGTTTCCTGAATATCCGGCAAGGTGGTCTCTGACACTTCGGTCGCGGGAGCCTCTAACGCGACCGCCAGTTTTGCCAGTTCGTCAGATGCCTTGCCAAACCGTTCGGCGGCATCCTCCATCTTGGCCAAGGTTTGCGGTGCCCGTTCGCCGACCAGAGCATCGGTGGACTTGGCCAGACGCGCCACCTCATCGGCAGCCAGCCCCGCACTGACGATAGCCTCATGGGTATCGTTGAGCATCTGCTCACGATCCTTGAGATCAGCGGTGAAATTTTCAATATTCTCAAGGCTTTTGGTTAATGTCATCAAATTCTTATCCGACAAAAGCCGATTGACACGATCAAGGGTCGTATAGGCGTTCTGAATCACCGAGCCCCCACCTTGTAGCAGCAAATCAAGCGCGCCGGGCTTACCCTTAATCACCGGATTAGGGCCGCTCATGCTGGTGCGAACCAGATAGGGCGATTTATTGCCGCCGGGCGTAATCTGAATATAGTTGAGACCGGTCACCCCCATCGGCTCCAGGGTCGCGGTTGAATCCACACGCACCGGCGTTTCTCCGTCAAGACGGACGGTGGCGATCACCTGCTTATTGTCAACCTTGCCCAGCCGCAGGTCCGTGACTTCTCCGACCTTGATGCCGTTGAAATGCACCTCCCCGCCTTCGACCAAGCCGCTGACCGAAGAGGTAAAGACCACATCATAGGTGTCATAGCTCTGGTTAAAGTCAAAGCGAACCAGCCAGAACGTAAAGGCCAGCCCCGCGACCAGAAGCAGCAGGGTCACAAAGCCTACGAAGGCATAATGGGCTTGTCTTTCCATCGTCTCAGCTTTCCTGATCGCCAGAAGGTGTATGATCGCGCATCTTGCCGCCTAAGCGGCCGCGCGGGCCATGAAAATATTCGTGAATCCACGGATGGTCTGATTTTTCCAGTTCCAGCGGCGGCGCCTTGGCCACCACATGCTTGTCGGCCAGAACCGCCACCTCATCCGTAATGGTATAAAGACTGTCGAGGTCGTGGGTGATCATAAAGACCGTAAGCCCCAGACTGGACGCCAGTTCCTTAATTAGCGCATCGAACGCGGCCGCCGAAATCGGGTCAAGCCCCGCCGTCGGTTCATCCAGAAACAATAATTCCGGATCAAGCGCCAGTGACCGCGCCAAAGCCGCCCGTTTGATCATACCGCCAGACAGTTCCGAAGGCATCAGGTCAGCCGCATTAAGCGGCAGGCCGGCCAGCGACATTTTCAACAGACCAATACGCTTGGCTTCATGCCGGTTCAGCTTTGTGAACTCAGCCATCGGCACCATGATGTTTTCCAGTACCGTCAGTGAGGAAAACAGCGCACCTGATTGGAAAAGCACTCCACTGCGTGACTGGACATCGAGTTTCTGTTTTTTGGATGCGGTCGCAATATCCTGACCGAAGATATTGATCTGACCGGATTTGAACCGCAAAAGCCCCAGAATGGATTTCAGCAACACCGTCTTGCCTGAGCCTGACCCACCGACCACGCCCAGAATTTTGCCGCGCTCGACCGTCAGGTCGAGATCCTGATGGATAACGCGGTCGCCAAACTGGTTGACCAGCCCGCGGATTTCGATCGGCGGCGATGTGTCGCGCATATTGGGTTCATAAGCACTCATACGGCGGGCACTCCCTGAAACAGGAGGGCAAAGACGGCATCAATGACAAAGATCGCAAAAATCGCCTGCACCACCGCGCGCGTCACCTGACGGCCCAGCGAGATAACATCTTCCGTCACCGTCATACCCATATGGCAGCCGATGATCGCGATGGCGGCCGCATAGAACGGTGTTTTGACCATGCCGACAAAGAAATGGCTGATATCAACATAGTCGAGCGTGCGTTGTATGATCATCGGCGGGCCGTAATCCAGCGTCGTCCAGATGATACTAAAGCCACCAATCATCCCGGCCATCGATCCCACAAAGGTGATCAGCGGGATCATCAGGACAAGGCCGATAAGACGCGGCAGCACCAGCGCCTCATAGGGATCAATACCCATGACCCGCATGGCGTCGATTTCCTGATTCATCTTCATGGCGCCTATTTCAGCGGCAAAGCTGGAGGCGCTGCGCCCGGCCAGCAGCACCGCCGTGATCAGCGGGCCTAACTCACGCAGTTCGGCAATGCCGACCAACTCAATACTAAACACCTGCGCCCCGAACTGGCGCAACTGCATCGCCCCCAGGAAGGCAATAACCGCGCCGATAAACAGGTTACTGGCGATAACGATGGGCAAGGCTTCGATCCCGGCCCGCTGCATAAGGCTGACCAGCGGGGTCAGCCTCAGCCGCCACGGGTTAAAGATTGTCGCGATCAAGGTGACAACCGTATGCCCGATAAAGGCCAGCAGGGCGCTAAATATAGTCAGATTGGCGACCACGCCTACACCCAGCTTGGCCATGCCGCGGACAATCGGATTTTGGCTGTCTTCGCGGCGGACATGGTCTTCGTGGAATTCATCGACCGTCAGGTCGCGCCCGCTGACCAGATCATAAAGCCCGCGGAAATTGTCCTGCCCGGCGAACACATCTCCGCTTAGCCGGCTGCCAATGACAGCGCTTAAAAGATAAGCTCCGGCCGTATCAAGCTGCTCCAGGCCGCTGGAATCGATCTCGATAGCATCAAAAGGCTTCAGGTCGCTTTTAAGCCGCGGCGCCAAACCGCCAATCGTACCGATGCGCCAATCACCGCTAAGCGTAAGCCGGCCTGAACCCTCTGGCTCCCCCACAGGTTCGATGCGGTATTGTGCTTTGTCAGTGCGCGTTTTGGCCATAAAGACTGTTGAAATACCTAAGTAATTTAAAAATTATGAATACGACCGCCGAAAGGCTGACACACACTTTAGTACATTCTGGGTTTGTGCGACCACGTAAGAGGGCAAAATATGAGAATGAACGATCATTCTCATAGACATATTACCTAACGCTCAACCCGTTACGGGTCAAGTGGATATGCTTACCTTGAAAATGAAGGGATGACAAAATAAGGGTTACATTTATTTTCTGACGCGGCGTTTATACCACGCTAAAATTTGTAAAAATGGAATGCGAAGCCCTCACCTTTTGAATATCAATCCATAAAAAACCCACAAACGCCGCCACCGCGCTTGCGAATAATTCTCATACATGCCAAACAGACCCCGTTAAATGGTAAGCGTGAAAGGTTTTTTTGATCATGACTTTGATATCCGCCCGTTTGTTATCATCCCTGCCTCTGAAGCCGTCCCTGATGGCCCTCACCGCCGTCGTCGGACTGTCGGCGTGCGGTAAACCCGCCGACCAGGCCACACCGGCAGCACCTGTTGAAAACAAGGGCCAAGTCAATGTCTATACCGCCCGCCATTACGACGCTGACACCCTGATCTACGATGCCTTCACCAAGGACACCGGCATTAAGGTCAACCGGCTGGAGATCAAGCCGGATCAACTGGTTGAGCGCATGAAGGCCGAAGGCGAAGGCTCACCCGCCGACGTCATTTTGATGGCCGATGCCGGTGCCTTATGGAAAGCCTCAGAGGCCGGCCTGTTCCAGCCTCTGCAATCGGACGTGATCAATAAGGCCGTGCCGGAAAACCTGCGTGAACCCAACCATCTGTGGTTTGGCTTCTCCAAGCGTGCCCGTGTCATTGTCTACGACAAGGCCAAGGTCAAACCCGAAGAAGTCGCCACCTACGAAGCCCTGGCCACCCCGCGCTTCAAGGGTAAGGTCTGCGTGCGCTCCTCCGATAACGTCTACAACCTGTCGCTGATGGCGGCCTTCGTTCAGCACTGGGGGGCGAAAAAGTCGCTCGACTGGGCCAAGGGCGTCGTCGCCAACATGGCGCGCGATCCTCAGGGCGGAGATATTGACCAGATCAAGGCCGTCAGCGTCGGGGCCTGCGAAGTCGCCCTGTCGAATTCCTATTACTATATGCGCCTGTTGCACCACGAAGGTGAAATCGATCCGAAGGTTGCACAAACCACCGCCTTAAGCTTCCCTGACGTTGCGGGCCAAGGCACCCACGTCAACATTTCCGGCGGCGGCATGGCCAAATATGCCGCCAACAAAAAGGAAGCTCAGGCCTTCCTTGAGTATATGACGACCAAGAAAGCCCAGACCATTTTTGCTCAGGCCAATGGCGAATATCCGGTCATTCCGTCCGATGAAACCCCGGCCTATATTCAGGCCATTTCTAACTTCAAGGCGGATCCGCTGTCGGTGACAACCTACGGTGCCAATCAGGTCGAGGCTCAGAAAATCTACGATAAAGCGGGGTGGAAATAATCCACTCTATGCCTGACACCGCAGCATCCTCTCCGGTTTCTACATCCGGGCGCCCTGAGCGCACCGACTGGAGCGGTACGGCCTTTAAGGCGGGGGCCATGCTTGCGGTCTGCGTGACCCTTCTGCCCATTCTGGCCGTGGTCTATAAGGCGTTTGAATCGGGGCAGTCGCTGGATTTGCCGGACTTTCCCGTCGCGCGCTATGCCATGACGAGTGCCGCTCTAGTGACATGGGTAGCTGTGATTACGGTGGCATTAGGTACGGTGGCGGCTTGGCTGGTGGCCATGCACGAATTTCCGGGCAGGCGGTTCTTTTCGTGGGCACTGGTGCTGCCTCTGGCCTGTCCGGCCTTTGTGCTGGCCTATGGTTGGAGCGACTTTTTGGATGTCGCTTCACCATTCAGGGCCTGGCTTTATGGCGTCCTGGGCTATGATGTGCCGCTCAATATGCGTAATTTTACCGGCGCCGTTTTCGTCTTAAGCTTTGCCTACTTCCCCTATATTTATCTGACGCTTAAGACGGCATTCCTAAACCAGTCTGTCTGCGCGATTGAAACGGCACGAATGTTAGGCGTCAGGTCCAACGATATATTCCTGCGCCTGTCACTACCCATATGCCGGCCGGCCCTGATCGCCGGTATGGCGCTGGTGATCATGGAATGTCTGGCCGACTATGGCGCGGTCAATTTTTTAGGGGTGCAAACCCTGACCACCGGTGTCGTGCGGGCGTGGTCGGTGTTTGGTTCAACCGAACTGGCGGCGCGTCTGGCCCTATGCCTGATCGGGGCGACCGCATTTTTGCTGCTGATTGAGCGCACCCAGCGCCATAACCGTAGCTACTCCGCCGCCTCCGCCCGCTGGCGTGAATTGAACGCCCTGCCCCTCAGCCGCCCCAAACAATGGCTGGCAACGGTTTACTGCGTGCTGCTGCTGGCCTTTGGTGTGATCATTCCGGTCTCTTGGCTGATCTACCGCGCCATTCGCACGTCTCCTGATGTTCAGCGTCTGCTGGATGCCGCCGTCAGCACACTGGGCCTGAGCGTTGCGGGCGCGGCCATTACCCTGATCCTTGCGGCCCTTGTCGCCTTTGGGTTTCGCAAAAACCGCGCTATTTCCAACCTGATGAGCATCGGCTACGCCACCCCTGGCGCGGTCATGGCTATTGGCCTTCTGGTGCCCGCCGCCATTCTGTGGCAAGGCTTTGCCATTCAGAACAGTTTCTGGATTGGCATCGCCCTTTTACTGATCGCCTATGCCGCCCGCCTGATGGCGTCGGCGTTTGAGCCGATAAAGGCTGGGCTTACCCGCATCCAGCCCAATCTGGCGCTGGCCAGCCGCACCCTTGGCGCGACCAAGACCGAAGCCATCCGGCGCGTGGAACTGCCGCTGGTGCGTGGCACCTTTATGGCCGCGGCCCTGTTGGTATTTGTCGATATCGCCAAGGAACTGCCCGCCACCCTAATCCTGCGGCCGTTCCAGTTGGAGAGCCTTGCCGTGCTGGCCGACCGCTATGCCAGTGATGAAAGATTGTCACAGGCCGCCTGGCCCAGCCTGCTGATCCTTGCGGTATCGCTCATTCCATCCCTATACCTGTCTTTACGCATCGACGCATCGCGTACCGGAAAAGAATAACTCATGGCTGCCCTGCTGGAAATTACCGATGTCAAACGTGCCTTTGGCGGCCATAAGGCCGTCGATGGCGTGTCCCTGTCGCTCAATGAAGGCGAAATCACCTGCCTTTTGGGGCCATCGGGCTGCGGGAAATCGACCCTGTTGCGGTTGATTTCGGGGCTTGAGACCATAGACGGCGGCACGATTGCAGCAAACGGTGTCGTCCTGTCAGGCAAGGGCACCCATGTGCCGCCGGAAAAGCGCGACATGGGGTTTGTGTTTCAGGACTACGCCCTGTTCCCCCACCTGAGCGTGCGCGACAATATCGGCTTTGGCCTCAAGCACTTAAGCGCCCTTGAGCGCGACGAACGGATTGCAAGTCTATTGGCCACCGTCCGCCTGAGTGATAAGGCCAAGCTTTATCCCTCATCCCTCTCCGGCGGTGAGCAGCAACGCATTGCTCTGGCGCGGGCGCTGGCCCGTCATCCGCGATTGATTCTGCTGGATGAGCCGTTTTCAGGCCTTGACGCGCACCTGAAATCAGAGGTCCGCGAAGCCACTCTGAATATTCTGGAAACCACCGGCACCACCGCCATCATGGTGACCCACGATGCTGAGGAGGCCCTAAGCATGGGCCATTCGCTCGCCCTGATGAACGAAGGCAAAATCATCCAGACCGGCACGCCCGAAGAGTGCTATTTCAATCCGGCGTCACTGGTGGCGGCGCGGTTGCTGGGTGAAACCAATCTGGTGCCCGCTAAGCATATGGGCGATCACATCACGTCCGGGTTCGGCAGCATTCCGGCCAAGGGCCCGGCGGCGATTAAGCTGACCCTGTGCATCCGGCCCGAAGCCTTTGTGGTCGAGGATAACCCATCCGATCTGACGTCAGAGGTTGAGGTTACCGCCTATCGCTATCACGGCGCCTATTGCGATCTGGTGCTCAAAGCGCCGAACGGCGATGAAGCCCACGCCCATGTCTCATCCTTGCGCCCCTATACGGTCGGGCAAACCGTCCATGTCCGGCTGGAGCCGAAACTGGTCGCGGTGTTTGCTTAGAACTCCCCCTGTTGCAGGGGGAGTTGATGTAAACGCTTGCGTTTAGATCAGAGGGGGTAAATGCCCCCACCTCCCGGCCACATTCACGGCGCTCTATCGCTTCGCTGCTTGAGAGCTGTGGCCTCCCTCCTCCCCTCCTTGAGGGGAGGTTCTACTCGCCCTCAACCGGCAATCTTAGCCGGTAAATGCCCTTAAACGTATTCGGATCAGCAGGCTTGCCCTTACGCAGGACCTCGATCTTGCCCTGCCGCGCCAGCCCCACCGCGGTCGTGCGCACTTTGGGGAGTTGACGGCGCCACGTCTCCGGGTCTACAGCCTGAGCCACCTGGTTGGGATTGATACTTTCCCCCGGCCCCACCTGAGCCAGCAGGTCGAAAATGGCGTTGTCTATGGATAGCGACATATCATGAGTTCCAAAGTACAGGAGTAAGCCCGTGGCCGACAATCTAAGTCATGAACCCGTCCTGATCGAAGACGGCGAATTCAAGGGCTGGTTCCTGTCGCCCAGACAAGACCCCTATGTCAAGCTGATCGGGCCGTTTTATTACCAGTTCGATGAGGCAGGCCACATGAAAGTGGCTATGAAGGTCGATGAGCGGCATATGAACGGCGGCGGCATTATGCACGGCGGCTCCATGCTGTCGCTGGCTGACACGGCGCTGTTTGCCTTCGCGGTCGGCGACCTGGAAGGCTCGCGTGGGGTGACCATGCAACTGGATTCGCAATTTCTAAACCCCGGCAATGTCGGTGATATTGTCATTGCCACCGGCGAGGTCGTACGCTCAGGCCGCACCACGATATTCGCGCGCGGGATGCTGCATGTCGGCGATAAACCGATCATGGCCTTTTCGGGTGTGATCCGGAAGTTTTAAAATAAGCTCGACGGCAGGGCACCGACCACAGCGGCGGTCAGGCAGGTGGCAATAAACCCGGCAAACAGCGCTTTCCACACCAGGCCAAGCACCTCTTCACGACGTTCGGGCATCAGCACGCTTAAGCCCGTGACCGTGATCCCGACCGAGCCGATATTGGCAAAGCCGCAAATCCCATAGGTCAGCAACATCCGCGTGCGCTCGCTCATCTCAGTCGCCGGAATAGCCCCCAGCTTCAGGAAGGCCACGAATTCGGTCAGGGTCAGCTTCACACCCAATATCCAGCCCGCCTTTTGTGCCTCCTCCCACGGCACGCCCATCAGCCACGCCAGCGGTGAAAAGGCTATCCCTAAGATGCGCTCCAGCGATACCGCTTCCCCGCCAATCGGCGGCAGGCCCGACAACATGACATTGACCAGAGACACAAGCGCCACAAACACGATCAGAATGGCCGAAATATTCATCACCACCATCAACCCGTCACTGGTGCCCTTAACGATGGCATCGATGGCGGAATCGTATTTCAGCGCACTGTCATACTCGGCATAATAACCGCCCTCGCCGTCTTTTTCCGGTACGATCACCCGCGACAACAGAACACCGGCGGGCGCCGACAGGATTGAGGCCACCAGCACATGGCCCGCCGCATTGGGAAGGACATCTTTTAGGATCAGGGCATAGGCCACCATGGTCGAGCCTGCGACCGTCGCTAAGCCCACCACCATCATCATGAACACTTCCGAGCGTGATAACTTCGACAGATACGCCTTGATGACGATCGGACTTTCGATCATGCCTAAGAATATGTTGGTAGCCACCGCCAGCGCCGACGCCCCGCCTAAGCCCATTGTCTTTTGAAACAGAAAACCGAACGCTTGCGTGATCCATTTCAGGATATGCCAGTGCCACAACAGAGCCGACAGGGCCGAAATCACCAGAATGAGCGGTAAAACCTCAAAAGCGAAGACGAACAATCCGCCCTGATTGATGACCTGATAGGGCTGGTTACCGCCCCCCAGGTAGCCAAACACAAACTGGGTGCCCTGACGGGTGGCGAGCGCCAGACCGTCGACCGCCGAATTGACGGCATCGAGCACCACCTGCGCCTGCGGCACCCCAAAAAACAGCAGGATCAGCCCGACCTGCACGCCGATCGCCCCAATGGTCAGGACAAACGGAAACTTTCGTTTGTTCTCCGACAATACCCAGCAGGCAAATAACATGACGGCAATGCCGATCAGGCTCTGGATATTGTGAAAACCGTAGGTCATGAACGGAAAAGGCCTTTGAAAAAATGCTCAAAGGCCTCTATCCGATAACATGTGAAACCAAGGCAAGCGCTTTTTTGCGGTGCATAGGTAAATGACCGTAAATTACGCTCGTGCTGGTAAAAAGGCGACAAATCTATCGCCTGATACGCGACTTAAGCCAAAACGGCCTCTAAAGTAATCGGCACCGCCGACAGGGCCTTTGAGATCGGGCAATTGGCCTTGGCACCGGCGGCGACTTCCTGAAACTGCTCATCCGAAATGCCGGGGATAGTGGCTTTCAGTTTCAGTTTGATGCCGGCAATGGCAAAGCCGCCTTCGACCTGCTGAAGATCGACTTCGGCATCGGTTGACATGTGGTCGGCTGTAAAGCCGGCCTTACCCAAAGCAAACGCCAAAGCCATTGTAAAACAGCCTGAATGGGCCGCGGCGATCAGTTCTTCAGGGTTAGTGCCCGCCTTGCCATCGGCATTTTCAAAACGAAGTTTGAACGAATAGGGCTGATCGGTGAACACCCCGCTCTGGGTCGTCAGACCGCCCTGCCCCGTGGCACCGTCGCCGCTCCATTTTGCCGTAGCCGTGCGTAACATGTAATGACCTTTCCTGTTTAACCGATATGAGATTGAAACGCTAAACCATAGTCCGCCCGCATGACAGTAAATTTATCATCAGGCCGCGCACCAAAGACGAAAGGCAATTCTATTCCGCAATGTGCAGCTTTTTGAATAGTTTCCATTGACACCATATGCTAGACAACAAGCACAAAGTTTCAATGGATACTTTCTATGACCGATTCAGCTACCGCCCAGCGCGACCCGTTTGCCGCCTTAAAAGACCAGCCCGCCGACGGACTGCTGGCCCTGATTGGCCTGTACCGTAACGACCCGCGCCCCGAAAAAATCGATCTGGGCGTCGGCGTCTATCGCAATGCTGATGGGCAAACGCCGGTCATGGCCGCCGTTAAGGCCGCAGAACAACGCCTGCTGACCGAACAAACCTCTAAATCCTATCTGGGGCCGGAGGGCGACCCGGTTTATGTTGAGTTGCTGAAACCTTTGGCCTTTGGTGAGACTTTGGCGGCGTCAAAACGCCTGATCGGGGTACAGACGCCCGGCGGCACCGGCGCACTGAAACTGATTGCTGAACTGTTGAAACTAACCGGTTCGCGCGTCTTTGTCGGCACGCCGACCTGGCCTAACCACGGCCCGATTTTTAAGTCTGCGGGCGTTGAAGTTATTGAGCATCCGTTTTTTGACAAGGCCACCCAGACTGTCCTGTTCGATGAGATGATGGCGGCCCTGAAAGCCGCCCGAGCCGGTGATGCAGTTTTGCTGCATGGTTGCTGTCACAATCCGGCGGGTGCGGAATTTACCGCACCCCAGTGGCAGGCCCTTAACGCTTTCATCCTTGAGCGCGGCCTGCTACCGGTCATTGATCTGGCCTATCAGGGGCTGGGCAATGGTCTTGAAGACGATGCCCGCGCCACAAGGGCTCTGCTGGCCACTGTGCCAAACGCCCTGATCGCCTATTCCTGCGATAAGAATTTTGGCCTCTACCGCGAACGGGTCGGCGCCATCTATGCGCTGGCAGCGACCGAGGCTATGGCGCAACGCATACTCGGCAATATTCTGGTGATTGCGCGCACCCACTGGTCTATGCCGCCTGATCATGGCGGGGCGATTGTGCGCGTCATCCTTCAGGATGCTGACCTGACCCAGGTGTGGAAAGATGAACTGGCTGAAACCCAAAGCCGCCTTGTGGAACTGCGTACCCTTCTGGCCGCGTCCCACCCACGGCTGGCACCGATGGCGGCACAGACTGGCATGTTCTCGCTGCTGCCGCTGACGCCGGATCAGGTCACCTCTTTGCGCGAACACCACGGCATCTATATGGCCGGCTCCGGCCGTATCAATATTGCGGGCCTGACGGTCGAAAACATCCCGGTGCTGGCGACCGCCCTTTCCCCCTATCTCTAAATCCTTCGCCCCGTTCTTCATTGACCTTGCGGGATGGGTGTGAGATAGGGTGCGCCCAAAGATTCAGCACAGTTCCGGCTTTGGAATTGACTGGTGCTGAGGTCGTTACGGGTGTAATTTATGGCGACGGATCAAACGTCTAAGACATGTGAGAATATTGCCGGTGCCTGCGCACAGACGGCGCTCATTAAGCGACTTATGGGCCGCTGTCGGGACTGACGGCGACCCGACGGCTTGAGCATATCGCCGTAGTCTTACGCTTTGATCTGTCTGAATTTTGTGGTGTACCACCCCTATGATGTTAAAAAATCCTGCCGAAAAATACCGCCCGTTTGACCTGGGCGTCGATATGTCCGATCGGACATGGCCGTCGAAATCCATCACTGTCGCCCCGCGCTGGCTGTCGACCGATCTGCGCGACGGCAATCAGGCGTTGGCCGATCCGATGGATGTCGAAAAGAAGATGCGCTTCTGGAACAAGCTGATGGAGGTCGGCCTCAAAGAAGTCGAGGTCGGTTTTCCGTCAGCGTCTCAGATCGAATTCGACTTTGTGCGCAAGCTGATCGAAGGCGGGCACATCCCCGATGATGTCGCCGTTCAGGTACTGGTGCAATCGCGCGAAGACCTGATCGCGCGCACCTTTGAGTCGCTGAAAGGCGCCAAACAGGCGATCGTGCATCTTTATAACGCCACCTCCCCCCTGTTTCGCCGCGTTGTATTCGGTCTGGAAAAAGCCGATGTGATTGCTCTGGCCGTCAAGGGGGCCACCGCTATCATGGCGGAGGCCGCCAAGCAGCCTGAGACCAAGTGGATGTTTGAATATTCGCCGGAGACGTTTTCGGCGACCGAGCTTGATTTTGCGGTTGAGGTCTGTGAGCGCGTCATGGATGTGTTTCAGGCTACACCGGAAAATCCGGTTATATTAAACCTGCCGGCCACGGTTGAGGTCTCCATGCCCAACCTCTATGCGGACCAGATTGAATATTTCTGCCGTAAGCTGTCGCGCCGGGATTCGGCTATCATCTCGATCCACCCGCACAATGACCGCGGCACAGGGATTGCGGCGGCGGAGATGTCTTTGCTGGCCGGGGCTGACCGGATCGAAGGCTGCCTGTTCGGCAATGGCGAGCGTACCGGCAATGTCGATCTGGTGACGCTGGCGCTGAACCTGTATACCCAAGGCATCACGCCAAACCTTGATTTTTCCGATATCCGCTCGGTCGTGCGCACGGTCGAATATTGCAATGCCATTCCGGTGCATCCGCGCCACCCCTATGCCGGTGAACTGGTGTTCACCGCCTTTTCGGGATCGCACCAGGACGCGATCCGCAAAGGCTTTGCCGCCCATGAACAGCGCAATGACGGCCTGTGGGAAATGCCCTATCTGCCGATCGATCCGGCCGATCTGGGCGAAAGCTACGAAGCGGTTATTCGCGTCAACTCCCAGTCGGGCAAGGGCGGCATCGCCTGGATACTTGAGCACGATAAGGGCCTGAAGCTGCCGCGCCGTTTTCAGGTTGATTTCTCCCGAAAGGTGCAGGAAATCGCCGACGCAACGGGTAAGGAAATGCACGCCGAAGACATCTGGCATGCGTTTGAAGGCGCCTATCACCTGAACGGTGAGCAAAAATACGAACTACTCGAATATGCCGATTCCGGCATTTTGCGCACCGGCGGAGAGCGCCTGTTTGCTGGCCGCATCCGCCATGACGGAGTCGAAGTCCCGGTTAATGGTCGCGGCAATGGCCTGATTTCGTCAGCGGTCAACGCGCTCAACGACAGCTATGGCTTAGGGTTGGAAGTCGTCGATTTCCATGAGCACGCGCTCTACAAAGGCACGGACGCCATGGCGGTCGCCTATGTCGAATGTAAAACGCCCGACGACCGCAAGGTATTTGGGGTTGGCATTGATTCTGATACGGCCACGGCTTCGGTCAAAGCGATATTGTCGGCCGCGAACGCCTTGTAAACCTTAGAACTCCCCCACTAAGAGGGGAGTTCTTAAATTACTGGCGGCAACTGCCAGTCGATGGGTTTTTGGCCTTTTGACTTAAGAAAATCGTTCGTCTTTGAAAACGGCTTAGAGCCGAGAAAACCGTTGTGGGCTGACAGCGGCGACGGGTGGGCTGATTTGATAACCAGATGCTTTTCGTCGTTCACGAAGGCAGCTTTTTTCTGCGCATAAGCCCCCCACAGAATGAATACCACCGGATGCGGCAGGTCATTAACGGCGCGAATAACCGCGTCGGTAAATTTCTCCCAGCCCTTGCCCTGATGGGAGGCCGCCTGCGCCATTTCAACCGTCAGCACGGCATTGAGCAGTAACACACCCTGTTTAGCCCAGTGCTCCAGAAAGCCATGACGGGCGGGCGGGATTGCGAGATCGGCCTGTAATTCCTTATAGATATTGACGAGTGACGGCGGCGTTTTCACGCCCGGACGCACTGAAAACGACAGGCCATGCGCCTGCCCCTCGCCGTGATAGGGGTCCTGCCCCAATATCACGACCCGCACCTCATCCAGCGGGGTCAGGTTAAGCGCGGCGAAATATTCCGAACCTTTGGGGAATATACGCTTTCCGGCCGCCTTCTGTTCGGTCAGAAAGCTTTTCAGCACCTGCATATAGGGCGCTGAAAACTCTCCTTCTAGGGCAGATTTCCATTGCGCATCAAGGGCGATATCAGCCACGGCCACCTCCGCAAATATAGCGTCAGCAAGCCGTGACTCTCATCATAAGGTCAAGGCTAAAGCCTTAATCCTTCAACGTCGCCATATCGATGACAAATCGATAACGGACATCGGATTTGATCACCCGCTCATAGGCGGCATTGATGTCTTTGATATCAATCACTTCGATATCCGAGACAATGTTGTGCTCACCGCAGAAATCGAGCATTTCCTGCGTTTCCTTGATCGAGCCGATCATGGAACCGGCCAGTGACTTACGGCCGGCGATCAGGGCAAAGGCGCTGACCGGTACGGGGTTGTCCGGCACACCGACCAGCACCATCGTGCCATCAACCTTGACGAGGCTCAGGTAAGCGTTCCAGTCGATCGGCGCCGAGACAGTGTTAATGATCAGGTCAAACGTACCGGCCAAGGCCTCAAAAGTTTTCGGGTCATTGGTCGGGTAGTAGTGATCGGCCCCCAGACGCAGGGCATCGTCCTTCTTGGCCATAGACTGGCTGAGCACGGTAACTTCGGCGCCCAGCGCATGAGCCAGCTTCACGCCCATATGGCCAAGACCGCCCAGACCGATAATGGCGACCTTCTTGCCCGGTCCGGCGTTCCAGTGCTTGAGCGGCGACCACAGCGTAATCCCGGCGCACAACAGAGGGGCTGCGCCATCGAGCGGCAGATTATCCGGCACCGACAGGACGTAGCCTTCCTTGACCACGATATGGTCGGAATAGCCGCCGTAGGTCGGCTGACCGTTGGCGTCACGGTCGTTATAGGTCTGGGTCAGACCCGGCAGGTACTGCTCGGCATCCTCATCACGCGTCTGGCAGTGGCGGCAGGAATCAACGAAACAGCCGACACCGACGCGATCGCCCTCTTTGAATTTACTGACCTTGGCGCCAACCTTGGTCACAATACCGACGACTTCGTGGCCAGGAACCTGCGGATAGATGCCGGGGAACCATTCGTCGCGAACCTGGTGGATATCGGAATGGCAAACGCCGCAGAACTGAATATCGATGACCACATCGTCATCATTAGGTTCGCGGCGCTCGAACGAAAATGCTTGCAAAGCCTCTTTAGGCGCAAGGGCGGCATAGCCTTTGGCGGTGCTCATGGGTCATGTCCTTATTGTTCGGGTTACAGACGCCATATAGGCACGACCGGAGCGGGGTTTAAGGGCACCCGCGCCCTAAAACTTGACCTCAGAGAAATAATCCACAGGCTGTTGCGTCTTGGGGTGTGGCAGGCGAAGAAACTGCGCATGGAGCAGCAGACGGGGACTTAAAGCCCGCACGTCCTCGGAAGCATAAAACTCATCGCCCAATATCGAATGACCAATCGCCATCATGTGGACGCGCAATTGATGCGACCGGCCGGTTACAGGCTCTAACTCCACCCGCGTCCGGTCATACAGACGTTCAAGAACGCGGTAGCGGGTCAGGCTGGGCTTACCAATATCGTGGTCAATCATCTGCCGCGGCCGGTTGGGCCAGTCAGTGATCAGCGGCAGATCAACCGCGCCTTCATCGGCAGCCACCTGCCCTGTCACCACTGCCACATAGCGTTTCTCAACCTGGCGCGCCTCAAAGGCCATCGACAGGGTGCGGTGGACGGCTTTACCGCGGGCCATAACCATAAGACCAGAGGTCGCCATATCCAGCCGGTGCACAATCAAAGCGTCGGGAAATGCGACCTGCACGCGCGTGGCGACACAATCCTGATTAGCTTCCCCGCGCCCCGGCACACTGAGCAGGCCTGTGGGTTTATCGACGGCAACCAGATAATCGTCGCTATATATAATCGGGGGCAGAGGCGCGTGCGTCATGTGCCCGTCATAACCCATCGCCATTTCCGTTCAAGCTGGGAATCGTTTAAATCTGGCTGACTTAAGCTTGGGCAACGCGGAGATCGACATGACCGATGTATGGGAAGAGCGCCAGAAACCGGAACGTAAAGCCGACGATGACGCCCGCTCGCCCTTTGATGTCGATTACGCCCGCATCATCCATTCGGCCTCGTTCCGCCGGTTGCAGGGCAAGACCCAGATCCTCAATCTCGGCGACAGTGATTTTTACCGCACCCGCCTGACCCATTCGCTGGAGGTCGCCCAAATCGCCGGCGGACTGGTGCGGCAGTTTCTGACCTTTTTCAAAGACCACCCCGCCTGCCCGCACCTGCCACCGATCAGTCTGGTGCAGACACTCGGTTTTGCCCACGACCTCGGCCACCCGCCATTCGGGCATGGCGGGGAGACGGCGCTGAATTACTGTATGCGCAACGATGGCGGCTTTGAAGGCAATGGCCAGACCCTGCGCATACTCACCAAGCTTGAGAATTTCTCGAAAGAAAATGGCGCCAACCTGACGCGGCGCACCCTGCTGGGTGTGCTTAAATATCCGGTGGCCTATAGTGTCGCCCGCAATCCGGCGATTGTGCCCGTCATTCAGGATGGCCCATCCGCGATCCGCATCATCGACCGCCACGCGTCCGAGCCGCCCAAATCTCATTTAGATTGCGAAACGCAAGTTGTTGATTGGACGCTATCACCACTGTCAATTGCCAATCGCAATCAATTTCAAGCCATTGATATCAAAGACGGAAAACACGCCAAAACCCGTCATAAGTCGCTCGATTGCTCGATCATGGATATTGCCGACGACATCGCTTACGGCGTTCATGATTTCGAGGATGCCATCGCGCTTGGCCTGATCCGTGAGGGCGATTTCCGGCGTGCGGTGACAGAGCCCGACTGCGCGGTGTTCCTGAATTACCTCAATGAAAAGTATCCCGATAAGTGCGGCAATGATGTCTATGAGCACTTTGTCCGCAGCCTGTTTTCCGACTCCAATACCCGCAAGATGTTCATCAATATTCTGGTGCGGTTCCTGATGGCCAATGTCCGCCTGGAGGATAATGGTTTGTTTGATGAACCGCTGCTACGATACCGCGCGGGCATGGCCGGCGACCACCACCGCTTTCTGAAAGCCCTCAAAGACATCGTGTTCGATAAGGTCATCAAAAGCCCGCAGGTTCAGCATCTGGAATTCAAGGGCCAGAACATGGTCGTGGCCGTATTTGAAACTTTCGAGAGCGACCCGAAAGCCTTTTTACCCACTGATGCCTATGAGAAATTTGCGGCTTCAGGGGGTGACAAACGCATCATATGCGACCACATTTCAGGCATGACCGATGGCCACCTCATGAAAACCTACGAGCGCCTGTTCAGCCCGCGCATGGGGTCGGTATTTGACAAGTTATAAGGATGAGTATGACCGAAATTGCCACTATTCCGCTGAAAACCATCGATGGCGCGCCCGCCACGCTTAACGACTATGCGGGTAAGGTGTTATTGCTGGTCAATGTCGCGTCTAAATGCGGCCTGACCCCGCAATATGAGGGACTGGAGGCGCTGTACCGCGACCGTAAAGATGACGGGCTGGTCGTGCTGGGCTTTCCGGCCAACAACTTCATGGGCCAGGAACCGGGCAGCGAAGATGAGATCGCCAGCTTTTGCTCCCTGACCTATGACGTGACCTTTCCGATGTTCGCAAAATTAAGCGTTAAGGGGGCCGACCAGCATCCGCTTTATGCCGCCCTGACCCAAGCCCGACCCGTCACCACCGGCGATGAAATCATGAAGGCCAAGCTGCAATCCTATGGTCTGGCCTCGCCCGCACCGGGTGAAGTGCTGTGGAATTTCGAGAAGTTCCTGATTGGTCGTGATGGTCAGGTTAAAGGCCGTTTTTCGCCCGACGTCACCGCCGATGATGAACGCTTGCAAAAAACCATCAATGCGGAATTGGCAGCCTAGATGGGGCTCAATCCGGCCTCACCTCTGGCGCAACTGATGCTCTCCCCCGTGCGCTCGGGTCGGGTGGAATGGATCGGCATACGCCCCGCCCGACGCGTGGCCATGCTGACGCCGGAGCGGATCGAACTGACGCCAGAGGACGGCATTGTCGGTGACCGCTATCACAGCAAAACCACCGGCAACCGCCATGTCACCCTGATCCAGAGCGAGCATCTGATGGCCATCGCCAGTTTTCTGGGCCGTGATCAAATCGCACCCGAAGGCCTGCGCCGCAATATCGTCGTGTCGGGCCTTAACCTGCTGGCGCTTAAGGATCGTGAGTTCCGACTGGGCAGCGCGGTGCTCAAAATGACCGGCGACTGCCATCCCTGTTCACGCATGGAAGAGACCTTTGGGGAAGGTGGCTATAATGCCGTGCGCGGTCACGGTGGCATTACCGCACGGGTGATCGCTGCGGGTACGGTCGCCATTGGCGAGGCTGTATTCCCCATCGCGGAGCCCGCCGCGTGACCCTGCGCCTCAACCGAAATGCCCGCCCGCAAAAGCTGGAGGTCGGGCGTAGCCGCTCACGGATCGTGGTGATTGATGACGCCCTGCTTAATCCTGAAATGCTTACGGACGCCGCCCGTGTGGCTGAGTTTCAACGCCCGGCGACGCTCTATCCCGGTCTGAACGCCTACCTGCCGCCGGAACTGGCTAATGTCATTGTCGCGGGTGTGCGCCCCCTGCTCGACAAAGCCTACGGTCTGCCCGTCAGTGCGCCTATCGGTGGCAGTGGCTATTTCGGGCTGGTCACCGATGCGGCTGCCGATCTGCACCCGATGCAGACCATTCCGCACTATGATGTGACCGACGGCGACACTCTGGCGGTGTTGGTCTATCTGTGTGGGCCGGAGCATGGGGCGACCGGCTTTTATCGCCATAATCTGAGCGGGCTTGAAACCCTGACGCCTGCCTATGCCGATGGCTATAACCGCCACATCAGCACCGCCCTGCCCCGCCTTGAGGCCCGCCCTCGCGCTTATTTTGACGGCTCAGATGATGATTTCACCCTGATTGGAAAGGTCGAGGCGCAGTATAACCGGCTGGTAATCTATAATTCCAACCTGCTGCATTCAGCCATTGTCGCCCCGGCAAAGCTATCCACCGATCCTGGCAAGGGCCGCCTGACCGCCAATATGTTCGTCACACGTGCTTAGTCTTTCTGATACACCCGCACATAGTCGATCTGAAATTCAGCCGGCAAAACCGCGTCATCGACCTCACCAGCCATAGCCCCACCGATGGCCAGGTTGAGCAACACATACTGCGCCTTATTGAACGGCCACTGAGACACGCCGCTGCCTTCGTTGACGTATGTATGGTATTTGCGGCCATCGACAAAGAAGTCGATCTTATCGGCTGTCCATTCGATCTGGTAGTTGTGAAAGGCCGAGCAGGCATCCGGCATGTGGATGCTGTTGCCCTTACCGGATGTACCGGCGGTCGAGCGGTTGTGGATAGTGCCGTGGATGGTCTCAGGATCCTTCCCCACATGTTCCATAATGTCGATTTCCCCGCCATCGGGCCAGCCGGCCGTCTCCCCCAGCATCCAGATCGCGGGCCATGTGCCCTTTCCGCACGGCATTTTGGCGCGGATTTCAAAAAAGCCGTAAGTGAAGGTTTGCTTGCCCTTACTGATCAGGCGCGCCGATGTATAGTTTTGACCACCATAATCGGCCATGCTCTCCAGCCGCTCTTTACGGCCCGTTATAATCAGCTTGCCCTCTTCCTGACGGGCATTTTCGGGGCGACCGGCGGAATAGTACTGAAGCTCATTATTGTACCAGCCTATTTTATTGGCATGGGTATCAAAGCTCCAGTTGACCGGATCGGGCTGACCATCGGTGGTAAATTCATCGGCCCAGACCAGTTTATAACCCGCCGGCGCTTCCGCCTGAGCGGCGCCAGCCATTAGCGCGGCAATGGCAATCACTATCCGCATACTATCCCCCCACCTTTGATGAGCGCCCAGCCCGTTTGCCATCATAGCTACGGGCACGGACTTCAACCGCCCCCGTCACCGCGACCGGCCCGGTGTAGACCTGCCATTGCCCGCCCGCCAAACGGTATTCGACCGGATGCGCGAACTCGGTGTTGACTTCCAGTTTGCCGCCTACAACCCGCGCCCCCGGTGGCGCGATACGGTACTCGACACCGGCGGCCTCAAGCCTTTGCAGATGCACCGGCATCTTATCGCGGAAGGTCTGCCAGTCTTTAGCTTGCGCCACGCGATCGACCTTGCCGTCATGATAAGTGTAAGATTCACCCGCCCTATATTGCGGCTCCCACGCCGCCTTATGCCAGGCCCGCTCGGCCAGCCCCAGCACACGCGGGAACAGCATGTAATCGACCTGAGCATCACTGCGCACGGTTTCCGACCAGAGTTGCCCTTGCAGGCCTTTGAATTTCAATCCGGCATTTAGCGGCGTTTTGTCCTCGATCGTGCCGGGTTTGTGCCGAATATCTTTCAGCCACGAGGCATTGGCCGGAATGTTTTCAGGAATAAAGCCAAACACCTCATAGGTATCGGTCACCCGTGACGGCCAGTCATAACCGCGCTCCATCGGATCAACGCTTTGCGGAATGTCGAAATAGAAGGTGTCAGGGATCGAAATCACCACATCCCAGCCACGATTGGCGTGATTGTGGGCTTCAGCCGCGGCACCCGTGAACAGGCCGCTCCAGATATTACTTTGTACGGCTTTCGGCATTTTCGCTGCATCGGTATGCCCCATGCCGTCGCTCCAGCCCGCCGCCTCAATGTTACGTTCAGCCAGACGGTTGGAAACCTTTTCGATGAAATAGGCCGACAGTTGTTTAGGCTCCAGCTTTTCCGCCGCCATCAGTTTCTGGCAGGCCGGAGACTTAGACCATGCGCCGGCCGTTTCATCGGCCCCGATATGGTATTTTTTGAGCGGCACCCCCGCCGCTTGGTGCATGGCCGCGACCTCATCAATCACCGTATCCAGAAAACGGTAGGTGGCCGGAATACAGACATTGAGCGTGTTGTCATTATAATGCTGGATGCTATCGTAAACCGTGGTGTCTTCGGGTTCGACCAGCCGGTACAGATTGGCCTCATCGGGCTTGCCTTCAGCCATCAGACGGCGATAGCGTGCTTCCATCGACCGGACAGCGGCGCGCGAATGGCCGGGCATATCAAAGGACGGAATGACCTCGATATGGCGCGCCTTGGCATAATTTAGAATGTCGATGTAATCGGCCTGACTGTAATAGCCATTTACCGGTGTATCCGCATCTGGCCCCGCCCCCAGTTGCGGCAGCAGGCAGATGTCTTCCTTCGGGTCATGGCAGCGCGTACTGCCAACGGTCGCCAGCTCCGGCAAAGCCTTGATCTCAACCCGCCAGCCTTCGTCCTCGCCCAGGTGGAAATGCAGCTTGTTGAGCTTAAATTCCGCCATCTGATCGATGATTTTCAGCATTTCGGCTTTGGAATGGAAATTACGCGCCACATCGACATGGAGCCCGCGGAACGGAAGACGCGGCGCGTCTTCGATCAGCATCGGTTTCAGCTTGCCCTTATCATGGGCCGCCTGCTGCGCCAGTGACGTCAGGCCATAGGCGGCCCCCGCAGCATCAGCAGACGTAAGGCTAATCATACCCTTTTCGATTTTGAGCCTGTAGCCTTCGGCCGCTATGCCCGATTTGGCATCCACGGTCACCTTAAGCCTGGCTGGCTTTGCATCGACATCTGAAACGCCCCTGAAGTCATTTAAGGCATTCCCGATCTGCTCAGCCGTCACACCTTTTAGGCTAAGGTCGACACCACCCGTCATATCCACCACAGGGCCTTCTAGCCATGTCACCTTGGCCGGCGTTGGCAGGATAACGATTTCGGGTTTTGCCTGCGCCACCGTGCGTGCCGCGTTCTGCGTAAAGGCCCGCTCCGGCGTCAGCCACTGCGTCTGATCATCGGCATGTTTGGTAGCCAGTTTCGCCTCATCGGTCATCGGCGTCACAAACGGCAGACTCTCAAGGCCGGTTTCCGGATCGATATAGGGCTTTGTGGCCGCGATGGTCACCGCTTTCAGATCACCGGACACGGCATAGACATTCGGCATGGGGTAATAGGCGGAATAGAATTGCCCCTCACCCCAGACCTTGATCTTAATCGTCTGCCCGGCCTTCAGCTTTACACCGGCCTTAGGTGTCAGGGTATAGAGATCACCATTGATGAATTTGAGATCAAACAGTCCGCTGTCGATACCGAGCAGGCGCGTCACAAAGCTTACATAAAGCGTGAATTTCCCCGCCGCCAGATCGTCCGGCAGGGTTTGCGGCAAACGCACCTCAATTTCAGATAAAAAACAGCCATTTCCCCCTTGCGGACAGGCCGGTTTATTGTCCTCGATCGTATAGCGGTAGCCAAGATCCGATGCAAAGCGATCCAGTTCGCTTTGCAAAAGCGTAGCCGGCGCGGCCTGCGCCCCCATAGCGCCGCTCATCAACGCCACCGCAACCCCTGCCAATAGCCATGTTTTCATGATCTGCTCCCGTCGCCCCAAATCTGTAAAAAACGGAGCGCGCCGCGACCATACCACAGTCGGCGCGCTCCGGAAGTCGGCTTACCGAGGGAAGGAAAGCCCTTTAAGGTCAGACACCACCGACATGTCCTGCCGCGGGGCCCGACGTGAAGTCTTTCGCGTTTTTACGCTGATTTCAAGCTAAAAATGACTTTTTGGTCTATATTGGTATTTATTTTGATATATTCTTTTTACACATTATGACCCCGCACATCTCGTCCATATTTTTACATATTAATTTCAATATATTATGGAAAATTTGGCAAACTTCCAGAAAATGAACATTGCAAATCCGTAAATTTTAACACCATAATTCAATAAACAGAAATGTGAGCATCGGGGAAAAACAATACCAATGAATACCAAAATTGCCGCAGTGATCACGGCTCTTCTGGCCACTCAGCCCGCGCTCGCAGAACCCAAAGCTCCGGTCGTTATTGGTTATGTTCCGGCCTTCAAGGGCATGGGGCCGATCATGGCCAAGGCTGATATTGGTCAATACACCCACCTCAATCTGTCGTTCATCAATCCTGACCCGACCGGAGCCGTCGTATCAGATGGCAAGATGACCTGCATGCCTGACGCGGGCGGAGTTCAGGTCACGAGCGAATCCTTACGCACCGCGGTGGATCTGGCCCATGCCAAGAGCGTCAAGGTTCTGGTGTCACTCGGCGGCGGGACTATTCCGCAATGCTCTGGGGACTGGCGTATCATGCTGGAACCGCATAACCGCGATATTGTGGTGGCCGATCTGATCAAGCTGGTCGATGATTATGGCCTTGATGGCCTTGATGTCGATATCGAAGGTGCCCTTTTGACCGAGATCGATAAGGCCGGAAATTACACGCCGTTTATTGCGGCCTTGAGCGCAGCCCTGAAAGCGCGGGGCAAGCTTTTGACCTGCGCCACGGCCTCCTATGAAGGCGGCATGATACCGATATCGTCCATCCCCTATTTCGATCTGGTCAATGTCATGGCCTATGACGCTATCGGCCCAAGCTGGGGCACACCGGGCGATGAGCACTCCCCGCTGTCACAGGCAAAGCGCGATATGGATCTGTGGCGCGCGCGTGGTGTCCCCAAAGATAAGCTGGTGCTGGGCGTGCCATTTTATGGCTACGGCTTTGGCGACTATAAGGACGGTTACGGTGGGATGCGCGATCTGATTGCCCGTTATGGTGAGGACATTCTCAAAACGGATGTAATCGGCAAACGCTGCGGCGGGTGTTCATATGTCACCTACAACGGTCTGGAAACCTTACAGAAAAAGACCAAACTGGCCGCAGACAAAGGTGCCGGGATTATGGTGTGGGAAATCTCCCAGGACACCGACGATCATCGCCTGATCACAACCGCTAAGGCCGCCCTTAAGGATTGATGATTTTAGCGATATAATCGCCGTGGCGCGGCAAATCCGCCAATCTCGCGGCCACCTGCCTTCGCACCTCATCCAGCCGCAGACGCAGTTCATCGTCCGGTAGACGGTCGGCAATGGTGTGATAATCATCGGGCACCAGGCCCTGCCCCATCAGGATCGCAAACCAGTTGGTATCTTTGAATAGCTCAAGCACCGTCGGCATGACCTGCCCGCACGACCGGTAAAGTTCCAGCCGCGCCTTTAAACTATCGGGCGGGTCATAGTTACGGCAATAGGCCCAGAACGGTGTGTCGTCGCGCTCGGTCACATGATAGTGGGCGATCAGGAAATCCTTGACGGTGGTATAGTCGGATTCCATTTCTTGGTTGAACCGATCAATGACCGCGGGCACAAAACCGGATTTAGGGTATAGCCCCAGCAACCGGATCACACCGGCATGGATCAGGTGGATGCTGGTCGATTCCAGCGGCTCCAGAAACCCGCTCGATAACCCCAGCGCCACGCAGTTTTTGACCCAGCTTTGACGCCTGCGGCCGGTGACAAACTTCAGCACGCGCGGCTCAGCCAGCGCCTCACCATCCAGGTTGGCCATCAGGGTGTCGGTCGCCTCAGATTCCGAGATAAACGCGCTTGAAAAGACATAGCCATTGCCGATCCGGTGTTGAAGCGGGATGCGCCATTGCCATCCCGCTTCACGCGCCGTTGATCGGGTATAGGGCAGGATATCACCGGCAGGGGTGGCACACGGCACCGCCACCGCCCGATCGGCGGGCAGCCATTTCGACCAGTCTTCATAGCCGGATTTCAGCGCCTGCTCGATCAGCAGCCCCCTGAAACCAGAGCAATCGATAAAGAAATCACCCGCCACGACCGCGCCGGTTTTCAGCGTCACCGACCGGATAAACCCATCATCGGGGTTTAAGGTGACATCGGTAATTTCACCTTCTATCCGCTTAACCCCGCGCCGTTCGGCATAGCGGCGCAGGTAATGGGCATAAAGCCCCGCGTCAAAATGATAGGCATAGCCGACCGGTGCGCCTTTTGATGTCCGTGCAAAGGCTCCCACCCGCGCCGCCATAGTCTCCAGATTGTAGAGGCCATAGTCCGCGGCCACACCGTCCTTCAATCCCCTGAGCATAAAGTGCTGAAAGGGTATGCCGTCAAAATCCCGGCCATAGACGCCAAAGGGGTGGAAATATGTATGCCCCGGCTTGCGCCAGTTTATAAACTCGATCCCCAGTTTGAACGTCGCCTTCGTCTCACGGATAAAGTCGTCTTCGTCGATGCCCAGAAAGGCATTAAAATCCTGTATGGGCGGGATAGTGGCTTCGCCCACCCCAACCGTGCCAATGGCATCGGACTCGATCAGGCAGATCTCGTGATGATCAGTGCCAATGGCTCGGGCAATCGCGGCTGCGGCCATCCAGCCCGCGGTGCCGCCGCCGACAATGACGGTTTTACCCACGGCCGTCATGCCGGTGTCGCCTGCACCACCGCCATCAGCGCCTCTTCGTGTAGTGTCATAATCCCGACCTGCTGCCTGATGACGGCCAGATGGCTCTGGAAGGTACGCATTGTGGCAGCCTCATCGGCATGGTCGATCTGCGGATCATAGGACTTTGGGATCAGGCCATGACCAATAGCCAGCATCTGCCAGCTATCCTCATTAAAGCTTTCATGGTCATAGCGCACCATCAGACCGCGGGCCTCAAACACTTTAAGCTTATAGGCCAGAGCGTCGGGCGTCGCCATATCGCGCGCTCTATCCCACAGCGGATCATCAAAACGCCGGTTAAGTCTGTAGCGCACCAACTGATAATCACGCAGGCGGCGGTAATGATCGGACACCGTTTGATTATAGATATCGCGCTCAATCGCCATATCAGCCGTCACCGGATAGAGCGCCACCAGATGGCTTAGGGCAATCTGAAGGGATTGTAGGGGCGCTGCGTCCAGCGGATCGAACCGTGCCGCCGCAGCCCCTACCGCCAGACAGTTTTGCACCCACGGCTGCGAGCGCATACCCTGCGTCATCTCCTGCACTGAAATACCCGACAGGGCCTGCCCCGACAGGCTATGGGCGGCCTCAAGCGCTTCATCGTCACTCAGCCGTTCGCCATCAAAGGCCATCTGAAGCGTGGTCTGACTTCGCTGCGGATATAACCCCCACCAGCCATGACGGCTGGCCGATATTTGAGCATAGAGCGGCAGCGGTCGGAACACACCTGTGGCCGCCGTCAGCAACCGGTTGCACGGATAGAGATCGCGCCAGCTTTCTGAATTCGTCGCCTCAAGCGCACCGATTAACCGGCCTTGTGCGCCCGTCGCATCAATAAACAGATCGCCTTCGATGACCGCACCGTCGCTGGCCAAAACCGCTGAGATGGCCCCGTCTTGCGCCCGTTTCAGACCAAAATGCTCACCGGCATAAACCTTGGCCCCACGGCGCACCGCAACGGCTTTCAGAAACGAAGCCAATCCGGCCGCCATCAGATGATAGCCATATTCGCTAGGCATTGTCCCTGCCACCGCCTGCGCAGGCATAAGCAAATGTCCGGTCTGGGCCGCCATAGCGGTCAGGTTGAAGGTTTCATACTCCGCCGGTAGCCCCATCTGGCGCGCCCGCACCCAGTGCTGGACGAAATTGGTGCTCAAAGACGCCGGCCCCGTTGGGCCATAAGCATTCATAAACGCGCCCTTGCCCGAAAAATTGGCAAAGCGCTGCCCAAGACTAAGTGCCCCGGCGCCTGATTGCAGCACCGCCGCTTCGGGCAGGTTGAGCAGCCGCATGAATTTACGAAACTCCGGCAGGGCCTCAGTCACATCCGAAGGCGTCAGGTGAGCGCGGGTCTCGACCACACTGACCTCAACGCCGTGGGTCGCCAAGGCCCGCAGCACGGTATTGGCGCTCAGCCAGGCGTCGATATCACTGCCGACGATGACGACCCGCTTAGGCGGCGCAGGCGACGCAATCATCGCACAGCCTCTATTGCCTTACCGGCATCGCAATAGCCGCGAATAAAGTCATCATGGCCCGGCATGGTCGACACACCGTCCGCAATCAGCGTGCGCAAATCCGTCATGCGCGTCAGCAGCACGTCCCGATCCATGACTTCGGCCAGCGCATCATAGCGCTCCGGCACTATGTCCTGCCCGAAGAACACCGCCTGCCAGCTTGGCGGCGCGAACAGGCCATCGGCATAGGCGTGGATATAGCCGCGATGCTTAAAGCGGGCGATTTTGTCGCGCAGGCTGTCTGGAATATCCATGTCACGGCAGTATTGCCACATCGGCGCGTCGGTGCGCGTATTGGCGTGGTAATGCAGGATCAGGAAATCGCGCACCCGCTCATATTCGACATCGATCAGGCGGTTAAATTCGTCCTCAAGCGTCTGATCCATTACATGCTCGCGCGGCAGCAATCTCAGCAGGAATGTAATCGCCATCTGCACCAGATAGATACTGGTCGATTCCAGCGGCTCCAGGAATCCACTGGCCAACCCGATCGTCACACAGTTCTTATGCCAGCACTTTTCCCGCCGCCCGGCCGTAAAGCGTAACGGGCGCGGATCGGCCTGAGCCGCACCATCAAGATTGGCCAGAAGTGTCGCCGCCGCCTCATCATCCGAAATAAACCGGCTGGAATAGACATAGCCATTCCCCGTGCGGTGCTGAAGCGGGATATGCCACTGCCAGCCCGCCGCGCGGGCGGTCGAGCGGGTGTAAGGGGTTATCTCGTTTGTGGTTCGATCACACGGCACCGCCACTGCCCGATCGCAGGGTAGCCACGGCGTCCAGTCCTGATAACCGACCTTGAGCGCGCCCGAAATCAGCAGCCCTCTGAACCCCGAACAGTCGATAAACAGATCGCCGGTAACTACCTCACCCGACGCCAGGGTGACCGACCGGATATCACCGCTATGCTGATCCAGCGTTACATCCGTGATCTTGCCCTCGGTGCGGATAATGCCGCGCGCTTCGGAAAACTCCCGCAGAAAACGCGCATATAAAAACGCATCGAAATGATAGGCGTAGGCGTAAGACGCCTTGACCGAATTGCCGTCCCGTGACGGAAACTCAAACCGGTTTTGTTTTGAGGCCACTATGGCGTAGCAAAAATCCTCAAGCGGCGCTTCAAGGCCCTCTTTGCGAGCCCGCAGCCACATCTGGAAAAAGTCAGTTGCCCCCATCGGCGCCCCGAACTTTCCGAACGGATGGAAATAACGATTCCCAATCTTACCCCAGTCGACAAACTCGATCCCCAGCTTGATCGTGGCTTGGGTTTTGCGCATGAATTCGGCCTCATTGATGCCGATATAGTCGTTGAAATCCTTGATGTGCGGCAAGGTCGCCTCACCGACGCCAACGGTGCCGATCTCATCGGACTCGATCAGTTGCACCTCAACCTGCTCACGCTTTGTGACGCCGGCAAAGGCCGCCGCCGTCATCCAGCCTGACGTTCCGCCCCCCACAATGACGACTTTCAGTTTGTTCATTACGCCCTCACCTTATGCTGAGGATGATTACAGACAAATCATAAGTCCACAAGCGTTCAGGAAAATAATTTAGTCATGAAAATCAATTTATTATACAAAAATGGCGCACCACCGATCCGGTGATGCGCCACATTCCAACCGCTGAGGACGGCTTAGTATTTAAGCGTCAGCCCCACCTGAACGCGACGGTCGTTTTTGAACCAGGCGTTCGGCTTGAGCAGGCCGTCATTGTTGACCTGTTGCAGTAGCACGGTGTCTTCACCCAGCAGGTTAGAACCCTGAACCGACAGTTCCAGCGTATCATTGACCCGATAGCGAACAGAGCCATCAAGATACCCGGCCGCTTCCTGCCAGACCGGCAAGCCGACGCAGCAGTCGATGGCCGTCACCAGGAACTCATCGCGCCAGTTATAGGCCAGACGGGCGGAGAGTTTACCCTTTTCGTACATCATCACGAGGTTGTAGGCGTTTTCAGACACGCCTTCGAGAGCATCGGCCTTGACCGCCGTGGCGTCGTAAGTCACGCCGCCGCCGCCCGTTCCCTGACCGGTTTCATTGGTCAGGTGGGTGGTCTCGATCCCGTCATTCTTGACGTAGGTATAGTTGGCCTGAACGCCCAGACCGTCCCAAGGTGCGGGCAGGAAGTCGAAGAAGCGCTGATAGGCCACTTCGAGACCGAAAATCTTGGCACCATCACCATTCATCGGGCCCTCGACCAGAACCGTGCGGGTTACACCGTTATTGGTCACATCCAGATTATAGGTGCCGGCCTGAATATAGTTATTGAACTTCTTATAGAAGGCCGTGGCCGTAAACGACCCTACCGACGCGAAGTAATATTCAGCCGTAATATCAAACTGATCGGCCGTGATCGGCTCCAGATACGGGTTGCCGGAATTGGCCTGATACTGCCAGTTATATCCAACAATATCCCCGGCCGGGTTACGGATAATATTCGGATCACTGCTGTTCGACAGGTTCGGGCTGATCCGGCCAATCGTTACATAGTTGCGCAGGAGGCCGACATCCGGACGCGACAGCGCACGAGACGCCGCCAGACGCACCACCCATTCATCCGTCACATCCAGTTTCAGGTTAAAGCTGGGCAGCCAGTGCTCATGCTTGGCCTCGGCTGACGACAGGACGAAACCACCATTGTTGAAGGCGATTTCTTCAGGCCCGACCACACAGCCGGTGGTTGGCGGCGGCACAGGAGCCCCCGGTGCCGGGGCCGTCGGCCGCGTACAGACCAAGGCTGCACTTGAGAAAGCCACCGGATAGGTCACCGAGCCTTCGGTCTTATCGGTCGTTTCGACATAACGCGCACCAATATTACCCGAAACGCCAATACCGCCAATCGTAGCGTCCGGCCCGCCAAATTTCAGCATGAAATAGGCCGCACTGGTCTTTTCATTGAATTTCAGGATTTCGTTCGGCAGGTAACAGCCGTAATCGCTTATAACGGTTTCACCGGTACGATAGCCAATACCCGAACAGACCGGCGCGAAATCATCACCTGTCAAGGTGTAACCGGGGCCTTTGACACGATCCGCCCGCAAGGTCTCACCAAAGCCTTCACGATCCATCAGGCGATCCATGCTGAAGAAGGCAAAGGTGTGATGGTTCATCTGATTGCCGTCAAAGAAGTCGGAATCAAAGGTGTAATATTCGAATGAGCCGTCGCCGTAGATCGGCTTGTCGATATTATAGTACGGGCCGGAACTGGCCCAGGTGTTAGCGATGTTAGCCCAGTTATAGGCCCCCCAGCGCACTGTTTGATCACGGTCCGCATAACGCACCCCAACCTTGATCGAATCGAGCCATGTGCCATCAAAATCGTATTCAGCATCGGCCCGCAGCGCCAGTTCGGTGCCGTCAGAGTCTTCGGTATGTTCCGTGACCGCATAGTACGAATAGTTGTTGGCGTTATTCAGCCCACCTGGCGACAGATTGATGTTTTCCGCCGCTTCAGGCTCAAACGTCAGGGTCGGATACTTCCCCGACGCATCGACATAGGTGTTGACAAAGGTGCGCGCCAGCGCCGAAGCGTTATAGTTTTTCACTTCGGATTCAACATACTGCGCATCGAAATTCAGGCGCAGCTTTTCGGTCGGATTCCACTTGAAATTAAGTGAAGCATCCTGCGTGAACTGGTTGTTTTTCAAACGGTTTGAGGCTGTATCCAGTTGCGGTGCCTGACGCCCAACGCAGCCTTCCCATGAATAGCATTGATTAAAGAACGGCTGGCCCAACTCATTGCCGGCCAGCAGCAAGCCTGCCGCAAGCCCCTCACCGCGATAAAGCGTCGGGCCCGACCATGACCCGCTGACAAAATTGCCCTGATCGTCGAATACCAGCGGATCAGTACCGGTCAGCGCCCCCAGCAAGGCTCCGTCCGTCACAATCGAATCCGTCGCCGAACCATAGATCGAGAATGCTGACGAATAGATCGAGCGCTCTTTCCACGAGTTATCGTAGCTTGAGCGATTGAACTGCGCGGTGGCTATCATGGTACGGTCGTTGGAGCGCCACTGCCCGGCCAGGGATATACCTTTGCGGCGGCGGTCATAGATATTTTCGCGCATATAGACGCCAGATGGCACATAGCTCAGGCCCGGCCCGAACGCGTCGACATCGAAAATGGCCATACGGTCATATTGCACACCTTCGGAAGCCGTGATGACCTTGGAATAGGCCAGATTGCCCATCAGGCCAAACTCACCCAGTTCCGTTTCCCAGCGGTCAGACCAGATGCCTGATACGGACGGCGCCCACTTTTCGGCGCGATCGCCATAAGAAAAGTCAACCGTCAGACCCATTGACCGGCCTCTGGAGTCAAACGGCAGACGCGTGCGCAGATCAATAGACCCGGCGATACCGCCTTCGATCAGCTCTGCGGTCTGGTTCTTATAGACATCGATCCGGCCCATCAGTTCCGGCGAGATATCGCCCCAGCTCAGGCCCCGCGACGAGTTGGCCGAGAAGGTATCGCGACCGTTAAATTCCGAGCGCACCTGCGGCAGGCCGCGCACGATCACCCCCGACGGTTCGGCCGAAAAGTGCGAGGTATCGTCCGTACCGGCAAAGCGCGTTACGGTAATACCGGCCACCCGTTGCAGGGCTTCGGCCACCGACTTATCGGGAAAAGAGCCAATATCCTCAGACGTGATCGAATCGACGACCGTATCGGCGTTGCGCTTGATCTGCTGCGCCGATTGCAGGTTTTTACGCGCGCCAACCACCACAACCTCGGTCGTATCCGTATCGGCCGCCTCCTGAGCCAGCACAGGCCCTGCAAAGGCCAAAACGGCCGCACTCGCCAGCACCGACCCCGCCAGAAGGCGACTACGTGCGCGCGATATTTTAGGTAAACTCTTCATACCCTGAAACCCTCCAATAATCCCCGGCCGCCCTTCCCCTGAATGAAAGTGGCTCTGGCCCATAAAGTCCGCGATAACGCCGATAAAGACGGCTGCCGGATAGTTCCCCAACGGCATCACCATCCACCTGACGCACCCATACCACTCGGACATTTCAACCCGCACAAGCGGCATTCAAAAATCACATTGGCATTACCAATTAAATATTGGCATTATCAACAAAACACAGTTCCCCAAGACTGTCTACACAAAAACGACACAATGCCAGGCCGCCACAAAATCAAAACATAACATGCTGTTTTATATTTACTTTCCACACAAACCACAATAAAACACACACAGAATGCGGCCTTATGATACCTCCAATAATAGCAAAGTTACAAAATTCCATTGACAGTGTGTTATATTTAACCCCCTATTTTAGACGTAAAAAATCACACAAAACCGCCAATAGGTATTTAATTGGTAACAATGAAAAGCAAGCAAGAAGACGCAGTTATCACTCTGATGAGAAACCAATACCGCAACCCCTTAGGCTTTGGGCTTTGGCTTGCCGGGATATTTGCCGGATTATATGTGCCTTCGGCTCACGGCGCTGAAGCCGCGCAAGCGGTTCACCTCACGCCAGCCCCCGCTGATCTCGTAACCACAAACGGCCACTTCCGGCTGACTTCCGGCATTGCGATAGCGACCCCAGCCGGTGATATCGAAGCCTATGGGGTCGCGAAGCAGTTTCAATCCCTGCTCATCCAGACCACCGGGGTTCGCCTTAAGCTCGTGAATCCCCCTCAAACCCCAGCCGCTATTCGTTTCAGGCGCGGCGATATCGAAAGCTCTGCGCTCGAAGCCTACAGGCTTGATATTATCCCTGAAGGCATCACCATAACGGCGCCCCATCGCGAAGGGCTGTTTTACGGGGCTATGACCCTTTGGCAATTGGCCCAACAGAACTCGACTCTGCCCGCGCTCACTATAAAGGATCAACCCCGCTATGGCTGGCGCGGATTGATGCTCGACTCGGCGCGTCATTATCAAAGCCCATCCGATATCCGCCTGCTGATTGACGCCATGGCTGTCCATAAGCTCAATGTCCTGCACTGGCACCTGACCGACGATCAGGCTTGGCGGCTGGAGATCAAACGCTATCCTAAGCTGACGGAGGCTTCCGCCTTTCGCCAACTGGCCGGGGCGCAAGGGTTTGACGCAAGAGGTGCCCTCTTACGCTATGGCGGCTTTTATACACAGGATGACGTGCGCGAACTGATAGCCTATGCGCGCGCCCGCAATATTACCATCGTTCCCGAAATTGAAATGCCCGGCCATGCTTTGGCGGCCGTCCATGCCTACCCGGAATTTGGCGTCACCGGACAACCGCCCAATGAGAGCATGAACAAATGGGGCGTCTACCCCTATCTCTTTAATATAGACGATGCGACGTTCCGGTTCCTGACCGATGTGCTGGATGAGGTCATGGATCTGTTCCCGTCCGATTACATCCACATCGGCGGCGATGAGGCCATCAAGAACCAGTGGCGCGCCAGCCCCTACATCCAGCAGCGTATCAAAGACCTTGGCCTGAAAGATGAGGATGAACTGCAAAGCTGGTTCATCACGCGCATAGGCCAGCATATTGCCAAACGCGGACGGCGCATGATCGGCTGGGATGAAATTCTGGAAGGCGGCTTGGCGCCTGACGCCACAGTCATGAGCTGGCGCGGTTTGGATGGCGCTGTTGCGGCCGCAGCCCTCGGCCACGACACGGTTTTGTCGCCAGAGCCTGTCTTGTATCTCGACAGCGCCCAAAGTGCCTCACCGGATGAGCCACCAGGCCGTGGACGGATCGCCAGCCTGCGCGATGTCTATGACTTCGACTCCACACCCGAAGGCATCACGCCGGAGCGCGAAGCTCACATCATCGGCGTGCAGGCCAATGTCTGGACTGAGCACATGCGCCACGCCCGCCGCGTTGAGACGATGGTGTTTCCGCGCCTGATTGCCCTGTCCGAAGTCGGCTGGTCACCTCAAAGTAAGCGCGACTGGAGCCGGTTCAGCGCGGACCTGCCCGCGACGCTCAAACGACTGGATGCGCTGGGAGTAACATACAACACCATCCCGTTCGAGCCGGATATAGCTTATGAACGCGCAGGCGATACCACCAAGCTCACCCTGATTAATCACCTGAGCCTCGGTGAGATACGTTATCGCCTGAACAGCGCAGCGCCTGAAACCTATACCGTCCCACTTGACGTCGCCATGCCCGCCCACATTACGGCCCAAACCTATATTAATGGCGCACCTCTGGGGCGGGAGCGCAGCTACGCTATAAACCCTGATACCGTTGCCACCCGCAAAAGCCATCAGTTGCAAACCTGCGGCGAGCCCTTCCCCCACCATCTTGAGGACGACGCCCCCGGCGAAGACCGGGCCGTGTTTGCCGTCAATGTATATCAGTCGTGCTGGCTGTGGCCGCAGGCTGATCTGTCCCACGGTCTTGATATCCGTGCCGTCGTCGGTCAGGTGCCCTTCAACTTCCTGACCGTCAATGGCCGCCGTAAGGTCAGCTTTGAGCCACCCGCCACACCTTATGGTGAAATGTTTATCCGCAAGCGCATCGGCAATGCTCCAACCTGCGAAGGTGAACCCCTTGCCACCTTAGCCTTACCAGACACGATCAAAACCAACCCGCGTTTGACAACCGTAACCGGCGCAGTGCCCGCTCAAACCGGCCATCACGACCTGTGCATCGGATTTACCCGCCCCTCACTTGATCCGGTCTTTGTGATCGATCAGATTACCTTCAGACCCGCTTCGGATACCCAGCCATGACCGATACCACCAAACCACCTCGACTGATCTCGCTTGATGTTCTGCGCGGACTGACGGTCATGGGTATGATCCTCGTCAATGCCACCGCGGGCATGAAATATGGCCAGAACGCTGAGGTTTATCCGCCGCTGCTTCATGCCCATTGGGATGGGCTGATGATCGCCGATGTGGTGTTTCCGGCCTTTCTGATGATGGTCGGGGTATCCATCCCTATGGCGCTTGATCGCGCCCGCCAATTGAACGGCCTGAACGCAGATCAGGCGCTTAAGATTTTCTGGCGCACATTCAGGTTGTTTCTGATCGGGTTTATTCTGGCCAATCTGTGGTGGTTTTCGGCTCTGTCTGAAACGACATGGCGGTTCTGGGGCGTGCTTCAGCGCATCGGTCTGGTCTACGGCGGATGCGCACTGCTGTTTTTCCTGTGTGGCCCAAAGGTGCGCATTGGGATCATCATCGCCATCTTAGCCCTGTACTGGCCGCTCAGTCTGGCCCCCGCCCTAGATGGATTACCAAATGATATCTGGCAGCGCGGCCATAATTTCGTGGCCTCGGTAGATCGCGCCATGTTCGGCGCAGGCAACCACAACTATGTCAAAGGCCCCGAAGGCTACGACCCCGAAGGGCTGCTGGGCACCCTGCCCGCCTTGGCGCATGGCCTGATCGGCGTGGCGATCGGTGAGTATCTTCTAGGCCGTAAGGGCAAGAATTCAGCTCTGCCCGTACTCGGTGCCGGTGTTGCCATGCTGGTCGCCGGGATCGGCTGGGCGTTCGTGTTTCCGGTCATCAAAGACATCTGGTCCAGCACCTTTGTGCTGGTGACCTGCGGCATCACCACGATCTGTCTGGCAGGGCTTCATGCCGTACTTGATACGGACGCCAAACCCAATGCGGCAGGCACCGCGCTTGTCAACATTCCGCTGGCTTTTGGCATCAATGCCATCGCCGCCTATGTGCTGCATGATCTGGCTGCGGGCATGGTCGGCTGGCAACTGACACTTCTGCCGTACCACTGGGCCAAACCTGTGGTCGGTGATGCCGCCGCCGCCCTGATCCCGGTCATTCTGTTCATCGCCTTCATCTGGCTGTGCATGGATTATCTGCGCCGTAAGAACTGGATCATCAAGGTTTGATATCGTCTTTTTAGCCAAACCGGATCATGCTCAGTGTAGAGATAAATATACAGGGAGCGCAGCATGGATTCCGAAACACTGGATATTGGCCTGCGCCTTCTGGCCGCCACTGTCATTGGCATGGCTATAGGCACCAATCGTGACGTGCGCGGTCGTCCGGCGGGTATGCGCACCCTGGGTCTGGTGGCTTTGGGGGCAGCTATGGTTGCGGTCACCTCCACCCATATAGATGCGCTTTTGGGACATCCCGATGCGCTCAGCCGCACCATTCAAGGGGTTATTCAGGGCGTGATGGCCGGTATCGGCTTTATCGGCGGCGGGGTGGTTATTCGTGATCAGGATCAGATGAAAGTGCACGGTCTGACGACCGCCGCCGCCGTTTGGGTAACTGCGGCTTTAGGGATTGCCGCCGGACTGGCCACATGGCCGGTGTTCCTGATCGGGGGCGCGCTGGCTTTATTGCTTTTGATCGTAGCTCACCCGATTGAGGAAAAGATAGAAATGTGGGCCGCCCGCAAACGCGACCCTGCCGATAAGGATCATAACGCGGTTTGAAAACACCTTTTCGGTGCGGGCGCGGTGACGATACATAATTTCGCTTGCCGCGCCCGTCTTCCCCCCCCCTTACGCTTTCGGCTTAAGGTAGCCGTGCATACTCAGCCAACGCACATAGGCTTCAAACCATCCGGTGCTGGTGGTTTCCTTCGGGTACATGCCAAAGCCATGCCCGCCCTGTTCATAGAGGTGGAACTCAACCGGACGCTTGGCCGTGCGCCAGCTATCGATCAGGCCATAGCCCGCATTGGCAAAGAACGGATCATCGGCCGCCAAAGCGACAAACAGAGGCGGCGCACCCGCCGGAACCTCAACGGCAGCAAGAGGGCCGTAGATATTGGCGATATGGGCCGGTTTTGCGTCCTGACCATATAGGGTCGTCGCCATAGTCAGCATGGCCCCCGCCGAAAAGCCGACCATGCCGATACGGTCGCTGTCAACCTTCCATTCCTTGGCCCGTGATCGCACCAGCGCAAAGGCGGCGCGCGCATCAGCAATCTGAGGGGCCAGCGTGACCGAGGCATCCCCAGGCGCGGGCGGACGGCGGGCGGTACCTGAGAACATCTCGGCCATCGAGCGTTCAAAGGCTGGCATATCCTGCGGCGTCTGGTTCAGGCGGTACTTCAGCACAAATGCGGCCACCCCACGGTCAGCCAGGGCCTGAGCCACATCCCAGCCTTCGTTGTTCATCGACAAAGTCCGAAACCCGCCGCCGGGCGCCACAATCACCGCCGCCCCCGTCGCCTTTGACGGATCGGGTAAGAAGGGCGTCAGGGTGGCCACGGTGACATTGCGCGCAAAGACGCTGCCGTACTGGCTGTGCCAGGCTTCCGGTGCTGTCGCCCCTGGCAGCGGGCCGGTACCCAACTCAATCGCTTTTGGCTGCGCCGGGATCGCAATCGGCGTCATGGTGTGATCCGCCTGCGCCATCGCAGACGACCCGGCTAAACTGGCCAGAGCCGCTACACCAACGGCCAAACCGCTCCTGATCCAGCGGGCCACGTGGTACTTAAGGGTATGTGCCATATCTGTTTTCCTTCCTGATTCCTGATTATTGATTATCCAGCTTTACGCTCTGCCGGTTTTTTACGCTTACTTTTCCAAAGAGGTAAAATGCCGCCGAACCATAGATCAACCGTGCCCGGACACATGGGTTGAGCTTTGGGCAACGCAGCTCACAGACGGACGCGAAGTCCGTGATATATCGGTGACATAATCTCTTCCCTGGTCCACGGCATTAAAAAGCCGTTATTTAATCGGCGTTTTCCACCGTTATGATAGCGCTACCACGAAAACTTGTAGGGAGAAAGAGAATAGTCAGACTATTACATAAATTGTAGGGGCTGTCGTAGATAAGGCAACTTATCTATGGTGGCGATATGGGCTTAAAACGCTGTAAATTAAGTCGAAAAGTGCAGTTGCGGCTTCTGGAATTTTTCGTTCTGGAAGTGACCGCGCGTTCGGCTGCGGATGTGCTGGATTTGCAGGCCAACACAGTGGCCTTGTTTTA